>NZ_JPOJ01000001.1:2435000-3635000 GCF_000733855.1 Methylomicrobium agile
GAGTCTGAACAGGGCGTTCAGTCGCTGGGATTAGACCCGAAACCGGGCGATCTATCCATGACCAGGTTGAAGGTCAGGTAATACTGACTGGAGGACCGAACCCACTCCCGTTGAAAAGGTAGGGGATGAGTTGTGGATCGGAGTGAAAGGCTAATCAAGCTCGGAGATAGCTGGTTCTCCTCGAAAGCTATTTAGGTAGCGCCTCGTGTATCACTCTGGGGGGTAGAGCACTGTTTCGGCTAGGGGGTCATCCCGACTTACCAACCCGATGCAAACTCCGAATACCCAGAAGTGCGAGCACGGGAGACACACGGCGGGTGATAAGGTCCGTCGTGAAAAGGGAAACAGCCCAGACCGTCAGCTAAGGTCCCAAAATCTATGCTCAGTGGGAAACGATGTGGGAAGGCCCAGACAGCCAGGAGGTTGGCTTAGAAGCAGCCACCCTTTAAAGAAAGCGTAATAGCTCACTGGTCGAGTCGGCCTGCGCGGAAGATTTACCGGGGCTAAGCATAGTACCGAAGCTACGGGTTCATCGCAAGATGAGCGGTAGAGGAGCGTTCCGTACGCCTGCGAAGGTCGATTGAGAAGTCGGCTGGAGGTATCGGAAGTGCGAATGCTGACATGAGTAACGATAATGCGGGTGAAAAACCCGCACGCCGAAAACCCAAGGTTTCCTGCGCAACGCTAATCGACGCAGGGTTAGTCGGTACCTAAGGCGAGGCCGAAAGGCGTAGTCGATGGCAAACAGGTTAATATTCCTGTACCGGTCGCAACTGCGATGGGGTGACGGAGAAGGCTAGATCGGCTGCCGGTTGGAAGTGGCAGTGCAAGCCGGTAGGGAGAGCGCTTAGGCAAATCCGGGCGCTCAATCCCGAGACGTGATGATGAGCAGGCTCTACGGAGCCGCGAAGCGATCGATGCCAAGCTTCCAAGAAAAACCTCTAAGCTTCAGGTTGCGAGTGGCCGTACCCTAAACCGACACAGGTGGGTGGGATGAGAATTCTCAGGCGCTTGAGAGAACTCGGGTGAAGGAACTAGGCAAAATGGTACCGTAACTTCGGGATAAGGTACGCCTTGGTTAGGTGAAGTCCCTCGCGGATGGAGCCGAGCAAGGTAGCATAAAATTGGTGGCTGCGACTGTTTAGCAAAAACATAGCACTCTGCAAACTCGAAAGAGGACGTATAGGGTGTGACGCCTGCCCGGTGCTGGAAGGTTAATTGATGGGGTCAGCGAAAGCGAAGCTCTTGATCGAAGCCCCAGTAAACGGCGGCCGTAACTATAACGGTCCTAAGGTAGCGAAATTCCTTGTCGGGTAAGTTCCGACCTGCACGAATGGCGTAACGATGGCCACACTGTCTCCACCCGAGACTCAGTGAAATTGAAATCGCTGTGAAGATGCAGTGTACCCGCGGTTAGACGGAAAGACCCCGTGAACCTTTACTATAGCTTGACACTGGACTTTGAATCGACTTGTGTAGGATAGGTGGGAGGCTGCGAAGCGTGGACGCCAGTTCGCGTGGAGCCATCCTTGAAATACCACCCTGGTTTATTTGAAGTTCTAACCTCGGCCCGTGATCCGGGCTAGGGACAGTGTCTGGTGGGTAGTTTGACTGGGGCGGTCTCCTCCCAAAGCGTAACGGAGGAGCACGAAGGTACCCTCAGCCTGGTCGGAAATCAGGCAATGAGTGCAATGGCATAAGGGTGCTTGACTGCGAGACGGACAGGTCGAGCAGGTACGAAAGTAGGTCATAGTGATCCGGTGGTTCTGAATGGAAGGGCCATCGCTCAACGGATAAAAGGTACTCCGGGGATAACAGGCTGATACCGCCCAAGAGTTCATATCGACGGCGGTGTTTGGCACCTCGATGTCGGCTCATCACATCCTGGGGCTGAAGCAGGTCCCAAGGGTATGGCTGTTCGCCATTTAAAGTGGTACGCGAGCTGGGTTCAGAACGTCGTGAGACAGTTCGGTCCCTATCTGCCGTGGGCGTTTGAGATTTGAGGGAAGCTGCTCCTAGTACGAGAGGACCGGAGTGGACGTACCGCTGGTGTTCCGGTTGTGATGCCAATCGCATTGCCGGGTAGCTATGTACGGACAGGATAACCGCTGAAAGCATCTAAGCGGGAAGCCCCTCCCAAGATGAGATCTCACTGGGACATTCAGTCCCCTGAAGGGCCGTTGGAGACGACGACGTTGATAGGCACGGTGTGGACGCGCAGTAATGCGTGCAGCTAACGTGTACTAATTGCCCGTGAGGCTTGACCATATAACACCCAATCGGTTTGGGTGAACCTGCAGAACAAAACTGCAGGGCAGCTGACGCTTTAATGCAAGAGAACCGAACGTTACAGATTTCCAGGCACGAGGACTTCCTCCTGCCGAGGTGGGCCAGGCTTTACCGCCTACAACCCGCCGCACCCGTTTGCTTGGTGACCACAGCGAGCGTGAACCACCCGATCCCATCCCGAACTCGGAAGTGAAACCGCTTAGCGCCGATGATAGTGCGACAGGTTGTCGTGCGAAAGTAGGGAATTGCCAAGCTCTTAATCCAAAACCCCCGCCCTCTCCCCGAGGCCGGGGGTTTTTTTATGGCCGCGATTCAGGACGCTCGCTAAAATAATGTTTCATTTGCGTATGCACGGTAAAATGGCGCTGTTCTCTTGATAGTTCATTCGTGCAGCCTTCCCCTCCCAGACTCAGTGTAGCCGGCGTGTGAGCACCTTTCCAAAAAACCGTATATCATCCGCTAACAGTCTTTGGGACGTTCTATCGTTCGCTGCAGGCATTGCCTATACCCTAGCATTTGCGCCTTTCGATTTATATCTTACCGTTTTTCCCGCGCTGGCGTATTTGTTCTGGACCTGTATGCCGCTTACGCCGAAGCGTGGGTTACTGAGAGGCTATTTGTTCGGGCTTGGACAGTTCGGTTTAGGTGTTTCCTGGGTCTACGTCAGCGTTCATGATTATGGCGGAGGTGGCGTATTCGGCTCACTTCTCATAGCCGGCCTTTTTGTCGGATTTTGGTCTGCGTTTCCCGCTATTGCCGTTTACATGACGGCAAAGCTGCCGGGAAAACAATCCGGCCGTTTGATTTTCTATCCTCTGGTTTGGATATTGATCGAGTATCTGCGGGGAAAAATTGTATTGGAAGGCTTCCCTTGGCTGCAGATTGCCTATTCGCAATTGGATGCGCCTTTAGCAGGCTATATTCCGCTGATCGGCGCCTATGGGACGGGGCTGCTTGGTGCTGTATCGGCCGCCTTGCTCACTGGGATATTCATCCGTCCTAAATCCGCCTTATATCTATTGATCGGTATTATGAGCATATGGTTTGGCGGCGGAGTTTTGAAAACTGCCGAATGGACTCGCCCTTACGGTGAGCCGCTCAAAGTGACGCTGATCCAAGGCAATATTTCGCAGGATAAAAAATGGTTGCCGGAAACCCGCGTCAGCACGATTCTGCAATATATCCGAATGACCGAGGCGCATTGGGACTCGCAAGTGATCGTCTGGCCGGAATCTGCAGTACCTGCTTATTTGCCGGATGTTTACGAGCCTTTTCTGAAGCCTCTGCATCAGAGCGCGAAAGCCCACCAGGCCGATTTGATCGTCAGCGTACCCTCCTATGGCGATGCGGAAGGAGAGAAATATAATTCGGTCATCACCTTGGGTCGGAATGAAGGCATTTACCGGAAGGTGCATTTGCTGCCTTTCGGGGAATACATGCCGTGGCAGCCGGTTTCTGGCTGGATACTTGAACATTTCAATTTGCGGCTGAGCCATTTTACTCCCGGAAGTGCCGATCAGCCGTTGCTGCGAGCCGGCGGCTATCCCTTCATTACTTCGATTTGTTATGAAGACGCGTTTTCGGAAAATGCTCTGCGTGGGCTCCAGGATGCGGCCTATCTGGTCAACGCGACCAACGACGCCTGGTTCGGCGATTCGATCGAACCGCACCAGCATTTGCAAAACGCACGGATGCGAGCATTGGAAACCGGGCGTTACCTGCTGCGTTCGACTAACACCGGTGTGACCGCAATCGTATCTCCAGACGGGCGAATACTGAAGCAGGCCCCTCTATTTACCACAACCGCATTGACGGGCACGATCAGACCGATGACCGGATTGACGCCTTATGCGTGGATAGGGGATAGGCCGGTCGTGGCATTTATAGCGGCGCTATTGTTTTTGATTTTACTGCTGACTCGTTCGGACAAAATGAGGTTATTTCGTATCGACGAAAAATGCCCGATATAATGTTCGAAAGTTAATTTTATATCCCGGCACTGGCTCATCCCGAGCAAGTAAGGCATTATTAAGCATTGTGCTTTATATTCACGATATTTTTATCATCGTACTGAGTCGCCGCGTTATGATAATGCCTTTCTTCTCCACAATAGATCGGAAGAAAACCGCTCTGTTCTGTATCGTATGGACTGCGCTGCTATTTAACGGCTGTGCTACAGAGAAGGCCGTATCGCCGACTCTGCCGCTATATCGGCCTCAGGCTCAGCGCGCCGAACATTCCAAGCATAAGGCGGCTTATAACCGGCCTTACCGGGTTAAGGGAAAAACCTATTATCCGATGGCTTCGGCAGCGGGTTATGAAGAGGTCGGCACGGCTTCCTGGTACGGCTCGGAATCGGGAAACCGGACCGCGACCGGGTCGCGGTTCAGGTCGCAACGCTTGACGGCCGCACACAAAACCTTGCCGCTGCCCTGCAAAGTCAGGGTGACTAATCTCCATAACGGCCGTTCGGTCGACGTGCTGGTTAATGACAGAGGCCCTTTTAAAAAGGGAAGGCTGATCGATTTGTCGCAGGCTGCGGCGAGGAGAATCGGGATACGCGGACTTGCTAAAGTCAAGGTCGAGTACCTGAGCAGTCTGGAATGACGGGATCGCATCTTCCAAATAACCCTTGTTAAATTGCTTCGGCAGGCTGAACGGCTTGCGAAGATAAAAAAGTGATTGTGTCCCGAAGCGCCGCTGACCGGCGCCTAGAACCTTCCTAAACTTTTCTGGCCGCACCGAACCAGCCGAACGATTCGGCCAGCATCAGAAACACGCCCAGATTGATTGCCGCATCGGCGATATTGAAAAACGGAAAGTGCGAATTTCCGTAATACACATCGATAAAGTCGATCACATAACCGTAGGCAACCCGGTCGATCAGATTGCCGATCGCGCCCCCGAGGATCAGCGACAGCGCCGCCGCGAGCAGCGTTTCGTGCTTGTGCAGTCTGGCGAGCCATACCGTGATCCCGATGCCGATGACCAGCGCGAGCCCCGAAAAAAACCAGCGCTGCCAGCCGCCCGCCTCGCTTAAAAAGCTGAACGCCGCCCCGGTGTTATGCACATAGGTCAGATTCAGATACGGTATCAGCGGAATCGATTCATATAAATGCATCGAGGCGTCGATCGCCAGCTTGCTGCCCTGGTCGAGCAGGACAGCCAACAAGGTTAACCAGAGCCATTTCAACATCGGCATCATCACGCGAATTGGCGAGTTTCGCCGGCACCGGCAACGTTTTCGACACAACGTCCGCAAAGTTCCGGATGCTCGGGAGCGATGCCTACATCAGCACGCTGATGCCAGCAACGGACGCATTTGGGATATTCAGAAACATTAACCTTGATACGGACTCCCGGAATGTCGGTCGAAGCTGCATCAGTCGGGTCGTCGGCTTGCTCCGCCATTACCGAAGCGCCGGAAGTGATCAGCACGAAACGCAATTCCTCTCCCAAAAGCTTTAACGCCTGGAAATAGTCGCTGTTGCAATACAGTTCAACTTCGGCATTTAGCGACGCGCCAATATCGCCTTTGGCGCGGCTTTTTTCAAGTTCTTTGCTGACTGCGGTGCGTACGGCCATCACTTTTTGCCAGGTGTCGCGGCTGATCGCCGCATCGGCGTCGAGCTGGGCCAGTCCGTCGTACCAGGTTTCGAGAAACACCGATTCGCTGCGTTTGCCCGGCATGAAATGCCAGATTTCGTCGGCTGTGTAGCTGATGATCGGGGCGAGCCAGCGTACCAGCGCTTCGAGCACATGATACATCGCCGTTTGCGCGGAGCGCCGGGCCAGGCCGTCGGTTTTCGCGGTGTACTGGCGGTCCTTGATCACGTCCAGGTAAAAGCCGCCGAGATCGATCACGCAGAAGTGATGCACTTTCTGGAAAATCGATTGGAATTGATATGCCTCGTAGGCGGCTTTCACTTCTTCCTGCAATTGCCAGGCCCGATCCATCACCCAGCGGTCCAGCGCGAGCAGGCTGCCGGTTTCGACCAGATGCTGCGCCGGATCGAAATCGTTCAGGTTCGACAGCAGGAAGCGGGCGGTATTGCGCAGCCGCCGATAGCCGTCGGCGGTCCGATTCAAAATTTCAGCCGAAACGTTCATTTCGCCGCGGTAATCGGCCGAGGCGACCCATAGTCGCAAGATGTCCGCGCCGAGGTCTTTCATCACCGCTTGCGGTGCGACCACGTTGCCTTTCGATTTGGACATTTTTTTGCCTTCCGCATCGACCGTAAAGCCGTGCGTCAGCACCGCCTTGTACGGCGTGGCATCATTCATCGCGGTCGAGGCCAGAAGCGACGACTGGAACCACCCGCGATGCTGGTCCGAGCCTTCCAGGTACAGATCGGCCGGAAATCTCAATTGCTCGCGCCGTTCGAGTACGCAGGCATGCGTTACGCCGGAGTCGAACCAGACGTCCAGCGTATCGGTGATCTTGTCGTAATACGCCGCTTCGTCGCCGAGTAATTCGGCCGGTTCCAGATCAAACCAGGCATCGATGCCGCGTTCTTCGATCCGTTTGGCGATCGGCTCGATCAATTCGACTGTGCGCGGGTGCAATTCGCCGCTCTCTTTGTGCACGAAAAAGGTGATCGGTACGCCCCAGGTGCGCTGCCGGGAAATACACCAGTCCGGGCGGCCGTTCAGCATGCTTTCGATGCGCGCCTGGCCCCAGTCCGGAATCCAGGCGACGCGTTTGACTTCGGCCAGCGCGGTTTCGCGAAGGTGCTTCTTTTCCATCGAAATGAACCATTGCGGCGTCGCGCGGAAAATGATCGGCGTCTTGTGCCGCCAGCAATGCGGATAACTGTGCTCGATCGCATGGTGATGCAGCAGCTTGCCGTTCGTCTCCAGCACTTCGATCACGTGCTCGTTGGCCTTGAACACATGCTCGCCCGCGAACAGTTCGGTATTCGGCAAAAATACGCCGTCCGCGCCGACAGGGTTGTCGACCGGCAGATCGTAGCGAAGGCCGGCAACATAGTCTTCCTGGCCGTGGCCGGGGGCGGTATGCACCGCGCCGGTACCCGCGTCGGTCGTTACGTGATCGCCGAGAATGACAGGGACCTGGCGTCTGTAGAAAGGGTGATGCAATGCCTGGTGTTCGAGCGCGGAACCTTTGCAATAGGCGATGACCCGGAAGTCGTCGATGTTATAGCGCGACATCGCATCCTTCAGCAGCGCCTCGGCGATGACCAAGCGCTCCTTGATGCCGCCTTTTTCGCACTGTACGACCGCATAATCCAGTTCGGGATTCAATGCGACGGCCTGGTTTGCGGGCAGGGTCCACGGCGTAGTGGTCCAGATCACAACCGACAGGGGGCCTTCGCCTTCGCTGACATGATGGCAATTGGCCAAAAAAGCGACCGGATCCACGGCTTCGAAGCGCACGTCGATTGCCGGCGAGTGCTTGTCTTCGTATTCGACCTCTGCTTCGGCTAGGGCGGAGCCGCAGTCGGTGCACCAGTGAACCGGCTTCGCACCGTGCGCGATATGGCCGTTTGCAGCGATCTTGCCGAGCGAACGCACGATGTCCGCTTCGAATGCGAAGTCCATCGTCAGATAAGGATTGTCCCAGTCGCCGAGAATGCCAAGGCGGACGAAGGCTTCTTTCTGCAGCGCGACCTGTTTGCCGGCATACTCGCGGCAGGCTTTACGGAACACCGCCGGGGCAACCTTGACGCCGGCCTTGCCGACTTTCTTTTCGACCATCAACTCGATCGGCAGGCCGTGGCAATCCCAGCCGGGCACATACGGCGCATCGTAGCCGGCCAGCGTTTTCGACTTCACGATGAAGTCCTTCAATACTTTGTTCACCGCATGGCCGATATGGATTTCGCCATTCGCATAGGGCGGGCCGTCATGCAGGACGAATTTGGGGCGTCCGGCCGCCGCTGCGCGGATCTTTTGATACAGTTTGGATTCGTTCCAGATTTTCAACCGTTCCGGTTCGCGCTGTGCCAGGTTCGCTTTCATCGGGAAAGCGGTCGTCGGTAAATTAAGCGTTTTTTTATAGTCCATAGTCATAAGCGTTTGAATCGGCAAAAATCTTTTGGGTTAGAGCCACATCTTTCTCGATCTGGGCTTGTAATTTATCAAGGGAATGGAAACGCATTTCGTCGCGGATTTTGTGCTTGAAATGCACTTCCACATAACGTCCGTAAATTTCCCGGTCAAAATTGAACAAATGGGTTTCCAGGACCACTTTCGAGCCGCCGTCGACGGTCGGCCGCGTGCCGACGTTCGCGATGCCCTGGATCTCACCTTCGCCGAGGCCGGTCATCGTTACCGCAAACACGCCGTGAAGTGGCGTATTCTTTCGGTGCAGCTTGATGTTGGCGGTCGGAAAACCCAGGGCCCGGCCGCGTTTCTCGCCGTGCACGATCCGGCCGCAGACCGAATAGCTGTGGCCCAGTAATTGTTCGGCCTGCGCGAGATTGCCGGCCGCCAACGCATCCCGGATCAGTGTACTGCTGACGCGAAGGCCTTCGATGGAGAGCGAACCGGTGTCCTCGACCGTAAATCCCCATTGCCGGCCCTTATCTTGCAGCATCGCAAAATTGCCGCGCCGGGCCTTGCCGAAATGAAAATCGTCGCCGATCACCAGATGTTTTACGTTCAGCTTTTTGGCCAGGATGTCATCGATGAATTTTTCGGCATCCAGGTTGGCAAATTGCCGATTGAAGCGGGCAATCAGCAAATAATCGACCGGCAATGTCGAAAAGCCGAGCACTTTTTCGCGCAGGCGCATCAGCCGCGATGGCGAGTTGTCGCCGAGAAAATATTCCAAGGGCTGCGGTTCAAAAATCATCACGGCGACCGGAAGCCCAATGGCTCGGCCTTTTGCGGCAAGTTTGTCGATTACCGCGCGATGCCCCAGGTGCAAGCCGTCGAAATTACCGATCGTCAGCACGCAGCCCTGCTCGAGGGATTCCAGATGGGATAGGCCTCTAATGACACGCATCATCAATGCTTGGGAAACGCAAATTGAGCAAGAAAAGCTCCGCCGCTATGCTATCAGGCATGATTCGAACCGTAACGGCGGATTCGGAAAAGGCATAAATCAGCGTTTCATTTAATTAAAACCGCTGATTTTATCATGATTTACACGGTAAGGTAGGCGCCGTGTGCGAATTGGAACATTCTGTTGCGGAGCAACTACGGTTGCTCCTCGCGGAAAGTTTATTTTTTGGGAGCGGGTGTGCTTGGCGGCGCATCCGTGGCCGGAACCGGAACAGGCACCGGCACGGGTTCGGCGACTTTCGCAGGCGTTTCTTGCATCGCCTTTTCTTCCCGTTCGCGTTTCAGGCCTTCGCCGTACAGCGTCACCGTAATCATGATCAGGATCGGCGTGATCATCAGGATCATGAAGCGGCTGGGCTCCTTCAGAAAAAATAGGGGCCATTTCGGCTTGATCATTCCGAGCACGAAGAAAAGAAGCGTAAAAGCCGCCATGTTGAAAGAATAAAATACCATATTGAATTACCGATAAAAGTGGTTCAAAACCGGGTAGTGCCGGAGAGTCGGCTCCGCCGTCCATAACTTTATAATATACCACCATCCCTCCATGAAATTAAACTTAGCGCCGAGCAGCCGGTTTGACCGGCAAGGATTTCCGGAAGCCGGAAGGCCGCTGAGCCTGTTCGATATCCGATCGAGTTTAAGATGGAGAATTGGCTGGCTCTTTATGGTATAAGGGCAAGGAATTTCGGATTTCTATTGAGACCGATCAGCGCGGATTTTGATCGATAGGCTATTCTTTAACATGCGTTTTTTAATCTACCCTTCTTTGGAGGCCTCATGGGCGGTTTCGGGATTTTTGTCTTAGCGTTATTGGTTCTCGCCGTATTAGGCGTGTTTTTGGCGGTCAAATCGGTTCCGCAGGGGATGGAATATACAATCGAGCGATTCGGCCGCTACACCAATACATTGACACCCGGATTGAACATCATCGTCCCGCTGGTCGACCGGGTCGGCCGCAA
Source organism: Methylomicrobium agile (assembly GCF_000733855.1). NCBI lineage: Bacteria > Pseudomonadati > Pseudomonadota > Gammaproteobacteria > Methylococcales > Methylococcaceae > Methylomicrobium > Methylomicrobium agile. Next base: position 2,445,278 of record NZ_JPOJ01000001.1, read on the forward strand.
AATGATCATGATGGAGCAGGTGCTGGATGTGCCGTCGCAGGAAGTGATCACGAAAGACAACGCGATGGTCACCGTCGACGGCGTCGTGTTCTATCAGGTGATGGACGCTGCTAAAGCCGCCTATGAAGTCAGCAATCTCGAGTGGGCAATCCTGAATCTGGTGATGACCAATATCCGGACCGTGATGGGCTCGATGGATCTGGATGAGCTATTGTCCCGCCGCGACGACATCAACGCGCGCCTGCTGACGGTCGTCGACGATGCGACGACGCCGTGGGGTATCAAGGCGACCCGTATCGAAATCAAAGACATCGCGCCGCCGAAGGATCTGGTCGAAGCGATGGGCAAGCAGATGAAAGCGGAACGGCTAAAACGCGCTTCGATTTTAGAAGCGGAAGGCCTTAGGCAATCCGAGATCCTGCGTGCGGAAGGCGCCCAGCAGGCAGCGGTTCTGGAAGCCGAAGGCCGCAAGGAAGCTGCCTATCGCGACGCGGATGCCCGCGAACGTCTGGCGCAGGCCGAGGCCCGGGCTACGCTGATGGTGTCCGAAGCGATCGGCAAGGGCGACCTGAACGCGATCAATTATTTCGTCGCACAAAAATACATTGAGGCGCTGCAAAACGTCGCTGCCGCGGATAACAGCAAACTGATCCTGATGCCGCTGGAGGCCTCGAGCGTGATCGGCGCAATTGGCGGGATTACCGAACTGGCGAAGGAAGCGATGGCCAAGAATGCCAAAAGCGCATAGGGGGGAACGATGGAATTCGACTTTGTCTTCTGGTACTGGTGGATATTGGCGTTGATTCTTCTGGTCGTCGAACTGGTTGCGCCCGGCTTCTTTTTCCTGTGGATGTCGGCAGCAGGCTTTGTGACCGGCTGCCTGGTTCTGCTGTTTCCGGCGACACCGGAAAATTTTCAGATTTTCGAATTTTCGGTACTGTCGATCCTGGCGATTGCGGCCTGGCGGTTTTATGTCAAGAAACACCCGATCGAAAGTGACCGGCCGCTGTTGAACAAGCGTGGCGCCCAGTATATCGGCCGAGTGTTCAATCTGTACGCGCCAATCGAGAACGGGCAGGGCAAGATCAAGGTGGACGACACGATCTGGAAAGTACACGGGCCCGATTGTCCGGTTGACGCGAAAGTCCGGGTGGTTTCGGTCAACGGTACAGTGTTTGAAGTCGAAAAAGTAGAACATGGCTAAGGTAAACCACAATGCCACATTCGGCACGGAAGGTGTGGGTTGCGGCTCTGGTTCAATGACTTATGTTTTTCACCATAATATTAAAAAAATGTTCTTTATGAGATAATAAACAGTTTGTTGGCAATCGGCATTATTTCTGCGCATGAATATCGTCAAAACCGATCTGGAAAAGGCTCTAAATCTTTGCAAAGGAGCATTTTTGTCCGCGGCTGGTTTTAGTCTATTGATTAATTTCTTAATGATTGCTCCCTCGATTTATATGCTGCAAGTGTATGATCGAGTGGTCACAACCGGAAATATGACAACATTACTGATGTTGACATTAATTGTGTTGTTGTTATTTATCACGATGGCCTCTTTGGAGTGGGTGCGCTCCCAAATACTCGTAAGAGTCAGTACGCGCTTGGAAATGCTGCTGAATACACGATTATTTCGCGTTGCTTTCAAACAAGCCTTATTTACGGGGGGGAGGCAGGCTACGACCCAGGCGCTCGATGATTTGACCGGTTTGCGCCAATTTCTCACAGGCAATGGGCTTTTTGCGTTTTTTGATGTACCTTGGATGCCGGTTTATCTGGCTCTGCTGTTTGTATTCCATCCTTGGTTCGGATGGTTTTCCGTAGCTACCGCAATATTGCTTAGTTTGGTTGCTGTTGCGACCGAAAAAGCAACGAGTAAAACGTTGAGCGATGCAAATAATGTCGCCATTGCCACTCGGGCCCAATTAAGCAAAAACTTACGTAATGCCGAAGTAATCGAATCAATGGGCATGTTAGGTAATTTGCACCGGCGCTGGATGGAGGGGGCTGTAAAAGTTTTGAATTTGCAGGCCGTGGCCAGCTCGCGGGCAGGGCTATTGGCTGCGTTGTCAAAGATCATCCGTATGTCTTCACAATCGCTGATTTTGGGATTGGGTGCTTATTTGACGATCGAACGCGAGATTTCTCCAGGCCTGATGATTGCCGGTTCCATCCTAATGGGTAGGGCCTTGGCTCCTATTGATTTAATGATTGGGACCTGGAAAGGCTTTATTAGTGCTCGCGGCCAGTACAAACGGTTGAATGAAATTTTACAGCAAATTCCTCCCGAAAAGGAGCAAATGCAGCTTCCCGATCCTCAAGGACGCATTCAATTCGAAAATACCGTTGTCATTCCGCCGGGCGGTAAAGTACCCGCTATAAAGGGGCTCAATCTGGTGATCGAGAAAGGAGACATCATTGGCGTAATAGGGCCCAGCGGAGCTGGTAAATCGACATTGGCGCGGGCGGTATTAGGTATTTGGCCGACCGCTAACGGAGTGATTCGATTGGATGGTGCGGAGGTTTTCAATTGGGAGCGCGAACATATCGGCCGGTTCATTGGCTACTTGCCTCAGGATATAGAGTTATTTGAAGGCAGTATCAGCGAAAATATCGCTCGTTTTGGCGAAATTATTCCGGAAAAAGTTGTTGAAGCCGCAAAAATGGCTGATGTGCACGATATGATTTTACGCCTGCCGGAAGGCTATGATACTGTTATTGGCGCGACGGGCGGAAACTTGTCGGGAGGCCAGCGGCAAAGAATAGGTTTGGCGCGGGCTTTGTATGGCAATCCGGTTTTGGTTGTTCTCGACGAACCGAATTCCAACCTGGATGAACAGGGCGAAAGCGCCCTCGAAAAGGCTTTGTTGCAGCTCAAACAAAAGCAGACAACAGTAATTATCATCACGCACCGAAATAATGTCCTGTCCAAAGTTGACAAAATGATGATCCTGAATGACGGTGCGCTAGTTGTTTACGGGCCGAAGACGCAGGTTATCGAATATCTGCAGCAACAGCAAAAGCAACAACGGCCCGTAGCGTCCCTAGCTTAATTCCTTACATAAGCAAATATGACACAAAATACTAGGGGCAATATATCGTCCCCGGATTTGCACACTAATGACTGGTCGATACGGCTCATCGGTACAGTAATAGTGATACTGACATTCGGCATCTTTGGCGGATGGGCATTTTTGGCGCCGATTGATAGTTCCGCATTGGCACCCGGGGTTGTTGTTGTAAAGTCGCATAGAAAAACCGTGCAACACCTGGACGGGGGAATTGTTGCCAGAATACTGGCCAAAGACGGAGATTTGGTCAACGAAGGCGATCCATTATTGATTCTTGACGATACGCAGCTAAAAGCCCAAATGGAAATTGCGCGTAGCCAGTTCATTAGTTTGGCTGCGCAGGCGGCTCGGTTGCGTGCGGAAAAAGATCAACTCAATCAGATCGCTTTTCCTGACGAGCTGAAAGATGACAGTGACCAAAAGGTAACTGAAGCCAAAAAGGCTGAAATCAATGTTTTTAAATCCAGAAAAACCACCCATGACGGCGAGGTGGCGGTACTGAGAGAAAGGATCAGCCAGATATCCAGCAAAATAAAAGGCTTGCAAGCCCAAGTCGAAAGCAAGAAGGTCCTGGTCGATTCGTTTGGTGAAGAAATTCATGATTTAAAAGAATTATTGGCGGAAGGATATGCCGATAAATTACGCTTGCGAGACATGGAGCGTAGTCATGCGATGCAAAATGGTGAAATCGCCCTACTGAATGCGGAAATCGCTACCAATCAGATGTTGATCAGCGAAACTCGCCTGCAGATTATGCAGATACAAAAGAAATTTCAGGAAGAGGTTGCCAGCAAGCTTAGCGAAGTACAGGCGCAGCTGAACGATGTCAATGAGAGACTGTCCGCGACAAAAGACAAGCTTGACCGCATCATCATCAAGGCACCCGTCAGCGGCATGGTAATGGGCTTGTCGGTGCATACCCAGAACGGAGTCATATCGCCAGGCCATGCGATTCTCGATATCGTACCGAGAGATGCCGAGTTAATTATCGAGGCCCAAGTATCTCCTAATGATATCGATCGCGTTTCGGTTGGTCTGCATGCCGAGGTGCGTTTCAGCGCCTTCAAGCAATCGCAGACCCCGAAGATGGACGGCACCGTTATTCAATTATCGGCAGACCGGTTTGTGGACGATCAATCGGGCACGCCTTACTACCAGGCGCGTGTCGAACTGACTCCGGAAAGTCGGAAAAAGCTCGGCAAGCTTCAGCTGGTCCCGGGGATGCCGGCAGAGGTTCTGATCAATACGGGAGAAAGAACCTTGTTCGAATATTTGGCGCAGCCTGCAACCAATGCGTTCGCACGTGCATTTATCGAAGATTAATAGGTGCCGAATGACTAAGTCCAATCTTCTATGGGGGGTGGTATTCTGCTTGTTTAGCGCGGTAGCGTTGGCCGATGATTTGCTTACTGTATATCGCCAGGCCTTGGAGGGCGACCCTACGTTGAAGTCCGCGGAGGCTAAATCGGAAGTCGGAGCTGCACAAAAAGGCCAAGCACTCGGTCAAATGCTGCCGCAGATCAATGCTGTCGGCAACTGGTCGAAAAACCAACAAAGAACAGATACCGGACCGCGAGCCGCGAATAGCTCTTATGTCGGTACCCGCTACTATGTTTCGCTTAGCCAGACCTTGATCGACTTTGGGAAATTTTGGGAATGGCGGCGCGCGTCCAAGGTGGAAGATCAATTTGCCTCCGAAGAAATTGAGTCGCGGAATGAATTAATCTTCAATGTGGTCGATCGTTATTTTGCTGTGTTGGAAGCTGAGGATCAATTGGAGTTTACGCGCTCGGAAAAACAAATGACCCAGCACGAATTGGATCAGGTGCAAAAACAATTCGCCAAGCAGGTGTTAAAAATAACCGATGTGTATGCCGTGGAAGCGCGTCTCGATCAAGTGGTTGCCGACGAGATAAAGGCGGAAAGTCAACTGGTAACCAGTCAGCAAGGTTTGCGTGAATTAACGGGGATGGCACCTTCGAGTTTGTGGAGGCTTCGTGAAAACATCGAGTTTAAAGAACTTGAAGGCAAATTGCAGCAATGGATCGATATGGCGCAAAGTCAAAACCCTCTCTTATCGGCCAAGCGTATTGCTATAGAGGCGGCGGAGAATAATGTTGCCGCACAAAAATCCAAGCATTTGCCAGTCGTAGATCTGCAATTGAATTTCTACGATACTAATACCGGATACAACAGTCAGCGTTTAGGGGCGGATATACAGACCCAAGTTGCGGCGATCAACGTTAATGTGCCGATATTTTCGGGTGGAACCACCACTCATCAATTATTTGAAGCCAAAAGCAAATTGCGATTGAGTCAATACGACAATGAAATCGCCTTGCGTTCCTTGACTAAAGAAACCAGCGATGCGTTTCTCACCACTAATGCCGATGTCAAGCGCATCAAGGCGGGCCGAAAATCGCTCGAATCGGCGGCTAAATCGCGTGAATCGATGGCGCGAGGACTGTATTACGGTATAGTTACCATCAGCGACTTTCTCAAGGCGCAAGAAAATGAATTTGCTGCGAAAAGGGATTTGGCGCAGGCTAAATACAGCTATATTCGCAATCACATTCGCTTTTTGTTGGCCATCGGTTCGCTTGATGAAAACAACTTGCGCGAAATCAACGACTGGCTGGAATCGGCAAAATCGAGCCCGGCTGCAAACGCTGAAGAATCATAAGCTATAAAAGTCGCTGCAGAAGCTTTCGCTTTTTCGTGCCCGAGCTGGAACTTAGGAGTCGGAAGAGGCGTGTCAGAATCCCCCCCCCCTTTTTTTTTTTGTTTCTTGTGCTCTCCGCTGCTGGGTTTTCAATTTCTTCCTGGCAAGTACTTCTAATCTGGAGATTGGGATGCAGCGACCTGACAACCGGCCATGCGCACGAATTCGGATGGAGTCCGAATTTAGCTGGATTCGGAGTATCTCTACCTAAACTGTAACAAATGAAATGCCCCGGCTGTGATATATTGAGAAAGATGGATGAGTCCTAAAAAATGCTGGCTTATATGCAAATCTAATCAATAAACTGATGGGGTCGGAATAAAACGCGAGGCTTTCTAGAATCACTGCGCTCACTTCGAGTGAAGTATGCAAGATAGAGGTGTGAATTTGTTCGTACAGAACGATGCCCAAAAGGCACAGATAAATTCGCGTCTGCAAAAAATAAAAGAATTCTGAAATATCTCTAAAAGCCAATTGAGATGGGACGAATTTTATTAATATCCATAACCTGGATGTCGTAGTTCTGTTGAGCTTTAGGTACTTGTATTTTTCCCTGTCTGACCCCTTTGTCTTTAAGGTGAAAAAGCCATTGTTAGGGTATGATTGACCCAGCGTGGTGCAAGAGCTGGCAAAAGTAGTGCAAAGCTGGTTTGTTATCCCCATTTTGTGTTGGTCGACTGTTGGGCGAAAGTATTTATCGACCTGGGTCCGGGTCATTCAGCGGCGATACAGTTAAACTAATATATGATTCATAAAGGGAAGATTATTAGTGGCATGAAATCTGCTTTTATATTGCTGTCGATGCGGTTTGGGAAAACGCAACAATCTTTGGAAGATGGGCAACAAAGTGGATCGTATGAGGCTGTCATAAAGCCTTTTGGGGAAGTAATCCGAAAATAATTTGATAAAAATCATCAGTTTGTCTGCGTAACTGAATGATGTTCTAAGAAAATCCCCAAAAAGCTAGACAAAGTTGCTTAAATGTCACTATACTTTATACCGCGACAATGGACTGAAATTACCAATCTGCATGACGCCAGCGAAAAGCCAAGGCAGTCGATAACCGTTTGGGCGTGGCGTTGCTCATCTTTAACTGTTATAAAACAGAAATTTATGTAACCGGAGTAAATTATGACAATTAGTTCTACAGAAAAAGCTCAAGCCATCATTGGCGCCCTTGAGGGATATGGGATCGACTTTAAGCCAAGCCAAAAAGCGGCACTGAGCAAAACCATCGTCAGGCTGTATGAAAAAGCCAATAGAGATGACGCTTACGTATCTAACTATGTCGGAAGCCGCCTCTTTATACAAAAGCAGTTAATAAAGAATTTTAAGGACCTGGGCCTGGGGGATACCGATGGAAACGGTAGGCTTTCAAAAGCCGAAAAAGCGGTTTTGTTGGCCGACGTAAAAGCGGATCTGAAAACGGCCGCCGAAACTGGCCTTGGCGGAGGCGGAGAGCCGACTTCCGGTTTGACGTTAAGCGCCGATAAACAGGCTATTACCGAAGGTCTTGACGGTGTTACCTTTACGGTTACAGGTACGGCAAATACCACCTTGGTATGGGAAGTCGATACCAGCCACAGCGAAGACGTTAATTCTGCAGTGGGTTCCGTTGTTTTGGATGCAACCGGCAAGGCCACTTTCACTATCAGCGCCCTGCAGGATTTGCATGCGGAACCGTCCGAACTGTTCACGGTTACCTTGAAAAATACCACCGGCGAAGTGCAGACGACTAAAGTCGTTCAGATCAACGAGAACCAAAATCTCAACAAAACCTTCAATCTTACCTCGCAGACTGCTGCCGGCGCAGACGTAATGCGGTTGACCGGTGATCAGGATGCGCGCATCGATGTAACCGCCAACGACAATCAAGTCAAGGGTCTGGATCTGGACGGAGACGGCGTCATCGAATTGAACGGTGTTGAAAACAACAACCCGACGGCGTTGGATGACGGCAAGGACTTCGAAATCGTTGATGCTTACAGCCGTGATTTGCTTAATCAGGGCAATATCGCCCAAAACTATTTGGGCGACATCGCGTTTGACGGCACCGGTTTCGCTGGCGATGGCGTTAACACCGACGGCAACATCTTCCTGGGCGGCCTGGGCGCGGACAGTGCATTTGGCGGCATCGGCAACGACTTCCTGGCGGGTGGTGGTATTGCCCAAGCACGTGCTCCGGGCCAAGATTACTTGAGCGGTGGACGTAACGCTGACTTCTTTTTTGCCGAGTTCTCCGGTCTGGATGCCACCGATGGGATGGTTCCAGCCTTGTCGTTGATGGTGGCATAACCGCCGACGACAATTCGGCAGGCAATCAGCAGAGCGCACAAGACTCTGATTGGTTGCTGTTCGAAGCCTCTGATGACGACGAGCCCGTCCAGATTTGGTTGAACAACGACAACGCCAACTTACAGGATAATCGCGATGGTGATGACGGGTTGTACGATGGCATGGGTCGCGTATTGTCCCGTTCGGGCGAAAGCATGCAGCTCGACGACGTTGAAAACGTGGATGCATCAGGCAATCTGTACGGCTTCCTGGACGATGTAAATGTTGCGATCGGCGCTGGCGGCAAAACGGTCAATGGTGAAAATGTTGGCATTGGTACTTCCGCGCAGTTGAACATTTCGGGTAGCAATGCTCGCAACATCCTCATCGGCGGTTACGACAACGATTATATCGAAGGTCGTGATGGCGATGACTTACTGATGGGCGGTAACCTGCGCTACGCTCTGAACAACCCGAATGCGGCCGGCATTGTCAATGATGGCAGAGACGAGCTCTTCGGCGGAGATGGCAACGATGACATCGTATTCGAAGCGGACGGCGGCGCTATTGGCGGCGGTGAAGACGATGATACCCTGTGGCTCACTGATCAATCTCTCGGTACTCAAACAGCCGACGATTTGACTACCGACGGCGTATTGCGTTTCGATCTGAGAGCTCAGAACATCAATGATTCCGCTGGTTACGGCGGCGCGGACGTAGACGGCACGCAAGACCAGACCAACTACAGCGGCAGTGCCCGCGTGACCGTGACCGATATGGAAAACGTGATCGCCACCGGCCTGGGATCGATCGACTATCTGGCGTCCGGCGCGAATGATCCGGAGCTGCATTTCGCGAATCAACAAAACCACTTCGCTTATGAAGGCGATCTGGATTTGCGCGGCACGTACGGTGACAACATCTTGTATGCCAATACGGGCGACGACGTGATCGAAGGCCGTAAAGGCAACGATTTGTTGTCGGGCGGCGAAGGCAACGACGACTTCATCTTCCATTTGGGTTCTACTGTCAATAACAATGCTCAGGAAGTTGCTGCGGATGGCGTGGATGTAATCTGGCGTCAAGTCGATGCGAACGGCGACAATATTTGGGATACGGATGCCGACGGCAATTACCTCTATGGCCAGGATTTCGGCTTGGATGCAACCGCCACCGTAGGTTCTTCCGTGCTCAAGATCGCGATTGAAAAAGCAGGCGGCAATGCGCCGGGCGACGAGTTGTCCGATGTGGTCAATTTCGTGTCCGAAATCACCACGGGCGTCAAGGTTGGGGATACTTTCCAAAGCATCACCTTGAATACCGCTGCGATCAAGGCGGCGACGACCTACCAAGGACTGACCGATGCGATTAATGAAGCCTTGGATGCAACATCGTTTGGTACGGATCTGCAAGCCACCCTGCAATCTGATGGCGTAACGATCTACATTACCGACGCGCTGGGCCGCGAGTTGGCGGATACGACCACGGAAGTGGCGGGCGCGGGCGTTACCGTACAGCAAAAGGCAAACACGCAGACCGCCAATACGTTTGCGTTTGGGGAAGCCGATGTAACGGTATCTCAAGATCGTCTGATCTATGCCGCCTATGAAGACCGTGCCGATGGCGAGTTGCGCGACGATGATGCCGTGCTGGGTTCCAACGTCAGTCTGGGCCAAGAAGGCTATGCCGAAGACTTGGTGATCAATTTCGCCGAGGATGGTACGCGTATTGCCGAAGACCAGACTTATACCCTGACGTTTGACAATCTCACGACTCAGGATAAAGTGACCATCCTGGTCAACGGCGTGGAATACTCCCTGCAAGTGGGCGTGGATCTCGACGGTAACATCATCGGTAACGAAGATGGTCCGTTCTTTAGCCAGGCGAATATCCAGGCAAATTTCCTGGATCGTTTGACCGACTTCATCAACACTTTTATGGACGATGACACGGCTTCCGGTGAGTTGAGTGCGTCTTTCAATGGTACTGACACCATTACGCTGACCCAGGCCGACTATAACGGCGAAGAAACCGTGTTCATGATCGAGCCGACCGTGACCATTCAAAATCTGTCCAATGGCGAGCCGGCTACTGTCACGGTTGAGAATACTTCGCAGCATGAAGTGCTCCTGTACCAATTCGACGGCCGCGACGGCAATTTGAATAACGACAACGTGTTGTTCATCGGCGATAGCGGCATTAACCGCTCGACCCTGGAAACCGCTGAAGATGCAGGTTCCACCATCGTTGGTAAAAATGCCGTGCTGATCGACAACAAGGTCGATACGCATGCGGAAAGCGTTGCCAACACTGGGGAAACCATTGTCAATAGCCAAGCCACCAATGCCTGGCTGGACAACCAAGTGGAAATCTATTCCGTACACGGCGATGATTTCCTGCTCGGCGGTCAAGGTAACGACACGATCAGTGGCGGCACCGGTGACGATCGTGTGATTGGTTCCTTGGGCGCGGACGACCTCGACGGTGGTAAGAACTACTATGCCGTTAAGGTATTGGGTGAAGCCAAAACCCGTGTTTATGAGCTGAACAAGTGGGAAGCGGCCAATCCTTCGAAAGTGGCGGCATTGACCGGTCTGAACATTTCTTCGATTGCCCTGATCTCACAAGCGGAGACCGGCGTCACGTTGGCGAGCGGCGTATTCGATGATACGTTGCAATTCCAGCAGGCTGATTTCGCGGCGGGTCAAACCGAGTTCACCATTACGCTGAACGATTATGTAGTGAACGGTGGCGCGATCGAATTCCGCAACGACGGTGCCGGTACGGTTGGCGTAGACGTGGACGGCGATGGCGATTTTGAATCCACCAGCACCTTCACCAACTTCGAAAACATCCGTACGGTATCGGGTGTCGGCAAGGCGGTAGCGGGCGATGGTCAAGGTAACGACACTCTCGATGTGTCCGGATTGTCTACGGATGCAGGCGGCATCAGCTATAACTTGACCAACAACGCGGGTTTCAGCGGTCCGGGCGATGTGCGTTACAGCACCGATGCGTTCGTTACTACGGACGGTGAAAGACCGGCCGAGACCGACTATGAGCAGCTCGTTATCAAGGTCGATGGTGTGGAAAACGTCATCGGAGGTTTGGGTAACGACTTGGTAATCATCGACGAAACCGAAGCGGCCAAAAACAACACGTTCCAGGCAGGATTGGGCGTTGACCGTATCGAGTACCGTAATGACTATAACGGGTCCGAAACGGCTGAGCCAACGGTTACCATTAAAGTCAACGTTGCGAACGATACCGACCATGTCGTCATGACGGGAGGCCGTGTCGGCTCGACTGTGGCAACAGACATTTTGACCGGCGTCGAGTACATCGCGCTCAACGGCCATACGGCCGAAAGCGTCCGTGCGGACGACGTGATCGATGTGACGGCCATGACCACCGGTGCCGTAGTTGACTACACCAACGGCGAAGTGCGCGACCTCAACGGAAATGTCCAGCTGACCATCGAAGGAATTTATGAGATGGAAAATGTTTGGGCCGACGGCAATGATACGGTTATTGTCGCTGACGAAGACATCATGAGTCAGAATGCGCAATATGACAATGACGACGAAGATGTTGCCTTCGCGACATTCATTGACTACGATGAACTGGATGCCAACAATCAACGTGTCGCGTTTGCGGATCAGGATTCTGCTCAAATCGAGGATGTGGAGAATCAGAACTTGTTCACCTTCGACCTGAGCCGCGTGGGTAACGATGCTGATGTCGATACCGTGGATTACAGCCAGGCGCTGGACTCCATCGCCACCGTTGTAAGAACCGGTAGCGATCAGTATGTACTGGTTGATGAAGACAGCAGCCCCGATGACAGCTTTGGCGGCAACTGGGTTACCCGCGTCGATCACCTGATCAGCGCGGAGCGCATTGTAGCTTCGCAAGCTGAATCGGTACTGGACTTCACCAATTTCGGTCAAGCCGTCGAAATCAGCTTCCAATTCGATCCGCTCAAGGCCAATGCGTCGACAGATCAGTTCGAAAGCACGATTCGCATTGCCGATGCCAGCAGCAATGAAATCGCGGGCGTGCCGACCTACGTGGAACGCTACGACCTGAATAAGAATGTATCAGTCGATCCATTCAACAATGCTACCTGGAACCGCATCGAAGGCAGTGACTTTGGTGAAAGCATCAAATATGACGGCAGCGAAGACCTGACCAACCTGGCCGGTGTGGATCACCGTTATTCCGACGACACGCTCAACCTGCGCGGCGGTAATAACGTGGTTTCCTACTTCCAGCTGGAAACCAGCATTAACGCGGTAATCGATGTCTCTGAGTTCGATGCTGAAAACGCGACCACTACCGGTTTGATTGAAGCCACTGTGTCCTTTGAAGACGGCACCGGCACCAATACGACCCTGGCGGGTAGCGGCAAACACCATATCACGTCTTATACCAGCGACAATGGGATTGCGGCGGGTAGCTTGAAGCTGGAAGCGTCTCAGGATGCGGAAGACAGCCTGACCTTTACGGGGACGACCGACAAGATCTACTTCCTCGGCACGTCGGCCGGCGTAATCGATGTCAAAATCGGTGATCTGGACACCATGCGTCTGACCGGATTCGAGATTCTGAAAGATGCGGAAACCAACGATGTCTATGACATGAAATCGCTGGCCAACGTTCATGGTAACTTGACGCTTGTTGACGGTTCGCAAGGCTTTAGTGGTGACCACGACACGATCAAGGTCTACGACGACGCCATTAACTTTAATAGTGCCGGCGCAAATACCATCAGCCTAGCAGCACTGGACGCTTCGGCTCCGGGTGGCTTTGACTTCGACTTTGATGTACTGGACGTGACCGGTGTGACTTCCGCTCTGGTTACGACATTAGTCGGTGCAACCGGTCCGACCGATGAAGTAGTACTGGGAGCGGTCAACAACATCGCGACTGTCAACGATTTCGAAAGCGTGGTTCTGACCGATGCGACGCTGGCCCAAACCGGTACTACGTTCGTGCTCGATACCACTGCCAATAAGCTGACCGGCGGCGCCAAATCGCTGACGTTCAACAATGACATGAACACGGTGAGCTTCCGCGGTCTGGTATTGGAAGCAGGCACCCTCGACGGCGGTCAAGTCGCTAACGTGACCAGCGGTATTACCTTTACGGTAACTGGCAACGAGGATGTGACCGTCTATGGCGGCGACGGCAACGATAGCATTACCGGCGGTGCAGGTGCCGACACGATCCAAGGTGGTGCTGGCAACGACACGCTGGACGGCAACTTCGTGCCGGAAGTGGTGGAAGTCCATTCTTACTCTCTGAACGGCACCTCCAGCGCTTTGCCGGGCAACGTGGTTGTATCCTTAAACGGTGTTACGCTGACTGAAGGCACTGACTTCGCTGTGGGAGGCGACGCCGATGTGATCGGCAGCTTGCTTGCAAGCGCCCAGTTCCGCGATGGCAATGCCGGCAACGGCGAGTTCACCAACGCCGCGGACATCGCCGACGTTGAATGGGATGCAAATGCCAACGAGCTGATCTTCACCTTCACCAGCGCCGCAGGTGATGTCGCCGACAACCTTCTGGGACTCCTCACGGTCGTTCCCGACCTAAGTCTGCTGCCGTTGACGGCTGGTGCTGAGGTGGTGGATACTGCCTATGCAGCCCGGGGTGAAAGCGCCGACACTTACGTGTTCGAAGCCACGGCGGCGGGCAACGGCGTCGACACGCTGAACAACGTGGATGCGAGCGATACGCTGGACTTCAGCGCCTTCTTCGGCACAGCTGCGGTTGCGGATAACACTGACGACGCTAGCGATGGCCTCGTGTTGACCAACGGTAAGGTAACGGTAGGTTACAACCTGGCTAACTTGGTAGTCGACAGCGTCTCGGGCTTGGGAGACAACCAAAAAGCGGTAGTGTTGCTGACCGCCGACGCAGACGGAGTTTCGGATGTCACCAATAACCCGTATCAGGTCTACTACGTGGAGAACGGCGATACTGCCGGCACGTCCGACCTGACGGTGACCTTGGTCGGTACTGTCAACAGCGCTGCGGAGTTGACTGCGGTACAAGCTCTCGGTCTGGTCTAAGACCGCTGAGACACCCCGGATTTACTCCGGGGGGAATCCCTACAACCCCGCCTTCCTATAAGGCGGGGTTTTCTGTTATTTTATTCCTGGTTTCCGGGCGCAAGTTTGGAAGCCGCCTTCATCATGTTCCGGTTTCAAGCGATTGGCGCCGTAACGCATTGCACTAAATTGTTAGGATTTCTCTTATGGCTCAAGCAAAAACCATTAAAATCGATAATAAAGAATACGCCCTCGATGCGCTGCCGGAGGTCGTCAAGCAGCAATTGGCCAGCCTGCGCGTGGTAGATCGTGAAATTGCGCGTTTGCAGACTCAGTTGGCGATTGCCCAGACCGCGCGTTCGGTCTTTGCCAATGGCATCAATAACAATTTGCCGGCTAGCGAATAGCTTTGGCAGAATAATATCCGAATTTTACGGAATTTCTTCGGGTTGGGAGAGTTGCCGGCGTAAAGTCGGAGTTTGATAAATCTTGTCCCGTGCCTGTCTTAGCCCAGCACCTCGATCAGTTTCATTACTCGCCTGAATGCAGATTCAAAAAATCACCACCCGTTACAGCATTTACCAGGATCGCCTGTCTATCGACGGACAGTTTGCCAATGGCGAAATCGTAAGGCTGTGGCTCACTTACCGGCTAATGCGGGAGTTGTTGCCGCCATTGTTGAAACTGATTACCCCTCAGGCCAAGACCGAAGCCAAGGCAGCCATCTTGGCGGAATGGGCGCTAAGCCATGCACGCTCGCGGCAGCAGTCGGAAAAACCCGTAAGCCCGCCAGCCGCTGGCGCCGAAAAGGGCAGCCGGCAATCGGCCCCGCCGTCAAGTTGTCTTGTCAGCGCCATCGAATTGAAGACGACACCCAAGTCGGTGACGCTGGCATTCAAACGCTGGGGTAATCATCCGGTCGCCGATCTGGCGTTTAAACCGGAACATTTGCGGCAATGGTTGAGCATCGTTTATGGCTTGTGGAATCAGGCCGGCTGGCCCGATAATGAGTGGCCCGACTGGGTTAAAAAGATGCCGACGCTCAAGCCGGACGACGTGATCGTGCATTAGGGGTGCACTATTTAAATTAATGAGTTGTAGGCCGGATAAGCGAAGCGCATCCGGTGATTGCGTTGTGGATGCGCTTCGCTTATCCGGCCTACGCAACAACTGACTGAATCGACAAATCATGTCCAATTATCAGGCACTCTCCTTTAAACATCATGTCAATAAGCGCTGGTTGCGGCCGGCGAACTATGCCTTCGCGGCGGCCGATACCGTGGCGGTTTTGTCTCTGAATGAACTTCCGCATACCCTTGCTGCGATGCCGATCGGCTTTATCAAGCAGGACGAGCGTTTTCTGCCGGCAGCCATTCAAAGTTTGCATTCCGGCCGCAATTGGTTCGTAGGCCCGGATCAACGTTGGCTGGGCGATTATATTCCTGCCGTGTATCGTGCCTATCCTTTTCGGTTGGCAAAAACGGAAGAGGATAAACGGATTTTATTGATCGATGCGGACAGCGGACTGATTGCCGAGGGAGTTGCGGGGGAAGCGTTTTTTACCGCAGAAGGCCAGCCTACGCCTTTTATTCAGTCCATCGTCGATTTCCTCAGTCTTTTAGAGCAAGATCGGCAGCGTACGGTCGATGTATGTGAGGCTTTACAAAGCTATGACCTGATTCAGCCGTGGCCGATTACTGTAAAAGTCTTGGATCGGAATATACCCTTCAAGGGTTTATATAAAATCAATGAAACGGCCTTAAATGCCTTGTCCGGCGAGGCGTTGCGAGAACTGATGCAGGTAGGCGCGTTATCGGCGGCCTACTGTCAGCTCTTTTCAGTGCGGAATTTGACATTGCTCGGCCGGCTTGTCCAAGTTCATGGCAAGGCCGGTGATGCCGCACAGGAAATCGAAAAGACCGTCGCTCAGGAAGAATCGGATACGGATTTTTTCAGTAAGGACGGCATAGTGAGTTTTAAAGGATTATTTTGAGGCTTCCGCGTTCAGTTCTTGTTGACTCTCCTAATCGTGCAGGTTGGGTTGGGCGCTAGCCGTAGCCCAACGCATCGAAGCCGAATGTCGTCGGGTTACGCTTCGCTAACCCAACCTACACGATGATGGCGCTAAGCCGGATTTGTCTTATCAATTAACTTCACCATCCCGTTCATTACACTATCCAGCCCGCCATATACATTCAGCGTATTGATTCGTGCGGTGATCTTCTCCAGTGCTTCCAGTTCCTTCAAGCGCAGCAGGATCGGATTGCCTTCCATCACCTTGGCGGTATTGTGCAATGAGCGGGTCGCCTGGGTTTCTTCCTGGCGCTTGATCAGGTTCGCTTCGGCCATTTTTTGCGCTTCGACAACCTGCGTCAAAATCGCTTTCATCTCGCCGGGCAGGACGATGTCGCGTGCCCCGACCGATTTGACTTCGATCCCGTAAGCCGATGCTTTTGCTGTCGCGATCTCGAGAATCTGCCGGTTCAGCGAGTTCTTGTCGGCCAGGAGTTCATCCAGCGTTTGCGTGCTGACGACCGTGCGCAGGGCCAGTTGCAGTTCGCGGTACAGAAACTCTTTCGCATCGGCCAGTTCCGCGCGGGTCTTTTCCGGTTCGCGGATTTGCCAGGTTGCAGACAGGTTCACGCGTAGGCTGACCCGGTCCTTGGTCAAGATTTCCTGGCCGTTCACTTCCATGTTCTGCAGGCGCAGATCGAACAAAGTCAAGGTCGGGCAGTGGTTGAACCGCCACCAGGCATGAATGCCCGCGCTCAGTGCCGCCCGGATTTCGTTGTCTACGGCCAGGAAGCCTATGTGCTGGTCCGGGATGTTGAAAAACGCGACTGCATTCAGTGCGGCTTTACGCAGTATCTCATCTTTCGCGTTGGCCAACTGTGTAGCGAGCGGCTTCGGCAGGGCCGGTTGCGCACCGATATCGATCTTCTCGATCCGGATCGTATTCTGTGTTTTCCAGTACGCACCTTGCTGGCCCGGCGCCTTGATGTCCTTCAGTGTTCCGTTCTGATAGACCAGTCCGGCTTCCATGTCGGACGTTTCCCAAAGCTGCAGGTACGGCGCGAAGGCTTTCGGGTGCAGTTGTGCGAGATTCAGCAGATCGTCGCCGACAGTTTGCTGCAAGGGGGCCGTAATCGTGACGATTTGCAACCGGTAGCGGTTCAGCCAGTCCCAAAGCCGGTAAACGCCGGGCGGCAGGATTTTCACGAATTGCTGGTCCCTGAACAGCAGCCCGCGCTGGGCTTCGGTGATGATCAGTTTCTTGTTGATGGACATTGGATTTCTCCGTAAAAATATGACCATGGAGATTCATTACTAAAGTAGGGTGGATAAGCGAAGCGCATCCACCTTTTAGGTCACTGTGGTGGATGCGCTGCGCTTATCCACCCTACGCCTTAATTTATGAATTGGGGGTGACGGAGCCTCCGCACCGGCGCGGGCTGCTGGCGCTCCAACCGGCGGGCGTCGCGCATCCTTCGCGGCGCGCGCCGGCCGATCTTCACCAGCAGGCTTTGCCGATGCCGGCTTGGGACCGGACTTGTTGCGTCCTTGCTGCAATGCGCTGAACGAGCCGCACGCCGGGATCCTCGCGGTCCGAACCCGCGCCCGGAGGTCCGCCGTGGCCCTTGCGGACCGGTTTGTCAAGCTGCCTTGACAGGCAGGTTTGCTAGCCGGGCTCGAACCGGCGCCAGACTGATGATGAGTCAGTTGCTCTACCCACTGAGCTATAACCCGTAAGGCGGAACTGGCTCTGCCGGGTTCCGCCGAAGGAGAGTGGATCGCCCGGCATGGCGGCGGATCGCCTGACGGCATCCGCCCTACGGGGTGATCGATCGCGAACCGAACAACCAGATCAGCACGTCGATGGAGTGATTGAGCTGACCGGTATCAATCCGGCCAACTTCAGTGAAGCGGCTATTATTCTCTAACCTGTAGGGCGGAACCGGCTCTGCCGGGTTCCGCCGAAGGAGAGTGGATCGCCCGGCATGGCGGCGGATCGCCTGCCGGCATCCGCCCTACGGAGCGATCGATCGCGAACCGAACAACCAGGAAAACCGTAAGGTCAAGGATGGCCTGCCAAAAGCCTCCCCGGGGAAACCCAGGGAGGCTTTTTTGTTTTAGTCTTTCCAGGCTTCCAAACCCGTAAGGCGGAACCGGCTCTGCCGGGTTCCGCCGAAGGAGAGTGGATCGCCCGGCATGGCGGCGGATCGCCTGCCGGCATCCGCCCTACGGGAAAGATAGCGGTTTACCGGCTTCCGCTATAGGGGACGTATGAACACTGTATGAAAACTGATGCTATATTTTCTTCTACAGAATACTTATTAAGCGGATCGGCTGATGGTCATCATCCGCGTCTATGCCGGAGGAAATAAAGATGCCTAATTATCGGCGATGTCGGGTGTCGGGAGGCACTTATTTTTTTACGGTGAATTTGCTGGAACGGCGTTTGGATCTGTTGGTTCGGCATATTGATTTGTTGCGTGAAGCGGTACGCGTGACGCGTTGCGAGCGGCCATTCCGTATCGACGCCTGGGTGGTGCTGCCCGATCACATGCACTGCGTTTGGACTTTGCCGTCGGGAGATAATGATTTTTCCAATCGCTGGAAAGCGATCAAGATTCGTTTTGTGCAAAAGATACCGGCTGTCGAACGCCGTTCGCAGGTACGGACGAATAAGGGAGAACGGGCAATCTGGCAACGGCGCTTTTGGGAGCACTCGATTCGCAGCGAACAGGATTATGCGGCCCACATTGACTATTGCCACTGGAACCCGATGAAACACGGTTTGGTGAAGCGCGTAGCCGATTGGCCGTATTCTTCTTTCCATCGCTACGTCCGCCACGGCTTACTGCCGGAAGATTGGGCCGGCAGCGATCAGCCTGATTTGGCCTGCGGTGAACGTGATTGAGCCGTAAGGCGGAACCGGCTCTGCCGGGTTCCGCCGAAGGAGAGTGGATCGCCCGGCATGGCGGCGGATCGCCTGACGGCATCCGCCCTACGGGGTGATCGATTGCGAACTGAACAACCAGGAAAACCGTAGGGCGGAACCGGCTCCGCCGGGTTCCGCCGAAGGAGAGTGGATTGCCCGGCATGGCGGCGGATCGCCTGACGGCATCCGCCCTACGGAGCTACGGGGCGATCGATCACGAACCGAACAACCAGGAAAACCGTAAGGTCAAGGATGGCCTGCCAAAAGCCATATCCTTATACGCAAATGTCGTCATACCCGCCGGGAAGCGGGTATCCAGAGCCAGGGATGGCAAGCGTAATACGTTCCTGTAGCCTGGATTCCGGCAATCCCTGCCGGAATGACGAATTGTATATAGGGGCATGGCCAAAAGCTTCCCCGGGGAAACCCAGGGAGGCTTTTTTGTTTTTTCTCGTTCTCATTTTCTTAGCCGAACGAGGCATATTGCCCCGTCCCGCTCTACCCCGCCTGCGGAAGCGGAAAACCGCCGTCGAAACGCCTGCCGAGGCATGTTATCCTAACGCCATGAACCACGATCACGCCTACAAGCTGCTGTTTTCCGAACCCGAAATGATTGCCGACCTGCTACGCGGCTTCGTGCATCAGCCGTGGGTCGGCGAACTGGATTTATCGACATTGGAGCCGGTGGCATCGAGCTACGTCTCCGACGACTTGCGCAGCCGCGAAGACGACGTGGTCTGGCGCGTCAAACACAAACGCCGCTGGATCTATGTATATTTGCTGATCGAATTCCAGTCGACGGTCGATCCCTTCATGGCCGTCCGCTTGCTGACCTATATCGGCTTGCTGTACCAGGATTTGATCAAGCGCAAACATTGGGGGAACGACAAACGCCTGCCGCCGGTCTTTCCGATTGTGCTGTACAACGGCGAATCGCGCTGGCAGGCGGCGACCGAACTGAAAGACCTGATCGTGAACATGCCGGGTGGGCTGAGCGATTACGTGCCGTCGCTGAAATACTACCTATTGGACGAAGGGGCGTATCGACAAGAAGACCTGGCGCCGCTCAAAAACCTGGTAGCGGCGATTTTCCGGTTGGAAAATTCGCGCACGCCGGCCGATATGTTGGCGGTCATCGACAATTTGGTAGAATGGCTGGCAATGCCGGAACAAGCCCGCTTGAAACGGAGTTTCAACGTGTGGATCAACCGGGTATTGCGGCCGATGGGCGCGGATTTTCCCCCTTCAAGCGATTTAATCGAGATGAGAGCTATGTTGACGCAACGTATTGAACAATGGGCAAAAGAATGGCAACGGCAGGGCAAGGCGGAAGGTAAAGCGGAGGGCAGATTGGAGGGCCGGGCGGAAGCCAAAGCGCAAACGTTACTCAAATTGTTGACCTTGAAGTTCGGCCCACTACCCGACTGGGCGGAACGGAACGTGTCGACCGCCGGTGCGGACCAGTTGGACGCCTGGATTGAACGGGTACTGACGGCCAACGATTTGAACGGGTTTTTTGAATAACCCGTAAGGCGGAACCGGCTCTGCCGGGTTCCGCCGAAGGAGAGTGGATCGCCCGGCATGGCGGCGGATCGCCTGTCGGCATCCGCCCTACGGAGTGATCGATCGTGAACCGAACAAGCAGGAAAACCGTAAGGTCAAGGATGGCCTGCCAAAAGCCTCCCCGGGGAAACCCGGGGGGCTTTTTTGTTTGGCTATCCGGATTTGTGTGTGCTTTCGGTGTCTGAGTTGGCCGCCGTCATTTTGGTGTAAAACCGGATGTTGATGTTGTCTTTTTCGTTATGTTTGACTACCATTAAACTGGATTTCATTGTAGGAGAGCTGTCATGCACGCAGGCGTTGCGCCGCCCATTCCCGTCGGCAAGATCAAGAGCTTCGGACCTTTCGGGCCGAAGTACGAGGTAGGCCAGGTCCTTCGCCAGTTGGATGATGGCGACTGGATGGTCGAGGTTACGATGGTTGAGACGGGAGAGAAGGCCGAGTATCGCCTGACGCATCTATCTGACGATCCGGATGCGCACTGATGTACGCAGTGGCTTTCGATCTGGTGGTGACTGACACCGAGAAGCATCACCCGAAGGGTGTGCGCAGGCGTACACCGAAATCGGCGCAGTGCTCGCTGAGTATGGCTTTCGTCGCGTGCAAGGCAGTTTGTACGTGACCGAGAACGAAGACATGGCGAACCTGTTTCTCGCCATCCAGGCACTGCGAGCCAGAGCGTGGTTTCCGAAATCGGTGCGCGATATTCGCGCCTTCCGCATTGAGCAGTGGTCAGACTTCACCCCGGTGGTGAAGTCGTAGGGCGGAACCGGCTCTGCCGGGTTCCGCCGAAGGAGAGTGGATCGCCCGGCATGGCGGCGGATCGCCTGTCGGCATCCGCCCTACAGGAGTGATCAATCGCGAACAGAACAACCAGGAAAACCGTAAGGTCAAGGATGGCCTGCCAAAAGCCTCCCCGGGGAAACCCAGGGAGGCTTTTTTGTGTAGGGTACGCTGTGCGTACCTTTCAACATCAATGGTACGCACAGCGTACCCTACATGGGTGATTGATCGCGAACTGAACAAGCATCTCGTAGGGTGGATTCGCCGCCAGGCAATCCGCCACGCCTTGAAGGCTATGGGCGTTTTGCTATCGCAAAAACGCCCTACCCATCCTAACGGAAGCGGAAAACCGCCGTCGAAACGCCTGCCGAAGCGTGTTATCCTAACCCGTAAGGCGGAACCGGCTCTGCCGGGTTCCGCCGAAGGAGAGTGGATTGCCCGGCATGGCGGCGGATCGCCTGTCGGCATCCGCCCTACGAGCTACGAGCTTGGTTTTTTTGCGATAGCAAAACATCATCCCCCTTCAAGGCGCGGCGGATTGCCTGGCGGCGAATCCGCGCCCTACGAGCTATCCATCCTACGAGACTCAGTTATGGTTCAGCTCCGTAGGATACTGTCAATGTCTCGGCTACCGTGCAGAACACGAATGATGTCGATGCCTGTTTGTGAAATCCGGTAAAAAATTAAATAGGAATCGACAGAGAATTTATATAGCCCGCAGTATTCATCTCGCTGGATGCCAAGCCCGGGGAAATCGGCTAATAATTCGCATTTTTGCTTGAGCATTGCCATGTATTGGGAGGCAGCGGTGAGCTTGTCACGGGCAATGAAATCCCGTATTTCTTTTAAATCACTCCTGGCTAGCGGTGTAAACCTTGCTGTCGCCATATTAAGGCAGCCCTAAAAACAAGCGGCTTTAAATGAGTCCGTTAAAAGCGGTTTCGCTATCCACTAATTGGCCTTCGTCGGCTTGGCGGATACCTGTGTTTAAGTCGCTTTGTAAAGCTTGCAACTTTAACTGTTGATATGCCGCGTATTCGCTTTCCGAGATCATGACCGCGATAGGGCGACCTTTTTTCTCGATGGTCACCGGGTTGCGCTGTACCATATCGAGCAAGGCGCCAAAATGGGTTTTGGCTTCGGTTGAAGGCATACTGACCATGGTATTTGCTCCACAATGATTAAAATGATTATTTTAATCATTGTGGCTATCGCTGATTGATTTTGCAAGCAAAAAATAATTGCGCACGCCCTTCTTGGGAAAGCGATCAATTATTAACCCGTAACCCGTAACCCGTAACCCGTAAGGCGGAACCGGCTCCTCCGGGTTCCGCCGAAGGATGGCTATGTTCCCATCCAGGCTTGGGGATGGTGGATTTATGCTATGCTAGCCTCAACCAGACGGAGAAGTCCGGCGAGGATGAGGTGGCCATAGTATCCGTCCTCCTTTCCATTTCAATTAGTCTTAACGATAGAGATGAATCCGAATTACCAACCCTTAGATGCAGTTCCACATCGGCAACACGGCCGAAAAAAAGCGCAGGGCTATGTATTTGCCCGGAACGATGCTTTCGCACCGTTGTTGATCGCCGAATTGTCCCATGCCATCGCACATTACCCTTTGGCCTTCAGGCCAATCGATTCCGGTCCTTTTCAAGGGCATTTTCAGTTGGTTGTCCTGTTGGGCATGTGCGCGGGCGAAAATCTTTTCGTCGATGCCCACGGTCAATGGCGGGCACCGTACATTCCCGGCCATTTTCGCGCCTATCCTTTCAGGTTGCTGCAAGTCCGGTCGTCGGAAGACAAGCAATTGATCATGCTGGGATTCGATCACGCCAGCGGACTTTACCGGGAGGCGCCGGATCCTCTGCAGCAGGAGGAGCGTTTTTTCGATGATCAGGGACAACCGCAGCCCTGGTTGCAGGAAGTGAGTAACTTTCTGGTCGAGAGCGCCAAGAATCAGCGTCTCACTCAGCAGGCGGTCGAAGCGCTGGCAGCCGCCAAAGTGTTGGTGCCCTGGGAGTTGCCCAAAGCCGGCCTCGATGATGAACGTCCCTTATTGAGCGACCTTTGCTGTATCGATGCCGCCGCCATGAAAACATTGCCCGGCAGCGTACTGGAGATTCTGCGCGATACCCAGGCGCTCGATCTGGCTTATGCCCAGCTGTTTTCAATGCAGCGCTTGGTCTCGCTCCAGGCCCTGTATAGGCAGCGAGAGCAGCAAAAAGCCAAGGCCCATGCGGAAGGCCGGCGCGAACGGCAGCTGCCGATTGGCGATTTGGGTCTGGGCGCCCTATTTGGCACCTCGGCTCCATCGGATTCCATGGATCTCGAATGGCTGAAAAATTATAAATAACCGTAAGGCGGAACCGGCTATGCCGGGTTCGCCGCATCTTGCAGTTGTAGGGCGGATTCGCCGCCAGGCAATCCGCCGGGCTTTAAAGCCTGTTGGCGTTTTGCTATCGCGAAAACGCCCTACGGTTTACAGGTCTTGGATATGGGAGAAGCCGTAGGATAGGTAGAGGCGTCAGCCGAAACCCATCGTGAAGTAGGATATGGGTTTCTTGATGGGTTTCGCTTCGCTCTACCCATCCTTGTCGTTGTAGGGCGGATTCGCCGCCAGGCAATCCGCCGGGCTTTGAAGCCTGTTGGCGTTTTGCTATCGCGAAAACGCCCTACGGGTTTTGGATACGAGAGAAGCAACCGTCTAAATGGAACGTATTTTTTCCTTAGTAATTTGATCATGAGTTTATTACAAAGCATAACGACAGAATATGACGATGTGGAAGATCGCATTAAACTGGTCGGTAAATTTCGGAACGGCGATCTGATCGTGATGTGGATCACACAACGGCTATTTTCGCGTTTGTTGCCGGTACTGCTGGATCGCCTGCAGGCGGCGACGGGCAATCTGCAGCAAGTGGGGCAGGTAGGCAGTGTGGTGCAGGAGTTTGCCCAGCAGGCGGCGCGCGCTCAGATGAAGCCGCAGCCGCCGCTTAAGCCGGAATCCGGTGCGCAGGCATGGCTGGTAAAGTCGATCGACGTGGCCGCCACCCCGAACGGTTTGCGCCTTACTTTTAAGAGTGGCGATAGCGGGCGGGCGGTTCTGAAGCTGGAGGGTCAGTTTCTGAGGCAGTGGTTGAACATTCTTTACGATATCAACCGCAAAGCCGGTTGGCCTTTGAGCCAATGGCCGGATTGGGTACGCGAGAGCGCGCGTGCCGTTCCAAAGCGTGTGGTGAAGCATTAATTATTCTATAAATTGTATCCTATGTTTAATGACACGGATTATATGGTTCATAACAAGTCCCAGATCCTCAATCATCTGACTTCATTGTTTAAGAAAAAATGTCTGATCCTGTTGAGCTTCGATAAAAATGGGACATTCGTTACGACGCTTGCCGCGATAGAGCCGCAAAAGGATCTCCTGCTTTTCGACTGCGCACCTTCCGAGCATTTAAATTCGCAGGTGCTCAGCGCTTCCCAGGTGGAATTCAATTCGAATTTTTCCGGTATTAAAGTCCATTTTCAAGGCAAAAATATCAGGAAGACCCATTTTGACGGAGAAACCGTCTTTTCAATGCCGATACCCAAATCCATTGAGTGGGTACAGCGCCGTCAATTCTACCGGATCAGATTGCCTTTGCTGCGTTCAACTTTGGTAAAACTGTTTGTGGACGATCAATTCCTAGCCGATATGCCGCTCTACGATATCAGTATTTCCGGTTTTTCCCTGATAAACGATATTAGCGGTCTATCGCATTTTTTTGAAATTGGCCGGAAATTTTCGGGCTGCTGGCTCGTTTTGGAGAATGCTTTTAATCAGGAAATTGAGTTTCAAGTCGTGAACGTCGTGCGGCTCAATCCGAATCAGCATGATTCGGCTCAAAAAATAGGATGCAGATTTATCGGTTTAAGGCCTGCTGCCGAGTCCGGGATTCAGCTCTACATGCAGTATCAGGAAAGAAAAAATCTCAGTAAAAAAACATAAGTTCGATGTTTAGAGGGTGTGGCAAAAAATCACTTCCCTAATGGAGTACAAAGCTGGCTTTGTTACTCAGTCATTTGCAAAGCCGGCTTTGCAAGGCTTTGGGGCTAAACTGAACGACATTGCCGAAGCGAGAGGGTGTTCTCCAAATGCCGGACGGGATAAATATCCCGTCCGGCACCGGTATCTTTGGGTTCAGCCCGTAGGGTACGCTGTGCGTACCTTGCATGTCCGGTCGTCCGGCGCCAGAAAGGCAGTCAGGGCGGCCGCGGAATCGGACCGGGGGCGACGGCGGTTATTCGGCGGGCGTTGAACGAGCAACGGCTCGATTTTTTCCGAACCGAAACGAATGTATGGCGCATCTTCAGGCCGGTACCCGGCAGAAAACCGTGTTCTGGATAGAATCGCTGCAGGTAATTATTTTTCTTTACAACGGTCTTTTAGATAATTATAAAACGCATTTTTAACAGCTTATTTTGCTATGACGAAAGACATACAGCCCTCCGTAGTGGAAACTTCCAAAGCCGAGCCCGAAACTGAAAAAAGCAAGCACGATGCCGATATCGAGATCGAAGATTACGACTTGCAGCTGATAGACGAATATATTTCGTTTCCGACCGAAGACGAAAAAGCCGTGAAAAAAATGGCGGCGCGCCGGAAAATCGAAATGTATTGGGAGAAAAAACGTTTGAGGGAACAATTAGGCGATTTCGACGAAAACGAGCTCGATTTTTGATCGAAGCGGAACCTATCGTTGGGCATCGTGCCGACGTTCTGCGGAAGAACGCGGCCATTTACCGGAATTTTAGCATCCGCCGCCGCTCCGCGGCGCCCTAACCGACAAATGACCAGGAGACCTGCGTTATGCCAGAAGCCGGAGACAGACGGCGGTTTTTTCGCATCAACGATGAAGTCGATCTTTATTTTCGAAAAATCGTTGCGCAAGAAGCGCGTGAAGACAGCTATATCGACGAGAATGTGCTGACCAGCGCTGCCTTGCCGCAGATCATGGCGGCGGTGGAGCGGGAGATGGACAGTCTTATGGCGCGGATTGAAGCCGCTCGGCCCGAAACCGCCGAGTATTTGAAACTGCTCAATTACAAGGTCGACATATTGGCCCAATGTATCCTGAATCAGAGCGATCTGGCTCGGGAAAAAAATTCCTACCAGGTGAGTCTGAGCGCCTCGGGCCTTGCCTTCGGCAGCGAACAGGCGTTGAGCGAAGGCGATTTTCTGGAGTTGAAGATTCTGCTGCCGGCGTCCCGGGCGCTGGTCACCACCTGTTGCCGGGTGGTTCAATGCCGGCGAAATCCGGTAAAAGAACAGCGTTATCCCTATGTCGTCAGCGTCGATTACATAAACATGAAGGAAGAGGACCGGGAGGTCCTGGTCAAGCATGTAGTCAAGCGCCAGTTGGCGCAGATCCGGGCGCTAAAGGCTTGCTGAGTATACCGTCATGGGCTATTGGAGATACCCGAATCCGTGCTGATTGCAGATAACCAGAAAAAAATTCTGACTTTGCTGGCCGACGGCGAATTTCATTCCGGCGCCGAGCTGGCGGAAGCGCTGGGAATGAGCCGTTCCGCCGTCTGGAAGCATCTGAACGGACTGGATGCCCTCGGTATCCGGTACGCGGCGGTCAGCGGCAAGGGCTACCGGCTTTCCCACCCCATCGAACTGCTGCACGGCGACGGCATCCTGGCGGCTTTGGGCAGCGAAAGGCGCGCCCTGGTTTCCCGGCTGGAAATCCATGACCAGATCGACTCCACGAACACTTACCTGAGCCGGTTGGCGCGGCAAAACGCGCCTTCCGGCCATGTCTGCCTTGCCGAACGGCAAATCGCCGGCAAGGGCCGGCGCGGCAGGCAGTGGGTTTCGCCGTACGGCAGCAATATTCTGCTGTCGATCCTGTGGCGCTTTCAGCAGGGGCCGGCCGCGATCTCGGCGTTGAGCCTGGCGGTCGGCGTCGCGGTGATCCGGGCGTTGCGGCGGTTGGGGGTCGGCAATGCCGGCCTGAAATGGCCGAACGACATTTTCAGCGAGGGCAAAAAACTGGGCGGAATCCTGATCGAAGTGGCGGGCGAAAACGAAGGCCCCTGTCACGCGGTGACCGGCCTGGGCTTGAACCTGTTTTTGCCGGAGGAAGAGGCGGGATCGATCGAACAACCGTGGACCGACCTGAACCGGATCGCCGGCGGGCGGCCCGTCGGCAGAAACCGGCTGGCCGGGGAATTGATCGATCAGATACTCCCGGTATTGGCCGGGTTCGAGCGAACGGGGCTTGCGGCCTACCTGGACGAATGGCGGGAGTATGACTGTCTGCGCGGCGAGTGGGCCAGCGTTTTTATCGGGACGCAGCAGTTCGACGGGACGCTGGAAGGGATCGATGTGCAAGGCTTTTTGTTGATGCGCGACGCGGAAGACAGGCTGCGCGCCTTCGCTTCCGGCGAAGTCAGTTTCCGGCGCCCCTATCCGTGAATCTGCTCGTCGACATCGGCAACTCCCGCCTGAAATGGGCGACTACGGCGCCGGACGGGCTTGTGGTCGGCGCCGCGATAGAAAATCATGCGCTGACCGAAGCGCGCCTGGCCGAGGCTTGGGGGAGGCTTTCGAAGCCGCCGGACCGACTGGCGATTTCCTGTGTTAGCGCGGCACGGCTTGCGGAAATCGTGTGCTTGGCGGCTGTCCGGCTATGGCCCGCCATTACGGTATTCGAGGCGAAATCGGAAGCGCAGGCTTTTGGGGTGACGAATGCCTATCTTCAGCCCGAAAAGCTCGGCGTCGACCGCTGGCTGGCCTTGCTGGCGGCACGTCGCCATCATGCCTCGCCGGTCTGCATCGCCGATTGCGGGACCGCGATTACACTGGACCTGCTCGACGAACATGGCCGGCATCTGGGCGGAATGATCAGCCCCGGCCTGGAGCTGATGAGAAAGTCGCTCAGCGCGGGCACGGCGGCATTGATCTACGAGGATTCGGCTTTTGCCGTGGGTCCCGCGAACCATACCGGCGCAGCGATTTACAGCGGGGTGGTGTCGGCGGCGGCCGGCCTGATCGAACATGTTTTCTCCGCTCAACCGGACGCCTGCCGGTTGCTGCTGACCGGCGGCGATGCGCCGCTGATCGCCAGCCAGCTCGGCTTCCCTTGCCGGATCGATCCCGATCTGGTGCTTCGCGGGCTGTCTTTGCTTCTGGAATAACCCTATGAAAATCGCCTTTTTTCTTGTATTGCTGGCGAATCTGGCGCTATTGATGCATCAGTATCATCGCGAGGCTTTCAAGGAGGGGGCCGAAACGCCGGCGCCGGATCCGGCGATGCTTCGTGAGCCGATCGTGCTGGCGCGGGAGCAGGAAAACGGGCTGTCGGCGGCGCAGGACGTCCTTGCGGGACCGGTCGGGGAAACGCCGGCAGCGCCTGAAGCCGTGTTGCCGCCGCAATCCTCTCCGTCTGATTCGCTCGCCTGTTATGAGGCTGGCCCTTTTGCGAATGAGCGGGTCCTGAATGTCTGGCATCAAGCGCTCAAGGAAGCTCAGGGCGAGCTCAGGCCGATTCCGCCTCATGCGCAGGAGATCACCGATTACCTGGTGCTTTACCCGACGGAGGGCGGCCCGGAAGCCGTTAAAGCTGCGATGCAGGCATTGCGCAATCAGGGGGTTGGCGACGCCTATCCGCTGCTTGCGGGCGAACTCAAGGGCTATATATCGCTCGGCGTGTTTCGCCGGGAAAACCGCGCGGCGCGCATGCGGAACGATTTGCAGGCGAGAGGCGTCGAGGCCGTCGTAAAGCCCCGTTTCAAGGAATCGGCGCAGAAATATGCGCTGATCAAAGGGCCTTTGGCGATGGCCGGAGCCCTGGATGCGTTGGAAAAACGCTATCCGGGCGTTCAACTCAAGGCGTTGCCCGATGGCGATCCGAATTGCCGGGAGGCGGGAGGCCGCCAAGCGGAAGTTCCTGCGGCGGAACCGAAAGATAACGGCATGAAGTCGGCGCTTACCGAGTCTCGGCCTGCCGGCGAGCCGTCCCTGGCGGCGGGCGGCGGCCGTGTCGGGAAACCGCCCGTTCAACAGGCGCCACCTTTGGATCGGAACCCGCCGCATGATGCGGCAGAGGTAAAATCGGTCAGGCTTGCGTGTTACGAGGCGGGACCTTTTCCGAACGAATATAGCCTGAACGCCTGGCAGAAACGGATTTCAGGCGCCCAGGCGGCGATCAAGCCCGTTTTGCGAGACGGTAAGGCGGTCAGCGATTATCTGGTGCTGTACCCTTCCTCGGGCGGAATGGAAGCAGTCAAGGCCAATGTGAAAATGCTGCGCGAGCGCGGCCTGAACGGTGTTTGGCCGCTGCCATCGGGAGAGGACAAGGGGCAGATATCGCTGGGCGTTTTCAATAGGGAAGAAAACGCGGTGCAAATGCAGAAGAGTTTGCTCGACAAAGGCATCAATTCGGTCGTGAAGCCCCGCTACAAAAGCAAACGCCAAAAGTACGCGCTGATTACCGCTCCCGAATCGATAGCCGGAGCTCTGCAGGCGCTGGAAAAAAAATATCCCGACATCAGGCTTCGCCGGCTGCCGGAAGCCGGACAAGGCTGTCCTTAAGAGCATTTCGCTTTGGGAATATGGCCTTCGTAAGGAAAATACGAAGGAAAACACGTCATTCCGGCGGGGATTGCTGGGCGGACGCATGGATTCAGGCGTTAGAGCAACGTAGGGAGTGGTTGCCGCATCCGGAAACCCGGGAGAGTTGGTTCTGACACCTCCCTGTCATCTGGACCTCGGCAATCCCTCTGCGCGGGACGGGGTTGATAACCCCGTTCCCCATACTTGAAGACCTACCGCCAGCATAAAATCCTCGCCTGTGTTCGCGCGATGCTAAACGTTACGGACGGGAGAAATATCCCGTCCGGCACCGGTATCTTACGGGTTGCCTGTAGGGTACGCTGTGCGTACCCTCAATGTCGAAAGGTACGCACAGCGTACCCTACGGGGCTGGACTTAACGGCAGGGCGCCCTTCAGAAGGCGAGGACTTCCCTACACGCGATATGAAAATGCCCTAGACCCTTACGGCCGGTCTTGGCGGAGCGGTATTCGAGCCGCGCGCCGTAGCGGTCGGATAAAAACTTCTGAAACTTGAAGACGGGAAGATAAGTCGTGTCCGTATCCCCGGAAACTTGAGGTGGGGGAGTGGGCCGCGATTTATCCGAAGGTCGCATTGCCCGGCGGTAAAAGGGTAAGTTTTTAAAATTATGATGTTTTTCAGTTTGTTATTTTGGTTTGTTTAATGCCGAGATGAGATAGGCATTGCGGCGGGCAACTTCAGGGCTGCGCGAAGATGGATTTTTTTTCGATATGGCTTTGACAGAGGCCCTTATCTCATGATAAAAATTATGCCGTTGTTCAAATATAAACCGACAACCAACTCGTTAAAACATTTGATGGGTTGCTCTCTTGAGGAGAGGGGCTTATAACATTAATAACTATATAGAGGATTTAAAAATGGCTGAAGCACAAGAAAAAGATTACACCTGGACCGTCGTTGGCGTTGCAATCGCATCAATCATCGTACTGGTTGTTCTGTTGAAGAAAGACGAAACCAAGCACCTTGCAAGCGGCTCCGTTGCTGCCAGCAACGCTGAAATTGACGCTAAATTGGCACAAAGAAAAACCAAAAACGTAGCACAATAATGATGGTGCCCCCTGGCGGCGTTTGTCGGCGGGGGGTCATCCCGTTCCTACATAAAAAAATTCCCGCTCCTCAAAACTTATCTTGATCCGGTTCCTCAGAGCCTCGTGGAAACGGATTAAGTTTTTCCGATCGTCATATCGAGTAACGTTTCCGCTTTTTCCCGATTTCCGGGAAAAAGGGGTTTCACGATCTTTTAATGATCGGGCTGTATCATGGCGTCGATGCCAGCGGTGCGGCATTCTTTCCCGCAGGAAGAGAGGCGGATTGCCGCACGCCCCTTCCTCCTCCGAATCCTGCCGCTACGCCTGCTTCGCCAGTTCCTGCAACTGCTCTTCCAGCTGTTTGACTTTCTTGATCAGCTCGGGCAATTTCTGTATCGCAACCTGTTCTTTGTAGGCCGTCTTTTTATCCTTGGCCGGACTGCCGAAATAATGCGCGCCTGGAGGAATGTCGCCGGCCACGCCGGAGCGTGCCAGCACTACGGCGCCCTGGCCGATCGTGACGTGGTCCGCGATGCCGGAACTGCCGGCCAGAATCGCGTAGTCGCCGATCGTGCAGGAGCCCGAGACGCCGGTCTGTCCGCACATGATCACATGCCGGCCGACCTTGTTGTTATGGCCGATCTGCACCAAATTGTCGATCTTGGAACCTTCGCCGATCACGGTGCTGCCTAGAGCGCCCCGATCGACGCAGGTGTTGGCGCCTATTTCGACATGGTCCTCGACCCTGACGTTGCCGATTTGCGGCACTTTGACATGGGCGCCGTTCCTGAATTTGTAGCCGAAGCCATCCGCGCCGACGACTGCGCCCGAATGGACGGTGACGTAATCCCCGATTTCCACGTCGTCGTAGACGACCGCATAAGGATAAATGCGGCAGCCTTTACCGATCTTGACGTTGTTGCCGAGGTAGGCGCCGGCCAGTATGGCGCTGTGATCGCCTACCCTGGTTCCTTCTCCGATCACTGCATAAGGGCCGACATGGACCGCCTCGCCCAGCACGGCATCGGCCGCGAGTACCGCCTGCGGCGCTATGCCGGGTGCATAGGCGCGTTCCGGATGCAGGTGTTTGACCGCTTCGATGAAGGCCAGCTCCGGATCCCGGCAGACCAGCAATGCCAGTGTGCCGGGAGTATCCTGTACCACAGAGCCTTCCGCGATCAGGCAAGCCGAAGCCGCCGAGTTTTTAAGATGCGCGGCATATTTGCTGTTGGTCAGTTGCGTGACCTGGCCCGGCTGTGCGGAGCCGATATCGGCGGCGGAATGGATGAGCCGGTCGGCATTGCCGCCTTCGATCCGGGCTCCGCAGAGTGCGGCGAGTTCTTTAATCGTTATCGGCATGGGATTCCCGTTGATGTTTCTGTATGAGGTTAATCGGTCGCGAGACAGGAAATTTTATGGAGGCCCCGACGAGTAGGGCGGATTCGCTGAAGGCAATCCGCCTCTGAAGCCTGTTGGCGTTTTGCTATCGCAAAAACGCCCTACGGCTCTTCCGCGAATGACGCGCCTCCTGTAGACCTTGTAGGGCGGATTCGCCGAAGGCAATCCGCCTGAAGCCTGTTGGCGTTTTGCTATCGCGAAAACGCCCTACGGCTCTTCCGCGAATGACGCGCCTCCTGCGTCGGCACATCCTACGGAATAACGGTATTGGGGTATGGCATCGGCATGGCGGTTTTAGCTGCGCCGCCAGTGGCCGGATTTGCCGCCGGCTTTCTCGACCAGGCGCACGGTTTCGATCGTCATTCCCCGGTCCACGCCCTTGCACATGTCGTAAATGGTCAGCAGCGCGATTTGTACGGCGGTCAGGGCTTCCATTTCAACACCGGTCTGGCCGTTGGTTTTGACCAACGTTCGGCAGCGGATGCGGCTCGATTCCGCTTCGGCGCTGAATTCGACGGATACATGCGTGATCGGCAGCGGGTGGCACAGCGGAATCAGGTCGGACGTCTTCTTGCTGGCCATGATGCCGGCGATCCGGGCGACGGCCAGGACGTCGCCTTTTTTATGCTTGCCTTTCAGGATCATGTTCAGGGTGGAAGGCTGCATCTCGATGTAGCCCTCCGCGGTGGCGGCGCGTTGGGTAACGGCTTTTTCGCCGACGTCGACCATGACCGCTTCGCCGGCCTGATTAAAATGTGGAGTATGCGTCACAATTCGGTAGAATGACTGATCGGTTTCGCTCTTTTGCGGAGCGTAAAGGTTGATTTTTATCATTGCGTAAAGGTTTATGTCAATCAAAGTTCGCTATTTTGCCAGTTTGAAGGAGCGCATCGGACGTGCGGAAGAAGATGCGGCGATCGCCGAGCCGGTGACTGCGAAGGCCCTTTGGCGGCAGTGCGTGCCCGAGCTGCCGCCGCCGGAGCAGATCCTGGTCGCGATCAATCTGGAATATGCCGACTGGGACAGCCTGGTCAGGGACGGCGACGAAGTCGCGTTTTTCCCCCCGGTGACCGGAGGCTGACAGGATGGTCAAAATTTCCCCGCGGCCGTTCGATCCCTGGGCCGAAGCGCGCGAGTATCAGCATGCCGCCGCGCAAATGACCGGAAAATTCGGCGCGACGAACCTGTTTGTCGGCACGATGCGGGATTTCAACGAAGGCGACGACGTGGTCGGGATGACGCTCGAATATTATCCCGGCATGACCGAGAGAGCGCTCGAAAATATCGTGCGGGAGGCCGGCGAGCGCTGGCCGATCATCGACGCCCTGGTCGTGCACCGGGTCGGCGATATTCGGCCGGGCGAGCCAATCGTGTTGGTGGCGGTGTGGACATCCCACCGCGGCGATGCGTTCGATGCGGCCCGGCATATCATGGAGGCGCTCAAATCACGGGCGCCGTTCTGGAAAAAAGAATGGTTGAAAGCCAAAGGCGAGCGTTGGGTCGCGCGCAATACCGACGGCTATTTGAAAAGCGAGTGAGGCAAAGCGAAGTGGGACCATTGGATAAGATGCAGGTGCGGCTGGAAGAGACGGTGCAATACCGCCTGCCGCTCGGCGAAGCGACGGTCGAGTTGAATCCGCTGCTCGGCCGCCCGATCCGGCTGCGTTATACCGGCAATATTTTCTGCACGCATTGCGGCAAAGCGACCAAGAAAAGTTTCAATCAAGGCTATTGCTATCCCTGCTTCATCAAGCTGGCGCAATGCGACATGTGCATCATGAAGCCGGAAACCTGTCACTACGCCGCCGGTACCTGCCGCGAACCGGCCTGGGGCGAGCGGTTCTGCATGCAGCCGCATATCGTCTACTTGGCCAATTCGAGCGGGATCAAGGTCGGCATCACCCGTCAGTCGCAGATTCCGACGCGCTGGATCGACCAGGGCGCGGTACAGGCCCTGCCGGTTTTCCGGGTGCCGTCGCGCCATGTCTCCGGCCTGATCGAAGTGATCCTTGCCCAACACGTCAGCGACAAGACCCGCTGGCAGCAAATGCTGAAAAATCAGGTCAGTCCGATCGATCTGGCGGCCGAGCGGGACCGGTTGCTGGCGCTATGCAAGGCGGAGCTGGACGAACTGGTTGGGCGATTCGGGGACAAGGCGGTCGAGTTGTTGTCGGATCGGCCAAGCGTCGATATCCGTTATCCGGTCGACCGTTATCCGGTCAAGGTCGTCTCGTTCAATTTGGACAAGGGGCCGGAAGTGGCGGGCGTGCTGCACGGGATCAAAGGCCAGTACCTGATGTTTGATACCGGCGTAATCAATATCCGCAAGTTTACCGGCTACGAAGTCGAGTTTTCGGGTTAGACCCGCAAGGTTTTCAAAACCTGGCGGGTCTTTGCCTGCCGGCTTGGGTGCGTGCCGGTTGCGCGGGAAGCGCGGAAGATTTTCAACCCGGCGGCCAGTGCAGCGCGCGTCCGCCCAGCAGATGCAAATGCAGATGATAAACCGCCTGGCCGCCGTTCCGGTTGCAGTTGAACAAGGTCCGGTAACCCTCTTCGGCGATGCCTTCCTGCTCGGCCAGTTTGACCGCGGTTTGCAGCATTTGGCCGCCCAGCCGATCGTCGTCGAGCTCGTTCAGCGTGGCGATGTGGCGTTTCGGAATCACGAGAATGTGTACGGGGGCTTGCGGGTTGATGTCGCGGAATGCCATTACGGTGTCGTCTTCGTACACCACGTCCGGCTTGATGTCGCCGGCGACCATTTTGCAGAATAAGCAGTTCGTCATCGTTTTTCCTTTTGTCAAAAGAGAATAAAAAATCACAGCCCGACGCGCTAGGCGAGAGGCATCGTCCACCGCATTTTATAACGATTCGACAGTGGGTGGGGATGGAGGTTGCTGATTGGGCGTAGGGTACGCTGTGCGTACCTTTTTGAGATGGGATGGCGCGCGAGGTTGTGGGAAGGTACGCGCAGCGTACCCTACGCAAAGAGGTTAAATCGTCCGGCGCCCGTTAAATGCGTGCAGCAGCGTGCCGCTGTCGATGAATTCGAGCTCGCCTCCCATCGGTACGCCGTGAGCGATCCGGCTGGCCTGGACATGGTGTTTGCGGGCGAGTTCGCCGATGAAGAAAGCGGTCGCTTCGCCCTCGACGGTCGAGTTGGTTGCGAGCACCAGCTCTTTGATGTCGCTTGTTGCCAACTGGCGTTCCAGCTGGTCGAGCCCAAGCTCGCCGGGGCCGATGCCGTCAAGCGGCGAAAGGCGCCCATGCAGTACGAAATACAATCCTTTGAACACGGTCGCCTGTTCGATGATCCAGACGTCGGACGGGTTTTCGACGATGCAGACCAGCGAGCTGTCGCGGGCCGGATCCGCGCAAATGTCGCAGAGCGGCTTCTCGGTCAGGGTGCGGCAACGGCTGCATTGGCCGATGCGGTCGATCGCCTGCAGCAGCGTTTCGGCCAAGGCGCGGGCGCCTTCCCGGTCTTTCTGCAGCAGATGGAAGGCCATCCGCTGCGCGGTCTTCGGTCCGACGCCGGGCAGGCAGCGCAGGTGCTGGATCAGGCGGCCCAACAGGCCTGTGTCGCGCATGCTCAGAAAGGCATTTGAAAGCCGGGCGGCAGAGGGAGTCCTGCGGTAATTTCGGCCATTTTCTCCTTCTTCATTTTCGCGACCTTGTTGACCGCGTCATTGATTGCGGCCGCGACCAGGTCTTCGAGCATATCTTTGTCGTCGCCGATCAGCGAAGGGTCGATCGTGACCTTGCGGGCTTCGCGCTTGCCGGTCATCAGGATGGTGACCAGTCCGCCGCCGGATTGGCCGACGACTTCCGTGGCTTCGATTTCCGCCTGGGCGCGTTTGAAGTCTTCCTGCATTTTCTGGGCTTGCTGCATGATGCTGCCGAGAGGATTTTTCATGATGGGTTCTCCTTGATTAAACGGGTTCGATGGTGCCGGGAATGACCCGGGCGCCGAAATGTTCTTTGAGCGCCTGAATGTTTTGATCCGCTTCGATCGCCTCGACGGCGGCCTGCTGACGGTCTTCTCTCTGCTTGATCAATTGCTCGGCCGGCGTTGCGCTGGTCGGTTTTTCGACCAGGATCGTCAATTTGACCGGTGTGCCGCGCAAAGTGCGTAACGCGGTCTGCAGCTTTTCGGTCCGCATCGGCGATAGCATGGTTTGAAATGCCGGGTCCAGCAATAACGTGCAATTGCGATCGTTGATCGAGTGCAAGGCACATTGCTGCGCCAGCTGTTTGGTGATGCTTTCGAGCCGCATCGCCGCGATCATTTCCGGCCAATCGTCGCCAGCAGGCAAAGGCTGGGCCGCCGGTGGTGCAGCCGGGTTGTCGCGTGATGGCCTGGCCGGCTCTTCGGGCGGCGGCGGACTGGCTATGGGTATGGGTATGGGTTTCGGCGCGGGACGGGCCGGTGGTGTCGGTATGGGCTTTACGTCAGGCTGCGGATGGGTTTCCGGGGTGCTCGTCAGGGTCGGCCGAAACGCCAGCATGCGCAACAGCGCCATTTCAAAGCCGCCTCTGGGATCGGGGGCGAGATCCAGGTCTTTCTGGCCGAGCAGGCCGATCTGGTAATAAAGATGCACGTCTTCGGGCTGCAATCTGGCGGCAAGCGACTTGATCAGCTCGCTGTCGAGCCCGGCATCGATAGGGATCGGGGCCTGCTGCAGGACAGCGATCGCATGCAGGGCCTGCAGCAGCTGCCGCAGTACGCCGCCGAAATCGGGCGCCAAGTCGGCCAGATCGGCGATGACTTTCAATAGGCCGGGCCCGTCCTGAGCGGCCAGCGCGTTCAACAGATCGCCGACCGGCTGCTGCGCGACGACGCCGAGCATTGCGCCGACTTCGTCGGCGGTCACCTTGCCGTTGCCGTGCACGATGGCCTGGTCGAGCAGGCTCAGGCCGTCGCGCATGCTGCCGTCGGCGGCGCGGGCCAGGAGCTTCAGGGCAGGCGCTTCGAAGGCGATCGCTTCCTGATTCAGGATGAATTCCATTTGCCCGAAGATCTGCTCCGGGGACAAACGCTTCAGGTTGAACTGCAGGCAGCGCGACAGCACGGTGACCGGAATCTTGTGCGGGTCGGTCGTGGCGAGTAGAAATTTGACGTGCGGGGGCGGCTCTTCGAGCGTTTTCAGCAATGCGTTGAAGCTATGCCCGGACAGCATGTGTACTTCGTCGATCAGATAGACCTTGAAGCGGCCCTGGTTCGGCGCATATTGCGCGTTGTCGAGCAGGTCGCGGGTATCTTCGACCTTGGTGCGCGAGGCCGCATCGACTTCGATCAGGTCCAGAAAACGGCCTTCGTCGACATCACGGCAGACCTGGCAGACGCCGCAGGGGTCATAATCCTGGAGGTTCTCGCAGTTGATCGCTTTGGCCAGGATGCGGGCCAGCGTGGTTTTGCCGACGCCGCGCGTGCCGGTAAACAGATAGGCGTGATGCAGGCGATCATGCTGCAAGGCATTGATCAGCGACTTGACGACATGTTCCTGACCGACGATTTCGGAAAAATTATGCGGGCGCCATTTGCGGGCGAGAACCTGGTAA
Source organism: Methylomicrobium agile (assembly GCF_000733855.1). Lineage (NCBI taxonomy): Bacteria > Pseudomonadati > Pseudomonadota > Gammaproteobacteria > Methylococcales > Methylococcaceae > Methylomicrobium > Methylomicrobium agile. The sequence continues at coordinate 2,483,299 of NZ_JPOJ01000001.1, forward strand.
CTCATTTCAGGCTCATCAAGGGGTAGAAAGCGGAGTAGGGCGGTAACCGCACCAGCCACATCCCGGCACACGAATCTGCTGCTACCGTTGCTCCCTTCCGGGCCTGGCGGGGTTTGCAGCGTATCGTTGCGGGAGGACCGATACGATTACCATAATTAGCCTTGGCGGCTGTGAGTCGGTTATTATCTTTGTATTTGGCCAAGAATGCAAGTGATCACGAAATATTTTTTGGTGTGCGGCATCGGCGAAGAGCGAATCATGCTAAAGTAAAACATTAGTAGGGCGGATGCCGTCAGGCGATCCGCCGCTGAGCGGCCAGCTTCCGGCGGAACCGCTGGCGCGTTCCGCCTTACGCGGGCTAATTATTTTGAAAAATCGATCGACATGACTGAAGCAGCAACCCTTTTTTCCGAAGCAAGACGTGTGATTCCGGGCGGCGTCAATTCGCCGGTACGTTCGTTCAGCGGCGTCGGCGGCACGCCGGTGTTTATCGACCGGGCGCAGGGCGCCTACATTTACGACAGCGAAGGCAAAGCCTATATCGATTATGTCGGCTCCTGGGGACCGATGGTGCTGGGCCATGCGCATCCCAACGTAATCGCGGCGGTCAAGGCGGCGGCCGAGAAGGGGCTTAGCTTCGGCGCGCCGATCGAAATCGAGACGCGCATGGCCGAGAAGGTGATTGAGCTGGTGCCTTCGATCGAACTGGTGCGCATGGTCAGTTCCGGTACCGAGGCGACGATGAGCGCGATCCGTCTGGCCCGGGGCTACACAAGCCGCGACAGGATCGTCAAATTCGAGGGTTGCTATCATGGCCATTCCGACTCGCTGCTGGTCAAAGCCGGCTCCGGCGCGCTGACCTTCGGCGTGCCGAGTTCGCCGGGCGTGCCGGCGGCGGTCGCCGAAAACACGATCACGCTGACCTATAACGACAGCGAGAGCGTGGCCGAGTTGTTCGCGCAGATCGGCGAACGGATCGCCTGCGTGATCGTCGAACCGGTGGCCGGCAACATGAATTGCATTCCGCCCGCGCCCGGCTTTCTCGAAACGCTGCGCAAAGTCTGCGACGACTACGGCAGCGTGCTGATCTTCGACGAAGTGATGACCGGCTTCCGGGTCGGCCTGCACGGCGCGCAAGGCGTGTACGGCATCAAGCCGGATCTGACCACGCTCGGCAAGGTGATCGGCGGCGGCATGCCGGTCGGCGCGTTCGGCGGTAGCCGCGAGATCATGGAATGCCTGGCGCCGGCGGGCCCCGTCTATCAGGCCGGCACCCTGTCCGGCAATCCGGTCGCGATGGCGGCGGGCCTGGCGACCCTCGGACAGATCGCAAAGCCGGGCTTTTACGAAGACCTCGGCGCCAAGACCGAAAAATTGGCGAACGGTTTGCAGGCGCTGGCGGATCGGGCCGGCATCGCGTTCACCACCAATCGCGTCGGCGGGATGTTCGGGCTTTTCTTCACCGCGAAGGACAAAGTGACCTCTTTTGCCGACGTGATGCAGTGCGATCAGGACCGCTTCAAGCGCTTCTTCCATGGAATGCTCGCCGAAGGCGTGTATCTTGCGCCGTCCGCATTCGAGGCGGGCTTCGTGTCGGCGGCGCACGGCGAGCGGGAGCTGAACGCCACGTTCGAGAAAGCGGCGCATTGCTTCAAGGCGCTGTAAGCGCCTGTCGAGCCGCCGCTGTTTCAAGCCTTTGGCACGCGGTTTTTAGAACGGTCGAACGGTTCGGTGTCTGCGGTGCCGGCCAACTTGAGCGAGGGCTTGCTAAAAAAATTATAAATTGTGGTAAAATTCGCGCCGGTACTTTTATTACCGTTCCATGACCGTTACTGATTTGAAAAAATCAAATAACAAAAAGAAACAGAGGACTCTATAAATATGAAAATTTTGAAAAAAATCGCACTTGCTGCTCTGGTCGGCGCTTCCATGGGTGTTTTCTCAACCTCTGCAATGGCGGAAGCTTCCGATGGCAGAATCGTTTATGCGCCAACCGAGGCGATTGATCTGACTATTAAGAGAATCGAAGTCGCACTCGCGTCGGCGACAACCGGCGCAGATGCCGAAACCGTTGCCAGCCAGGCCAAGGACGCGCTGGATATGAGCAAAGAAATCAATGCGAACGACAAAGTGGATATCGCCCGTTCTCGCGCCAACAATCACTTGAAAGCTGCCCGCAACGCAGCTAAAGCCGGTAATATTCCGGAAGCCGAGCAGCATTTGAGACAGGGACTGCAAGCTTTCAACGCGCTGAAAGAATTGCTGTAATTTTAGCTTGAAACTTATCGGGGGGCATCGTGCTTCCCGATACTTTTGCCTTTTGCTTTTTCCCATTCTTTCCTCGAAAGCCCTCCCTTTAGTGTCCTCCCGCTGCTCCGCCGTCGGCGGAAACCTTGCCGACCCAGGGCATCAGCAGAAGCGCGATAAAGAATACCAATGCCAGCGTATGAAACATCGTATTCATCGTCAGGACTTCGGCTTCCCGCATCGCCAGCCCGTAAAGCTGCTTCAGCGCGGCTAATTCGGCATTCGGCAGGGCGCCGCCGGACAGGCGCTGGGTCAAACCGCCAAGCAAGGCCCGGGCCTCGGGCGATGCCGCCGTGACGTGCTCGCGCAATGCCGCGTAATTCCCCTTGTTCAGCTGGATCATCAGCGTATTCGCGACCGCAAGGCCGATCGCGCCGCCCAGGTTGCGCATCAGGTTGTAAAGCCCGCTCGCGTTCTTGACTTCTTCCTGAGGCAATGTGCCGAGCGCCAGCGTGTTGATCGGCAGAAAACAGAACATCATCGCAAAGCCGCGCAATGCCTGCGGCCAGAAAAATTCCCAGTAGCCGGCTTCGTGCGTCAGATTGCCGTTCAGCCAGCAGCCAAGGCCGAAGAGCAAGAGCCCCAAAGCCAGCATCAACCGCGAATCGAGGACTTTCACCAGTGCGCCGGCCGCGAATGCCGAGATGAACTGGAACAGGCCGGTCACCATCACGTACCGGCCGATCTGCAGGCTGTTCAAGCCCTTGACGCTGGCCAGATAGACCGGCATCAGATAGATGATCGTATAGAGCCCGCAGCCGAGGATGAAGCTGAAGATGCAGCCGACCGCGAAGTTGCGGTTCCGAAAGGCCCACAGGTCGACGATCGGATGGGCGATCGTCAGTTCGCGGTAAAACATCGCGATTCCCGAGGCGAGCGCCGCCACGGTAAAAAATACGATTTCCCGGCTCTCGAACCATTCCTCCTTGACGCCTTCTTCCAGAACGAACTGGACGCTGCCGAGAAATATCACGATATACAGAATCCCGAGAAAATCGATCTTGTTCAGCAATGTCCAGTCAGGATCGTCGACCTTCAGGAACAGCCACGTCGACAATGTTACCAATAGGCCGGGCAGCAGGTTGATCAGGAACAGCGCTTTCCAGGACACCACTTCGGTCAGATAGCCGCCCAGCACCGGTCCCGCGGTCGGAGCCACGGTGACGACCATCCCGACCACGATGCCCATCACCGGCTGCAGGCGGGGAGGAAACAGTGTGTAGATCATCGCGAACACCGACGGGATCATCGCGCCGCCGAACAGGCCCTGGAAGGCCCGGAAGACGACCATCGACGGCAGGTTCCAGGCCAGCGCGCAGCACAGGCTCATCAGGGTGAAGCCGCCGCAGGCCAAGGCAAACAGATAGCGGGTCGACAGCGCCCGGCCGAGCCAGCCGGACAGCGGAATGACCACCACCTCCGCCACTAGGTAGGCGGTCTGCACCCAGGTGATCTCTTCGCGCGTCGCGGACAGGCCGGCCTGGATTTGTTCGAGCGAACTCGCGACGATCTGGATGTCCAGCACTGCCATGAAAATGCCGAACACCATCCCGGTGAAGCCGAGCCATTGTTCGGAACTGACGCCGCCGGGGCTCTTCCGGATTTCCGGCGCCGGAGCGGCTTCGAGTACGGCCGCCATGATCAGCGGACGCGAACCTGAACGACGGCGGACAGCCCCGGCCGAAGTCTGTTCAGGTCCGCATTCTGTCCGAAACGGATTTTGACCGGCACCCGGCGCACGATTTTGGTAAAATTGCCGGTCGCGTTTTCGGGTGGCAACAGGCTGAATTCGGAGCCGGACGCCGGCGCGAAACTGTCCACGGTGCCTTCGAAAAGTCGATCGGACAGCGCATCGACCGAGATCGTCGCCGTCTGTCCGGCTTGCATCAGGCCGATTTGCGTCTCCTTGAAGTTGGCTTCGACGAACAGTCCGTCGCCCGGAACCAGATAAGCCAGCGCGCTGCCCGGCTGCACCAGTTGCCCGACCTGCACGCTGCGGTTGCCGACCACGCCGTCGAACGGCGCCGCGATCCGGGTATTGGCCAGATCGATCCGGGCCAGCTCCAGTGCGGCTTCCGCCGCTTTCAGCCGGGCCCGGCTTTCGCTCAGACGAGCGTCCAGCGAAGACAACCGGCTTTCCGCGCCTTGTCTGGCCGAAACGAATTTGTCGCGCTCGGCCCGGGCCTGTTTATGGGCCGACTCGGCCGCATCGCGGCTTTGCGCGGAAACGGCGCCTTCTTTGGCCAGATTGCTAAAACGCTTCAGATCTTTGGCCGCTTTTTCGACGTTGGCTTCGGCCGCGGCGATGTTGGCGCGTTCTTCCAGAATCATCGCTTGCTGGGCCCGTTTGTCCGTTTCCAGCGTTGCGGCGCTGGCCTTTTCCAGCAAAACCTGCGCTTCGGCCTGAGCGACTCTGGCCCGGAAATCGTGGTCGTCGATCACGACCAGCAGGTCGCCGCGTTTTACCGTCTGGTTGTCTTCGAACAGCACTTCCTTCACATAGCCGGTCTCTTTCGGGCTGATCAGGCTCATGTGCGATTTCAGGTAGGCATTGTCGGTGCTTTCGAACGGATGGACGGCCCGGAGCCAATAAAAAGCGCCGGCCGAGGCGAAAAGCAGCAGCATGCCGATCGAGAACGGTGGGGTTTTGTAAAACGGTGCGCGCATAAATAAACAATTGCTAAACTGAACGGTTTAGTTTATTTTAATCGCGAAATCGATCTCTAAGCAATCAGTTTTTCTTGGCTATCATCATGACTCACGCTCCCAAATCCAAACGACAGAGCATTCTTGCCGCCGCCCGGCAGGTTTTCCTCGCGCACGGCTACAGCGGCGCCAGCATGGAAGCGATCGCCGAAGCCGCACCGGTTTCGAAGCCGACCCTGTACAGTCATTTCCGGGGCAAACAGGACCTGTTCGCGGCGGTGATCGCCGAACAGTGCGAAGCCCTGCTCGGGACGCTTGTCCGCTCGCTGGGCGGCAACCGGAATCCGGAAGAAGGACTCAAAGCGATCGCCCGCGCTTTCGTCGACTTGATCTATGCGCCCGAGTCGCTGCAGTTGTACCGGCTGATCATTTCCGAGCAGCAGCATTTTCCGGACCTGGGGCTCCTGGTCTACCGCTCGGGGCCCGAGCCGGTTCTGAAGCAATTGGCCGCCTACCTGGCCGAACTGACTGCCCGCGGCGCGCTGAAGATTCCCGACGTCGACGGTTCGAGCCGGCTGTTTTTGAGCATGTTGAAGGGCGATGAACATTTTCGCTGCCTGCTCGGCCTTCGGGACGGGTTGAACCAAGTCGAAAGAGACTCTATGATCAGCGCCGCCGTGGCATTTTTTTTGAAAGGACATGGGTATGAAGCCTAGCCTTGCGTGGTGTTTGCTGACTGCCGGAATGGCCGGGTGCGCGGTCGGGCCCGATTATGAAGAAGCCGCGCCGAGCGTCCCCGACCGTTGGCTGGCCGCCGAAGCGATGCCGCTCGAAGCGGGCGCCAGGATGATCGATGCGGAGGCGCTGAAACGCTGGTGGCAAAGTTTCGGCGATGCGGAACTGGACCGGTTGATGGATCAGGCGCTGGCCGGAAACCTCGACGTCAAAATCGCGCTGTCCCGTATCGAGCAGGCGCGCGCCGAACGCCGGGGAACGCGTGCGGAACTGTTTCCGAAGGTCGACATCGCGGCGGGCGCGCAGCGCAACGAGAATCCGTTTCCGGGATTCGCGCCCGGCATCCGCTTCAACCTGTTCGAACTCGGCTTCGACGCGCTGTGGGAAATCGACCTGTTCGGCCGGCAGCGGCGGCTCCTCGAAGCCGCCACCGCCGACCTGGAAGGCGCGGAGGATCTTTACCGCCAGGCGCAGGTCGCGCTGACCTCCGAAATTGCGCGCACGTATGTCGAATTCCGCAGCGTTCAGAACCAGCTCAAAATCACGCGCTCGAACCTCGAATCGCAGCGGCGCACGCTGGGGCTGACCGAACGGCTCGATGCCGAAGGCGTCGGCACCAAGCACGACGTCGTGCGGGCGAGGGCGCAGACGGCTCAGACCGAAGCGCAGATTCCGGCCCTGGAAGCGCAGCGGGTATCGGCCTTGCGCCGGCTCGAAGTGCTGGCGGGACAGCGGCCCGGGGCGCTGGACGGCCCACTGAACCCGGAAGGCAAAGTACCGTCGGCCGCGCCGCTCGGGATTCTGGCTGCTCCGGCGGAAACGCTGCGCCGTCGTCCGGATCTCCGCGCCGCCGAACGCCGCCTCGCGGCCGCGACCGCGATGCAGGGCGCGGCGATCGCGGAGCTGTTTCCGAAAATTTCGCTGTCGGCCTTTTTGGGGTTTCGCAATACCGACATCGAACAACTGTTCAGGTCGGCGGCGTTTTCCTACGGCACCGCGGCCAATCTGCTGCAGCCCCTGCTGAACTTCGGCCGCATCCGCGCCGGGATCGACCTGGCCGATGCGAAGCAGAAGGAAGCCTGTCTGGCCTACGAAAAGGCGGTGCTCGAAGCGCTTCAGGAAACCGAAACCGCGACGAGCCGCTACCTGAAAGAAGAGATCCGCCGCCGGACGCTCGCGCGCTCGGTGGCGGACTTGAAAGAATCGGTGCGCCTGTCGAACCTGCGTTATCAGGAAGGCGTCATCTCGTTTCTGGACGTGCTGGACGCGCAGCGCGCGCTCTATGCGGCCGAAATCGAGCTGGCCCGTTCCGAAGCGGAAGCCGCGACCCATTTGATTGCGTTGTATAAAGCGCTGGGCGGCGGCGCGGGCGCGCAATCGGCATAATCCCTGTTGGCGGAGCGGCTCATGAGGATACAGACAAAATCGACATTGACCTGGATTTTCGCCGCTGCCGCCCTGTTGGCCGCGGCGGTTGCCTGGCGGCTGTTGCGGCCGGCCGGGTTGCCCGCGGGCATCGTTTCGGGCAACGGCCGGATCGAAGCGACCGAGATCGACATCGCGACCAAGACGCCCGGACGCGTCGTCGAAATCCTGGCGCGCGAAGGCGACTTCGTGAAGGCAGGGAAACTGCTTGCCCGGATGGATACGGATGTGCTGCTGGCTCAAAAGGCCGAAGCGGAAGCCCAGGTTCGGCAGGCCGAAAACGCCTATCTGAGCGCGAAATCGCTCGTCGTTCAACGCGAGAGCGAACGCCGCGCCGCGCAGGCGGTCGTCGCCCAGCGCCAGGCCGAACTGGAGGCCGCGCGCAAACGCCTGAAGCGTTCGCAGCGGCTCGTCGGCGAAGGCGCGACGCCGCAGCAGGAAGTCGACGACAACCGCGCCCGGATGTTGGGCGCGGAGGCGGCCGTGCGGGCCGCCGAAGCCCAGGTTGCCGCCGCGCAGGCCGGGATCGAGGCAGCGAAGTCGCAGGTGGTGGAGTCGCAATCGGTGATCGAGGCCGCCAGGGCGACCGTCGTGCGCCTGAAGGCCGATATCGACGACCGCGACCTGAGGGCTCCGCGCGACGGCCGAGTCCAATACCGGGTCGCCGAGCCCGGCGAAGTGCTGAACGCCGGCGGCCGGGTGTTGAACATGGTGGATCTGTCGGACGTTTACATGACTTTCTTTTTGCCTACCGAAGCCGCCGGCAGGGTCGCGCTGGGCAGCGATATTCGCCTCGTGCTCGACGCGGCACCGAATTATGTGATTCCGGCCAGGGCCAGTTTCGTCGCCAGCGTCGCCCAGTTTACCCCGAAGTCCGTCGAGACCGAGGTCGAACGGCTGAAGCTGATGTTCCGGGTCCGCGCGGCGATCGATCCCGAGCTGCTGAAAAGGCACCTCGAACAGGTCAAGACCGGTCTGCCCGGGATGGCCTACGTCAAGATCGATCCCGCCGCCGAGTGGCCGCCCGAGCTCGCCGTCAGGCTGCCGCGATGACTGCTCGGACGCCCGCAGAGCCGGTGGTCCGGGTGCGGAACGTCAGCCTGCGTTACGGCAGGCATCTCGCTTTGGATGATTTGAGCCTGGAGATTCCCGGAGCCCGGATGATCGGCCTGATCGGTCCCGACGGCGTCGGCAAGTCCAGCCTGATGTCGCTGTTGACCGGCGCCCGCAAAATGCAGCAGGGCCGCATCGAAGTTTTGGGCGGCGATATCGGCGAGGCGGCGCACCGCCGCGCGGTCTGTCCCCGCATCGCCTACATGCCGCAGGGACTGGGCAAGAATCTCTACCTGACATTATCGGTTTACGAAAACGTCGATTTTTTCGGGCGCCTGTTCGGGCACGCGCCGGCCACGCGCCGCCGGCGCATCGCCGAGCTGCTCGACAGCACCGGCCTCGGGCCGTTCCGCGACCGTCCGGCCGGAAAACTGTCGGGCGGCATGAAACAAAAGCTCGGGCTTTGCTGCGCGCTGATTCACGATCCCGACCTCCTGGTGCTGGACGAGCCGACCACCGGCGTCGATCCCTTGTCGAGAGCCCAGTTCTGGGAGCTGATCGAGCGGCTGCGGGCGCGCCGCGAAGGGATGAGCGTACTCGTCTCGACCGCCTATATGGACGAGGCCGAACGCTTCGACTGGCTGGTCGCGATGGATGCGGGGAAGGTGCTCGCTACCGGCGCGCCGGAAGAGCTCAGGACCCGCACGGATGCCGAAACGCTGGAAACGGCGTTCATCCGGCTGCTGCCCGAAGCGAAACGCCTGGGACACAAGGGCATGGCGATTCCGCCGCGCGCGCTTTGCGGCGAGCCCGAAATCGCGATCGAGGCGCGCGGCCTGACCATGCGCTTCGGCGATTTCGTGGCGGTCGACCGCGTCAGCCTGCGCATCGAACGGGGCGAGATCTTCGGCTTTCTCGGCTCCAACGGCTGCGGCAAGTCGACCACGATGAAAATGCTGACCGGGCTGTTGCCGCCGAGCGAGGGCGAAGCGCGGCTGTTCGGGCAAGTCCTCGACGCCGGCAATCTGGCCACGCGCAAGCGCGTCGGCTACATGTCGCAAGCCTTTTCGCTGTATTCGGAACTGACCGTGCGCCAGAACCTGGAACTGCACGCGAAGCTGTTCCATTTGCCTGCGGCCGAGATTCCGGGGCGCGTCGAGGCGATGGCCGAGCGCTTCCTGCTCGGTCCGGCGATGGAGGCGCTGCCCGATGCGTTGCCTTTGGGCATTCGCCAGCGCCTGTCGCTGGCGGTCGCGGTGATCCATAAGCCCGATCTGTTGATCCTCGACGAGCCGACCTCCGGCGTCGATCCGGTCGCGCGCGACAGTTTCTGGGAGCTGATGGCCGACCTTTCGCGCCGGGACCGCGTCACCCTCTTTATTTCCACCCATTTCATGAACGAGGCCGAGCGTTGCGACCGGATATCGCTGATGCACGCGGGCAAGGTGCTCGCCAGCGGCAGGCCTTCGGCTCTGGTCGAGCAGAGCGGACAGCCGACCCTGGAAGCGGCGTTTATCGATTATCTGAAGAAAGCGGTCGGGACCGGTGACGAGCCGGCGGACGTTCCTGGCGATGGGAATGTCTCTCTCGCTCCGCCTCGCCCCGACCCTCTCCCGGCAGGGGAGGGAGGGCCAAGGCTGAAGGATGGACGCTTCAGCCTGATGCGCCTGTTCAGCTATACCCGGCGCGAAACGCTGGAGTTGCGCCGCGATCCGTTGCGCAGTTCGATTTCGCTCTTCGGCACGCTGCTGTTGATGTTCGTGATGGGCTACGGGATCAGCATGGACGTCGAGAATTTGCGTTTCGCGGTGCTCGACCGCGACCGGACCCTGCTCAGCAACAATTACGCGCTCGATCTCGGCGGCTCTCGCTATTTCATCGAACGGCCGCCGATCGCCGATTACGACGAACTCGACCGGCGCATGCGCAGCGGCGAGCTGAGCCTGGCGCTGGAGATTCCGCCGAATTTCGCGCGCGACCTGGAGCGCGGCGGTAACGTCAGGATCGGCGCCTGGATCGACGGCTCGATGCCGAGCCGCGCCGAGAATGTGATCGGCTATGTTCAGGCGATGCATCAGGTCTGGCTGGCGGAGCAGGCCCGCCGTCGGGCAACCGACAAAGTTCCGCCGGAGCCGATCAGGATCGAGACGCGCTATCGCTACAATCCGGACGTGAAGAGCCTGCCCGCGATCGTGCCGGCGGTGATTCCGATGCTGTTGATGCTGATCCCGGCGATGCTCAGTGCGCTCAGCGTCGTACGCGAAAAAGAGCTCGGCTCGATCCTGAACCTGTACGTGACGCCGGTGACCAAGCTTGAATTTTTGCTCGGCAAGCAGATGCCCTACATCGCGCTGGCGATGGTCAACTTCTTTCTACTGTGCGCATTCGCCGTCTTTGTGTTCGGTGTCCCGCACAAAGGCAATTTCCTGCTGCTGACCGTCGCCGCGCTGCTCTACGTGACCGCCGCGACCGGCCTGGGCCTGTTGATCTCGGCGTTCACGCGCAGCCAGATCGCGGCGATCTTCGCGACGGCCCTCGCCACGATTATCCCCGCCTCGCGTTTTTCGGGGATGATCGATCCGATCGGCTCGCTGGAGGGCGGCGCGCGCTTCGTCGGCGAGATCTTCCCGACCACCCATTTCCTGACGATCAGCCGCGGCACGTTCTCGAAAGCGCTGGGCTTCGCCGAGCTGGCGCCGTCGCTGGTGCCGATCGTGTTGTCGATTCCGGTGATCGTCGGCTTGAGCGTGATGCTGCTGAACAAGCAGGAGCGTTGACGGTGCAGACGCTGCTCAACATTTTCCATCTCGGCGTCAAGGAACTGCGCAGCCTCGCCCGCGACAGGCTGATGCTGGTCCTGATCGCCTTCGCGTTTACCGGCCAGGTCTATCTGACCGCGACCGGCTTGCCGGGTGCTCTGCACAAGGCACCGATCGCGGTCGTCGACGAAGACCGTTCGCCCTTGTCGTACCGGATCGGGAATGCCTTTTATCCGCCTTATTTCCAGACGCCGGCGGTCATCGATCCGTACGCCGCCGATCCGGGGCTGGATATCGGCTTGTACACTTTCGTGCTCGACATTCCTCCCGACTTTCAGCGCGACATGTTGGCCGGGCGGGCGCCCGCGATCCAGGTCAATGTCGATGCCACGCGCATGTCGCAGGCCTTCATCGGCAACAATTACATCCAGAACATCGTGAACGGCGAGGTGGCCGCCTTTCTGCAGGGGCATCGTGCGCCGTTCGTGTTTCCGGCCGAACTCGAGATCCGCGCCCGCTTCAACCCGAACCTGGAGCCGATGTGGTTCGGCTCGGTCATGGAAGTGATCAACGGCGTCACGATGCTGTTGATCATCCTGACCGGCGCGGCGCTGATCCGCGAACGCGAGCACGGCACCATCGAGCATTTGCTGGTGATGCCGCTGACCCCTTTCGAAATCATGATGGCGAAGGTGTGGTCGATGGGACTGGTCGTGGCCGTAGCGGCGACCGCTTCGGTCGTCTTCGTCGTGCAGGGCATCCTGAAAGTCCCGATCGAGGGCTCGATCGGGCTGTTCGTGGCGGGCATGGCGCTGCATCTGTTCGCGGCCACCTCGATGGGGATTTTTCTCGGCACGGTGGCGCGGTCGATGCCGCAGATGGGGCTATTGATGATCATCGTGCTGCTGCCGCTGCAGATGTTGTCCGGCGGCATGACGCCGCGCGAGAGCATGCCGGAAGCGGTGCGGAATTTGATGCTCGCCGCCCCGACGACGCATTTCGTGGCGCTGGCGCAGGCGATTCTCTATCGGGGAGCGGGGGTGGAGACCGTCTGGCCGCAGTTTCTCGCCTTGCTCGGAATCGGCGGCGTTTTCTTTGTACTGGCGCTGAGCCGTTTCCGGAAGACCATCGGTTCGATGGGCTGAAATCCGGTTCGATCGTTTGCAGGCCGGATGGCAATCCGTAGAGCGGCGGATCGCTCCGGATTCAGGTTTTGAAATAAGTCTCGCGAGGACCCCGGATCATCGGCGTCAAATGGCCGAGGAACTGGCGCGCGCTTTGTTCCCAGGAATAATTCAGCGCATGGCGCCGGCAGTCGGCCGGATTCAGTTTCAGCGCGTCCAACGCGGCCTGCCGCAGATCGGCGCCGAGTACGCCGACCGGGGCTTTGCCGATGATGTCGATCGGGCCGGGGGCGGGGAAGGCCGCGACCGGCACGCCGGCGGCCAGGGCTTCGAGAATCACCAGGCCGAAGGTATCGGTGCGGCTCGGAAACACCATCACATCCGCGGCGGCTGCATATTGCGCCAGCATCTCGCCGGTCTGGAAGCCGACGAAGCGGGCTTCCGGGTATTTCCGTTCGAGTTCCGGCCGCTGGGGGCCGTCGCCGATCACATACTGGGTGCCGGGCAGATCCAGCTTCAAAAAATCCTCGATGTTTTTCTCGACCACGACGCGTCCGATATAGGCGAAGATCGGGCGTTTTTCCTGAAGAAAGTTTTTTTCGCGCGGCCGGTAGAGGTCGGTGTCGACGCCGCGCGACCAGAGGACCATTCGTTCGAAGCCTTTGTCGGCCAGGGTGCGCCGCATCGATTCGGTGGTGACCATCACGCGCGCGCTTTCGCTGTGAAACCAGCGCATGTAGCCGTAGCCGATCCACAGCGGCAGGCCGATGCGCATCTTGAAATATTCGGGAAAGCGGGTGTGGAAGGAGGTCGTGTAGTGGTAGCCCATCTCGCGGCAATAACGCCGCGCGGCGAAACCGACGCAGCCTTCGGAAGCCAGATGGATCGCGTCCGGCTTGAATGCCTGGAGGGTGGGGCGCAGGCGCGGGCCGCACAAAAACGCCAGGCCGACGTTCGGATAGCCGGGGCAGGGCCAGGTGTAGAAGCGGTCCGGGGCGCACAGTTCGACCGTGTGCCCGAGCCGGCGCAACACTTCCATCGTCTGGGTCAGCGTGGTGACGACGCCGTTGATTTGCGGATGCCAGGCGTCGGTGATCAGGGCGATTCTCAAAGCGGCAGCTCCTTTATCTTGACGGCGATGGAGGGCATGACTCACCCGTCGGGTTAGGAATTCCGCCTGGCCTCGATCTGGGCGCGCAGTTCCCGGTGGCGGACCTCGTCGATCGGGAAATTCCAGAGCAGCGGGAAAGCGAGCAGCATGATCAAGGCGGGCAGCCAGCCGTAGATGTGCATTAGCGCCGAGATCGACGCCGGGCTGTGGCTTGCGGCATTCGGGGTGAAACCGAATAAGGCCGGAAAGCCGGTGCCCATCATCACGCCGAGCGCCACGGCCAGCTTGATCGCCATGCCCCAGAGCGCGAAAAACAGGCCGGTGCGTTGCTTGCCGGTGTCCAGCGTGTCCTGATCGATCACGTCGGCGGCGATCGAATTGGACAGGAAGAAAATGGCTGCGAAACTGCTGCCGCGCAGCATGATCAGGGTGCCGTAGAATGCGATGTCGCCGGCGCCGACCCAGGGAAAGGGCAGGCTCCAGAGTCCGACCCAGAGCGCCGCGAGAGTGACCGCCCGGTGCTTGCCGATCCGGTCCGAAAGCCGCAGCCACAGCGGCATCGCGGCCAGCGAGGCGACCGTTTCGCCGAGAATCAGCGGCGCGAACAGTTCGGGCCGGCCGATCACGTGTTTCAATACCAGTTTATGCAGGCTTGCCTGGATCATCAGGCCGGCCCCGAACAGTACGATCGCGATCGCGGTGCGGAGAAATGCCCTGTTTTTGCACACGGAAAGCAGCGCTGGCCAGCCGATCAAAATTTCCCCGGTCAATTTTTCGGACGGCGGTTCCGGCACCCGCCAGAGCGTGACCGCGACCAAGGGCGGCAGAGACAGGATCACCATCAGCGCGATGGCGCGCATTTCGCCGCTGCCGCCTTGATGTCCCGCCAGCCCCATCGCGGCCAGCACGGCGAGAAACAGACATTGGCCGGTGGCGCCGAAGCCTTCGCGCCAGGCGGCGATCCGGGAACGCTCCCGGTAGCCGGTCGACAGTTCGGCCCCCCAGGCCTTGTAAGGCAGGTCGAAGATCGAATAGCCGATCGACAGCAGGCTCGCCCAGACCATCAGGTAGAGCAGCGAGGCGTTTTGCAGCGGAACGAACAGCATCCAGGTGGCGATCATGATGACCGGCGTGCCGACCGCCAGCCAGGGCTTGCGCCGGCCCCAGCGGCTGTGCCAGCGGTCGCTGATCGTTCCGATCACGGGATCGGTCAGCACGTCGAAGATGCGCGAAACGGAGATCATCGCGCCGACGCCGGCCAAAGGCAGCCCCATTTCGCCGGCATAAAAGGCCGGGATGAACAACGCCATCGGCAGGGTCATCACCGCATCGGTCAGATGCGGCAAGGCGTACAGCATCATTGTCCGTCGGGACAAAGGCTCGGCGGCGGCCGGATCGGTGCGGTCGGGGCTCGTCAAGGCGTCGCTCCTCTTGTGGGGTGCAAGCGTTTGCTCGAATCCGCCCAGCCTAACATAGTTCCGTTAAACCGGACACCTCGCTTTGCCTGCCGGCGTGCGGCGGTTCACTGACTTTGAAATTTAAACAATAAAACCCGCTTCCTCAGTGGGTAAGAAATCAGCCAGATTCTTTTCTATCTTTACCAGCCAATACCTGTCACACGGCCTGCTGACTAACCAACAGGCAATCAACAAAAACTGCTGATAAACCAGCAGCATAAAAATATTTCAGAGGCTTGGGTTGGTCTATCGGATAGGGATTGAATTTTCAAGCCTATGAAAATAAATGACATTTCAATAAAAACCCGGTTAAAAAACAGATTGGCACGGAGTTTGATTAGTTATTGCAGTATTAGCCTGTAATGACGAGTTATATCGTGACAACACTTGTGACATCCACTTCGAATTTTTCTCACCCGACACCGGGCCCATTGTATGCCCGTATCCGGGATGAACTCCGTACCATGATCGTCAACGGCACTTACCAGCCGCATCAACGCTTACCGTCGGAGAGCGACTTGATCAAACGTTATGGCGTTAGCCGGATCACCGTGCGCCAGGCATTGGGGGAGTTGGAGAAAGAAGGTTTGCTGT
Organism: Methylomicrobium agile; assembly: GCF_000733855.1. Taxonomy (NCBI): domain Bacteria; kingdom Pseudomonadati; phylum Pseudomonadota; class Gammaproteobacteria; order Methylococcales; family Methylococcaceae; genus Methylomicrobium; species Methylomicrobium agile. The sequence goes on from NZ_JPOJ01000001.1 coordinate 2,498,510, forward strand.
TCAAGATTGCCGGCAAAGGCATGTTCGTTTCCAAGCCCAAACCTTTTCAAGACTTGGCGCGCTTGCAGGGTTTTGCCGAGGCGATGTCCAGGCAGGGTTATGAAGTGTACAACCGTGTGGTCGGGCTTGATTTTGCCGCCGGCAACGGCACGGCCGACTCGGACGAGCCAAGGCAGCGGCTCGATCTGGCGGAGCCCGAACGTATCGCCGAATTGAAGCGCGTTCGTTATTTGAATCGCGAACCGGTTTCCTACGACGTCAGTTACATGAGCGCAACATTGGGCGAACGGCTGGCCAAGGAGGATTTGCCAGGCCGCGATTTTTTTCTGATTTTCGAAAATCAATACGGCATTGCGCTCGGTTTCGCCGATTTGGCGATCGACGCCATACTGGCCGATAGCGAAATTGCCGAATTGCTGCAAATAGCCAAAGGCACTCCGATATTGCGCGTGGAGCGCCTTACCCATAGCCGGGACGGGCAGCCTTTGACTTTCGAATATCTTTATTGCCGGGCGGATAACTTTCAGTTTCGTTTGCGGATTGCGCGCTGAATGGACGACCGAATCATTTACCGACCCTTTTTATAGGGAATGCTGCATGTTGCATGCTAAAACTGGGATCGAACCTTTTACCGATGACTTTTATCGGGAATATTACCTGGCATCGGGACGGTTATTGACGAACAGAGGGCGCCTTGCCGCGAATGAAGAATACCGGGCCTCTCGGGATTTGCCGGCAGAAGCCAAAGCTAGCAAGACGCCAAATTCGCCAAGCTGTCCTATCAAAACCAGTGGCGGTATCGTTTCGGCCCCATGGCAGAATTTTGCCAACAGGGATTACGGCGGCGGCTACGTCGCGGTTTACAACAAGGAATGGCTGGCGGCCTACGGCAATGACGGCGAACAATAGCGTAGCGATTTTGGCTATATAACTCATGGGGAGCCATGTATGACTAAAAAATCTTTTCCGACATTGAATCGTTTGCTGCAAATGACCGTTATTTTGGTGGCCTTCATGAACGATAACGCCTTTGCCGACGGCGAAGCCTGGCCGAAGGAAATCACTCTCGGCTATCAAAAATACGGTCCGCTGATCATTCTCAAATCGACCGGCGAGCTGGAAAAACGCCTGCAAGACAAAGGTGTCAGCGTCAAATGGGCGGAGTTTCAGTTCGGCCCGCCGATGCTGGAAGCCTTGAACGCCAACAAGCTGGATTTTGCCGTCACCGGCGAAACGCCGCCGGTGTTCGCCCAGGCCGCCAAAGGTTCTCCTCTGGTTTACGTCGCCAACGAACCGGCCTCGCCGCAGGGCGAAGGTTTGGTTGTGAAAGCGGATTCCGAGATCAAAAGCGTCGTTGATTTAAAAGGTAAAAAAATCGCGACCGCCAAAGGCTCGAACGCGCACTATTTCCTGATTCAAGCGTTGGCGAAGGCCGGTTTGACGCTGAACGACATCGAGGTGGCTTATCTGGCGCCGGCCGATGCCAGGGCCGCGCTCGAACGCGGTGATGTCGCCGCCTGGTCGATTTGGGATTACTTTTATGCCGCCGCCGAAGTGCAATTGGCTACGCGGACGTTGACCGACGGCACAGGCATCGTCAACAACCATGCGTTCTATACCTCAAGGCGTGAATTCGTCGAAAAATACCCCGAATTGATCGAAATCGTGCTTGAGGCAGTGCGCAAAACCGATGCCTGGGTCAAGAATAATCCCGCCGAAGCCGCCGAAAAACTGGCCGTTCATGTCGGCGTCGACGCCAACATTCTCGAAAAAGCCCTGCGCCGCAGCAGCTACGGATCCGCGCATCTGACAGCGGAAGTCGTTGCCGCCCAACAAAAAATTGCCGATACCTTGCTGGATATCAAGCTATTGCCCAAGGTCATCGAAGTCGAGGATGCGGTGTGGCAGTCCAAGGACAAATAACCGCCCTATAGTCCGGCATGCATGCGCTTGAATGCCGGCGTTTCAAAAAGACGATCAAGGCTTATGCCCGCAGGAAAGCCGAAACAACCCTTCCGATTAGGAGCAAAAGTATCATGAAAATTTTCTGGTTTTTACCCACCCAAGGCGATGGGCGTTATTTAGGCGCCAGCAAACAGGCGCGTCCGGCGGACCACCCGTATTTGACGCAAATAGCCCGCGCGGTCGACGAACTGGGTTACGAAGGCGTGCTGATTCCGACCGGCCGCACCTGCGAAGACGCCTGGATCGTCGCTTCCTCGCTGGTCGCGCTGACCCAACGTCTGAAATTCCTGGTCGCGCTGCGTCCGGGCGTGCTGACGCCGGCGGGCGCGGCGCGCATGACCTCGACCCTGGATCGATTTTCCGGCGGCCGCTTGTTGTTGAACGTGGTGGTCGGCGGCGATTCCGCTGAATTGGCCGGTGACGGCATATTCCAATCCCATGACGACCGTTACCAATATGCCGAGGAATTTCTGCACATCTGGCGGGAACTGCTGGCTGGCAGAACCGTGGACTTCGAAGGCCGGCACACGCGGGTCGAAGGCGGAAAACTGCTGTTTCCGCCGGTGCAAAAGCCGCATCCGCCTTTGTATTTCGGCGGCTCGTCGGACGCCGCGCACGAATTTGCCGCCGGCGAAATGGATGCCTATCTGAGCTGGGGCGAGCCGCCGGCGCAAGTGGCGGAAAAGATCGCCGATGTCCGCCGACGCGCGGAGAACAAAGGCAGAATCCTGAAATTCGGTTTGCGCCTGCATATCATCGTCCGGGAAACCGACGAAGAAGCCTGGGCCGCCGCCGACGATTTGATCCAATACATCGACGATGAAGCGATCGCCAAAGCCCAGCAAGCCTTCAAACGCTCCGATTCCGTGGGTCAACGCAGGATGGCGGAACTGACCCGATGGGGCGCGTCGAGAAGCCGCGAAGCCTTGGAAGTATCGCCCAACCTGTGGGCCGGCGTCGGCCTGGTGCGCGGTGGCGCCGGCACGGCGCTGGTCGGTTCGCCGGAAACCGTGGCGGCAAGGCTTCGGGAATACGCCGAGTTGGGCATCGACAATTTTGTGTTGTCCGGCTACCCGCATCTCGAAGAAGCCTATCGCGTCGCCGAATTGCTGTTTCCGCTGTTGCCGGTCGACAGCAAAAAAGACAACGACAACGCCGTGATTTACATGAGTCCGGTCGGCGATACCGGCCATGTCGATGTGGCAACCCCATTGGCGGCGGTATCGTGAAAACCGGCGTTTCTTTGTCTCACTGGCTTGCAGGGCTATCGGGCTGGTTGTTGCCGGCTTTGTTGATCGCCGCTGGTTATCGCTGCCGAAAACGGTTGGCTGTCGTCGCAAATCCTGCCGGCGCCGATGGATATCGTCCGCGCCGCGATCGATTTGACGCTTTCGGGCGCACTGGCGGACAACATCGCCGCCAGCGCCGAACGCGCCGGCTGGGGCTTGCTGGCCGGCGGCAGCATCGGCTTTTTCTGGGCCTGTTCAACGGCCTGTTCCGGACCGCTGAACGGTTTCTGGACACCACGGTGCAAATGATCAGAAACGTGCCGCATCTGGCGTTGATTCCGCTGGTCATCATCTGGTTCGGGATCGGCGAAGCCGGCAAAGTGTTTCTGGTAACGTTGGGGGTGTTTTTCCCAATCTACGCCAACACCTATCACGGCATCAAAACCACCGATCCGCAACTGATCGAAATGGGCCGGGTGTACGGTTTGACGCCCTCAATTGTTCAGCCAGATCATTTTCCCCGGCGCCTTGCCTTCCATATTGGTGGGGCTGCGGTATTCGCTGGGCTTGATGTGGCTGACGCTGATCGTCGCCGAAACCATTGCCACCACCTCCGGCATCGGCCAGATGGCCATGAACGCCAGGGAATTCATGCAGACCGACGTCGTGGTATTGGCGATTCTGATCTACGCCTTGCTGGGCAAACTGGCCGATACCTCGGTGCATTTTCTGGAACGCCGCATTTTGCAATGGCATCCGGGATTTAAATGCTCTAGCCTTCTGCTGTGGGTGGCTGCACAGTCGGTTGGCCATCGACCCGGACGAATCGAACCTCGAGCCATCAAACGACGACCCAAACCTTATCCGCTACTGACAAAACCAAGACATGAAGCCAGGGAGGATATAAAAAAACAAAAGCATCCGAAAAAGATTAAATGAAATGAGAGAGATTAGGGTAAGAAACTGGATTTATTGAAGACGTTTAGGTGGTTAAGTAAGTGCCATTCGGGTCAGACTCGATTGATTTCGAACCGCATCGTTCGCAATTGATGCGGTTCTACGACCCTATGATCCTAATGGCCCTGATCTTTCTCTAACAGCGCATTGATTTTTTGCAACTGGGCAATTTGGATTTTTAGGTTTTCAATTTCACGTTGCAGGAGAGCAAGTTCTTTGTCTTTTAGTTCAATAATCAATTGCTGCTTGTCTAATTCGGCATTGGATGAGCCAATATAAACTTTACTTTGAAGGTGCTTATTATTTTGCTTACAAGCAAAGTTTACATTCAATGCCCCTTTTTCACTGAGATCCACTAATTCAGGCAACTGCACTTCAAAAATTTCAGCCAGTTTTGCGAGTTTCGATAATTTTATGTCGGAGTCGCCCCGCTCAATATCACCATAGCCGTTTTTAGACATTTCTAGCTTTTCCGCTACCTGTTCTTGGGTTAACTCTTTAGCTTCCCGCATTAATCTTATTTTGTCATTTACCGACATAAGTCGCTCCTACCGATAAAATACCTGTCTGGCTTGATTGTAACAGCTTTTGTGAGGACTTAGAATTGACAACACTTTAAAAAAAGCACCTAACCCTGTATTTGCCGTTCTTGTTTTCGGCGAAGCATTGATTTTTCAAGCCGGGTAGGGTGGATACCCGCAGAGTGTAAGTGCGACGATAATTCATACGCCCCGCTCGACCAAGAACGAGGCGCAGGTGCGTGATTTCCAGATGCACCAAACTAAGAAAGGTAATCAATGGATGATACTTCGGGATGAAGATCCAGGATAGTTCAGCGCTTCCATAAAGAATCGGGAAAAAAACGGTGCTTAGGCTTTTGGGGACCGGCAACAACCTTGCCGCTTCGTACTTACTGCTCCTTCTACTGGCATGCTTTCCGTCGGCATGGGCCGCGGACGCGGAGCGCGGCTTTCTCGGGGTCGCCGACGCCGTCTCGGTGAGCGCCAGCGGCGACCCGGCCGTTGTCGAGTCTTTGCAGTATCTTCAGACCACGGCCCAGAACCGGGGAACGGTGCGGGTCATCGTTGGCGTGCGGGCCGCCTTCGCGCCGGAAGGAAAGCTCAGCCCCGCCCAGGCCCAATTGCAGAAGAAGGAGATCGCCGACGCGCAATCGGCAGTGCTGGCCGCAACGCCCCTTCAGAGAAAAGGCAGCATCAAGCGGTTCAAGACCATCCCCTTTCTTGCCGTGGAGGTCGACTCGGATGAGTTGGCGCAGTTGGCCCATGATTATGACGTGACCAGCATTGAAGAAGACCGCCTCGCCTTTCCCACCCTGGCGGACAGCGTTCCCCTGATTGGCGGCACCGAGGCCTGGAACGCCGGGTATACGGGGCAGGGACAGACCGTCGCCGTCCTGGACACCGGGGTCGACAAGAATCATCCCTTCCTGGCCGGCAAAGTGGTTTCGGAAGCCTGTTATTCGACCACTTCCGCTCCACAGGCTGTGGTGTCCGTGTGTCCGGGCGGCGTCGCCGCTTCCACCGCCGTCGGCTCCGGGGTCAATTGTACTGGTGCCACGAATTGCGATCACGGTACCCATGTGGCGGGCATCGTGGCGGGCCGCGGGAGTAGTTTCTCGGGCGTGGCTCCGGACGCCCGAATCATTGCGGTGCAGGTCTTCTCTAAAGTCACCACACAAGATGCTTGCGGCGAGAAGCCTGCGCCATGCACGACGGCAACCTGGGGTGATATCTTGCAAGGACTCGAACGGGTCTTCGCGCTTCGGTCCAGTTACAACATCGCTGCAGTGAACATGAGCCTTGGAGGCGGGCAATACCTTAAGGAAACTCTGAATAAGTTCTGTTGCTGCGATAAAATATCCGCAGCCACCCTTATCGAGAGGACGCCGCAGATGAAACAACTCGGACTCAGTGCCCCGCTGTTCGTGAAGAAGCCGAAGCAGACCCGACGCCAACAATTCCTCCAGGAGATGGAACAGGTGGTACCGTGGGCGTTGTGGACGCGTCGGATTGCGCCGCACTATCCGATGGCGGGCCGAGGCCGGCGTCCCTTTGCTTTGGCGACGATGTTGCGTATCCACCTGATGCAGCAGTGGTTCGGCTATTCTGATCCGGCGATGGAGGAGGCCTTGCACGACATGCCCTTGTTGCGCGAATTTGCCGGGCTCGATGCCGGTGAAGAGGCGATGCCGGATGAGACGACGATCCTCAAGTTTCGGCGCCTGTTGGAACGCCATCAGTTGGCACAAACGCTGTTCGATGAAACGGCGGCATTGTTAGCCGACAAAGGCTTGTTGCTGCGGCAAGGGACGATCGTGGATGCCACCTTGATTGCCGCCCCGCCCTCGACCAAGAACCGCGATCGCAAACGGGATGGCGAGATGAGTTCCACCAAGAAAGGCAACAACTATCACTTTGGCATGAAAGCGCACATTGGGGTCGATGCCGCATCGGGGCTGGTGCACACCGTCGAGATCACTACTGCGAAAGTGGCGGACGGGGTGATGACCGATGCGTTGCTGCACGGCGATGAACAGGTCGTGCTGGGCGACCGGGCCTATACGCGCAAGGATCGCAATCTGGCGGCGGAACGTCAGGAAGGCGAGCCAGTCTGGGCTTTTCCGTTCAAGCGCCGGAAGGGCGAAGAGTTGCCGGCGGAGCAAGCCCTTTGCAACCGCATGTTGGCTTCGCTGCGGTCCGCGGTCGAACACCCGTTCCGGATCGTCAAGCGCCAATTCGGTTATACCAAAGTGCGCTACCGGGGACTTTTCAAGAACGCGCAGCAACTCTACTTGCTGTTTGCCCTCGGTAATCTTTACCACATCCGGCAGGCGTTGATGCCGGCCTAGAGGAGACGTCCGTCCTGCGTCCTGGAAACCCCGGGGGCGAAGGACGAAAACGGCCTCTCATAGGCCGCTTCTCGTCGAAAATCGGACGATTTTTCGGCCAGCCGCCCACGCCGATTGACCGGTTCTAGCGATAAAAGCTACTTAATCAGAGTTTCCTTAACCAAGCCTCTTGCGACGCCCAGAATTCTAGTGTCAAGACGATCATCGACAACCTGCGTTCGGTGGGCATCGCCACGGTGATTTCTTCGGGAAACGCATCCTACACGGACAGCATGGGCGCGCCGGGTTGTATCTCCACGGCTGTCAGCGTGGGCAGCACCAACAAGAACGACCAAGTATCCCAATTTTCCAACTCAGCCGGGTTCCTCAACCTGCTCGCACCCGGCGAAAATATCCGGTCTTCCATACTCGGCGACGGGTTTGCGAATTTCAACGGGACTTCCATGGCGGCTCCCCATGTGGCCGGCGCCTGGGCCTTGTTGAAACAGAAGACCCCCGGTCTTTCCGTCGCCGCTGCCCTGAATGCGCTGGCTTCCACCGGCCAGCCGGTCATGGATTATCGTAATGGAATCACCAAACCCCGCATCGACGTGGCGGGAGCCCTGGGGGTGGGCGGCGCTCCGAGCTTGGGTACTCCCACCGCATTGCCGTCCACCAACCTGACGGCCTCTGCTTTCACGGCTAACTGGACGCCGGTGAATGGCGCCGACGGCTATCGTTTGGACGTATCCCCGAATAGCGGCTTCACCAGCTACGTCGCCGGGTATCAGAACCTGGATGTAGGCAACGCCACCAGCCGCGCCGTCGGCGGCCTGAGCGCGAGCGCGGCCTACTACTACCGGGTGCGCGCCTACGGGGCCGCCGGAACCAGTGGAAACTCGAACACGGTCTCCGCGACTACCGCAGCCGCTGCCGGTCCTCAACCTTTGAGCAACGGCCAGGTGGTCGGCGGACTCTCCGGAACCGCCGGCTCGGAAAGCCATTTTTTCATCGATGTGCCCAGCGGCGCGAGCACCTTGCGGGTGCGGATGTCAGGCGGCACCGGGGACGCGGACCTCTACCTTCGGCGCAACGACCCGCCCGCCACCAGCGCCTACGACTGCCGCCCCTACCTGCCCCCCGGCCCCGATGAAGAATGCCTGGTCGCCAGCCCCCGGGCCGGCCGTTACTACATCATGCTGCAGGGCTACACGGCCTATTCCGGTGTCACCCTGACCGCCAGCTATGTCGCCGAAACCTCCATCGCCGTGCCCCCCGCGCCGACGGCTAATGTCGCCGGCAATCTCTCCGCCAACGGCTTTACCGCCAATTGGAGCGCGGCTGCCACAGCCGACGGCTACCGCTTGGATGTGGCCAGGGATAGCGGCTTTTGGACGTGGGAACCAATACCAGCCGCTCGGTGAGCGGGCTGACGGCGGGCACGACCTATTATTACCGGGTGCGGGCCTACAACGCCAACGGCAACAGCGGAAATTCCAACATCGTCACTGTGACGACCTCCTCATCCACCGCGCAGGGCTTGGCAAACGGCCAGGTGGTGACCGGTCTGTCGGGGGCCGCCGGTTCTGAGCGGCGCTATTACATCGATGTTCCGGCCGGGGCGACACGGCTGACCGTCACTCTTTCGGGAGGAGCGGGAGACGCGGATCTGTACTTGCGCTTTGACAGTCCACCGGCCAGGAGCGCCTACGGTTGCGGTTCCGAGAAGGCAGACAGCAACGAGGAATGCCTGGTGAGCAACCCTTCGGAGGGCCGCCATTACATCCTGGTGTATGGTTACAGGGATTATTCGGGCATCTCCATCAAGGCCGAGTACCTGGAATCGACGCCGGGTGCCCCCGAACCGTTGAACAACGGCGAGTTGCGGAGCAATCTCAATGGAACGGCGGGTTCCGAACGGCATTTCTATATTGATGTGCCAGCCGGGGCGACCGGTTTGAAGATTGAGATGGCGGGCGGCACGGGCGACGCGGACCTGTACGTTCGCTTTAGCTCCGCGCCCACCCTGGCCGAGTTCGATTGCCGTCCATACGTGCTCGGCAACGATGAGGAGTGCGAGGGGACTAATCCTCCGACGGGCCGCTATTACATCATGGTGCGCGGCGACAGTGCCTACGCCGGCGTCTCTCTCAAGGCCGAATACCGGGGCGTCGTACTACCGCCGGGTCCCGAGCCCTTGAGCAACGGCGAGCTGCGGAGCAATCTCGACGGAACGGCGGGTTCCGAACGGCATTTCTATATCGATGTGCCGGCCGGGGCGACCGGTTTGAAGATTGAGATGGCGGGCGGCACGGGCGACGCGGACTTGTACTTTCGCCTCGGCTCCGCTCCCACCTTGACCGAGTTCGACTGCCGTCCATTCAAATTCGGCAACAACGAGGTGTGCGAGGGGACCAATCCTGCGGCGGGCCGCTACTATATCATGGTGCGCGGCGACAGTGCCTACGCCGGCGTCTCTCTCAAGGCCGAATACCGGGGCGTCGCACCACCGCCGGGTTCCGAGCCCTTGAACAACGGCGAGCTGCGGGGTAATCTCGACGGAGCGGCGGGTTCCGAACGGCATTTCTATATCGATGTGCCGGCCGGGGCGACCGGTTTGAAGATTGAGATGGCGGACGGCACGGGCGACGCGGATTTGTACGTTCGCTTCGGCTCCGCGCCCACCCTGACCGAGTTCGATTGCCGTCCATACGTGCTCGGCAACGACGAAGAGTGCGAGGGGACTAATCCTGCGGCGGGCCGCTACTACATCCTGGTGCACGGTTACGAGAGCTATTCCGGACTCGCACTGTGGGCCGAGCACACGAGCACTCCGCCAGTCACAACCTATCCCCTCACTGTCGGAAAGACCGGCAACGGCATCGGCACGGTGACCAGTACCCCGGCAGGGATCGCCTGCGGGACCGACTGCGAGGAAAATTATAGCGCCGGTTCCACCGTGATCCTGATGGCCGATCCGGCCGCCGGTAGCACCTTCGCCGGCTGGGGTGGCGCCTGTTCGGGGACCTCTACCTGCAGCTTGACGATGACCGCTGCCAAGGCTGTGGTTGCCACCTTCAATCTGGCGCCGGCCACGCAGGCAGACTTGGTAGTCAGCCAAAGCGACAACCCCGACCCGGCGACGGTCGACAGCGACCTGGTCTACACGGTGACCATAAATAATCTCGGCACCTCGATCGCGACCGGTTTGGTGCTGACCGATACCGTGCCAACCGGCGTGGCGGGCGTGCGCTGCACGAATTGCGGCACCTGTACATTCAGCAATTCGGTGTTGAACTGCCCGCTGCAAGATTTGGCCGCCGGCGCAAGCCATACTTGGCGCTTGACCGTGACGCCAAAGTCGGCGGGTTCGCTGACCAACCAAGTCAACATCGCCAGCGCGACGCCGGACCCGAACATGGCGAACAACGCGGCGAGCGAAATGACTACGGTCAATCCAAAGCGTGTGCCCGGCAGCGTGGATCATGACTTTGCCGTGACCGAAATCAAGGCGCCGGCAAAAATCAAACTGAAACCGTTCGCAGCCGTCGCGAAGACGGTCAAGGTGACGTTGCAAAACCGCAGTCGCCACATCGAAACAATCACCGGTGCGGCAATGCTAGCGGAATTGGTCGATCTGCACGTGGATTCGCTGGGCGAGTGTCTATCTCCTCAGGTCGAATTGATCACGGCCCCGCTGCTGAAGCGCCTGCCGATACGCTTGCGGCCGAAACAGAAATTGACGGTCGGGTATAAAGTTACCTTCGATTGTACGAACGATCCCATCGCTACCACGAAAAAGAATCCGGGCCATGACGATTACCGCTATTCGGCGCGGGTCGATCACCACGCGATCGACGGTAACCCGGATGCGCACCCCGACGACGATGTCTGTCCGCGCAGCGTGGCCGCGCCTTACTTCGACAATTTTCCCAACGATTCGATTAAAGAGAAAGGATGCGGCCGCAAGCTTGGCAAAGGGTTGTTGGGCGGTGAGATTATCACGGACTTGCGCGTCCCGATTAGATAACCGGATTCAAAGCGCTGCGGGTTTTAGAACCTGTCCCTAGCCTGGTAGTCGGGCCCGCTTTATCGTTACCCGACGTTTAGGTGGTGATCACGCTCCGTTATTGCGGCAATCTGAAATCGCTGCACACGGTACCGCGGGGCTTACAGAGCAAATCCCCCCTTTTTTCCAAAGGGGGGATGTCGCTAGCATATCGCTCTCTTTTCAAAAAGGGACGTCGTTTGGGCTATTGTTGAAGCGACTCCTGCCCTCGCCCCTTCGACAATGCCGATTCCCGCCTTTGAAAAAGGAATGCCGCTTTCCCTTTTTGAAAAAAAGGGGGCCGGGGGGATTTTATATAGGCTGGCTCTTAATCCGTATTTGAACAAACGCCCTACAAGCACTCCAGTCGCCAAACGCCCCATGCATCGCCTTGCCGGACTACTTTGAAGCAGGTTTCCCGTTCGGGCCGGTCTTTATCCTTGCCGGACGTTTTTCCCTTAATAATTGTCCAATTTCAAACTGAATCCCTGCCCGCCGGTTGTCCGGTTCGCCGGACCGTATGGTCTTCGATCACGATCAGCTGCTGTTTATAAAGCGCGCCGATCGCCTGTTTGAAGGCTTTTTTGCTGGTGCCGAAGGCCGCGTAAATCGCTTCCGGCGGGCTTTTGTCGCCAAGTTCCAGGACGCCGCCGTGTTTGTCCAGTTCTGCCAGGATCCGGTCGGCCAAGGGATCGATCTTGCCGTAGCCGGGTTCGTTCAGAGTCAGGTCGAGCTTGTGGTCGTCGCGGACTTTTTTGATGTAGCCGGTCAGCTTCTGGCCCTTGCGGAGCGGGCGGAAGAGCTCGTTTTGATACAGCATGCCCCAGTGGGTGTTGTCCACGATCGCTTTGACGCCCAGTTCGGTAGGGTCCGCGATCAGCAGGGCGACTTGCTGGCCGGCTTTGAACTCCGGTCCTTCATCCGATAGAAAACGGTCGAGTTTGGTCGTTGCGGCAATCCGCCCTTTGACGTCTTCGTACAGTTTGACCAGATAAGACCGGCCGGGCTTCATTTCGGCGATCTGTTCGCTGAACGGCACCAGGAGGTCCTTCGGGATGCCCCAGTCCAGAAACGCGCCGTAATAATTGACCGCGGCGACTTTCAGCCAGGCGATGTCGCCGACTTCGGCCAAAGGTTTTTGCAGGGTCGCCGCCAGATGGCCTTCGCCGTCGATATACACGAAAGCGGGAACGCTGTCGCCGACCTGACAGGCCTTGGACGGCTTTTTGTCCGCCAGCAGCACCATCGGCGAGCCGGGCAGGCCGAGGTAAATGTTCGGGCCTTGAATTTTGACGACCTTGAGTGAGTTGGTTTTGCCGATGTTGATCATGGAATGGGAGATAGTTGAATGGAGCGTTCGATCGAATCCGCAGCTTCTTTTGGCTTGAATTGGCAGGATCAAGTGTTTGATGCGCGCAGGAGTAAATTGCAATTCAGCAGCATACCAGATGGCCTTCCAATGGCTCATTAAGAAAAATAAAAAACACTAAAATAATCATTGCCAGCAGTGATCCCAGCAAGACCGAAAAATATAATTTTGCATTATTTGTGAGCTTCCATGCCGCGATGGCGCCAAGCAGCGGGATTGCCGGGGCGACCCATATGAAGGCTTGCGAGGTCATTACCCGAATACTCCAGGGAAGAGTCATTTCCCATTCCGCGAGCACGGGGAGTTCGGAATGGAGAGTATTCAAATATCCGTTTAAAGAGTAAAGATACAGACTTCCCGATACGGTCAGGCCGTAAAGCGTCAATCGGGAAATCCGTATCGGCAATTTCATTGTTTCGCCTAATGAGTGATCAGAAACCTTACTGCGTCCAGTTTCAGCTCGGCCGATTCGATATTGTCGTGCGCGAGCAGGGTCATTTCCTTCAGGTGTTCGATCTCCTCGGGCTTGATCGACGGATTGACTTTTTGCAGACGCATCATCCGTTTGATCTCTTCGGCCAGCGAGCCGAGCATTTCTTGGGCCGCATGCTGAACGAGCGCGTGTTTGTCGCTTTGGGCGCGTTGTTCGGCAACGCCGAGCATTTGCGTCAGATGATGGCGCTGGTTGTTGATGAACGCGACGATTTTACCCTTGTCGAAGGTGATGCCGGCATCGATCAGGTCGTCATAATCGACGGTATCGGTCAGGTCCTGCTTGTTCTGGCCGATCAGCACGCGGATCGGCGTGGGCGGCAGGAAGCGGCCGATCTGCAGTTCGGGCGGCGCGCTGCATTCGGCCACGAACAGGCATTCGAGCAGGAATTGCCCTGCCTTCAGGTCCGGATGCCTGACCACGTTGATCGAGGCATTGCCGGTTTCGCTGGAAATGACCAGGTCCATTGCACCCAGCACCATCGGGTGCTCCATCGTCAAAAACTGGAAATCTTCGCGGGCCAGCGCAATCGACCGGTTGATCGTGGCCGTCATGCCGTCTTCCGACAGGCTCGGAAAGTGCGAGATGCGCAGATGGTCGCCCGGTTTGACGATGAAGCAATCGGGCGAATGGAATTCGGTATCCACGCCGTAGCTGTCGAACACGTCTTCCATGTATTGCCAGAGATGGCTTTCCCGTTCGTAGCGCTGCAGCGCGTCGATGTATTTGTCGGCGATGTCTTTGCGGCAGGAGTTCAGTTCGAGTAATTGATCGCGGCCCTGATGCAGTTCGGCCTCGATCGCGGCGCTGCGCTCGCGGGTTTTGGCGATGAAGCCGTCGAGTAAATCGAAGTCGCGCGCGGCCAGCAGGGCATCCAGCTCTGCCGCGAGTTCGTCCGCGACGTGCTGGGCGGCCGAGTTGTTATGGCGGAACGCGTTCAAGCCTTCGTCGTACCAGCGGAACAGCAGTTCCTGTTCGCTGCCGCGCAGGTACGGCACATGGATGCCGATGATGTGTTTCTGGCCGATCCGGTCGAGGCGGCCGATCCGTTGCTGCAGCAAATCGGGGTTGACGGGCAGGTCCCACAGGATCAATTGGTGCACGAACTGGAAATTGCGGCCTTCGCTGCCGATTTCGGAGCAGATCAACAGGCGGGCCGAGCTTTCCTGGTCGGCGAAATAGGCGGCTGCACGGTCGCGTTCGATGATCGTCATCCCTTCGTGAAAGACCGCGGCGGCGATGCCGGTCCGGTTCCTCAGCGTTTGTTCCAGGTCGATCGCGGTTTGCGCTTTTTTGCAGATCAACAGCGCCTTGTCGCCGCCGAAGCGTTTGATGGTATCGACCAGCCAGCCAAAGCGCGGGTCCTGTTCGGGATCGTCCCGGTTTTCCCGGCCTTCCAGCACGTAGCCGTAGCGTTCGCGGTCGGGGAAACCCTGCACCGTATGCCGGGAGTTGCGGAACAGGATGCGGCCGGTGCCGTGGTGGTCGAGCAGTACGTTGATCAATTGCGCGCGCGCATGCGCGGATTTTTCCGGATTGTTCAGGTTTTTCAACAGGCCTTCGACATTGTCGTCCTTGACCAGCGCCCGCAGGGCCGCGGCGGCTTCATCGGTCAATGTCTCTTCGGCCAGCAGCGCGCGCGCCGCATTGGCGACCGGCTCGAAGTGCTTCTCGTCTTCCAGGTAACGGCTGTAGCTGTAGAAGCGGTCCGGATCGAGCAGCCGCAGGCGGGCGAAGTGGCTCTCCTTGCCCAGTTGCTCGGGCGTTGCGGTCAGCAGAATCAGGCTCGGCGTTTGCAGGCCGAGCTGTTCGACGAACAGGTATTCGGGGCTCGGATTGGCTTCGCTCCATTCCAGATGGTGCGCCTCGTCGACGATCGCCATGTCCCAGCCCGCTTCCAGCGCCTGCTTCCGCCGGTTCGGATAGCGGCTGAAAAACGACTGGCTGCACAGCACCAGTTGTTCGTTCACGAACACGTTTTCGTTTTCAAGAGGTTCCTCGTCGAACTCTTCGTCGGCGAGCTCGTTTTCCAGGTTGACGTTGCGGCAGCGCTCCTCGTCGACGATGCTGAAGCGCAGATTGAAGCGGCGCAGCATTTCGACCAGCCATTGGTGCAGCAGCGTCTCGGGTACGATGATCAAAATACGGACGGAGAGCCCGTTGATCAGCCTATGGTGCAGGATCATCCCGGCTTCGATCGTCTTGCCGAGGCCGACTTCGTCCGCGAGCATGATCCGCGGCGCGAGCCGGTTCGCGCATTCGTGGGCGATATAGATTTGGTGTGCGATCAGGCTGGTGCGTCCGCCCATCAGGCCCTTGACCGGCGACTGATGGTGTTCGCGCAGCCGCCGCCAGGTATCGTAGCGCAGCGAAAACCAGGACGGCGGATCGAACTGGCCGGTGAACAGGCGGTCCTGGGGGTTGTTGAATTGAATGTGGTGGTTCAGTTCCATTTCTTCCATGCGGACTTCCTTGCCTGCCTTGTTTCTGCCGATATAGGTAATGACGCCGTTATTTTCGGATACGGACTGCACGGTGATTTTGGAGCCGTCGATGGCTTCGATCGTCTCTCCGGGTGAAAATTTGACGCGGGTCAGCGGGGCGTTATCGCGCGCATAGATTCTTTTCTCGCCGGTTGCCAGGAACAACACCGTGACCCGGTTGTAGGCCGCTTCGAGAATCAGCCCGAGTCCCAATTCCGATTCGGTATTGCTGATCCAACGTTGTCCCGGAATGAAGTTTTCCATTGATCGATTCGCTCGTCTTAAGATGTGAAGAAAGGCAGCTATTATAAGCGCTGTCGGGAAAAATATAGGGGGGAAATCATCCTGGAAGGCGGATCAAGTAGCCGGAGATATTCCGCTGCGCAATCGGGCCGCCAATATCCGCATGTTAAGCCTCCGTTCAGATCATGCGGCTTATAATGGATAACATCATCATTTTAAACTTTGATAACGACTGATCTTTTAACTGACATTCCGAAACGGCTATGAAAAAAATACTGACCTTAATCCCGACCTTTGCGGTGGCCCTGAGCTTTGCAGGCGCTGCCGAAGCTTCCGGCGGCCATCACGGCAAGGCCAAAGGGCATTACAAGCATAGGCATGGGCACCGGGACGAGGTGGTGCATTATTATGTGCCGGTAGCGCCGCCCGCGCCTGCACATTACTATCCGGCACCCGTTCCGGCGCCGCAGTCTTATCGGCAGCCCGAGCCGGACCTCCGCTCCACGGCTGGATTGGCGGGCAGTGTGGTCGGCAGCGCGCTGGGCTATCAGGTCGGCAACGGCCATCCGCTGGCGGCCGGCGTCGGCGCGGCGGCCGGTTCCCTGATCGGTAACGAAATCGGCAGATAAGCCGGTGGACGAAGCGGATTCATTGAATCGCTCCGCTTTTTCGTCTTGTTCCTTGACCTTGTCAAATTATTTTTTTCGTTAAGGAAGCATTCAGTTAAATCATGGATAATGCAACCAACGAAAATTTTAACCGTTATTTTTTAAATAGTTGATACATCATGGAGAACGATTTTATGAAAAAGTCATTGTTATTCATTTCCCTGGCTGTGTCGGCCATGATGTTGCCGGGTGCAGCATTCGCGGATCGGTGGGGCCATCATCACGGACATGGTTACGGCTGGGGACATCGCCCCCATTATCATGGCCATTACTATCCTGCCCCGGTCGTGAATCATTATTATCCGCAGCCGGTGGTAAGCTACATGGCCCCTCCGCCGGCCGTGGTTTATCCTGTGCCGGCAGCTGTCCCTGTTCCTGTCCCTGCTCCGGTGCCTTACTATTCCGGCGGCGGCCGTCCTTCCACAAACGGCTTGGCGGGCGGTGTGATCGGCGGCGTGATGGGTTACCAGTTGGGTAGGGGCGACCCGCTGGCGGCCGGTATCGGTGCCGCGGCCGGTTCATTTTTGGGTAACGGAATCGGCGGCTACTAACTCACTTACGCTTGACTCGTCTACAACGGGTCCTTTTTTCAAGTTTCTCAAGCAGTCATCAAGACCTTTTGCCGGCCCGGCCGGCAGGTCTTGAGTTTTTCCTTCCGCATTCCGGTCCGCGGGCCGCATAGTCAAACGGGTGAATTGCATTACACTTAAACCGTGTCGTTTATTTTTTAACCGGTTTAAAGTGGTGCCATGGTCCTTTTTCTCCGTATTGCAATTTTTCTCTCTGTTTTCTCGGCCGTGGGCTGCGCCAGGACGTATCAGGCCCGTTACGTCGAGACCAGCAACTTTCTGAACGATTATTCGATTTTGGAGGAGGATCGGGACGACGATGCGTTGCTGAGCTATTGGAAGGAAGGCGCCGACTGGTCGCATTACAAAAAAATCATCGTCGATCCGGTCCTGATTCGGAAGACCCTGGATTCCGGATTGAACGACCGCCCCCAGATCGAAAGCAGCCGCCTGAAAGAATTGCTGGAATACCGGGTGCGTGAAGCCTTGAAGAAGGATTTTAAATTGGTTACCCGTCCGGGGCCGGATACGATCCGGGTCCAGTTGGCGATTACCGATGCCGAGACTTCGACCTTGTTCTTGGACCAGCTCACGACCTTGTATCCTTCGGCGCGCGTGTCGTCGCTGCTGAAGCGGCTGGCGTTCGGCACCGAATCGTTCGTTGGCCAGGCCAGCATCGAGAGAAAAGTGACCGATTCGACGACCGGGGAGTTGTTGATGGCCTCGGCCGATTGCCGGGCTGGAGGAAAAACGCTGGTTGGTTCGTTCAACGATTGGGATGATGTCGAACAGGCTTATGTGTATTGGGCTCAACAGTTGAGCTACCAGCTTTGCCAAAAGGCCGGGAATCCCGAGTGCCGGGAGCCGGAGTAGCACGATAATAGGCGGGAGGGGAGAAGCTTTAGTTGTGCCCGCCCCGTCCAAAGCTTCCCGAAGCGCGTCGAATTTCCCTTGCCGGTAAAATTTTTCGATTATTCCGTATCGAGATCGCTCAGGAACATATCCTGAATCAGATTCCTCTCGCCGCGGGTCAGTTTGAAACGCGCATATTGGGTGCCCGGCGGCAAAGTTTCATGCTCCTGCTTTGTGTTGGGCAGCGGTTTTCTGCGGTCCTTCAGGCGCCTTTCCGCTTTGCGCCGGTTGAGTTTGGCGAATGCCGATTCGCTTTCCTGTCTTTCGGCGGCGGTGAATCGACTGGGCGAGCTGCGGCGGTCACTGTTCGGACGCGTATCGGTCGCGCGCCGGACATGTTTTCGTAAGTTAATGATATTCATTGTAATAGTAACCTCTATCGTTGACGGCGGAATGGAGATCCAAAATGCTACGATTCCCGTTTCTCCATACCATCAAAATATATAACAAGATCCGCCTTTCCTCTACCTTATAGTCTGTAAGTTTTTGTATTCTAATATTTCTTGATTTCAGAGCGAAGCGGCCAGTCGCCGCAGCGCGTCGCCGCCGTTGTTGAACAGCGGCCAGCCGTCCCCGGGTAAAACGGTTTTGATGTCGGGCAGGGCGGCCAGGCGTTTGACCGAGGCGACCGCCTGGCTTTTATCCTGCAGTTTGTCGTCCGGCAGCAGGCACAATTCTCCGCCGACATGGCAGCGGATCAGGTCGCCGGTGATCAGGGTTTCGTCTTCGAGCAGCAGCGCCAATTCGCCGGGCGTTTTCGAACCGGCCAGGCCGTACACGGTCAACCCGGGCACGATTTCTTCATTTCCGTCGAGCCAGACGTCGCAGGAAAACGGAATCAGATCCTTGTCCCCGGCCGGTCCGTAGAGCTTGGCGCCGTATTCCTGGGCCATCAGCCAGCCGGCGCGGACGTGATCGAAATTAGTGATCACCACAAACTTGGCACCGCCCAGGGCCTGCAAGTGTTTGCGGTCGTGCGCGGACAACGGCAGCGGGTCGATCGCAACATTGCCTTGGGGGTGAACCCACAGCACACTGTGGAAGTCCAGGTTGCGTTCTTCATTGAAAACCGACCAGCCGAATAAATCTTTACGATGTAATTGTTTCATGGTTGCGCTTCCGGAAGGTGGGAGGGTAAAAAATCATTGTTCGCTTCTGTCGTGCTGCAGGCGCCGCTTTTCGGTTTGAGCCAGAACGGCCAGGCGCGCGGCCTCGGTCATTTGCGTCCAGCCGGTGATTTCGTCGAGGGTGCGAAAGCAGCCCAGGCAGAGGTTGTTCCGGTCGAGACAACAGCATCTGACACAGGGGGAAGCCGGCGGTTCCTGGGAAAAATTCATCGGGTTTCGCTGTAAGAAAGGGTGCGGCATCAGCGGTGCAGAATCAATTCCAAAACCAGCTTGCTGCCGAAATAGGCGAGCAGCAGCGATAGAAAACCGCACAGGGTCAACTTGATCGCGGTCCGTCCGCGCCAGCCGTAGCGGATGCGTCCGAGGATCAGTCCGGAAAAGATGATCCAGGCCAGAATCGACAGCACCGTCTTGTGTGCGAGATGCTGCGCGAACAGATCTTTTATAAAGATAAAACCGCTGATCAGCGAGATCGTCAAAAAGAACAGGCCAACGCTGAGCATCTGGAACAGCAGCGCTTCCATCGTCTGCAGCGGGGGCAGGGATTGAATGAAACGTTTCGGCGGATGGCTATGCAATTGCCGATCCTGAATCGCCAGCAATATTGCCTGCAGCGCGGCGATGTTCAGCAGGCTGTACGCGACGATCGAAGTCAGGACGTGCGTGCTCATTTGCCAGTTATGGATGTGCAGCGGATGGGGCTTTTCGGTCGAAACCAAATCCAGCCCGAGCATCAGGGCGGCGATAGGGAACAGGATCACGCCGAGTTTTTCGACCGGTTTGTTCAATGCCGCAGTCAACAGCAGCAGGGATACGATCATCGAAACCAGCGAGGCGGTGCTGAAAAAACTGAAATTAAATCCCTGGTATTGCTGGAAATTGGCCCCGATATACGCAAAGTGCGCGGCGGCGCCGATCCAGCCGGGCGACAGCGGCGCTTTTTCGCTTCTGTGCTTATGGAAATGGCGGGCGATCAACAGCGCATTGCAGACATATGCGCCGATGGATAGAAGAGCAAGCTGAAGTGTGGTCATTCAACGGTTTCGCGGCTGAAAATGGGTCCGATTCGAATCGATTAGGCGGTTTTGAAAGCGTTGGCGTCCGCCTCGGCTTCTGGAAAATCGGTGAAGATTACAGGACTGCTCAAGGTATGGTAGTATAGCCTGTTAATGTGTCCTGATCCTAGCCCATTATGTGCGGGGGCCAGTTTTCCCAGTTACCAGTAAGTTTACGCCATGTTTGATAATTTAACCGACCGATTAAGCGATACTCTCAAAAAACTGAAAGGCCAGGGCCGCCTGACCGAGGACAACATCAAGGATACCCTGCGCGAAGTACGTATGGCCTTGCTGGAAGCCGATGTCGCCTTGCCTGTGGTGACCGATTTTATCGAACGCGTCAAAACCGGCGCCCTGGGCCAGACCGTGCAAAGCAGCCTGACGCCGGGCCAGTCGATGATCAAACTGGTGCAGTCCGAACTGGTCAAGGTGATGGGCGAGCGCAACGAGGCGCTGAACCTGCGCACCAACCCGCCCGCGATCGTGCTGATGGCGGGCTTGCAGGGTGCCGGTAAGACCACCACCGTCGCCAAACTGGGCCGCTGGCTGAAAACGAACCAGAAGAAAAAGGTCGGCGTGGTGAGTGCCGACGTTTATCGTCCGGCCGCAATCAAGCAGTTGGAAACGCTGGCGCAGGATTTGGAACTCATGTTTTTCCCGAGCGATCCGAGCCAAAAACCGGTCGATATCGCCAACGCCGCGATCGACGCCGCGAAGCGCAAGTTTCTGGATGTGCTGATTATCGATACCGCGGGCCGCCTGCACATCGATGACGAGATGATGGCCGAAATCAAGGAACTGCATGCGGCGGCCAAGCCGATCGAAACCTTGTTCGTGGTCGACAGCATGACCGGTCAGGACGCAGCCAATACCGCCAAGGCGTTCAACGAGGCGCTGCCATTGACCGGCGTGATTTTAACCAAAGCCGACGGCGACGCGCGCGGCGGTGCGGCATTGTCGATCCGACATATTACCGGCAAGCCGATCAAATTCATCGGTGTCGGCGAAAAGGCAGAGGCGCTCGAACCTTTCCATCCCGACCGGGTCGCTTCGCGGATTCTCGGCATGGGCGACATGCTCAGTCTGATCGAGGAGATCGAACAGAAAGTCGACAAGGAAAAAGCGCAGAAGCTGGTCCGCAAGATTCAAAAGGGCAAGAGTTTCGACCTGGAAGACTTCCGCCAGCAACTGATCGAAATGCAGAACATGGGCGGCGTCGGCACGATGCTGGACAAACTGCCGGGCATGAGCAGCGTACCGCGGGAAGTCCGGGAGAAGGTCAACGACAAGGAACTGGCTCGCCAGATCGCGGTGATCAATTCGATGACCCCGCAGG
This sequence comes from Methylomicrobium agile, assembly GCF_000733855.1. NCBI lineage: Bacteria > Pseudomonadati > Pseudomonadota > Gammaproteobacteria > Methylococcales > Methylococcaceae > Methylomicrobium > Methylomicrobium agile. The sequence goes on from NZ_JPOJ01000001.1 coordinate 2,519,815, forward strand.
AGCGCCGCTTCCCCGACCTGATCAAAGGCAACCGCAAAAAACGGATCGCGGACGGCTGCGGCCAGGATCTGAACGCGGTGAACCGGATGCTGAAGCAGTTCATGATGATGGAAAAGATGATGAAGAAACTGAAAGCCGGCGGCAACATGGCGAACATGATCCGCGGCATCAAGAGCAACGTACGCGGACTGCGGCGCTGAGCTTTGTGCTTGAAAGCCCTTTCCCTTTGCGGGAAAGGGCAGGGTGAGGACGATCAAAAGCCGCTGACGGCGGCAGTATTGATTTTAAGAAATTTCCGAATAATTCCTCTCCTTCCGGATAATGCCGTTAATTTAAGAAATAAAGATACTGTAGGGTGGATAAGCGTAGCGTATCCACCACGCTAATGCCGGATGCGTGAGCTACGCTTATCCGGCCTGCGGTTTTCTTGACTTAACGGCATTGCCCTTGGATGAGAGCGTTTCCCGGACTTTCAGAGTTTTCTTAAATCCCTTCCCTCAAGCCCTCTCGCAGGATAAATAGTCAGGTTAGAAGGCATGTCGGCTACTCTGAAGGGCATAAAGAGCGTACTGGATGATCTGCCTATAACCGGCGCCGTCGATCCCTATTCGACATTTCACCCAAGATCCACAAACCGAATTTTGAGCCTATTCCGCACTTTACATATCGCTAAAATCGCGTAGAATAGGCGGATTAATTTTTTTGAATTAAATGTTTCGAGGAAAACTTTAATGGTTACCATTCGCCTTACCAGAACCGGCGCGAAAAATCGTCCTTTTTATCATGTCATCGTCGCCGACAGCAGAAGCGGCCGCGACGGTCGCTACATCGAGCGCGTCGGCTTCTTCAATCCTCTGGCGCGCGGCAACGAAGTCAGATTGCGCCTGGACAGCGAGCGTGTCGAATACTGGAAATCGCACGGCGCGCAACCTTCCGATCGCGTTGCAAGACTGATTAAAGACGCTGCGAAAGCGTCGGCCTAATCCGGGTTGATCAAGGAACGCGATAACACCGTCTGTGTCGGCAAAATCTCCGGCGTTTTCGGTGTCAAAGGCTGGCTGAAGATTTTTTCCTATACCAGCCCGAAGGAAAACATCCTGAGTTACTCGCCTTGGTTATTGGTAAAAAAGGGCGAGATGAAGACGGTCGAGATCACTGACGGCCATCTGCAGGGTAGCGGCGTGATTGCCCATATCAAGGGCGTGAGCGATCGCAGTCAGGCGGAAACCCTGCTCGGCTACGAGATTTTTATCCGCCGAGAGCAACTGCCCAAGACGTCCGAAGGCGAGTATTACTGGTCCGATTTGATCGGGCTGGAAGTGGTGACGACCGAAGGCGTGGTATTGGGCATCGTCGACAGCCTGCTCGAAACCGGCGCGAACGACGTACTAATCGTGAAAGGCGAGCGCGAGCGTGCGGTGCCGTTCATTCAGGGACGGACAATCGTGAAGGTCGACACCGATGCCGGTCGGATCGTGGCCGATTGGGATCCCGAGTTTTAAATCGGCGGCATGCGTTTCGATGTCGTCTCGATTTTCCCGGAAATGGTGGCCGGCGCCGCACACTACGGGGTTACCGGCAGGGCGATCGAGCGGCGGCTCGTCAGCCTGAACCTGTGGAATCCCAGGGATTATACCGAAGACCGCCACCGGACCGTCGACGACCGGCCCTACGGCGGCGGACCGGGCATGGTGATGAAATATCCGCCCCTGCACGATGCGGTGGCGGCGGCGAAAGCGGCGGGCTCAGGCCCCGCCAAAGTGGTCTACTTAAGTCCTCAAGGCAGGTTATTGACCCAGGAAATGTTGGCCGAGGCCAGCCGACTCAGTCAATTGATTCTTGTCGCAGGGCGTTATGAAGGCGTCGACGAGCGCTTCGTCGAACTCGATTGCGACGAGGAATGGTCGCTGGGCGACTACGTAATCAGCGGCGGCGAACTGGCTGCCTTGATCGTGATCGACGGGGTAACGCGGCTGTTGCCCGGCGTGCTCGGCGACGAAGCCTCCGCGGAGCAGGATTCGCACCGGAACGGCTTGTTGGATTGCCCGCACTATACCCGGCCCGAGCATCTGGACGGCCATCCGGTGCCGAAGGTGTTGCTGGGCGGCAATCATGCCGAAATCGAGCGCTGGCGAATGAAACAGGCGCTCGGCAGAACATGGCTAAGACGCCCGGACTTACTGGAAAAAATGCATCTGAGCCCGGATCAGCAAGCCCTGCTGAATGAATTTAAAATTGAACTTGATGTTTATTAGGTGTGGTAATGAGCAATATTATTGAAGCATTGGAAAAAGAACAATTGAAGCAGATCCCGGAATTCTCGACCGGCGATACCGTGGTCGTGCAAGTCCGCGTGAAAGAAGGCGAGCGTGAAAGAATCCAGGCGTTCGAAGGCGTCGTGATCGCAAAGCGCAACCGCGGCCTGAACTCTGCTTTCACCGTCAGAAAAATCTCGCACGGCACCGGCGTCGAGCGCGTTTTCCAGACGCACAGCCCGCTGATCAGCGAAATCCAGGTCAAGCGCCGCGGCGACGTGCGCAGGGCGAAGCTGTACTACCTGCGTGATCTGACCGGTAAGGCGGCGAGAATCAAGGAAAAACTCTCCTAAGATTTTCTCGGAAAATAAAAAAGGCGACTTCGAGTCGCCTTTTTTATGCGCGGCAATGCAGGCGGATTTTAGTTTTGGCGATTCGTCGGCTTAGGGAAGATGTTCGGAAAATTGTTATGAAGAGTATTGTGTTTTATTGAGGATATGATAATTTTCGGCACCTGCATGAATCTGGAGTAGTTTTAAATTTTTACAAAAGTTTAGGCCTCCTAAATGACATAAAATATTGCGTCATTTAGGATGTGTAATTAATGTTAGAAGCATAAAGAAGGAACATTATAATGAATCAGAAGAAAGTATTCGGAGTACTTCTCACCGACGAGGCATGGGCAGAGTTAGGTGCGGCTTTAAAGCCTTATTCGAGCGAGGGCAGCATCGGCCGTTATATCTATTGCGAAGAAGTGCAGCTCGGTGGCCAATACTTCGTAATGGTCGCTTCTTGCACTAATTCAGATGGCTCTTCGTTCAAAGCCGAAATTGGTATTCATCACCATCACGTAAAGATGTATATCTCTGCTAATGAAAGGTCACAAATCGGATTTGTTCAGTTCGGCTGAGCTTTGCGTCTGATCTCGTAAGAATTTGGAGTAGTGATTTGTTTGAACGCTTCACCGACCCCATTACTGTAGTGAGTCTTGCTCAACAAGGAAACATCGAGAAGCTTCAGAAGCTCATTCGTGGTGGGTGCCGAATCGACCGAAGAACAACTTATGATCCTTGGATGACTCCATTGGATGCATCAGCCGCTGCTGGAAATACCGTGTGTACCGAGTTTTTGCTTAGTGTCGGCGCGCCGTTGTGGGGTTCGTCTATCTTTGAGGCAATTCAAGTCGATTCGCGGCCTATTCTTGAGGTGTTCCACAAACACGATGCAGTGTTTTTTCGGAATTTTTACCGTGACAAAGAATTCTCCCAAAATCCACGTTTGAACCGTTGGCTGCTTCACTTCACCGCACTCGATTACGCGCTCTCGATAGGCGCAAATGCGTGTTCTGAATTCCTTACCGAAATAGGTGCTCAGAAAAAAGACAAATTCACTAAGTGCCGGAGAGGGCACTATGCACCCTTAATTAAAGATGAGTCATTCGTGTCATTTGGAGGCATGAATTTAGATGGCCTTTGTGAAGTCACCGAAGGCTATTATTGTGCTAAGTGTGAGACGTTTATCCGGGGTAGCATGTGAGAATAGTTCTAACATGGTACTTAAAGGGACGCTCCGCTACGCTGCGCGCCCCTTAGTTTCACGTTAGCCAACACGAAAGGGGTACGCCATGAGCAAATGTAGTCTGGTAGGTCGGGCAACAGCTTCATCGTTGCCCGACGTTAGACTGGTACACAGCAGAAAGCTCTTGTAGGGCGGATTCGCCGCCAGGCAATCCGCCGTCGCTTTGAAGCCTGTTGGCGTTTTGCTATCGCGAAAACGTCCTACAGCTCTTTTGCTGATGACCTGGATCGCGAATATGCAGACTTCAAGAAAGTATTTAGGGTTGATGAATGGGGTGAGGAAAATGCCTAACAGATCGCTGCCCCGGACTTCGCTTTGTTTAGCAGGCTATTTTTGTTGTTAGAATTTTGAGAAAGAGCAGGAGCACATTTCATAATGCCACTATTTGAGATATCTGGGGAAAATCTTGTTCCTGTGGAGCAAACGAATTTTGCTCTGGAGAAGGAATTACAGACCCTTATTGAGCGAAATCTTGCGACGGTGTTTAACTGCCGTTTTGTCGCCTCAGAGTTTTCGACGGGTGCATTACATGCCGGGCGAATAGACAGCCTGGCGTTGTCCGAGGACAACAATCCCGTAATCATTGAATACAAGAAAGTTGAATCTTCCGAGCTTATAAACCAGAGTCTTTTCTACCTGCACTGGATTCAGGACCACAAGGGCGATTTCGAAATAGCCGTTCAGCGGGCGCTCGGAAATGGCGTTGAAGTAGACTGGTCAGATGTCCGAGTTATTTGTATCGCCCCAAATTATAAAAAGTACGATCTGCATGCGGTTCAAGTAATGGGAGCGAATATCGAGTTATGGAAGTACCGTCTTTTCAAGAATGGTTCGATCTACCTTGAGGAGGTGTTCCAAGCAACTAAGGTGACCCTCTCGCCATCTTCTGTTGATGGAGGAAAGAATCCGGTTATGGTGGAGGCTGGGAAAAAGGCTGCGCAAGTGCGTGCTACCGCTACTTATGAATTTGAAGAACATCTTGAGGGAAAGCCCGCGCACATACAGTCTCTCATGCACGGCATTCGTGAGTATATCGTTGGACTCGATCCTGCTATTGAGGAAGTGCCGAAAAAGTTCTATGTCGCATACAAGATTTCTCAGAATATTGTGTGCATGGAGCCGCAAAGCAGAAATATAAAGTTATTTGTAAAACTAAGCGCGAATGACGTTGAGGCACCGCCTAAATTCTATCGTGACGTGACAGAAATCGGGCATTACGGTACAGGCGATACTGAGTTCACTATTTCATCGGAGCGAGACTTTGAATTAGTTAAGCCGTTTATTGAATCAGCGTACAACAAGGTTGGGGGGTGACGATTCTAACACGGCGCTCCACTCGACCGCTCACCGCTGAGTGGTTCGCGTCGGGTGAGCTCGGTGCTGTCCAACACCGGATGCCCGCTGTCGGCTATTCGGAAAATCCGCATCAGGCCGCGATACCGTAAAACAGTTTCCAGAGCAGTTCTTCGACACGGCGCGCGACGAGCTCGGTTATCGAGACTGCGACGTTCAAGAACTTTTTGTCCGCTGACAGCGTATTTCCGGGGTGAACTCGAAAAACGGCAAGGCATCCAATGGGGGAAGAGTCATAAACGGAAAATGAAGCGTTCTGTTCGTTACAGGCGCAGGAGAGATTTGCATGGAATATCCCGATAAAATACTCGCCATCGTGCTTGCGGGCGGCGAAGGCTCAAGGCTCTATCCTCTCACTGCGCATCGCTCGAAGCCGGCGGTTCCGTTTGGAGGGAAATATCGGCTGGTGGATTTCGTGATCAGCAATTTGATCAATTCGGGGGTGGGATCGATTTATGTGGTGGTGCAGTACAAGTCCCAATCCCTGATCGAGCATTTGCACAAGACCTGGGAACCTTCCCGGGTAGCGACCGGCGAGTTTGTGATGGAAGTGCCGCCGCAAAGACAGCTCGGCGACGACTGGTTTCAGGGAACCGCCAATGCGGTTTATCAAAATCTGTCCCTTATCGACCGGCATCAACCCAAGTTGGTGGCCGTCTTCGGCGCCGACCATGTGTATCGGATGGATGTGCGCCAGATGATGGAGTTCCACTGCGCCAACAAGGCGGATGTCACGGTGGCGGCGCGATCGGTGCCCTTGGCCGAAGCCGTCTCTTTCGGCGTACTGGAAACGGATGACGCGGGGCGAATCAGCGCTTTCCGCGAAAAGCCCGCGAAGCCAAAGCCCATGCCCGGCGATTCCGAAAGGGCTTACGTGTCGATGGGCAATTACCTTTTCGATGTGGAAAAGCTGCGCGGCATCGTCGAAGCGGCTCATCAACGCGGCGAAACCGATTTCGGCAGCGAAATCCTGCCCCGTCTGATGAGGACGCATCGTCTGTTTGCCTACGATTTCGCCGCCAATCAGGTGCCGGGCATCAAACCTTACGAAGAAACCGCCTATTGGCGCGACGTAGGTACGCTCCAATCCTACTGGCAGGCCCATCAGGATCTTCTCGGGGAACGGCCTTGTTTCGATCTGTTCAATCCTCAATGGCCTATCCGCTCGTCCCGTTATGACGGACCCGGCGTAAAAATCACCAGCCGATATGTTGAAGACAGTTTGGTCTGTTCCGCCGGCTGGCTAAACAAGGCATTGATTTGCCGCAGCATTGTGGGACGGGAAGTGGTGCTGGAGGAAGGCGCGCAACTGGACGAGTGCATCATCCTGGATTACGTGAAGATCGGCAAAGGCAGCCGGCTGCGCCGGGTCATCGTCGACAAGCAGAATATCATCGAAGCGGGCACCGTACTCGGATTCGATCGCGAAAAAGACGCCCGGCAGTATTTCGTGGATGCGTCGGGGATCACCGTCGTGCCGCGCGGGAATCGGATGATTTCCCTGGCCTATTGAGCGCGGCCTGCCGGCGGGCTATCCGTTTCCGTATAAATACTGTTTCGCGCTGGCGAAGGCGCTCATGACGAACAGGGAAGTCGCCACTTCGCTGCCGACGATGATTCGGCAAGGGTGCCGCAAGCGCGTCCATTCGTAAGGTTGGAAAAGGTGGCCTTTTGCGCCTTCTCCCAGCGCATCCGACATCGTCTTCAAACCCGTGGCGATCAGGCCGTCATCCCGCGGTTCATGACGCAGCAGCGCCAATGCAGCCACCGCGATGGCGGCGTCGAACGCATTCAGGGTATAGCCGATCAGCTCGGATTTGCAGTAATCGAGCGCGATCCGGCGAATTTTTTCGACTTGTCCTTCGGGATTCAGGCTATTTTTTTCGGCATCGCCGAGCGTCAAGTAGGCTTCGTAGAAGCGGCCGATGTAATAAACGTAGATCTCCGGCAGATAATACTGAAAAACGGATTCATGCCTGAAGTTGCCGCTCGCAACCGTTCGGTAATGAAAATCGAGCAAGCGCCGCACGGTCTTCAGATTGTCCCCTTCGAGGGACCGCCACTGCTTCCGGTTGACCAGCATGGCCTCCAGAATATCCATGTTATGGCCGGGGCAGATTTCGTTCCCTGCCGGTTCCCGAACGATACGGCCGTCGGATTTCCGGAACCGTTTGTCGAACCAGATCGGAATCGCGCCCTGATAGTCCAGCGGACGGGTCATGCGGATCGTCGGCGGATTCGAAGTGTAACCGCTGCCGATCTGGTATTCGGTGATGATCTCCACCCAGGGATGCGCCAAAAAATTCCGGCATTCCCTGAGCAGTTTCACGTCGGCGGCAAGGTGTTTTTCCTCCACAAGATCCAGCCACTTTTTCGCGATGGAGAGCGTGAAAAAGGTCGTATCGGTATCGGGGGCATAATTGCCGAAGCCCAGATCCTTTTTGATTGCTCGATTCTTTTGGTTCAGCTTGAATAGGCATTCCGCCCTTTCGTCCTCAGGAAAGCAGGTTGTCGCGGGATGCCGGATGCCGTTATTGGGGGTTACCAGCCATTCCTGGCTGGTGACGACGCAAAAGTGGAGCAGGTTTTCCAGGATTTGCACGATTGGCTGCAACTCATCGGGCGTTAGCCGGTTTTTTGCGACCCGCGTCAGCAGTAGTTCGAAAAAATTGACATCGTAGAAGGCGGTACGATGGATAAACCAGTGCGAACGCTGAAACAGCTTTTCCGCAATGCCTCGATAAGGTTTGCGGACGACCTTCAATTTTACGGGGTTGCAATGAATGAAGCAGCGGATCAAGGCGAACAACAAAACGGCATTCCGGTATTCGAAAGCGCCGACGCCGCGGAGAATATTCAGGAAGTTTTCGCCGTTCATTTGATCGTCGCCGGACAAAACGACCTGCGCCGCAACCGGGAAATAGGGATTTTCGTGATGCGAGTTCCACGTTTGCAGGATATCCTGCAGGCAGCGTTCGATGACGGTATCCAACGCTTCCGGCTTGGGATTGGTCTGGATCAAGGGTGTTTTTTCCCGCCGGCGAAAATGCGGCGGATCGATCCGGTCGAGCAGTTCGGCAATCGGCTTGAATGTGCGGTCGATCCAGCCGGCATCCCGCCACTCGTCGTAACCGGCGCGCATTGCGGCGCGGATGACTGCCTGATAGGCGGGAACCGCCTGCATCGGAATTTCCGGATGGCGGCAGCCTTTAAGGATCAGGTATTTCAATAACCCGTTACCCGCGACTTTTCGATAAAGCCGCTTCAGATTACGGCCCGGTTCTGCGTAGGGCTGTTCTTTTAAAATAGGCGTGTCGCAGATGTCATAAATATTGGCGTATCGGGCCATCCATTTCCTCTCCCGGATCGAGTTATCCGCTCAGCGTGGGCCAAGCGCGGCTTCAAGTCGGTGTGCCGGGCAACAGATGCAGGAAATCGTCGATCCGGTTGGCTTCCGACGCGATCAGCCGCGTTTTTTGCGGGCGGCTCAATTTTTTAAGCCGCAGCTCGCGCCGGGTCGCGGAACTGCGGTCATGCCCGGTTTCCAGATACACGAACCGCTCGGGCCGCCGGCCGTTGAAATATTTGGCGCCGCGTCCGCCGGCATGTTGCTCGAAGCGCCGCTGCACGTCATTGGTGATGCCGGTATAAAGCGAGTCGTCGCTGCAGAGGATGATGTAGACGAACCAGGTCATCGGCAGCCTACGCCGCGGTCCCGAACAGCTTGCCGACGCCGGCCGCCATCGACATTGCGCAGGCGGCCAGCAAAATATCTTGTTGCGCCGCGCGCGAAGCCGCGATGCCTACGATCAGGCTGGCCGTCGAGACGATGCCGTCGTCGGCTCCCAATACCGCGGCGCGGAGCCAGCCGGGCCGGTGGGTGCGGTGAGATTCCGGATGGTGAAATTGCACGCCGATTTCCTGGTTAACGCAAGCCGGACTCGGAAGAAAGCAGGCGGTTGATCCGGGCTTTGATCTCCTTGGCCGCTTTTTCCAATGCCTTTCTTTCCGTTCGGTTCAGGTAAGGATGGAGATGGCGAATGACGCCGCGCCGCCCGACCACGACCGGAATACTGAAGCAATTGTCCCGGATTCCAAGCCAGTCTTCAAGATAGGTGCTGAGAGGCAGAGTCCTATGCGAATCGTAGACAATCGCGCGGACCACTTCGCAGGCCGCGGCGGCGATCGCGAAATTGGTGTAGCCTTTGGCGTTGTAGACGTCGAAACCGGCATTGTACACGGCGTTGAAAATCTCGCGGTGCAAAGGGTTGTCGTCGATATGCTCGCTGCCCATCGAGGCGGTGCTGAACAGCGGAAACTGGTTCGGACCGTGTTCGCCGAGAATATAGGCGCGCAGATCGTCCGGATGAATCTGCCGCTCTATCGACAGCAGCGACCTGAAGCGCGCCGAATCCACCAGGGTGCCGATACCGATGATGCTTGAAGCCGGAAAACCCGAAATCTGCGTCGCCAGATAAGTCAGGACATCGACCGGATTGGTGATGATGATCAAAATCGCGTCCGGATTGTTGCGCGCCAAGCGCGGAATCAGCTGCCGGAACAAGGCTGCATTGGCCGGGCCGAGCTCCATGCGCGAAGTCATGTGGTCGGATAACGGCACCGAGGTGGTGACGATCAGAATGTCGCTCGCTGCGACGGCTTCGATCGGAGCGCTTTCGATCAGCATCGTACGTTCGCAGAAGGCGAGGGTATGCTGTAAATCCAGTTCGTCGCCATGCGCTTTGGCCAGATTCCTGCCGGCCAGCACCAAATGGTCGCAGAGGCCTTTCAGCACCAATGCATAAGCGATGGTCGATCCGACATGGCCGGTGCCGATGATCGCAATTTTCATGAGTCACCGAACTCCTGGGTGGTTTGGTCTTAGGTAGGATAACGTATTGTGTAAGGCAAGACCAATGCCATCGATAATGACCCTGAAATATCGCCCAGCAGCGCCGTCCGCAATAAGTGCGGATAATTCGGGCCGACCTGTAATTCGTCCGGGTTGGTCTTGAAATAGACCTTATAGGCATGCTCCTCGCCAAGTCTGGGTTTCAATCCCTGCACATGATGGAGATTGACCGGGCTGCCTCTATGGATTTGCGGAGCTTGTAGAGCGTTTTCGCGATAGCAAAACGCCACAACATGCTTCAAAGCCATGCCAGGCAATCCACTCTCCTTCGGCGGAACCCGGCAGAGCCGGTTCCGCCTTACGGGTTGTGAATGCAGACTCAGAAGCTTAGCTTACAGGTCTCAGATACTCCACGGCATGGATGACGAGGGTGGGGAGCCATTCTACGCACAAGCTCAAGGCTTCAGGGCGGACCGGCTTCCCCAGAAATCGGCAATCACTATAAACTCTTCGGTTTAATTAATCCTGTATTTGTAGAGGGCTTTAATATACAAGGGCGGATGCCGTCAGGCGATCCGCCGCCATGCCAGGCAATCCACTCTCCTTCGGCGGAACCCGGCAGAGCCGGTTCCGCCTTACGGGTTACGGGTTACGGGTTACAGCCGTTGCGGCTCATTCTAACCTGTTGGATTCATTTTGACTCTGTTTCGCTCCGCCCGCAGGCAGTGAAAGGAGGGTGGCCGACTGAGCAGCGGCAACGACGAGGTCGTATCGGCACAGGAAGGAAGGGTCGGAGGACGGTTGGGTGGGTAAGGCGCTAGACGGCGAGAGGCGCAGGGCCGCGAAAAAAAGTGGGCGGAAAAAACCGCCCACCCGGGTTTTTTTATCAACCGTTCAATATTACGAAGCCGCTTCGGCCACCGCTTCGTACGGCTTGGCCGTGCGAGCGTCCTGCGGGGCGTTCAGTATCACGTCCGCGGCCTTTTCGCCGATCATGTAAATCGAGGACACGATGAAGAAGCCCGGAATCTTCGGGAATACCGAGGCGTCGACGACGCGCAGGCCCTGGATCCCGCGGACACGGAACTGGCTGTCCAGCACCGCCATCGGATCGTTGTCGGCGCCGATCGGACAGGTGCAGGAGGCGTGGTGGCCCCAGGCATTGAAACGAACGAAATCGCGCAGTTGGTCGTCGGTTTGCACGTCTTTGCCGGGTGCGACTTCCTCGGCCAGAATGCCTTGTTCGAACAGCGGCTTGGCAATGCTGCGCACGAATTTGACGCCTTCGACGACCGAGTCGAGATCTTCGCCGAGCGTATCGTTGCCTTCCTCGAAGTAGCGGAAGTTGATATAGGGCCGGTCGCGCGGATCGCTGGAGGCCAGGCGGACCTGGCCGGCCCGGTTGACCGTGTGCGCTTTCAGCACGGCCCAGGTCAGGTAGTTCAGATTGTCCTTGATCAGCTTCGAATAGCCGGGGAAGTAGCCTTTAAAGTATCCCAGCACCGCGAAGCAGAACAAATCGGGCAGCGGCCGCTCTTCGAAAGAACGCTTGATGACCGCCAGCACGGCGCCGTTGGTCGTGTAGACGCCCTTGTTTTCGTTTTTCCAATCGTTGTATTGCGGATCGCCGGCCGAATATTTGGCGCCTTTCAGCACTTCCCAGTCCTGATTCATTCGGTTCACGACGCCGACTTCGTAGCGGTCCTGTAAGTTGGTGCCGACGCCGGGCAAATGCTGCCTGACCGGAATGCCGTGCTTTTGCAGTTCTTCCTGCGGACCGATGCCGGACAGCATCAGGAGTTGCGGCGTATTGTAGGCGCCGCCGGCCAGAATCACTTCTTTCGATGCGTGGACGGTGCGGCGCTCGCCGGGCTGGTTGCTCGGATTGGCATGTGCCTTGTAGAGTTTGGCGCCTTTCAGGTATTCGACGCCGACGGCGCGGTTGTTTTCGTCGAGAATGACCTTGGTGACCAGGGCGTCCAGTTCGATGGTCAGATTGTTCGGATATTTCTGCTGCGCCACGAGCAGGCGTTCGCGGGTGCTGTGGCGGCGGCCGTTCGTGGTCGCGAGCGGCGGATAGCGCAGTCCGGTGGCATTTTCCTTGACCAGCCGCCAGTCGTTCGGATCGGCCAGTCCTTCGATCTGCCATTTCAGGCGCTCGAAAAAGTTCGGCAGGGCGCCGGCGGCTTTGGCGGCGGACTCCAGTATCGTCAGGATCAGTTTCTTGTCTTTAGCCAAGGCTTGCAGCGGCAGCGCGGCTTCGGTCTGGAACCAGCCCTTGAACCCGTGGCGGGACGGATTGATGCCGAGCCAGGTGGCGAGTTTACGCAGCTTCGGCCGGTGCTCGCAGTTTTCCATCCCTTCGAAATATTTGCGCATGTTGTCGGCTTTCCAGGAGTCGTCTCCGGTCAGTTCGGCGACCTCGTCCCAGTCGGCGTTGTGCGGATAGACCGTGATCATCGCATTATGCGCGGTGCAGCCGCCGAGGCAGCCGGCGCGCGGGTACAGCACGCCTTTCTCTGCCGGCGTATATTTGGGGTCCTGGGCCTGAAGCGCTTCGGTTTCGTAATGGCGGACGAAAAAATCCCAGCGCATCGCTGCGTTTTCGGTCGAAAACGGATGGAAGACCGGTACATCGTAATCCTCGGGCAGGCGGTCTTCGCCGGGGAAGGCCAGGTCGTCGCCCTGGAGCTGTTTCGGATCGCCGCCGGCTTCCAATACCAACACTTTCTTGCCTTTTTCGGCGAGGCGCGCCGCGACGGTGCCGCCGCCCGCGCCCGAGCCGACGACGATATAATCGTAAGTTGCATTCGATACTGTCATTGTCGTTTCTCCTGATCAAATAAGTGGAAGCCGCCTCGATCCGGGATCGAGGCGGCTTCATAGGTTTTATCCATGATGATGTTGCTGAGAGGGAGCGGCGTCATGCCGCTCCCGATCGAAAATGAAGGGTTAAAAAGTCTTCAGGAATTCGATTAGCGCTTTCTTGTCGGCATCGCTCAGGCCCGGTTCAAGGTTGGCTTCCTTGAAATAGTCGGTGCCGAAATAATGGCCGCGGTTGACGATGTAGTCGGGACATTTGCTGGCCTTGACCAAAGGATCCACGAGATTTTTAAATTGCGCTGCGGCTTGCTCGTCGGTTGCGTCTTTCGGAATTTCTTTCAGATCATGCTTGATCTTGAGCAGCAATCCGAGCAGTTCGGCTTTGTGCTTGACTCGGTCGATGAAGCCTTCGCGGCGGTCCAGGTCGATGTTGGTCAACAGGTTGACCGGCGTGCCTTTCGGAATCGGACCGAGTTCCAGCCCCTGTTCGCCGGCGAATTTGCCGCCGTCGATCTTGCCTGCCAGCTTGTTCAGCCAATCCGGCAAGAATCCGGCAGGCACCCTGAGATAGCTGGTTGCGAAAGTGCGGTCGATCCAGCCCGGCAGCATTTTGCCGTTCGCGGTTTGATACTGGATGTTGCCCTCTCGTTTTTCCGGCCACAGCAATTGCGTGATCGAGTTTTCAAACGAACCCATTCTGGCTTCGACCGACGGGCTTGGGTCGAATTTACCGAGCGAGTTGTTTACGAAGAACGGCGCGGTCGACCAGACGCTGACCAACGAAGCCGGACGGGTAAAGCCGACGCCGCCGCCCGGCGCGGTGAATTCCCAAGGCTTTCCGGTCATTGGATGGTGTACGGTGATTTTGCCGACAGACGGCAGATTCTTGTACGACTGCGACGAGAAATCGTTCCAGATGTTGCCTTCGATCGCATTGGTCGCCAGCGGGCTGCACGCATTCGTTTCGAGCAGCGTGACCGGAACGCGCAGGTCGGTGGACAGGAAGTTGTCCTGCAGGAAGTCGTCTTTTTTAACGATTACGTCGATCGCTTTCTTGAATTCGTCCGTTTGCGTCCAGCGCCAGTAATTACCCCAGTGTTTCAGATAGTCCTTGCCGACGGCTCCGCCTTTGAAGAATTCGTAAGCTTTGTCCGGCAGTTTGCTCGAATGGCAACGGGCGCAGCGTTCGCCGAATACTTCCTTGCCGCGGGTCAGCACCGCCGCGTCTTGGGTGATTTTTTGATCGCCGCCGGGCGCATTCTTCAGCAGATCCGGACGGGTGCCGGCGACGAAGAACAGCGCCAGATCCGGCGTTTGCGCTTCGTTGGCTTGCCAGTAGACCGAGTTTTTGCGCGATTTGATGATCGGGATCGGGGTAATCGGTTTGCCGCCGACCAACGGATTGAAGTGCGTCAACCAGTCTTCGCTGAACAGGCCGATGTTGATGAAGACGCGGTTCAACGCGCCGAGCGCACCGACCGAATCGGCACCGTCTTTCAACACGCGCGGGGTAAACACGGTATCCGGTGCTTTGTAAAACTCGGTCAACGGGCCGCTTTTGACATAGTCGTTGAATTGCCTGTTGTTCAAGCTGCCGCCGCCGAGCTTTTCCTCGCCGAAATTTTTCGCGTTCAGGAGGCGCGGTACCAGGTTATAGACCGCGTTCATCGTGCGCGGGTTATTGATGTAATCGCTCGAAATCAGCGAGGTATCCAGGGCGCCGGGACGCGAGGTCGCGAACAATTGGAACGGGAATGCGCTCGGATCGGCTTCCCACGAGAAAATGCGGTCGATCCAGAAATATTGCGCGCCCGGATTCGAGTTCAGGTTTTCCCATTTCGGATGTTCGGGGTCGGCAGGTGGATTGGTCGGATTCGGCCCGACGTGGCAGAAACCGCAGGACATGCCGACGCGGTAAGGGCGGACCAGATTCTTGTTGTTGTAATAGCTGGGATCGGTATAGTAGCGTTCGGGATCCCAGGCTTTTTCGGCTTTTTCGTCGAAGTCCGGGTTCGGGAACAGGCGCAGGCCGACGATGCCGGTCGCATAGCCGTAGTAGGAGCCGGCCGGAATGTTCTTGCCGCGGGCGCCGTATTTTACGCCGGGATATTTTTCTTCATTTTCGAACGGATCGGCCGGGCAGTCTGTCGAGCGCACGTCGAGCCAGAGCCCGTAGCGGTCCTTGCGTGGACCGGTGCCTTTTTCAAAGCAGGGTTCGTTGACCAGGCCCAGATAGTTCCAGCGGTTGCTGCGGCTGAATTTAAGGCCGGGGTGATTGGACAGAGTTTTCAGAAAATCGAGGTTGCCGACGCTGCGATAGCTGATGGTGTCCCAGAGGCGGTCGTTGCCCGCGGTCCAAACGATCCAGTTGTTGCGCCCGGTCGCGACGCTCTTGACCGCCTGTTCCGGCGTGATGCCGGGTACGAACGGGGCCAGCGTTTTGGCCAAGGTGGCCGGGTCTTTGGTGATGCCGTAGTCCATGTCTTTGAAGTAATCTTCGTCCGCGCCTTTCAGGCTGGCGGCGTCGCGGCCGGCGCACATCGCTTCGTCGATGATCTCGCCTTGTTGATTCTTGCAGACGTTGCTGCTGAAAAGTGCTGCCGATCCCGCGCTGCTGTAGCCGGCCAGGCCTAGAAAGCCAGTGCCGGTCAGCATCAGCGCAAGTGCTGATTTTTTGAGTTTCATATTTATCTCCCCGGTTAAATTGAAAATCCTGCAGATGATTGACATCCCTGAAATGCGGTGTTTTTGGTTGGCCTCCGTTGAAGAAGTGATTTTATTTTGATTATTGTTCTTAATTATGACCCTGCCAGGTCTTTAGCATGAATGGCACGCCGGACGGAGTCGCGCTGATTTTTCAGTAATAGCTCCTGCAATTCCGGACTTTCAACGCAAAAGCGCCGGGATATCCCGGCTGAAAACGGAACTTGATCGTTTTTCGGCGATTTTAGGCAAAACTCAGTTAGAATATTTCTTAAGTTGTTAATCCAATACGTTTAAGTTAGGGCGTATTTTTCTTAAGTTATTCTTGCTTTCGGATTGAGTTGTCTATGTTCGGCCAAGCTGATCTGCTCAATTGTGTACCTAACGGCGAATTTTTGTCAACTAAAGAGTGATGGCGATGCGGGTAAAAATTATCTTGATATATCATAGGTTTGTAAGTAAATGCTTACATGGTTTTGAGTTGCTGGCGGCGGGGTCCCGAACGATGCCCCAGCGAGGTAGATAGACGGATGGCGTTCGTAGTCGAATGGGTCGAGCAGTGCCGGGAGCCGGTGAAAGATATCCGCGTGGAAACACCCGCAGGGTGGTTGCGCGTAAGCGTAAGCGGCGATGTGATGGTTGGCGGCGATTGGATTATTGAAACGGATAGCCGAATCTCTCGCGACCGCGAGTGGCAAAATCGGTTCGACGCTTACTGGCATGACGGTAAGGTTGATCTCGCCGTGAAGGTGTTGGCGCAGGGCACGCCTTTCAGGCGCCGTGTGTGGGCTGAATTGTGCCGGATTCCGTTCGGCGAAACGCGGACTTACGCCGCTTTGGCCCATGTGCTGGCTTCCTCCCCGCGAGCGGTCGGCAATGCCTGCCGCGACAATCCTTATGCGCCGCTCATCCCCTGCCATCGGGTCGTTTCGTCTGCGGGGCTTGGGGGATATTGCGGCGTGACCGAGGGCGCCTTGATGGATGTCAAAATCAAACTGTTGCAATTCGAGGCGGAGCATCGCCGATGAAGGCCGCGGACGTAATCGACCAGTATCTGGATGCAGCCTGGGCCGAGCAGGGGCTCAGCGAGAATACGCTGGCCGCCTACGGGAGCGATTTAAGGATATTTGCCGACTGGCTGAAGGGCAAGCCGATGCTGGAGGCCGACGGCGACCAGCTATCGCGGTTCCTCGCCTTCCGTTATCAGCAGGGCATCGGCGGCCGCTCTACCGCGCGCATTCTTTCGACCCTGCGCGGTTTCTACGGTTATTATCTGCGCGAAAACCGGATCAGCGCCGATCCGACCGCGCTGATCGAGTCGCCGTATATCGGCCGCCCTTTGCCGAAGTCGCTGTCCGAAAAGGACGTCGAACGCTTGCTCGAAGCGCCCGAGGTATCCAATGCGCTCGGCCTGCGCGACAGGACGATGCTCGAAATGCTCTATGCGACGGGGCTGCGGGTGTCCGAGCTGGTCGGACTCAAGTTCGAGCAGATCAGTTTCCGCCAAGGCGTGGTTCGGGTTACCGGCAAAGGCAGCAAGGAGCGGCTGGTTCCGGTCGGCGAAATCGCGATGAGCTGGCTCGAAACCTATATGAATCAGGCAAGGCCGGATATTCTCGGCGCCCGGCAATGCGACTGCCTGTTCGTGACGAACCGGGCGGAAGGGATGACCCGGCAGGCCTTTTGGCATATCATCAAGCGGCACGCAAAAAAAGCAGGCATCGCCGCGGAACTGTCCCCTCATACCCTGCGCCACGCTTTCGCGACGCACTTGTTGAACCACGGGGCGGATTTGCGCGTGGTGCAGCTGTTGCTCGGCCATTCCGACCTGTCGACGACGCAGATTTATACGCATATCGCCCGCGAACGGCTGAAAGATTTACATTCCAAATACCACCCGAGAGGCTAAATACAACATGACACAACAGATTCACCCGACCGCTTATATCGGCTCCGATGTCACGCTCGGGGAAGGAACCCTCGTCGGCCCGTTCGCGGTGATCGAAAGCGGCGCGGTGCTCGGCAGCCGCTGCCGGGTCGGCGCGCATGCGGTCGTGCACGGCCATGTCAGAATGGGAGCGGGCAATATTCTGCATCCGCATGCGGTATTGGGCGGCCTGCCTCAGGATCTCGGCTTCAGACCGGAAACCGCAACCTGGCTGACCGTCGGCGACGATAACGTATTCCGTGAAGGCTTTACCGCGCACCGGGCGACCAAGGAAAACGGCGAAACGCGGATCGGTTCGAGCTGCTATTTCATGAACAACAGCCATGTCGCGCACGACTGCACGATCGGCGACAAGACCATTTTCGCGAACAATGTCGCGATCGGCGGCCATGTCGAAGTCGGCAACAACGTGTTCCTGGGCGGCGCGGTCGTCGCGCACCAGTTCTGCCGGATCGGCGCGTTCGCGATCGTGCAGGGCACCACCGGCCTGAACATGGACGTGATTCCGTTCACGCTGGTCGGCGGCCGGCCGGCGCGCCATTACCGGCTGAACACGGTCGGCCTGAGAAGGGCCGGTATTACCGGCGAACGTTACAATGTCTTGTCCCGGGCTTTCCGCCTGCTCAGGAACAAAAAGACTTTGGAGGGTCTGGAAGAAACCGAGGAATTGATGTTTCTGAAAAACTGGCTGGCGGTCAAATCTAAACGCGGCCTGCACGGGTTCGTCGATATTTCGGCAGATTAAGGGGAGGCGCGCATCGCGCGCCGTGTTCATGGTTTTGCCGCAATATTGAGGTGTTTTCCGGTTGAGGCGTCAAACGAGGTGCGTACCCCACGCCGACTAAAGAATGGATTGGACGATGCCAAACGATTTATTGTCTCTGGCCGAACGGCTCGGCCGGCACCTGCTCGGATCGGGGCACAGCCTGGCCCTGGCCGAGTCCTGCACCGGCGGTTGGATCGCGCAGAGCGTGACCGAAATCGCCGGCAGCTCGGCCTGGTTCGACCGGGGATTCGTGACCTACAGCAATGCGGCGAAAATTGCGATGCTCGGGGTCCGCGAAAGCACTCTGCGGCAGTATGGTGCGGTCAGTCTGCAGACGGCCGCCGAAATGGCCGCCGGCGCCTTGGCGCATAGCGAGGCGGACATCGCCCTGGCCGTGACCGGCATCGCCGGCCCCGGCGGAGGCACCGCCGAGAAACCGGTCGGCCTGGTATTCATCGCCTGGCAGCGGCGCGACCGGCCCGGCCGTTGCATCGAGCGGCATTTCGCCGGCGACCGGCATGCCGTGCGCTTACAGACAGTGCGGACGGCGTTGCGGTGTTTGCTCGATGAATATGGACAGGCCGATATTTCGGATGGGGAAGGCGGCTGAAAAAAGTCCCCTTGACTCATGGTGGCGTAGACCACCCTTCCAATGCACTTTCTCATAAGCCTCAAGGCTTTCCTGTTTCCCAGCCGCCCCCGAGGGCTTTGTAGAGCGCAACCAGATTCAAGGTAACGGTACGTTTGCTGCGTACCCATTCGTCTTGGGAGATATACAGCGTGCGTTGCGCATCGAGCAGATCGAGGTAACCCGTCCAACCCTTGGCGTAGCGTTGACTGGCGAGTTCGACAGCCCTTTGGTTTGCATTGACTTCTTGTTCCAGCCGTTGGTAATGTTCCTGTTCTTTTGCATAAGTTATCAATGCGGTCTCAACTTCTTCAAATGAAGTGAGAATGATCTTTTGATAATTCAGCAAAGCCTGATCTTGAGCTTCTGTCTGAGCGTTGATGCTTGCCAGCACTCGACCGGCATCAAAAATCCGCCATTGTACGGTCGGACCGATAGACCACGTGCGACTGCTGGGGAGAAAGAAGTCGCTCGCGCTGATGCTAATGAGTCCTGCCGATCCGGTGAGTGAAAATTTGGGGAATAGCTCGGCTTTCACCTGTCCGATACGAGCCGTTTCCGCGGCAAGTAAACGCTCGGCCCGCAACACGTCGGGGCGGCGAAGCAGGAGGTCCGACGGCAATCCGACCGGGACTTGTGGTGGAGGTGCCGGAATAGTCGCCGTTGCGGACAATTCCGTATTCAAGGCGTCGGGGCTTTGCGCAAGCAACACGCCCAGACGATGAATCGACGACTGAATCGAGGTTTCGATGATCGGCGCTTGCGATTGTACACTCGCCAGCAGCGCGAGCGCGCGTTGCAGTTCCAACTCCGCCGCTGATCCGTGATCCACGCGGCTGCGAGTGATTTTGACCGTTTCTTCCTGAGCTTCAATCTGGTTTTGAAGAGTGGCCCACTGCCGCTGGGCGCCTCGGGTTAGCGCGTAATACCTTGCCACTTCGGATAGCAACGTCACCAGCACGTCGCGCCGGCCATATTCCATCGCGGCCAATTCGGCCGTCGCGGCTTCGAGCGCCCGGCGCTTGCCGCCAAAGAGATCGATTTCCCACGATGCATCGAACCCGGCTTTGTAAACATCGTTCTCAAACGGGATGTTGGAAGAATTGGGCAGCGATCCGAGGATAGGCTGGTTTTGGCTTTGTTTTTGCCGGGTATAAGAGCCGGAAGCATTCACCGTCGGCCAGAAATCCGCTTCGGCGAAGCCCTGTTCGGATCGGGCCTGACGCACGCGGGATTCGGCCATGCGCAGGTCGAGATTGGCTACGAGCGCCCGTTGGATCAGGGAATCCAGTTCGGCATCGTGAAAGAGTTTCCACCATTCACCGAGCCGATCATTTTGACGGGTAATGCTGCCGGTATGGTGGTCGCTCCATTGCGCAGGCGCATGGGTAATGGGGGGCCGATAGTCCGGGCCAACGGTACATCCGGCTGCCGGGAGCACCAACAATGCGGAGATCAAGGCTGTTGTTTTCATAGGCATTTCCGTCGACGAGTTGGCATGGGGCATGGGTTTGAATGCCGCGACATTCAGGCTAAGCGATGGCGAAATAACCAATTTGCCGCACTCAGTGTCACGATGGCGATGATCAGGAGCGGATACAAGCTGTGCAGCAGCGCGACAAGGCCGATGTCCTTGAGGAAAAGCCCCTTTACAATGACGATGAAATGGCGTATCGGATTGATCCAGTCCAGATATTGCAGCCAGCTCGGCATATTGTCGACCGGCGAAGCATAGCCGGACAGCAGGATGGCCGGCATCAAAAAGCTGAAAACCCCGAGAAACGCTTGTTGCTGCGTGGCGCAGACTGATGAAATCAACAGGCCGAATCCGGCCAGGGCCAGGCAGTAAAAAATCATGCTGCCGTAAAGGAGCGACAGCGATCCCTCGAACGGCACGCGATAGGCGAAAACGGCGCCCAGCAAAATGATCGTTCCCTGCATGATGGCCACCAGAATTGCCGGAACGATTTTCCCGATCATGATCATTCCGGGCGTGAGCGGTGAGATTAAAAGTTGATCGAGCGTGCCTTGTTCGCGCTCGCGTGCTACCGAGAGCGCCGTTACGATGAGCGCGTTGATCGACGTGATAATGGCGATCAGGCTGGGCAATATATGCCAGACATAATCCAGATTGGGATTGAACCAGTGGCGGACAATCAACGATGAGCGAGCGTTCTTTTGCTTCGACTCGAAGCGTTCGTTGCTGTAATCGTTGACGATTTGTTGTACGTAGCCCAGGGCGATCTGGCCGCTGTTGGAGCGTCGGCCATCGAGAATGGCTTGAATCTTCGCAGGACGGCCCGCCGCGATATCGCGCGAAAAATCCGGCGGAAAACGAATGACGAGCAGCGCCTCTTGGTTGTCGATGGTATCTCGCACCTCGGCTTCGCCGTAGAGCGTAAGCAGTTGGGTAAAGGCCTGGGCCTGCGAGAAACGCTGCATCAATTCCGTGGATTCGCGGCCGGAATCTTCGTTGTAGATCGCCAGCGTGTTGTTCCTGACTTCCAGCGTAGCCGCAAAGGGGAATAGAGCCAGTTGCAGGAAGACGGGCACGATCAGAACCATGCGGCTTTGCCGGTCTTGCAGCAGCATTTCGAGTTCCTTGATGATGAGCGTCAGGATGCGTGAAAACATCATTACTCCAAACGGCGGCGGGTTTTCAGCGCGGTCAACCCGATGAAGAAGCTGCCCGCAGCCACCAGAAATAGGCCGCTGTGCAACAAAATGGGCGGGACATTGCCGGCCTGGAAAAGCGTCTGGATGGCGGTCACAAAATAGCGGGCCGGTATCAGATAGGTGGCGGCTTGAATGACGGCGGGCATGCTGCGGATTTCGAACAGAAAGCCCGAAAGCATCAGGGCGGGCAGAAATGCCGCGTTGAGGGCCGCTTGGGCGGCGACGAACTGGTTGCGCAGCACGGTGGAGAGCAGTAAGCCCAAACCGAGACTGCTCGCCAGAAAGAGCGAACCGATTCCCCACAAAATCAGCAGCGAACCGCGAAACGGCACCTGCATCATCAAGGCTGCCACCCCGACGCACAGAAACAGCGAAACGATTCCGAGTACGTAATAAGGCAGCAGTTTGCTCAACAGCAGTTCGGTCCGGGTCACCGGCGAGGCCAGCAGCGCTTCCATCGTGCCGCGTTCCCATTCGCGGGCCACCACGAGCGAGGTCAGCAGCGCGCCGATGACGGTCATGATGATGGTAATCGATCCCGGAATCAGAAAATTCCGGCTTTCGGCGGCGGGATTGAACCAAAAGCGCGGTTCGATGGTAATGCCGGGCGGCGGCGCTTCGCCGCGTTCGCCAGCACGCTGCTGTATCCAGCCGTTCCAGGCGCCGGTCACATAATTTTGCACGAAGTTGGCCGTGTTGGGTTCCGAGCCGTCGGTAACCACCAGCAGCGGCGCAGTGCCGGTCGGCCGTTCGAGTTTTTCGGCAAAATCCGCCGGTACCACCACAAAGCCTCGTACCCGGCCTTCGGTCAGCGCCTGCCCGATCTCCGCCTGCGTCTCGGCGGGATGAACGACGAAGTAGCGCGAGCCGTAAAGATTGTCCGCGAAATGTCTGGCCTCGGGACTGGCGTCTTCGAGCACCAGACCGATATTCACCGCGGTAGAGTCGAGGTTGATGCCGTAACCGAAAATGAACAGCATCACTACCGGCAGCACGAAGGCGATCAGATTACTGCTCGGATCGCGCAGGATTTGCCAGGTCTCCTTTCGGCAAAGGGCGTACAGGCGGCGGAAGGACACAGGCGATTTCATATCGAGACCTCTGAAGTATGTTGCTGCACCAGGGAAATGAACGCATCTTCCATCGAGGGGTCGGGATTCCGGGGGGACACGGCTTGTTCCTTGAGCCGGTCCGGGGAGCCGGCCGCGATGATTTTGCCGCGGAACACCAACGCGATGCGGTCGCAATATTCGGCTTCGTCCATGAAGTGTGTTGTGACCATCACGGTAACGCCTTTTTCGACGAGGCCGTTGATATGCGTCCAAAACTCGCGGCGCGTCACCGGGTCGACGCCGGAGGTCGGTTCGTCCAGAAACAGAATCGCCGGCTCGTGCATGACCGCGCAGGCCAACGCCAGGCGCTGCTTGAAACCGAGCGGAAGGGCATCGGGCGTGGTGCCGAGGAAAGGCTGCAGCTTGAAGACCTCGACCATGTCCGCGATGGCGGTTTTCTGCCGGACGCCGCGTAAACCGTAAACACCGGAGAAGAACTTCAGGTTCTGTTCGATCGTGAGATTGCCGTACAGCGAAAACTTCTGCGCCATGTAACCCAGGCGCTGGCGGGCTTCGCTGGCGCTGGTTTTGAGGTCGATGCCCATGACTCGCGCCGTACCGGATGTCGGCGCAAGCAGCCCGCACATCATCCGGAACGTCGTCGACTTGCCGGCGCCGTTCGGGCCGAGCAGGCCGAAGATCTCCCCGCGCTTGACGCTGAAATTCACATCATCGGTTGCGGTGAAATCGCCGAAGCGTTTGGTTAACGCCACCGCTTCCACAACCGTATCGTCATTGCCGGGCACCGGCCGCAGGCGTTGCGCAAGAGCCGAATCGCCGCCCGGGCCGCCCCCGAGGGCTTCAATGAACGCATCCTCGAAACGGGGCGCGACCGGCACGAATTCCGCATCAATCCCGGCATCGAGCTCCTTGAGGTTGGGTCGGACCGCTCCTTGGCGGAGCACCAGGCGGACCGCATGGCCCTGAATGACCCCGTCCATGACTTCAGGCCGGCGCAGCGCCCGCGCGAGCAATTGCCGGCGGTTGCCGGTCAGATGCCTGATTTGCAGGCTTCGGCCATGGATTCGGTCCGTGAGATCCGCGGGCTTGCCCGAGAAGATCAACCGGCCGTCGTTCATCAACAGCACCTCCGCGCATAATTCGGCTTCATCCAGATACGCCGTGCTCCATACGACCGCCATGCCCTGGGCAATCAGTTCATGGACCATCTTCCACAATTCGCGGCGCGAAATCGGATCGACGCCCACGCTCGGTTCGTCCAGCAGCAGCAACCTTGGCCGACCCAGCAGCGCGCAGGCCAGGCCGAGCTTCTGCTTCATGCCGCCGGACAGTTTTCCGGCCAATCGGGCGGTGAACCGGGCAAGATCGGTAAATTCCAGCAGGCGTTTGAAGGTGGCGGCGCGTTCTTCACCCGTCAGGTCCCGAAGATCAGCGTGGAATTCGAGATTTTCGACAACGGACAGATCTTCGTAGAGGCCGAATTTTTGCGGCATGTAGCCAATGACCGGGCGCAGCTTGTCCGCGTCGCGGATCGGGTCGCGATTGTCTACGGAAATGGTGCCGGAAGTCGGCGCGAGCAATCCGGCCATCAGCCGGATGAGGGTTGTCTTGCCGGCCCCGTCGGGTCCCACCAGTCCGGTAATCTGGCCGGGCCTCAACACGGCCGAGACGCCTTCCAGCGCGGGCTTCTTCGCGTGCGGAAAGATTTTCCGGACGGAATCGAGTATGACCAGGGCATCGCTCATAACGGAGCCGGCGTGCTTGACGAGCTGCCGGCGAGGGTGACGGTGACCGGCATACCCTGGCGCAGCCCGTCATCGGGATTCTCGACGACAATGCGTAACCGGTAGACGAGCGCGGTACGCAGTTCCGCCGTTTCCACGGTCTTCGGCGTGAATTCGGCGCGCGGGGAAATGTAGCCGATCTGGCCTCTGTAAGGTTTGCCGTCAAGGGCATCGGTGCGGATTTCAACCTTCATGCCCGGATGTAGGCGGCCCAGGTCGGGCTCATGGACATAGGCGCGAACCCAAACCGGATTCACCAGGGACAGCGTGAAAACCGGAGAGCCCGCTTGCAGGATGGCGCCGGCTTCTTGCGCCCGGGTAAGAATGACGCCATCGGACGGCGCGGCCAATACCGTATCGCTCAACTGGAGGCGGGCGGTGGCCAGTGCCGCTTCGGTTTGCGTAAGATCGGCTTTGGCTTGGGCGATATCCTCGGCGCGAAACCCGGCTTCGAGGAGCGCCAGGTTGGCGCGCGCCGATTTGAGTCTTGCCCTGGCTTCTTTGTGGTTGGCCTCGGCGTTGTCGCGTTCCTGGACCGAGACGCCTTTGTCGGCCAGTAATTCTTCGGCCCGTTTGAACAAGCGTTCGGCATTGACGGCGGCGGCTTCGCGCTCACGGACGAGCGACCGGGCTTGCGCGATCTCTTCCGGACGGTTGCCGGTTTCACGCAACTTCAGGCGCGCCCGCAACGAGTCCACCTGGGCCTGGGCGCTGGCCCGCTGATTGCGATAGGGCTCGTCGTCCAGCCTGGCCATCACTTCGCCCGCTTTGACCTTGTCCCCCTCGTCGTAAAGAAGTTTCGCCAGCTTGCCGGGAACGCGGAAACCGAGCGTGACTTCGCGTATGTCCACATTGCCGTAAAGTGTCGGCGTGGTCCTGTCTTCACCGCGGAACGTGCGATAAATCCAGCTTGCACTCCCCGCAATGACCAGCAAAACGATGACAAAGAGGATGATCTTTTTCACAATGATGCCTCATCGATGATCTGCGTCAACAACCGCCGAAGCCCTGCCAGGTCTTCTTCCGAAGGATGCAGGATGCCGAAAATTCTCCAAAATTTGAGACCGTCCAGTGTGGCAAGAATCAGCCAACTGCGATCGGCAGGCAAGCCGTCATCCAGCATGCCTTGATATACTCCCTGGAAGAAGCGTCGCATCGGCTCCAGCATTTTCGGATTGCTGGATACCGCGCCCAGCAATGGGCCGGCCACCCGTTGGAGCCGGGGAAACAGGGAACCCTCGGTATCCAACATCATATGCAGCATCGTCCTGGCATGTCGCCCTCGCCCAGGCGGCTCGCCAGCCAAACCGGCGGCAAACCTTTCCTGTGCGATGGAAGCGATGCGCGAAACCATGCCCAGCACGATGGCGTCTTTGGTGGGGAAGTGATAAAGGAGCCCGCCTTTGCTAAGGCCGGCCTTTGCGGCAACCGCATCCAAGGTCATGGCACTGACGCCTTGCTCTATCACGACGGCTTCGGCGGCATCGAGCAGGCGTTCTCGAGTGTTCGTCTTTTGCATGCGTTTCATAAATTCATATACTGTACCGTCTGGACGGTATAGTCAATAGGCGGCAACGAATGGTGAAAAAATAAATTGCTATAAGGGATGTTTTCCAGGGCGATTCAAGGTATCAGTGGCTGCCGCTTACCACTTTTCATCGGGAAGCGGCAGGCTTCGGGCGATTGACGGCGGCCAAAACGGATTCACCCGAGCATTTGCCGGATCGCTTCGATTTCCTCCTTGGCAATGTCCAGAATTTCGAGACTGCCGCTCGCGTCGAGGCGGCGGGCGATTTTTTGATAGGCAGGCAGCGTATCGAGTTTCGGCAGGGTTTTGATGTCGACCTTGCCGATCAGGCTGTGGAATTGCGCCAGCATCACGATGTCGGCGTAATCGAGATGTTCGCCGGTATCGCGCTGCCAGTTTTCCGAATGGAGTACGACATTCTCGAAGTCGTCCGGAAAATTCCATTTGCGGATGATATTCAGGCCGATCATGCCGTGCAGCTTGTCGATCGTTTCGGTGAGATGGGCGGTGTTCGCGACCAGGTCGATGTGTTGATCGGCAAAGGCCAGAATCGGGATCTTGCCGATGTCGTGAATCAAGCCGGCCAGCATCGCGCGGTCGGGATCGAAGCCTTTCGCCTTGTGCGCCAGTACGGCGCTGATCGCGGCGACGAAACTGCTGTGCGCCCATAATTCGACCATTCGTTGGCGGATGGAAGGCGATTGGGCAGTGAATACCGACTTTAGCGAAAACGCCGTGACGATGTCCTGCACGGCTTTCAGGCCGAGCCGGGTAATCGCTTCCGGACAGCTTTCGATCGTTTTGCGGCCGCGGTAAAGGGCGCTGTTCGAAATCTTGATCAGGCGCGCGGTGAGCGAAGGGTCGGCCTGCATGGTGCGAGCGATCTTGGCGCTGTTGGCTTTCTCGTCATTGATCACGCGGCGGATTTTAAAAGCGACCTCGGGGATCGTCGGCAGGATCAGCTGGTTTTTTTCGAAATGGCGGTAACACGCCAGCAGCAGCTTATTTTCGGCCTGGCCGGTTGAGGAAGAGGTGGTTGACGGTTCGGCGGCTTCCATGGGTAAAGGTTTTAAAAATCGGACAGTAAGGCAAGTTTAGTTTAGAATTCGTCTCTTTGCGCAGAGGCCGGCCGGCCAGGAATTTCCAGCCATGCAATCCATTTCGACCGAGGTCATCGATACTTTAACTACTATCAGGGATTATATTCGCTGGGCGGCCAGCCGCTTTACCGAGGCCCAGGTCTACTTCGGCCACGGCTCCCTGACCGCCATCGACGAGGCGGCGGGTTTAGTATTGCATACGCTGCATCTGCCTTACAACGTTTCGCCGTTTTACCTGGAGGCGGTCCTGATCCGGCCGGAACGGCAGGCGGTGATCGACATCGTCGAGCGCCGTGTCAACGAGAGAAAGCCTGCCGCCTACCTGACGCACGAAGCCGTTTTCGCGGGATTGCCGTTTTATGTCGACGAACGGGTGCTGGTGCCCAGGTCGCCGATCGCGGAACTGATTGAACAGCGCTTCGCGCCGTGGGTCGACGAGGACAATGTCGACCGGATTCTGGATTTGTGCACCGGCAGCGGCTGTATCGCGATCGCCTGCGCCTATGCGTTTCCGACCGCGGCGGTCGATGCGGTCGACTTGTCGCCCGAGGCGCTGGCGGTCGCCGGAATCAACGTCGCCAAGCATCAGTCCGAAGATTCGGTGGCGTTGTACCGGTCCGATCTGTTCGAGAGCCTGCCGGGGCACCGCTACGACATTATCGTCAGCAATCCGCCCTATGTCGCGGTCGCCGAATGGGAAAACCTACCGCCCGAATACCATGCCGAGCCGGAGATGGGCTTTACCGGCGGCAAGACCGGGCTGGACATCGTACTGCGGATTCTGGCGCAGGCGAAAGGCTTTCTGAGCGAACAGGGCATCCTGGTCGTCGAAGTCGGCAGCAGTGCGCAGACGCTGCAGGACCGGTTTCCGGACATTCCTTTCTACTGGCTCGATTTCGAGCGCGGCGGCGACGGCGTGTTTTTACTGACCGGCGAGCAGCTCGCGCTCTATCACGACCAATTTATCGCGGCTTTGGATTGATATGTCTGGCAATACCTTCGGAAAACTGTTTACCGTCACCACCTTCGGCGAAAGCCACGGGCCCGCACTCGGCTGCATCGTCGACGGCTGTCCGCCGGGACTCGAACTCGGCGAGGCCGATATCCAGCACGACCTCGACCGCCGCAAGCCCGGGACTTCCCGGCATACGACGCAGCGGCGCGAAGCGGACGAAGTGAAGATTTTGTCCGGCGTGTTCGAAGGCAGAACCACCGGCACGCCGATCGGCCTGTTGATCGAAAACACCGACCAGCGTTCGAAGGATTACACGAAAATCGCCGAATCGTTCCGGCCCGGCCATGCCGATTATACCTATCAGCAGAAATACGGTTTCCGCGATTACCGCGGCGGCGGCCGTTCGTCCGCGCGCGAAACCGCGATGCGGGTTGCGGCGGCGGCGATTGCGAAAAAATATTTGAAGGAAAAGGCCGGGATCGAGATTCGGGGTTTTCTGGCGCAGTTGGGACCGATCAAAATCGACAGGCTGGACTGGTCGGCCGTGAACACGAACCCGTTTTTTTGCGGCGATCCCGAACGCGTGCCGGAACTCGAAAGCTACATGGACGCGCTGCGCAAGGAGGGCGAGTCGATCGGGGCGCGCATCAATATCGTCGCGACGAACGTGCCGCCGGGCCTTGGCGAACCGATCTTCGACCGGCTGGATGCGGATCTCGCCCATGCGTTGATGAGCATCAATGCGGTCAAGGGCGTTGAAATCGGCGACGGCTTCGGCTGCATCGAAAGCAAGGGCACTCAATTCCGCGACGAGATCACGCCGGAAGGTTTCCTGAGCAACCATGCCGGCGGCATCCTGGGCGGCATTTCGAGCGGCCAGGACATCGTCGCCAGCATCGCGCTGAAGCCGACCTCGAGCCTGCGCCTGCCGGGTCGGTCGATCAATGTGCGCGGCGAACCGATCGAAGTGGTGACCGAAGGGCGCCACGATCCCTGCGTCGGGATCCGCGCGACCCCGATCGCGGAGGCGATGGCGGCGCTTGTGATCATGGACCACTATCTCCGGCACCGGGCGCAGAATAGCGATGTGCGCTCCGGTTTGCCGGTTTTGAGATAAGAACTGTGGGGTGGATTACGATTGCATGAATTCAGTAGG
Source organism: Methylomicrobium agile (assembly GCF_000733855.1). NCBI lineage: Bacteria > Pseudomonadati > Pseudomonadota > Gammaproteobacteria > Methylococcales > Methylococcaceae > Methylomicrobium > Methylomicrobium agile. The sequence goes on from NZ_JPOJ01000001.1 coordinate 2,548,993, forward strand.
GCGGATGCCGTCAGGCGATCCGCCGGTGAGCGGCCATCCTCCGGCGGAACCGCTGCCGCGTTCCGCCTTACGTGGGTTCGTGCAGTTCAGTAGGGCGGATGCCGCCAGGCGATCCGCCGGTGAGCTGCCATCCTCCGGTGGAACCGCTGCCGCGTTCCGCCTTACGTGGGTTCGTGCAGTTCAGTAGGGCGGATGCCGTCAGGCGATCCGCCGGTGAGCGGCCATCCTTCGGCGGAACCGCTGCCGCGTTCCGCCTTACGTGGGTTCGTGCAGTTCAGTAGGGCGGATGCCGTCAGGCGATCCGCCGGTGAGCGGCCATCCTCCGGCGGAACCGCTGCCGCGTTCCGCCTTACGTGGGTTCGTGCAGTTCAGTAGGGCGGATGCCGCCAGGCGATCCGCCGGTGAGCGGCCATCCTCCGGCGGAACCGCTGCCGCGTTCCGCCTTACACGGATTCACACGGATTCAGTAGTGAGTTGAAGGGTGGCCTAGGAGCAGGGCATTAGCCGTGACGCGCAAAGCCGGCGCGCCTTCCGTTACAGTCTATGTTTCCATGCATCTAACCCAGCAATTTTATCCAATGTCCGTCCCTTACTGGCGCCTGTCGGGTTTTTACCTGTTCTATTTCGCGACGCTCGGCGGCTTTTTGCCCTACTGGAACCTGTACCTCAAGCATCTCGGCCTCGATGCGGCGCAAATCGGCAATCTGTCGGCGGTGCTGGTCGGGAGCCGGATTATCGCGCCGAATTTTTGGGGCTGGATCGCGGACCGGACCGGCAAGAACCTGCGCCTGATCCGGCTGACGCTGTTTTTTTCGGCGGCGGCTTTCTCGGGGTTTCTGGCCGCGCGCGGTTACGTCGAGCTGGCGCTCTGCACTTTCGGCTTCGGGGTATTCTGGAACGCATCGCTGCCGCTTTTCGAGGCGGTGACCCTGGCGCATCTGCGCGACGACGCGCACCGCTACAGCCGGATACGGCTCTGGGGTTCGGTCGGCTTCATCGTGGCGGTGCAAGGGCTCGGGTGGTGGTTCGACCGCCAGCCGATCGAGCAGTTGCGGTTGTTCGTCGTGACGCTGTTGCTGTTGAACTGGATCGTGACGCTGATGCTGCCGAATCCGGCGCCGCGCCGGCCGCATAGAGAGCCTTCCCGCGTGCTGTCGGTCTTGAAACGCCCGGAAGTGCTGGCTTTTCTGGTGGTATCGATGCTGCTGCAGGCGGCGCACGGGCCTTATTACGTTTTTTATTCGATTTATCTCCAGCAACTGGGTTATTCGGCCGCCGCCACCGGCAGTCTGTGGGCGGCGGGGGTATGCGCCGAGATCGTTCTTTTTATTTTCATGCGGAGCTTGCTCGGCCTTTTGAGCCTACGGAGCATTCTGCTTTGGAGTCTGCTGCTGGCCGCGGTACGCTGGCTGTTGATCGGCTGGCTTGCCCAAACGGCGTTTCTGGTCTTGGCCCAACTGCTGCATGCGGCGAGTTTCGGCGCGGCGCACATTGCCGCGATCCATCTGGTGCAGCGCCATTTCGGCGAACGACACCAGAGCAAAGGCCAGGCGCTCTACAGCAGCTTCAGTTTCGGGCTCGGCGGCATGGGAGGAAGCTTGTTCAGCGGCTATTACTGGGATGTGCTGGGGCCGCGGACGATATTCGGCGCCGCGGCGTTGGCGTGCTTTCTCGCTTACCTGATCGCCTGTTTCGGATTGGCGCGGGATCATGGCGAAAAAGCGGCGGCGCGTCTAAAATAGCCGGCTGAGAAAAATAATTCTTTGGCTTTGAACCACAAGGTGTAATGTGTTTGAAATAATTAAGAGCGGCGGCTGGATGATGTGGCCGCTGATGATTTGTTCGATCGGGGCGATGGCGATTATTGCGGAGCGTTTCTGGACCCTGCGCAAGAGCAGGATCATCCCCGAAGATCTGGTCGTGCAGGTCTGGAGGTTACACAAAGACAACAAACTGGACGACGCGATGTTGCGCCGCCTAAAAGCCAGTTCGCCGCTGGGACGGATCATTGCGGCCGGGGTCGGCAATAGCGCGCACGGGCGGGAAATCATGAAAGAGTCGATCGAGGATGTCGGACGCCAGGTCATGCACGACCTGGAGCGCTTCCTGGATGCGCTGGGGCTGATCGCCGAGGTATCGCCCTTGCTGGGCTTGTTGGGCACGGTATTCGGGATGATCGAGATTTTCTCCCAACTGATGCAGCACGGGGCGGGCGACCCGACCGTGCTGGCGGGCGGTATTTCGGTTGCGCTGATCACGACCGCGACCGGTTTGTCCGTGGCGATTCCGAGCCTGATTTTCCACCGCTATTTTCTGAGACGAGTCGACGAATACGTGATCAACATGGAAGCCGAGGCATTGCGGCTGATCGAGATGATGCACGGCGAGCGCGAGGCGAGTTTATGAACTTCCATCGTAAAAAGAGGCGAAAAATCGATATTACGCTGATATCGATGATCGATGTGCTGTTCGTGCTTTTGCTTTTTTTTATGGTCTCGACAACGTTCAACCGGCAGACGCAAGTCAGGATAAAGTTGCCCGAAGCGGCAGGCTCCGAAGCGGAAGCCCCGCCGGCATCGATTACCTTGGTGATCGACGCCGACGGCCTGTATTATGTGAAAGGCGGGGATGAGATGCTGCGCCAGTTGGTCGATCAAAAGCCCGAAACCCTGCTCAGGGAGTTGCGGAAAATGGCCGCGCGCGGCACCGATGTCCCGTTCATCATCAGCGCGGACGGCAAGACGCCGCATCAGGCGGTGATCAGCGCGCTCGATGCCGCCGGCAGGGCAGGGTTCACGCATATCACCTTCGAAGCGCAACAGCCGAAAACCGAATGATCGAGACAAAGCTGCCGCGGCTGGCGGCGCGCATCTGGTATCGGAAAACCGGCGCCGGCCTGTTGCTGTGGCCTTTCGGCAAACTGTTCGAAGGCATCGCCAGGCTGCGCAGGGCCTGTTATCGTTGCGGATGGCTGAAAACCACGGTTTTCCCGGTTCCGGTGATCGTGGTCGGCAATCTTACGGTCGGCGGCGCCGGCAAAACGCCGCTGATCATCTGGCTGGCCCGGTTTTTGAAGGAAAAAGGCTTCCGGCCGGGCATCGTCAGCCGGGGCTACGGCGGACGCGCCGCCCTGTATCCGCAGTGGGTCGATGCCGACAGCCGGGCGGGCGAGGTCGGCGACGAGGCGCTCTTGATCGCGGCCCGCACCGGCTGCCCGATGGCGGTATCTCCGGTTCGGACAGATGCTTGCCGGCTGCTGCTGGACAGGGCCGATTGCGACGTGCTGCTGTCCGACGACGGCCTGCAGCATTATGCACTCGGCAGAACGCTCGAAATCGCGGTGATCGACGGCGAGCGCCGCTTCGGCAACGGCTGGTGCCTGCCGGCCGGACCGCTCAGGGAACCTGAGGCCAGACTGAAGGACGTGGACTTGATCGTGGTGAACGGCGGCTTGGCGCGGCCGAACGAATTTTCGATGCAATTGGCGGGGGCGGAGGCGGTCAATTTGCTGACCGGAATGCGTAAACCCTTGGCCGCGTTTAAAGCGGCGCCCTGCCATGCGGTGGCCGGCATCGGGCATCCCGAGCGGTTTTTCAGGCACCTGGAAATGGCGGGGCTGGGGTGTATTCCGCACGATTTTCCTGACCATTTCGCGTTCCGGCCGGAGGATCTCGACTTCGGCGATACGTTTCCGGTTCTAATGACCGAGAAGGATGCGGTAAAATGCGGGGCGTTTGCCGACGAAAGGCTTTGGGCCGTTCCGGTGGAAGCGAACATGGATTCCGCTTTCGCGGCGCGGTTAATCGAATTATTGAGTGAGAAGCATGATAGATAAAAAACTGCTCGACATCCTGGCTTGTCCGATCTGCAAAAGTTCGCTGATTTACGACAAGGACAGGCAGGAACTGATCTGCAAGCCCGACCGGCTGGCGTTTCCGATCCGCGACGACATTCCGGTCATGCTCGAAGACGAAGCGCGCGCGCTTAGCCTCGAAGAAGTCGACGCGCTGAAAAAATGACCTCCGTTTTAACGGCGATTTCCAAACCGAAGACCTGCCAGGTTTTTAAAACTTGGCAGGTCTATGGCTGCGCCCCTATAAAAGCGGGTTTTGGCCTGCCGGCAGAGGCATTCCAATGAGCGTCCGCTTTAAAGTCGTGATTCCGGCCCGCTATGGTTCGACCCGGCTGCCCGGCAAACCCTTGCTGCCGATCGCCGGCAGGCCGATGATCGCGCATGTCTGCGAACGCGCCCGCGAGGCCGGGGCGGACGAGATCGTCGTCGCGACCGACGACGATCGTATATGCCAAGCAGTCCGTGCATTGGGCATCGAGGCGGTAATGACGCGCGCCGATCATCAAAGCGGCACCGAGAGGATTGCGGAAGTCGTCGAGCAGCGGGGCTGGGCAGGCGGCGAGATCATCGTGAACCTGCAGGGCGACGAGCCGTTGATCGATCCCGCGTATTTGCGCGAAGCGGCGGCGGTATTGGCCGGCCAGCGGCAGGCGGGCATCGCGACGCTGGCGGCCGAAATCCACGACGGCGAGGAGATCTTCAATCCGAACGCGGTCAAGGTCGTGTTGAACCGGCACGGCTATGCGCTGTATTTCAGCCGTGCGCCGATCCCGTGGGATCGGGACGGATTCGCCGAAGGCCGGAAGCTCTTGTCCGGCAGAATGCCTTATTACCGGCATATCGGCATGTATGCCTATACGGTCGACTTTTTGCGCCGGTACTGCGGTTGGGAGGCTTCCGATTTGGAGAAAACCGAGTCGCTCGAACAGCTCCGCATTTTATGGCAGGGCGAAGCGATCGCGGTCAAGGTGGTCGACAAGGTGCCGCCCGCCGGCGTCGATACGTTCGAAGATTTGCAACGTGTCGAAGCGTTTTTGAGAATTGCTATGTAGGGCGGAACGCGCCAGCGGTTCCGCCGACCTTCGGTTCCGCCGCAACCTGGCGGATCGCCTGACGGCATCCGCCCTACGTCCGTATTTACCCGCGAAGCGGGATGAAAAATTTATTTGTCTCAATTGTTTATCTGAAAGAACGTAAATGGACCAATTTCCACGCATCAGCCGCTTGCCCCCCTATGTTTTCAATATCGTGAACGAACTGAAGGCCAAAGCGCGAGCGGCGGGCGAGGACATCATCGATTTCGGGATGGGCAATCCGGATCAGCCGACGCCGGAGCATATCGTGAACAAGATGCTCGAAGCGACGAAGCGGCCGGATACGCACCGTTATTCGATGTCGAAAGGCATCCCCCGGCTGCGCAAGGCCATCTGCACCTGGTACGAGAACCGTTTCGACGTCGATCTGGATCCGGAATCCGAGGCGATCGTCACGATCGGCTCCAAGGAAGGGCTTGCGCATCTGGCGCTGGCCACGCTCGGGCCGGGCGACGTGGTGCTGGTGCCGAATCCGGCCTATCCGATCCATCCCTACGGGGTCGTGATTGCGGGTGCCGACCTTCGCCACGTGCCGTTGATTCCGGGTGTCGACTTCATCGAGGAACTGCAGCGCGCGATCGTCGAGTCGTGGCCGAAGCCGAAAATGCTGATCTTGAATTTTCCGGGCAATCCGACCAGCCAGTGCGTCGAGCTGGATTTTTTCGAAAAGATCATCGCGCTCGCGAAAGAGCACAAGATCTGGGTCGTGCACGACATCGCCTATATCGATATCGTGTTCGACGGTTACAAGGCTCCTTCGATCCTGCAGGTCGAGGGCGCGAAAGACATCGCGGTCGAATTTTTCTCGCTGTCGAAAAGCTACAACATGCCGGGCTGGCGCGTCGGCTTCATGTGCGGAAACAAGAAGCTGGTCGGCGCGCTGGCAAGAATCAAGTCCTACCTCGACTACGGCACCTTCACGCCGATCCAGATTGCCGCGATTACCGCGCTCGAAGGGCCGCAGGACTGTGTGCATGAAATCGCCGCGATGTACCAACGGCGGCGCGACGTGCTTTGCGAGGGCTTGAACGCGGCCGGCTGGCCGGTCGAAAAGCCGAAGGCGACGATGTTCGTGTGGGCGCCGATTCCCGAACCTTACCGGGAAATGGGTTCGCTGGAGTTCTCGAAAAAACTGCTGATCGAGGCGAAAGTCGCGGTCGCGCCCGGCATCGGCTTCGGCCAGTACGGCGACGACCATGTCCGCTTCGGGCTGATCGAGAACGAGCACCGGACCCGGCAGGCGGTGCGCGGCATTCGCCATATGATGAAGAAAGACAAGGTTGTATAATAGCCGGCTTTTTGAGGCGTTGTAGGGTACGCTGTGCGTACCTTTGCGAATTAATTCAGATAAAACGGTACGCGCAGCGTACCCTACGGGAGTGTGTTTTGAAACCGGTAAAAGTCGGAATATTGGGACTAGGGACGGTCGGCGGCGGTACGGTCAATGTGCTCAAACGCAATGCGGCCGAGATTGCCCGCCGGGCCGGGCGCGAAATCATCGTAACCCGCGCGTCGAGCCGAGATCTCGGCAAGCCGCGCATTTGCAGTACCGAAGGCATCGCGGTCACGGCCGATCCTTACGATGTGATCAACGATCCCGAAATCGACATCGTGCTCGAATTGATCGGCGGCGCCGGCCCTGTCAAGGATATGGTGCTGGCCGCGATCGCGAACGGCAAGCATGTGGTCACCGCGAACAAGTCGCTGATCGCGCTGCACGGTAACGAGATTTTCGCGAAGGCCAGCGAGAAGGGTGTGATCGTCGCCTTCGAAGCGGCGGTCGCCGGCGGGATTCCGATCATCAAGGCGATCCGCGAAGGGCTTAGCGGCAACCAAATTCAATGGCTGGCCGGCATCATCAACGGCACCGGCAATTTCATCCTGACCGAAATGCGCGAGAAAGGCCGCGATTTTGCGGACGTATTGGCCGAAGCGCAGGCTTTGGGCTATGCCGAAGCCGATCCGACCTTCGATGTCGAAGGGATCGATGCGGCGCACAAGCTGACGATCCTGGCATCCATCGCATTCGGGATTCCGCTGCAATTCGAAAAAGTTTACACCGAAGGCATCACCAAGATTACCCGGCTCGATGTCGATTATGCGGAAAAACTGGGCTACCGGATCAAGCATTTGGGCATCGCGCGCAAGACCGGCGAAGGCATCGAACTGCGCGTGCATCCGACCCTGATCCCGGAGCGCCGGCTGATCGCGAACGTGAACGGGGTGATGAACGCGGTGCTGGTCAAGGGCGACGCGGTCGGCCCGACTTTGTATTACGGCGCCGGCGCGGGGGCCGATCCGACCGCCTCGGCGGTGGTCGCGGACGTGGTCGACGTGACGCGGGCCCTGACCAGCGATCCGGAAAACCGGGTGCCGCATCTGGCCTTCCAGCCCGAGGCGATCAAGGACATCCCGATTTTGGCCCCGGACCGCTTCAAGTCCGCCTATTACCTGCGCCTGAACGCCGAAGACAAACCCGGCGTATTGGCCGATGTGACCAAAATCCTGGCCGACCACCGGATCAGCATCGAGGCGATCATTCAGAAAGAGCCGCCGGCAAACGAAAAAGCGGTGCCGATCATTCTGCTGACGCAGGTCACGCTCGAAAAAGAAATGAACGACGCGATCGCCAAGATCGAGGCCTTGCCGACCGTGACCGGCCAGGTCTGCCGGATTCGCCTGGAAACCTTAGGATAACCACCCCATGTCTACAGCAAAACATTACACCGGTCTGATCGACCGTTACCGCGACCGTTTGCCGGTCAGCGCCTCGACGCGCGTGATCAGCCTGAACGAAGGCAACACTCCCTTGATCCAATTGCAAAACATTCCGCGCCTGGCGGGCAAGGAGGTCGACATTTACGTCAAGTTCGAAGGCCTGAACCCGACCGGTTCGTTCAAGGACCGCGGCATGACGATGGCGGTCACCAAGGCGGTCGAAGAGGACAGCCGCGCGATCATCTGCGCCTCGACCGGCAACACTTCGGCTTCGGCGGCCGCCTATGCCGCCCGCGCCGGGATCAAGGCGTTCGTGATCATTCCGGAAGGCAAAATCGCGCTCGGCAAGCTCGCGCAAACCTTGATGTACGATGCGACGATCATCCAGATTCGGGGCAATTTCGACCAGGGCATGAATCTGGTCAAGGAAGTGGCAGAGCTGGCGCCGGTTACGATCGTCAATTCGATCAATCCGTACCGGATCGACGGCCAGAAGACCGCTTCGTTCGAGATCATCGACGCGCTTGGCGAGGCGCCGGACTACCACTGCCTGCCGGTCGGCAACGCGGGCAATATCACCGCCTACTGGAAAGGCTACAAGGAATATTCGGCCGACAGCGACACGCACAAGGCGGTGACTTCGAAGCGCCCGGTCATGTGCGGTTATCAGGCGGCCGGCGCCGCCCCGTTCCTAGCCGGCCATCCGATCGAGCATCCGGAGACGATTGCGACCGCAATCCGGATCGGCAATCCGCAGTCCTGGGACTATGCCTGGGCCGCGCAGAAGGAATCCGGCGGCTGGTTCGACAAATTCACCGACGAGGAAATTCTCGAAGCGCAGAAAATGCTGTCGCAATACGAAGGCATTTTCTGTGAGCCGGCTTCCGCAACCTCGGTCGCCGGCGCCTGGCGCGATATCCGCAGCGGCAAGATTCCGGAAGGCAGCAAAATCGTCTGTACGCTGACCGGAACCGGCCTGAAAGATCCCGATACCGCGATCAAACAATGCGCTTCCGCGCGCACCTTGACGATCGAAGCGGAACTCGACTCGGTCAAACGGGCGATTCTCGATCATATGTAAATCCCGGGCCGGTCGCCCGGAGCCATCCCCTCGCTCCGGGCGACCGGCCGAAAATGAGGCTGCCGGCCTTTCCGGCAACCTGTCGTTTTTCGCGATTCCATTCCGGATCGGCTTCGCTTCCTTTCCTTCCGCATTACTCATTCCCTTAAGGTAATGGTCATGTCTGCAAATTCACAAAACCAAACTCACACACAACTGGCAGGGCTAGCGCTCGGCGCGGTCGGCGTGGTCTTTGGCGATATCGGCACCAGCCCCTTGTACGCGCTTAAAGAGGTTTTTCATAGCGGCATGCCGATCGACGAATTTCATGTGCTTGGCGTCCTGTCGCTGATCTTCTGGTCCTTGACGCTGGTGGTTACGATCAAATACGCGATCTTCATCATGCGCGCCGACAACAAAGGCGAAGGCGGGATTATGGCGCTGATGACCCTGGCTCTGCACGGGGCTCGGGATTATCCGCGCAGGATGGCTTTTATTCTCACGCTCGGGCTGCTCGGCGCTTCGTTGTTTTACGGCGACAGCATCATTACGCCGGCCATTTCGGTGCTCAGCGCCGTGGAGGGCCTGCAGGTCGTGGCGCCTCCCTTGGCCGGCTATGTGTTGCCGATCGCCATCACGGTGCTCGCCGGGCTGTTTGTCATTCAAGCCAAAGGGACCGGCAGGGTCGGCAGGATGTTCGCGCCGATCATGTGTTTCTGGTTCGGCTCTCTGGCGGTGATGGGGCTGGCCAATATGGTCCATCAGCCGGGCGTGTTGCGGGCGGTCAATCCTTATTATGCCGTGAGTTTGCTGATCGAAACCGGCTGGGAAGGGTTTTTGATCATGGGGGCGGTCGTCCTGGCGATCACCGGCGCCGAAGCGCTCTATGCGGACATGGGGCATTTCGGCCTGAAGCCGATCCGTTATGCCTGGTTCGGTTTCGTGTTTCCGGCGCTGCTGCTGAATTATTTCGGACAGGGCGCCTTGCTGCTCGCCCAACCCGATGCGATACGCAATCCCTTCTATCTGCTCGCGCCGGGCTGGGCGATGTATCCCTTGCTGGTCTTGTCGACGATGGCGACCGTGATCGCTTCGCAGGCGGTCATTTCAGGCGCCTTTTCGGTCACCCGGCAGGCAATCCAGTTGGGCTATTGCCCGCGCATGGCCATTCGCCACACCTCGGACGACGAAAAGGGTCAGGTCTATGTGCCGGCCGTGAACTGGATATTGATGATTTCGGTATTCATTCTGGTGCTGAGCTTTCAGTCGTCGTCGGCGCTGGCTTCGGCTTACGGTATCGCGGTGACCGGCACGATGATCGTCGATACGGTATTGGCCTATATCGTGATCCAGGCGCTCTGGAAATGGAACCGGGCGACCAGCATCGTATTTTTGTCGGCATTTCTGATCATCGATTTCCTGTTCTTCTCATCCAACACCCTGAAAATCCCGACCGGCGGCTGGCTGCCGCTCGCGGTCGCCACCGTGCTGTTTCTGATCATCACGACCTGGATCAAGGGACGCGCGCTGCTGCACGAGCACATGGAAGAACGGCACGTATTGTTTGAAGAGCTGGAACAGGACATCAGGGAGAATCTGGCGACGGTCGAGGGGACCGCGATCTATCTGGCCAGAACGCTGCATGGGGTACCTCCCGTACTGCTGCACAACCTCGAACATAACCATGTGCTGCACGAGCAGATTATCGTACTGACGATCGCCACGAAGGATGAACCGTTTGTGGATGAAGCACACCGGGTCAAAATCCGCAAGTTCGGTCAGGAGCGCGAATTCTATCGCGTCAAGCTCTATTACGGATTCAAGCAGAACGCGGATGTGCGCCGGGCGCTGGATTTGTTGATGCGCGAAGGACTGGTTTTCGATCCCAAGAAGACTTCGTTTTTCATCGGCAGCGAGCGCGTTTCGTTTCGGGCCCGCAGCCCGATGCCGAAATGGCGGCGGGGCTTGTTTCTGTTTTTGTTTCGTAACGCTTCGAGCCCGATCGAGTTTTTCAAAATTCCGGTCGACCGGGTCATTGAGCTCGGCATTCGCGTCGAGTTATAGTTGGCGCCTCGGGTGAAAAATCCCTGAACGGGTGCTGAGCCGGGATCCGAAGGATCGGGCGCAATCAACGAAAGAGGAAGCGTATGGGGTTTGATTGGATGCCGGCGGTCATCGTCGCCGGGCTGTTGCTGGTATCGATTGCGGTTTTGCAATGGATCGCGCTCAGGCGCTTACAGGTTTTATTGAAGGCTGCTGCGCCGGACGGCAGCCTGCAGGAGCTGCTGCTGACGTTGAAGGTTCAGGAAGCCGCTGTGCAGCAAGGTTTTACCGAGTCCCGGAGGGAGCTTCGCGAGGTTAGCGCGGAAAATCGGCGTGAGTTGCAGGAGGCTTTCAAAAGCCTGCAGGATACGCTGCTCAATCGGGTCGCCGAAAACCACCATCTCCACAATGCGCAGATGGAAGCGTTCAAGAGCGGATTGGCCGGCATGTCCGAAAAACTGATCCATAACGCCAGCGAACTCAAGGAGAGCGTGAACCGGTCGTTTCAGGCGACCGGCGAGTCGCTGAACCGGAAACAGGACGATTTCCGGGACAAAACCGCCGAGACGCTGAAGCAGTTTCAGGAAGGCATCGAGGCCGATGCGAAGGAAAACCGCCAGGAACTGGCCGCCGGCCTCGGTTCGTTCGAAGGCAAATTCGCTGAAGGCATCAGGGAGTTCAACGAACAGCTCCGGCTCCGCTTCGGCGATTTGAACCGGCAGCAGCAGGAGGCGAATCAACTGGCGAAGGCCGGCATCAACGAAATTCGCGAATCGATCGAAAAACATCTGCATTTGATACGGGAAGACAACACCCGGCAGTTGAACGAGATGCGCCGGACCGTCGACGAGAAACTGCACAATACGCTGGAGCAGCGCCTCGGCGAGTCGTTCAAGCTGGTCAGCGACCGGCTGGATCAGGTGCACAAGGGACTCGGCGAGATGCAGAATCTGGCGGTCGGGGTCGGCGATTTGAAGAGGGTGCTGTCCAACGTCAAAACCCGCGGCATTCTCGGCGAATACCAGCTCGGCAACATCCTGGAGCAGATCCTGTCGCCCGATCAATACGGCGTGAATGTGGCGACCCGGAAGGGCAGCCAGGCGAACGTCGAATATGCGGTCAAACTGCCGGGCAAAGCCGACGACAAGGTTGTCTGGCTGCCGATCGACTCGAAATTTCCGCTCGAAAGCTACCAATCGCTGCTCGGCGCGCTCGACGAAGGCAATCCGGCCTTGGTGGATCAGGCGCAAAAACAACTGCTGAAAGCGATCGAAAGCTTCGCGAAGGACATCGCCGGCAAATACCTGGACCCGCCGCATACGACCGATTTCGCGATCATGTTTCTGCCGGTCGAAAGCCTGTACGCGGAAGTCCTGCGTTCCCCCGAACTGTTCGAGAAGCTGCAGCGCACTTACCGGGTCACGATCACCGGGCCGACCACCTTGTCGGCGTTGCTGAACAGCCTGCACATGGGTTTCCGGACCCTGGCGGTGCAGCAGCGCAGCAGCGAAGTCTGGAAAGTGCTGGCCGAGGTGAAGACCGAATTCGGCAAATATTCCGAACTGCTCGATACGGTGTACAAGCAGATCACCACGGCCTCCAACTCGCTGGAGCGGCTGAAAACGACGAGGACAGCGGCGATGGAGAGGAAGCTGCGCGGCGTGGAAGTGCTGGGTATCGAAAGCGAGCTGGCGCCGCTCGCGTTGCCCGAGCCCGAGTAAGGCGGGAAGCCGCTCCGCGCCTCAGGAGGGTACGCGGAGCCGCAGTGATCGGAAGGGGTGCACGGCCGTTTCAATGCCCGTGCGGCTTAAGGTGCGGGGTGCGTTTGTCCAGTGTCCGAGCGGCGGACCGATGCGCTTACCGCGGCAGATATTCCGGCAGATGGCTTCTGATTTCGGCCGCCGTCATGCCCGCCAGGTTTTTGTCCAGTTCCAGGCTGACGAGGCTATTTAACGGGCCCGGCATGTGCCGCCTGATCAGGCCCAGCACCGACGGGTCGGCGACCACGATCAGCCGGTCGAAGCGGTTGGCGTTACGCGCCTGTTCGAGGTAGTGCACGATGCCCGCCGCAAACACGTCGGCTTCGTGTTTTTTCGGGTCGGTTTCCTGCTCGAAGGCATGCCCGCCGCCCAGTCCGCCCGGATTTTTGACCTTGCCGGGCAGGTCCGAAGTGATGTCCCGGTCATGCATCCGGCCTGCCTCGTGGATCAGCGTATCGATCTCCTCCAGCGGCGCGGAAGACGATTCGGTCTGAAAAACGCGCGCCCGTGTATGGTCTGCGGCAATTACCCATGTGTTCGTCATAGTTCAATCCTCGATGATTTACGGTGTTGATGGAAGCGATGAAGCTATTGTGAGCAAAAAGCTCCGCCATTGGCTATTGGTACGATTACCTAACCCGGATATCGGTTTAAGGAAATGCGCAGGTATTCAAGCGAGGCCAAAGGATTTATCATATGCGTCTGAAATTTCCGTCTCTCATTTTGTCTGTCTCCTTTTCTCTACTCCCCTTGATCCGAAAAAAACGCCGTTTGAAAACGGCCCGCCGGCCGCTGCCGCTTCGCCCAATCCTTTACCGGTTCGCCTGGCAGGCCGCCGGCATTTTCATTGCCTCGTCGGTCGGGTTTTGCCTGCTGTTCCGCTGGCTGCCGCTGCCGACGACGGCTTTCATGCTGAGCCGGTACGTCGAGGACTTCCGCTACGAGACGACGTTCAAACCGATCGATTACCGTTGGGTGGGCGCCAAAAAAATCTCGCCTGCGGCTTATCAGGCGGTGATCGCATCCGAAGACCAGCGTTTTTTCGAGCATGCGGGTTTCGATTTCCGCGAGATTGAAATGGCGGTCGACAATTATTTCGACGGCCGCCGCCTCCGGGGCGCCAGCACCATTTCGCAGCAGGTCGCGAAGAATCTGTTTTTGAGTCCGTCCAAAAGTTTTATCCGCAAAGCCTTTGAAATCTGGTTCACGCTTCTTCTGGAAGCGTGCTGGAGCAAAGAGCGCATTCTGACCGTGTATCTGAACATCGCCGAATTCGGCGACCATCTGTTCGGGGTCGAGGCGGCCAGCCGGCGTTATTTCGGGATTCCGTCCGCCAGATTGAGCCGCGCCCAGGCCGCCCTGCTGGCGGCGACGCTGCCGAATCCGCTCCGTTTCAAGGCGGCTTCTCCGTCCGCCTACGTCCGCGCGCGGCAGCAATGGATTCTCGGGCAAATGCGCCATGTCGCTTATCCGCGTTGATGCCGTTTTGAATCCTTGCCGTTTCGATCGGTCATGCGCGGGCGCTGCGCATTGAACGTGGGCTCTGGCCCCCGGTCTTATGGGCGGGGAATCGAATGAAAAACTTTGTCGTGCCGGCAAGGCGACGGCGGACTTTTGCCCTTATCCGGAAAATGGAGAACTGCCGGGGCGCGGCGAAACCGCCTGTTGGATTTATGGTAGAATTGTACGGTTCGATGACGATTATTACGACGAGCCGGCGCTGCTGCGCGCGGCCCCGGCCATTTTGAGCTACGCGACGCGATGTCAAACCTTCCCCAAGCCGGCCAACTGATAGACCGTTTCGGTAGAAAGATCGATTATTTGCGGATCTCGATTACCGACCGCTGCGACTTTCGCTGCGTCTATTGCATGGCCGAGGATATGACGTTCCTGCCGCGAGCGCAGATTCTGACGCTCGAAGAGATCGAAACGATCGCCCGGGCCTTTACCGAACTCGGCGTCAAAAAGATTAGGATTACCGGCGGCGAGCCGCTGGTCCGCAAAGGTGCGCTGGATCTGCTGGAAAATCTCGGCAAGCTTCAGGGGCTGAAGGAGCTGGTCATCACCACCAACGGCGCGCAGCTCGAATCGATGGCGCCGGCTTTGAAACAAGCCGGCGTCAAGCGCATCAACATCAGCCTCGATTCGCTCGATCCCGCCAAATTCAAGGCGATTACCCGCGTCGGCAATCTTCGGGCCGTGTTGAACGGGATCGCGGCCGCGAAAGCCCAAGGCTTCGAACGCATCAAGCTCAACACGGTCGTGCTGAAAGGCAGCAATCACGAGGAAGTCTGCGAGCTGGCGCAATTTGCGGTCGACAGCGAAATCGACATCAGCTTCATCGAGGAAATGCCGCTCGGCGTCGTCGATCACCACGATCGTGCGCTGGTTTATTATTCGAGCGATCGGATCAAAAAGGATTTGGAAACGCGTTTTATGCTGCTCGCCACACCCGAAAAAACCGGCGGTCCTTCGCACTATTTCCGGATAGCCGGGACCGATACCCGCGTCGGTTTCATTTCGCCGCACAGCCATAATTTCTGCGGCGCCTGCAACCGGGTCCGCCTGACCGCCGAGGGCCGCCTGCTGCTCTGCCTCGGCAACGAGCATTCGGTCGACCTGAAAAAAGTGGTCCGTACGCAGCCGGGCGATATCGACGCGCTGAAGCGGGCCCTGATCGATGCGATGCGGATCAAGCCGCTTCGGCACGAATTCAACATGCAGGAGCGGCCGGTGATCCTGCGCTACATGAACATGACCGGCGGTTAGCCGTTCGCCTCCCTTTTCTTTATTTCAATCGAGCCTTTTTGATGTCTTTCGCACAACTGGGCCTTGCCGCGCCGCTCCTGAAAGCGGTCGCGGAGCAGGGCTATGTCACTCCGACCCCGATCCAGCAACAAACGATCCCCCTGATTCTCGACGGCCGGGACGTACTGGCCGGCGCCCAGACCGGCACCGGCAAAACCGCCAGCTTCACGCTGCCGCTGCTGCAGCGTTTGGCCGAATCGAACGACAAGCCGCAAAAACCGCGCAAGATCCGCGCGCTGATTTTGGCGCCGACCCGCGAGCTGGCCGCCCAGGTGCATGACAGCGTCAGGGCCTACGGCAAGCATCTGCCTTTGTTCGCCGAAGTCGTGGTCGGCGGCGTCAGCATCAACGGCCAGATCCGCAGCCTGCAACGGGGCTGCGACATCGTCGTCGCGACGCCGGGGCGTTTGCTCGACCATCTGCTGCAAAAAAATATCGAACTGTCGCATCTCGAAATACTGGTGCTCGACGAGGCCGACCGGATGCTCGACATGGGATTCCTGCCCGACATCCGCAAAATCATCGGACATTTGCCCAGACAGAAGCAGAGCCTGCTGTTTTCGGCGACTTTTCCCGAGGAAATCCGGGGACTCGCCAAACAGCTGCTGCACGAGCCGGCCGAAGTCTCGGTGGCGCCGCACAATACCACCGCGGACAACATCAAGGAGCTGTGCTACGGAATTGCCAAGGAGCGCAAGCGCGGGCTGTTGTCGTACCTGATCGGCAGCAACAACTGGAAGCAGGTGCTGGTTTTCGTGCGCACCAAGCACGGCGCGGACCGGCTCGAAAAGCAGTTGGTCAAGGACGGCATCCGGACCGCCGCGCTGCACGGCGACAAATCGCAGGGGGCGCGGACGAGGGCGCTGGACTATTTCAAGACCGGGCAGGTCGCCGCGCTGGTCGCGACCGACATTGCCGCGCGCGGGCTCGACATCGACGAGCTGCCGCACGTGATCAATTTCGACCTGCCGCAGGTGCCGGAAGACTACATCCACCGGATCGGCAGGACCGGCCGCGCCGGCGCGAACGGGGAGGCGGTGTCGCTGGTCTGTCCCGAAGAAGCCTATCAGCTCGCCCAGATCGAAAAGCTGCTCGGCCGCGAAATTCCCCGAGTCGCCGATACCGGTTACGCGCCGGTATCCTTGAAAGTGACGGACAGTCCGAATTCCAAGGCGCCGAAAAATCCGTCCGGCAAAAAGGATTACCGGCACCACAAGAAAACGCCGAAGCGCGGCGGCAAACCGGCGGCCCCAAAGCCGCGGCGCGGCGGTAGCCGGTAAGGCTTGCTTGCGCCGTAAAATCCCCACGAGAGAAGGGATTTTATCTTGATCTTTCCGAAAGCCTGTTGTTATCCTATCGGAATTTGACAACTATTACCGAGGAGGCATTCGATGTCGATTTTGAATTCGTTAACCAAGCGCTCGCGCCTGAATTCCGCGATCAAGCAAACCAAGGAAGCGCGCAAGAGCGAAGGCAATAAAGCGGATTATCTGTTCAAGAAAGTCTACGAAGACTATGCCGACATCGTGCACGACGATCCTCTGCGCGCGGAAGCGCTGTATTTCTGGGGCCATGCGCTATTGCACCAGGCCAAGACCAAAACCGGTGACGAAGCGTTGGCTCTTTACCGCGATGCGATCCTGAAATTCGCCTTTTGCCTGACCCTGGAGCCGAATTATCTGGCGGCCGCGATCGACGGCGGCGTGTGCTACATGGACATGGCCCGGCTGGAAGGTGCGGCGAAAAATTCCGAACTGTACGAGAAAGCCCAGCGGGAGTTCGAACGCGCCAATTCGATTCAGGCCGGCGCGGCCTCCTACAATCTCGCCTGCATTCATGCGTTGCGCGGCGAGAACGAGGATTGCCTGAAGGCGCTCGAAAACGCGCGCGACAAAGGCAGCCTGCCCGACACCCAGGATATTCTGAACGATCCGGACATGGCGGGCGTGCAGGATCAAGCCTGGTTTATCGAATTGCTGGAGTCGCGGAACAAAAAGCAGGAAGCCGCCGCAAAAGCTTCGGAAGAAGACGCTGCCGAAACCTCGCCCGAGACGGAGCGGGGCCAAACCGAAACGGATGCTTGAGCGGCCTGTAGGGTAGCACTTCTACGGTCCGGTAGGGTACGCTGCGCGTACCTTTTACGAGAGTCTTGGGATGAAAATTTGAAAGGTACGCGCAGCGTACCCTACGACCCACCCCTCACCGGAGTATGGAAATCATGGGTTTCATCGTTCCCACGCTCCGGCGTCATCGCCATTTAAGTTAAGCCGTCATCCCGGCAGGGATTGCCGGGATCCAGAGTACAGGGATGTGTTAAAGCTTGCCATCCTTGGCAACTGGATTCCGGCAATCCTGCCGGAATGACGAGCTTTCCCTTAACTTAATGGCGGTGACGCTCCGGCGTGGGAATGCGGCCCTTGACGCTCTGCGTCACGAATCTGCCGCCAGGCCGGATGCGCCTCCAAGAGCGACAGGGCCGACTCCAGCAAGCCGATGCCCGGCTCCGTCCGGTGCCAGGTCGAAGCGCCGGACGGATGCGGCAACGGGATTGCTTCGGCTGGATGGCCGTGAAAAGTGACCTTGTGCAGTTTGCCGATCACCTCGTTCAGCTTGTTGACCGCCATCAACTGGCTGATCGCAAGCTTGCCGACCGGCAGGATCAGCGCCGGCTTGAGCAGTTCGATTTCAGCCTGGAGCCAGCCCGCGCAATTGCCGATTTCCTCCGTGCTCGGCACGCGGTCGCCGCCTTTCGGATTTTTACCCGGAAAACAGCGGCACACGGCCGCCATGTAGACGCGGCTTCTGAAGGATTCTTCATCCAGTCCGATTCGCTCGAACCATTTGAATAGCGTCTTGCCGGCCGTCCAGGCGAACGGCTTGCCGAAGCCGCCTTCCTTGTCGCCGGGCGCCTGGCCGATCAGCAGGATCGGCGAAAAGACCGGACTGCCGCTGACCACCGGACCGATCATCAGTGGGCATTTTTTGCACGCCGCGAGCGCAACCCGGTGCGCCCGCATCTGTTCTTCCTGCATCGGCATCGGTTATAAATCAATCTCGATGCCGACCGGGCAATGGTCCGAGCCGGTAACCTCGGGAAGGATGAACGCCTGCTTGACCTTGTCGGCCAGCGCCCGGCTGGCCAGCGCGTAATCGATCCGCCACCCGATGTTGTTGGCGCGGGCATTCGCCCGGAAACTCCACCAACTGTAAGCGACCGTATCCGGATGATGATGGCGGAACGTATCGACGAATCCGGCGTCGAGGAAACGGCTGAATCCGTCGATTTCGGCCTGCGTATAGCCCGCCGATTTGTTGTAATTCGCCTTCGGCCGCGCGATATCGATTTCGCGGTGCGCGACGTTGAAATCGCCGCACACGATGACCGGCTTCCGGCTCTCCAGCTTCAACAGATAAGTCAGAAATTCGGCGTCCCAGGTTCTCCGGTAATCGAGCCGGACCAGCTCCTGGCCCGAATTGGGCACATACACGTTCACCAAATGGAAATGCTCGAATTCGGCCGCAATGACCCGGCCTTCGCGGTCGTGCTCGGCGATGCCGATATCCTTGACCACCGCCAGCGGCTCGGCGCGCGACATCAGCGACACCCCAGAATAACCCTTGCGCTCGGCGCAGTTCGAATAAATGTGATAGCCGTCGATGTCCGCCGTTACTTTCTCGATCTGATCGACCTGCGCCTTGGTTTCCTGCAGCAGCAGGCAGTCCGCGTCGAGCCGCGCCAGCGTCTCGGCGAACCCCTTGCCCTGCACCGCGCGGATGCCGTTTACATTCCAAGAAACGATTTTCATTGCGTCAGCCGGATTTCCGCCTCCCGGTACTTGGCCGCGCAGTATTCCGCCACCTCGGCAGGCAGGGACGGACCCGGCGCGGTCTTGTCCCAATCGAGCGTTTCCAGGTAATCGCGCACGTATTGCTTGTCGAAGCTCGGCGGGCTGATGCCGACCCGGTATTGGTCGACCGGCCAGAAGCGGGAGGAATCCGGGGTTAGAATCTCGTCGATCAAAAACAGCGCGCCCTGTTCGTCGGCGCCGAATTCGAACTTGGTGTCGGCGATGATGATCCCGCGTTCCTGCGCATAGGCGGCGGCTTCCTTATAGAGCTTGAGGCTGGTTTCGCGCACCTGATGGGCCAGATCTTCGCCGATCAGTTCGACCGTTCTGGCGAAGGTCACGTTTTCGTCGTGCGCGCCGGCCTCGGCCTTGGTCGAAGGCGTATAGATCGGCTCCGGCAACCGCTCGGCCTGCCGCAGCCCTTCGGGCAGAAGGATGCCGCAGACGGCGCCGGTTTTCAGATAGTCCTTCCAGCCCGAGCCGATCAGATAACCGCGCACGATCGCTTCGACCGGCAGCGGCTTGAGCTTCCTCGCCACAATCGAGCGGCCCTCGACTTGGGCGCGTTCGTCCGAATCGGGAATGACCCGTTCGAGCGGGATATCGACCAGATGATTCGGAATCACGTGCCGCATTTTCGCAAACCAGAAATTCGAGATATGCGTCAGCACGCGCCCTTTGCCCGGAATCGGATCGGGCAGGATCACATCGAAGGCGGACAGCCGGTCGGTCGCCACGATCAGCATGTGCCGGTCGTCGATGTCGTAAATATCGCGCACCTTGCCGCGGGCGCGAAGGGGGAGAGAGGTTAAGGCCGATTGGTAAAGTGCTGCCGGAGCGTTCATGGCGCCTCGCTAAAGAAATTCAAAGCGCCGCATTTTACCATTAATTCAGCGCGAGAAGCGCGCCGGAAAGGCCGGTGAACAAACAAACGGCCCGGCATTGATAGGTCGTCCGTATGCTTCCCACGCTGGAGCCGGGTAGGTCGGGCACGCTTTTTGTGCCCGACATTGCGGGGATTTCTCATGCTCATGCTGAAGTTTGGTAAGCAAGATTGCCCCCGAATGTCGGGCAACGATGAAGCTGTTGCCCGGCTTAACGGCATTGACTCTGCGGCTACTTAAGAAGTATGCCGGAATGACGAATTTATGTGTAGGTCTGCATAAGTATAAGAATATGGCCTCGATGACGAATACAACAGTATTCATATCCAACAGCAATGAGAACATTTCTCATTCATTGTCAATAAAAATGTCATGGTCGCTTAAGACAAATTTAGCGAAACGATTAATATATTTAAGATTAATTTAATGTATTAAGTTATTATTGCGTTATTATTTAGCCCAAATTAACCGTGCCATATCCGTTACCGGTTCAATGCCGTGGCTATCGTGTATTTAGGGAAACTCTGAATAAGTCCTACGCCTGGGATAAAATATCCGCAGCTTGCCATTTTCGATAGGTGCCCGCCATGAAGCAACTCGGACTCAGTGCCCCACTGTTTGTGAAGAAACCGAAACAGACTCGGCGGCAGCAATTTCTCCAAGAGATGGAGCAGGTAGTGCCTTGGAGTTTGTGGACGAGCCGGATAGCGCCGCACTACCCGACAGCGGGCCGAGGCCGCCGCCCCTTTCCCTTGGCGACGATGTTGCGCATTCACCTGATGCAGCAGTGGTTCGGCTATTCCGATCCGGCGATGGAGGAAGTATTGCACGACATGCCGCTGCTGCGCGAGTTTGCCGGGCTCGATGCGGGCGAGGACGCCCTGCCGGATGAAACCACGATCCTCAAGTTCCGGCATCTGCTGGAACGCCATCAGTTGGCACAAACCCTATTTGATGAAACGGCGGCGCTGTTGGCCGAAAAAGGCCTGTTGCTACGGCAAGGCACGATCGTCGATGCGACATTAATCGCTGCCCCGCCGTCCACCAAGAACCGGGCGCGCAAACGGGATGCCGAGATGAGTTCGACCAAGAAAGGGAACAATTACCACTTTGGGATGAAGGCGCACATTGGGGTCGATGCCGAGTCGGGGTTAGTGCATACTGTGGAGATGACCACCGCCAAGGTGGCGGATGGGGTCATGACGGAGGCGTTGCTGCACGGCGAGGAACGGGTCGTGCTGGGCGATCGGGCCTATACCCGCAAGGACCGGAATCTGGCGGCGGATCGCCTGGAAGGTGAGCCGGTTTGGGCCTTTCCGTTCAAGCGGGGGAAGGGTGAGGAGTTGCCGGTAGAGCAAGCCCTTCACAACCACATGCTGGCGCCGTTACGCGCCATGGTCGAACATCCGTTCCGGATCGTCAAGCGCCAGTTCGGCTATACCAAAGTGCGTTACCGGGGGCTGTTCAAGAATGCCCAACAACTCTACTTGCTGTTTGCCCTGGGCAATCTTTATCACGTTCGGCAGGCGCTGCAGCCGACCTAGGGAGACCTTTGTCCTTCGCCCTGGAAAACCGAGAACACTGAGTGAAATCACCCCGATAGCGGGCGCTGCCGGGAAGGATTTGCCCATTTTCGGCGAGGTGCCACGGATGTCGCACGGTGTCGCTTATAAAAACCACTTATTCAGAGCTTCCTTAGTAATGAATATCAAACTTTTTCCATGATGCCATTTCAGTTAGACAACAATGCAATTTGTATGATTTATATTTTAAAATCATTAGGATATACAATATATTTCACAATCCGGGAGCACCGGAATCTAAATAGATTTTTCATCAAAAAGGATTAATTTCAAAGCCCCCAGAAAACACTCTCGTTAAATTTATTTTCTCAAGAAAACAAAGAATTCCATTTTTTGTTTAACTGAAAACGATGTATTGAAAATGTCGCTCGATACCGATAACGGCTAGAGTTTACCGTAATATCTTGTATAACTGGAGAATTGCCATGACACTCCCCCCCCCCGATATACTTTAAAAAATAACGCCTCTAAACCGTTAGCGCTGATGGTTTCGCTCGCCGCGATGGCGGCTTCGCCAACCGCGCTCGGCGAGCCGACGCTAGTGGGCGACACCTACATCAAAACCGGTGTCTCCAAAAATTTCGGCAAAAAGAATCAACTCCTGATCGTGGCCGGCAGCACCAAAGGCGTGCTCGAATTCGATCTGGAAAAATCCACGCCGGCCACCGCTTCCGTTTCCAGGGCCACGCTGAGAGTCTTCGTTACCAAGGTCAAAGGAAAGTCGGCCGGCAAGTTGCAAATCCAGGCGATCAATCTCGATCAGAACGCGCTCAACGATATTTCGGAAACAAATCTGAACGCCGGCTCCAATCTCGCTCTCGGCGATATCGTCACCGAAATTCCGGGGGTCAATACCGCCAAGGTCAACCAATGGCTGGAATTTGACGTGACCGACGCGCTCAAACTCGCCATAGAAAAAGATACGCCCGACAAATTAATCGCCTTCGCGCTGATCAGTACCGATACGCTTAGCCTCAGCCTCGAAAGCAAGGAAAGCAAAGCGTCCGGACATGCGGCCACCTTGAATATCGTTTATTCCACGGTAGGAACGGCGGGAGCGCCGGGAACCATCGGTCCGCAAGGCGCCGCTGGTCCGCAAGGCGCAGTGGGCCCGCAAGGTCCGGCCGGCGGCGGCGCAGGCTCGGTAGGTCCGCAAGGTCCGCAAGGCGCAGTGGGTCCGCAAGGTCCGGCCGGCGGCGGCGCAGGCTCGGTAGGTCCGCAAGGTCCGCAAGGCGCAGTGGGTCCGCAAGGTCCGGCCGGCGCGATCGGTCCGCAAGGGCTGCAAGGTTTGGTCGGTCCGCAAGGGCTGCAAGGTTTGGTCGGTCCGCAAGGTTTGCAAGGCGTAATCGGCCCGCAAGGCGTGCAAGGTCTGATCGGTCCGCAAGGCCCCATCGGTCAGTTGCTTGGCACTGTCGTGAAAACAACTGAAATCTTGAACCCGGTAGCCGGACAACTTATAAACGCGACTTGCGATCCGGGGCAAATTCTGGTTGGCGGTGGCCTATTGACTCCCGTGCTGGCAAACGTGTTGCCGCTGATCAACGCCCCCCTACTAAACGGCAGCGGGCAGGCGACCGGCTGGTCGGGAGCGTTCGGCTTGTTGAATACTAATGTTACCGGTAACTTGGTTAGTGGAGTTGTAGATATTCTCGGCGCAATACTTGGCGGCCTTACCGGGTCGCTCGAAAATACAGCAATCACCGGACAAGTCGCCGGCATTGTGAATAGCCTGTTGCCACTACCAACGGCCGCCCCCACCCAGCCATATACTGTCTACGCGCTCTGCGGCCAACCGGCGGACTCTTAATCGGTAGAACGGCTTTATCGAGCCGGGTAGGTCGGGCAACCGCTTCATCGTTGCCCGGCATTCGGGGGCAATCTTGCTTCCCACGCTCCAACGTAGGAACGAGAAGTCCCCGCAATGTCGGGCACAAAAAGCGTGCCCGACCTACTCGGTTTTCCTTCCCCTCTTTAAAAAAGCCGGGTAGGTCGGGCAACCGCTTCATCGTTGCCCGGCATTCGGGGGCAATCTTGCTTCCCATGTTCCAACGTAGGAACGAGAAATCCCCGCAATGTCGGGCACAAAAAGCGTGCCCGACTTACTCGGTTTTCCTTCCCCTCTTTAAAAAAGCCGGGTAGGTCGGGCAACCGCTTCATCGTTGCCCGACATTCGGGGGCAATCTTGCTTCCCATGTTCCAACGTAGGAACGAGAAATCCCCGCAATGTTGGGCACAAAAAGCGTGCCCGACCTACTCGGTTTTCCTTCCCCTCTTTAAAAAAGCCAGGTAGGTCGGGCAACAGCTTCATCGTTGCCCGACATTCGGGGGCAATCTTGCTTCTCACGCTCCAACGTAGGAACGAGAAATCCCCGTAATGTCGGGCACAAAAAGCGTGCCCGACCTACTCGGTTTTCCTCTCCTCCTTTAAATTAAAGAGGGGCAGGGGGATTTTACTCCAGCACTTCCTCCGCGTGCTCCCGCCGCAGACGCTTTTCATTCGCCTCGATAAAAGCCGCGGAATAATGCGCCCGGGCCAGTTCCAGATGGTCCTGAATCGATTTATTGCGGACAAAAGTCGTATTTCCGCTTCTGTCCAGTAAACGGTACAGATACAGCAGTTTATCGAGGTGCCGAATCTTGGAGTACAAATAGAAGCGGGCAAACAAGTCCCAATCGTCCGCTACCGGCAAATTGTGCGAGTAGCCGCCCAATCGCCGCAACTCACTGGCCCGATAGGCCCGCACGTGATTGGGGCCGACCGTCAGATACCACGCGAACTGATCCGTAAAGGCGGGGCCGAAAGCGTCATAGACATTCGGCGCCCGGCATTCGAGGTAGGTTCTGTTGTGATAGACCGTCTCGCGGTAGCGGTCCTTCCAAAAGGCGTCTTCGTAGCGGTGCGGACTGCCGTCCGCATAAAATTCGGCGAAATTGGAATACACCATGCCGACTTCGGGGTCGGCCTCGAACGCGTTTTTTATCTCTTCCAATGCGAAATCGGTCAGCCTGTCGTCATGGTCCAGTTCGACCAGATACGGACCGTAGGCAAGCCGGGTGGCAATGTCTTTGACTGTGCCGATGCTGCCGCTATGCTTGATGCGGACCGGCCTGACCCGAATGTCTTCCCGCGCGATCGCCTGCAGCCGCTCCCAGGTCTCGTCGGTGCTTTCGTCATCGACGACGACCCATTCCCAATTGTTGTAAGTTTGCTCGCGAAGCGACTGGTAAGTATCCCTCAAAAAATCGCCGGTATTGTAAACGCTCGTATACACGCTGACCAAAGGGTGCCTGTCTTGCAGAACATGCCCCCAAAGGTTGCTGGAATAGCAATTTTCGATCGCCGCAATCAGGTCTTCCTTCGAAACGAGAGGATCGACGTGAATCCACTTTTTGCGAATTTCGAAAGGCGCGACATTGAGCGACGCCGGAATAAACTCGCTGGTCACGATCACCTGGGGCTGAAAGATCGCGATGATCGAAAAGAGATTATTTAACTGCTTGCATGCCTTGACGTCGTAAGGAACATCCCATGTTTTACCGATAAACAATACTTTTACGTTTGCGGTTGGCATAAAATAAAACTGGATTAGGGGTAAAGTTGAAAGACTCCGCGATTATAATGGCGAGCTCATACTCAGGCAATCGCACGCGCCATTTCCGGAACATTCCACCGGCGGACAAAACGCTTTCCTTATCAAAAAACCATCTCTATAAAAAGGTAATCTCGTGCAAATTAAACGGGCAATTTACGGCAAGGCAGAACGCTCGGTCGAATTTCCTTCGCAACCCAATGTCCGCGTGATCGAGCGCCCCAATACCGGCTTCGACTTTGGCGGCCGCAGCCTTCATTCGTACGAGACGGTTTTTTCAAACAGAACCGCAATATCTGCAATGCCGAAGTCGAAAGCCTGTCGGAGTATTTCAACCGGCCTTGTCCGGCACCTTTCTTAAAATAACGGGCCGGCACTCGTTTACTTTATGAATCTCAAACCGACTGAAACGGCTTTCGACGCCAAATTCTTCGTTAAAAACCTGACCACGCGTCCCGGCGTTTATTGCATGCTCGACGCCGACGGCGAAATCCTCTATATCGGCAAGGCCAAGAATCTCAAAAACCGCGTCTCGACTTATTTCAACAACAAAACGGCCTCCATCAAGCAGCAGACGATGGTGGCGAAAGTCGCCGCGGTCGAAGTGACCGTCACCCATACCGAAGGCGAGGCCTTGCTGCTCGAATCGCAACTGATCAAACGCTACAAGCCGCGTTACAACATTTGCCTGCGCGACGACAAGTCCTATCCTTATATTTATCTCTCCAGCGAACACGCTTTTCCGCAGTTGACTTTTCACCGCGGGGCCAAAAAGCGGCCGGGCAAATATTTCGGGCCGTATCCGAGCGTCGGCGCGGTCCGGGAGTGCCTGAAACTGCTGCAGAAAATCTTTCCGGTGCGGCAATGCGAGGATTCGGTCTTTCAAAACCGCGCCCGGCCCTGCCTGCAGCATCAGATCGAACGCTGCACCGCGCCTTGCGTCGGCCTGATCGACAAACCCGGCTATGCGCAGGATGTCGAAGGCACGATCCTGTTTCTCGAAGGCAAGGGCGAATTGCTGATCGAGCGATTGATCGCGAAAATGGAACAGGCGGCGTCCGCGCTGGAATTCGAACGGGCGGCGCAATACCGCGACCAGATCGTCAAATTGCGCGCGATTCTCGAAAGGAATTTCGTGCACGGGGAACGCGGCGATGTCGACATCATCGCCTGCGCGGCAAAAGCGAACATGGCCTGCATTCAGGTGTTTTTCATCCGGGGCGGCCAGCATCTGGGCAACAAGCCATTCTTTCCGAAGATGTCGGACGAACACGATCCGGCCGCGATCCTGCAGGCGTTCATTGCGCAATATTATCTGGAGCGGCCGCCGCCGCACGAATTGATCGTCAGCCATGCGCTCGAAGAGAGCGAGCTGATCGCCGAGGTGTTGGCCAATCAGGCCAAGCATCAGGTCGCGATCAGCGCGAACGTCCGCGGCGAACGGCTGAAATGGCTGCAAATGGCCGTGGAGAATGCGGAAACCTCGCTGCGGAACAAGCTGGCCGACAAACAGGGCCTGTACGCGCGTTTCCTGAGCCTTCAGGACGAACTTAGCCTCGTGGAATTGCCGAAACGGCTCGAATGTTTCGACATCAGCCACCACCAGGGCGAGCAAACGGTCGCCTCCTGCGTGGTGTTCGACCGGGACGGCCCGGTCAAATCGGCCTACCGGCGTTTCAATATCGAGGGCGTCACGCCGGGCGACGATTATGCGGCGATCCATCAGGCCGTCATGCGGCGTTTCAAGCGTCTGAAGCAGGGCGAACACGAAGCGCCGGACATTCTCTTCATCGACGGCGGCAAAGGGCAGGTGCGCGAAGCGCAAAAGGCACTGGCGGAATTGGACATAAACAGTGTTATGATAGTCGGCGTTTCAAAAGGCCCGGACCGGAAGCCCGGCATGGAAAAACTGATCCTTGCCGACCAGAATCAACCGCTTGCGGTCAATCCGGGCGCAGGTGGCCTGCTGCTGATCCAGCATATTCGCGACGAGGCGCACCGTTTTGCGATCACTGGGCATCGGCAAAGGCTGGGCAAGGTCAAAAAACGCTCGGTATTGGAATCGATCGAGGGACTGGGACCCAAACGGCGGCAATCATTACTAAAACAATTCGGGGGCTGCAAGGCGTAACCCAGGCGGGTGTGGACGCGCTTTCCAGCATAGACGGCATCAGCCGTCAATTGGCGCAACGAATATACGACAGCTTTCATCAACCAGATGACCATTGAATTCAACATACCGACGAACCTGACCTTGCTGCGGATCGCGCTGATTCCCTTGTTGATGGTCGTATTTTATCTGCCCTGGCCTTATACGAATATCGCCTGCACCGCCATCTTCATCGCGGCGGGCATTACCGACTGGCTGGACGGCTATCTGGCCAGAAAAATGCAGTTGGAGACGCCGTTCGGCGCGTTTCTGGACCCGGTCGCCGACAAATTGATGGTGGCCTTCGTACTGGTGTTGATCGTACAGCAACAAGCCAACCCCTATCTGGCGGTACCGGCCGCGATCATCATCGGCCGCGAGATTACCATCGCCTCGCTCCGGGAATGGATGGCCGAAATCGGCCAGCGCGCGAAAGTCAAGGTTTCCCTGCTCGGCAAATGGAAAACGACGGCGCAGATGGTGGCGATCGGGATGCTGCTTTACCGCGAGGATCTGTTCGGCATTCCGGTCAATGCGATCGGCTATGTCTTGCTGTACATTGCCGCGGTATTGACGTTGTGGTCGATGATCAACTATCTGGCCGCGGCGATTACCGCGATCAGGGAAAGCTGAATGTTTAAGTTCCGAACGCCTTTTCGTTCCGGGACGCCAATCAACCTAAGATACAGCCCATTGAATCGGCTGTGAAAGAATAACAATGGACCAGGAAAAAGAAGATACCCAGACCAAAGCCGACACGCAGGACGAGATTCTGCTCGCAGCGCTGAAACTGTTCGCCGAAAAGGGCTATTTCAACACCTCGCTGACCGACATCGCCGAGGCGGCCGGCGTCAAGGGCACCAGCGGCATTTACCACCATTTCAAAAACAAGCAGATGATCGCCGCGGCGCTTTATGCGAGCATCTTCGACAGTTTGAACGTGTCGATCGACGATATTCGCCGTAAGAACCCGAAGCCTTCCGAACAGTTGCGCAGCATCGTCGATCTGTTGTTCAGGCTGGCCGACGATGCGCCGGATGTGATGCAGTTGCTGTTGGTGCTGAACATGAACGAGATATTGCCGGACGAGAAACCGCTGCTCGACACCGCACCGTTCGCAAAAATCCTCAAAATTTTCCAGGCCGGCGTAAAAAGCGGGGAAATCCGGAATCTGGCGCCGCCATTATGCTTTGCCTATTTTTTCGGGATCGTCAATCATACCTTGCGGATGGTATTGCTCGGGGCGCTCGACCGGAAAGCCGACGCCTACCAGTCGCAAACCTGGCTGGCCGCATGGAATGCGATCGCGAAAAAATGATCTGAGATGAGATAGGACCGTATGGCTCAATTCACCGTCACCGGGGATGTCGATCCCTTCCTGCATGTCAGCCTGGCCGGCGGCGAAAAGATCTATTGCGAATCGAACGCGATGGTGATGATGGAAGATACGCTGGAGCTGAAGGGCAAGATGACCGGCGGGCTCGGAGGCGCGCTCATGCGGCGGCTGGCCAATGACGAGTCGTTTTTCCAGCAGCATATCGAAGCGGTCCGCGGCGCCGGCGATTGCCTGCTCTCGCCGACCCTGCCGGGCGCGATTCAGATACTGGACGTCGGCGAGGCCAATTACCTGATCAGCGACGGCGCCTTCGTCGCGGCCGATTACAACGTGAACCTGAACGTGCGCACCCAGGGCGTCGGATCGGCGCTGTTCGGGCAGACCGGCGGTTTTTTCATCTGCGAGGCGTCGGGCCGCGGCAAAGTGGCCGTATCGGGCTTCGGTTCCAGTTTCATACTCGACGTCGAGCCCGGCAAGGATGTCGTGATCGACAATGCGCACGTAGTCGCCTGGGACAGCCGTCTGCGTCACGAGATTTCGGTCGCCACCCAGCGGAGCGGCGGCCTGCTGGGTCAACTGGTCAACAGCGTCGCCAGCGGCGAAGGGATAGTGCTCAGATTTTCCGGCGAAGGCAAGGTCGTCATCTGCTCGCGCAACCGCGAAACCTTTCTGTCCTGGCTGATAAAAGGCATGCCCGGCAACCGCTAGCCGTTTCAGAACACATTCAAGCCCCGTAGGGTACGCTGTGCGTACCCTCAATGTCGAAAGGTACGCACAGCGTACCCTACGGGGGCAGTCGTCTGGCAGTCCTGGCCGGGGCGGGCTCTGCCGGAATGACGTGCTTTCCTTACGAAGGCCATATACCCAAGCGAAAATGCTCTAGCCATTTCGGAACACATTCAAGCCGCCCGGACAGGATCCATCGCCAAACCTCCGGGCCGCGAACCTCTAATTCCGGCGCCCATGCCGGGCAACGCTCGACCTTGAGCGTTTTATCTTAAGCTCGTGTTGACAAAACCAAGATATCGGGCAATATAGTTTCGATTCAAAACTATCTTAACGCCTTTTTACTCGACATCCATCTGCTTTCAACCGATCATCGGGACGAAAAACAATGTTCAGCTCGTTATCCAAAAATTTAAAAGACGATATTTCCGCCGGCATTGCCGTTTTTCTGGTCACCGTTCCGCTTTCACTGGGCATTGCGATGGCCTCCGGGGCGCCTCCCTTGTCCGGCCTGATCACCGGCATCATCGGCGGCCTGCTCATCTCGCAGATCAGCGGTTCGACCCTGGGAATCAGCGGCACGGCGGCGGGGCTGACCGTGATCATTCTCGCGGCGATTCAACAACTGGGGTTCAATGCCTTTCTTTTGACCGTGGTGCTGGCCGGCATGATCCAGGTCGCAATGGGCATTTTGAGAGCCGGGGTGATCGCCTATTATTTTCCCTCCTCGGTGGTCAACGGCATGCTGTTCGGTATCGGCATCATCCTGTTCCTGAAACAGCTTCCGCATGCGGTCGGCTACGACCGGGACTACGAAGGCGACGAGACTTTTTTTCAGAACGACCAATATTCCTCGTTTTCTGAACTGTTCCACCTGTTCGGCAGCATTTCGCCGGGTGCGGTGCTGATTTCTTCGCTCTCGCTGGCAAGCCTGCTGGCCTGGGAGTTCTGGATCAAGAAAAAATATCCGGGGCTGCGCTTGATGCAGGGCGGCCTGGTCGCCCTGCTGGTCGGCGTGCTGAGCAATTTTCTGCTCGGAAAATTTTATCCGGACTGGGCACTGAGCGGTTCCCACCTGGTGACGATTCCGATCTTCGAACATCCGGCGGACATCCTCCGCCAGATTTATTTTCCCGACTACAGCCGATTACTCGACCCGAAAATCTACTGGTTTGCGCTGACGATCGCGCTGGTTGCGAGCCTGGAAACCCTGCTGGCGGTGGAAGCCGTAGACAAGCTCGACCCGTACAAACGGATTACCCCGACCAGCCGCGAACTGATCGTGCAGGGCATCGGCAATATCTGCGCCGGTTTTATCGGCGGTTTGCCGATGACGCAACTGATCATCCGCAGTTCGGTCAACATCGAGTCCGGAGCAAAAACCCGGGCCTCGTCCTTCATTCACGGGCTGTTATTGCTGTTTACCGTGCTTTTCATCCCGGCCGTGTTCAATCTCGTGCCGCTGGCGAGCTTGGCCAGCGTCCTGCTGCTGGCCGGCTACCGGCTGGCGCGGCCTCAAAAATTCGAAAACATGTACTTGGCCGGCCGCTACCATTTCATCCCGTTCTGCGCGACGGTGCTCGGTCTCGTATTGACCGACCTGCTGACCGGCATCGCGATCGGCATGACGATCGCGTTGTTGGCGATTCTGATCGAAAATTACCGCGGCTCGTTCTATATGCGCGAAACGCACCTCGGCAACAAGACCGTGCTGCGCCTTTCCGAACAGGTTTCGTTTTTGAACAAGGCCAATGTGCAGCGGACTCTGAAACAATTGCCGCCGGGCTCGGAAATCGTGATCGATGCGACGCGCTCGAAATTCATCGACTACGATATTTACGAAATCATCCAGAACTTCCGCTCGGAAGCCCAAATCAAGAACATCAAGCTGACCATCGAAAACCTGCGCGGATTCGGCACGTTGCCGCCGCCCGAAACGGTTCGCGCACAAACCTACGACTCCCAGCAGTCGCTGACCCCGGCCGAGGTGTTGACAATCCTGAAAGAAGGCAACGAGCGCTTCGTCAACAATCTGAAATCGAACCGCAACCTGCTCGAACAGGTCAACGACACCCGGAAAGGCCAGTTCCCGATCGCGATCATTTTAAGCTGCATCGATTCCAGAACCTCGGTCGAACTGATCTTCGACCTGGGGCTGGGCGACGTATTCAGCGCCAGGGTCGCCGGCAACATCGTCAATGACGACATTCTCGGCAGCATGGAATTCGCCTGCAAGCTGGCCGGTTCGAAATTGATCGTCGTGCTCGGCCACAGCCTTTGCGGCGCGATCAAGGGCGCCTGCGCCGATGTGGAACTGGACCATTTGACCGGCCTGCTGCAAAAGATCAAACCGGCAGTGCACGCCGCGCGCGAGGAGCTGGGCGAAGAGACG
This sequence comes from Methylomicrobium agile, assembly GCF_000733855.1. NCBI lineage: Bacteria > Pseudomonadati > Pseudomonadota > Gammaproteobacteria > Methylococcales > Methylococcaceae > Methylomicrobium > Methylomicrobium agile. The sequence goes on from NZ_JPOJ01000001.1 coordinate 2,580,837, forward strand.
GCGGCGGATAAGATCCTGCTCGTGCAAAGGGTTGCCGAACGCAACGTGCAGTTGACCGTCGAGCAAATCCGGAAGCAAAGCCCGCTGCTGGAGGCAATGGAAAAGGCGGGACAAATCGACATCGTCGGCGGCATGTACGATGTCGAAACGGGCCATGTCGAATTTTACACCGATACGCCGACCGAATATGGCTGCTGCCCCCCCTACGGACCCCGGTGAAACGGTTTCCGATAAAACGGCGGCCGCCCCGGCTTTGGGCAAATCCGCGGGATGAGGTAAAATGTAAGGCTGCACGCTTCGGTCGAATGAGCTACAACAGCGGCAAGGCCGGCAAGATCGCATTCCTGCCGGCCTTCAACCCCCGATTTCAACCACTCAATACGAGATAACCCGATGAAAAAAAATGTGTTTCTGGCGGCAGCCTTGCTGGCTTCCGGCTCTGCGTTCGCGGCCACCGATCATTATTTGCTGCGCGAAGGCAACCACGTCCACCATTTGAAAATCACCAAACTGAACGACGAAATCAAAGTCAGCACCGACGTCGATTTCGAACCGAATGCCGATGAAAAGGACGCGCATGCCTGTTCGGCCGGCGTTTCGGGCGAAGCCAAGGTCACCGGCGAGAACGAATTGCTGATGAGAAAGCATATCGAAGGGCAGGCCGATTATTGCGAACTCAAAATCAAATTGAGCCCGAACGGTGCGAAAATCGAACAATCGACCGACTGCGGCCATTTTGCGGCGGGCATCTGCCATTTCTCCAGCGACGGCAAGGAATTGGTCAAGATTAAATAATCTCTCTGTCTGTGCTCGATCGGCGGCGCTCTCAGGACCGCCGATCCAGCTTGCGGTAGCCGATGGCCTCGCTCAAGTGCGCTATCTCTATCGTTTCGGACTCCCCCAAATCCGCGATCGTGCGCGCCAGCTTCAATATCCGGTGATACGCGCGATTCGACAGGCCGAATTTGTCCATCGCCTGCTCCAGCAAGCGGTGGCCGGGCTCGGACAAGGCGCAGAACTGTTTGACTTCCTTCGCCGTCATCGCCGAATTGGCCTTGCCGGTACGCGCAACCGCCCGTTGGCGGGCCGCCTCGACTCGCGCCCTGATGGCGGCGCTGCTCTCTTCCCCTTCGGGCGAACCCTTGCGCAACACTTCGTGCGGCACCCGCGGCACTTCCAGATGCATGTCGATCCTATCCAGCAGCGGCCCCGAAATGCGTGCCCGGTAACGCATCACCTGCTCCGAGGTGCAATGGCAGCGGCCCGAGGCGTCGCCCAGATAGCCGCAGGGGCATGGATTCATCGCCGCGACCAGTTGGAAGCGAGCCGGAAAATCGGCCTGGCGGTTCGCGCGCGAAATGGTGATGTGGCCGGTTTCGAGCGGCTCGCGCAGCACTTCGAGCACTTTCCGGTCGAACTCCGGCAATTCGTCTAAAAATAGCGTGCCGTTATGCGCGAGCGAGATTTCGCCGGGACGGGGATTGCTGCCGCCGCCAACCAACGCCGCAGCCGACGCGCTATGATGCGGGGCCCGAAAAGGCGGCCGAAGCCAGTTCGCCACATCGAGCCCCTGGTCGCTGACCGAGGCGATGGCGGCGGTTTCCTGGGCCTGCCGTTCGGTCAACAGCGGCAAAATGGTGGGCAGCCGTGAGGCCAGCATCGATTTGCCGGTGCCCGGCGGCCCCAGCATCAGAATATTGTGCGCCCCGGCCGCGGCGATTTCGAAGGCCCGCTTCACATGGTATTGGCCGTGCACGTCGGCAAAATCCAGCTCGTCGGCCTGCCGGTCCGGCGGGTGGTATGCGCATTCGGCCGCCAACGATTTCTGCCCGGAAAGAAACGCGCAGACATCCAGCAGATGAACCGCCGGAATGATTTCGATGCCTTTGATCAATGCCGCTTCGGCAGTATTGTCCTTGGGCAGAATCAACTTTCGCCGGTTGTTGCGCGCCTGGATCGCGACCGGCAGCACGCCGTCGACCGAACGCAGGTCGCCGCCCAACGAAAGCTCGCCGATGCATTCGACTTCGGAAAGCAGCGACAACGGGATTTGTCCCGAGCCGGCCAGAATCCCGAGCGCGATCGCAAGGTCGAAGCGGCCGCCTTCCTTCGGCAGATCGGCCGGCGCCAGATTGACCGTAATCCGCTGTGCCGGGAATTCGAAACGCGAGTTCTGAATCGCGCCGCGCACCCGGTCCTTGCTTTCCTTGACCGCCGCCTCCGGCAAGCCGACGATATTCAGCGAAGGCAGCCCGTTGGCGACATCGACCTCGACCGTCACCAGCGGCGCATCGATCCCGGTGCGCCCCCGGCTGTAAACAATCGCCAGCGCCATCGTCAAGCCAAGCCCGCGCCTACAGCTCTTCCTTGCTCAGCGCCTGCCGTTCGAGCGCGGCGACGCGTTTTTCCAGCGCTTCCAGGTTCGCGCGGGTTTTCGCCAGCACCAGCTTCTGCACTTCGAATTCTTCGCGGGTGACCAGATCCAGCCGGCTCAAGGCGCCTTGCAGCACCGCGTGAAAATTTTTTTCGAGGTCTTCCTTCAAATGGTTCAGGCCCGGCGGGATGGTATTGGCCAGCTTGCTGGCGATTTCGTCGATCGATTTGGCATCAAAAAACATCGGTAAGCTCCGTAGGAATATCGCCGTAGCGAAAGCGGACGGCATAAGGCGTCCGGGGTGAATGGAGCGGCTCAAGCCGCTCCGGACTGTCGTGTCAAGTATAGACGCCGTTGCAGGCGATTAAGTCCGGCCGTCAGCCGCCGAACGCTTTTTTAAAGAATTCCGGCTGCGCCAGCGCCGCCTTGTGGATGTCGACGTTATAAAAATTCGTGTCGAACGGTTTATTCGCCGCGTCCCGTTCACGGAACTGTTTCAGGCTCTGTTTGCCCGCGATCGTCGCGCTCCACCAGCCGGACGGGTAAATGCACTGCGGGAAGAACAGCGTCTGCAGATGCGGAAAGCCTGCCGCCTGCATCGCGCCGCGCATCTCGCCGATCAGCTTCATGTAGAACAGCGCCGATTCGCTTTGCTGCACGACCATGCCGTTTTCGGACAGGCAATTGAAGCAGTCGCGGTAAAACGCCTCGCTGAACAGGCCTTCGGCAGGACCCGCCGGATCGGTGCTGTCGACGAGGATGATATCGACCGAATTCGGCTCCGCATCCTTGACCCATTTGATCCCATCGATGAATTTCAGGTCCGCGCGCGGATCGCCGTTCGATTCGCACAGTTCCGGAAAATAAATTTCGGCCAGCCGCGTAACCCGTTCGTCGATGTCGATCTGCACCGCCTTTTCGACCGTCGGATGCTTCAGCACTTCCTTCAATGTCCCGCAATCGCCGCCGCCGATGATCCAGACCCGCTTCGGGTCGGGATGGGTATAGAGCGCCGGATGGCTGATCATCTCGTGATAGAAGAAATTATCGCGCGTCGACACCATCGTGCAGCCGTCGATCACCATCAGATTGCCGAAACTCTCCGTTTCGTAAATTTCCAAATGCTGAAACGGCGACTGCTCTTCGTGCAGCTTTTTCGTGACTTTCAGCGAAAAGGCCGAAGCGACGCCGGGCGCTTCTTCGGTAAACCATTCGGAAGGATTCATCATTTGCGTTCCTGTAAGAATAAACGGGTAAAATAGGGCGCATTATATATTAGAATTCCGGACATACGACACCATGGAGATCAACTTTGAATGCGACTGAATACCCCGATTGGAGCCTCCGAGACGCCGCGGAAACCTATGCGATCGAAAGCTGGGGAGACGGTTATTTCGGGATCAATGCGGCCGGCCATGTCTCGGTCAAGCCCCGTTCGGAGCAAACGGCCGAACTGGATCTTTACGAAATTGCCCGGTCGCTGCACGAAAGAAACCTGTCGCTGCCGGTGCTGGTGCGATTCACCGACATATTGAAGGACAAGGTCAACCGGCTGAACCGGGCATTCGGGAACGCCTGCGCGAAATACGGTTATACGGGCCGCTACACGCCGGTGTATCCGATCAAGGTCAACCAGCAGCGCCAGGTCGTCGAAGGCATTCTGAAAGCGAACCCGATCGGGCTTGAAGCCGGCAGCAAGCCGGAACTGCTGGCGATCATGGCCCTGTCCGATCAACAGGTGGTCATCTGCAACGGCTACAAGGACCGGGCCTACATCCGGCTCGCGCTGATCGGCCAGAAAATGGGACTCGACCTGTATCTGGTGATCGAAAAGCCGGTCGAACTGGAGCTGATCATCGAAGAATCCCGCAAACTGGGCATCCGGCCGAACATCGGCGTGCGCGTGCGCCTGTCCAGCATCAGCGCCGGGAAATGGCAAAACAGCGGCGGCGAAAAGTCCAAATTCGGCCTACACGCCAACGAACTGCTGCAACTGGTCAAACGCCTCAAAGACACACACCTGCTCGACGCGCTGAAACTGATGCATTTCCACATGGGCTCGCAGATCGCCAACATTCACGACATCAAGGTCGCGCTGAAGGAAGCCGGCCAGTTCTACGTCGAACTGCGCCGGCTCGGCGCGCCGATCAGGATCGTCGACGCAGGCGGCGGCCTCGGCGTCGATTACGACGGCAGCCGTTCGCGGCGCGAATCGTCGATGAATTACAGCGTCGACGAATACGCGCAGAACATCGTGCGCAGCTTTGCCGAAATCTGCGCCGAAAAGGAAGCGCCCGAACCGGACATCATTACCGAATCGGGCCGGGCGATCACCGCGCACCATGCGGTCTTGATCACCAATGTGACCGACATCGAATCGCCCTGCCAGGACGGCGAGCCGCCCGCTTTGCCGGAGCGCTGTAATCCGGTCGAACTGTACCATGACGCCCAGTTTGCGCTCGCGGAAGCGCGCGCCCAATTTGCGCAGGACACGCTCGATATCGAAGGGCTGGCACGGGCCGAAAACGCCTATGCGCTGCTGTGCCGGCAGCTGCAGCGCCGGCTGAATCCGGCTTACCAAAGCGAGGCGGCAATTCTGCAGGAGCTGAACGAAAAACTGGCCGATAAGGTGTTCTGCAATTTTTCGCTGTTCCAGTCGATGCCGGACATCTGGGGCATCGACCAAATCTTCCCGATCATGCCGATCCACCGCCTGGACGAATACCCCGGCCGGCGCGCGGTACTGCAGGATTTGACCTGCGATTCGGACGGACGGATCGATCAGTACATCGACGGCCAGAACATCGAAAAAACGCTGCCGGTGCATCCGATCGACAGCCGCGAGCCGTACCTGATCGGCTTCTTCATGGTCGGCGCCTACCAGGAAATCCTCGGCGACATGCACAACCTGTTCGGCGACACCCATGCGATCAATATCGAACTGGACGAGCACGGCTATCATTTCTACGACTTTCAGGAGGGCGAACATGTGTCCGACTTGCTCGATTATGTACACATCCGCGCCGAAGAACTGAAAGCCGCCTACCGGGAAAAACTGGCCGCGAGCGGCCTTAGCGAACGGGAACGGCACGCGTACGAACAGGAACTCGGCGCCGGCTTGACTTCTTACACTTACCTGGAGAAAGCATGAAGGCGGGCATGATCGGGCTCGGCGGCATGGGCGCCGGGATGGCGCGGAATCTCGCAAAAGCGAATGTGTTGGAAGGCGTCTACAACCGTACCGCCGCAACCGCCGAAGCGCTCGCGGAAGATCTTCGTGTCACCGCCTTCAAACGCATCGAAGACCTGGCCGAAGCGGTCGATATCGTGCTGATCTGCGTCTCGGCCGACCGGGACGTACTGGCCGTCGTGGACTCGATACTGGCAACGGCCAGGCCCGGCACCATCGTGGTCGACATGTCCACCGTCAGCCGCGCGACCGCACAAGAAGCCGCCCGCCGATTGGCCGGAAAGCGCGCATTCTTTCTCGATGCGCCGGTATCGGGCGGCGTCGAAGGCGCAAAAAACGGCACACTGGCGATGATGGTCGGCGGCGGCGAGGCGGTATTCGAGCGTGCAGCGCCGGTGCTTTCGGCGATGGCGACACGGATTTTATACATGGGGCAGACCGGCGCGGGACAAGCCACCAAGGCGGTCAACCAAATCATGTGCGCGGGCATCAACGAGGCGGTCACCGAAGCGCTGGCCTTCGCCGAAGCGCAGCAGCTGCCGATGGACAAAGTGATCGAAGTGATCGCCGGCGGCGCGGCCGGCAACTGGTTTCTCGAAAAGCGCGGCCTGACGATGACGCAAGGCGTTTTCAAGCCGGGCTTCCGGCTCGCGCTGCACCACAAGGATCTGAAAATCTGCCAAACGATGGCGGCCGAAGCCGGCGTCGAGATACCGGTCGGCGAGATGGCGGTCAGGGATTACGAACGGTTGATGGCCGAAGGGCACGGCGATGAGGACATCTCGGCGATGTATCGTCTAAAACACCGCCGGCGACTGTAAATCCGTAGGGTACGCTGTGCGTACCTTTTCCAGAAGCTTTAAGATGAAGTTTGAAAGGCACGCGCAGCGTACCCTACCGGGCTGTAGAAGTACTGTAAAACCGTAGAGTTACGCTGCGCGTGCCTTTTGTGGGCCGTCTCAAATCAATCCATGCTCCGCAAACGAATAAGGCATTCCGTCGCCGATGATGAAATGATCCAGCACCCGGATATCGAACAGCGACAGGGACTGCTTCAATTTTTCGGTGATTTGCCGGTCGGCGTGGCTGGGTTCGGTGATGCCCGAGGGATGATTGTGCGCGAAAATCACCGCTGCCGCGTTATGGTACAGCGCTTTTTTCGCGACTTCGCGCGGATACACCGCCGCGCCGTCGATCGTGCCCTTGAACAGTTCTTCCAATTGAATTACCCGGTGCTGGTTGTCCAGAAACAGGCAGGCGAAGACTTCGTAACTGTAGCCGCGCAGTTGCGCGCTCAGATAAGCGCGGGTCGCTTCCGGACTGGTCAGGGCGCTGCCGCGCTGCAGCACTTCCCGGAAATGCCGCCGCGCCATTTCCATGACCGCCTGCATTTGTGCATATTTGGCGTCGCCGAGCCCGTTCGCCCGGCAAAAGCGTTGTTGGTCCGCATCGAGCAGGGCTTTCAGCGAGCCGAAATCGGCCAGCAGTTCGCGAGCCAGATCCACCGCCGATTTGCCGGGCGTGCCGGTGCGCAGGAAAATCGCCAGCAGTTCGGCATCGGTCAGCGCGCCGGCGCCGCGCTGCAGCAATTTTTCCCGCGGCCGGTCTTCCGCCGCCCAGTCTTTGATTCCCATGGCGTATTCCTCTTTTCGGTAAAAAGCGATTAAGCTTGGATGTTAAGCATAGAAGAATTCATTCATCCTTGCCATAATGCGGCTTTTTTCAACTCTGTGCGGTATGAGCGAAGCGAAACGAATTTTATTGGGCGTCAGCGGCGGCATTGCCGTCTACAAAGCGGCGGAACTGGTGCGATTGCTGCGCAAAGAAGGGGCGGAAGTGCGGGTTGCGATGACGCGGGCGGCTTCCCGGTTCGTCACGCCGCTGACGTTTCAGGCCTTGTCCGGCAATCCGGTACATACCGAGCTGCTGGATGCCGAAAGTGAAAATGCGATGGACCATATCAGCTTGGCGCGCTGGGCTGACCTCATCGTCATCGCGCCGGCGACGGCCAACCTGATCGCGAAGCTGAGCCACGGCCTGGCCGACGACCTGCTGACGACGCTGTATCTGGCCGCGACTTGCCCCGTGTATGTCGCTCCGGCGATGAATCAGGCGATGTGGGGCAAGTCTGCGACTCGGGAGAATGTTGCGGCGTTGCAGCGGCACGGCGTGCGCCTGATCGGTCCCGTCCAGGGCGAGCAGGCCTGCGGCGAAACCGGTTTCGGACGGATGTCGGAACCGCAGGCTATCTGCGCTGCGCTGTTGGGCGAGCCGGCCGAACGGCCCCTGCAAGGCATGAAAGTTCTGATCAGCGCCGGACCGACGCGCGAACCCCTGGATCCGGTGCGCTACCTCACCAACCGCAGTTCGGGCAAGATGGGCTATGCGCTGGCCGAGGCGGCGAGAGACATGGGCGCAAGCGTCATACTCGTTTCCGGGCCGACGCAGTTGCCGCCGCCGGCACAGGTCGACCTGGTGCGCGTCGAAACGGCCGCCGAGATGTACGAGGCGGTCATCGCCCGCGCCGAAGCCTCGGATATTTATATCGGCGCTGCGGCGGTCGCCGATTACACTCCTGCCGAAACGCAGTCCGAAAAGATCAAGAAACGGGGCGACACGGCCACCCTGGTGCTGCGCAAAACCCGGGACATCCTGGCCGAAGTGGCCGCCCTGGAGAAACGCCCCTTTACGGTCGGCTTTGCGGCCGAAACGGTCGATCTGGAAGCTTACGCGCTGGACAAACTGGCGCGCAAAAATCTCGACATGATCGCGGCGAATTGGGTCGGGCAGGCAGAAGGCGGCTTCGACAGCGACCGGAACGCGCTGGAGGTCTTCTGGAAAGGCGGCCGCGAAGCGCTGGCGATGACCGGAAAAAAACGCTTGGCCGACCGGTTGACCGCCTTGATTGCGGAAAGGCTGCAAGCAGGCGTTGTGGTCCGTTGAGAGGAATTTCGGTTTTTTATTGAAATGGATAAGCTAATCTTCTATGCTGACCCGGCTTCGAGTTGAAGCCGTTCCATGAAACTCGATTGTTTATGCCCGTTCCAGATACAGGAGACTCTATGAAGATTGGTGTACCGAAAGAAATTCATCAAGGCGAGAAGCGCGTCGCGCTGACGCCCGAAACCGCCGAACAAATCATGAAGCTGGGTTTTTCGGTCTGTATCGAAAAAGGGGCGGGACAAGGGGCGAATATTTCGGACGAGGCTTACAAGGAAGCCGGGGTCGAAATCGTCGACGACGCGAAATCGTTGTGGAAGCAGTCCGACATTGTGATGAAGGTCAGGGCGCCGGAGCGCCACCCTGAATTGGCGATAGACGAAACCGATTTGCTGCCGGAAGGCGGCCGCCTGATCAGCTTTATCTGGCCGGCGCAAAACGAGGCGCTGATGCAGAAGCTGGCGGCCAGAGGCGTGACCGTGCTGGCGATGGACAGTGTGCCGCGAATTTCCCGCGCGCAAAAGCTCGATGCGTTGAGTTCGATGGCGAATATCGCGGGCTATCGGGCCGTGATCGAGGCCGCGCAGCATTTCGGCCGCTTCTTCACCGGCCAGATTACCGCGGCCGGCAAGATTCCGCCCGCGAAAGTGCTGGTGATCGGCGCCGGTGTCGCCGGCCTGGCCGCGATCGGTGCGGCGAAGAGCATGGGCGCCATTGTCCGCGCCTTCGATACGCGTCCTGAAGTGAAAGAGCAGATCGAGAGCATGGATGCCGAGTTCCTGATGCTCGATTTCAAGGAAGAAGGCAGCGGCGTCGGAGGCTATGCGAAAACGATGTCGAAGGAATTCATCGAGGCCGAAATGGCCTTGTTCGCCCGCCAGGCGATGGAAGTCGACATTATCATCACGACCGCGTTGATTCCGGGCAAACCCGCGCCGGAGTTGATTACCCGGGGCATGGTCGAATCGATGAAGCCGGGCAGCGTGATCGTCGACCTGGCCGCCGAGCAGGGCGGTAACTGCGCGCTGACCGAAAAGGACGAAGTGGTGGTCAAGCATGGTGTTACGATCATCGGTTACACCAATCTGCCGAGCCGGCTGGCGAACCAGTCCAGCCAGCTGTATGCGACGAATCTCCGGCATTTGCTGACCGAACTGAGCCCGGAAAAGAACGGCGAAATCGACGTGAACATGGACGACGAAGTGATCCGCGGCGCGACCGTAATCAAGGAAGGCAAGATTACTTGGCCGCCGCCGGCACCGAAACTGTCGGCCGCGCCCGCGCCGCAGACCGAAGCGCCTGCCAATCCGGGCGTTACGGAAAAAGCCAAGACCAATCACCGCCTGATTCCGGCGGCGGTCAGGCCGTTCATTCCGCTGGTGCTGGGCGGGCTGGCGCTTTACGGACTCGGCAGCGTCGCGCCGGTCTCGTTCATGTCGCATTTCACCGTGTTCGTGCTGGCCTGCTTCATCGGCTACCAGGTGATCTGGAACGTGACGCCGGCCCTGCATACGCCGCTGATGAGCGTGACCAATGCGATCAGCGGCATCATCGTGATCGGTGCGCTGGTGCAGGTTTCCGCGCCGGCGATCACGATCGGCGTGCTGGCCGGCCTTGCGATCCTGATCGCCTCGATCAATATCGCGGGCGGCTTTTTGGTCACCCGACGCATGCTCGAAATGTTCAGAAAATAAGAAGAAAGGAAAAACCATGTCCCAAAGTTTAGTCACAATGTCTTACATTGCCGCGACGGTACTGTTCATTTTGAGCTTGAGCGGCCTCAGTAATCAGGAAACCGCGCGGCGCGGCAACTATTACGGCATGCTCGGGATGGCGATCGCGATCGTCGCGACCGTGCTGAGCGGTTCGGTCACGGCTTATACGATCCTGATCGCCGCCCTGCTGTTCGGCGGCGCGATCGGCTATAAAGCCGCGAAAGAGGTCGAGATGACGCAAATGCCCGAGCTGGTCGCGATCATGCACAGCTTGGTCGGGATGGCCGCGGTGCTGGTCGGTTATGCGAATTTCATGGACGAAAGCGGCACCTTGACCGGCATCGAAAAGACCATCCATGAAGTGGAAATCTATATCGGCATTCTGATCGGCGCGGTAACTTTTTCGGGGTCGGTGATCGCGTTCGGCAAACTGAGCGGCCGGATCGACGGCAAGCCGATGCTGTTGCCGGCCCGCCACTGGCTGAACCTGGGGCTGTTGGTCGTGGTGACCTATTTCGGCTACCTGTTCCTGCAGCAAGCCGAAACTGGCGGCGGTACGATGCCGCTGGCGGTGATGACCGCGATCTCGCTCGCGTTCGGCGTGCATATGGTGATGGCGATCGGCGGCGCGGACATGCCGGTCGTGGTGTCGATGTTGAACAGCTATTCCGGATGGGCCGCTGCCGCAACCGGTTTCATGCTGAGCAATGATCTGTTGATCGTGACCGGGGCGCTGGTCGGCAGCAGCGGCGCGATCCTGAGCTATATCATGTGCCGGGCGATGAACCGCAACTTCGTCAGCGTGATCGCGGGCGGCTTCGGCACCGGTACGGGCGGGCCGGCGGCGGTCATCGAAGGCGACGTGCAGCCGATCGACGCCGAAGAAACCGCGCAGCAACTCCTGGCCGCGAAAAACATCATGATCATTCCGGGCTACGGAATGGCGGTCGCGCAGGCCCAGCATACGGTCAACGAAATCACCAAGCTGCTGCGCGAAAAAGGCAAGAAGGTCCGCTTCGGAATTCACCCGGTTGCGGGGCGGATGCCCGGCCATATGAACGTACTGCTGGCCGAAGCGAAGGTGCCGTACGACATCGTCTACGAAATGGACGAAATCAACGAGGACTTTCCGAACGTCGACATCACGATGGTGATCGGCGCGAACGACATCGTCAATCCGTCCGCGCTCGACGATCCGAACAGCCCGATCGCCGGGATGCCGGTGCTGGAATGCTGGAAGGGAGGGATGACGATCGCGATGAAGCGCAGCATGGCGTCCGGCTATGCCGGCGTCGGCAATCCGCTGTTCGTGATGGAGAATACGCGGATGCTGTTCGGCGATGCGAACGACAGGCTGCAGGCGGTGCTGAAGGCGCTCAGAAGTTGATGTTGTAGGCTGGGTTGGAGCGGTAGCGGAAACCCAGCGCATTTTTACCTTGAATGCCGGGTTTCCGCTACCGCTCCAACCCAACCTACCTAGCTATTGACCGCGCATGAAAAACTTGTCCAGTTCCTGGGTCGACAATTCGATCCAGGTCGGACGGCCGTGATTGCACTGGCCGCTGCGTTCGGTTTCTTCCATATCCCTGAGCAACGCATTCATCTCGCCCACGGTCAGCCGCCGGTGCGCCCTGACCGAACCGTGGCAGGCCATGGTCGCCAGGAGCGCGTTCGTGCGCTGCTGTACCCGTTGGCTTGTTCCATGCTCGGAGAGATCGGCCAGCACGTCGCGCAGCAGCGTTTCGGCATCGCATCCGGCCAACAGGGCGGGTACCGAGCGCAACACCAGCGTTTCGGGGCCTGAACGGTTTACTTCCAGCCCCAATTCGGCGAAATACTCGTGCGCTTGTTCGGCGATGTCCGCCTCGCGCGAGGTAACCACGATCTTGATCGGCAACAGCAGCGGCTGTTGCGCGACCGCCCCTTGTTCATATTGCTTTTTCAACCGTTCGTAACTGACCCGTTCGTGCGCGGCGTGCGCATCGACCAAGATCACCCCGTTCGGAGTTTCGGACAGGATATAGATGTTGTGCAGATGCGCGACCGCGTAGCCCAGCGGCGGAATGCCGGTTTTTTCCGGTCCGGTTCTCGGCGGCAATGGTGTGGCCGGAGGGGATTGTAATGTCGGGGCAGGGTGCAGCGCCCCGTAAGCCTGGATTTCTTCCTGCACCGACAGCGGCAGCATCGCCTGCTCCGGTGGACGCGGCTGAAATGCCGGCGGCCGGCGTTCGGGCATTGGTTGGGTTTGGGCGGGCGCTGCGGGCGGCGAGTCAACGGCAGAGAGGGTAACCACGTTTTGCTGCTGGCCCGGACGGACTTCGGCCAGCGAGCGGTGCAGCGCGCTGAACAGGAAGTCGTGCACCAGCCGGCCTTCCCGGAAACGCACTTCGAGTTTGGCCGGGTGCGCGTTCACGTCGACCAGCGCCGGATCGAGCGCCAGGTACAGCACGAACACCGGCTGGCGGCCGTGGTAGAGCACATCCTGATAAGCCTGTTTGACCGCGTGCGCGACCAGCTTGTCCTTGATCAGGCGGCCGTTCACATAGAAAAACTGCATGTCCGGCTGGCTGCGCGAAAAGGTCGGAAGCCCCACCCAGCCGGTCAGTTCCAGCCCGGAAGAAGCGAAATCGATCTTTACGCAATTGTCGATGAAGGCCGAACCGCAGATGCCGGCGATCCGCTTTTCCTGTTCGGCCGGCGTTTCGGCCGGTTTCAGGTTCAGGATTTCTTTCTGGTTGTGCGTGAGCCGGAAGCCGATGTCGAAACGGCTCAGCGCCATCCGTTCGACCAGCGTCTGGATGTGCTCGAATTCGGTTTTCTCGGATTTCAGGAATTTGCGGCGCGCCGGTGTGTTGTAAAACAAATCGCGCACCTCGACCGTGGTGCCCCGAGGGTGCGGGTCGGGCTGCGGATCGAAGTCGCGCTCGGTGCCGTCGGCGGCGACCCGCCAAGCGCAATCGCTGCCTTCGGTGCGGGAAATCAGCGTCAGGCGCGCGACCGAACTGATGCTCGGCAGCGCTTCGCCGCGAAAGCCCATGCTGGCGACGTGTTCGAGGTCTGCGAGCGTCGCGATTTTGCTGGTCGCATGGCGGGACAGGGCGAGCGGCAGGTCCTCTTTGTCGATCCCGCCGCCGTCGTCGCGAACCCGGATCAGCCGCGCGCCGCCCTGTTCGATGTCGATTCGGATTTGCCGCGCGCCCGCGTCGAAACTGTTTTCGACCAGTTCCTTGACCACCGAGGAGGGCCTTTCGACCACTTCGCCCGCCGCGATCTGGTTGACGAGTTGGGTTGGGAGTAAATGAATGCGCATCCGCGTGTTTTCAAAAAGGCTTATTTTACCGTCGATCGGGCCGAAAGCGTAGAACAGTCGCCCGAATCGAAGCCATACTGGTATAATTACACGATTTTCGGGTAGAGTATGCTCGACTGCAGGGATGCAGGAGGTAGGGCAATGCAGGAGCAATTGCCGACGACTGCAGGGATGCGGGAGGTAGATCGCGTTGGGAACACGCGATCGAGAGTAATGCAGGGAAGCAATTGCCGAGTGCGTACCTTTCCAGCCTTTGACCCTTTAATCATTGAAAAGGTACGCACAGCGTACCCTACGCGACTTGATGAAATTAAGCAAAATCTTCGGCCTGCATGCCGTGCAGTCGGCTTTACAGTATTCGCCGGACAAAATCACCCAGGCCTGGATCGACGGGCAACGGCAGGACCAGCGACTGGCGCGGGCGCTCGGCGAACTGGAAGCGCTCGGCATCCGGCCCGAGAAAACCGACCGCAAGCGGCTCGACCGCTTCGCCGAAGGCGGGCAGCATCAGGGTATCGTGGTCGAAGTCGAATTGCCGGGCGAACTGCCGGAGCATGAATTGAAGAATGCGGTGCAGAATCTCGGTGCGCCGGCGCTGTTCCTGGTTCTCGACCAGGTGCAGGACCCGCACAATCTCGGCGCCTGCCTGCGCACCGCCGACGCCGCCGGCGTGCACGGCGTGATCGTCGCCAAGGACAATGCGGCCGGGATTACCCCGACCGTCTGCAAGGTGGCGAGCGGCGCGGCCGAAACGGTGCCGGTCTATCAGGTGACCAATCTGGCCCGCACGCTGCGCTGGCTGAAGGAACAGGGCATCTGGGTGTTCGGCGCGGCCGGCGATACCGCGCAGAGCGCCTATCGATCCGATTTCACCGTACCGATGGCGCTGGTGGTCGGCGCGGAAGGCAAGGGGCTCCGGCGCTTGACCCAGGAAGCCTGCGACCTGCTGGTCGCGCTGCCGATGCGGGGCAGCGTCGAAAGCCTGAATCTGTCGGTCGCGACCGGGGTGCTGTTGTACGAAGTGCTGCGTCAGCGGATGCAGGGATGACGGCAAAACCGGTCACGCTGACGGGCGAACGGCTGAGCTGTATCCGCGACGACCGCGTGCTGTTCGAAGCGCTCAGTTTTACCTTGACTGAAGGGCAAGTTTTATTGCTCGAAGGCAAGAACGGCAGCGGCAAGACCTCGCTGCTCAGGATTTTGTGCGGTTTTCGCGAGGCCGATGCGGGCCGCGTGCTGTGGTGCGGCGAAGAAATCGACGACAGTCGTTATTATGCGGACATGGCCTATGTCGGCCATCTGGACGGGATCAAGAAGGAACTGACCGTGCTCGAAAATCTGGCCGTGTCGCTGGCGCTGGGACGTCCGGGGTATTTTTCGATCGGCGAGGCGCTGGAGAAGGTGCGTCTGGCGGGCTATGACGATGTGCCGGCGCAAAGTCTGTCCGCCGGACAGAAACGGCGGCTGTCGCTGGCGCGCCTGTTGATCACCCACAATCCGTTGTGGATTCTGGACGAACCGTTCACTTCACTCGACAAGGCCGGCATCGCGCTGATCGAATCGTTGATGCGCGAGCATTGCGCCGCCGGCGGGATGATCGTTTTGACTTCGCACCATGACATCGACCTGCACGATGCGCTCGTGCAGCGCATTCATTTATCCTGATGACTCTATCCCGAGCTTTTCTGGCGATCATCCGCCGCGACCTGGTGCTGGCGTTCCGACGGCGCGCGGAGATGATCAATCCGCTGCTGTTTTTCATCCTGGTGATTACGCTGTTCCCGCTCGGCATCGGCGCGCAGCCGAACCTGCTGCAGGCGATCGCGCCGGGCGTGATCTGGGTCGCGGCATTGCTCGCGGCGATGCTGTCGCTGGACAGTTTGTTCCGCTCCGATTTCGACGACGGCTCGCTCGAACAGATGCTGCTCAGCCCGTACCCGGCCTCGTTGCTGGTGCTGGCGAAAGTGATCGCGCACTGGTTGGTGACGGGGCTGCCGCTATTATTGGTCGCGCCGCTGCTGGCGGTGTTTTTGGGCCTGCCGACCCAAGCGCTCGGCGTGCTGCTGCTGACTTTGCTGCTCGGCACGCCGGTGCTGAGCCTGATCGGTGCGATCGGGGTCGCGTTGACGGTAGGACTTCGGCGCGGAGGGATGATTCTGTCGCTGCTGGTGTTGCCGCTCTATGTGCCGGTGTTGATCTTCGCCGGCAATGCGGTGCAGATGGCCGCCGGCGGCTTGCCCGTCGATGCGCAGATCGGCATATTGACCTCGATGCTGCTGCTGGCGCTGGTGCTGGCGCCCTGGCCGGCCGCGGCGGCATTAAAGATGAGTATTAATTAGCAGTATCCCGTAAAATGAAATTCCTACCATCAATCTAGAGCACAAGGATATGGGTTCAGTGAAGTACCGTTCCGTTTTTTCACCCGCAACTCGGCAGGAAAGAAAAGAAAATTTCGATGATTATTGGCAGTTTAGCCAGCATCACGGCGGTGAATTGTTCGAGCAGGATAGAGATTTGGCCAGAAAACGGGCCCGGCTTGAACATTTTCAGGACAATCCCGTCAAATTGCGCAAGCCGCTGGCCGATCCGGATGCGTTTTACCGCAATTATGTCGATATGCGGGACGACCCCTGGTCGCTGGATCGCAGGACTTTGATGCTGACCGGTATTTATAAATTCGCCCGGCATGAATGGGTCGGCATCAAGGGGGCGTGGGATGTAGTGCCCGATATGGCCAATTCCCATACGGTCGAGGATAAAATCAGCCGCGTGCATCTGGCCGAAGAATTTTGCCATGTCCGTCTTTTTGACGAAATGCTGCGTACTTGCGGGCTGGACCGGGTGGAATGGGTGCCTTTGAGCCCTTTTAAAGAAAGGGTTTACGAGCTGTTTCCGAAACTCCCCGGTTTCTTAATGGACACGCCCGCGTTTGTCACCGAATTGATGGGCGTGACTTTTTATTGCCATTTGAATCGCCTATTCGACGACGTATTGGCCGACGAGCCTGAAGTCCGCGATCGTTTAAAGGATCTGCTGGATGAGATTACCATAGACGAAATCGCGCATGTCGGGCAGCGCAGGAATTTTATCGGTCCGATAGGCGTGAAAATATCGAAGCGCTTGGTCAGGCCGTTCTATACGATGTTTTTTAGAGATATTCCCGAAATAGGCCGGTTGTTTGATGTCTCTCAGATGATTAAAGACGGCGAGTCTTTCGATTATAATGGCATATCCGCTCACCTGATCGAGCGCAGTTGGGTGCCTTCGTATTGTAAACTATGAAACCGGGCACGAATCACGAAGCGCAAGCCGAGAATCCGGTTTGTGCTTTGGCTGTGATCTCTTTGCCTTGAGTCTTTTTCCTGTATGTTTCTGATTCCCGATTCATTCGTCCGATTTTTTCACCGCATGGCCTCACCGCCGCATTTCTATGCGCTGACCGAGCGCCTGATGCCCTGGCTGACGGCCCTTTTCGTTCTGCTGGCCGCATCCGGCCTGTACGGCGGTTTGTATCTCGCGCCGCCGGATTACCAGCAGGGCGACAGTTACCGGATCATCTATATCCATGTGCCGAGCGCGTGGATGTCTTTGTTCATTTATACCGTAATGGCCGCGGCCGGCGCGATCGGCCTGGTCTGGCGGATCAAGCTGGCCGAGGTGGTCGCTATCAGCAGCGCGCCGGTCGGTGCCGGTTTTACCTTTATCGCCCTGGTGACCGGCTCGTTGTGGGGCAAGCCGATGTGGGGGACCTGGTGGGTCTGGGACGCGCGGCTGACTTCCGAACTGATCCTGCTGTTCCTGTATCTCGGCGTGATCGGGCTGTATGGGGCGATCGACGACAAGCGCGTCGCTTCCAAGGCCGTTGCGATTCTGGCGCTGGTCGGCGTGGTCAATATTCCGATCATCCATTATTCGGTCGAATGGTGGAATACGCTGCATCAGGGACCGACGGTCACCAAGCTGGACAAGCCGTCGATCCATGTCAGCATGTTGATCCCGCTGCTGTTGATGGCGCTGGCGTTCAAGGCGTATTACCTGATCGCGATGCTGCAGCGGGCGCGCGTTGAAGTCTTGCAGCGCGAAAGGTCCGCGCAGTGGGTACGGAACAAATTTTTTGGAACGGCGTCATGAGTTTGCAAGAATTTTTCGCGATGGGAGGCTATGCCTTTTATGTCTGGGCCGCTTACGGGATTACTCTGGCGGTGCTCGCCGCCAATATCCTGATCCCGGTGATGCAGCGCAAACAATGGCTGCGCCGGCAACTGTCAAAGCACAAACGGAAGGAAGGATGAACCCCGCCAGAAAACAGCGATTGCTGCTGATCGGCCTGATGGTCGTCGGCATCGGCGCGGCGACATTTTTCGCGCTGAAATCATTCAACGACAATCTGATGTATTTTTTCTCGACGACCGACGTGGTAGCCGGCAAGGCGCCCAAAGACGCCTTGTTCCGCCTGGGCGGGATGGTGGTCAAAGGCTCGGTGTCGCGGCCCGGCGACGGCATGACGGTTCGATTCACGCTGACCGATTTCAGCAAGGAAGTGCCGGTCGAATATACCGGCATTCTGCCCGACCTGTTCCGGGAAGGGCAGGGCATCGTTGCGCACGGCAAGTTGAACGGGCAGGGTGTTTTTGTGGCTGAGGAAGTGCTGGCCAAGCATGATGAGAATTACATGCCGCCGGAAGTGAAAGCGAGCCTGAAAAATCAGGAAATACCTAGTGAAAATAAATAAAACATATCGGAAAAATTCCGATGAAAACGTGTGTTTTTACCGATTATCTGCAGTATAGGGCGGAGCTGCGCGGCTTCGATTTAACTCGGATTGAGCATATCCTTCGTTATTCGTCCGAACGGTATTTCGATACCGAAACACAACGCCCGATTGTGGTAGGTGAACAGGGTGACAAGCTGGTCATGATTCCTTATGAAGAAAATGAAGCTGAAATCATCCCTATTACGATCCATGCAACGACGCGGCAGCAGATAAAATTCAGATTGACAACGGGTAGGCTGACTTATGAATAATCCCAAAATGACCTATTTTCCAGAGCAGGACGTAATCCATTTGGCAATGACCGATGAAGAAGAGGCCGGAAGCATGGAGTTAAGCCCTCATATCACGGCCGAACTAAATGCCGAGGGCGAACTGATCGGTATCGAAATCCTGAAAGCTAGCGTATTTTTAAGAGACTTTATTCTTGAGAGCACTCAAGCCAAGTTGATGCAAATGCGTAAACTGGCCGGTTAAATAATCAACCAAAAAAAGGTCGACTCTCATGATACCCGAAATAGGACACCTCGCGCTGATCATGGCCCTGTGCATGGCGATCGTGCTGGCCACTTTGCCGATCTTCGGCTCCGCTCGCGCGATCGCCGGCTGGATCGGCGTCGCCAGGCCGGCCGCTTATGCGCAGCTTCTGTTCATGGCGATTGCGTTCGGCTGCCTGACGGCGAGCTTCATCAGCCACGATTTTTCGGTCGCCTATGTCGCGACCAATTCGAATACGGCACTGCCGACGCTGTATCTGATCTCGGGCGTCTGGGGCGCGCATGAAGGTTCGCTGTTGCTGTGGGCGCTGGTGCTGGCGTGCTGGACCGGGCTGGTCGCGGGCTTCAGCAGGAGCATTCCCGAGGCGACCGTGGCGCGCGTGCTCGGCGTGATGGGGCTGGTGTCGATCGGCTTTTTGCTGTTTCTGCTGTTGACCTCCAATCCGTTCGAACGCCTGTTTCCCGCGCCGGCCGAAGGCCGCGATCTGAATCCACTGTTACAGGACCCCGGCCTCGCGATCCATCCGCCGATGTTATACATGGGCTATGTCGGCTTTTCGGTTGCGTTCGCATTCGCGATCGCGGCCCTGCTCGAAGGCCGGCTCGATGCGGCCTGGGCGCGCTGGTCCCGGCCCTGGACCAGCATCGCCTGGATGTTTCTGACCATCGGGATCGCGCTCGGCAGTTGGTGGGCCTATTACGAGCTGGGCTGGGGCGGCTGGTGGTTCTGGGACCCGGTCGAAAACGCTTCGTTCATGCCCTGGCTGGTCGGCACGGCGCTGATCCACTCATTGGCCGCGACCGAAAAACGCGGCGTGTTCAAGACCTGGACCGTGCTATTGGCGATCTTCTCCTTTTCGCTGAGCCTGCTCGGTACTTTCCTGGTCCGCTCGGGCGTATTGACCTCGGTGCATGCGTTCGCGAGCGACCCGGCGCGCGGACTGTTCATTCTGGTGTTCCTCGGGATCGTAGTCGGCGGCTCCTTATTGCTTTATGCGGTCCGGGCGCCGGCCGTCAGAAGCAGCGCGACCTTCGAATGGGTTTCGCGCGAGTCGGTGATTCTGTTGAACAACATCCTTTTGGTCGTGACCGCGGCCAGTATTCTGCTCGGCACGCTCTATCCGCTGGTGATCGACGCGTTGGGCCTCGGCAAGATTTCGGTCGGGCCGCCGTATTTCAACGCGGTGTTCATCCCGTTGACCGCGCCGCTCGCGATCGCGGTCGGCCTCGGCATGCTGTTGCGCTGGAAGCGCGACCTCTTCGGCGAACTGGCCGTGCGGGTGCGCTGGATTGCGCTGGCCTGCCTCGCGCTGGGTTTGTCGTTGCCGCTGGCGATGCCGTTTTATTCGTGGGCAGCCGCGTTGGGGCTCAGCCTCGCGTTCTGGACGCTGGCGAGTACCGGTCTGTCCTTTTACGACCGGATGGGCGCGAAAGGTTTTTCCTGGGAGCGGCTCAAAGGCATTCCTTCAGGGTTTTACGGGATGACGCTCGCGCATGCCGGGATTGCGGTCTTCGTGGTCGGGATTACGCTGACCTCGGCCTACAGCGTCGAAAAAGACGTCAGGATGGCGCCGGGCGAGGCGCTCGACCTGTCCGGCTACAGCTTCCGCTTTCACGGAATCAAAGAGACGCAGGGCCCCAATTATATCGCCGATCAGGCGTTCGTGACGGTTGACTACAAGGGCGAACGGGTCGCCGAAATGGAGCCGCAAAAACGGATTTATCGGGTGCAGAAAATGCCGATGACCGAAGCCGCGATCGACGCGGGCCTGTTCCGCGACTTGTTCGTCGCGATCGGCGAGCCGCTCGGCAACCAGGGCGCCTGGAGCCTTCGGATTTATTACAAATCGTTCATCCGCTGGATCTGGCTCGGCGCGATCTTCATGGCGGCTGGAGGATTTTTGGCTGCGCTCGACCGGCGCTACCGGATTGCCAAAAAGTCGAGCGGAGCTAACTATGTGTAAATTTCCTAAGGTGCAGATACAGGTATGAACCAGGAACAGATAATAGCTTCAAAAATTCAGCAAATCGAATCGGAAAACTTGAAACACGAGCTGTTATTTTTCTTGGATTATTTGCTTGCCAAACAGTTTTCCGAGCAAAAAATGAATAAAAGGCTGCCCAAATTTGGCTGCGCTAAAGGATCGTTCAAGATGGCTGACGATTTTGACGAACCCCTTGAAGATCTCAATGGCTATATGCAATGAATTTATTGCTGGATACCCATACGCTGATCTGGTTGTTGGAGGGGGATGAGAATCTGAGTGTTTCAGCCAGGAAGCAGATTGAAAATCCGGACAATACCAACTTCATAAGTATTGCCACTTTTTGGGAAATCGCGATAAAACTAAGTTTGAATAAGCTTGTTATGAAAATCTCGATTTCTCAGTTAAAACGATTGGTTTGGGAGAATGGTCTGGAGGTGTTGCCTATTGCCATCGAGGATACCTTACTTGTGAGCCAGCTACCTTTTCATCATAGAGACCCATTCGATAGATTGCTGGCGGCCCAAGCGATGAATCAAAATATGTCTCTGGTCAGCAGAGACCGGGCCATGTCGCTTTATGATGTGAAAGTCATCTGGTGATGCTTACATTTACTCTAGTCAACCTTCTGTAATGTTAAAATACCTGATTCCTTTAGCCATCTTCATCGTACTGGGCGTGTTTCTCGCGATTGGGCTGAAGCTGAACCCGACCGAGATTCCGTCGCCGTTCATCGGAAAACCGGCGCCGGCGTTCAGCGCACCCCGACTCGACAGTCCGGAGCAACAACTGGCGCCTGCGGATTTGCAAGGCAAGGTCTGGCTGTTCAACGTCTGGGCGTCCTGGTGCACCTCCTGCCGGGCCGAGCATCCGGTGCTGAACGAGCTGGCCAAGCAGCAGGCGGCACCGATCATCGGACTGAACTACAAGGATGCGCGGGAAGATGCGCTGAGCTGGCTGAACCGGCTTGGCAACCCTTATGAAATGAGCGTGGTCGATCCGGAAGGCCGGATCGGCATCGATTACGGCGTCTACGGCGTCCCGGAAACCTTCGTGATCGACAAGAAGGGCGTGATCCGCCATAAACTCACGGGGCCGGTGACGCCCGAAACCGTTCAACAAACCCTGCTTCCCCTGATCGCCAAACTGCAAGCCGAATGAAACCGATTACGCTGATTTTTCTTTTGTTGTTGGCCGGCGCAGGTTTCGCCGGCGTCGAATACCGGGAGTTTACGACCCCCGAGCAGCAGGAAGCCTACGAGTCGCTGACTTCGGAGCTGCGCTGCCTGGTCTGCCAGAATCAGACGATCGCCGATTCGAACGCGGACCTGGCCGCGGACCTGCGCCGGCAGGTCTACGAAATGCTGCAAAAAGGCCAATCCAAAGACGAAATCCTGCGCTTCATGACCGAACGCTACGGCGATTTCGTGCTGTACAATCCGCCGTTCAAGAGCAAGACCGTGCTGCTCTGGTTCGGGCCGGTGCTGTTTTTTCTGATCGGCGTGGTCTTCGTGATCCTGCTGATCCGCCGCAAACGGACCCGTCCCTCCAAGGCGCTCAGCGACGACGAGCGGCAAAAGATTCGCCGTCTGCTCGATGAAGGAGACCGCTCTTGAACCTGGTATTTTTTCTGATTGCGGGCGTTTTTATGCTGGCCGCTTTTGCGTTTGTGCTGCCGCCGTTATGGCGTGCGCGGGAGTTGCAGCCGTCCGATCTCGATCACCGCAACATCGAAATCGCCCGCAGCCGCCTGGCCGAATTGAAAAGCAATCTGCGCGCCGGTGGAATCACTCGGGCGCAATTCGACGAGCAGGCCGCCGAGCTGGAGCTTGCGCTGAGCGACGATCTTTCGATCGAAAGCCGGGTCAAAGCGGCGCATGGCCGTGGCCGCTGGATGGCGTACGTGGTTGCCCTGGCCGTTCCGTTGCTGGCCGGGTCGCTGTATTTTTCGCTCGGGCGCTTCGATGCGGTCGGACATGGCGAGGAACTAGCCAAGGCCGCGCCGGACGGGATGCCGACAGCCGCCGACATCGAAAAAATGGTCGCCGGTCTTGCCGAAAAGATGAAGGCGAATCCCGACAATGCCGAAGGCTGGCTGATGCTCGGCAAGTCTTACAAATACCTGGAGCAATATCCGAAAGCCGCCGATGCGTTCGCGAATGCCTACCGGCTGCTCGGCGACAAGCCCGAGGTGATGCTGCTGTACGCCGACGCGCTCGCCTTCGCGGCGGACAAAAATCTGGCT
Organism: Methylomicrobium agile; assembly: GCF_000733855.1. Taxonomy (NCBI): domain Bacteria; kingdom Pseudomonadati; phylum Pseudomonadota; class Gammaproteobacteria; order Methylococcales; family Methylococcaceae; genus Methylomicrobium; species Methylomicrobium agile. Next base: position 2,603,864 of record NZ_JPOJ01000001.1, read on the forward strand.
GGTAAGCCGTCCGAACTGATCTTCAAGGCGCTGGAGCTCGAACCCGAAAACCCGAACGGCCTTTGGCTGGCGGGTCTCTCCAAAGTTCAGCAGGGCGACCCCAAGGCCGCGGCTGTGCTGTGGCGCAAGCTCGAATCCTTGCTGCCGGAAGGTTCCGAACCGCGCAAGGAAATGCAGAACATCATCGCCGGCCTGCCCGGCCAGGCGCAAGCCGCGGCCGGCGAGCCGAAGACGCCGCCGGCCACCGTCCCGGCCAAATCGATTACGGTCGAGGTCGGCCTGGCTCCCGAGCTCCGGTCGTCCGCGAGTCCGGACGATACGGTCTTCATCTACGCCCAGGCTCCGTCCGGCCCCAAAATGCCGCTCGCGATCGTACGCAAGCAGGTCTCCGACCTGCCTCTGAAGGTTACGCTCGACGATTCGACGGCGATGATGCCGGCAATGAAATTATCGAATTTCGGCGAAGTGAAACTGCTGGCGCGCATCTCCAAATCCGGGCAGGCCGTCGCGCAGCCGGGGGATTTGATCGGAACGGTCGAAAATGCGGCGATGCCCGGACGGAGCGAGTATAAAATTCTTATCAATCAGCAGATGTGAGGGTGGGGTACGCCGTGCGTACCTTTAGAGCATTTTCGTTTTGGGTTTATGTTCATAAGCCATGCCGCTAAGTTAAGGGAAACTCGTCATTCCGGCAGAGCCTGCCCCGGTCAGGGATTGAGATGACTGCCCTCGTAGGGTGCGCTGTGCGTACCTTTCGACATGGATGGTACGCACAGCGTACCCTACGGGGCTGGACTTAACGGCAGGGTACCCTTCAGAAGGTGAGGACTTCCCTACGCGCGATATGAAGATGCTTTAATACATCCATGTCATCTCGCCCATTTTCGCGCGCCGGGACCGGTTCAGCGCGCCGATTTTTTGCGGGGACTACGGCGCCTGGGGAGGCAAGGCGATGCAAAGGCGTCGCTGGGCGCGGTTGTTTTCGAAAAGCGTTACCCGATGGATGATGTCCTCGGCGCTGCTTTTTCCGATCGGACCCGCCGCGACTCGGCCGGTTGCCGCGCTGACCAGATGTACATAAGTTTTGTGCGGACCACCCGCCAGACGGGAATTGATCAGCAGTTCGGTGGTGTCCGGTTCGTCCTCTTTTTGGGGCGCCGTGCTGCCCGGGTTACAGGTTCCGAAAAAAATCAGGCCATTTTTTGTCAGCAGCGAATCCAGCGATTTGGTAAAAGCAAAGAATCTTTCGGAAGAAATGTCGGCGGAATTCTTTTGCTGGAATAACGGCTCCCGGCAGGTGCGTTCGCAAATATCGAGCCGGTAGGGTTTGAGCCTTGCCGGGCTGTTGGCCAGCTTGTCCGGTCCGCAGTAGCGCTCGAAGCAGCTTTGGTCCAGAGGCTGCAGCCGCATTTCCAGATTTTTCAATTGCTGAAAGATGTCGCTCGACTTCATCGACTTGAAATGATCCAGGTTGGAAGCGATGTAGTCGCTGAATACGCGGTTTTTTGTGAGTCCGTAAGTGACCTCCATTCTGTTCAACAGGCCCGGCTGCGCTTCGGAAAGCTGAACCAGTTCGCCTTTGTCTCCGTTGATCCGATGTTTTTGCCGGAATACCGCATTTTTCATCACCGGCCCGTCGAAACCGCCGTGGCTGATGAAGATGATCCGGTCGAAAGGCGGCGATTCCAGAGCCAATCGTTCGACCTGCGGGTAATAATCGGACCAGTTCCAGATATCGTGCAGTATTTGCACTTCCGAGTTGAAGCGGTTCTTGTAGAAAGTTTTCAAAACGCGCGCGGGTTGTTCGGGCCAGCGGGGAGATTCTTTGGCGTCCGGATCCCTGCTCAGCAAGGGAATCAGCAGTACCCGCTTAGGCGACTCGTGTAGTTTCAAGTCGGTCAATTTGCCCTGAAAGGCGCGGCACGACTTGGAATGGTATGGGTCGGCGTAAACATCGGCCGAGCCGGCAGCAAACAGCAAGACCGTCAGCAATGGCATGTTCAGGATGTTTTTCATGATGAGGTCCGGCAAGCATATGGGAAATCGGATGCTTTAGCGAGGAATAGGTAGAAAACGCCATGCCGAGCTGCAAGTTCGTCCATAATCAACTTCTTCCATTGGTTGGCGCCATAAGCCGGCGGAAAATAGGTCCAGAAATCGGTATGCATTGCCGAGGATGCTACAAACTCGGGATTGGGTCGATAATAACTTCCTTCCTGGTTCCTACGCAAAGCGTCACTGCCATTAAGTTAAGGGAAAGCTCGTCATTCCGGCAGGGATTGCCGGAATCCAGTTGCCAAGGATGGCAAGCTTTAATACATCCCTGTACTCTGGATCCCTGCCGGGGATGACGGCTTAACTTAATGGCAGTGACGTAAAGCATAGGAACGATCGGGCGGCATTCCGGGAAGTTATTTTTTGCCACTTCCTGGAGACCATTTTAATCTCAAAAAGCTCCTGCTGAATGTGTCTTCCCTTGTATGTTCTTTTGAAATAGCGATGCGGAAGAAATTTTCCGCCTATGCCTCAAACGAATAGCCAAGCCTTTTTTGTTTGGCATGGTACATGCTGGCATCGGCGTAGCGCAGCAAAGCATCACAGTTGTCTGCGTTGCGGGGATAAAGGGCGATGCCGATGCTGACGCCGAGGCGGACCGCTTCTCCATTGTAGGAGATCGGTTCGTGCATGATTTCGACGATCTTTTTCGCGACGGATGCGCAGGCTTGCTCGTCGCAGTCCGGCAGCAGCAGCGCGAATTCGTCGCCGCCGAAGCGTGCGGCGGTATCGGTATCGCGCAGGGTGGCCATCAGCTTTTTCGCGACTTCCTTTAACGCATGGTCGCCCGCGGCATGTCCCAATCTGTCGTTCAACGATTTAAAGCCGTCCAGATCCAGATAATGCACTGCAAAAGGCATCCGGTTGCGATTTGCCATCGCGAGCGACTGTTGCAGGCGTTCGATGAACAGCCGCCGGTTGGCGAGGCCGGTCAATTCGTCATGAAAGGATAGCCAGATCAGGCGTTCGTCTTCCTGCCTGCGTTTGGTGATTTCGAAAACCAGGCAGTCGACGCCGATACAGTTGCCGAATTCGTCATAAACCGGCTCGCTGGTGATTTCCAGCCAATGCCGTTCGTCGCCGCTATCGTAGACTTCAAGCGCGAAGGGAGCGCAGGGTATGCCTTGGCGGTTCAGTTCGAACAGGTTGTTGACGCTGAGGTTTTCGGGATTGTCGGTAATGTAATGTTGAAATCCGGCAATGAATTCGTCGGGCCGGTGGCCCAGCATCTGGGTGACGGAAGGGCTGACGTAGGTGATTTTGCCCTTTTTGTCGCATTGAAAGAAAAAATAGTTTTTACTCTGATTTTCGATCAAATTGCGAAAGCGGATATCGTAGTTTTGCAGATCGGTCGCGCGTTTCAGCAGCATCCGTTCAAAATCGCCCGGCAACTGCGGATTCGGTGGGGGGATGCGTGCCGGTTCGTCCTGACGGGGCGGCGGCGAGGCACGGCGAAGATGGCGCCGGACGCGCAGGCTCCATATCCAGACATAGCCGATAACGAATAAAAACAAGAACGGCGATATCGTTTCCTGCAGGCCGTTTTCGGCCAGTGGCGATTCTTCCGATAGGGCGGGCACGGCGTTTTTCTCGACGACAACGGAGACCTCGGGAGGCGGAGGCACCCACTTGAAATAGATCGCATTCATTTCCGCTTCGCTCAGCACGTCCAGCCCTTTTTGCAAAATGCCGGCCAATATCGGCCAGTCTCCGCGCACGGCAATGCTTTCATCGGCAGTATGGCGCTCGTAAAAGCCGGCGAATTTGATGCCGGTCAATTGGTGCTTGGCTTGAAGATAATTGGCGGTAGCCACGAAAGTGATGCAGGCATCCGCTTTTTGCGCGCCGACCGATTGCAGGCATTCCAGCATCGATCCGACGGGATGGGGTTTGATCGAGGGATGTTTTTTTCTGATGCCCTCCGAAAATTGATAGCCTTTGGTATAGGCGACGGTTCTGCCGGCAAGGTCATCGGGCGTTTTGATTTCGGCATCCGATTCCCTGGTAATGAGCGCCAATGATTTGGTCAGATAGGGATGGGTGAAATTAAACCAGAGCCTGCGTTCGGGGCGGTCGACCATCGTCGCGACGACGTCCGCGCGATGTTCTGCGGCGGCCCTGTAAAGCTGGTTCCATGATTTCCGGGGAAACGGTTCGAAGCGGATGTCCAGTTTCCGGCTCAGCTCATCGAAAATGTCGACCGCGATGCCGTTGAAGCGCCCGTCCGAATCGGCAAAACTGTAAGGCGGCAGGGAGTCGTCGAAAGCGACCCGGATTTTTTTATGGCGCGCGAGCCACGCTTTTTCTTTTGCGGTCAGTTCTATCGAAAGAGGCGCCGTGGCTTGACTGCGCCACATCATTTCGGTGGTGCTGTCTGCCAACGCGCAGTTCACCAGCAGGCACAAAGCAATCATGGGGGGCATTTTCAGGATATACGGGTTGAGTCGGGGAGACGCGCGATTAAATGCGTTATTTCGGAGGCATGCATCATGGTTCGAAATATTCGAGCTTCCGATTGAGTTCCATCGGTCATTAGACGGTGCGCCGGTCCTGACGTTCAATGTAGAGGACGGCGACGCTTTTTTAACGCGTAGCCTCGTTCCGGCAATGCTGTAGAGAATAGAAACAAACATGCGGCAAAAAATTGATCTCGGTCAAAAAATCGTCAATGTTCCAAAATTTGAAACGAAGGCAGACCAAGCTTTTTTACGGGTTCCCGGCATCTGCATGAAGCCGCGTTCCCTGATTGATCTCGACTGCGCACCGTCGATCCTTTGCTTTGGCTGGTATTTCAGCACATAGACGGCCCAATTGCCAGTTTTTAAACCGCCTCCGGGTTTCATCGAACCGTCACGGAACCGTTAACGTTTTGTCACAAACGCTTGCTATTTTATCCGTTGTATCTGTCGGGAACGAGCCAGAAGAAAGGCATGATTTTTCGGACAAGTCGAGCAAGCCCGATGTCTGTATCGGAACGGCCGGCCTGTTCGGCCGCAAAAGGAAAAATAACTTCGGATGAAAATATTTTACGGTGTGCAGGGCACAGGCAACGGCCACATTACGCGGGCTCGCGAAATGGCCAAAGCCTTCGCGGAAGCGGGCGTCGAGGTGACTTATTTGTTCAGCGGCCGGGAGGCGTCCCGCTATTTCGACATGGAGATCTTCAACGCTTACCAAGTCAGGAAAGGGCTGACTTTTCACACCCGGAACGGCGATGTCAGCTATCTGAAGACCGCGTTCGAAACGCATCCGATCCATTTCGTCAGAGACATCAAGACGCTCGATTTCAGCGATTACGATCTGGTGCTCTCCGATTTCGAGCCGGTCACTGCCTGGGCCGGCCGGTTCAGCAACAAAAAAGTCCTCGGCATCGGGCATCAATATGCGTTCAATTATCCTATACCGCGGGAAGGCGGGGATTTCATCGCCGAAAAGGTGATGAAATATTTTGCGCCGACGCGACAGCATATCGGCCTGCACTGGCATCATTTCGGCCAGCCGATCCTGCCGCCGATCATTGCAGTACATGAGCCGCCCGAGCGATCCATACCGAACAAAATCGTCGTATACCTGCCGTTCGAGGACCCGCAGGACGTGATCAGGATGCTGAGGCCGTTCAGGGAGCATGATTTTTTCGTCTACATGCCCGTACGCCTGGTTTCCCCTGCCGAGCATATCAAAATCCGGCCCTTATCGCGCGAAGGTTTTCAAAACGATCTGGCAGACTGCGCCGGCATCCTCAGCAATGCCGGTTTCGAACTGGTCAGCGAGGCGCTGCAGCTCGGCAAGAAAATCATGGTCAAGCCGCTGCATTCGCAGATGGAGCAGATTTCAAATGCCGCGGCGCTGAAACAGCTCGGCTACGGACGGATCATGAACGAACTCGATTCGAAGGCGCTCGCGCGCTGGCTGGAAAATCCGCACCGGATCCGGGTCACTTACCCGAACGTCGCTAAAATTCTGGTACGCTGGATATGGGAGGGAATGCCGTTCATCGATGACGATTTTGTCGAGAAATCCTGGAGCGAGGTGAATGTTTTGCATTTTAATTAACCTGAGCCCGTGATAACGAAAAGCCGGGAGAGCGCCTCCTTTTTCGCGTAAGATGCTGTTTTAACGATAGCGGCGTCAAAGACGGCAGTTTGGGGAGGAATGAATCTTTTGACGAAATTCTAACTTTCAAACGAGAGTTTCCGTCCAAAGACCGCTTGCCAGTCTTGAGTAAAGCGATTCACCGCCGGTTGCACGGCCGGATGCGCAAACAGTTCGGCCGCGATGCCGGGCGGCAGCGTGATCGCGCCGACGCCGGCCTTCAACACTTCCAGCACCTGCTGCGTATTCTTGAAGCTGGCCGGCAGCAGCTTGCCGACGAGCCGGTGCCGGTCGAGCAGCGACTGCAAATCGGCGACGACGCCCGTGCCGTTCGCACCCATCGCATCGATCCGGTTCACATAAGGCGCCAGATAATCGGCGCCGCACAAGGCGGCCAGAAATCCCTGCTGGACGCTGTAGATCGCGGTCGCCAGGACCGGGATGTTGCGCGTTTTCATCCGTTTGATCGCGATGAGCCCGATCTCGGTCGCCGGCACCTTTACGACGATCCGATAAGGCAGTTCCTGGAGGTGTAAGGCTTCCCGGACCATCGCGTCCGCGTCTTCGCCGACGACCTGCACATGAATCACCGCCTTGTCTCCCAGGATTTCGGCGACTTTCGGCAGCAATTCGGCCAGCCCGATGCCCGAACCGGCCAGAATGGAAGGATTGGTCGTAATGCCGTGCACCGGCAGGCAGGCAGCGAAGCGCGAGATTTGTCCAAGGTCGGCGGTATCGAGATATAACTCAAACATCAAAATGTCCTGATCGAAATAAACGGAATTTTAACGGAGCGGCGAGCTTCGGCAAAGCCTGTTTCGATGACTCGATCTGGCTGTGCGAGAGTTGGCATCCCGAGCCTCGCTGGTATATTGTCCCAGTATATGGTCAATGCCGTTAAGTTAAGATATTGCGTAGGCCGGATAAGCGAAGCGCATCCGGCAATTGCGTGGTGGATGCGCTTCGCTTATCCATCCTACGAGCTGGTATATTGTCCCGGTAAATGGTTCGGGCTTGGATTCGGCGCAGTCAATTACTTTAGGAGGGCTTTAAATGAAAATTCTCGTTACCGGCGGTACCGGATTTATCGGCAAGGCCCTGGTCAAAGCCCTGATCGGAGAAGGCCATTGGGTGACCGTGTTGAGCCGCAGCCCCGAGAACGTCGAACGGGTTTTCGGTCCGGAAGTGATAGGGCTCGGCCATTTGAGCTTTTTGCAGCCTGACGCGTCGTTCGATGTGATCGTGAATCTGGCCGGCGCGCCGATTTTCGACGCGCGCTGGAGCGAAGCGCGCAAACGGCTGATCCGGGAAAGCCGGATCGGCTTGACCGAACAACTGGTCTCCTGCATCGAGCGGATGACTGTCAGGCCGAAGCTGCTGATCAACGGTTCGGCGGTCGGTTATTACGGCGATCAGGGCGATCAGATTCTCACCGAAGCATCGTCCGTTCGGCCCGATTTTTCGCACCGGTTATGCGCGGACTGGGAACAGGCGGCGAGCCGGGCGGCCGAGTTCGGCGTCCGGGTCTGCCTGATGCGGAGCGGGCTGGTGATTGCCGGTGACGGCGGCTTATTGCAGCGGATGCTGTTGCCGTTCCGCCTCGGCATCGGCGGCCGGCTCGGCAGCGGCCGGCAGTGGATGTCCTGGATACATCGGGAAGACTGGATCCGGATCGCGCAGACGATGATCGCCGATGAAACGATGCAGGGCCCCTACAATGCGACCGCGCCGAATCCGGTCATGAACCGGCAGTTTACCGCTACACTGGCGCGCTGCCTGCACCGTCCGGCGCTGTTTCCGCTGCCCGCCTTCGTGTTGAAAACGCTGCTCGGCGAAATGTCTGAGCTGGTATTGGGCAGCCAGCGGGTGCTGCCCGAACGGTTGCTGATGCACGGCTTCCTGTTTCGCCATCCGGATCTGGAAGGCGCCTTGCGGGCGGCGCTGGGGGCGGAATCGGGAGGTTTTGAAACAAAAATATAGACATCTAAATGGGGTCTGACGTTTTTAGGATTAAGGGCCGTAGGATGTGCTGAACGAAGTGAAGCGCATCGTTCGCGTGAGAATAGTTCCCTCGATCGATGCGCCTCGTGCCTCGGCGCATCCTACATTTGGCGCATTTTACGGGTTTTGGGTTTACGTCCTTCCAATAAGTCAATCTCGTTGGTCAGGAATGCGACCATACGATCTCGAAAGACTCGAACTCTTGCAGTTGTGCGCAAATCGACATGGCTGAGTACCCAAATATCAGATCCCGATTCGGTGTACTCAACAGGGATGCGTATCAGTTCATCCGCCTCGTCGGCTAAAGAACAAGGGAGTAAAGCCAGCCCTAGGCCTTCCCGGCACATTTCGAACATGGCTACACTGGAGTTGGTCCGGTAAGCTCGCTTGAGTTTGGGAAAATTTTTCTTGATCCAATACGGCAAACTGACGCCATCGCCTATCCAGGTGATACAGGGCGGTGTTTCCGGCGACAGGTTTAGCCATAGCGTCGGGTGGCCGTAAACATAATAGGCAAGCCTGCAAATACGTTTGCCGACCACATTCGGCGGCGGCTCGATAAGGGCGTGAATCGCAATGTCGGCCTCGCGGCCAGCCAGATTCAAAACTTCCTCGGCAGCGATGAGTTCGAAATCGACGTCGGGATAATCTCGCTTGAAATCGCGGATAACCGGCAACACAAAACGCTTCGCGCATACATCGGAAACCGTCACTTTAATCAATCCCGAAATATCCTCGGAGTCGCTTTCGACCTTGCGATAAATGGCATTGGCTTGGTTCGCCATCACTTCCGCCAGCGCGACGATCTTTTCCCCAACCGGCGTGATGACCCAGCCTTTTGCAGTACGGTCGAACAAGGCTTTGCCTAGTTGATTTTCCAGTTGCGCAACCCGCCGGCTCACGGTGGATTGATTCACTCCGAGCCGTAACCCCGCCTCCGTGACATTACCCGAACGAACTACTTCAATGAAATAACGCAAGTCGTCCCAATTTAGATTATGCATATTTGCAATGGCCTTATGCTAAATTCAATATTAGGCATGCATTTTAATCATTTGCCAGTCGCTTATAATAGTTATTTCGATCAAGAAGAGCTGTAACGGCTCATGGGGTAAGGTAAGCGTGGAACAGAGCATGAATGAACTGATGAACCACACGGCCGAGATGGGTCAGATGGAAATGTTTTCCAGGGCCTGGTACAACGAATATTTTCGGCGTGCGGCCGAAAGCCCGGCGCATTCACGCTTCTGCAAGGCCGTTTATGGTATAGACCTGTGCCAACACGGCATGATGGATATTGAGGAAATGGGTTTTTTGGCTTCATTGCTCAGCGTTGGCGAGAAGGTGCTGGAAGTCGGCTGCTCAAACGGTTACATCACCGAATACCTCCACGAAAAAACAGGCAGTCATATCCTGGGCCTTGATTATGCGGATGCTGCCATTGCCCAGGCGCAAGACAGAAACCGCGATAAAGCCGGCACGTTGAATTTTCAGTGCGTAGACCTGATTCATGACGAACTGCCCGGCGACGATTATGATGTTATTCTCGCCATCGATTCGATCTATTTCATGGGCGATTACAATAAGATCCTGGTCAAGCTCAATGCCAGACTGCGGCCCGGCGGCCGTATGATCATCGCGGCGTTTCAGGTCAAGGAGGAGCATGATTCCGATGCAATTTTGTTGCCCGGCCATACGCGCATGGATCAGGCGCTACAGGCTCTGTCATTCCGCTATGTTCAGCACGACTTTACTCCGAATATCCGCAATCACTGGATAAAAAATTACCAATTCTCTCGCATGCTTCAGCCCGAGTTTGCCGACGAAGGCAATGCCTTTTTGTGCGAGGCGCGCATGGCGGAGAACGGCTGGTTCAAGGATCATGCCGAGCGCGGTACACTGGTTCGGTTCATGTATGTAATCGAGCATAATGCGGATCTCGCTCCGTGTTAAGCGGAGACTCGCTGCAATAAAACGAAGGCGAAAGGACGCAGAGTTATTGCCTGTTTTTTCAAAAATTCCCCCTTTATTGTTGGCAAAGGAAAATATTATGCCGGGCTACGTTGATGAGGTTGTCATTCCGTACGATCGTGATCTTGGACCGGTGCTATTCGAGCATTACGGCGCCGATACCGCTCGGCGCGTTGCCGGACAAGCGCCACTGGACGTCCTGGAAATCGCTGCCGGTACCGGTATCGTCACCCGCCACATGCGCAATTTGTTGGCGAAGGAAGCCCGCCTGACCGCGATCGATATCAGCGATACGATGATGGACGTGGCCCGGCAGAAGTTTCAGCCCGGCGAACAAGTCACGTTCATGAATGCCGACGCCACTGCGTTGCCGTTCGATGACGAATCCTTCGATGCCGTGGTCTGCCAATTCGGCATCATGTTTTTCGACCGCGACAAGGGGTTGCGCGAGGTTTACAGAACCTTGAGGCCCGGCGGTCGCTATTTGTTCCGTGTCTGGGATTCGGAACGCTATAACCCGTTTGCCAGTTTGAGCTTCGAAGTCTTTAAACACTATTTTCCGTCGGATACACCGCAGTTTTTATTCGATCCTGTGTCCTGCCATCAAATCGATCCGCTCAAGGAACAGTTGATTCAGATCGGGTTTGATCCGGTGGTTATTTCCGTGCAGCGTCACGTCTACGATATTCTCGATGTGACGGCGTTTGCGCGGGCTTTGGTATACACGCCGGTGATTTTCGAAATCAGGGATCGAGGCGGCGTCGATCCCGAGGATATTGTCAAGCAGCTAGCCGAAGCCTTCAAAAAAGAGTTCGGCTCTGGCCCGACGCGTTATCCGATGCAAGCCATTTTATTCGAGACGGAAAAGCCCAAGGCTTAAACGCCTGGGAAAGGCTTCGTTTCCGTTCGCCCCATCCTTTGTTATTCGGTATCTACTATGAAATCAAGATTCTCTATCTTCAATTGCGCCATCGGCGGGTTGGCAGTGCTGTTGATGCAGAGCCCGTCTTATGCGATGCCGGGCATGGACATGCCTTCCGGCGCGAGCGCCCAAGCACCGTCATTGGCCAAAAGCATCGGCGCGCCGATCAATTCCGATGCTGCGGAGTTCGAAATGACCTACAGCGCCGATGGCAAAACCGTTTTGTTTGTTTCTACTCGGCCGGGCAGTATCGAGTCCAAAGGCACCCCTTACAGCTTTGATATCTGGATGGCTCACAGCGCCAATGGCGCTTGGCAGGCACCGATTCATCTTGGGCCTGGCATCGATCCCAAGGTGGGCCCAAACATCAATACCGAAGCCTGGGAACTTGAGCCCAGCCTATCGGACGATGGCAACGCGATTTATTTCACTCGCTACCAGCCAGGTAATCTTTCGACCGGCGATTTGTACGTAGTGCAGAAAATCGATGGCATCTGGCAACAAGCCAAGAGCTGGAATGACGTCCCGGAACTGCCGCATCTCAACACACCGACCGGCGAGGAACATTGCCCGATCATTGCATCGGACAGTCTGATTTATTTCAGCTATCAGCAACCGGGCGTCACCCAGGACAGCGACATCTGGAAGGTCGAAAAGAAAAACGGCGCTTGGCAAAAACCGCAAAGCTTGGGAATGCGGATCAACTCGCCGTACCGGGATCATTTGCACTGGACCGGATTGTCGAAAGACGGCAAAAGTCTGGTGATTACCAGCACGCGCACCGACATGGGTTCGCGCGGCGGCCACGACGAATGGATTTCGCACCGGAATCCCAAGGGCGAATGGCAGGAACCGCTGAACCTTGGCGACACAGTGAATACCGCCGGCGAAGACATGTGTTGGTCGTTCTCGCCGGACGGCAAGAGGTTTTTCGGTGGCTGGGGGCCGCAAGGTTCGTACAACATGGATGTGCTGTGGGTCAACAAAGACGATGTACCGTTACTAAAAAATTTCGATCCTATCGGCCCCCGCCAAATCTAATGACTAAAACTAAGGCAAAGGCCAGCGAGATTAAGTAGTTTCGTCATTGTTGCTGTCTTTTAAAGCTTATTCTGACTGCTCCAGGTGAGAATAAGTGGCTGGTTTTAGTGTACTTTGTGACATTCAGTTTAAATACGGATTAAGAGCTGAAGACTGTTGCGCTGTGAAGGCAGTCTAATAAAATCCCCCTGCCCCTTTTTCAAAAGGGGAGGGGAAAGTGGCATTGTCGAAGGGGCGAGAGCAAGAGTCGCTTCAACAATGGCCAAAACGACGTCCCCTTTTTGAAAAGAGAGCAAGTATGCTGGCGACATCCCCCTTTGAAAAAGGGGGCAGGGGATTTTCTCTACAAATAGTTGATGAGGCAACGCCGATGCAGCGCTTAATTCGCATTAAAATCCTTGCTTACCGCCCTGCCGCATCAAGGGCCGTAGGATGTGCTGAACGAAGTGAAGCGCATCGTTCGCGTGAGAATAATTTCTCGATCGATGGGCCTCGTGCCTCGGCACATCCTACACTTGGCACATCTTACGGGTTAGGAGCCTGTGACCGTTTGTTCCATTCGCTACACAGCTTTCTAAACGAGCGACTACGGTCAAACGCTAGCTGCAAGTCTATTTGCGCGGAAAATGCCGGTTGATCGGTCGTTTCGCCATACGAGCGGTTGGCCATGCAAGCCTCGATCCAGCCCTTGGCATCGCGCGGTCGTTCGGGATCGATGGCCTTTGCCGGGTCACAATTGAAGCCTCGATTTCCCTGCAGCGATTCGGCGGCTGCGATAAACCAGGCTTCGTACTCTCTGTTTGCCAACACAACGGAAATTTTACGGTGAGGGACGATACTTTGGGCGCGACACAAAATCTCTTGACTCAGTTCGGCGGGGCAGTCATCGTCCGCATCGAATAGGATTAATATCCAGCCTTCGTCGCCGCATTTGTTGGCGGCAAGAGTGAGATGGCGGCGAAATTCGTCATCCTTGTTTAGGAAACGGTCTCGGCGGACACGAATCGGATAGCCTACATCGACATAGACTTCCGGGGTTAACCACTCGTTGAGTCGCCGTAATAGGACAGGTAAAGCGATGACTTCACCATCGCCCTCCACAATCGCAGTCACATTGATCACGGCTGGCTGTCTCCAAATAAATCGGTTTGTTTTTGTTCTTGCGCTTCCAGTTGTTTGCGGTCGGGAGCCAGTTGATTTAGACGCAGCAACTCGCCTGCGGAGAACAGTGAGTCTCGCATCGCTTGCCGAGACGCTTCGTCGATGGGGCCGATCCGGGTTTCGCCTTTTTCGGAAACCACCGACAATAAAGAATCGGCATTCAATTGCCGATCGTCGAGCAGATCCGGACTGTGGCTGGTGACGATGATTTGAGTTTCTTGCGAAGCCCTATTCAACGCTTCGCGCAAAGCTGAACTTGCCGCCGGATGTAATGCCGTCTCCGGCTCTTCGATACCTATCAAGGTGGGGGCGTAATCCCGGTTACCTTGAAACAGTGCAGCCAATACTCCCAATGCCCTTAAGGTGCCGTCAGACATGTTTTGCGCTAGAAAACGCCAGGGATACTTGGCGCCGGCCATGTCCTGACGAAATTCAAGGGTTTCCATCGGGCCAATGGACTTACGTTTCACACCATGAACCATAGGTACGACAGTCTGCAAATATTCCTGGATGATGGCTATACGTTCCGGAGATACTCTTTCTAAGTGCCCAATGACACTAGCGATGTTTTCGCCAACCGGCTTTAGCAACTTACCCTCTTGCGGTTTCTGCAGTTCACGCATTAATTTGGGATTCAAATTGTAAAATCCCATTGTTGAGAACAGGTCGAAAACCGGACGAAATTCGGTCAAGCCGGAAGCGGCTACCAATGCTAAGCGGTCGGAAGTCACGTAGGGGAACGTCGATTCGCTACTGTTGCGCAGTTTGCCTTTATCGATCTGGAAAAATGGGCCTTTACCAATACCCACCAATACGCATTCCTCGGTTTGCACTTCGTAACCTTGGCCGGAGAGCGCTCCCACATTGAATGCGTAATGTCCTTTTTGCCCATTAGCGAGTGAGAATTCCAGACGGATGCCGAAATGGTTTGGATGGCCGCTGGAATATCTGCGTACTTCCGACAGGCCCCCGCGTTCGTTTAATGCGTTGTCCAACGAACTTGTCAAGGCATCTCGTACCAAGTGCAAGGCATCGAGGAAATTGCTTTTACCGGAACCGTTTGCCCCTACTAAATAGGTCAGTTGGTCCAATTTTACGTTGCAATAACCAATACTTTTGTAGTTTCGTAATACGACGCGGGTGATACGGGCATGGGCCATGGGGTTAGGTTCTCTATATTTTGATGTACGTTAGGCAATCGAACTGCTTGGCTTGGCTCGGTAATTGGCACCTGATTTTTTCCGGCGTGCTGTATCAACGGCGTTCGAGTCATTGGCGATAGCGTACTCGGAGGCATGTTGACCTCAAAATGTGCGATTACACAAGATAATCGCACTTATATTTTCAAATGACAGCTTATTTGTCCTTATCTTGTCCTTGCAAATTATTGCATATGGGTAGAAAAGGGTCGAAGCGAGGCGGTCAATGTAAGATGCCATCGAGTTCTTTTCGATGACTTGTAAGGTCAAGCTCAGATTTTTACACAGTAAAGTCCCGGCTTCCGCCCGGCTGCATCGAGTTTATGAGTGATTGAAAAACTCATGTTCCAGGAGTTTCGCATGCGCCGCGGCCAGACGCGCGATTGGAATGCGCGGCGCCGAGCACGACACATAATCCAGCTTGATATGGTGGCAGAAGCGGATCGATTGCGGATGGCCGCCCTGTTCGCCGCAGATGCCGATCTTCAGGCCGGGGCGGGTGTGGCGGCCGAATTCTGCGGTCATCTTCATCAGTTGCCCGACGCCCTTGACGTCGAGCACTTCGAACGGATTGTCTTCGAGCAGGCCGACCTCGTTATACAATGGCAGAAACTTGTTTTCCGCGTCTTCGCGCGAGAACGAGAAAGTTGCCTGTGTCAGATCGTTGGTGCCGAACGAGAAAAACTCGGCCAGTTCGGCCAACTGGTCGGCGCGGGTACAGGCGCGGACCGTTTCGATCATCGTGCCGAATTTGAAGTCCAGCGTCAGACCGTAGCGGGTTTCGGTCTCCTGCCGGACTTCGGCGACATATTCCTTGACCCGCTTGAGCTCCTCGGCGGTGATTACCTGCGGCACCATGATTTCGGGCGCAATCTTCAGGCCCTGCTGCGCGCAGAGCGCGGCGGCTTCCAGCACCGAGCGGATCTGCATCTTGTAGATTTCCGGATACGACATGCCCAGGCGGACGCCACGGTGCCCCAGCATCGGATTCACCTCGTACAGGTCGCGGACTTTTTTCAGCATCAGTTCTTTTTTCGCGATTGCCTTGCTGATCACCTCCTCGTTCAACAGATCGAACGGGGCGGGCAGCGTCGTCAGATGCCCGGCCAGCGTTTCCAGCGTGACGCGCTGGCCCTTGATCACCGTTTCGTACTTTTTCAATGCCTGGATTTCGTCTTCCAACTGATGTTCGCTGGGCAGAAATTCGTGCATCGGCGGATCGAGCAGGCGGACGGTTACAGGAAAAGGCGCCATCGCGGTAAACAATTTCACGAAGTCTTCGCGCTGGATCGGGAACAGTTTTTCGAGCGCCGCGGCACGGCTTTCCGGGTCTTCGGCCAGGATCATGTCGATTACCAGCGGCAGACGCTCTTTTGCGTTGAACATCCGTTCGGTGCGGCACAGGCCGATGCCGGCCGCCCCGTAGGCGAGCGCCTTCTTCGCGCCTTCCGGCGTATCCGCATTCGCATGCACCTTCAGCTCCGCGTATTCGTCGGCCCATCCCAGCAGCGTCTGCAATTCTTCCGAAACGGTCGGCGCCACGGTCGGAATTTCGCCCAGATAGATCAGTCCGGTGCCGCCGTCGATCGTAATGATGTCGCCTTCGTGGATCAGCACCTCGCCGACCTGCGCGCGCCGTGATCTGACGTCGACCCGGATGTCCTCGGCGCCCGCGACGCAGGCCTTGCCCATCCCGCGCGCCACGACCGCCGCGTGCGATGTCTTGCCGCCGCGGCTGGTCAGGATGCCCTGCGCGGCGAAAAAGCCGTGGATGTCTTCCGGCTTGGTTTCCTCGCGGAGCAGGATCACCGCTTCGCCGGCCTTGCCCATCATCGCCGCGGTATCCGCGTCGAAAACGCATTTGCCGCAGGCCGCGCCGGGGGAAGCCGGCAGGCCCTGGGCGAGCGGCGGAATCTTGTTGTTCGGGTCGAGCTGGGGATGCAGCAGTTGTTCGAGCAGTTCCGGATTGATCCTGAGCAGCGCCCGTTCCTTGCTGATCAGGCCTTCTTTGACCATCTCGACCGAGGTCCGGACCATCGCGGCCGCGTTCATTTTCGCGTTGCGCGTTTGCAGGCAGTACAGCACCCCGCGTTCGATCGTGTATTCGAAATCCTGTGCCTCGCGGTAATGCTGTTCGAGCTTGTCGCGCAGTTCGGACAGCTGGCGGTACAGGTCGGGCATTTCCTTGGCCAGTTCCTGCACCGGTTTCGGCGTGCGGATGCCCGCGACCACGTCCTCGCCCTGCGCATTGACCAGATATTCGCCGTACATTTCGTTTGCGCCGGTGCCGGGGTTTCGGGTAAAACCGACCCCGGTCGCGCAGTCGTTGCCCATGTTGCCGAACACCATCGTGACGATGTTCGCCGCGGTGCCGTTGGCCATCTTTTCGGTTACGCGAAACTCGCGCCGGTAGTCCACCGCGCGCCGGCCCATCCAGGAATCGAACACCGCCTTGATCGCCAGCTCCAGTTGTTCGTAGACGTCTTCGGGAAAAGGACGGCCGGTTTCTTCCCTGACTACCTGCAGGAACGACTCGCTGATCTCCTTTAGATGATCCACGTCGAGCGCGACATCGGCCTTGATGCCCGCCTGTCTTTTGACCTCTTCGAAATGCGCGTCGAATTTTTCGTCCGGAATGCCGAGCGCGACCTTGCCGAACAGTTGAATGAAGCGGCGGTAGGCGTCGAAGCCGAAGCGGGGATCGCCGGTCGCTTCGATCAGGCCCTGCAAGGTTTCCCGGTTCAGTCCGAGGTTCAGGATCGTGTCCATCATGCCCGGCATTGAAATGGCCGAGCCCGAACGCACCGAAACCAGCAAGGGTTGGCTTTTGCCGCCGAAAGCCTTGCCGGTCGTCCGTTCGATTTCCTGCATGTGGCGCCTGACATTGTCCATCAGTCCGCCCGGCAGCCGGTGATGTTGCAGATAATCCAGGCAGGCCTCGGTCGAGATCACGAAGCCCGGCGGCACGTTCAGGCCAATCTGAGTCATTTCGCACAAATTGGCGCCCTTGCCGCCGAGCAGCGCCTTGTTTTTGCCGTCGCCTTGTTGGAAAGAAAAGATGTATTGTGTTGTCATGCTGGTTTTCCCCCTGTAGCCATAAGCGGACAAATGGCCGAATTCCATAGTCTGCGGCGTTCTTGCGCCTATTGATTATGCAGGTAGGTGTTAAACGGATGCTCCTACCCGTGTCTAGCTAAAAACGTAATGGTGTGACTTGGCCCGTCGCCAAAAAATTCCGGTAGTCGGCCAGTACCTGGGCATGATCGAACGCCAGCAATTCGGGCAGTGTCGCAAATGTGAAAATGCCGCAGTTCTTCGCATCGTCGGCGGCGACGGGCATGCCGTGCGCCTCGGCCACATAGCAGGCGGTCGCCGTATGGCCGCGGGCATCGCGCTTCGGGTCCGAATAAATGCCGAGCAGCGCGGTCAGGCGCACGTCGAGCCCGACCTCTTCTTTCGCTTCGCGGATCGCCGCCCGTTCGACCGTTTCGCCCACATCCACAAAGCCGCCCGGTATCGCCCAGCCGTAGGGCGGAAACGCGCGCTCGATCAGGATAAAAGGCCGTTCGGGCAGGTCGATCAGTTCGATGATCGTGTCGGCGGCAAGCAGCGGGGTGACGGGTTTGGTCATGGCGAAGTCAGCCGGTTTTTTTGCGCGCGACGAGCACCCCGTCCCGGATCGGGTTGATGTACGCGTCGAAGTCGGGATCGCCGAAAATCAGCGCGTTGTGTTCGAGTATCGCTTCGGTCCAGCCGGGCACGACGTCGGTATATTCGTCCATTGCGACACGCCCGTGCCAGAGCACGTTGTCGGCGATATAGAGTCCGCCGGGGCGGATCCGGTCTTTGGCGAGGCGCCAGACTTCCGGATAATCGCCTTTATCGACGTCGTTATAGCAAATATCGAACGGTTCGTGGGTGCCGGTGAAAATATCCTGTGCGAATCCGGTATGGAAATCGATCCTTTCCCATAAACCGGCCACTTTCAGAAAATGCTCGGCCTGGAACCGGTTCAGCGGATCGCCGTCGGTGCAGACGATCCGGCCTTCGGAGCCCACTGCGCGGGCAAACCAGTAGGCCGAATAACCGTAGCCGCTGCCGAACTCGAACACGCTCTCAGCACCGATCGATCGGGCCAGCGATTCCAGAAACACCCCGACCAGGCGCCCGACGATCGGAAAACTTCTCTGTACGGCCAAGGACTCCATATCCTGCAATACAGGGGTATCGGTGCGGCCGAGCAAGCCGCGCAGATAGTTTTCGATCGCCGGATCGACCGGAACGATCGAGGTTCGATTGGGCGGTGTGGGGGATGTATGGTCGGTCATCGGCGGCGTTCTCCTGGCGCTGTGGGAAGGAATGGCTCCGGGCTTTTTTCACTCCGCGGTCAGGATGTCCAGTACGGTCTGGACCTGCTCGGCGGTCTCGCGGCCGAGCGCGGTCAGGTAGCCGCCGTCTTCGTGCGTGACCAGGCCTTTGCGAAACAGGCGCCGGGTCGCTTCGATCACTTGGGGATCGGCATTTTTATGTACCTTGATGCCTTCCTGCGTGGTGGTCAGGTTATAACGGACCAGCACATTCAGTTCGTCGACGAGTTCGGGGTTATAAAACACGGGAAACGCTCCATTTTCGGTAAAGTAAAATCTGCCGGGCATTGTAACCCGAATTCGCGGCGCCCGTTCAAGCGTCGAGCGGTTTGCCGGAGGCTTAGGCAGGTTTACGGACGGTGACATACCGGCTATGCTATCGATTTTTCGTCTTGATCTTAAATTTTACTCGATGTTCGCGATGCGTTTCCGTTCGTTACTTCTCATGGCCGCGTTGTTTGCGCTTGGCGGGCCGCTGACGGCCGCTGCCGATGCCGGGGAGGAAGGCGGTGCGGAACCGGCCCTGGCGGAAGATTCGGGAGGCATGCCGGTCGTCAGTCTCGACCGGCGGAAACAACAACTGGCCGGCCTGGAGATCGTGAAAGTCCGGCCGAGTCCATATCGGCCGGAATTCACCGCCTACGGCAGAGCGGTCAATGTCCAGCCGCTCTTGGCGCTGAGGAGCCAATACCGGGTCGCGCTGTCCGAGCAGAAAAGCGCCGGCGCGCGGCTCGCCCAGTCCGGCCAGAGCATTCGCCGCACCGAAGAATTATACCGGCATGGGGTCGCGGCCAAGCGGGTCATGCAGGAGCGGCAGTCGTTCTGGCAGACCGACAAGGCGCAGTTCGATGCCCGGCGCGCCCAGAGCGATGCAGTGCTCGAAGAGGCGCGGGTGACGTGGGGCTCGGAACTGGCCGATTGGGCATTTCAGGCCGGCAAGGACCGATTGAGCGATTTCGTGAACGGCAAAGAGACTCTGCTGCTGGTCACCCTGCCGGCCGGCAAGGCGTTGCCGCTGCCGAATGCGGCGGCGTTCGCCGATCCCGAAGGCAATCGCGCCAATGCCGAGGCGGCCGTCTATATCTCGCCCACACCCCAGATCGATCAGGCCGTGCAGGGAACCAGTTATTTTTTCCGGACCTCCGGCAGCAGGGTCAGGCCCGGCATGACGGTCAGCGTGTGGCTGCCGGATGGCAACGCGCAGGAAGACGGCGTTACCATTCCCGGATCGGCGCTGGTCTGGTCGATGGATCAGCCGTTCGTGTATGTCAGAACCGGTCCGGAAGCCTTTAGCCGGCGCTTGATCGGAAATTATCGGCCTTCGCCCGAAGGCTATTTCGTTCGGGACGCGTTGAAGGCGGGCGAAGACATCGTGTCGGTCGGCGGCCAAATGCTGCTGTCGCAGGAGTTTCGCGCGCAAATCCCCGACGAGGACGATTGAACGCGCCGCTTGGCGACCAAAAATAAACGCAAGTCTTCATTAAGCCGATGTTCATCGGCGATGTGTATGCTGATACCCAGAGAAAAGGCCGTCGATGCAGAGGAGTCCAGGGCTTTGCGGACGGCTTGCCGGTTCAGTGTTGCAAATTCATTGTGAGGAGACAAGTCATGATTCGATCGGGTTTTCGGGCTAAATGCCTTATTTTGGCGGCTGTCGCGTCGCTGTTTACGGCAGGCCCGGCGTTTGCGGACAAGCCGGGCTGGACCGGCGGCCCCCGCGGAGGACAGAGTCGCCAAGCCGAACGCTGGCAAGGCCAGGGCGGTTATTCGGGAAGGGAATTCCACGGTGGGGATGGCGGCCGGGATTACCGGCGCGGGAGACAGGCGGACCGGAATGACGGGTCGCGCTATAAGAACGCGGATCGTCCCCGTTACAGCGGCGGCCGGTATTTCGTCGATAATCACCGCACCATCGTGCACAATTATTATTACGATCAATACCGCGGCGGCCGCTGCCCGCCGGGATTAGTGAAGAAAGGCAACGGCTGCGTGCCGCCCGGCTTGGCAAGAAGGTGGGCGATCGGCCGTCCCTTGCCGCGCAATGTGATTTTTTACGACGTGCCGCAGCCCGTCGTCTTGGGGTTGGGCTATCCGCCGCCGGGTTACCGGTTCGTGCGCGTGGCTTCGGATATTCTGTTGGTTGCGATCGGCACCGGCATTGTGATGGATGCGATCTACGACCTGGGCGGCGGCTGGTAGCCGGCTTTCTCGCCCTTGGCGGGAGCGCGCGTCGGGCGGAACTTTTTATCTTAGGAGCTGAGACATGGCCGTAAAACTGACTGCGATACAGGCCGATATCACCGCTTTGGCGGTCGATGCGATCGTCAATGCCGCTAATGGCAGCCTCCTGGGCGGAGGCGGCGTGGACGGCGCGATCCATCGCGCGGCCGGGCCCGAATTGCTGCGGGAATGCCGGACGCTGGGCGGCTGCGAGATCGGCGATGCGAAGCTGACCGGGGGTTATCGGTTGCCGGCCCGATATGTGATCCATACGGTCGGTCCCGTCTGGCGCGGCGGGGTACGAAACGAACCTGAGCGGCTGGCATCGTGCTACCGGCGCTCGCTGGAAATTGCGGCCGAGCATGGTATCCGGACTCTGGCGTTTCCGTGCATCGCTACCGGTATTTACGGCTATCCGGTCGAACTGGCGGCTGAAGTCGCTTATCGGACCGTCTCCGCTACGGTGGTCCGCCCGATTTCGATAGAAGAAGTCATTTTCTGCTGTTTCTCGGCGGACGATCTGGCCGTATACGCCAGACTGCTCTCATTAGACACGAAATGATCCGCGTCTCGCTCTCTTCCGTTTATAAGGCTAAGGCTGCCTGAAAGTTTTGATAAAAAAAAACGGTGCGAACTGCGCTTCCTGACAGTGGAGTTTGGTTATAATCCCGTGCTGTTTTTTATCCATTTCAGTGCCGGAAAAGTGACTGATGAATTCGTCTGATTTGCCCGAGAGGCCGCCCCAATCCGTCACGTTGCGCCAAGCCTCCGGCTATTGGCTCAAACTCGGGTTTATCAGGGCCGTAGGGCGGATTCGCCGCTAGGCAATCCGCCATAACTTTGAGGCATGCTGGCGTTTTGCTGCCGCGAAAACGCCCTACAGGTTACTGGACTTATTCTTTTCGTTACGTTGAAAAAAGTGAAAGGGTTTCCAAAAGCCCACGTAGGGCCGTAGGGCGGATTCGCCGCTAGGCAATCCGCCATAGCTTTGAGGCATGCTGGCGTTTTGCTGCCGCGAAAACGCCCTACAGGTTACTGGACTTATTTTTTCCGTTACCTTGAAAAAAGTGAAAGGGTTGCCTTTCGAAAAATGCAGAATTTCAGGCCGCTCGATGAGGCGTACCGTTTCAAAAGCGAGGGGGAGGGGCGGCGCCGCAAATTTTCCATATTCCTTACGCCGCATATAAACAGTAACGGTTACGGCCTTGCTCCTTGGCCCGGCATAGCGCTCGATCGGCCGCTTGCATCAGCGATTGAGGATCGTCGCCATCTTTGGGGTACATGGCGATGCCGATGCTTGCCGAAACGGCGGTTTCCGGGGCCGCTGCCAGCGGCGGGCTTGCGATCGCAGCGAGCAGGTTCGCCGCGGTCCGCTCGGCATCGTCGCTGTGACGAATACGCGGCAACAGCACGAAAAACTCGTCGCCATCGAAGCGGGCAACGGTATCGGCTTTTTGCAGTACGCTCCCGATACGCTTGGCGATGTCTTGCAAAAGCGCATCGCAGCATACCCGGCCCAGGCGCGCATTGAGTTCTTTGAAACGATCCAGATCGATAAGCAGCAATCCCCCCGCTATCGGTTCGCTGTCGGTTCCGGCCAGCGCCCGTTCCAGGCGGTCGTTGAAAAGCTGGCGGGACGGCAGTTTCGTCAACGAGTCGTAAAAGGCCAACTGCGTCAGGTTGTTTTCGGCATGGCGCAATAAGGACATATCGGACAGCGCGCCGACATAGCGCTGAACCGCGCCGGTCATGTCGCGCACCACGCTGATGCTGGCCCAGGCCGGAAAGCCATGCCCATCGGAATGTCGACAGCGCAGTTCGCCCTGCCAGTACCCGCCGGGAATCGAGCCGATGCGACCGAAAAAATCCGGGAGCAACGGCGCTTCGAGCAATAGTTGGTTGACATCGGCACCGATGGCTTCTTGTTTTTCGAAGCCGGTAATCAGTAGAAAAGCCGGATTCACCGTAATGATCCGAAGGCTGTCGTCGGCGATGAAAATACCCTCGGTCGTGGTGTCGAACACGGCCGCGGCGGCTCTCAGCCGATCCTCGGAGTCGTGCTGTTCGGTAATGTCGCGAACGACGCCGATGATGCGGGTGATCTTGCCGCGCGTGCCCGGATAGGATTTCGCGTGCATCTCGACCCAGGCGATGCGGCCGTCGTCGTGATCATGCCGAAAAAACCGGTGCAATTGCTTTTCCTGGCTCAGCGCCTCGGTTAGGGCGGCTTCGACATCCGGCCGGTCGCTTGCCTGTACCCCTTTCAGTAACGTTTCCAACGGTGGTTCCCCGATTTGCTCGGGCGTTTCCATCACGCAATAAAAATGGCCTCCGGTAATGACGCGCCGGCTGCCGACATCAAACTCCCAAATACCCAGGCCCGCGGCATCCAGCGCCAGGCGAAGACGCTCTTCGCTGGCTTCGACCTGGGCCTCGGCCATTCGGCGCACCAAGGCCATTTGTAAAGTGGCGTGCAATTCCCGGCCCTCGCAGGGCTTGACCAGATAGCCGTAAGGCCGGCTCGCCTCCGCCCGTTGCAGGATGTCGTCCTCGGCATAAGCGGTTAAAAACACCACCGGGATCTTGAAGTGTTCGCGTACTTTGCGCGCCGCTTCGATACCGTCCATGTCGCCCGCCAGATTGATATCCATCAGCACGATGTCCGGATTCAGTTCGCCGGCCCGCTCAATCGCCAGTTCGCCGCTCGCGACGATCGCCACCACTTCATAATTCAGGTGGGTCAATTGCATTTCGAGATCGAAGGCGATGACGCTTTCGTCCTCTACCAATAAAATCCGGGTCGGCTTCATGTTTTGTTATCCTCCATCATCGGCGTGAAATACAGCATAAAACACGTGTCTTTGCTCCGCCCTCTTTCCAGCTGGCCTTCGATTTGTCCCGCCAGCCGCTGCACGAGTTTGAGTCCCAAGGATCGAGTCTGTTCGAAACAGAAGCCTTCGGGCAAGCCGACGCCGTTGTCGCGGATCGACAAACACGCGTCGCCTTGGCCGTCCCAACTCAGCGTAATGCGGACTTCGCCGCTGCGTCCGTCGGGAAACGCATGCTTAAAGGCATTGGTGATCAATTCGGTGACCAGCAGGCCGCACGGTATGGCGCGGTGCAGATCCAGGTAGACCGGGAAGCCTTCCGATTCGGTTCGTACCGAGGCGCGGCTGGATGCCGGCGCGTTCAACGTGATCAGCAATTGCCCGAGCCGCTCCAGATAGTCGTCGAGATGAATGCGGGTAAAATCGTTGCATTCGTAGAGAAGCTGATGAATGAGCGCCATGGCCCGTACCCGCCCCTGGCTTTCGGCGAGGACCTGTTTCACGTCGGGGTCCGAGGTATGCAAAGCCTGCAAATTGAACAGGCTGGAAATGACTTGCAGATTGTTCTTGACCCGATGATGCACTTCGTTCAGCAACGTGGTTTTTTCATCGAGCGCGCGGCTGATCGTTTCCTGGGTTCGTTTGTGTTCGGTGATGTCGCGGGTCACCTTGGAATACCCTTGATGTAGCCCCGTTTCATCGTACAACGCGGTCAGCAGGATGTTGGCCCAGAAAGTCGAACCGTCCTTGCGTACCTGAAGGACGTCACCTTCAAAATAGCCCTGGTCACGAGCCAGACGCAGATGTTTCCCGGGCAAGCCCGACCGTACTTCGTCTTCGGTATAGAAGATGTCCGGTGAACGGCCCAGGACTTCATCGGCACTGTAACCCTTGATGTTTTGGGCGCCGACGTTCCAGCTCATGACATGGCCATCCACATCGAGCATGTAAATCGCATATTCCTTGACGCCATCGACCAGAAGGCGAAAGCTTTCCTCGCTTTCGCGAAGTGCCTGTTCGGCGTGTTTACGTTCGGTGATATCGACGATAGCGGCCAGCACCATCGGCCCTTCGGCGGTTTCGATCGGATTGAGGCCGATTTCGACCGGAAATTCGCTGCCGTCGCGCCGCCTGGCATACAGATCCCGGCCCGCCCCCATCGCACGAGCCTTGGGGTGGGCGAAAAAATCGTGGCGCGAAACGGGATGGTCGGCCCGAAAGCGTTCCGGCAGCAGCACTTCGACCGGCTGTCCGATCAGCTCGGCGCGCAAGATGCCGAACATGCGCTCGGCTTGCGCGTTGACCAGTTCGATCAAACCGTTGCGATTGACCATCACGATGCCGTTGGGCACGGATTCGACCACCTGTTGAAAACGGTTTTCAAGGCGTTTGCGTTCGCTGATATCGACGATGGCGGCGAGCACCATCGGTCCTTCGGCGGTTTCGATCGGATTGAGGCCGATTTCGACCGGAAATTCGCTGCCGTCGCGCCGCCTAGCGTACAGGTCCCGGCCGGCGCCCATCGCGCGCGCCTTGGGATGGGCGAAAAACTCGTGGCGCGAAGCGGGATGCTCAGCCCGAAAGCGTTCCGGCAGCAGCATTTCGACCGGCTGCCCGACCAGATCGGTGCGGACAGCGCCGAACATGCGCTCGGCCTGGGGGTTGACCAGCTCGATCAAACCGCTGCGATTGACCATCACGATGCCGTTGGGCACGGATTCGACCACCTGCTGAAAACGGTTTTCAAGACGTTTGCGTTCGCTGATATCGACGATCGCGGCGAGCACCATCGGCCCTTCGGCGGTTTCGATCGGATTGAGGCCGATTTCGACCGGAAACTCGCTGCCGTCGCGCCGCCTGGCGTATAGGTCCCGGCCGGCGCCCATCGCGCGCGCCTTGGGATGGGCGAAAAAATCGTGGCGCGAAGCGGGGTGGCCGGCCCGAAAGCGTTCCGGCAGCAGCACTTCGACCGGCTGCCCGGCCAGATCGGTGCGGACGGCGCCGAACATGCGCTCGGCCTGGTTGTTGACAAGAACGATGTGGCCCCGGTTATCCACCATGACCATTGCGATCGGAGCCGCTTCGACCAACGCGCGGTAAATCGGCTCATTATTATGATGTTGTTTCATTTTGAGTCATCAACGCTGTAACTCGGGTGCACGGGCTCAACGATCATCCCGATTGTCATGTCGGTACGGTTGAGTTGATGAAGTTGATCAGGTCGCCGGCCGGCAAAGGTCGGCTGAACCAATAGCCCTGACCTTCCTTGCAGTGGCGACGCGCCAGAAAATCGCATTGGGCTTCGGTTTCGATACCCTCCGCCACAACGACCAGACCCAAATGTTTGGCCATGCTCAGAATGGTTTCGGCGATCGCCACATCCTCCGCATCCTCGGGAATCCCCTGGACGAAGGCGCGATCGATTTTCAGGCAAGTGACCGGCAGCCGCTTGAGATAGGCCAGGCTGGAATAGCCGGTGCCGAAATCGTCGATGGCGATACGAACGCCGAGGCGGCTTATTGTGTTCAGCACAACGATGGCTTTTTCGGGATTGTCCATGACACAGGATTCGGTGAGTTCCAATTCGAGGCAGGCGGCCGGCAGCATCGCATCGAGCAGGGTCTTCTCGACCAGGCAGTGGAATGCGGAATCGTGAAGTTGCCGGGCCGACACATTGACCGCCATGCGCAGATCGGTCAGCCCTTCGCTTCGCCAATCACGCAATTGCCGGCAGGCTGTGTTCAGCACCCAGTGGCCGATTTCGCCGATCAGTCCGATCTCTTCGGCCAGATGGATGAATGCGTTCGGTGCCAACAATCCCCGTTGCGGATGCTGCCAACGGATCAAGGCTTCCACGCTGGTGACGCTGCCTGTCGATAGATCGATGCGCGGCTGATAGTAGAGTATGAATTCATCGCGAAGCAGCGCCTTGCGCAGGTCGTTTTCGAGCATCAGCCGCTGTTCGCCGGCTTCGGTCATCACCGGGTCGAAAAACTGAAAATTGTTGCGGCCGCGTGCCTTGGCCTGATAAAGCGCGACATCGGCATGTTTGATCAGGGTGTCGCCGTCCTGGCCGTCCTGCGGAAACAGACTGATGCCGATGCTGGTCGTGACATGCAGCGTATAGCCGGACAGATCGAACGGAAGCGCCAGAACCGCCAGTATTTTTTCCGCGACCAACGCCGTTTCCCGCGCGCTGAAAATCCGGGGCAGTAAAATGACGAATTCGTCGCCGCCCATGCGCGCCACCGTATCGCCTTTGCGGAGCACCTGGCCGAGCCTCAGCCCGGTTTCCCGCAACAGCAGGTCGCCGAGCGCGTGCCCCAGCGAGTCGTTGATCGTTTTGAAACGATCGAGGTCGACGAACAATACCGCCGCCTGATGGCCGCTGATCCGGGCGAAGCTCAACGTTTGTTCGATGCGGGTCGACAACAGCGCCCGGTTCGGAAGACCGGTCAATGCGTCGTGATAGGCCAGATGCTCGACTCGGGCTTGCAGAGCCCGATGTTCCGTCAGGTCGATGCAGGCGCCCACGAAACCCACGACCGCCCCATCGGGCAGCAATCTCGGCGCCATGGTGTCCAGAACGGTGCGAAATTGGCCGTCATGCCGGCGCAGGCGGTATTCCAGCACCACCGGCTCCTTGGCGGCCATCGCGTTTTGATAGCCGTTCAGGCACACGTCCCGATCCCTGGGATGCACATCATTCAGCCAGCCGTAACCCAGTTCTTCTTCCATCGGACGGCCCGTAAAATCCAGCCAGGCTCGATTGAACCATAAACAACGCCCTTCGAGATCCGCCATCCAGATTTTGATCGGCAGACTGTCGGCCAACACATGAAAGCGCTCCTCGCTCTCCAGCATTTTCGCTTTCATTGCCTGCCGTTTGCGTTCGGCGTGGTAACCGGTCAGCAGAGCCGCACAGGTGCTCAAAAAAGGATCGAGCGAAGCCGCGATCTCCAGATTATAACCGCCCGGCCGATTGGCGAGTCCGATCATGCCGATCATGTCGTCGCCCTGATAAATCGGCAAACCCAGGAACGAATCGATGGCCGGATGCCCAGAGGGAAGGCCGGCGCGCCGATGATCATGAGGCGCATCGTTGCTCAAAACGGCTTTGCCGCTGGTTAGCACCGCGCCGATCAGCGAATTCAGGTTGTGAAACTCAAGACCGTTTTGCAGCGTATTTTCATAGAGGTGGCGCGTGTCCGCATCCCAGACGACATTGCTGTAGACATGCGTCTTGAGGTAGAGCCGGCCCGCCTCGTCGATCAGCACTTCGCCGATGAAGCCATACTGGCTTTCGCTCAGATTCAGCAGTGGATTCAGCATATGTTCGAAGGTGATGGCCACATCCCGGTTAAGCAGAAAATCGCGCTGCACATCGGAAAGCGTCTGCAATATCGCGTGCGAATGCCGCAGCGCCATCTCCGCCTTTAACCGGCCGACTTCCGCGCCGATCCGGGCCGCGAACACGTCGAGCGCCTCGATGATCATTTCGGTATCTTTCAACGGATGGGTTCCCGCCATCACGACGATGCCGAGAGGCTGCCCCGTGGAATCGAAAAAAGATGTTCCGATATAACTGTCCACATTCCACGCCTGAATCAACGCATCGTCCGGAAATTTGGCGCGGACGTCGGTTTCGTATATCTGCGTACAGTGACGACCGATAACCTGGGCGCACGGGCTACCGGTAAGAGGATAGCTCAGATTCGAAGTCAACGCGCCCCGCTCGCAGGCCGCCAGCGTGGTAATACTGTTCCTGCCGGGTTCATCGAGCAGGCCGATCAGCGCATAATCGACATCGAAATGCTGGGTGAGGCGTTGTACCAACCCTTCGAGAAAGGCGGTTCCGAATTGACGCGAAATCCCGCTACGCAGATCCGACAGAATACGTTCAATCCGCATCCGGCGCTCGATTTCGGTTCGCAATCGGCTGTCGGCCGATTTCAGACTGTCGATGCGGTTTCGTACCTCGAGCGTCATCAGCGTACCGTGCCATATCACGAAACCGAAAAAACCGAATCCGGTCAGATAATAAGGCGCGGTCACTCTCCAATCGCTCAGCAAATCCCAGCCTCCGGCTGCGATCAGCAAGCCTGCGGAAAACGCCAGAGATAAAGCCATGCGCCGTTCGCCGAGGCGGTATATCCGCCGGGAGCGGGCCAAAGCCCAGAGCAGGGTACCGGCAATCGCCAGATAGCCGACGGCGTTCCAGACACTCATCGATGGCGTGAAGCGCGCCGGCGTATCGTATCGCAAACCGTATTCGGACGCCTGATTGGCAATCAGCAGCATCCCGAAAACCGAGACGGCGACAATCAGGCAGCGCTTGCCGCAAGGCTGTCCGGCAAGCGCTGCGACATAAGCGATAAAGGCAGGGAAAAAAGCAAAAGCACAGGCGGTTTGCCAACGCAAGGCATTGGCAGCCTCGCGCAGTGTCGGCGCGATACTGTATTGCGCGGTAAAAATCTGATACCCCGCCGCGCACAAACAGCAGCACGCAAAGCTCAGGGATATGCGCCGATCGCTCCCGGCAGTACGGGCCAGCATGATCGATTGTACGCCATTCCAAAACAGAATGCCCGCGCTCAGGATATACGCGCAGATAATGAAGGAGGCAGCGCTATAATCGAACATGACTAAAGCATGAGCGGTTTAGGCGCGGGGGAGGGGAAGATTTCCGATGCGTCCTGCGGAGGATTTTGCCGGCACTGGTAAGAGGGCCATGACGCGGCATGATGAAGACGTGAATGTTGCGATTTTCATTGTGATGTAGTGTATTTTGCAACGAGCCGCTGTTTCCGCTTCGGCGCTTCACTATCGCGTTTCGACAAGCACACCCCGCCAGCTTTTTATTAATTATATGAACGGATATTTTCTCATAACTATTCAGGGATAAAAATCAATTAATGAATAGGGTATTTAGCCCGGTAGGTCGGGCACACGCTGTTTCGTGCCTGACCGTAAGCGCCCAGCCTCGCTCAGACATCATGGCTTATCCCGACTCAGGTTTTTTAGATCATCGGCTTGCCGGGACGTGCGGGTTACGGCAGCCGCTCCGTCTCCTGATTGATCATGTGCGTGGCAAGGTGCTGCAGCGCTGCCTGCATATGGGTTCTCAGTTGCGGATCCATGATCATTTCCGCCAGGGCTTTATTCATGCACAGCATCCACTGGTCGCGCTCCGCTTCGCCGATCGCGAACGGAAAATGGCGGGCGCGCAGCATCGGGTGGCCGAATTCTTCCATGTACAGATTGGGGCCTCCCAGCCAGCCGGACATGAACTTGAACAGCTTGTCCCTGGCGGAGGCCAGGCTGGGCTGATGCATTGCGCGAATGCCTTGCGCTTCGGGCAGGATGTCCATATAGAAGTAAAACCGGTCGACCAGGCTGCGGATGGCCTGTTCGCCTCCGATGGCCTCGTAAGGCGTGAGGGTTGTCATGACGGATTGTGCTCTTTGAGATACGGGGGTTGTATTTGTTCATGCCCGGGCCGTATAGCCCGCTTCTGCGGGCAGTCAGGGGCGGTGATTTTCCTTCCGGATGCGCAACGCTCAACAGGCGCCGCCCGGATCGGACGGATTGCTAAGATAGCGAATGCATGCCAAATGCAATACCGCGGGAATTTTATCAGTATTTTGCCGTCACGGCTGCCGCCCGCCTGAAAAATAATGGCTGAAAAAATTCATGAGCCGCGCCAAAGATTCGCTATCATTTTCCAAATGAAATGGGCTCCGGGGCCGCCTTTCGGCTTTCGTCGAGCCGAATTTTTGCCGGGCTGAAAGCACCGGTGCCGGCTTATTATCAAACGACTTCGGAGAAAACCGGATGACAGCGCAGCGGCTTGTAAGGCAATTCTGTACCGCCCGCGACACGGCCGACCGGCTTGCGGAACGGGCGCCGATCGAATTCGTGCCGGCCTCTGAGCCTGGAGGCCCCGCGGTTTTCATCGACACCCAGGTCAAGTTTCAGGCGTTTCTGGGATTCGGCGGCGCTTTCACCGAAGCGGGGGCAACGACGCTGGACAGAATGCCCGCCTCGTTGCGCCAGGAAATTCTGGCGGCCTATTTTTCGCCGCAGCAAGGCCACGGTTACACCGTATGCCGGACCCCTATCAACAGCTGCGATTTCTCGCTCGGCAACTATGCCTACGCAGAGGTCGAGGACGATGTCGAGCTGAAACACTTCAGCATCGACCGGGACAGGCGAACCCTGATACCGATGATACGCGACGCGATCGAACTGGCCGGCGGGCAGCTCAGCCTGTTCGCTTCGCCGTGGAGCCCGCCGGCCTGGATGAAGACGAACCGGCGGATGAACGGCGGCGGCCGGCTGAAACCCGAGTACCGTCAGGCCTGGGCCGATTATTACGTCCGCTACGTTCGGGAATACGGGAAAGCGGGCATCCCGATCTGGGGAGTGACCGTGCAGAACGAGCCGGAAGCCTCGCAAACCTGGGATTCCTGCCTCTATACCGGCGAGGAAGAGCGCGATTTCGTTAGGGATTATCTCGGCCCGGCCCTGCATCGCGTCGGGCTCGCCGATGTCAGACTGATCATCTGGGACCACAACCGCGACCGGATGGTTGAACGGGCCAAAATCGTCCTGGACGATCCGGACGCCGCGCGCTATGTCTGGGGGATCGGCTTCCATTGGTATTGCGGCGATCATTTCGACAATGTCCAATTGACGCACGATGCCTACCCGGACAAACACCTGATTTTTACCGAGGGCTGCCAGGAAGGCTGGCCGCATCTCGGCGCCTGGGAGCCCGGCGAGCGCTATGCCCGTTCGATCATCCAGGACCTTAACCGTTGGACGGCAGCCTGGGTGGACTGGAACCTGGTTCTGGACGAGAACGGCGGGCCGAACCACGTGAATAATTTCTGCAGCGCGCCGATCATTGCCGACACGCAAGCCGGGGCGGTTCGCTATCAAAGTTCCTACTATTACATCGGGCATTTCTCGCGCTTCATTCGTCCCGGCGCCCGCCGGGTCGTTTGCGCCAGTACCTCGGATGCGCTCGAATCGACCGCGTTTTTGAACGCCGACGGCACGGTGGCCGCCGTGGTGTTGAACCGCTCCAGCCAAGCGATCGACTTTGATCTGAAGATTCCGGGATTACAGGCCAAGACCGCCATTCCCGCCCGCGGAATCAAGACTTATCTTTTCGACGATCGACGATGAACTCGCCGGAACGCTTTGCCGGGATCCCCGCCTTGAACGATTTCGCCGGTTGCGCTGAAATCAAAACATTCTGAAACTGCATCATGAATCAGACCTACGCTTTCAGAGACGATTACCGCTGTTTCGTGATCGAGCAGTACAACGAACGGCCGCCTTTCGCCGGTTTTTTGCCGGGGATTGCCGGTATCCGGGGGCGCCCCGCCTGGGCTTTTTACGTCAATCGCGGCCAAGCCGTCGCGAGTTTCGGCATCCGCAACAAGGACGGGGCTTTTTTGGAGTTTTATCCGGCCGACAAGGCGTATCAACTCACTCCATCCCGCGGCTTCCGGACCTTTCTGAAGCTTGCCGATCGCGATCGGATGATCGCCCACGAACCTTTCCAGCGCCGGGCAGGGCCGGATGTCATTCAGCGCCTCTACGTGACAGCCCACGAAGTCGGGGTCGATGAGATCAATCCCTGCGTGGGGATCCGCATCCGGGCCGATATGTTCACCTTGCCGGAAGAAGCGTTCGTGGCGGGCCTGGTCAGACGGGTCGAAATCGTGAATCTCTCCGCGCAGTCCCGCATCATCGAGATCGTCGACGGTTTGCCGCAAGTTTTGCCTTACGGACTCAATCAATGGGGCGTCAAGTTCATGAGCCGGACCTCGGAAGCCTTCATGCGGGTCGAAGGGGTAGAGCAAAACCGGCCTTTTTATCGACTGAAGGTTTGGCCGTCCGACACCCCGGAGGTCGAACCGGTGATACCGGGCCATTTTTTCGTGGGTTTTTTGAACGGCGAGCGTAACCGTGCGGTGGTGGATGCCGAGCGGGTTTTCGGCCTGGCGGGCGATTTATCCAGGCCGGAACGCTTTTTCTCCGAAGATCGGCCGGATTTTTCCACTCAAGTGACGTCCAACCGGACGCCCTCGGCTTTCCAGGCAATGACCCTCGAACTCCGGCCGGGAGAGCGCCGGGTATTTTACGGCCTATACGGCCATGCGCCTTCGCTGCCGGACCTGGACTCATTTCTGGCCGGGATCGATGCGGAGAGCTTTTTCGAGGCGAAACGGGCGGTCAACCGCCGCTTGCCGGAGGGCATCACTCGGCCTGCCTTTACCGCAACCGCCCGCCCGCTGTTCGATGCGCACGTCCGTCAGTGTTATCTGGACAACGGCCTGCGCGGCGGTTTTCCGACCGCCGTGCCGGGCGGCGCGCGCCTGTATCTGTTCGGCCGCAAGCATGGCGATCTGGAGCGGGATTACAACGATTTTCTGCTCCGGGATACGCCGTTTTCGGAAGGCAACGGCGATTTTCGCGACGTGCTGCAAAACCGCCGACTGGACCTCTTTTTCGATCCGGCCCTGGATGCCAAAAACATCCGCTATTTCTTCAACCTGATCCAGCCGGACGGCTACAATCCTTGTTCGCTCAGGAATTCAAGTTTCGCTGTCGAGTCGCCTCAGAACTTTGCGTCTTATTCCGGCCGGTTTCCGGCGCTGGAAAAGTTGTTCGACCGCGAGTTTAAATACGCGGAGCTCTGGACGGCGCTCGAACAAGCCGCGTCCGAGCGGCCGGCGATCTTGCAGGACATTCTGGCGCAGGCGCAGGAAGTCGAGGATGCGGAATTCGACCGGGGCTATTGGAGCGATCACTGGACCTATCTGGTGGATTTGCTGATCAATTACCAGGCCGTTTATCCGGACCGCCTGCAGGGTTTGTTTCTGGAAAAAACCTATACCTTTTTCGATCCCACCCATGCGGTCTTGCCTCGCGCCGAAAAATACGTGATGACCGCCCGAGGCGTGCGCCAGTTCGGCGCGGTGCGGGCGCGTTCCGACAAGATGGCCTTGATCAAATCCCGAACCCGGCGCCGCTACCAGGTCCGCGCCCAAGGTGGGCAGGGCGAGATCGTCTATACCACGCTGCTCGGCAAGATTCTGACGCTCGTGGTGAATAAACTGGCTTCCCTGGACCCGGGCGGCGTGGGGATCGAAATGGAGGCCGACCGGCCGGGCTGGTGCGACGCGTTGAACGGCCTGCCCGGCCTGTTCGGTTCGTCCGTAAACGAGACGATCGAGCTCAAGCGCCTGGTCGACTTCACTGCGCAAGCGCTGGCCGATCTGCAAGGCGAATTTTCCTTGCCGGCGGAACTGGCCGATTTCATGGCCGGGCTGGAAGCGCTGCTGCAGCGCCCGAACCTGACGGATGACTCCTTCTGGCGGGACGGCGGGGCTTTGAAGGAAGCCTATCGGGACAAGACCTTCATGGGCTTTGCGGGCGCCGAACGGCCGGGTTCGATTGCCGGCTTGCGGGCCTTTTTGAAGACGGTTTCGTCTCATCTGGACGCGGCGATCGTCAAAGCGCGCAGGCCGGAAGGGATCATTACCTATTTTGCCTATGAAGCGGCGCAGTACCGGAAAATCGGGCCGGGCCGGGCGGAAGTGATACGCTTTCGCCAAAAACCGCTGCCGCTGTTTCTGGAGGGTTTCGTGCATGCGCTGCGCATCGCGGAACCGCAAGAGGCCCGCGCCTTGTATGAGGCGGTAAATCAGTCGGCATTGTTCGATGACAAGCTGGGCATGTACCTGCTGAACGCTCCGCTCGGGGAAAATGCCCTGGACCTGGGCAGGATCGGCATTTTCAACTACGGCTGGCTGGAGAACGGCTCGATCTTCCTGCACCTGCATTACAAATTCGTGCTGGAAATGGTGCGGGCCGGTCTGGTCAATGAATTCTACCGCCGGATCGACCAACTGCTGGTGGCCTTTCACGATCCCGCCGAATACGGGCGCAACCCGGCCGAAAGCTCCAGCTTTCTGGTCAGCAGCGGTTTCACCGTCGATCCGCGCCAGCACGGGCGCGGCTGCGTCGCGCGCCTGTCGGGCTCGACGGTCGAGCTTTTGCACCTGTGGCTTTACCTTTTCCTCGGGCCGGAGCCTTTCGTCGCCGAGCGGGGAAAACTGCGCTTCCGTCCCGCGCCGCTGCTGTCGAAGTCGTTTTTCATGGCGGATGCGCAATGCGTTCACCCTTTCGGTACGGAAGAGAAATTGCCGGCCGGCAGCGCGGCCTGCGCCTTATTCGGATCGACTCTGCTGGTTTATCGCAATCCCCAGTGCAGGGATACCTTCGGCTCCGCTGCGGCGATGCCGCGCCGTTACCGTTTGTACGGCCGGGACGGCAGCGAGCGGACGATCGAGGGCCGGGAACTGGAAGGCCGGGCGGCGGAGTCGCTACGGCTGGGCCTTTTCCGGCGCGTCGAGGTCGAGCTGGAATGATGAATCTTATTTCGGCCGCCAGACACAGGTCGCTGCTGGGTTCGTTCTGCGGGATGATCGCCTCGATGAGGATGCCCCCCGCTGCCGCATTGCCTGCAAGCAGCGGTGAAAAGGTACGCACAGCGCACTCTATAGCGACTTGCCCCTTGGAAAGGGTGTATCGCGATGAGCGCTTTGCGAAAAATGATTTACTTGGATTTTTTGGTTTTCTTGACCGTTTTTTGGCTGGCGGCCGGCTTTACGGTCTTTTTCTTTGTGACGGCGGTTTTCTGGGCGGTCCGCGTTACGCCGCTGCGTTTGCCTGGGGCGGTCTTGGCTCGGACGGCCGGAGCGTTGCGTTTGGCGGCGGCTTTTTGGGCGGCCTGCTTTCCGGCGGCAAGGCGATGATAGCCTGAAGCGGTCCGAAGCGGCTTGTGCGCGCGGTAATGCTTGGCGGCGGGCTGTCTGTCTACGACGCGGTGATAGTTGCCGTCGCCGGCCGCGGAAGCGGCCTGGATGCCAGGATGCTTGCCGCAGTCGAGCTGATAGGGCGGTTCGCCCGATGCGCTGGCGGTCATCATGCCGATGTTGCGGTAGGAACCGTCGCCGTAACGGTTGGAGAAGCCCGCATCCATCATGTTCATCATCAACTGGTAACGTTCGGCGCTGGTCGAGCCGCCCAGGATGATTCCGATCAAGCGTTTGCCGTTTTGCAATGCGGAACTCATCAGGTTGAAGCCCGAGCCGCAGGTAAAGCCGGTTTTCATCCCTTCCGCGCCGGGATAGCGGGCCGTGAATTTGTTGATGCCGTGCAGTTCACGGCCTTTGAAGAAAAAGCCGTGGCTGGCGAAATAGGGATAATAGTTCGGAAAATGCTTCATGATTTTCCAGGCCAGGACGGCCAGATCGCGGGATGTGGTGACCTGCAGATCGTTCGGCAGGCCGGTCGCGTTCATGAAGCGGGTATTGTACATGCCCAGTTGGCGCGCTTTGGCGGTCATTTGCCCCGCGAAAGCCTCTTCGGTGCCGCCCAAATGCTCGCCGAGCACGACCGCCGCATCGTTCGCCGAGCGGGTAATCACCGCCAGGATGGCTTCTTCGACGGTCAGGATTTCGCCTGCGCGGAGTCCCAGCTTGCTTTGCGGCTGCCGGGAAGCATGGTAGGAAGCGGTCATGCCGTCATGCAGTCCGATACGCCCCTGGGCCAGCGCCTCAAAGGCCATGTACAGCGTCATCACCTTGGTCAGCGAAGCGGGATACCAGGGATGCGTCGCGTCGATTTCATGCAGGACATTGCCGTTTTCGGCATCGATCAGGATCGCGGCATGACGCGCGTGGGCGGCGCCGGCCGCCAGCAGCGCGCCGAACGTCAGCAGGACAATAACAAACGACTTTACTTTACGCATTGAAAAAATCTCGAAAACTCTGACCGATCCAAAACAGGCCGGGGTGCAAGGAGGGGCTGACTGATTGGAGTAAAGCAGGTCGACCGCAATGATCTCCGAAGAAATCAGGGCGATTTAAGCGGTATGCCGCATAAACTCCGCGGCAAGGAGACAAAAGTTTTTCATCCTGGCAGCTCGATCCCTAAATCCGACTTAAGCAGAAACCCGTCTTTATTATTTTAGCAAAGACTGAAAAGGGGAGAAATGTATTTGTAACGGCTTTGACATCCCACTCAGGATACTTGTTAACCATAGAAATCAATCCCGCTTGCCGTGGTCGGGCGGCGGAACCAGATTGTCCAGACATTCGTAGGGGGGCTCTCCCGCACAGATTCCCCAGGAGTCTCCGAATAAGCCCTCCTTTTGGGATTTCCAGGGTTCCGAGAAGGCTTCGAAAATCACCGAAGACCATCGGTTTTCGGCCATTTTTTCCAGCGTGGAGCGGATCACCAACGCCTGGTTCCGGCGCCCGGCGATACCGCAATGCTCGCCGGTGCGTGCGTTCACTTCGGTCCCGCCTTCGGGCGCATAAGGCCAGCCGAATTCGGTCAGGATTACCTCGACGTCGGGGTAAGTGCGCCTGATCTCATTCAGGCGCTGGACATGGAAGTCGGCGGCTTTTTCGGCGGGGGTACACGAATGCACGCCCGCGTGCTTGTTTTCCCACCAGGGAAAGATATTGGTCCCTATCCAGTCGACCCGGTTGGCGAAAACGGTTTGCTGGCACGGGGTGGCGCGGTTGCACCATTCCCACCAGGTGTCGATCGTGGTAATAGGCTGGGCAATCTTCGCTTCGCGCATCGCGTCGAGGCAGCGGATGATCTCGCTGTCCAGCGCAGTACCGTGGCGGGTCCGGACTTCCGATCCGCAGCTGAGCTTGATGATCGTGTTCGGATAAGTCCGGGCGAGCGCGATGCCGTGCGAGATCGATGCCGAGTTGACGGCAACATCGTCGTCGAGCCAGAGGATTGCGATCACCTTGATTCCGCGGGCCTCGGCCGCCGCGAAGGTCGCATCGAGGCCGTTCAGGACGCCGTAGGTCATGATGCAGCGGAAAGGCGTCTTTTCGACCAGTACGTCGAGCAGTTGCTCGATCCGGGCTTTCGACGGATGCGGGCCGTAATCGGGATTCAGTCCTTTCACGTAGGGGCTGAAGGCGACGCACTGGAGCGCTTCCGATTGGGGCGGCGTCTGGGGTGCTCCCGGATTTTCGCGCGCCGCGGCGGGCCGGAAGGTCATCAGCAGCAATGACAGCGCTAAAAGGAAGAAGATTTGTCTCATGAAAACCTATGAAGATGCGGAAACGGCGAAAACGGTGCGGACGGAGCGGCACAATGCCGTTAAGTTAAGGAACTCGGTAGACCGGATAAGCGAAGCGCCCTTTTGTGCTCTATGGGTATCCGGCGTCCGTGTGGCGGATGCGCTTCGCTTATCCACCCTACAGGGTACTTCCCTTTTAACTTAACGGCATCGGGGGAAGTATGTCCCGTCCGGCAGGGATATTGCCGATCTATCGCCCGTCAATCGGCCTTGCGTTTGAGCGCCTGTTTCGCCTGATGCCAGAAGGCGTCGAGTTCGTACAGGTCGCAATCGGTCAAACTGCGCCCCGAGGAAGCGACCTGCCGTTCGATATAATGAAAGCGGCGCGTGAACTTTCTGGTGCTTTCCTTCAGCGCCAGTTCGGGATTCACGTCGAGATGCCTTGCCAGGTTCACGACCACCAGCAGCAGATCACCGATTTCCTCGCGAATGTGATGGGGATCGCCCGACTTCCAGGCTTCCCTGACTTCTTCGAGTTCCTCCATCACCTTGTCGAACACCGGCGGCGTATCGGGCCAGTCGAAGCCGTGCCGGGCGGCACGGTCCTGGATCTTTTCGCATTCGAGCAGGGCGGGGAGGCTGGCCGCGACGCCCGCCAGCACGCTGGCCGGCTCCTCCGGCTTCGCTTTCGCCTGGCGTTCCTCGTCCTTGGCCTGTTCCCAGGCTGCCTGCCGCTCCGCGTCGGTTTCGAAGACCGCGTCCGCAAACACATGCGGATGCCGGCGGATCAGCTTGTCGCAGAGGCTTTGGGAAACCTGCTCGAAATCGAACAGGCCGTGCTCCTTCGCAAGCTGCGCATGAAAGACCACCTGCAGCAGCAGATCGCCGAGTTCGGCGCGCAGATCGTCCATGTCGTTGCGCTCGATCGCGTCGACGACTTCGTATGCCTCTTCGATCAGGTAAGGGATCAGCGTCGCGAAATCCTGCTTGAGGTCCCAGGGGCAGCCTTGTTCGGGATCGCGCAGGCGCGCCATGATGTCCAGCAGGTGTTGGGTATTTTTCAGCATGTCGGTCAGAACTCGGCGTCGAAGCTTTCACGGTAGCGCTGTTTGAAAGCCTCCGTGTCGAAGCTGTGGTTCTGCGTGCCGTTATGCTCGATCTTGATCGTGCCCATCAGGGAGGCGATCCGGCCGGTCACTTCCCAGTCGAATTCGTTCATCAGGCCGTACAGCAGGCCCGCGCGGTAGGCATCGCCGCAGCCGGTCGGGTCGAGCAGTTGTTTCGGCTGGGCGGAAGGAATTTCGATGCAGCGGCCGTGGGTATAAATTTTCGAGCCTTGTGCGCCGAGCGTCACGATCAACGCCTCGACGCGCCCGGCCAGTTCCGGAAGCGACAGGCCGGTGCGCTGCTGCAGCAGTTCGGACTCGTAATCGTTGACCACCGCCCAGGTAGCCTGGCCGAGGAAGGTCAGGAGCTCTTCGCCGTCGAACATCGGAATGCCCTGGCCCGGATCGAAGATGAACGGAATGTCGAGTTCCTTGAACTGCGCCGCATGCAGCAGCATGCCGTCCCTGCCGTCCGGCGATACGATGCCGATCGTAATGTCGTCCCGGTTGGTCGGTACCGAATTCAGGTGCGATTCGCTCATCGCGCCCGGATGGAACGCGGTGATCTGGTTGTCGTCTTCGTCGGTGGTGATATAAGCCTGTCCGGTGTAATGGTTGTCGAGAATCCGGATGAATTCCCGCGACAGGCCGTTCTGGCAGAGCCATTGCATGTAGGGTTCAAAATCGTGGCCGACGGTCGCCATGATCAAGGGATCTTCGTCGAGCAGGCCCAGGTTGTAGGCGATGTTGCCCGCGCAGCCGCCGAACTCGCGGCGCATCACCGGCACCAGGAACGACACGTTCAGGATGTGCACCTTGTCCGGCAGGATGTGGTTCTTGAAGCGGTCATGGAAGACCATGATCGTGTCGTAGGCCATCGAACCGCAGATCAATGCGCTCATGATTTAACTCCTATTAAAATATAAGTCCAAGTGATGGCGGCCCAGACCAGCGACAGCATCACGGCGGCGGAACCGATGTCTTTGGCCCGGCCCGACAACTCGTGGCGTTCCAGCCCGACCCGGTCGACGGTCGCCTCGATCGCCGAATTCAACAGCTCGACCAGCAAGACCAGCACCACGCTGCCGATCAGCAGCAGTTTTTCGATCGGCGTCCGGCCCAGCCAGATCGCCAACGGCGTGGTGACCAGGAATATCAATACTTCCTGTCTGAAGGCTTCTTCATGTGTCCAGACGGCTTTGAAGCCGGCCGCCGAAAAGCTGCACGCATTGAGGATGCGTTTAAACCCTTTTTCAGTTTGATATGCCATGCATTACTACAAAATTGTTTTGAAACGGATTGATGCGTCCGGGCGCCTATTCGGCCTCGATCATCGCTTGATAGGCATCGGCGTCCATTAAGTTGCTCAGTTCGGAAGCCTCTGCGGTTTTTACGCAAAAAATCCAGGTATCGTAGGGCGCGTCATTGATTTGCTCGGGACTGTCGGACAAGGACTCGTTGACCTCGACAACTTCTCCCGAGACCGGGCTGTACAAGTCGGAGGCGGTTTTGACCGATTCGACCACCGCGCATTGTTCCTTGGCCTTCACCCGGCGGCCCACCTCGGGCAGCTCGACGTATACTAGATCGCCCAGCTCCTGCTGCGCGAAATCGGTAATGCCGACGCGCACCACGTTGCCGTTTTCCAGTTTGGCCCATTCGTGGGTCGCGGCATATTTCAGACTGTTCGGCAAATCACTCATCTCGTCCTCTCCTGATCATTTACAAAATCTTTAAGCTGCGCAAGCCTGCGCCAGACGTTCGTTTTTTGCCCATCATACCATCTAAATGCGTGCTTTCTCTACCAAGCCTGGGAAAACGCCGGCGCTGCGGCATCCGCTCCCCTGCAAAACCGCGGCCGGGAATCCGCCGGCAGCCCGGCGCGAAGATTTCATTGGCCGTAATCCTGAAGCGAGTATATTGTGGGGCGCGGGAGTCCAAATTTATGTCGATTTTTCGGGTCAACGTCCTATGAAAAATATTCATCGCATGCTGGAAGACATCAAACAGGAAACGCAGTCCACCGCCTTTCTGACCGGCCGCAAAGCGCTTTCGCCGGAGGTGATGGCGGCGATGAGGAAGGTGCCGCGCGAGCAGTTTGTCGCGCCCGGCATGGAACCGATGGCGTTCGACAACGGCCCCTTGCCGATCGGTTACGGGCAGACCATCTCTCAGCCGTTCATCGTCGCGCTGATGACCGATCTGCTCGGCGCCAAACTGACCGACAGGATCCTGGAGATCGGCACCGGTTCGGGTTACCAGTCCGCGATTCTGTCGCTCCTGGCGGGGCAGGTTTATACGGTCGAGGTGATAGAGGACTTGAGCGTCGAAGCCGCAGCCCGTTTCGAAAAGCTCGGCTATCGGAATATTCACGTGAAGACCGGCAACGGCTATGAAGGCTGGCCGGAACAGGCCCCGTACGACGGCGTGATCGTCACCGCCGCCGCGCCTTATATTCCCGAGCCGTTGATCGCGCAACTGAAAGCGGGCGGCCGGCTGGTGATTCCGGTCGGCCGGCCTTTCGAGCACCAGGAGTTGATCGTGCTGGAAAAACAGGAGCACGGTGACAACAAGCTCGGCAAGATCCTCGATGTTGCCTTTGTGCCTTTGGTGGATAAGGATCATTTGAAAAAATGGCACTAATCGCAAGCGCAAAGGTCGCATAGCTAAATTCGGAGGAAGGAACTTCGCCATGATCTATCCAACCTGTATGCGGACTGCGGTATTGCTGCTCTTTTTCGCGGGTTTCGCCCGCGCCGAAACCGATGCCTACGTACCGCAGCGCGCGGCGATGGTGGCCGAGATCGAAGCGAATATGGCGTAGACGGCGGGGCTTTTGGGGCGGAAAGGGCTGTCTTCCGAGGTCAGGGCGGCATTGGGCAAAGTACCCAGGCACCAGTTCGTCGGCGAGGAGATGCGGCCGTATGCCTATCAGAACCGTCCCCTGCCGATCGGCCACGGCCAGACCATTTCGCAGCCTTACATCGTCGCGGTGATGACCGAGTTGCTTGATGCGAAGCCCGGCGACAAGGTGCTCGAAATCGGCACCGGTTCG
The DNA here is from genome assembly GCF_000733855.1 of Methylomicrobium agile. NCBI lineage: Bacteria > Pseudomonadati > Pseudomonadota > Gammaproteobacteria > Methylococcales > Methylococcaceae > Methylomicrobium > Methylomicrobium agile. The sequence goes on from NZ_JPOJ01000001.1 coordinate 2,646,016, forward strand.
GCCTACCAGGCGGTGGTGCTCGGCGCGGTCGGCGCCGAAGTGTACACCATCGAAATTGTCGAACCTCTGGCGGCCGCCCGCGAGCGGATCGCCAGACTCGGGCTTGCGAACATCCATACCCGTACCGGCGACGGCTACTACGGCTGGCCCGAAGCGGCGCCGTTCGACGCGGTGCTGGTCACCGCGGCCGCCAGCCATATTCCGCCGCCTCTGATCAAGCAGCTGAAGCCCGGAGGGCGCATGCTGACTCCGGTCGGCGACTGCTTCAATGTGCACTTATATTCGGTTAGGACTATACGCCAATGACTGCCAGCTTCAAGAAAAGCAAACTTGGGTTCGGACTCGCTGTCCTGGTCCCGATTTTCTTTTTGTTCGGCATCGGCCTTTTTTTCGAGCAAGGTATCATCATTCCGGTCAAAGGCCCCGCTCCCAGGGATTGGAATCCGGCGTCTTTCTGGAGCCCCGTCTGGGGTGCGTCCGGCGTCCATAAAGGGATCGATATTTTCACCCCGCGCGGAACGGACGCGCTGGCGGCGGTTTCCGGGCTGGTCGTGTTCCAGGGCGAATTGAAACTGGGGGGTAAGGCGCTGGCGGTACTCGATCCGAAATGGCGGCTGCACTATTATGCGCATCTGGATTCGGCCGCGGTCAGAGCCGGGGAATGGGTATCTCAGGGAAGCGTCGTCGGCAAGGTCGGGAATACCGGCAATGCCCGCGCCAGGCCGCCGCATCTGCATTACTCGCTCATCAGCTTGATTCCCCGCTTCGGCCGCTATTCCGGCCAGGCGGAGGACTGGAAGCTGATGTTTTTTCTCAACCCCGCGGATTATCTGGGTTAGGGCATGAAAAAGGTGAAGGCAGCGGCTCGGAGAGACCTGCCAGGTTTTAAAAACCTGGCAGGTCTTAGGCCGCGAATTTCCCGGTTGCGGATGCGCCGCAACTAAAGGCTTGCCGCCTGCTGCAGCGGCCAGTCCCGATAATTGAACACCTGGCCGTTTTCGCGCACTTTCGCGATTTCGTCCGGATCGATTTCCGCGAATACCCACTGCGCCGCGTTCAGTTCGCCGATCGCCAGAATGCCGTTATCCGGAAAGCCGCGGTCGACCGGTGTATAGATTGCCGCCGCGCCGATATTCACGTCCACCGCTTCGGACCAGGGCGCCAGTCCCACCGTCGGCGACTGCACCACATAGCACTGGTTTTCGAGCGCGCGCGCCTGGCAGCCGATCCGGACCCGATGATAGCCGGCCAGCGTGTCGGTGCAGCTCGGCACCAGGATCAGATTCGCACCCGCCTCGACTTGTTTCCGCGCCAGCATCGGGAATTCGCTGTCGTAACAGATATTGATCGCGATCCGGCCGTATTCGGTATCGAAACACTTCAGTTCGAGGCCGCGATTGATCAGCCACTGCTCGTTCTCGAAGCGGGTCATCATCATCTTGTCCTGATAGTCGAACTCGCCGTTCGGCATGAACAGGTAGGCGCGGTTGCGGTAAATCTCGCCTTCGATCCGGACCGGAAAGGTGCCGGACTGGATATAGCAGCCATGTTGATGAGCGAGTCCGCGGTGCAGCTCGATGTAACCGTCCAGCAGCGACTGCATCGCCGTGAGCTGTTTGCTCAGCGACGCATAGATGTCCCGGCCGAACAGCGAGGCGAGCTCCATGCTGCCGTATTCGGGAAACAGCAGGATCTTCGCGCCCTCGGCGGCGGCTTCGTTAACCCAGCGCTCGATTTTTTGCCGGTAGGCGTCCCAGTTTTCCAGGAAGCCGATGTCGTATTGGGCGGCGGCGATCTTAACTTTCATGCTTCAGCCAGAAGGTCATCGGTTTCGGGGTTTCGACCGCGTCGTCCAAGTCTTTCCAGAGATAGGTCGTCTTCAGTTCGGGATGTTTTACGTAGCCGCGCTTGTTCCAGAATTTGTCGAGCGGCACGTAATCGGCCGGCCGGCGCGGGTGGTCGGCCGGGCGTTCGACGCAGCAGAAGGTGATGTACTTGAAACCGCCCAGTTCCTGCGCATGCGCCTCGCGCTCCTCGAAAAAGCGCACACCGATGCCGAGGCCGCGATAATGCTTGTCCAGCACCGATTCGCTGCAATAAAAGATTTCGCTTAGGTCGTAGCCGTTTTCGATGAACGGTCGCTGCATTTCTTCAGTTTCGTACTGCATCGGGATCGCAGTCGAGGCGCCGACGATCTTGTCGCCGTCGAACGCAATCACGATCACGCTTTGCGGGCAGTTCAGATAGGTTTGCAGGTATTTCTCTTCGTATTCGTAGGTGCCGTCGTACAAATACGGAAATTCGCGGAATACCTGGATTCTCAAGCGGGCTAGCTCCTTGATGTAAGGCTCGATGGCTTTGCCGCTAAATCTTTCGATGCGAATAGTGTTAGACATGAATGGTTTAAAAACGGTATGAAAAAACGGCAATATTTTACCAAAGCTTAGGCGCGAATGCGCAGCCCCGTCGATTTAGCCCTATCGAAACACGGGCTTTGCTTCGAGTAACAAATCGTTCAATCATGCATTTTCAGCCACGCGATACCGGGTATTTTCTCTTCAACTGCATCAACCGTCTTACGCACGGGTTTTGAACTCGACTTCGTTGAAAGATGCATTCGGCGTCAATGCGATCATTTTGTGCAACTGGGTCAGTTCAACCTGCTGCTTTTGCCCGCCGTTGTCGATCACCAAAAACTCCCGTTTTTCGGGAGAGGTCAGCACATCGAGCGCCTTGCCTTCGATCACTTCGCCTCCCTTCAAGACGAGTTCGACCCGGTAGTTGTGCATGCAGGCCACTTCGATATAGTCGTGAAGGTCGCAGGAAATAAGGTGTTCAGTCATGGCTTTACTCCGTCGATTATCCAATGGGTAAGGGGAGCCCGATGTAACAAGGCAGCAGTGAATCTTCCGGCAGCGGGCTCCGGCTGGAATCAATAAGGTTGTAACCGCTTCGCCTCGACCGTCTTGCCGATTCGCGCCTTGATGTTCAGTTCCTCGCCGTTGCGCAGGATATCCATATTGACCTGGTCGCCGACCTGCATCAAGGCGATTTGATTGTGCAGCTTGGTGGCCGATTCCACCGGCTGGCCGTTGACGGCGATGACTACGTCGCCGCGCTCCAGTCCCGCTTTCTCGGCCGCCGAGCCGGAAACGATGCCGGCGATCACCGCGCCGTGCTGCTGGCGGATCCCGAATGCGTTGGCCAGGGCCGGCGTCAGGTCCTGGATCTGGACGCCCAGTTGTCCGCGTTGAATCTTGCCGAAATGGATGATCTGATTGGCCACCTGATTGGCCAGATTGATCGGAATCGCGAAGCCGATGCCGACGTTGCCGCCGCTGGGGCCGACGATCGCGGTATTGATTCCGACCAGTTCGCCGTTCAGGTTGACCAGAGCGCCTCCTGAGTTGCCGGGATTGATCGAGGCGTCGGTTTGAATGAAGTCTTCGTAGCCCTCGATACCCAGGCTGGTACGGCCCAGCGCACTGACGATGCCGGACGTGACGGTCTGACCCAGCCCGAAAGGGCTGCCGATGGCGACCACGAAATCGCCTACCCGCAACTGGTCGGAATTGCCTTTGGGCAATTCGACCAGATGGCCGTTTTTGATCTGGATCAGAGCAATGTCGGTCGTCGGGTCGCTGCCGACCAGCTTCGCGTCCACGTTCTGGCCGTCCTGCAGGGTGACGGTGATCTTGTCGGCTTTGTCGATCACGTGGTTGTTGGTAAGGATATAACCTTTGCCGGCGTCGATAATCACTCCCGAGCCCAGGCTTTGCTGCTCCCGTTCCAGGGGCATGTTCGGAATGTCGAAAAACTGGCGGAAAAACGGATCTCTGAACAGCGGATTTTCTTCGAAGCGGATGCGCGTCCGGGTCGAGATGTTCACCACGCCGGGAACGACTTTTTTGAGCATCTCAGGCAAGGGATTATTCGCCAAAGGGAGAACGGCCGCCGCTTCGGTCCGGGGCAAGCCTATTGCGAATATCGGTAACAGCGCCACGACCTGGAAAAAACGGATCATTTTCGTTTTCATATTCTCGCTCCTGATTCAACCGATTACGATTTCGTAAAGGCTCTTTCATTTTAAATAAACAACCGAGTTTTACAACAGTTCAAAAATTCTGCGGCATCCGGTAGCCCAGGAGCGGGCGGACTGGCCGGTAATTCTTTGCAGGGATCTGGGCGGGCCGTATGTTAAATTTGCCTCAAAGATGTGACATACGCACTACAATTGGGCAAAATCGACAGGTAAATCGCGGAAACCGGTGGGTTTGGGGGCTTTTCGTCAATGATTCGGTATGTGGATTCAAGCTCGATGCCGTCATGGGTTTAAGCCGAAGCCCCGATCGGGTTGACGTTGTCCGCTCTGTACCGCTATGGCAGGCGAGGGGTTCGTCTTCCGGACGCTGATTTTTGGGCGGTTAAGGGAGATAGTAAAGGGATTGGCATTAAAAATGCTTGATAGACTACGTACTCTATGGACAGCGTGATTATTTTCTCCTCCTCTCTCCAATGTTGTTATGGATATGGGCGCTTAATCGACCAGGTTAAGCGCCTTTTTTTATCGGGACCGGCTGCCGGTTTACGTCACATTGTCAATACGATTTTCCCTTGCGTGTGGCCTGCTTCGATGAGTTCATGCGCCTCGGCGGCGTCTTCGAGCGCCATTCGGTTGCTGAGATGGATCTTTAACCGCCCTTGATCGATCCATTCGGCGCATTGATTCAGCATGGCGATCTGTTTGTCCCGGGCCGCATCCAAATCCCGCAGCATCGGCGTCAGCATCAGTTCGAAACCGATCAGCAGATTTCGGATTCTGGCTTCGCCCCAATTGAGTGCGCCGGGTTCGAGAATCGTGACGAGACGCCCGAAATGCGCGGTGACCGGGATGCTTTCTTCAAAAACGGACGGGCCTACCGTATCGAAGACCAGGTCGCAGCCTTTGCCGTCGGTCAGGCGGTTGACCGCTTCGGCAAAGCCGCCTTCGGTTTTGTAATCGACCGTATGGTCCGCTCCCAGCGCTTTGACAAACTCGGCTTTTTGCGCCGAACTGACCGTGGTGATTACGCGCGCGCCTTTCAGTTTCGCCAATTGAATCGCGACATGGCCTACGCCGCCCGCGCCGGCATGGACCAGCACGGTCTGGCCCGCTTCGAGGCCGCCGCGGTCAAAGAGCGCGCCCCAGGCGGTGATCAACACCAGCGGGGCGGCGGCCGCTTCGGCATACGACAGGGAAACCGGCATCGGGGCGGCCCAGCGTTGGTCCAGCACCGTATATTCGGCGTAATTGCCTTGCTCGCGGCCGAGTCCGCCGTGGCAGAACCAGACCTTGTCGCCGGGTTTGAAACGGTCCGCCGCCGAACCGACCGCGACCACTTTGCCGGCACCGTCGCAGCCCAACACCGCCGGCAGCGGGTTCGGAAAGAATACGCCCCGGCGGCGGACTTTGGTGTCGATCGGATTGACGCCGGCCGCATGCAGTTTGACCTTGATTTCGGTCGGCGAGGTGATCTGCGGTTCGTCGATTTCTTGCAGGGACAAAACTTCGGGGCCGCCGACGGCGGTCATCAGGATGGCTTTCATGGCTGTTCCTCCGGATAAGTGAATGATGTTAGACCGTGATGGCGGCGTTTTCTTTCGCGTTTTCGGGCAAATCCCGGTCGCAGCTCCATTGATTGCGGAATTCTTCATAGCTGAATTGCTTCACGCATTCCAGTCCGCCGCCGGCGGCGATATAGATATCGGGCAGATTGCAGCCGTTGAAGCGGTTTGCCTTGATCAGGCTGTAGGCGCCGACATGCTTGAAGACGACTTTGTCGCCGATCGCGAGCGGTGCGGCGAACCGGTATTCGCCGAAAAGATCGCCGGCCAGGCAGGTGCAGCCCGCCAAAATCGCCGGGTAGCTTCCGTCCGGCGCTGCTTCGGCCAGGTCGGGCCGGCGCTGGTATTCGAATACTTCCGGATGATGGTTGACGCTGGTGTCCAGGACCGCGACGGTTTTGCCGTCGCTTTCGAAAACATCCAGCACCGTCGAAATCAGGTGGCCCGCATTTCCGACCACCGCTTTGCCCGGTTCGATATAAGCCTGTACGCCGTAGCGGCTGCGGAGCCTTCGGACGGCATCGATGAACGGCCGCTGGTCGGCGATGCCGCCGTATAAATAGCCGCCGCCGAGATTGATCCACTCCAACTGCTTCAGTCTATCGCTCAGGCAGTCCTCGACTTTTTGCAGGGTTTCGGTCAGCGTCGTATAGCCGGTCGCCGCAAAGCTGTTATGCAGATGCAGGCCGGCAATACCTTGCCAGGATTCGAGGCTGGCGAGATCCTCGATCGGAACGCCGAGTTTCGAATGCGGCCGGCAGGGATCGAAGCGGACGTCGTTCAGCCCGGATAATTTCGGGTTGATCCGCAGGCCGGAAGAAACCTTGTCTCCCAGCGCCGGCGCGAAACGCCGAAACTGACCCAGTGAATTGAAGCTGATATGGCTGCACTGCGTGCTGAGAGCGTCTATCTGGTCGGGCCGGAGACCGGGCGTCGTCAAATGTACGCTGCCCGGTTTCGACAGCGCTTCCTGCGCGAGCCGGGCTTCGAACAGCGAGCTGACCGAAAAGCCGTCGACGTAGGGTTTTGCCTCCTGCAATACCCGCGACAGGGGCAGCGATTTGATCGAATAGAGCACCCGGACGTCGCTGTGTTTTTTTAGCGCCTCCAGCGCTCGCAGATTTGCAAGCAGCGCGTCCCTGTCGATCACGAACGCGGGCGAGGAGGGCAGTGCGGCTTTGATTGCGCTCAAGTTCATCGCGCCGCTCTCCGGCTTTTGCCGGTGTAAAGGTTTTTCTCGGTAACCACGAAATCCATCGGGACATCATGCGATTCCGTTTCGATCCGGTCCAGAAGCTGCGACTCGAAGCAAACGCCGAATGAAACCGCATCTTCCCGGATCTCGGCCAGTAGGCGGTCGTAATAACCGGCTCCGTTGCCGAGGCGTCTGCCGTTACGGTCGAACGCGACGCCCGGAACGACGATGACATCGAGTTCGGAAGGCGGCATTTCTTTTCCCGTTTCACCCCTGCGTGTCTGAGGTGGCTCCGGAATGTTCCAGGTGCCGGGCGTCAGTTCGGAAAGGTCTTCAAGATGCCATAGGCCGAGCTTGCGCCGTCCGTGTTCGTCCACGGTGCAATAGGGAGTCACGATGCGTTTGCGGCCGGCCAGTTCGCTACGCAGGGCCGCCAGCGTTCCGACCTCGGATTTGCAGCCGATATACCACATCGCGGTGGAAGCGGCCCGATACTCGGGCCGAGCGATCAGGCGGGCGCAGATTTCGATGCTGAGCGTATCCTTGTCGGTCTGCCGGTCGCGGGCCTGATGGGCGGCGCGGCGCTGTTGGGCTTTACGGGTAGGCATGAGCTACCATTTCGTTGCGAAAACCGGCGATCATACACAAATTCGGGGCTATTTTGAACCGTATCGCGGCCTCCGCTGTTTTTACCGGCAAAATTCTTTTATACTCTCCGGTTATTTTAGCCAAGGGGATATCATGGAAAAACCGTTTATTCTACACATGTTAACGACCGCCAAAAATTTGAGCCCGTTCGACGTCAATATGGCGATGGATGCGGGCTGGGTTTCGGCTGTTCCTTATATCAACGTCGAGCCGAGCGAAGTGCAGGGGCTGGTTCAGGACGCGATTTTCTCGCGAAGCGCGAAAAATCTGAAGCGCACCGGAATTTTTATCGGTGGACGGGACACCAAACAGGCGATGGACATGCTCAAGATCGCCAAACGGTCGATGGTTCCGCCTTTCGAAGTCTCCGTATTTGCTGACCCGAGCGGCGCTTTCACGACTGCCGCGGGCATGGTGGCAGCGGTCGAGCGCGAATTGATCGCCAAATTCAATACCACGCTGGAAGGTAAAAACATTCTGGCGCTCGGCGGGACCGGGCCGGTCGGGCAGGCGGCAGCGGTAATTGCGGCCCGCACAGGCGCCCATGTCAGAATTATCGGCCGCCAGCTCGAAAGAGCGCAAAGCGTGGCCGATTTGTGCAGCAATGAATTCGGCGAAGGTAAAATCACCATCTTCGCGGGCGCCGATGCGGATAAAGCCGAATACATCAAGACCGCCGATGTGGTGTTCGCGACCGGGGCGGCGGGCATCGAACTGCTGAGCGCGCAATTGATCGCCTCGGCGCCGCAGCTGAAAGTCGCGGCTGACGTGAATGCGGTGCCTCCGGCCGGTATTGCCGGCGTCGATGCGTTCCATAACGGCACGCCGATTGCCGGTTCGATCAGTGGTGCGGTCGGTATCGGCGCGCTGGCGATCGGGAATGTGAAATATCAGGCACAGAATTTGCTGCTGAAAAAAATGCTCAACTCCGAAAAGCCGGTCTATCTGCATTTCGAACATGCTTTCGAAGTGGCGAGGGAATATATCAAGGCCAATCCTTGATTTTCTTGCTGGAAACCGGCCGTTTCGGAGAATGTCCGGTTTCCAGCGCGTTCGGGCCGGATTGATCTGCGAGATCCGGCGCAGCATTGCCGCATGCCTGGGCAACTTGTTGCATCGGCTTTTCCTGCCGATCGAGATGCTCTCTTTATATTTTAACCGTTCCCCTCTATATTAAGCTTATCCGCAACAAGACAAGGATCACCCGATGGAAAAACGCAGCGTACTTCACATGCTCGACCCGATGCCTAACAATAGTCCGTTCGACATCAACATGGCTGTGGATGCCGGTTTCGATGTGCTGATACCGTACAGCAACGTGAAGCTGGACAATGTCAATGGGTTGGCTCAGGATGCGATTTTTTCGCGGGGGCCGTCCGGCGTCAAGCGCACCGCAATCTTTATCGGCGGGCGCGACATCGGATTGGCGATCGACATGCTGGCCGCCTGCAGGCGCGCAATGGTGCCGCCGTTCGAAATTTCGGTGCTGGCCGATCCGAGCGGCGCTTTTACGACCGCGGCCGCGCTGGTTGCCTGCGTCGAAAAAGAATTGGCCGTTAAGCACGGCAAATCGTTCAAGGAGTGCAAGGCGCTGGTTTTCGGCGGCACCGGCGCGATCGGCATTACGACCGCAGTGATCGCTTCCCAGGCGGGGCTCGATGTTGCGATCGTCGATCATTTGTCCCTCGATACCGCGAACGAAATCGCTGCGGCTTATAACCGCCGCTTCGGCTGCCATATCAAAGGCGCGTTTGCGAGTTCCGATGCGGAAAAAGCCGAATTGATCGCCGATGTCGACGTGATTTTCTGCACGGCGAAAGCCGGCGTGCAGGTATTGAATGCCGGCGTGTTGAAAACGGCGAAAAACCTGAAAGTCGCCGCCGATGTCAATGCGGTGCCGCCGCTCGGCATCGAGGGAATCAAGCGTAGCCATAGGGGTGAGCCGCTGGTATATGCGGAGCGGGCGCAAGGCGCGGTCGGTATTGGCGCGCTGGCGGTGGGCGACGTCAAATACAAACTGCAAAACAAACTCTTGAGATTATTGCTGGATGCCGAGCAGCCGTGGTATCTGGACTTCAGGGACGCATTTGCCAAAGCGCGGGAATTTGTTTAAACATCATCCCGTAAGGCTGGAGAGGGAAAGCGGGCGCGGACGGAATCTGCGCTCGAAGAAAAGGCAAGCACATCGACGCTAGAGCATTTTCGTTTTGGGTGTACGGTCATAAGCTATGCCGCAAAGTGAGGGGAAACGCGTCATTCCGGCAGGGATTTGCCGGACGACTGCAGGGAGGCAGGAGATACGAGCCCAAGGAAGGGCGAGGTAGATCGCGTCGGGAACACGCGATCGAGGGCAACGCAGGGAGCGGTTGCCGAATCCAGAAGCCAGGGATGGCAAGCTTTAATGCATCCCTGCAGTCTGGATCTCGGCACAAATCTGTCTGGAACAGATTTGCATTGACCCGAAGGGGGCCAGGCAGGAAAGCCTGGCATGAATCCCTGCCGAGATGACGGTTTGACTTAACGGCATTATCTCCCTATAAGCGATATGAAAATGCTCTAGCCTGCCAGGGAGGGTTGGGCAGGAGCCGGGCGCCGAACGGCGCCCGGAAAGAATCGGTAAAACCGTTTTTTATTCCGCGGCGATTGTGATCGGCAGCGTCACCACGACATCGGAATGCAGGTTGATGTCGATCGAAACTTCGCCGACGTGGCGGATCGCGCCGTGCGGCAGGCGAACTTCGGATTTCTCGACCGCGACGCCTGCGGCAGTGATCGCTTCCGCAATGTTGTGGGTGCCGACCGAACCGAACAATCTGCCTTCATCGCCCGCTTTATGGGCGATTACGATTTGCAGTTTGCCGAGCGCCTCGGCGCGGGCCTTTGCGGCAGCCAGTTTTTCGGCGGCGGTTTTTTCGAGTTCGGCGCGGCGCGCTTCAAACTCGGCAATTTTCTGCGGGGTCGCCGCTACCGCCTTGCCGGTCGGTATCAGGTAATTTCTGCCGTAGCCGGCCTTGATCGTGACTTTGTCACCCAGACCGCCCAAGTTCGCTATTTTTTCAAGCAAAATAACTTCCATCTTTTAATCCTCTTATTCGGACGTTTAGCCGATAAATGGCGCCTTCAGGCGCCTGATTGATTCGAATTTTTTTTACGTATGTCAAGCCACGCGTCGATCAGTCCGACGATCGCGACCGGCGGTAGGACTTGGGGGACCAGGATCAGCGTTACATAAAACAGCGGCACCGCAAAACGGCTCATTTTGGTTTGCGAAAATACCACATGCAGCACCGAAGCGCCGATCACGGTATAGAGCGTAAACAGTAAAATGGTCATGTTCCAGGCGATTTCCGACAGCGTTCCCGTGGTAAAGAAGGCGGCTGCCAGTATGGCTAGGCTGCTGATTGCCAGTTTCGGGCCGGTGCCGAGCGCCAGATATTCCTGTTTGAACCCGCCCGGATTGAACAGCAGCGACTGCCACCAGCGGCCCAGGAACAGCCCGAACAGCAGGCTGAACACGGTGCCGGCGGCAAACAGGCCGGTCATGTAATGGGCAAAGTTGTCGATCCAGATCTTGGTGTCCTTGATCGGCGCCTGGGTTTGCTGGATCATCTGTTCGAGCAGACCGGCCCACATGGCGGCGGGGTCGGGTTCGTACAGATAAAAACCCGCAACGCCCAGGATGCCGATAAAGACCGCAATTTCGACCGCGAGGGACAACCGGCGGCCTTCCCTGAGGATGATCGAGATCATCCAGACCGGCAGCCACAGCAGCAATGCATAGAACAAGGCAAACTGGTAGTTGTCGATCGCGAAAAAGCCGAGCAGCGCGGCGGCGATGCCGGCGCCGAACAGAATATACACCCCTTCGAGAGCGCCGTGCCGCAATGTGACCAGGGCCACGGAGGCCGAGCTGAGAACGCTGACCGGTGGAAACTTCAGCGACAGCAGCGCCAGCGTCGAGGCCACGATAATGGCCTGCGTCCGTCCGCGCATGATGTAATCCGCCAAAATTTTCACTGTCTCGCCCAGACTCGATTATTTATGCGCGTCGCAATAGGGCAGCAGCGCGATGTAGCGCGCGCGCTTGATCGCGGTGCACAACTGTCTTTGGTATTTGGCGCTGACGCCGGTGATGCGGCTGGGGACGATTTTGCCGGTTTCGGTGACATAGTCGCCCAGCAGATTCAGGTCTTTGTAATCGATTTCAACGCCGTTGCCGGCGCCCAAGCCTTTTGCTTTACGTCTTGCGTTACGTGCCATGGGTATTCTCGTATCCTGTCAGGTTGATGGGTTATTCGGAAGCCGGTTCGTCGCCTTCGAAGTCGGATTCGATCTCGTCGGTATCGGCTCCTTCAACTGCAGCGGCGCGTGCGGCGGCTTCTTTGGCTTTGGCTTCGGCGTTCTTGCTCTCTTCAGCCGCCTGGGTTGCGATCGGGGAAGGCGTGGTGACCGCCTGTTTTTGCACCAGGGTCATGCTGCGCAGGATCGCGTCGTTGAAACGGAAGCTGCTTTCCAGTTCCGCCAGCGTCGGCTGGTCGCACTCGATGTTCATCAGCACGTAATGCGCTTTGTGAATTTTGTTGATCGGGTAGGCCAGGTGTCTGCGGCCCCAGTCTTCCAGACGGTGAATCGCGCCGGAAGCGCCCTCGATGATCGCTTTGTAGCGGTCGATCATCGCCGGCACCTGAGCGCTTTGGTCAGGATGGACTAAAAAGACGATTTCATAATGTCGCATGATTTTTCCTTACGGTTGAAGCCTTCCGCCCCGCTTGGGCGGGACAGTAAAGCAAGGATGAGGCAAAGCCCCGGTAAAACGGGCCATTATATTAGGTTTTTAACTTTAGGAAAAGCTTTGATTTCAATCGTTTGGGAAATGCGCAAAGAGCCACCGCCTTTGGCTAGGAACGGACCGGGTTATCGGCAGCCGGTTGAGGAGGTGCGGCTTGCAATCCTGCTGTTTGAAGGCTTGGAGCGGCGCACGGCGCCCCGAGCCTTGATCTCAATACCGGAGAACCGCACTGTCGCATTGGAGCGACCAGGCGTCGATCCCGCCGGTCAGATTCGCGATATTCTGAAAGCCTTGATGGGCCAGATAAGTCGCGGCCTGCATACTGCGCATGCCGTGATGACAGATCACCACGATATGCCGCTCCGGATCGAGTTCGCCGATCCGGGCGGGAATCTGCCGCAGCGGAATCAGCGTGCTGCCGGCGATGTTGGCGTAGCGGTATTCCTGGGGTTCCCTGACATCGAGCAGAAAAAGGTCTTCGCCTTGCACCAGGCGTTCGTGCAGTTCGGATGCCGAGAGTGTCGTGATTGCCATAAATTACCTTGCGTCGAGAAATCGTTCGAGGCGCCGCACCGCTTCCGCCAGCCTGTCCAGCGAGGTCGTGTAGGCGAAGCGCAGGGCGTGATGGGCTTCGTGCAGCCCGAAATCCTTGCCGGGCGTGACCGCGACGCCTTCGTTTTCGAGCAGGTCGAGCGCGAATTGGAAGCTGTCGTCGGTAAACTTCGCACAGCGCGCGTAGATATAAAAAGCGCCTGCCGGTTTGATCGGGATGTCGAAGCCGAGCCGCACCAGCGCATCGTACAGGAAGTCGCGCCGTTTTTCGAATTCCCGGCGCCGGTCTTCAAGCTCGGCGAGCGTGGATTCGTCGAAGGCGGCCAATGCGGCATGCTGGGCGTCGCTCGAAGTCGAAATGAAGATGTTCTGCGACAATTTTTCGGCCGCTTCGATAAACAGCTCCGGTACGATCAGCCAGCCGATCCGCCAGCCGGTCATTCCGAAATATTTCGAAAAGCTGTTGATCACGAAAACGTCGTCGCTGAATTCGAGCGCGGTCGCGGCCTTTTCGCCATAGACCAGGCCGTGGTAAATCTCGTCCGAATAAAAACAGCCGCCGAGGCGGCGGGTCGCCTCGATCGTTTTTTGCAATTCGGCGCGCGGGATCAGCGTGCCGGTCGGGTTGGAAGGCGAGGCGATCAGGACGCCTTTCGTTTCGGCCGACCAGTGGCGTTCGATCAGTTTGGTGGTCAACTGGTAATGGCTGTCCGCATCGACCGGGATGGTGCGCGTTTTGCCGTCGTAAAGCTGCACGAAATTGCTGTTGCAGGGATAGCATGGGTCGGCCATCAGGACTTCCTCGCCCGGATTCAAACTGGCTCCCAAAGCCAGCAGGAAGGCGCCGGTCGCGCCCGGCGTCACGAAGACGCGCTGTTCGGGAATGTTCACGCCGTAACGGCGCCGGTAAAACGCGGCGATCTTTTGCCGGAGTTCGGTCAGGCCGGCCGCCGGCGTATATTTCACGTCGCCGGTCGCGGTATGCGCAAGCGCCGCCTTCAGAATCGTTTGCGGTGTGGCAAAATCCGGCTCGCCGATCTCCATATGGATAATATCCTTGCCGTCGGCTTCCAGTTCCTTGGCCCGCCGCAAAAGTTCCATCACATAAAAAGGTTGTATGCCCGAAATCCGCTCCGCTACCCTTAAGCTCATGCTGTCGCCGCTCGTTCCAAAATCCGGCATGATACCAATAAATCTTGCCAATCCGTAATGATTCTGCTAAAAATGTAGGATTTATTTAGCCTATCCCTGGGGAGTTAGTGGATGATCGAAAGTTCTAAAGTTGGCGCATCACCGTTCAGTTTTACGCCCTATGTCGAGAAAGAAGGCGAAGAATACATGAGTGACGCTCAATTAAAGCATTTTGAGACCATTCTGAGAAACTGGAAAGCCGAATTGATGAGGGAAGTGGACCGCACCGTGCACCACATGCAGGACGACGCGGCCAATTTTCCCGATCCGAACGACCGGGCGACACAGGAATCCGAATTCAGCCTCGAACTCAGGACTCGCGACCGCGAACGCCGATTGATCAAGAAAATCGACGAAGCGTTGAAGGAAATCGAATCCGGCGGCTACGGCTACTGCGAATCCTGCGGCATCGAAATCGGCATCCGTCGCTTGGAAGCGCGTCCTACCGCGACCTTGTGCATCGATTGCAAGACTCTGGATGAGATCCGCGAAAAACAAATGGGCTGAACCTTCGCCGCGCCGTGGCGGGCGGTAAGCCCTACGTCGGCCGGTTTGCGCCGTCGCCGACCGGCCCGTTGCATCTCGGTTCTCTCTACACGGCGCTTGCGAGCTATCTCGATGCGCGCGCCCATCGCGGCCGATGGCTGCTGCGTATCGACGACATCGATACTCCGCGCAATGTGCCCGGTTCGGTCGACAGTATATTGACCACTCTGGAAGCCTACGGCCTATATTGGGACGGTCCCGTCTATTACGAAAGCGAACATCCGGCCGACTACGAACAGGCGCTTTCAGAACTGCAACGGCCAGGCCTTCTCTATCCCTGTACCTGCAGCCGCAAAACGCTCGCCGAACGCCCCGGCAGGCACGATATCTATCCCGGTATTTGCCGAAACCGGACCGTTTTTCCCACCGATCGGCCTTACGCTTTGCGCGTCAAAAGCGACGGCCGCGACATCGGCTTCGATGACCGTTTGCAGGGAAGCATTCGCCAAAACCTTGCCGAGGAGCATGGCGACTTCATTCTGAAACGCAAGGAAGGCATCATGTCCTATCAGTTCGCCTGCGTGATTGACGATCACCTGCAAGGCGTCACCCATGTCGTCAGAGGCTTCGACCTCGTCGATTCGACCCCGAAACAGATTTACCTGCAGCAATTGCTCGGCCTGCCGAGGCCTTCCTACCTGCACGTGCCGATCATCATCGACAGCCACGGCTGCAAACTCAGCAAGCAGACGCTGGCCGAGGCGGTGACGATGCGGAATACGTCTGCCGTGATGTTTCGGTTGCTGGAGTTATTGAAGCAAGAGCCGCCGGTTGGGCTGAGGGATGCTTCTTGTTCGGAAATGCTGGAGTGGGCCGTTCGGAACTGGAACCCTGAGCCTCTAATAAAAATCCATGCGATTCAGCCGGAAATGATTGAAGAAAGCGTAGATTCGGGTGAAGGTTGACGTGATCCGTAAATGGATGGGGGTGTGATAGGATAAGCCGCCTGAGGATGCATGGGAGTCATTATTCAAGACGTAATAAACCCGTGTAAGGCGGAACGCGATAGGGCCGTAGGATGTGCTGAACAAAGTGAAGCGCATCGTTCGCGATTGATGCGCCTCCTTCGTCGGCACATCCTACGAGTTGTTCTTCTTATTTTTCAAAAATGCGAAGTATGCCTGTGATGAAATGTTTTGCGTCATTTGGGATGGCCAATTGTGGGTAGAACCGGAAAGGAGGCGTTACGCCTATGCGTCACCCCTTAGTTGTCGCTGCCGCCTGGATGACGGGCGCTTTACTCTCCTTTTCCGCAATGGCGGTTGCGGTGCGCGAACTTTCCGCGAACTTTGGCACGTTCCAGCTTCTTGCCATCCGCAGTCTCATCGGCTTGCTTGTTATCTCGGCCATACTCACAAGGGCGGGTTGGGCGCAAGTCTCGTTTCGGAACGTTAGACTGCATTTCGGGCGGAACTTTGTTCACTTTTGCGGGCAGTTCGGTTGGTTCTATGCCATTGCGCTTATTCCGCTGGGGGCTGTGTTTGCTATTGAGTTCACAGTGCCGCTTTGGACGGTAGTATTCGCGGCATTCCTGCTGGGTGAGCGTATCTCCGCGACTCGGGGGCTGGCGGTTGTTCTAGGCATCTCGGGTGTTTTGGTCATCCTTCGCCCCGGCTGGTCGGTCATGCATCCGGCAGCGCTTGTAATGTTGGCCGGTGCCTTTGCGTATGGACTGTCTCATACATTGACCAAGAGGCTGGCGGGGTTGGACACGCCGCTGTGCATTCTCTTTTACATGATGTTGGTTCAGCTCCCTTTAGGTTTGGTGCCGGCGGTGTTTAATTGGGCTACCCCGGCAGCGGCGCATTGGCCTTGGCTCATCGTGGTCGGCATTGCCGGG
The DNA here is from genome assembly GCF_000733855.1 of Methylomicrobium agile. Lineage (NCBI taxonomy): Bacteria > Pseudomonadati > Pseudomonadota > Gammaproteobacteria > Methylococcales > Methylococcaceae > Methylomicrobium > Methylomicrobium agile. Next base: position 2,662,381 of record NZ_JPOJ01000001.1, read on the forward strand.
CTCAGCGCGCACTACTGCATGGTGCGAGCATTTTCCCTGGCGGATGCTTCGGTAGTGGTACCCTTAGATTTCCTGCGCTTACCGCTCATAGCGCTGGTTGGCTATGCGCTTTACAGTGAGCGTGTCGATGAGTTTTTGGTTTTGGGTTCGGGATTAATATTGGCGGGTAACTTTATTAATTTGTATTGGGAGCATAAGAAAAAGCAGCCGTTGCAGCCGGCCCGCAGCGTTCCCCATCCCCTCCGATTGCGCTGACGCTAATCCGTGTAAGGCGGAACGCGATAGCGGTTCCGCCATAGGCAACTGCCAACTGGCGGATCGCCTGCCGGCATCCGCCCTACATTTATGACATCGTTTTTATTCCAAGTCTCTGAATTAGCTTTACGTTAAGCGCCATAAGCTTCACAATTGCCTCTCGTCGAAATTTAAATAAGGAACCGTTCCGGTATGAATTCCCGTCAAATTTCGTTTTCCGCTGGCCGTTCGGAAAATCCGTTTCGCGCAATCCCGCTCGCCTATTCTATTTCATCGCAGCAGCATTGCCGCTGGTGCTGATGCTCCTCGGTTTCCAGCACTTTTATCTGCAAGGTAAGGCTTATCCGGGCCGCGAACTCGCGCCGCCGATACGTACCTTACTCATTCTGCACGGCATCGGTATGTCGGCGTGGATACTGTTGTTCCTGGTCCAGCCGCTGTTGATCATGACGGGCAACCGCCGTATTCACCGGATGCTGGGGCGCATCGGGGCAGGGCTGGCGGCCTGTATTGCGATCCTCGGCTTTCGGCTCGGGATCGAGGCGACGCTGATCAGTCCGTCCGAATTGAGAATATGGGGATTGTCTCCCAAACAATTCATGGCCGTCCCGATCGTCAGCATTCTGATCTTCGCCGGTTTCGTGGGCATTGGCGTATGGCAGCGGCGGCGGCCGGAAGTGCATCGGCCGATGATGCTGCTGGCTTCATTGGCCGCCATGTCGGCGGCGGTCAGTCGGATCGATGCCTCGGCAGGGATTGGCGAGATCCAGAGTTCAGGAATGTATTGGAGCTTGCCATCCCTGGCTTCGGGATTCCGGCAATCCCTGCCGGAATGACGCGTTTTTCTTTAAAAAGGCCGTTTACTCGAAATGAAAGCTCTTATCTTTGGATTTTATCCTCTGAGTTTTTTTTGCGCAGATGAGAAGGGTATCCAGGCTGCCTCATGTTTCATCCTTCTCTACCCAGATTTTTACGGCCGGGACCCGGTAATCCGCAAAGCGGTCCAGCAGCTTTTCGGGCTCGCTTTCCACGATCAGCATCGAACGGTGCGACGGACGGACGAATTGTTCCGTCACGGCATGGTCCAGAAATTCGATCAGCGGATCGTAATAGCCTTCCGCATTGAGCAGGCCGCACGGTTTGCCGTGAAAGCCGAGCTGGGCCCAGGTCCAGATCTCGAAAAGTTCCTCCAGGGTGCCGAGGCCGCCGGGTAGGGCGATAAAGCCGTCGGCCAGTTCCGCCATTCGCATCTTGCGTTCGTGCATCGAGTGGGTGACATGTAGTTCCGTTAATCGATAATGCGCGACTTCCTTGTGCATCAAGGCTTCCGGAATCACCCCGACCGCCCTGCCGCCGAGCCGCAGTACATGGTCCGCAATCATGCCCATCAGGCCGATGCTCGCGCCGCCGTAGACGAGGCCGATACCGCGGTTAACCAGCGTTTCGGCAAGCGCGCGGGCTTTTCCGGCATAGGCCTCCCGGCTACCGGGGCTTGAGCCGCAATAGACGCAGATATTTTTGAGCTGTCTCATATGTCCGAAGCCATCCGATCGGGAGCATGATGTGTTGCGGCGCTGTTGTAGAGGTGCCCGGTCTTCATCAGATTTTATGATCTTCCGAAGCCGGGTGTGGCGGCGAGCGGTGCCAATTGCCGGTCGTGCAGTCGGTGCAAACCGCTCAATGCCAGTATGGCGCCCAGCAAGGCCCACGCCATGTCCGACTGCGTATCCCAGACGTAGCCTTGCGTGCCGAGAAAGGCTTCGGCGGCATCTTTACTGAGCAGGGCCGTCCACCATTCGATCATTTCGTAAAAGGCGGCGACCGCCAGGCAAAAACAGACGATCATGAAGTTTAGCCATGACGGCTTCCGGAGCACCCGGTTGCGGATCAGGATCTCCCGGGAGACGATCGCCGGATTGAAGCCCTGCATGAAATGGCCGAGTTTGTCGTAATTGTTGCGTTCGAAGCCGAAAATGTCTTTAAGCGTGTCGAACAACGGGACTTCCGCGTAAGTGTAATGGCCGCCGATCATCAGGATCACGCTGTGTGCGATGATCAGCCAGTAAGCTAGCGGCGTCAGCGGGAAGCGCCTGCGGGTGGCGATAACGATGAGGATTCCGATAACGGCGGGCAGGGTTTCGAGGATCCATGTGGGATAGTCCTTCGGACGGATACCGGACCAGATGAAAGCGGTCCAGAAAAGCGCGAGCCCGAGGCAATAGAAAAAGCGAGGATGAGTGCGCATTGGCGGTGTGCGTTGGTTTTTTGCCATTATGGCAAAACTCCGGCGTTTTTAAAATCAATGCCGCGCGGCGAGCCGATATCCCATATGTCTTTAAGAAAAGAAAGACGAATTGGGATAGTGCTTCTGGAAACTGCTTTGGCGCGTCTATTGCCCAGTGCGGAAAAAACGCGCTCGGGTATGCCGACTCATCCGACCAACGGCTAGACGGCATTGGCCGGACTTTCGGCCGGTCCGCATCAGGACAGGAAAAGATAGATCGCGCGCCGCGCTCTTTTAATCGCTTCGTCGTCATTTTCGGCCGTCACATTGATGATCGATCTGAGTTGATCTCCCAAAAATACGCGCAAATGATAACCGTAATCGTCGTAAATTAATTCCGCGTCATTCCATTTTTCAATGATGCGTATCATACACACTCCTTATCAATTTCAAAACTTGGTGATGTTGAGGGGGACTAAAAATCAATAAGCAAAAAACAGGCCATTTTTATTTTTGCTTGATTAATGCGGCTTGGTTGGGGAAGAGGTTGCTTTTCCCCCGCGAATTAATGAAATTCGACGGTTGATTTCACCCTTTAGGCGGGTTTTTTTCTCAGCTGCAGCCTATTATTCTTTCCGCAAAATGAATACGCGATGAACGGGCGGCAAAGTGAAAATGAGACCCCTGTAGGGGATGAGTAGTTCATATTAACAACCTACATCAGTTGATGAAGCATAGCATGAAGTTGGAGTCATCGTATATTGAAAATGGTTTAAAAATTGAATATAAAGGTCTGGTAGGAAATAACTTTTCAATTATTGACGTTACAAAAGCAGATTATTCACGCCTCTTTTTGAAAAAAGGGGGCGGGGAGATTTATCAAACAAATCCCCCTCGATTTCCCTTTTTCAAAAGGGGGAAGTGTTTTTTGACGAAAGCCTAAATTTATGAGGGTGAGATTTTTTATAGCGTAAAAAAAGCCCGCCGAAAGGCGGGCTTTTGGGTCGGACCGGATCGGTTGGATCAGTTTTTAGCTTTGTCGACGATCTTGTTCGCCTTGATCCACGGCATCATCGCGCGCAGTTTCTCGCCGACGACCTCGATCGGATGTTCGGCGTTCAGCCGGCGGCGCGCGGTCATTTCCGGATAGTTGGTGGCGCCTTCCAGAATGAAGCGTTTCGCGTATTCGCCGTTGCGGATGTTGTTCAGCGCTTCTTTCATCGCGCGGCGGCTTTCGTCGTTGATGACGCGCGGACCGGTCACGTATTCGCCGTATTCGGCGTTGTTCGAGATCGAATAGTTCATGTTCGCGATGCCGCCTTCGTACATCAGGTCGACGATCAGTTTCAGTTCGTGCAGACACTCGAAGTAGGCCATTTCCGGCGCATAACCGGCTTCGACCAGCGTTTCGAATCCGGCCTTGATCAGTTCGACCGCGCCACCGCAGAGTACGGCCTGTTCGCCGAACAGGTCGGTCTCGGCTTCGTCGCGGAAGGTGGTTTCGATGATGCCCGAACGGCCGCCGCCGATTGCGGAAGCGTAGGACAAGCACAGCGCCTTTGCGTTGCCGGAAGCGTCTCTGTGCACCGCGATCAGGTCGGGCACGCCGCCGCCGCGGACGAATTCGGAGCGGACCGTGTGACCCGGCGCTTTCGGCGCGATCATCACCACGTCGAGGTCGGCGCGCGGCACGACCTGGTTGTACAAGATCGAGAAACCGTGCGCGAACGCCAGGGTGGCGCCTTGCTTGATGTTCGGCTCGATTTCGGTTTTGTACAGTTGCGACTGGAACTCGTCGGGCGTCAGGATCATCACCACGTCCGCGCCGGCCACCGCCTGCGGCACGTCCTTGACGGTCAGGCCGGAGCCTTGCGCCTTCGCGACGGAGGCCGAACTCGGCCGCAAGCCCACTACCACATCGACGCCCGAGTCTTTTAAGTTGTTCGCATGCGCATGGCCTTGCGAGCCGTAGCCGATGATCGCTACTTTCCTGGATTTGATGATTGAAAGATCCGCATCTTTGTCGTAATAAACTTGCATGGTTTTACCTGTTGTTGCTTTTATAAATTAGAAAAATGAAAACAGCCGGCGGCTTTACAAGTGCAGTCCGCTTTCGCCGCGCGAGATGCCGGTCGGGCCGGAACGGACGACTTCGAGGATCGCTTCGGGCGCGATGGCGGCGATGAATGCGTCGAGTTTTTCGGAAGGACCGGTCATCTCGACGACGTAAGTGGTCGCCGTGACGTCGATGATCTTGCCGCGGAAAATGTCCGCGAGGCTGCGGATCTCGAGCCGGTTCAGTTCGGTCGTCCGGATCTTGATCAGCATCAGTTCGCGTTCGATGTGCGCGCCGACGTCGGCCAGATCGAGCACCTTGACCACGTCGATCAGCTTGTTCAACTGCTTGGTGATTTGTTCGACGATGTCGTCGCTGCCGCGCGTGACGATCGTCATCCGCGAGAGGGTAGGGTCTTCGGTCGGAGCGACGGTCAATGACTCGATATTGTAGCCGCGCGCCGAAAACAGGCCGGCGACGCGCGACAGTGCGCCGGATTCGTTTTCCATTAAAACGGAGATAATGTGTCTCATTAGGCCAGTTCCCTGTCTGTCGAGGCGGAAGCGGCAACCCGGAGCTTCATGTCGTTATGGGCTTTGCCGGCTTCTATCATGGGATACACGTTTTCGGTTCGGTCGGTGATGATGTCCAGGAACACGGTACGGTCTTTCAGTGCGAACGCCTGTTCGAGCGCCGGCCGAACCTCGTCGGGCCTGTCGATGCGCATGCCGACATGGCCGTAGGCTTCGGCGAGTTTGACGAAGTCCGGAATCGTGTCCATGTACGAATGCGAATAACGGCTTTCGTAGGAAAACTCCTGCCATTGCCGCACCATGCCCATGTAGCGGTTGTTCAGGTTGACGATCTTGATCGGCGTATTGTACTGCAGCGCAGTCGACAGTTCCTGAATGCACATCTGGATACTGGCTTCGCCGGTCACGCAGGCGACTTCCGCTTCCGGATGCCCGATCTTGACGCCGATCGCGGCGGGCAGGCCGAAGCCCATCGTGCCGAGGCCGCCGGAATTGATCCAGTGCCGGGGTTTGTCGAATTTGTAATACTGTGCCGCCCACATCTGGTGCTGGCCGACGTCGGAAGTGATATAGGCGTCGCCCCGGGTAACTTCCCAAAGCTGCTCGATCACGTACTGCGGCTTGATCAGGGGGCTCGAACGGTCGTATTCCAGGCATTGGATCGCCTGCCACTGCGCGATCTGTTTCCACCAGTCGTCCAGTGCCTTTTTGTTCGGCTTCTTTTTATGTTCCCGAATCAGTTCGATCATCTGTTCCAGCACCGGCTTCACTTCGCCGACGATCGGAATGTCGACCTTGACCGTTTTGGAGATCGAGGCCGGGTCGACATCGATATGGATGATTTTCGCGTGCGGGCAGAAGCGGTCCAGTTTGCCGGTGACGCGGTCGTCGAAGCGCGCGCCGATCGCGATGATCAGATCGCTTTCGTGCATCGCCATGTTCGCTTCGTAGGTGCCGTGCATGCCGAGCATGCCGATGAACTGCTGGTCGGTGGCCGGGTAGGCGCCGAGCCCCATCAGCGTATTGGTGACCGGGTAACCGAGCAGGTGGGCGAGCTCGGTCAGTTCCTGGCTGGCTTCGCCGAGCACGACGCCGCCGCCGGAATAAATGACCGGGCGCTCCGCGGACAGCAGCAGGTCGACCGCTTTCTTGATCTGGCCCTTGTGGCCGGTCACGGTCGGGTTGTAGGAGCGGATCGAGACCTTTTTCGGGTAATGGTACGGTACCTTGATGCGGGGGTCGGTCATGTCCTTCGGAATGTCGACCACGACCGGGCCAGGCCGGCCGGTGGTCGCGATGTAGAAGGCTTTCTTGACCGTTTCGGCGATCTTGTTGACGTCCTTGACCAGGAAATTGTGCTTCACGCAGGGACGGCTGATGCCGATCATATCGACTTCCTGGAACGCGTCGCTGCCGATCACCGGCATCGAAACCTGTCCCGAGATTACCACCAGCGGGATGGAGTCCATGTAGGCGGTCGCGATGCCGGTGATCGCATTGGTGGCGCCGGGGCCGGAGGTGACCAGCACCACGCCGGGTTTGCCGGTTGCGCGCGCATAGCCGTCGGCCGCGTGGGTCGCGCCCTGCTCGTGCCGCACCAGAATATGCTTGATGTCCTGCTGTTGGAACAGCGCGTCGTACAAATGCAGTACTGCGCCGCCAGGATAGCCGAAAATATATTCAACGCCTTCGTCTTTGAGACTCTGCACCAAAATTTGTGCGCCGTTTAGCTCCACCCCAGTACCTCGTTAACCTGAAAATTTTCTCAAGCCGGCAATTCGGCTTCGTGTTTTGCCGCATGGTCAATACCGCTTCGGTAAAAACGCATCGAATAACCGTTTATTATAAGCCATTATTCCGGCAATAGCTTCAGTATTCTACCCGGTTCTCGATAAAATTGTAATGACCAATCTCGATGCGATGATTTTGCGCTTCGGGTGTTCTCTTACGGCATGCGAGTTGCATAATTTATCCGTACAAACGGCTATGATTCCGCTCATGCACGATCCTGGCGGGTTAGGCGTTTTGATTGGGCGTTTTCCGCCCCAAAATGGGTCTGTTGACGGAAGTTGACGGAGAATCGGCGAAAATCCGAAAACTTAGCTGAAACCTCAATTAAAAAAGCCTAAAATGGCCTCCATCTTTTATTAACTGACTGCGATCCGAACAATGCCTAAGAGACAATTCAAAAAGAGCCAACCAAAAACCGAGATTACGAAGCTGCCCGGTTTGGGAATGGACACGGGGGGACTGAAGGACGATTTCAAGCGTTATTATGGGAACCGGCTGGGCCGGGATGAAAATTGCGCTTCGCTGCATTATGCCTACGAGGCGTTTTCGCTGGCGATCAGCGACCGCCTGATCGAGCGTTGGAAAAAGACCTATAACGCCTATAAACAGGCCGACAGCAAAATGGCGTATTACCTATCGATGGAGTTTCTGATGGGGCGCACCTTGAGCAATGCCATGCTGAACCTGGGTATCGACGAATCGGCCAAAAGCGCTCTCTACGACTTGGGGCTGGAGCTGGAAGAACTGGTCGAGAACGAGCCCGATGCGGGACTCGGCAACGGCGGCCTGGGCCGGCTGGCCGCCTGCTTCATCGACAGCTGCGCGACCTTGCAACTGCCGGTGACCGGCTACGGCCTGCGCTACGAATACGGCATGTTTACGCAGCTAATCGTCAACGGCGAACAGGTCGAAAAGCCCGACCACTGGCTGCGCAACGGCAACGTCTGGGAAATCGAACGCCTCGAATACAAGCAAAGGATCAAGTTCGGAGGGCGTACCGAGACGCATGTCGACGAATTCGGACGGAAAAGGGTTTCCTGGGTCGATACGCACGACGTGCTGGCGGTGCCGTTCGACACGCCGGTCCCCGGCTACCAGAACGGTACGGTCAATACGCTGCGGCTGTGGAAGGCGACCGCGACCGAAGAATTCAATCTCGACGAATTCAACGCGGGTGATTATGCGGAATCGGTCGCCGCGAAAAATACCGCCGAAAACATCACGATGGTGTTGTACCCGAACGACGCCAACGAAAACGGCAAGGCATTGCGCCTGAAACAGCAATATTTACTCGCCTCGGCCAGCCTGCAGGACGTGCTCGAAAGATGGATCGGCCGTCACGGCAACGACTTCAGCCAGTTTGCGGCGAAAAACTGTTTCCAATTGAACGATACGCACCCGAGCATCGCCGTTGCGGAACTGATGCGGCTGTTGATCGACGTGTATGGCCTCGAATGGTATGAAGCTTGGCTGATTACGCGCGAAACGATGGCGTACACGAATCATACGCTGTTGCCGGAGGCGCTGGAAAGATGGTCGGTCTCGTTGTTTAGGAGCCTGTTGCCGCGCCTGCTCGAAATCATCTTCCAGATCAATGCGGACTTCCTGACCGAAGTGTCGGCGCGCTGGCCCGGCGACATCGATCGTCAGCGCCGGATGTCGTTGATCGAGGAGGGCCACGAGCAGCATGTCCGTATGGCCTACCTTGCGATCGTGGGCAGCTTCTCGGTCAACGGGGTCGCGGAACTGCATTCCAAGCTCTTGCAACAGGGGCTGTTTCGTGACTTTTATGAATTGTGGCCCGAAAAATTCAACAACAAGACGAACGGCGTCACGCCGCGCCGTTGGCTCGCTTCCTGCAATCCCGACCTGGCCGAATTGATTACCGAAACGATCGGCGGCGGCTGGCTGACCGATCTGACCCAACTGAAAAAATTGGAGAAATACGCCGACGACAAGGCTTTCCAAAAACGCTGGCAGGAAGTGCGCCTGAATGCGAAAAAACGCCTGGTCGATTACAAGAAAGCGGAGCACGACATCGATGTGAATCTGGACGCGCTGTTCGATGTACAGGTCAAACGAATCCACGAATACAAGCGGCAGTTGCTGAACGTATTGCACGTGATTCATTTGTACGACCGAATCAAGCGCGGCGATACCGCCAACTGGACCAGCCGCTGCGTACTGATCGGCGGCAAGGCGGCGCCAGGCTACTTCATGGCGAAGCGGATCATCAAGCTGATCAACAACGTCTCGGAAGTGATCAACAACGACCCGATGGTCGGCGACAAGCTCAAACTGATTTTTTTGCCGAATTATCGGGTATCGGGGATGGAAAAAATCTGTCCGGGCGCCGATTTGTCCGAGCAGATCTCGACCGCCGGCAAGGAAGCCTCCGGCACCGGCAATATGAAGTTCATGATGAACGGCGCCTTGACGATCGGTACGCTCGACGGCGCTAACATCGAGATCCGCGAAGAAGTCGGCGACGAGAATTTCTTCCTGTTCGGACTGACCGAGCAGGAGGTTGAGGAGGCGCGCCGCCATTACGATCCCGTGGGGATCATCGAAGCCGACGAAGACCTGAAGCGGGTGATGAATCTGCTTGAGATGCGCTATTTCAACTCCTTCGAGCCGGACATTTTCGATCCGGTCATCGCCTCGCTGAAAAGTCCATACGATCCGTGGATGACGATCGCCGACTTCCGCAGTTTCGTCGATGCCCAGCGCCGCGTGGAGGAAGCTTATCGGGACCAGGAGCGCTGGACGCGGATGAGCATTCTCAACTGCGCCGCCAGCGGCAAATTTTCGACCGATCGCACGATCGCCGACTACAACAACGAAATCTGGAAACTGACACCGATTCCGGCCCTGGATTGACGGTTTTCGATGTTGCATATTGTGTTGTACGAGCCGGAGATTCCTGCGAACTCCGGCAATATCATCCGGCTTTGCGCCAATACCGGCGCAAAGCTGCACCTGATCGAGCCGCTGGGTTTCGAACTGGAAGACAAGAAATTGCGTCGGGCCGGGCTCGATTATCACGAATGGGCCGAGGTGAAGGTGTATCCGGCACTGGCCGATTTTCTGGAGCGCGTACGGCCCGGCCGCGTCTTCGCGTTGAGCACGAAAGGCCGGAAGCTGTTCAGCGACGTCGCCTTCCAGGCCGGCGACGCCTTGCTGTTCGGCCCCGAGAGCCGTGGCCTGCCGGTAAGCCTGCTGGCCGATCTTGGTGAAGCGCGCTGCCTGTACCTGCCGATGCGCCCGGAGAGCCGCAGTTTGAACCTGTCGAATACCGCGGCGGCGGCGGTGTACGAAGCCTGGCGGCAATTAGGATTTGCCGGCGCGGCGCTCAAGTGAGGTTTTTTCCTGTCTGTGCCGGACGGGCTAAAAATCGGCGCGGCCGTTTTTCGCCGGCTTCATCGCTGAATCGATCGCTTGGGAAAATAACATGTCGAAATTTTCAGTTGTTTTCGACATATTAGCTTTACATGTTTATCGCTTCGACATATCTTTACAATATGTCGAAATTTTAAAGAATGTTAAACATGACGTGGCGACCAGAGCAACCTTATAACCCGCTTCCGCCGTTGCCACCGCAAATGGAATATGAAAGCATCAGCGGTGCTAAAAGCCTGCATTCCGGCCCGGGCGGCACTGGCTGAACTCAAGCAGGCGGGCGAATTGCTGCCCAATCAAGGACTGTTGATCAACCTGTTGCCTTTACTGGAAGCGCAAGGCAGTTCCGAGATCGAAAACATCGTCACGACGACCGACAAACTTTTCCGTTTTGCAGAAGAAGACCATCGGGCCGATCCGATGACCAAGGAAGCGCAGCGTTACCGTACGGCGCTGCGTCAGGGATACGAGGGGCTTGTCAATCGGCCGTTATGCGCCAACACCGCGCTGGAAATTTGCAGCACGATCAAATCGGTGCAAATGGACATTCGCAAGGTGCCGGGAACCATGCTCAGCAACCAGGCGAATGGAGACATCATCTATACGCCGCCGGTGGGCGAATCGATCATCCGCGATCTGCTGGGCAACTGGGAAAATTACCTGCACGCGGAAGACGATACCGACCCATTGATCAAAATGGCGATCGCCCATTATCAATTCGAGGCGATTCATCCGTTTACCGATGGCAACGGGAGTACCGGGCGCATCCTCAATATCCTGTATTTGATCGACCGACAGTTGTTGACCTTGCCGATCCTGTACCTGAGCCGTTATATCGTCCGGCGCAAACAGGATTACTACCGCCTGCTGCTGGCGGTGACGCAGTACCAACAGTGGGAGGAATGGATCATTTTCATGCTGAAAGCCGTCGAAGTCACGGCCGGCTGGACTACCGCAAAAATTGCCGCGATACGCTTGTTGATCGAACATACGGGCAACCATGTCAGAACGCGGTTGCCGCAGATTTACAGCCATGAACTGATGCAAATCGTTTTCGAGCAGCCTTATTGCCGGATACAAAATCTGGTGGAAAGGGGGGTCGCCAAGCGCCAGACCGCATCATCCTATCTGAAGCAGCTCGCGGAAATCGGCGTGCTGACTGAAATCCGAGCCGGCAAGGAAAAACTGTTCGTGCATCCGAAATTGATACGGCTGTTGACCCAGGACGGACATGAGTTTGCCTTTTACCAGGCGAAATAAATGCTGTGGGGCGACAGCAAACCGGTCTTTTTCCTGTGGTCTACAGTAGCCGGGAATCATTTTGCGTCGTTCTTGCTGACTCTAAATTTGCAGGCGCAATCCCCCTTTGCCATGCAACTCAGCTGTTCTACTTTTTCACCCAGCAAGGCCGTTATTAAGGCGAGATCGAACTCACAGATTTCATTGTGTTGTTTAGTCAGGTCATGGTAGACGCAATTATGCGCCTGGATGCTGAACGCATCGGATTCGGTCTGGGCATCGGCTTGTACCGCATAGCCGAGTTCCGTCATGATTTCGAGTAGCTCATCGATTTTTTCATTGAGCTCGTTCCCTTCAAATCGTTTGCGCAGCTTTTCTGCCAATTTGAGCCCCAGTTTTCGCATATAGTCCTTAAAACGCTCGGGGCCTATTTCCTGGCGCAAATCGCTCAGCATTAATTCCGAAAACCAGGCATATTGCTTGGGAAAATGGTTGATGCCTTTATCCGTCAGCGCATACACCGTAACCGGTCGGCCGGCGGTTTTATTGAATGTCTTTTTTCTAATGTAGCCTTCATTTTCAAGTGCGGCAAAATGTTTTTGAACCGCGGTTCTTGAAATATCCAACGCATCGGCTACGTCGTCGATACACAGTCCGTTCCTGTTCTCGAGCAATAGTTTAAGTATTTGACTCTGGCGGGAGCTTATCTCTTGAGACATGACAGCCTTCATTCGGGAAAATGTTTTTTGCAAGGATACCATAGGTGTTCCCCGCTCGGATTAAAATTATAAATAATCTTATAAAACTTAAAAGTTGAAAAAGTTTCTCTTGCGGTCTACACTAGCTGCAACTGGAGCTTCTTTGTAAACCGGCTGCTCACCGGGTCCTCCTCATACGACCATTGAGGCTCCAGTTCCAAAGCAAGTTCGCTTGCGAGGACTTAGACACCACTGAAGAGGACTTGGAAAAATTTCTCGTGCGGTTCGATCGATGGTGGATCGGCCGTTATTTCATAAGACAATTTTTTGCCAAAGTCTGTAGGGATTTTTTCAGTCCTGTTTTTTCGACACGGCTGGATGAAACGGGAGCTTCAGTTACAGCTCACTTGATAGAGAGGCATAAAAAAAATGACAAAAGTAGCCGTTTTAATCTTCTGTGCATGGGCATTGATGCCTACGGCGAATGCCGGCACGGAATCCGGGAAAACTCACCTGATCACCTTGAAAGCCGCCAAACTGGACTCCGGACAGTTGGCTTACCAGATGGTGAGCCACAAAATACGCGACGCTTCCGGAAAGCTCGAAGACATTACCAATCGTTACAGCACCGAACCGACCATCCCGGGACCCGCGATCGTGATGACCGAGGGAGACCAAGCCGAAGTGACTTTGGAACAAGGCATCAAAGATTCGAATGAGCCCGTAAGCATTCATGTTCATGGCGTTCATTACAAAATCGACAGCGACGGCACCATGAAGGTGTTCAACCATCTAGCCGACCAGGCGGCGCTTCCTGGTAAACCCTATACCTACAAATGGACGGCCGCGCCGGGCACCGCCGGAACTTGGCCTTATCACGATCATGCCTTCGGCAATCCGATGTTGGGTGCGGAGGACAAGGGGTTGTACGGAACGCTGATCGTCAATCCAAAAGGAGGCAAGATAATGGCGATGGTGGATGGCCAGATGAAAGGAGTGGATATCAAAGATATTAAACGCGAGTTTGTTCTCTGGATGCATGAGACCACATTCTGGGGCACGGAAATCAATCATCTTGCCAATCGCCAAGTGCCGCTGTGGACAAACCCCACCCTTGGAGCCCGCGAGGGCGAGCTGGTCCGTTTCCATGTCATCGGCATCGGCACGGCGTTCCATACCTTCCATCTGCACGGCCATCGCTGGCTGCAACCGGGAACAACGCATTTGGTCGACACGGTGAATATTGGCCCGATTACGCGCGAATCCTTCGTGATCAAGGCGGGCGAAGGCGTCGGCCCCGGGCCTTGGCATTACCACTGTCATGTTTTGCAGCACATGCAAAGCGGCATGATGGGCGGTTTCAGAGTCATCGAATAAAAATTGAGGAGACACGATCATGAACAAAGTTTTAAAGTTGACAACGGCCGTTTTAATGGCAAACCTCGGAATTCCCGTTTGTGCGGCACAAGCGAGCGGCGATGACCAGCTCCTCAGTGTACCAGGCCTGATACCGTCGGCGATGCTGGAGATGTCCGACGAACCCGGACTGTGGTTTAAAGATCCCGTCGACGGCGATGCCTTGGTCGTCATCAAGCCCAATCAGGCGGCGATGATCAAGATGACCGACACCAATACCGAACATACCATCACCAGTCTGTTGTGGCCCTCCGGAGCCAAAAATTTTCCGATAGACCAGGAAAAACCCTCCAGCGCGAGCGTGACCACGGAATTCGACAAGCCGGGGCTGTATGTCTTTACCTGCAAAGTGCATCCTTACATGTTCGGCGCGGTCGTGGTGGACGATCCGAACACGAAGGGGCTGGATGTCGGTAGCGAACTGCAACTGGTGACCGGCGCCAAGGTGCCGGCCAGCAGCGACATTGCCAAACGCCTGCTGCGGACTTTCTTCGTGGCCACCACCCCGAGCCTCTGGCGCGATTACAGCAAGCCCAAATGGGAGGTCAAGCTGCCCGACATTCCGCTCAACATCGAGGGCAATACGATCAGTCTCAGCGCGCTCGGCATGACCATGCCCAATGAATTGAAAAAGCCCGGCACGCCGGGCGTGGGCGAAGTCTGGGTCAATACGCAGTTCGAGAAGATCGACGGCAAGAAAAAATCCGGCACCGCGACACGGATCAATACGGGAACCTGGAGCGTGACCAGCAAGTTCAAGGGCGTCAAGGAAGATATGAACAATCCCCACAACATGTGGACTGACAAACGCTATCAAAATATCTATCAAACCGCGTGGTTTGATAAGAAACTGTTGACCTTCGACCGCGTCAGCGGCCAAACGTATAGTGAGGTCGTGGTCGGCGAATCGCCATCCCATGTCATCTCACGGCCTTCGGATGACATGCTGTATGTCGCGATCAACGCCGGAGAGCAGGTAGTCAAAATGACAGGCGGCAAGAATCCGGCCGCACAGAAAAGTATTAATACCGGCCCTCATACGTCGCCTCACGGCCACTATATTACCGAAGACAGCAAGTACATGGTTACTCCGAATGCTCTCGCCGGTAGCGTATCGGTAGTGGATTTAAACACCGATACAAACACCGAAATTCCAACTGGCGGCGTCATTCCGATCGCCGTTTGGGGCACGCCGAACGGTTCCACCGCTTACGCCGCCAACTTGCTCGGCACGCCGCCGCTACTGAGTACACTGACGGTCATCGATGTTCCAGGAAAGAAAAAACTGCTAGACATCAATCTGGCCGCGGACTACGATCCGGTAACCGGCAAGATCAGCGGCGAGGCCTATGGACTGTTGCCGATCCAGACGCCGGTGAGTCCGGACGGCAAGTACGTGGTCACCGCCAATACCTTGAGCGCGTCGATCACCATCGTCGATACCGCCACCAACAAGGTAGTCAAGAGCCTGCCTTGCGAGCCGGGCTGCCATGGCGCTCATTTCGGGATGAAGAAAGGAGGCGGTTATTACGCCTATGTGGCAAGTAAATTTGCCAACGATTTGATCGTCATCGACATGGACAAGCTGGAAGTCGCCGGCCGGATATTGTTGTCCGATCTCAAGGATAGCAGTATCCAAGCCCATAACGGCATGGGCGGCCAGGGTATCTTGCCGCTGCCGATCGTGGAGCACGGCTATCTGAAGGAAACCCTGAAACTGTCCGGCAAAGGGCAGTTAAGTCCGGAAGTGGAAGGCTGGCTTAATGCCTTGACCCCCGAACAGAAAGGGATATAGTTTCCCTAGATAGGGAGAAGGAAGGTTCCATGATTCCCATGCGAAGCATGGGAATCATGGGCGAAGCGGGCTTAATGTGCGGCGCTGACTTTTTTGCCTTTGGTCTGGCCGATCGCGCTCAAGGTCTTTTCGAACCACGGCGCATTGATGTCGAACGGCTTGCCGCCCTTGATGCGCGGGAACTCGATCGCGCGCAGCACGTTGCCGTTGTCTTCGTCATGGCCGATGACGCCCGGTTCGCGGCGTAGCGCGCATTCGACCGCCAGGTCGGCGCAGGACTTGATCAGGCGGATGTCTTCGGCGTTCGCGGCGGCGGCGCGCGCGAAATAGCCGGATTTTTGCACCAGCGTCTTTTCCGCGCCGATCATCTGCGCGAACTGCTCGCCGAACCATTTGCCCGGATTGACCGCATCCAATTTGATGTGGCCGAACGCATCGCGCGGCACATCCTGTCCTTTCGATTGCATTTCGGCGACGATGGCTTCAACGCCGGCGCCTTCGGAAACGAAAATATTCACGCAGTCGACCTTGTCCATTACTTCGCGCAGGCGTTTCGCTTCGGCGGTCAGATCGACATCCATTTCCGGCACGAAAATACCGTGGACTTCATAGGTGTCTCGGCTCAGGCCCAGGTCGGGCAGCCATTCCGCCCGATCGAGCAGCTTGCGGTATTCGACGGCGGTCGCCACGGTCAGCCAGCCGCAACTGCGGCCCATCACTTCGTGCACGATCAGCATGCGCGGATTCGAATTGTTTTCCGCAACCACGTTCCGGAAATAACGCGCGCCCTGCTCGGCAGCGGTCCAGGCACCTAGGGATTGTTTGATCGGGAACACGTCGTTGTCGACCGTTTTCGGCAGACCAATTACGGTCAGGCCGTAGTCGTTCTGCGCCAGAAATGCCGCGAGGTCGGCCGCCGCGGTATTGGTGTCGTCGCCGCCGATCGTATGCAGTACGTCCACGCCGTCTTTGACCAACTGGTCGGCCGCGACTTTTTGCGGGTTCTGGCCTTCCTGCACCAGGCCGCGCTTGATGCAGTCTTTCACGTTGGTCAGCTTGACGCGGCTGTTGCCGATCACCGAACCGCCGAATTTCTGCAGCAGGCCGGCATTGGCGCGCACTTCCGGAGTCACTTTGTAAGAATCGCCGAGCAGGAGGCCCTTGTAACCGCTGCGGTAGCAGATGATCTCGATCGAGGGATCGATCTCGTTGTAGCGTTCGATCAGGCTGCCGATCGCGGAATTAAGGCAGGGCGCCAGGCCGCCGGCGGTCAAAATTGCAACTTTCTTAGGTTTGTTCATGTGCGTTTTTATAATGATGTGATGGATAAAATGCTTGGGCACAACGAGGCCTTTGTGCCGCCATGCCCTTCCGGAGCCGTTTCATGTCTTCGATAGGGGACGCCGGACACTGAACTGGCCGATTTTATCATAGAACCCGAAAAACGCCCGGCTTTATCAAAATGCCGCGATTGGCCGGAATTATGGGAAAATAGCGCACCCGCATGGCTTTCATTTCTTCCCGGACAGGTTGTTTTCATGATCGTTTTATGGACCGATGCCCTGATTTTTCTGCTGATCGCGATCACGATCGGCCTCGGCTTCTATATGCGCGGCAAGGAGCATTTCCGGCGGCCGTTCCGGCAAATCGCCGCGAGCCGCAGCGGCATGGTCTCGTTGACCGTGCTGCTGTTCTTCGTATTGGTCGGCCTGTTCGATTCGATCCATTTCAAGGCGTCGGGAGATGACGGCTACGATGTGATCAGCGTACTCGACTATTGGGCCGCGCCTTTGCGTCGCCAGGGCGAAAAGACTTATTCCGCACCGTTCGCGGCATTCGGCTACGGCAAGGAAATGATCACGCTGGACGGCGGCGCGACGCGCTGGGATTATCCGCGCCTGAAATACGGCGGCGCGCATCTGGCCGATCCGGAGCGGCAGTTGGCCGGCGATGTGCTGAAGAAAGCCGCTTACGGCCTGTTTCAGGGCGCAAGTCTCTGCGCGTTTTTTCTGCTGATGCTCTGGGGAATTTTCGCCGCCCGGCAAAAGCGCTTTCTGTACGGCTCTGCACCGGCGAAAAGCGCCCTGGCGGTCGGCTTCGGGATCGTGACGGCCAGTTACATGCTGTGCTATCTGTCTTCTTATTACCACGTGCTGGGCACCGACAAGGTCGGCGAGGACGTGTTCTACCAGACGGTCAAAAGCATCCGCACCGGCCTGGTGATCGGTACGCTGACGACCCTGATCATGCTGCCGATGGCGATTCTGTTCGGGATTCTGGCCGGATTTTTTCAGGGCTGGATCGATGACGTGATCCAGTACGTCTACACCACGCTGAACTCGATTCCGGGCGTTCTGCTGATCGCGGCCTCGATCCTGATGGTGCAGGTGTACATGGCGAATCACGAGGAAGCCTTCACCAGCGTGGTGGTGCGCGCCGACATGCGCCTCCTGTTCCTCTGCATGATCCTCGGCGTGACCAGTTGGACCGGGCTGTGCCGGCTGCTTCGCGCCGAAACGCTGAAGCTCAGGGAAATGGAGTACGTGCGGGCGGCCGAAGCGTTGGGCGTCAAACAGGGCGCGACCCTGGCACGGCACATCCTGCCGAACGTGATGCATATCGTGCTGATCTCGGTCGTGCTCGATTTCAGCGCGCTGGTGCTGGCCGAGGCGGTGCTGTCCTACATCAACATCGGCGTCGATCCGACCACCTACAGCTGGGGCAACATGATCAACGGCGCGCGCTTGGAGATGGCCCGCGAGCCGGTCGTCTGGTGGTCGCTGGCCGCCGCTTTTGTGTTCATGTTTATTTTGGTCCTGGCGGCCAATCTGTTTGCGGACGTGGTGCAGGATGCGTTTGATCCGCGGCGGAGCGGCAATAAAGCCTGATAAAAAAATGATTGCCCAGAATGAGAAAAATCAATGGCTAAAATTGAAGGAATCAGAGTTAAAAACTTTCGTGCTTTAAAAGATATAACGCTCGGACGGTTATGGACTTTGCAACAGGCCGAGCCGCTGACGCCAATGACTGTCGTCATTGGGAAGAATAACGTGGGTAAAAGTACTTTATTCGATGTTTTCGGTTTTTTGGCCGATGCTCTCAAGCTCGGAGTCGAAGAAGCGTGCGACTCGCGCGGGCGCGGCGGGTTTAAGAAAATTCGCTCTCAGGGGCAGGGCGGGCCGATGGAATTTGAAATTTATTATAAGGAAGACGGCAATGCGCGCCCCATTACTTACGAGATTTCTATCGATGTGGATGAGTCGGGAAGGCCTTATGTTCAAAAAGAACGCCTTAGGCAGCGCCGTAAAGGACAGGATAAAGGACGGCCTTTTTCTTTTTTAATTTTGGAAAACGGGAAAGGAGTCGTATGGAAAGGCGAGGCGGAAGGTATTGACGAAAACAAAAAAAAGATTGATTTCAATGATTTATTTGAGTCTTCAATTAAGGAGGAAAGTAAAGAAACCGAAGTCGTCGAACTATCGGATAAAAGAAAGTTAGGAATCGCAACATTAGGTTCTTTAAAACAACATCCCCGAATTTCGCTTTTTCGTCAATTTATTGAAGGATGGTATTTGAGTTATTTCGAGCCTAATTCGGCAAGAAGCCTTCCGCTCGCAGGGCCTCAGAAGCATCTGAACATCAAGGGCGACAATATTGGCAATGTCGTGCAATTCATGGAAAGAGAACATAAAGACCGCTTCAGGAAAGTGTTAGACCGAATTGCAAAAAAGATTCCCGGTATTGACAAAATCGACACCGATGAGACGGCCGATGGGCGACTGCTTCTGCGATTCAACGACAAAGGCTTTCAAGATCCTTTTTATGCCCAACAAATGTCTGACGGGACATTGAAAGTGTTTGCCTACCTTCTTTTATTGGAAGATCCATCGCCTCCCCCCTTTCTCTGTATAGAAGAACCGGAGAACGGTTTATATCACAAACTGCTGGAGACGTTGGCCAACGAATTTCGAGAACATGCGACCGGCCGGAAAGGCGGATCGCAAGTATTCATTACCACGCATCAGCCCTATTTCGTCGATGCGCTCGATCCAAAGGAAGTCTGGATTTTGGAAAAAGGTTCGGATGGTTTTTCCATTATTCGCAGGGCGAGCGATGATGAGTTGGTAAAAAATATGGTTGCAGAAGGATTGCCATTGGGCTCACTCTGGTATAGCGATTATCTGGATGCGAGATAATCCAGATGCATTTCGAAATACTTGTGGAGGACCGTTCCGGTAAAATTGCACTGGATATTCTTATACCCAAAATTATTGGAGATACTCATACGTTTAGGGTAACCTCATTTAAGGGCATTGGCCACATTCCGAGATCGATGGCCTCCGCTAAAAATATAAGCAATCGTATGCTACTGAATAACTTGCCAAAGCTATTAAAAGCCTATGGTAAATCGTTGCAAGATTACGGGGTGGTGTTCGTAGTATGCGACCTGGATGACAAATGTTTGAAGAATTTTAGAGTCGAACTGCTCTCTATTTTGGATAATTGCAATCCACGGCCGGAAACCCGATTTTGCATTGCGGTTGAAGAGGCTGAGGCTTGGTTTTTAGGTGATATTACCGCTATCAAGCAAGCTTATCCAAAAGCAAGAGATACTGTGTTAAATGCATATGTCAACGATTCGATTTGTGGGGCTTGGGAACAATTGGCTGATGCTGTTTACAGGGGCGGGGCTCAGGCACTCACTAAGCTGGGAGGTCGAGCGGAAGGTGCTGAAAAATCTGTATGGGCTGAAAATATTACGCCTTATATGGACGTGGATAATAATTTATCCCTGAGTTTCAATTACTTTTTAAGAAAGCTTCGAGAATTTGTTTGAGTGATGACTAACCCTCTGTTATCCGTTCAAAACCTTAGCGTCGCCTTCAATCGCCACCACAAAGTCGTCGACTGCATCAGTTTTTCGATCCATCCGGGCGAAACCTTCGCGCTGGTCGGCGAATCGGGTTCCGGCAAATCGATCACCGCTTTATCAGTGCTGCGCCTGTTACCGGACAACGCCAGGATGGCCGCCGACTCGATCACGCTGAACGGCGATAACCTGCCCGCCCATTCGGAGCTGGAGTTGTGCCAAATCCGCGGACGGCGCATCGGCTTGATTTTTCAGGACCCGATGTCGTCGCTGAACCCGGTGATGACGGTCGGCAGGCAGATCGCGGAAGTGATCGAGAGCCATTTTTCGCTGCCGAAAGTGGCCGTGCGGAACCGCGTGCTGGAACTCATGCGTCAGGTCGAAATTCCCGATCCGGAGCAGCGGATCAACGATTATCCGCACCAGTTCTCGGGCGGCCAGCGGCAGCGCGTGATGATTGCGATCGCGCTGGCCGGCCGGCCCGATTTGTTGATCGCGGACGAGCCGACGACTTCGCTGGACGTGACGATCCAGGCGCAAATTCTGGTTTTGCTCAAAAACATTCAACAGCGGACCGGCATGGCGCTGTGGCTGATCAGCCACGATCTGGCGCTGGTTTCGACGCTGGCGGACCGGGTCGCGGTGATGCAGCAGGGCAAGATCGTCGAAACCGGCGCGCTGCCGGATTTTTTCGAACAGCCGAAACACCCATATACGCAAAAGCTGCTGCAAGCTTTGCCGTCGATGCGAAGCTGCCTTGCGCATCGGCCCGAGCAAGCGCCGCCGCTGCTCAAGGTGGAAGATTTTCGCTGCTATTATCCGATCCGCAAAGGTCTGTTCAGGCGCGTGGTCGACCATGTGCGCGCGGTCGACGGGGTCAGTTTCACGATTCCAAGGGGCAAAACGCTGGCACTGGTCGGCGAATCCGGCTGCGGCAAGACCACGCTCGGCAAGGCGTTGTTGAACCTGATTCCAGGCGGAGCGGGGCGGGTGCTTCTGGATGGGGTCGATCTCGGCCAGTTGACGGGGGAGGCATTGCGACGGAAGCGCGCGGACATGCAGATTGTGTTTCAGGATCCGTTTTCGTCGATGAATCCGCGCATGCTGGTTGGCGACATCGTGGCGGAGGGGATTCGCGCCCTGCGCCCCGGGACCGGCGCCGATGTCCGGCGAGAACAGGTCCGGCAATTGCTCGAACAGGTCGGCCTGCCGGCCGATGCGGCAGAGCGCTATCCGCATGAATTCTCGGGCGGCCAGCGCCAACGTATCTGCATCGCGCGCGCCCTGGCGGTCGATCCCAAGCTGATCGTCTGCGACGAACCGACCAGCGCGCTCGACGTATCGGTGCAGGCGCAGATCATCGAGCTTCTGAAAACCCTGCAGCGCGAAAAGAACGTTAGCTATCTGTTCATCACGCACGATCTGGCGGTCGTTGCCGAAATTGCCGACGCAGTTGCGGTGATGCACCGCGGGAGAATCGTCGAGTATGGCGACGTGAAGCAGGTGCTGACGGCGCCGCGGCACGACTATACCCGCAAACTGTTGGCGGCGGCGCCGGTTTTGGAAGTCGGCTGACGGTTGAGGCTACAGGGCTGAAGCCCGTCCCGGCAATCCGAACAAGACCGTCCTTTCCCTGTTGATGATGCCAGTTCTTACTCGCCATGCAGCGTGGCGACCATCTCCCGTTTGCCGCCATGATTCCGATGCTCGCAGAGATAAATGCCCTGCCATATCCCCAGGTTCAATTTGCCTCGCGTGACCGGAATCGTCAGGCTCGAACCGAGCAGGCAGTTTTTGATGTGCGCGGGCATGTCGTCGTCGCCCTCGTAATCATGCAGATAATAAGGCGCGCGCTCCGGCACCATCTCGTTGAAATGGCTTTCCAGGTCCTGGCGCACGGTCGGGTCGGCGTTCTCGTTGAGCGCCAGGGAGGCGGAGGTATGCTTGATGAACAGATGCAGCAACCCGCAATGGATAGTGCTTAACTCCGGGATTTCCTGAAGGATCTCGTTGGTAACCAAATGAAAGCCGCGTTTTTTCGGCGGCAGAAAGAATGCTTTTTGTATCCACATCGGGATGGCTCCCGTTCCGAAAAAGTCCATCATAGCATGGCCTGGAAACGGGGCTCATCGTCGGTAGTGAAAAACGGCAATGGAACCGCGGACACGTACGGCCTTGCCGCTTTGGGCGCGCGTTCCGCAGGGCGGTGGGCCGAAATGCTTAAATCGTTTTGAAAATTGCTAAACATTATGATATATTGAGTCTTTTAGGATGTGTCGGTATTTATGCCGTATCCTAACGGCAGAGGTTCGAAAGCGGTCGTTTCGAAGGTCCCTGCCGCCATTTACACGGAAGCCCCATCATGGGGTTTTTTATTTTCCGGGCTCCGTGTTTGTGGCGACAGCATTGGCTAGTCAGTGATAAGAGCCCTGGGCTCTTTTTTTTTGTGCGGTGAAAAGCGAGGAAAAATGAAGCAGGCTCCCGAACATTTGGTCGCCTTGATCGAGCCGATCGTGGAGGGTTTGGGTTATGAATGTGTCGGCATTGAATATCACCCGCATCCGAGGCACGGTTTATTGAGAATTTATATTGACAGCGGCAACGGCATAGTGCTCGATGACTGCTCGAAAGTCAGCCATCAGGTCAGCGGCATGCTCGATGTCGAAGATCCGATTCCGGACAATTACCAGTTGGAAGTATCCTCGCCGGGGGCGGACCGGCCGTTTTTCAAGATTAGCCAGTTCGAGCGCTTCAAAGGCAGTACCGTGCAGGTGAACCTGTTCAAGGCGATCGGCGGACGCAAACGGATTACCGGTCTGATCGAAAAAGTCGAGGAAGATATCATTACACTGATCGAAAACAGCCAAATTTTCGAAGTGCCGTTTTCGGCAATCAGCAAGGCGCGTCTGGTGCCGGAGTATTTAATCGAAAAAGGAGTACGCAGTGGCAAATAAAGAAATTTTGTTGGTCGTGGATGTTTTTTCCAACGAAAAAGCGATTGAGAAGGAAGTGGTCTTCCAGGCCATCGAATCGGCGCTGGAAATGGCGACGGTCAAACGCTATGCCACTCCGATCAAAGCCCGCGTCGAAATCGATCGAAAGACCGGCGATTACAAGACTTACCGGCTGTGGGACGTGGTGGCGCCGAACAGCGAGATCAACGGCGACGTCGAGTTTCCCGGCACGCAGATTTTGCTCGATGTCGCACGATTCGACAATCCGGATGCCCAAGTCGGCGACATGGCGCAGGAAGAGATCGAATCGGTCGAGTTTGGCCGTATCGCCGCCCAGACCGCGAAGCAGGTGATCATCCATAAGGTCCGCGAAGCCGAGCGCAAGAAAATCGTCGATGCGTACAAGAGCCGCGTCGGCGAGTTGATTACCGGCGTGGTCAAGCGCATCGAGAAAGGCAGCGTTTATCTGGATCTCGGCGGCCATGTGGAAGCCTACATCGCGAAGGAAGACATGATTCCGCGCGAGTCGGTGCGCGTCGGCGACCGTATCCGCGGCTATTTAAGAGACGTGCGTTCGGAGCCGCGCGGCCCGCAATTGTTCGTCAGCCGGACCGCGCCGGAATTGTTGCTGGCGTTGTTCCGCCTGGAAGTGCCGGAAGTCGGCGAAGGGCTGATCACGCTGATGGGGGCGGCCCGCGATCCGGGGTCGCGGGCGAAAATCGCGGTCAAGAGCAACGATCCGCGCCTCGATCCGGTCGGCGCCTGCGTCGGCATGCGCGGATCGCGCGTGCAGTCGGTTTCGAACGAACTGGCTGGCGAGCGGGTCGATATCATTCTTTGGAATCCGAACGAAGCGCAATATGTGATCAATGCGATGTCGCCGGCCGAAATCCAGTCGATCGTGGTCGATGAAGACAGGCATTCGATGGATCTGGCGGTCAGCACCGAAAACCTGTCCCAGGCGATCGGCCGGGGCGGCCAGAACGTTCGGCTGGCGACCCAGTTGACCGGCTGGGAGCTGAACGTGATCGATGCCTCCAAAGCCGAAGCGAACAGCGAAGCCGAAGCGAACAAGATCAAGGATCTGTTCGTGAGGGAGCTCGATGTCGACGAAGACATTGCGATGACGCTGGTCGAAGTCGGTTTCAATACGATCGAAGAGATCGCTTATGTGCCGGTCAGCGAAATGCTCGAAATCGAGGGCTTCGACGAAGAATTGGTGAACGAGCTGCGCAGCCGGGCGAAAGATTCCTTATTGATCAGCGCGATCGCGGCGGAAGAAAAAATAGAAACCAACGAGCCGGCCCAGGACCTTCTGGAGATGGAAGGCATGGACAAAGAGCTGGCTTATGAATTGGCCGGCCGCGGTATAATCACGATGGACGATCTGGCTGAACAGTCGATCGACGACCTGCTGAGCTTACCCGAAATGGATGAAGATCGAGCGGCGAAGTTGATTATGAAGGCGCGGGAGCCCTGGTTCTCTGAAGAAAAAGGCAAGTAAGGCGGGAGTAGGCGATGAGCGATCAAACAGTACAGCAATTGGCCGAGGTAGTCAAAATACCTCTGGAAAGGTTATTGGAACAATTGAAGGAAGCGGGGTTGTCGGCCAATACGCCGGACGATGTGATCAGCGAAGACGAGAAAATGCAGCTTCTGGCGCATTTGCGCAAACGCCACGGCAAGGATGGCGGCGAGTCGAAAACGGTCCCCCGACGCGTGACGCTGGAGCGCCGCAAGGTGATTGAAATCAAGCAGGCGAGCGTACCGGGCACGGCAACCAAGACGATCCCCGTCGAAGTTCGCAAAAAGAAAACCTATGTAAACAAACGCGATCTTGTCGAGACGGTTGAAACCAAACCGCCAGTCCGGCCGCAGCCCGCGCCGGAAGAAAAACCGTCCGTGCCGACGGCCGAGCCGGCCATTGCCGCAGAACAAAAAGCGAAGCCTGCCGAAGTAGTCGAACCGGTTGCGGAAACGGCCCCGCCGGCTGTCGAGGCCCGGCCCGCGTCTCCGGCAGAAGCGCCGCAGGAGGAGTTCGAGGAAGAAGCGGCCGTGCAGGTTGTCGAGGAAGCGGATGCGGCGGCACGGGGGGCGGTAACCCGGCTTGAAACGGTCAAAGTCAAGGAAGCTAAGGAAGGCAAGAAAGCCAAAGTGGAAAAAGCCGTCAAAGGCAAAGAAACCGATGAAGCCGCCAAAAAGAAGATAAGCGAACGGGATCGGCGCGTCGAGGAGTCGATCAACCGCACCGCCGAAAAAGTCCGCCAGCAGGCGCTGCAGAAGCAGGAAACGCTGCATCGCAAAAAGCAGCGCGATGACGGCGTCTTTTCCGAAGGACGGGATGCGCCGCGCCGTCCGAAGAAAAAGTCCAAGACGACGCCTCAGCGGTCGGGATCTCCGTTCGAGAGCAAGCATCAGTTCGAAATGCCGGCCGCGCCGATCGTGAAGGAAGTCACGATTCCGGAAACGATTCTGGTATCCGATCTCGCCAACAAGATGAGCGTGAAGGTCGCAGTGGTGATCAAGCAACTGATGAAGCTCGGCATCATGGCGACGATCAACCAGAGCATCGATCAGGACACCGCGGCGATTCTGGTCGAGGACATGGGCCACAAGGCGATCATGCAGAGCGACGACGATCTCGAAAAAGAAATGCTCGCCGAAGCGCAGTCGGAAGAGAATTATCCGGAAGTGCCGCGCGCGCCGATCGTCACGATCATGGGGCATGTCGACCACGGTAAAACCTCGTTGCTCGACTATATCCGTAAAACCCGGGTGGCCGCCGGCGAAGCGGGCGGCATTACCCAGCACATCGGCGCCTATCAGGTCAAGACCGACCACGGCGCGGTCACCTTCCTCGATACGCCGGGCCATGCCGCGTTTACCGCGATGCGGGCGCGCGGTGCGGACGTGACCGACGTGGTGATCGTGGTGGTGGCGGCCGACGACGGCGTGATGCCGCAGACCAAGGAAGCGGTCGAGCATGCGCGCGCCGCGAACGTGCCGATCATCGTCGCGATCAACAAGATCGATAAACCGGACGCGAATCCCGATAAGGTGATGCAGGAATTGTCGGTTATCAACGTATTGGCCGAGGAATGGGGCGGCGATACGCAATTCCTGAAAATTTCGGCGAAAACCGGCCAGGGCATCGACGATTTGATCGAAGCCCTGATCGTGCAGACCGAAATTCTCGAACTGAAGGCGCCGGTGCAAGGCCCGGCTTCGGGTATCGTGATCGAGTCGCGCCTGGATAAAGGCCGCGGCGCGGTTGCCACCGTGCTGGTCCAGAAAGGCACGCTCGAAAGTGGCCAGATGGTCCTGTGCGGCCACGAATACGGCCGGGTGCGGGCGATGTTCAACGAGAACGGCAAAGCGATCAAGGAAGCCGGCCCTTCGGTGCCGGTCGAAATTCTCGGCTTGTCGGGCACGCCGAATGCGGGCGACGAATTCCTGGTCGTACAGAACGAACGGATCGCCAGAGAGCTGGCCAAGCACCGCGAAGAGCGCAAGCGGACCACGCGTCATGCGGCGCAGCAGGCTTCCAAGCTGGACGAGGTCTTCTCCCGGATGACCGCCGGCGAGGTCGCGAGCGTGAACCTGGTGCTCAAGACCGACGTGCAGGGCAGCCTCGAAGCATTGCGCGGTGCCTTGGTCGACCTGTCGACGTCGGAAGTCGAGGTCAAGGTGGTTTACGGCGGCGTCGGCGGCATCAACGAAGGCGACGTAAATCTGGCGCTGGCGTCGGGCGCGATCCTGATGGGCTTCAATGTCCGCGCCGATGCGACCGCGCGCAAGCTGATCGAAGAGAAGGGCGTCGATCTG
This sequence comes from Methylomicrobium agile, assembly GCF_000733855.1. Taxonomy (NCBI): domain Bacteria; kingdom Pseudomonadati; phylum Pseudomonadota; class Gammaproteobacteria; order Methylococcales; family Methylococcaceae; genus Methylomicrobium; species Methylomicrobium agile. The sequence goes on from NZ_JPOJ01000001.1 coordinate 2,689,436, forward strand.
CATTATTACAGCGTCATCTACGAAGCGATCGACGAAGTCAAAAACGCGATCAGCGGCATGCTGGCGCCGGAAATCAAGGAGCAGATCGTCGGCCTGGCCGAAGTTCGTGACGTGTTCCGTTCGCCGAAGTTCGGCGCGATCGCCGGCTGTATGGTTGTCGAGGGCTACGTCAAGCGCAACCTGCCGATCCGCGTCTTGCGCGACAACGTGGTGATTTTCGAAGGTCAGCTCGAATCGCTGCGCCGCTTCAAGGACGACGTGAACGAAGTCAAGATGGGCATGGAGTGCGGCATCGGCGTCAAGAACTACAACGACGTCAAAGTCGGCGACCAGATCGAAGTCTTTGAACGGACCGAAGTCAAACGCGTATTGTAAAGCATCATGGCAAAAGAATATGGGCGTAGCGCCCGCGTGGCATCTGAAATGCAGAAGGAACTCTCGTTCATTCTGCAGCGGGTCGTCAAGGATTCCCGGCTCGGCTTCATTACGATCAATGAAGTCGATCTGACCAAGGACCTGGCGCTCGCGAAAATCTATTTTACGGTACTGAACGCGGATGAGGCCGGCAAGCGGAACCATGTCAAACGGCTAAATCAACTGGCCCCGGTAATCCGGCACGAGCTCGCGAAACGGATGCGGCTGCGCCATATCTCGGAGCTGCGTTTTATCTACGACGATTCGTTCGATACCGGCATGCGCGTTGCGGAACTCCTCAGCGATATCGACCAGACCGATAAAGCCCCCGATCAGGAATGAGCAAACGTAATCTCCGGCGCAATGTCCACGGCATTCTGCTGCTGGACAAACGGCTCGGCGTGTCTTCGAACCTGGCGCTCCAGGAGGCCAAGCGCCTCTTGAATGCCGCCAAGGCCGGGCATACGGGCAGTCTCGATCCCTTGGCGACGGGGCTGTTGCCTTTGTGTTTCGGCGAGGCCACCAAGGTGTCGGGCATGATGCTGGATGACGACAAGCGTTACCGGGTCGTGATCCGGCTCGGCGTATTGACCGACACCGGCGATGCGGAAGGGACGGTGCTCGAAACGAAGCCGGTTCCCGAGATTACCCAGGCGATGCTCGATGCCTGCCTGCAGCGCTTCACCGGCGAAATCGACCAGGTGCCGCCGATGTATTCGGCGCTGAAGCTGAACGGCAGGAAGCTTTACGAACTGGCCCGCGAAGGCAAAACGGTCGAGCGCAAGGCCCGGCGGATCACCCTTTATGAAATAAAACAGCTCGGTTTCGAGTACGACCGACTGACGCTGGAAGTGTTTTGCTCGAAAGGCACGTATATCCGCTCGCTGGCGGAAGACATCGGCGCACACTTCGGCTGCGGCGGAACCGTCGCGGAACTGCGCCGCCTGCAGGCGGGCGTATTTACGATTGACCGGGCTTTCACGATTGAACAATTGCGCGCGATGGATGCCCGGCAGCTCGACGCCTGCCTGCTGAACGTCGATGAACCGCTGCAGGCATTGCAGGCGGTCGAACTGCAGGACGGCGATGCGGTTAAGATCAGGAATGGACAGTCGGTCCGGTCCGAACTTATACAGTCCGGACCCGTGCGCCTGTACCATGCAGGCGCGTTTTTAGGCTTGGGCGAAATGCGATTGGATGGTAAACTAGCGCCTTGCAGACTGTTCAATTTGGAAGGAGTCGGCTAAAGGAAAAGGACGAAAGGGTTGTTTTCATCGTTCCCAGGTGGGAACGTCGGAACCCTACAGAACAGTACAATGCGAAAGGCTGGCCATCAGTTCTTTCGCCTTAATTTCCCCATTCTCTGCCCCCTATCGCGGAAATGGGTGTGTCACCGGCCCTGTCAGGGCTTTTTTTAATTATCGAAACATAAAATTATAGGGTTTGATCAAATGCCTTTTACTGCGGAACAAAAGAAAAAAATCGTTGAAGAGTACCGTCTGTCCGAAACCGATACCGGTTCCCCGGAAGTTCAGGTCGCTCTGTTGACAGCGCACATCCAGCACCTGACCCCGCATTTCGCGGAGCACAAAAAAGACAATCACTCGCGTCGCGGCCTGCTGCGCATGGTCAACCAGCGTCGCAAACTGCTCGACTATCTGAAAAACAAGGACAGCGACCGCTACCGTACGCTGATCGATCGTCTCGGTTTGCGCAAATAAGACAGAATGCAAACGGCGCCGGTTCGGCGCCGTTTGCGTTTCAGCGTTACCTCCAGTTTTAACTCAACAATATCTACGCAAAGGAACCTAATAGTGAATCCTATCAGGAAAGAATTTCAGTACGGCGATCGCACCGTTACGTTGGAAACCGGTGAAATTGCTCGCCAGGCCCACGGCGCCGTGATCATCGATGTCGAAGGCACCTCATTATTGGTGACCGTCGTTAGCAAAAAAGACACAGGCGGCAACGACTTTTTTCCGCTGACGGTGAATTATCAGGAAAAATCCTATGCGGCCGGTAAAATCCCCGGCGGTTTTTTCAAGCGGGAGGGCCGCCCGTCCGAACAGGAAACGCTGATTTCGCGTTTGATCGACCGGCCGATACGCCCGCTCTTCCCTGAAGGTTACACGGACGAAGTCCAGATCATCGCCACCGTCATCTCGCTGAATCCGGAAGTCGATACCGAAATTCCCGCCCTGCTCGGCGCTTCCGCGGCGCTGGCGGTTTCCGGACTGCCGTTCAACGGCCCGGTCGGCGCGGCTTGCGTCGGTTTCAAGGACGGCCAATATCTGTTGAATCCGGCGCCGGCGGCGTTGAAGGATTCGCGCCTGCAACTGGTCGTTGCCGGCACCGCCAATGCGGTACTGATGGTCGAATCCGAAGCCGACGGCCTGACCGAAGACGAAATGCTCGGCGCGGTGTTGTTCGGCCATGAACAAATGCAGACCGCGATCAACGCGATCAACGCATTCGCGGCCGCGGCCGGCGCCGGCGTGGTCGAATGGACCGCTCCCGATGCCGATGCCGAGCTGGTGCGCCTGGTGACCGCCGAAGTCGAGGAAGGCATCCAGGAAGCCTACCGGATCGCCGAAAAGCTGGTTCGGCAGGATCGTCTGAAAGTGATCCGCACCGCGGCGATCGAGAAATTTACCGCACTGGGCGAATATACCGAAAACGCGATCCGCCACATCATCGAAAATCTCGAATACAACATCGTCCGCCAGGCGATTCTGAGCGAGAAACGTCGCATCGACGGACGTACGCTCGATTCGGTTCGCCCGATCACGATCCGGACCGGCGTACTGCCGAGAACCCACGGTTCCGCCCTGTTCACCCGCGGCGAAACGCAGGCGCTGGTCGTCGCGACGCTGGGTACCCAGCGCGATGCGCAGATCATCGACGCATTGACCGGCGAATACAAAGAGCTGTTCATGCTGCACTACAACTTCCCGCCGTTCAGCGTCGGCGAAACCGGCTTCGTCGGCTCTCCGAAGCGCCGCGAAATCGGCCACGGTCGCCTGGCCAAGCGCGGTGTATTGGCCGTGTTGCCGGTCATGGAAGAATTTCCGTATGTGATCCGCGTCGTCTCCGAAATCACCGAATCGAATGGCTCCAGTTCGATGGCGTCGGTTTGCGGCAGCAGCCTGGCGCTGATGGACGCCGGCGTGCCGATCAAGGCGCCGGTGGCCGGCATCGCGATGGGGCTGATCAAGGAAGGCGACGATTACGCGGTCCTGTCCGACATCATGGGCGACGAAGACCATCTCGGCGACATGGATTTCAAAGTCGCGGGTACCGCCGACGGGATCACCGCGCTGCAAATGGACATCAAGATCGACGGCATCACCGCCGAGATCATGAAGACTGCGCTCGCGCAGGCGAAGACCGGACGTATCCACATCCTCGGCGAGATGAACAAGGTATTGCCGGCCGCGCGCGAACACATGTCCGACTACGCGCCGCGCATCATCACCTTCAAGATCGATCCGAGCAAGATCCGCGAAGTGATCGGCAAGGGCGGCGCGACCATCCGCGGCATTACCGAAATTACCGGCGCAAGCGTCGACCTGACCGACGACGGCGTCGTCAAGATCGCCTCGGTCGACAAGGCGGCCGGCGAAGAAGCGCGCCGTCTGATCGAAGAGATTACCGCCGAGGTCGAAGTCGGCAAGATTTACGAAGGCAAAGTCGTGCGCCTGATGGACTTTGGCGCGTTCGTGACGATCCTGCCCGGCAAAGATGGCCTGGTGCACATCTCGCAAATCTCGAACGAGCATGTCGACAAGGTCAGCGACAAGCTGTCCGAGGGCGACGTGGTTCGGGTCAAGGTACTCGAAATCGACCGCCAGGGCCGCGTTCGCCTGAGTATGAAAGAAGCGGAAAAGGAAGAATAAGCTTTTCCGCTTCGGTTTGCAAAAAGGGCCGGAAGGCCCTTTTTTGTTTCCTCCGGCCATAGGCGCCGTCCGTAAGATTTTGTAGGGTACGCTGTGCGTACCTTTTCACCCCCAATGGTACGCACAGCGTACCCTACAGAAAATAGCTCCGAGCGGGATGGGGTTTATAACCCATGCCGTTAAGCTTAGCCCCGAGGCGTTGCAACGCTGGCTTTGCAAATGACGAAACGGAGTAACAAAGCCAGCTTTGTGCTCCAGACATAAAATCATCCTCACCTGTCCGTCCCTCTTTAAACGTTGCGGACGGCATAAATATCCCGTCCGGCACCTGTATCTTACGGGTTCAGCCCGTAGGGTACGCTGTGCGTACCCTCAATGTCAAAAGGTACGCACAGCGTACCCTACGGGGCAACGGCAGGGCACCCTTCAGAAGGTGAGGACTTCCCTACACGCGATATGAAAATGCCTTAGAAACTCAGCCACCCCGATCCGAACGAAGTCGCGAACACCAGACTGACGATCGTCATCAGCTTGATCAGGATATTCAGCGACGGGCCGCTGGTGTCCTTGAACGGGTCGCCGACGGTGTCGCCGACGACCGCGGCTTTATGCGCATCCGAGCCTTTGCCGCCGTATTGTCCGGTTTCGATCCATTTCTTCGCGTTGTCCCAGGCGCCGCCCGCATTCGCCATCATCACCGCGAGCAGAAAGCCGGAACTCATCGTGCCGATCAGGAGGCCGGCGAGAGCTTCCTTGCCGAGCACATGGCCGACGACGAGCGGCACGACAACCGCCAGCGCGCCCGGCAGGATCATTTCCTTCAGCGCGCCTTCCGTACTGATGCCCACGCAGGACTTATAGTCGGGCTGCGCCTTGCCTTCCATCAGGCCCGGAATTTCGTGAAACTGTCGCCGCACTTCCATCACGATCGCGTGCGCGGCCTTGCCGACCGCCATCATCGTCAGCGCGGAAAACAGATAAGGCATCATCGCGCCGATCAGAATGCCGGGCAGCATGGTCGGGCCGAGAATGTTCAGGCTCTCGATTTTCGCGGCGGAGACATAGGCGGCTAAAAGCGCCAGCGCCGTCAGCACCGCCGAGCCGATCGCGAAGCCTTTTCCGGTGGCCGCGGTGGTGTTGCCGAGGCTGTCGAGCGCATCGGTGCGGTGGCGGACTTCGCTCGGCAGATGCGCCATTTCGGCGATCCCGCCGGCATTGTCGGCGACCGGGCCGTAAGCGTCGGTCGCGAGCGTCACCCCGAGCGTGCTGAGCATGCCGACCCCGGACAAGGCTACCGCGTACAGGCCGGCGGCGATCGTGCCGTCGGCCTTGAAGCCGAGCCAGATGCTCATCAGGATCGCGAACGCGGCGATCAGTACCGGCAGCAAGGTACTCAACATCCCGACCGCCATGCCCTGAATGATCGTCGTCGCGGGGCCGGTCTGGGTCGCGTGCGCGATCATGAGGGTCGGTTTATCGGTGTAAGAAGTGAAATATTCGGTCGCATAGGCGATGCCGTTGCCGGCGACCAGGCCGACCAGGATCACCAGCCAGTAATTGATGCTGGCGCCGGAAATCAGGACGGTCGTCAAGCTGAGTGCCAGGATGGCTGCCGATGCGGCCCAGACTGAACGGCGCAACGCCGCCAGCAGATCTTCGAGCGAAGCGTTTTCGTCGATTTTCGCGACGAAGTGGCGTAAATGATGGCTGTAGCGAATCCATAAGGAATAGCCGGGATAGATCCTGGTAGTTGCTTCGTTCGCATTTTTCTCCTCGCCGGTCACCATGTAGATTCCGAACAGGCTGGCGACAATGCCGACCGCTGCTACCAGGAACGGCAGGCCGATAAAGGCGGCGGCTTTGTCCCCGCCGAGCGTCGCGCCGAGGGTCGCGGCCGCGATGATCGAGCCGCTGTAGCTTTCGAACAAGTCGGCGCCCATGCCGGCGACATCGCCCACGTTGTCGCCGACGTTATCGGCTATCACGGCCGGATTGCGCGGGTCGTCCTCGGGTATGCCTTTCTCGACCTTGCCGACCAGGTCCGCGCCGACGTCGGCCGCCTTGGTGAAGATACCGCCGCCGACCCGCGCGAACAGAGCGATGCTGCTGGCGCCGAAGCCGAAACCGGTCACGTAGGTCATCTGGTTCGGATCGCCGTTGAAGATCAAGTAAAGCGATGCCATGCCGATCAGGCTGAAGCTGACCACCGACATGCCCATGATCGCGCCGCTGCCGAACGCGACCCTGAGGCCTTCGTGCAGGCTTCGGCTGGCGGCTGCGGCGGTTCTGACGTTGGCCCGCACCGCGACGTACATGCCCAGATAACCCGCGGCGGCGGAGGCGATGGCGCCGACGATGAAGCACAGCGCCGTCTGCCAGTGTAAAAAGGATGAAATGACCAAGGCCACGATCACGACGAAGACGGCCAGAACCCGGTATTCCCGGTTGAGAAAAGCCGAAGCCCCCTCCTGGATAGCTTCGGCGATGGCTTGCATCGTGGCATTGCCGCGGTCGTAGCCGAGAATGATTTTGAATTGCCACAAGACGTAAACTACGCCCAAAAGACCCGTCAGTAATGCGATAACTATCGCCAGCGATGCGCTTAACACCGTTCCTCCTAGTTTTTTAGTTATTGTTATTGATTATGGCTTGGTAAGCGGCCGGTGCTTTTGCCGGCACGGACGAAAAAAACGTTTGTAGGGTCCCCGCTCCTGATCGGCAGGGTAAAAGTTCCTCAAAACGTCTCATCCTTACGCCCGTTAGGATGGAGCAACGCATTGCCCCGCTCCTGCCCGGCTTCGTCCGCGTTCATTATCCCGTGATGATCGCGGGCCGGATATTCGGCCGTTACTTAAGCGAAGGTAGGTTACTGAAAAGTTAAAACAACCACAATCAAAAATTCACGATTGTGATTTTCTTTTAAATTTCAGACGGAGTGCATTATGATTATGAATGCCTTCTTTCAGATACCATCGCCTTTGGATGCACCGGAATGAAAACAGCCGGGCAGATGACCGACGGCGTGCCTCTTGCGTCATGAGTGCAGTTGCGCGGTCGTTAGCCTATACGTCTGCTTTTTCCGAGGGTTCATGTCAGGGTGAAGAATATACCGGGTGCCTTCGATTTGCTGGTCTGCCTGAACCTGTGCAGGTACTTAGGGAGCATGAAATTGCCATGGTTCCGGTGCAGTGCCACTGAGGGCAAGCCTGCGGTTCGATCAAAATCAGCAAAGTCCTGCAATTATAAATTGTGCTGCCCTGTTCAGCCGAGGTGATTCAATGGATTGTAATTTAAGTCTTGTGTCGCATTACAAAAAATATTTCTGCATGGTCAAGGCCTCGAGCCCTGAAATGAAGAAAATCGCTTTTAACATACGCTATCGCGTTTATTTTGAAGAGCAAAATATGATCGCGAACGATGCGTTAAGCAAGGAACGTTTAGAAACCGATTTATGGGATGCTTGTTCGATTCATACGCTGCTTTATCATAAACCGAGCGGTCAACCCATCGGCAACGTCAGATTGGTTCCGCTAGACGCCAGTCCTACGAAAACGCTGCCGATTGAAAAAACCTATCCCAACCCGTTCGATTTCAGCCGGGCGCCAGTCCACGACATCAGAAGCGGAAAAACCGGCGAAGTCTCCAGAATGCTGATTCTTTCATCCTTCCGGCGCCGGAAAAGCGATAAGAGCTACGATCTCGGAAACGAGGAATCTTCCGAGGATCAGAGTAATAAACGATTTCCGATCAATTACCTGCCGGTCTGCCTGATATTTGCGACAGCGATTTTAATGTTGGAAGAAAAACTCGATTATGGGGTCGCCTTGATGGAGCCGCGTCTTGCGAGGCTGCTGATGCGGTTCGGTGTCGGTTTGAGCCGGATCGGGGAGGCGGCGGATTATTTCGGTCTGCGTGCGCCGTATCTGATTTTCCCAGAACTTATCTACAAAAATCTAAGTCCCGATTACCAGGCGCTTTACGATGCGATACAATCTGAGCTGATCGACTAGCTATCGCCCGAACGCTCCCTATCCTCCCTTTATGGAAAGAAAAACACAACGTTTTCTGAGCCTTGTCTGGAAAGCCATCCTCTCCGTCAGCTTCGTTACCTTCCTCTCTTCCGGCGCCGTGGTGCTGTTCGGACAATTTACACTGAACAAAAATTACGAACAGGAAAGGGCGCGCTTGCATCACGCTTACTCCCAGGCATTTGGAGCCATTCTGGAACAGGTCAAGAATGACCGGATCGATATCGGCTGGCTGATTCCGGGGCTGCTGGATTCTTCGATGTCGCCGAACAAGGTATTGAAAGCCATCAAGCGGACGATCGACCGGAATTGGCCGCAAATCGAACTGGAGTCGCAGATCACTTCGGTTTTTCTGTTTACCAAGGATGCAAAAATGCTTGGCAACTGGGGAGGCGCTTATCAAAAGCAGTTCGACGAGTGGGTCAATCTGACGGCCAAAAACGAAACCGCGTACGATTATATTTTGTGCAAGGATCACTGCATTCATTTTCGCGCGACCCCGTTTTTGCACGACGGCGATTTTCTCGGCATTTTCATTTTCGGCGTCGATTTGGCCGATACCGTATTGAAATTGAAAAATGTGATCGGCCTGGATGCGGCTATTCTGACCCGGCATTCGCCGGGCGAGAATCTCGGCATTCTACGGCTGGAGCCTTGGGCGATGAATGTGATTGCGATGACCGAGGTTAAAAAAAACTCGGCATTGCTGAGGGAAATCAGCAAACGCTATCCCGAGGAATTGCCGCAAGGATCGGCCGTTTTCGAAATCGGCGGAAAAACCTACGATTTGATTTCGCTGCCGTTTGAAACCAGCCATAAAACCCGATTGTTGATCATCGAAGATGTCAGCGATTCGCTGGACAGCGTCAAAAAGGCGACCGCCCTGTATGCGCTGAGCGGGCTGTCGAGCCTTTTATTATCCGGCGGTGTCTTGCTGTTTTTGTTGATCGGACCGACGCGGCGCCTCAAAAGCCTGGTCAATGTGTTCCCTTTGATCGCGAAAAAACAGTACCGCGATGTCGGGAAACAAATCCTGCCGCCCAAACACGCTTTCCTGAAGGACGAAATCGATGTACTGGAAAGCGCGGCGCATGAACTCATCGGCACATTGCAGGCGCTCGATAATCAAGTCAATCAGCGCACTCAGGAATTGTTCAATCAGGCGAAGGAGCTTTTGATCGAGAAAAACTTCATCGACAACATGCTCAACACGGCGCAGGTGATCATTCTGACCATCGATAATAACGGCACGATACGCACCCTCAATAAATTTACCGAGCAATTGACCGGTTACACGGCAAGCGATCTGGTCGGCAAACAATTTTCCGAGCTGTTTTTCACCGCCGAGGCTTCCGATCTGGTACGCACGCCGAACGGCGTTTTCGAACGGACGCAGAGCAAGAATCTACAGTTCGAGTGCCCGATTTTTGCGGCGGACGGTTCCGAACTCTATCTTTCGTGGTATTTGTCGCCGCTGTTCATCGAAGAGCTGAATGCCGAATCCGCGCATGAAATCCTGGTGGTCGGCCTCGATCTGACCGAACGCAAAAAATCGGAGAACCGCCTGACCTGGCTGGCCGAACACGATCTTTTGACCGGCCTTTACAACCGCCCCAAGTTCGAGAAAGAGCTCGAACACGCGATCAACCTGGCGATTCGCCAAAATCATACGTCCGCGATCGTATTCTTCGATATCGATCAATTCAAATACATCAACGACAGCAGCGGCCATCAGGTCGGCGATGAACTCTTGATCAAGGTGGCCGAGAAACTGCTCCACATTACGCGCAAAGCGGATATCGTCGCGCGCTTCGGCGGCGACGAATTCATCATTCTGGCCATCGACGTCGATCAAAAACAGGCCGAGGAGCTGGCGCAGAAATTGTGCAGCGAAATGGCGGCGGTCGTGATCGATGTCGGCAGCGAGCAGCATCGGGTTTCGGTCAGTGCCGGCCTCTTGATGTTTCCGGAAGGGGACTGCAGCGCGCATGACCTGCTCGCCTCGGCGGATATCGCGATGTATCGGGCGAAGGAGGAAAGCCGGGGCAGTTGGCGGCTGGCCAATCATGCCGATATCAACCGGAACGAAATCAAGAGCCGGGTCACCTGGAAGGCCAAAATCGAAAAAGCGCTCGAAGAAAACCGCTTCGTACTCTATTACCAGCCGATCATGCGCATTGCCGACCGCACGATTACGCACTACGAGTGTCTGCTCAGAATGGTCGGGGAAGGGGGCGAGATCGTTCACCCCGCCCAGTTTATCACGGTGGCCGAACAAACCGGGCTGATCTATCAAATCGACCAGCGCGTGATCGAACTGGCGTTCAGCAAACAGGCCGAGTTATTGAAACAAGGCCTCGATATCAAGCTGTCGATCAATCTGTCCGCCGAAATGTTGTCCAATCCGGGGGCTTTTTCGGTGATTAGCCGGTATTTGCAGCGTTACCGCCTGGATGCCAAGCACTTTATCTTTGAAGTGACCGAAACGCAGGCGGTAACCAGGCTGCAGGCGGCCCATGATTTGATTTTGCAAATCGAGGGAATCGGCGGCAGTTTTGCGTTGGACGATTTCGGCGTCGGCTTCTCGTCGATGAGTTACTTGAAACAGTTGCCGGTCAATTATTTGAAGATCGACGGCTCATTCATCAAGAATATTTTGTACTGCCGTGAAGATCAATTGTTCGTGAAAGCGATCAACAGCGTAGGGCAAGGGATGGGCATCAAGACGATTGCCGAGTTCGTCGAGAATCAGGATATTCTGAATATGCTGGCGGGTATGGGCATCGATTACGCGCAAGGCTACGGCATCGGCAAAGCCATGCCGTATCCCGAGTTTCATATGGAAAATGTGACGGTTTCCGGGTGAAGACCAGCCAGGTTTTTAAAACCTGGCTGGTCTTGTCGGAGTGATGCCGTATTCTCAAAAATTATACGAAAGCATGAAGGCATACATATCCCAGCGTTGAGCCTCTTGCTGCGGATTTTCCAAACGCGGCAGCCAGCCGGTACCGTTGATGTGATGGTATTCGGCGCTCGCCAGCAAGGAAGGCAGAATTTCATAACGCAGGCCGAACGTCCAGTCCCGAGCATAGCGGGAAAAGGAGGGGCCCAACGGCGCGGGATACCGATAGCCGTATTGATCGTCAAGATCCCATACCAATTCGTCGTAGCGGATGAGTCCTTCCAGCTTGTCGGTGAAACGGTAAGTGCCTTGGAGATAATAACTCTGGCCGGTAAAACCGATGTCCGAGTGTTGGAAGTAATCCAGGCGGGTGCGGCGCAACGCATATTCTGCAGTCAAAGACCATTTTTCGGCGTTGTACTGGGCCGACAAGATCAAGGGGCTGAAATGGAATGAGCCTTCGTTCGACGGCTGCTGCGAAGAATGGAAATCGCTAAGGAATTCTGCATAAGTTACTGCCAGGCGGACTCCCTTGTCAGGCGCTTCGTAACCCAAGCGGGCGATCCAGGAAGTATCGCCTTCCAAAGCACCCGATTCCCTTCTCAAAATCGTATTCATGAATTCCGGGTCGTCGGTGCGGGGGATGATCAGCCCGAAGTTGAACGAAAAATCTCCGAAGTCGGTGCGGTGCTCGCCATACAGATAGCCTCCATCGGCGGACAGCGCCAGATTTCTGTTGCGATCGAAATAAATCGATTGCGGCAAGAAAATGCTCGGCCGGGTCGACGCGACGTCGCGGGTTTCATTGTAAAAACCGAGCGGTGTCGGTACTCGGCCGGCGCGTATCGCCAGCTGCGAGGATTCGGTGGACAACAGATTATAGTTGGCCAGGCCGTAATCGATGCGAAAACCGTCTTCATCCGTTTGCCCCGCGTCCCGCCAGACCACCTGCAGCGCTAATTGCAAATCGGGCAATGCGCTCCACGAACCGTTAACGCCCAGTTCGCGAAAATCGGTCGAAAGCGAGTCCTTGGAATGGCCGAAAAAATTGTTGTTGCTCGTATGAATGAAGCCCTGCGACAGAAAACCGTGCACCTGTACCGAATCGGGCAACCATTTGTTGATGTTCAAGTTTTGCGCGGCGGTGGATGCACTGAATGCTAACGCGGCGATGCAGGAGCACGCGAAGAACAAGTCATGCTTGAAGTGTATTGGCGAATAGTGCATAAAGGCCTATCTTCCTATTGAATTTCCAATATTTTGACGGCTGAGGTCAAATCCTTACCGCTCAAGTAGCCTACTGCCCCGGGCGTTTCCATGACTTGTTTCAACATCTCCTCTTTCGTTTCGACCACTAACGGGGCCTGTCCCGTGCCGCTGAAAACCAGCCTGTTCCAGCCGCGGCGTATCTGATGGGGAAATACGCGTAATTTCTGTTTGCAAAAGGTTTTATGCAGCGGATCTTCATCCTGCAGTACGTAAACCGTAATCGGAGAACCATCGCTCCAGTGTCTCAAACGCATATTATAAATATGGCATTCAAACCGGTTTGGCTGATTTGCCGTTGAAAATTGGCCGAATTGATAATGATATAAACGCTGTCAGGGCTGACTTTATTCGGAACAGATTCCGGATATCCCCTCTCTATCCAAAGGCACAACAAAATAGCGAGGGCAACCCGGCTTCTTGTAATTTTTGAGAGGGGAACCTGCCTTTTCAATTCGACTTCCTTAATGCCTTACAAGAATAAAAATCTACAAGTCTAGTAGAAATATGGAGAGTTTTTTCCATTCATAAAGCGGAAGGCGAGAAAAAACTCCCATTGTCCGAGAAAGTCTAACCGGAAAAGGAGGTATATTATAGCCTTTCGGCGTCAATATACCGATTACTTCGCCGTGAGGAACATGACTCTATTGCGGCTCCGGTTTGAAACCGGAATTTCTGCACCGGCCGGGCCGGCTTGTAGGCCAGGTTCAGCAGAAGCTGACTTCATAGCGAGCAAAATGCATATTCGATTCGATAAATTTCTCTATCCGGAGCGAAGCATCGATAATTCCCCGGCCGATCGCCAGCACTGCGGTATTTCCGTACCGGCTGGCCGGAGGCAGAAAAAGCTCGGCGCGCACGTTTTTCTGGCGAATGACAATGAATCCATGAATTTTTCCTAACTCGACCGGATAAACGTCTCCGTCGATTTTCTCCAGCAAAAGATTTTTAAACTTGATGTTGCTGTCCGGCCGGATATGGCGTATCAAGGCGAAACAGGGCGGCTTCCTTTCCTGGACAAGAATCGCCGGTTCGTCCTGCGAACACTTGAGATTGGCGGTTTTGGTGACCCAAAACGCGCTGTCTTTGGTAGGGAACAGCGCGGATTGACTTGCCGAGACATTTTTGAAGTCAGCCAGAATCTTCGACGACAGCGATGCCGGATTACTTCTGAACTCCAGCGGTATCAGCTCCAGACGGGTTACAGCCTGATGGCTTTCATGAATGCCGCTGAGTTCCATGACCCGGTGGCGGCTGATCAGGATATTTAAAAACTTCCGGGCTTGTGCGCTTCCGACAATCAAGCCGCAGGTCCTGGAATGCAGCGGGTCGAGCGAGCGGCGGATTTCATGATAAGCGGTCAAGCGGGGCAGGAGGCCGGGGTAAGCTGCGAATTTTGCCGCCTGATCCGGATGGTTTTCGAGAAAATCCGTCAACTTGCCGGTATGCAGCGATACTACCCGTTTCGCGGGAATTTCCGAATCCATGCAATCGGGAGGAAGCAGCGCGTCGGGCCGCCAATGGCAGAGGGCAAAATCCGATGAGCCGGGGTCCAGCCGAACATATTCGGCTAATTTCGCGGTAGCGTCAAAAATGGCCGTTATCGCCGTGCCGTCGTACCGGCAAGGATGGCACGAATGGAAGAGCAGCGCATGCTTTACGAGCGCGTCGATCGTCGGATAATGGGGCATTCCCGGAATTCGGTCATCGAATTTCAGCATCAGCCATTGATTCGTTTCCGCCAGCAGATACAAATTCGCGAATTTTTTCCAGATCGTCAAATCCTGAGCGGCATAAAACAAAGTATTGCGCTTATTTAGCAGCGACAAAATCTGCATCGCTCTATACGCGCAAACCGCTTGTTGGGAGCGGGGGAGGGTGTTTTCACGCGCTAATTGCGCATAGGCGAAGCTCAATTTTCTCGGCAATTTGATCGCGGCGGCCATCCGCTTTTGGGCTTTATCCGGCGAGTCGGCCGACTTTCTGGCATGGTGCTCCAATAATTTGGATAACAGCAAAACGGTTTCGGTCAGCTTGTCCAGGGTCAGAAACAAGGCGCTTTTTTCGATAGGGGATTTCGCCAATTCATTCAATACCCCGCTGAGCAAATTGATTTTCTCGGCGGGAACCACTCGATCGAGGGAAAGCAGCCAGCTGCCGATGGAGGCCGTGGTGGTTTCAAATGGCAACGGGTGGAATTTCTGCATAAGGCGCTCTGCAATGGGAGTGACTCAAGTGTAAAACACGGCAGCGGTACCGCCGGTTAACAAAGCCAAATGGAGATAATGGATGAGAAAAGCATAGCACAGCTCTGAATTCGCAATCGGCAAACGCTATCAAAAATATATTTTTTATGACTGCACACCGGGCGGGAGCGGGGTATTTATTCCGCCCGCGCAGCCTTGCAATCATTCTACTTCTGAGCCTTTTGTAGGGCGGATTCGCCGCCAGGCAATCCGCCATCGCTTTGAAGCCTGTTGGCGTTTTGCTATCGCGAAAACGCCCTACAACTGTGCTCTTCATAACGCTTGGCGTGGTTAACGGCAAGTCGCCTCGATGCAGCGTCAGTCGGGTAGGTCGGGCAACAGCTCCATCGTTGCCCGACGCTGGGTTGGCCATTATGCGTCGCGGTTACAATGATCCCTCCACGGACCCATTGGGCATTGAAAAGTCGGGCACAAAAAGCGTGCCCGACCTACCCGGCTTCATAACGCTTGGCGTGGTTAACGGCAAGTCGCCGCGATGCAGCGTCAGTCGGGTAGGTCGGGCAACAGCTCCATCGTTGCCCGACGCTGGGTTGGCCATTATGCGCCGCGGTTACAATGATCCCTCCACGGACCCATTGGGCGTTGAAAAGTCGGGCACAAAAAGCGTGCCCGACCTACCCGGCTTCATAACGCTTGGCGTGGTTAACGACAAGTCGCCTCGATGCAGCGTCAGTCGGGTAGGTCGGGTAGGTCGGGCAACAGCTCCATCGTTGCCCGACGCTGGGTTGGCCATTATGCGTCGCGGTTACAATGATCCATCCACGGACCTATTGGGCATTGAAAAGCCGGGCACAAAAAGCGTGCCCGACCTACCCGGCTATGCCCTGTCCGGCGTTAGGTGTACGCGGCTGCACGACCAGTTGCCTTTCAGCCGGGCGAACGCGATAATGACAACCTTGCCCCGCCTTAACGAGTCATACCCATGTGCATCATCAACCCGCGCGTCGACTTCGCCTTTAAAAAGCTGTTCGGCAGCGAAGAAAACAAAGACCTGTTGATGTCGTTGATTAACGCGATCGTGTCCGAAGAAGACCGGGTCGCGGACATCGAACTGAAAAATCCGTACAATTTGGCCGACTATCAGGCCGGCAAAATCTCGATCCTCGACATCAAGGCCAAGAGTGAAAAAGGCCGTTGGTACAACATCGAAATGCAAATCAGCGAGGATTATTATTTCGACAAACGCGCGATCTATTACTGGGCCAAGCTGGTCACCGAACAGCTCAGCGAAGGCATGATGTTCAAGGAACTGAAAAAAACCATCAGCATCAACATCCTGGATTTCAATTTCGTGCCGGACATCGACGAATTCCACAACATCTACAAAATCATCAATACCGCAACCGGCAAGGACGACAAATTGCACGACGTGTTCGAACTGCATTACATCGAACTCAGAAAATTCACCAAAACCGGCGCGCAAATCGTGACCGCGCTGGACCGCTGGAGCACGTTTTTGACCAAGGCGCACCAGTTGGACAAACACAAAATCCCGAAAGAATTGGCGGAAGACCGAGCGATCGTCAAAGCGGTCAGCGCGGTGGACCGCATGTTCGACGAAGACGAACGCAAAATTTACGAAGTACGCATGCAGGCGTTGGCCGAGGTGGAGAGCAAGATTGCTTCGGCAATGGATAAAGGCTTGGAGTTGGGCAAAGCGAAAGGCAGGGAAGAAG
Source organism: Methylomicrobium agile (assembly GCF_000733855.1). Lineage (NCBI taxonomy): Bacteria > Pseudomonadati > Pseudomonadota > Gammaproteobacteria > Methylococcales > Methylococcaceae > Methylomicrobium > Methylomicrobium agile. Next base: position 2,705,885 of record NZ_JPOJ01000001.1, read on the forward strand.
GCCGAGCGGAAGGCAAAGAGCAAGGCCGAGCGGAAGGCAAAGAGGAAGGTTTATATGAAGCCAAAAAACAAATCGCTCTCAAGCTGCATGCCTCCGGGATGGATCAAGACGCCATCGCCAACCTCACCGGCTTATCCAAGCCGGACATTCAACAAATCGTTCAAAATCTGTAGCCGAGTAAGTCGGGCAACAGCTCCACCGTTGCCCGGCGTTGGGTTAGCCATCATGCGCCGAAAAGTCGGGCGCAAAAGACACCGCCCGGCCGATTGCCTTTCCACCGCGCGAACGCGATAATGGCGGTATTGCCCCGCTGTAACGAGACATTCCCATGTGCATCATCAACCCGCGCGTCGATTTCGCGTTTAAAAAACTGTTCGGCAGCGAAGAAAACAAAGACCTGTTGATGTCGTTGATTAACGCGATCGTGTCCGAAGAAGACCGGGTCGCGGACATCGAACTGAAAAATCCGTACAATTTGGCCGACTATCAGGCCGGCAAAATCTCGATCCTCGACATCAAGGCGAAGAGTGAAAAAGGCCGCTGGTACAACATCGAAATGCAAATCAGCGAGGATTATTATTTCGACAAACGCGCGATCTATTACTGGGCCAAGCTGGTCACCGAACAGCTCAGCGAAGGCATGATGTTCAAGGAACTGAAAAAAACCATCAGCATCAACATCCTGGATTTCAATTTCGTGCCGGACATCGACGAATTCCACAACATCTACAAAATCATCAATACCGCAACCGGCAAGGACGACAAATTGCACGACGTGTTCGAACTGCATTACATCGAACTCAGAAAATTCACCAAAACCGGCGCGCAAATCGTGACCGCGCTGGACCGCTGGAGCACGTTTTTGACCAAGGCGCATCAATTGGACAAACACAAGATTCCGAAAGAATTGGCGGAGGATAACGCGATCGTCAAAGCGGTCAGCGCGGTCGACCGCATGTTCGATGAAGAAGAACGGCGGATTTACGAAGTGCGCATGCAGGCGTTGGCCGACGTGGAGAGCAAGATTGCCTCGGCAATGGATAAAGGCCTGGAGTTAGGCGAAGAGGAAGGTAGAGCGGAAGGATTATATGAAGCCAAAACACAAATTGCGCTCAAGCTGCATGCGTCCGGGGCGGATCGAGACGAGATCGCCAACATAACTGGCTTATCCGAATCGGAAATTCAACAAATCGTTCAAAAGCGGTAAGCCCGCCGCCAGACTCCGCCCTTTTGTAGGGCGGATTCGCCGCCAGGCAATCCGCCGCGCTTTGAAGGCGATAGGCGTTTTGCTATCGCGAAAACGCCCTACCACTCCGCTCTTCATCATTCATAACGCTGGACGTGGTTAACAGCAAGTCGCCGCGATGCAGCGTCAGTCGGGTAGGTCGGGCAACAGCTCCATCGTTGCCCGACGCTGGGTTAGCCATTATGCGCCGCGGTTACAATGATCCATCCACGGACCCATTGGGCGTTGAAAAGTCGGGCACAAAAAGCGTGCCCGACCTACCCGGTTATGTTCGGCGGTTGCCATTGGGTGGCGGGGATTCCTTACTGACAAAAAGCGTCACAAAACGACGCCGTTTTTTGTCAATTGCCGAAGCGATGATTCTTCAAACGGTTTTCCCGGCAATGAAAAAATGCCTTTTAAAAAAACGGTGGAGTATAACTAATTGTTTTTGAAATGAAATTTTTCATGGTTCGCGCTTGAGCGTGGGATATTGAATATTTGGCACATAACCTGCTTTTGTCGAGTTGTTTTCAACAATGACCCATTCAAAGAGGAAATTACCATGAAAAATATTCCCGTACAAAAACAACAAGGTTTTACCTTGATCGAATTAATGATCGTGATTGCGATCATCGGCATCCTGGCGGCGGTTGCGATTCCGGCTTATAAGGATTACACCATACGTGCGCGTGCGTCAGAAGCTCTTGTCGCCGCATCAAGTATGAAAGCGACTGTAGCCGAAAATATTTCTAATAATGGTGGTGTAATTGCAGCAGGCGCATGCAACGGCGTTACCACTCTTGCTACTGCCACAGAAAACGTTAAAAGTTCAGGTTGTACTGACGCAAGTGGAGTAATTACGGTAGCAACTACCACAAAGGCTGGTGACTTTACATTGACATTGACGCCTGCTGTTAACAACGATGGAACCATAACGTGGGGATGCACAGTTCCGGCTGAGAGCTACAAATATGCGCCAGCGCAATGCCGTAATGCAGGTGGTGGTGATGAGGGCGGTGAAGGTTAACCTCCTGAGCGGGACGGGGTTTATCACCTGAGCCGGGTAGGTCGGGCAACAGCTTCATCGTTGCCCGACTTTTCCAATACCCACTATATGTTTGACCTGAAAAAACCACCCGCGCCGTTTACCGGCCCGGGTGGTTTTTTATAACGACGAATCATCGCTATCACCACGCATGATGGCCAATCCAACGTCGGGTAACGGTGAAGCCGGGTAGGTCGGGCAACGGTTTCATCGTTGCCCGACTTTTCCAATACTCACGGTGTTTGACCTGAAAAAACCACCCGTGCTGTTTGTCGGCCCGGGTGGTTTTTTATGCGGCCTCGATCATGCCGGCCGGGCACGCTTTTGTGCCCGACGTTTTAACGCCCCATCGCATTGAGAACGACGAATCATCGCTATCACCGCGCATGATGGCCAATCCAACGTCGGGTAACGGTGAAGCTGTTGCCTGGCCTACTTTTTTTTGCGGAAACTGTGCTTTAATTGATGTGCATGTTCAATTTCGTGGGAATTTTTAATGCAATACCGTCGCGCTCAAACGCCCGGAGGTACCTATTTTTTTACCGTGGTGACGTATCGGCGGCGAAAATTTCTGTGCGTGCCGGAAAACGTCGAATTATTGCGCACGGCCTTCCGCACGGTAAAATCCGCTCATCCCTTTACGATTGACGCCTTTGTGCTGCTGCCGGACCATCTGCATTGCATTTGGACGTTGCCGCCCGGCGACAAAAATTACCCAATGCGCTGGAGCGCCATCAAAAAGCATTTCACCCGCCATTGCCCGGATGTCTACAAATCACTGCCATCCCGTGCGCAACGACGTAAACGCGCCCAAACCATCTGGCAACCGCGCTATTGGGAACATCAAATTCGCAACGATCGCGACTTCGAAAAACACTGCGACTATATCCATTGGAATCCCGTGAAACACGGCTTGGTTTTGCGCGCGGGGGATTGGCCCTATTCAAGTTTTCACCGTTTCATCCATCTCGGCGTTTATCCTTCGGATTGGGCAGGAGTGGCGGCGGGCTTGGAAGATCAACATTTCGGTGAATAGTAGGTCGGGCACGCTTTTTGTGCCCGACGTTTTAACGCCTCATTGCACCGTGGACGGTGAATCATCGCCATCACGGCGCATGATGGCCAGCCCAATGTCGGGCAACGGTGGAGCTGTTGCCCGACCTACTCCTATAAACTCTTCGGTTTAATTAATACTGTATTCGGTGAATAGTAGGTCGGGCACGCTTTTTGTGCCCGACTTTTCAACTATTGCACCGTGGACGGTGAATCATCGCCACCACGGCGTATGATGGCCAGCTCAATGTCGGGCAACGGTGGAGCTGTTGCCCGACCTACTCCTTGGAAGATCAACGCCCCATTGCACCGTGGACGGTGAATCATCGCCATCACGGCGTATGATGGCCAGTCCAATGTTGGGCAACGGTGGAGCTGTTGCCCGACCTACTCCTATAAACTCTTCGGTTTAATTAATACTGTATTCGGTGAATAGTAGGTCGGGCACGTTTTTTGTGCCCGACTTTTCAACTATTGCACCGTGGACGGTGAATCATCGCCACCACGGCGTATGATGGCCAGCTCAATGTCGGGCAACGGTGGAGCTGTTGCCCGACCTACTCCTTGGAAGCGCGTAGGGCGGATGCCGTCAGGCGATCCGCCGGCCTACTTCTTTCCCAAATGATAGGCAGGTTATTGCGGCTGTTCGATGAATTCGATTGCGTTGCCGTCGCGGTCGCGGCAGAACAGCGCTCTGCGGCCCGATTTGCTGAGCGAATAGGAAACCTGATTTTTTTCCAGCGATTCCAGCACCGGATCCAGCGAGGCGACCGTTAGCGCGACGTGGCGGTCGCGGCCGCCGTGTTCGGGACGGCCGGTGGTCGGGTCCGGATTGTCGAGTTCGAGCAGGTGTATCTGCTGGGATGGAGAGGCGCCGATTTGCAGCCAGGCGCCCGGAAACGGCAGCGGCGGCCGTTCGATTTGCTTGAGCCCCAGCACGTCCCTGTAGAACGGCAAGGATTTTTCGGTATCCGAAACGATCAGGCTGGCATGGTGTAAGGTCAGGAATTGGATTGACATATTAAGATAAAGGGAAGCAAAGGCGATGCCGGAATTATACTTTTCCGGGGGGATTTTTAAAACCGAACTATTTTTGTGACGACGGGTGAACTGTGTTGTTCCAGGATTTTCCAGAACTTGAGGGTGCCGGCAGCCGCAAAACGGTGTGGAGGGGATTGTAAATACAATGCCGTTAAGTTAAGGAATTCGGTAGGCTGGATAAGGAAGCGCATCCGGCGTCCGTGCGGTGGATGCGCTTCGCTTATCCACCCTACAGGGTATTCCCTCTTAACTTAACGGCGTTGATTGCAAATCCCGTCCCGCTATGGGTTCTCCTCTTTGAAAAAGAGGGGCTAGGGGAGATTTTCTAAACTGAATTCCCCTTCGATCTTCCTTTTTCAAAGGGAGGTGAACGCTTATGCGAAATCAAACGACAGATTGCGCTCTACAAACCCCGGTTGATATCCCGCTTGATATCTTCGATATGCTCGAGCCCGACCGAAACCCTGACCAAACCGTCCCGGATACCGGCCGCGGCGCGCGCTTCCGGCGTCAGGCGGCCGTGCGTGGTGGTCGCGGGATGAGTGATCGTGGTTTTCACGTCGCCGAGATTGGCGGTGATCGAGATCATTTGGGTCGCATCGATCAGCTTCCATGCCTGTTCCTTGCCGCCGGCCAGTTCGAAGCTGACGATCGCGCCGAAGTGGCTTTGCTGGGTTTTGGCGAGCGCATGTTGCGGATGCGAGGAAAGGCCCGGATGGTGGACTTTGGCGACGCCGGGCTGCCGTTCCAGCCAGTGGGCAAGCGCCAGCGCGTTGTCGCAGTGGGCTTTCATTCTGACCGCGAGCGATTCGAGGCCGGACAGGAAGGTCCAGGCGTTGAAGGGGCTCATCGTGGCGCCGCCGGTGCGCAGGTACGGATAAATCTGTTTGTCGATGATTTCGTTGTTGGCGACGACCGCGCCGCCGACGCAGCGGCCGTGGCCGTCGAGGTATTTGGTGGCCGAATGCACCACGATGTCCGCGCCGAGAGTCAGCGGTTTTTGCAGGGCCGGGGTGCAGAAACAGTTGTCGACCACCAGCAGGCAGCCATGCCGGTGCGCGATGCCGGCCAGTTCGGCGATGTCCGCGATTTCGGTCAACGGATTCGACGGCGTTTCGAGGAATAAAAAACGCGTGTTCGGCCGGATCGCGGCTTCCCAGGCGGCGGAATCGGTCAAATCGACGAAGTCGGTCTCGACGCCGAATTTGCCGAAGTAGTTCTGGAACAACAGCACGGTATTGCCGAACACGCCGCGCGAACAGACCACATGATCGCCGGCTTTCAGAATACCCATTCCGACCGCCATGATCGCGGCCATGCCCGATGCGAACGCGAGGCAGCGTTCGCCTTTTTCCATCAGGGCCAGCCGTTCCTGGAAGGCGGTCACGGTCGGGTTCGTGAAGCGCGAATACACGTTGCCGGGCAGTTGGCCGGTAAAGCGCAGCGACGCTTCCTCCGCGCTGTTGAAGACATAGCTGGAAGTCGGGAAAATCGGGATGCTGTGTTCGCCTTCAGGGGTGCGGCGATGGCCGGCGCGGATGGCTTGGGTTTCGAGGGAGTAGTCGCTCCAGTCGATGTCTTTCATGGTTTGTCGGGACTCCTGATGTTGTCGGGCTACGCTATCGCTAACCCGGCCTACAATGCTTGCGCGTTTCTGTGGATTAATCGTTAGCAATTCTGCATTTCGATGATGAAGTTCTGGGCATTGCGCTGGCTTTGCGCATGGTCGTTGCGCAGGTCTTCGATATGTTCGAGATAGGCGTCGTCGATATCGCCGGTGACGTATTCCTTGCTGAAGCAGGAGGTATCGAAATGCTCGATGGCCGGATTGCCTTTGCGTACCGCGTCGATCAGGTCCTGCAGATCCTGGTAGATGATCCGGTCCGCGCCGATCGCCTTGCCGACTTCTTCTTCGGACAGATTATGCGCGATCAGTTCGTGCGCGGCGGGCATGTCGATCCCGTAAACGTTCGGGTAGCGGACCGGCGGCGCGGCGGAGGCGAAATAGACTTTTTTGGCGCCGGCGTCGCGCGCCATTTGGATGATCTGGGCCGAGGTCGTGCCGCGCACGACCGAATCGTCGACCAGCAGTACGTTTTTGCCTTCGAATTCGAGGCCGATCGCGTTCAATTTTTGCCGGACCGATTTTTCGCGCATTTTCTGGCCGGGCATGATGAAGGTCCGGCCGATGTAGCGGTTCTTGATGAAGCCTTCGCGGAATTTGACGCCGAGCCGGTTGGCCATTTCCAGCGCCGCGGTGCGGCTGGTGTCCGGGATCGGGATGACGACGTCGATGTCGTGATCGGGCCATTCGCGCAGGATTTTTTGCGCGAGTTTTTCGCCCATCCGGAGACGCGCCTTGTAGACCGAAATATCGTCGATGATCGAGTCGGGACGGGCGAAATAGACGTATTCGAAGATGCAGGGGCAGTGGTCGACCGTATCCGCGCATTGCCGCGTATGCAGTTCGCCGGATTGTTCGATGAAGACTGCCTCGCCGGGCTCGACGTCGCGGATTAGATTAAAACCGAGCACGTCGAGCGCGACGCTTTCGGAGGCGATCATGAATTCGGAGCCTTTGTCGGTCTTGCGCTCGCCGTACACGACCGGGCGGATGCCGTGCGGGTCGCGAAAGCCCAGGATGCCGAAGCCGGTGATCATCACCACGACCGCATAAGCCCCGCGGCAGCGGCGATGCACGCCGCGCACCGCTTCGAACACGTCGTCGACGGTCAGACTGAGTTTGCCGAGATTCTGCAGCTCGTGCGCGAACACGTTCAACAGCACTTCGGAATCGGAATCGGTATTGATATGGCGCTGGTCCTCGACGAACAGCGCTTTTTTCAATTCATTGGTGTTGGTCAGGTTGCCGTTGTGCGCGAGCGTCAGGCCGAACGGCGAGTTCACATAGAACGGCTGGGCCTCGGCCGAACTGGTGCAGCCGGCGGTCGGGTAGCGGACATGGGCGATCCCCATGGCGCCCTTCAGTTTCAGCATGTGCGCATTGGTGAACACGTCGCGGGCCAGACCGTTCTCCTTACGCAAATGCAGACGGCCGTTTTCGCAGGTTACGATTCCGGCGGCATCCTGTCCCCGATGCTGCAACACCGTGAGGGCGTCGAACAACTCCTGGTTGACGTTTTGATGGGAAACAATTCCAGCAATACCACACATATCGATAAGTCCAAGCCTTAAAAAATCAAGAATAATGAAGAAAATCCGAAAATCCGGACGGAAAACGGGTCTTTAGCCACACGACCGTATTCTGGAAATGCGGCAGCAGCATCGACTCATGCCACCAGCTGTCCCTGGGCAGCGGCGTGAGCCCGGCAAAAATCACGATCAGGCAGACGAACAGCAAGCCGCGCGACAGGGCGACGGGCAGGCCGGCGAAATGCCCGAAAAGCGAAGGATAAATCCGTTCTTTTTTGAAGTTGAGGATAAAAAATATCGATGCGCTTAGCGTCAGGGTCAGCACGAACAGGATTGCGAACGCGGCCGCGATTTCCGCTTTCGGATTCGTGAACTCCGAGCGGATCGCGCGGGTGTAGGCGTCGGCAAAATACCAGCCGATCGCGGCGGCAATCAGCCAGCAGGCCAGCGAACGCGCTTCCAGCGCCGCGCCGCGCAGCAAGCCGATCAACAGAAAGAATGCCAGCAGCACCACAATCGCGTAATCAATCCACAGCATCTTCGCAAAAAACTGGGCCATGAATTGGACCGCCGCCATCACTCGGCCAGAATGATCGTCTTGATGTTCTGTTGGTTCAAGCGGTTCCTGATCTCGATCGCGCGCTGCTTGCTCAGTTCGGGGCCGACCTTCAGGCGGTAAATAGGGCCCTTGTCGGTCGATAAGGTTTCCATGGCGGCCGGAAAACCGAGCTTGCGCAGTTTGTCGCGTTGCGAAAGCGCATTTTCCTTTTTGGTGAAGCTGCCCGCCTGGATTGTCCAGCGTTCGAATTTTGCCGTGCTTTTCGGCGCTGCCTTTGCCGGCGTCTCTGAGGATTTCAAGGGGACAGGTTCGACTGCGGCGGACGGTTCGGTAACGCTTGCGGTCCGGCCGGGAACCGGAGCGGTTTTCGGCGCGGCCGTTTTGACCGGGGCGTTGACCACGGGCGGCGTGCGGGTTGGCGCCGGTTTCGGGGGGACGGTTTCGATGTCTTCATCCGGCGCATTTTCGGCATCGGCGGCGTCCATTTCGGCAGGCGGCTCGTAATCGGCCGATGGGTTTTCCTGAAGGCCGGGCTCGATCTTTTCGACGCCTCCGGCGGTAACATTCAGAGTAGAGGGATTGTTGCCGGGCGCGTTCTCTATGCTCGCCGCATCGGCAGGCAGTTTGCTTTCGGGGCCGTTCGGCGAACCGGCGGGCGGTTCGGGAATCGTCATTTCGCTGACGGCCTGGCCGCTGGTGTCGACCGGATCGTCGAACAGCATCGGGATAAAAATGGCGGCAAGCGCCGTGACGACAGCCGCTCCGATCAATCGTTGTTTCAGTTCTTGATCCATTTCGTCATTCACCTTTATCTAGCGCGGAGAGGCAATCGGATACCAAAAAGAAAGAGCCAAAGACCAGCAGCAGATCGCCTTCTTGCAACTGGGTTTTTGCGGCGGCAAAGGCTTCGTTGAAGGTCTGAAAGCCGAAGTGCGCGGCGGAGATTCCGCACTGTTCGAAGATTGCGCGCATTTGCGCCTCATTAGCCGTTCGGGGATTCGTCAAAGGAGCGAAAAACCAGTCGTGAACCAAAGGATTCATCAGTTCGAGCACGCCTTTGATGTCCTTGTCTTTCATCATCGAGAACAGCGCGCGGATACGGTAATGCCGGCAATGTTCCTGCAGGTATTCGACCAAAGTTTTTACGGCTTCCGGATTATGCCCCACGTCCAACAGCAAGGGAATTCTATCATCAATTAACTGAAAACGGCCGGCCAGTTTTACATTTTCCAGGCCGTGCCGGATCGCCGCGATGTCGACCGGTAGAACCGGCGACAATTGGCGGGCTGCCAGAATCGCCGAGGCCGCGTTCCGGTATTGGTGTTCGCCTTTCAGCGCCGGCGGCGGCAGATTTTCGAGCGATTGGCCGGCACAGCGCCAATGCCAGCCGTTGGCGTTTTTTTGGTAGCCGAATTCTCTGCCGATGCGGAACAGTTTGGCGTTTTTGTTTTGGGCGCATTGCAAGAGCGAGGCGGGCGGCTCCGGATCGCCGACAATCGCCGGCACGCCGGTACGGAAGATGCCCGCTTTTTCGGCGCCGATCGCTTCGCGGGTCTGGCCGAGCCAGTCGACATGATCGATCCCGATACTGCTGATCAGCGCTACGTCCGGATCGACGATGTTGACCGCGTCGAGGCGGCCTCCCATGCCGACTTCCAGGATCTGAATATCGACGCGGCGACGGGAAAAAATGTCGAGCGCGGCGAGCGTGCTGAACTCGAAATAACTTAAGGAGGTGTTGTCGCGGACCGCTTCGATTCGGGCGAATGCTTCGCAGATCAGTTCGTCGGCGGCCGGGATGGCGTCGATCTTGATGCGTTCGTTGTAGCGTAGAATATGCGGCGAGGTATAAGCGCCGACCCGGTAGCCCTGCGCCCGGTAGATCGTTTCGAGATAGGCGACGCAGGAGCCTTTGCCGTTGGTGCCGGCGACGGTGATCGTAACCGGTTTCCGGTAATCCGGATCGAGCGCGGCGAAAACGCGCGCGGCGCGTTCCAGGCCCATGTCGATCGCTAAAGGATGCAGGCTTTCCTGCCAGGTCAGCCAGTCTTTTAGCGTATTGAAACGCGGCATCAACGGTGGGATCGCAATCGGCTACTGGTCTTCTTCTACGACTTGGCTTTCGCCGGGCACTTCGTCGACGGTTTCCGGCTCCGGATTCTGAAGATATTCCAGCCGCGCCAGTGCTTCGGTTCTTACCGGGGACAAAATGCTCAGAATGCTGGCGATTTTGTCGCGGATATCGCGGCGGTCGATGATCATGTCGACCGCGCCGTGTTCCTGCAAAAACTCGCTGCGCTGAAAGCCTTCCGGCAGTTTTTCGCGTACGGTTTGTTCGATGACGCGCGGGCCGGCAAAACCGATCAAGGCGTTCGGCTCGGCCGCATTGATGTCGCCCAGCATCGCCAGACTCGCCGAAACGCCGCCCATGGTCGGGTCGGTCATGAACGAAATGTACGGAATGCCGGCCTCGGACAGCTTGGTCAGCGCGGCGCTGGTCTTGGCCATCTGGAACAGCGAAAACAAGGATTCCTGCATCCGGGCGCCGCCGCTCGCGGTAAACACGATGAACGGGCAGCCGAACTCCAGGCTTTTGTTTACGCCGCGCATGAAGCGCTCGCCGACGACCGAGCCCATCGAGCCGCCCATGAAATTGAAATCGAATGCGGCCGCGACGATGTCGATACCCTTCAGTTTGCCTTTCATAACGACCAGGGCGTCGGTTTCCTTTGTCTGCTTTTGCGCCTGAGCGATACGGTCTTTGTATTTCTTGCTGTCCCGGAATTTCAATGGATCGGTCGGCTTGATGCCTTTGCCGATTTCTTCCCGACTTTCGGCGTCCAGGAAAATGTCCAGCCGGGTTCGCGCCGAAATGCGCATGTGATGTTCGCATTTCGGGCAAACGTGCAGATTTCTTTCCAGCTCCAGCGCATAAAGAATTGCATTGCAGTTGGGACATTTATTCCACAAACCTTCAGGCACGGCTCCTTTTTTATTGGAGTTTTCCGTTCTGATGGTAGACGGAACCAGTTTCTGAAACCAACTCATTGTCATTGTGCCTCGTTGCGCGCGTTAATGCGGTTGTCGTGTAACTACTCATCCCCATCGTCAGATACTCGAGTAAGCGTAAAGCCCCTCTTTGAAAAAGAGGGGGTAGGGGGAGATTCTTTTAATTATCCATGGCCTGGCGCATCGCGCTCAGCATGTCGATGATTGCGCTTTTGGCGCGTTCGGGATCGTCCGGATTCGCTTCGATATGGCTGATCAGCGCACTGCCGACCACGACGCCGTCGCCGATGCCGGCGACAGTTTTCGCGGTCTCCGCATCTTTCACGCCGAAGCCGATGCCGACCGGCAGGCTGGCGTTTGCGCGGATTTCCTTGAGTTTTTGCTCTACATCGGCGGTATTCAAATGCCCCGCGCCGGTGACGCCTTTCAGCGACACATAATAAAGGTAGCCCGAACCGATCTCACCCATTTTTCTGATCCGCTCCGCGCTGCTGTTCGGCGCCAGCAAAAAGATCGTATCGATGCCGCGCGTCTTCAATTCGGCGGCGCAGGCTTCGCCTTCCTCGGGCGGCAGGTCGACGGTCAGCACGCCGTCGACATCGGCCCGCTGTGCGGCATTGGCAAAGCCCCCATAGCCCATCGCTTCAATCGGGTTCAGGTAGCCCATCAAGACCAGAGGCGTTTGGGCATCGGTGCGCCGAAACTCCATCGCCATTTCCAGCGTACGGCGCAGGCTCATCTTATGTGCGAGCGCGCGTTCGCTGGCGCGCTGGATCACCGGGCCGTCGGCCATCGGATCGGAAAACGGCACACCCAGTTCGATCACGTCGGCACCGGCCTTGACCATTGCATGCATCATCGGCACCGTGAAAGCAGGGTACGGATCGCCCGCGGTAATGAACGGGATCAGCGCCTTGCGGCCGTTTTGGGACAGTTCTTCGAATTTGGCGGCTAATCGGCTCACAGTAAAATTCCCTCGCGTTTGGCCATTGTCTGCATATCTTTGTCGCCGCGGCCGGACAGGTTGACAATGATGATTTGATCTTTTTTCATCGTCGGGGCCAGCTTCATCGTGTAGGCCATCGCGTGGCTCGATTCGAGCGCCGGAATGATGCCTTCCATCCGGGTCAGCGCGTAGAAGCCTTCGAGCGCTTCGTCGTCGGTAATGCTGACGTAAGTTGCGCGGCCGGTGTCTTTCAGCCAGGAATGCTCGGGGCCGACGCCCGGATAGTCGAGTCCTGCCGAGATCGAATGGGTTTCGATGATTTCGCCGTCGTCGTCGGCCATCAGATAGGTGCGATTGCCGTGCAGGACGCCCGGGCGGCCTGCCGACAGCGGTGCGGAATGGCGTCCGGTTTCGATGCCGTCGCCGGCCGCTTCGACACCGTACATTTTGACGCTCTCGTCGTCGATGAACGGATAGAACAGGCCGATCGCGTTCGAGCCGCCGCCGACGCAGGCAACCAGCGCGTCGGGCAGGCGACCGGTCATTTCTTGGCATTGCTGCTTCGCTTCGCGGCCGAGAATGGCCTGGAAGTCGCGGACCATCGCCGGATACGGGTGCGGGCCGGCGACCGTACCGATGATGTAGAAGGTGTTGTCGACATTGGTGACCCAGTCGCGGAGCGCTTCATTCAGTGCGTCTTTCAGCGTTTTCGAGCCGGATTCGACCGCGACGACTTTCGCACCCAGGAGCTTCATCCGGTACACGTTCAGCGATTGGCGCGCGACGTCGACCGCGCCCATGTACACGACGCATTCGAGGCCCAGACGGGCCGCCACGGTGGCGGTCGCGACGCCGTGCTGGCCGGCGCCGGTTTCGGCGATGATCCGGGTTTTGCCCATCCGCTTGGCCAGCAGGGCCTGGCCGACCGTGTTGTTGATCTTGTGCGAACCGGTATGGTTCAGGTCTTCGCGCTTCAGGTAGATCTGCGCGCCGCCGAGTTCGCGGCTCCAGCGTTCGGCATGGTACAGCGGCGACGGCCGGCCGACGTAATGCTGTAGGTCGGCATCCAGTTCGGCCAGGAAGTCGGGGTCCTGCAAATAGCGGTGGTAGGCTTCGTTAAGTTCCTGGATCGGCCGGATCAGCGTTTCCGCGACGAACGTTCCGCCGTAGGGGCCGAAATGCCCCCGCGCATCGGGCATATTGTATTTATTGGTCATAATTTATTGTGTCACCCTTATTAACTTCTGTTAAAAACGCCGCCATTCTGGCCGCATCCTTAACACCTTTGGCCGCTTCCACCCCGCTGCTGACATCCAGCGCATAAGGTTTGACCGTCCGTACCGCATCACAGGCGTTTTCCGGATTCAAGCCGCCCGCCAAAATGATCGGCAGGCCGCATTGTTCCGGGATCATCTTCCAGTCAAAAAGGCTGCCGGTGCCGCCTTTCGCATCCGGATGCCAGGCGTCGAGCAAGAGTCCCGCCGCATCGTGATATTGCCGCGCCAACTCCGCAATATCGGTGCCGGGCTTGACCCCGACCGCCTTGATATAGCGTTTGCGGTAAAGCCTGCACGCCTCGGGCGCCTCGTCGCCATGAAACTGCAGGCAATCGATCGGCACGTGCTGCAAAATTTCCCGTATCCGTGCCTCTTCCTCATCCACGAACAATGCGACGGTCGTCGTAAACGCGGGCAGGGCGCCGACGATCTTCAATGCCTGGTCGATGTCGACGTTGCGCGGACTTGGCGGGTAAAACACTAAGCCGACCGCATCGGCGCCGAGCAGCGCAGCTTCGCGCGCGTCCTCGGCACGCGTAAAGCCGCAAATTTTAACGCGAGTTCGCATAAAGTGATATGGGAATTTAAGAAAAAAACCAAGCCTTATAGAATATCATAAAAGGCGGCCGTCCTTGATTCCGAAAATTCGCCGGTTTCGGAACGGGGGATTTTTTAAATTTAAAACGAAAACATGGCTTTTTTCGCCGCATTTGCAGAGGTCCGGCTTTCAGATAAAGTTGCGCCATTTGAATAAGTCCGTGCTTCATTTACAATGGACGGTTTGTTGAAAGACTTGCCAGGTTTTTAAAACCTGGCAAGTTATGGGTTAGCCGCGCGAAAACCGTTTTGGGCTGACCCGCTGGAAAACAATGTCGGCAATGACGGTTGGATGAGATAGATGAAAAAATTAAGATGCGCGGTAATCGGTACGGGCTATCTCGGCAAGTTTCACGCGGAAAAATACGCTTCGCTGCCGGACTGCGAACTGACCGCAGTGGTCGATATCGACGAGGCTGCCGCCCGTAATATCGCGGAGAAACACGGCGCGAAGGCGGTGACCGATTACCGGGAGCTCCTGGGCCGGATCGATGCGGTCAGCGTGGTCGTGCCGACCACGCTGCATCATCGGGTAGCGAAGCATTTTCTATCGGCCGGCGCGCACGTGCTGGTCGAAAAGCCGATTACGGTGACGCTGGAGGAAGCCGACGAGCTGATCGCGATCGCGCATGAAAATAACCGGGTCCTGCAGGTCGGCCATCTGGAACGCTTCAATCCGGCCGTGCTCGGGCTCGACAAGGAAGAAAAGCCGCTGTTCATCGAATCGCACCGGCTGGCGCCGTTCAATCCGCGCGCGAACGACGTCAGCGTGGTGCTCGATCTGATGATTCACGACATCGACATCATTCTGGCTTTGGTCGATTCGGAGGTCGAGCGGATCGACGCGAGCGGCACGGCGGTGCTGACCCAGGGCACCGACATCGCGAACGCGCGCCTGTTGTTCGAAAACGGCTGCGTCGCGAATGTAACCGCGAGCCGGATCAGCATGAAACTGGAACGCAAGATGCGTCTGTTCCGCCCGTCTTCGTACGTGTCGGTCGATTTCCAGAACCGCGTCTTGACCAAGCACCGCACCGGCGAGAAGGAAATGTTTCCCGGCATTCCCGAGATCGTGACCGAAGAATCGGTGTTCGCGACCAGCGACGCGCTGCTGGAAGAAATCCGGCATTTCGTCGCTTGCATACAAACCGGCGAAAATCCGCTGGTGCCTGGAGAAGCGGGAAGAAGAGCGCTGGCAACTGCGATCAGGATTACGGAGCTTCTGAATTAAAGGTTAAGCGTAGGGTGGATAAGCGAAGCGCATCCACCCACGCCGGCCTTTTCGTGGTGGATGCGCTTCGCTTATCCACCCTACTATTATGAAATATTTAGGCAGATAACATGATCCCAATGGTAAACCTGAAGGCCCAATACGCCGAAATCAAGGACGAGGTCGAGCAGGGCCTCGCCGAGACGATCGCGAATTGTTCATTCATTCTCGGCCCGAACGTGCAGGCTTTCGAACAGGAATGCGCCGATTATCTGGGCGTCAAGCATGCGATCGGCGTGGCATCCGGCACCGATGCGCTGCATCTGGCGCTGATCGCAGAAGGCATCGGCCCCGGCGATGAGGTGATCACGACCGCGTTCACGTTCATCGCGACCGCCGAGGCGATCCGCTATGTCGGCGCGAAGCCGGTGTTCGTCGATATCGATCCGAAGACCTTCAATATTTCGCCGGAGGCGATCGAGCAGGCGATCACGCCGAACACCAAGGCGGTGATGCCGGTGCATCTGTTCGGCCAGCCGGCCGACATGGCGCGGATTACTGCAATCTGTTCGCAACACAATCTGAAATTGATCGAAGACTGCTGCCAGTCGTTCGGCGCCTCGATCGGCGGCAGGCAGACCGGCGCGATCGGCGACGCGGGCGGCTACAGTTTCTTTCCGAGTAAGAACCTTGGCGCCTACGGTGACGGCGGCCTGGTCGTGACCAACTCGGACGCGGCCGCCGAAACGATCAAAATGCTGCGCAATCACGGTTCGAAGGTGCGCTATTACCACGACATCATCGGCTACAACAGCCGGCTCGACGAGATGCAGGCGGTGATCCTGCGCGCGAAACTGAAACGGATCGACCGCTACAACGGTGCGCGCCGCCGCGCCGCGCACCGGTATTCGGAACTGATGGCCGATTTGCCCTTGACCACGCCGTTTGAGGATGGCGTCGGGGAGCATGTGTATCATCAGTACACGCTGCTGTGCGACCGCCGCGACGAGGTCATGAAGGCACTGCAGGAAAACCGGATCGCCTCGGCGATTTATTATCCGGTGCCGCTGCACCGACAGAACGTGTTCAAAGACGAATGCGCCGGCGTCAGCCTGCCGAATACCGAAAAGGTGGCGGCAACCTGCCTGTCCTTGCCGATCTGCTCGGAGCTGGATGATCGGACGATAGAGTCGATCGTGAAGGTGATTCGCGCCGCGCTGGTTTGATTATGGATTTGGCTTCAAATCATTTCCCGGTCAAAGACCTGCCGGGTTTTAAAAACCTGGCAGGTCTACCGGCATACCGGAAAGTTCATATCGGCCAATTCCTATGCGGACCATGAAGGCGTTTCTGTAAGGCAATCAAGGGCCTCTTACAACTTTTTATAGACTCGCCTACGGCATCGAGAATTGGCAAAAAGCAGGAATTATCGCGCATTCAAAGCGATTGGGCTTTATTCGAAAGCCGCGGCGAAGGTGGGCGCTCCCGCAAAACCGTAGCGCCTAAGGCCCCTCGAAAACAAAGGATTGGGTCGATAATGACTTCCCCTCATCGTTCCTACGCGCAGCGCGTGAGAACGGGAAAAAGACTACAACGCCCGGAAATCAATCATGATTTACCGTTTCCGGATGCCTTCCCTTGCATCGGCGAGTGTGTCAGCGATGTCGCCAATGCCGGTATCGCTGGCATCGAAACGAGTAGCGAGCTTGTTTTCAACCCGCAATGGCGCGGCGGTGCGGCTTACACCTATAACGATAGCCGCAATCTCGACAATAGACGCCGGTTGCCGTTTCAGGCCCCGCACAGCGTCCGCGCTTGGGGCGAATGGCGCGCGCCGAATCTGCCGCTGACCTTATGGGTCGAAGGCATCTACCGCAGCCTGTCTCAAAACGATCTCGGCAACACGCTGGATGTGGACGACGCGTTTCATCTGAACGTTCACACCAACTACCGGGTAACGCCCAAGCTCGATTTGTACGTGCGCGGCGAAAACATCAATAACGACAAGACGCCGGATATCCATAGTTTTGATCATGCCAGCGCCGTGGTCTACGGCGGCCTTTCCTACCGGCTTTGAACCGGCAATCGATGCCCAGGCTACCGGCCGAGCGAAATGTAGCCATACCGCCAACAAAAAGTTGACACTGGCTTTTGCCGCACGTCCAAAGTCGTCCGCAACACCGTTCGACGTGTCTGTCACCTAATAGAATGAGTGGAGCGCCAGCGAAACCCATCAAACAATTTCTCCGGTACAACGGTGGATGATTTACGGCGGCATCGGTCCAGCCATCAGATGCGACAAATAAAACTTCACCAATTCGCGCTGGTTTTTGGTTTGGGTCTTGGCGAACAAGGCGCTGAGCTGAGTACGCAGGGTCTTGATGCCGATTTGCAGGCTTTCGGCGATTTCCTGGGTGCTGTCTTTCAGCAGTAATTGCTCTAAAACGCGGGTTTCGGCCGGAGTGAGACGGTAAAGCTGGGCAAAGCCGCCGAGATTGCCCGTAGCCAGCTTGCCCGGTTCTGCGATCAGCACCATGATGCGCGCTTGCTCTGTTAAAGTTTGGGTAAAGGCGCTGGGCAGCGGCATGAAAGTGATCATCCAACGCTGGCTGGTCCCGATACCCTTTACGCCCATGCTGCCGCCAAAACCCTGACGGGCCTGATACAGGCTTTCGCGAATCGCGGCGGCATCCTGTGCGCCGGCGGCGGTCAGCCTCTGGTTGATGACCAGCGGGCCGCTGCCCTCCCGGAAAACGGCCTCGACCTGTCGATTGGCGAACAACACCTTGCCATCACCGTCCAACAAGGCCACCGCTTGACTCATCCGGTCCAGGGCGTGTTCGCGTAAGTAGCGCGTTTCCTGCTCCAACGATAAGCGCCAGTGAATGCGCAGCGCCCGCTGCAAGTGCGGCATGAGACGCCGATACAAGGCGATCTCGCTCTCCGTATAGGCCGGCGCGGCGCGAGCGCAATGTCGTCACCCGTACCGAAACATCCCCTTGCTGCAAGATCGCGCCGCCGATCGAATAGAAATAATCTTGCGGCTTTAGCCAGCCATTGAAAAACTCGGTTTTGGGCAGGTCGGCGTCCAGATACAGCTGGGAAGAAATGACCGGAACGCCTTCACCGTAGCGTTTGGCATTTTGCAGCCAGACGTTCGAGTGGCCGAATTCCCTTTGGAGCGATTCGAGGAAATCCTCGTCGGTACGCGCCTGGGCGACGAAGCTTCGGTTGGGCGAGGAGGCCGTGGTCGAGTGGCCCGTGCCGAAGTCATGTACAAACAGCAAGGATCCCGCCGAATGCATCGCCTCGGAAAAGCATTCGAGAAACCGTCGCCAGGCGGCCGGCTCCATGCCTGCGTCGTAGATCAATCCGACCAGTTCGTCAAATTGCTCCTCCATTTCGCCCCCCGCTCACCCCTCGGAATTTCTCAATGATGCTGCCAATACGCAGGCACTTGGTTAGATAACCAATCACTATTCCCGGCAATTTGCCGAAAACGTTGTTTTGCTTTCTGACGCTGCGGGTGAGGATCGAAAAACGCCCGCAAGAACGCCCGTTTCAGTCAAATGACTGATGACAGGGAGGGATTATATAAATTAAGCTTCGCTCCGGCAATTTCTACGAACTGACTAATGCGAGAAGTCTCGTAGTTTGGGTTAGCGAAGCGTACCCAACAGCATTCGGCTTCGAGTGTTGGGTTACGGCTGACGCCTAATCCAACCTACATGCTAACTAATGCGATAAGGACGTAGACACCATATCAAGCGACCCGACATTTCACGGCAGAACCTCATTCGGCGGAACCGGCACGCCGGTTCCGCCTTTAAAACAATACCGGTTCCGCCTTTAAAACAATACCGGTTCCGCCTTTAAAACAATAAAAGAAATATATGAAAAGAAGACTCGGAAAGTTTGTCATATTATTGTGTTGCGTTTTGAATACGACCGCTTGCACTACCGCTAAAGCTATCAAGGAAACCGGCAATGAGTTTTCACAAGGTAATATCATAACGGGGCTTTGGTACGGAACGATGGGGATTACTATGGCCGCTCTTATTGATGTGGTAACTCTTGGCGGGACTACAGATGTCACAACAGGCTCTAAAGCCCTCATTGCGGCAGCTAATTCAGGACGTTCATATTCTGGGCCAAGTGGTATTTCCAGTTATTCAACCGCAAAAAATTCTAATGCAATAGCTAGCACTGTAACACAAAGGGCGTACACGACGTACGGTAGCAGCCGCGATTATGCTACTTCCTCAAATACGTCAAACTCCAACGTATCAAATAATGCCCAAGCATCATCTTATGCAGGCTCAAGCAGTCGTTACTCCGTACCAATGACAAATTGCGTTTCATCAAAAGTTGATCAATCCAAATCGGACAATTATGGCACTTATTATCGCCTAACTAACACTTGCCAAGTTAGGATCAGTGTTACACATTACGTTAATGGTACTACTTGGGGAGGGCATCAAGGCAAGGGAGACCTTAATCCTGGACAGTCTACGACTACAGTTAAAGTTCCGACTGGATCAAGAATAACTTATCGAGCATGTGAAATACCCGCTGGAAAAGAATGGGTAGGTATTGAAAATACCAATGGAGGAGGATTTATGTGCGTTATCTACCAGTAACCCGCTAAGGCGGATTCGCCGACAGGCAATCCGCCATCGCTTCGAAGCACATCGGCGTTTTGCTATCGCGAAAACGCCCTACAGGCTGGAAGACGGATGATAAACTGAAAACCAATCAGGCCCAATACGCCAAGGGCAAAGGCGCCGAACTGTTGTGGACGGCATGAGGTCAGGAAGGCAAATGACTGGTCAAATCCATGCTGTCGTGCAACAAGCGCAGCACCTCAATGGCTCTTATACCAACGACATGAAATACGATGAAATGACGCCCATTGCGTCTTTGCCGCGCTACATGCAAAGTGCGGATACCTGAACCGAGGTCGTCGCGTGGGCGGGTGCCGATAATGTTTGGGCCAGATCGCAGCGCATCAATTGCTTGCAAAAGTGTAGCTTCGTAAATCACTGCTTGACGTTCACCGAAGTTGCTGGCCGTCCAACGAAGTATTTCCGCAAAATCCAGTTCCGCAAGCCGAACCAATTGAACATTCCAAGAGCCCTTCGTACCACTAAAGGTCATCTTTCGGCTAAACCGTCCGCAATTGCCTTGGCAGCGATGGACTTGAGATGCGCTTGCAGCTCTTCGCCACTTTCAAATCGGGTAACGCGACCTGCTTCACTGTCGGCGATTCCCACGTCGACGGCCGCGCGCAATCTGGCGAGTTTGGCGGCATGTTCGGCCCGGCGCTCTTCCACTAGACGCAAGCCTTCGCGTAGCACTTCACTGGCGTTCTGGTATTCCCCGCTTTCGACCAACTGCTCGATGAAGGCGGCTTGATGGTTGGTGATGACGACATTACGTGTTGGCATGGCATTTTCTCCTATAGCGCATTGGCAGATTATGCCATTTTATTCACGCCAAGATGGGACTGTCAACCCAATTCCCCAGTTTGCAGAGGACCGTAGGGCGGTTTCGCGTCAGCAAACGCCATAGCTTTGAAGCATGTTGTGGGGTTTCGCTATCGCGAAAACACCCTACAGCTCCACATCTCTCGAAAACAAGGACATGCAACACCCGCAAACCATCATGATTTATCGTTTCCGGGCGCCTTCAGCAAATCGATAATTTCTTTCAAATACGCCACTTCTTTGTCTTTCTGCTCGACGAGCAATTGCAGTTTTTCCAGCTCGACCTTCAATTGCATGAATTCAGGCGAACACACGCCAATGTGCCAGTGGCTTTGATCGTTGTTCGACCCCGCCAGATTGAAAACATTTTTTTCATTCAGCTCAAACAAATCCGCAAGCTTAATGCCGAACAAAGCAGCAATCTGCTCGAGCCGCGACAAATTCACGTCCGTTTCGCCGCGCTCGATACTGCCGTAGCCGTTTGGCGACATTTCCAGCTTACTGGCCGCCTCTTCCTGCGACCAGCCTTTCAACTGTCTGAGCAGGCGAATTTTTTCATGTACTGCCATAAAGACACATCCTATGGGTGAAATACCAAGTCTGGCTTGATTGTAGCAAACTCACGGCATTTTTATAATTCGCCCGTCAACGTACAACGTAAGGCAAATTCGCCGACACCACCGCTTTGAAGCACATCGGCGTTTTGCTATCGCGAAAACACCCTACAGTCCGACAGCTCTTCGGCGATCATTTCAGTCAAATGACTGATGACGGATTCCATTGGATTCATTAGCATGTTTTTTATTTTTAATGGCGGCGATACGCCCTGTAATGGCGGATCCTATCTTATTAACTAGGCCCGTAGATTGGGTTAGCGAAGCGTAACCCAACGGAATTCGGCTTCGCGTGTTGGGTTACGGCTAGCGCCTAACCCAACCTACAGGCTACGCAGATGATTGATTCAACGGAGCTAAAGTGGCAATCAACTCGACCATTACTCAACGTCTTTAATAGGAAGCGAAGTGAGACTCTTAAACCATAAATTTGCCAAAGGGGCCGCCGTATTTGGTGTCCTATGGGCGTCCAACTCGACAAGCGTAGAAGCCCAAAGCCAACAGATTCCGGGCGCCATCCAACCTGGACAGATCGAGAAACAGCTTAAGGCGATCCCGACTCCGAAAGCAGACACGCCTGCCCTCAAGGTGATTCCGGAACAGCCGATTCCGTCAGCGACCGATGGCGACATCGCCTTTGAACTGAAAGACGTAACTTTTTCCGGCGGTACGGTATACCCCGAAGCCGAATTGAAGAGTTT
The DNA here is from genome assembly GCF_000733855.1 of Methylomicrobium agile. Taxonomy (NCBI): domain Bacteria; kingdom Pseudomonadati; phylum Pseudomonadota; class Gammaproteobacteria; order Methylococcales; family Methylococcaceae; genus Methylomicrobium; species Methylomicrobium agile. The sequence continues at coordinate 2,727,804 of NZ_JPOJ01000001.1, forward strand.
CTTTACGTCTTTATTGGGCAAAACCGTAACGTTGAACCAATTGCGCGCCGCCGCCGCAAACGCAACCGTTCATTACCGGAACGACGGCTACGTTTTAGCGCAAGTGTTGGTTCCGAAACAAACATTGCAGAACGGCATCGTTCGGCTCGACATTGTCGAAGGCCATATCAATGAAGTCAGATTCCAGGGCGATGGTATAAAGGACGTACTCGGCCTGTTGCAAAACTATGCGGACAAAATCCGCACCGCCAAACCGGTCAATATCTCGGCAATGGAGCGCTATTTGTTATTGATTAATGATTTGCCGGGCATCAACGCCTACGGTTCGCTCGTGCCTTCACCTATCACGCCGGGGGCGGCCGATCTTGTTGTCGAAATCACGCAACAATCGTTCAGCGCCACCCTCGGCTTCAACAACCGCTTGACCAAGTTGCTCGGCACTTACCGTGCGGAGGTATACGGTGAAGCGAATAATGCGCTCGGCCTGCAGGAAAAAAGCTATGCACGGGTATTCCAATCGTTCGAAGACAAGATGACCGTGCTGTCGCTGGGCGAGGACCTGCCACTGTTCAACGAAGGCACACGCCTGTCCCTGATGCTGAATCAGGTCTGGTCCAACACGTCTTTGTTCAACATCGCTAACGGTTTGAATTCTCATCTGGTATCGCTCAACATCGGTTTGGCGCACCCCTTGCTCCGCAGTCGCAACAGCAATTTAAGCGTGCGGGGCAGTTTTTCGATGGTCGATTCGACCTCCTCCAGCGACTTTTTCAATGAAACCATCACCAGCGACCGCATCCGCTCGTTCAGAGCCGGCCTAACTTATGATTTGGCCGATAGCTGGCGCGGCATCAACATGGTCGATCTGGAACTCAGCCAGGGCATCAACGCGCTTGGCGCACGTGATCCCTCCGACACGGAACGCGCGGCGGGTACCGCCAAACTATCGGCCGCTCAAGGCGAAGTCGACTACGTTAAAACCAATATCTATCTGGCTCGCCTGCAAGCGATCGCGCCGCAATGGTCTTTCCTCGCCGCGTTCCAAGGGCAATACACCGAGGATGTGCTACTCGCTCCCGAACAATTCTCGCTCGGCGGCGAGCAATTTCTACGGGCTTATGATCCCTCCGAATTCATCGGCGACAAAGGCTTCGCGACCAAAGCCGAATTGCGTTACACCTTTACTCCTTTCGCGAATGCCGACATGACCCTGTATGGTTTCCATGATTACGGTGAGGTGCATTACAACTACGATCGTCCCGGTATTGCGGTCCACGCGGCCGGCGTCGGCATGCGCATGACCGTTACCCGCTACTTTTCCGGTTACGTTGAAGGCGCAAAGCCACTCCATCCGGAGCAATCGACAGAGCTAAACAAAGACATGCGCTTGTTCGGCGGCTTTAAATTAACCTTCTGATATTGCGGAACAGCAGGAATCCGAGAAAATGAATAAAAACAGCATCCAGACCTCCGTTTGCCAACCCAATCAATTGAGGACTTTACCGGCCGCCATCCGGAAACGATTGATAGCCGAAGCAGTCGCTCTGGCCGCCTTCAGTTTTATCCCAGTCGCCCATGCCAATCCAACCGGCGGCCAGGTGGCCGCCGGCAACGCGGCGATCGTCGAGCAAGGCGCGCGGATGGACATCAACCAAAGCAGCCAGCGCGCGGTGATCAATTGGCAATCGTTCAGCATCGATACGCACGAGCATGTCAACTTCAATCAGCCCGGCCGTGACGCCGCGACGTTGAATCGGGTCGTCGGCAACGATCCATCGGCGATTCTGGGCCGGATGACCGCGAACGGCAACGTCTATCTGATCAACCAGAACGGCATCATGGTCGGCAAGGATGCCCAAATCAACGTCGGCTCGCTGACCGCCAGCACCGCGAACATCAGCAACGAAGACTTCATGGCGGGTAACCTGCACTTTGCCGAGCCCGGCAACCCAGAAGCCCGCATTGTCAATTTTGGCAACATCACCGCGCAGCAAGGCGGTCTGGTCGCTTTAGTCGCGCCGGGCGTCGAAAACCACGGCGTGATCAATGCCCGCCTTGGCAAGGTCGCGCTGGCCAGCGGCGACGCGTTCACGCTCGATCTGTACGGCGATCGCTTGATCCAACTGACCGTCAGCAAGGAACAACTCGACCATATCCCGAACGCCGAAGGCCACCCCCTGTCGCATTATGTCAGCAACACCGGCGAAATCACCGCCGACGGCGGCATCGTCACGATCATGGCCGGCACCGGCAAGGCGATCATCGACAGCCTGATCAACCTGCAAGGACACGTACAGGCGCAATCTATCGAGAACAAGAACGGCGTGATCTCCTTGCTCGGCGACGACGGCACACGGATCGATGTCGCCGGCACACTGGATGCTTCCGGCCGATCCGCGCAGAACGACGGCGGCAAAGTCGAAATCCGCGGCCGCGAAGTCAATCTGCAAGCCGGCAGCCGCATCGACGTCTCCGGCGATCGGCAAGGCGGAACTGCGTTGATCGGCGGCGATTATCAAGGTTCCGGCGACGGTGTCCGCGCCTTGCTGACTACGGTCGAGCGCAGCGCGGCGATCAACGCGGACAGCAAAACCGCAGGCGACGGCGGCAAGGTGATCGTCTGGGCCGACGATCGCACCGTCTATGACGGCAGCATCAGCACGCGCGGCGGCAGCGCGTCCGGCAACGGTGGCCTGGTCGAGGTCTCCGGCAAAAATACGCTGCATTTCGACGGCGAGGTCGATGCCAGTGCAAAGAACGGTTCGGCGGGTGAATTGCTGCTCGATCCCGGCAATTTGACCATTGCGTCCAAAACGCAAATGCAATCGACGACGTTATTACCCAACACTGGCACCTATAGCAGCCCGTCAAGCGCAGACAATGTGATCAGTTCCGAAAAGGTCAATTACCTGCTGCAAACCGGCACCAGCGTTTCTCTGAAAACCAGCAATGACTTAACGGTTGCTTCGCAGATAGACGGACGTGCCACCAATGGCGTAGCCGGCGCATCATTCAGCCTATCGGCGGGAAATAATATCAATATCAATGACAACATCCTGACCAATAACGGCGACATCTTCATCAACGCCATTACCGGCAATATTACGATGGCAAACGGCACGGCCTTGTTCGCCGGCAACCGAAATATTACCCTGACTGCGGGCAACCATACGGATCTGCAACATTTGCTTTCCACCGGGAAAATCGATGTCACCTCCGGTGCCGATTCGATTTTCCGCCAGGCTTTGGTAGGGCTGAACAATCAAGGTATTGGCGTGTTTGAAGTCGATGCCGGCGGCAATGTTGGCCTGAACGGCTTGTTGACCATAGGCGGCGTTACCGTATTGGCCGACGGCTCGATTGATGTCTTCAAACCTATTTTTGCCGGCGGTGCTGTCGATTTGTCCGGCGGCGCGCTCAATGTTGCAAACGGCGCGGATATCAGCACCAAAGGCGCGAACGGCGCATTGCCCGGCAATGAGCTCAAATTGACCTCGATTGGCGACATGCAAGTCAACGCCAATTTATTGACGGATAATGCCAAAATCATCCTGAAAACAACCGGAACGGAAGGATCGATCACCACTGCCGACAAGATCCTGATTGATCCCGGCTCCGAAAAGTTGACAATCGATGCCGGTAAAAACATCACGATGGGCAAAACCTGTTTGGCGCCAGGTGGATTGTGCAACCATTCAACCATAGAGAATCAAGGCGCTATTCCGGCCACGGCAACCCTAATTTCGCAAAATGGCGACATTAAGCTCGGTGATATCATCGCCGACCGCGGGTTATCCATCACGGCAAACCAGGGCAAACTTGACCTGAGCACGATTGATTTGCGATCCCGGGGGTCTGCCGGCATCGAGTTGACGGCAAAAAACGCGCTTAATTTGAAGGGCGATTTGTTGACTGAGAACGGTACGCTGAAGATCATCGACTCAGGAAGTGTCACCGGAACATCCGACAAGCGACTGGAGACAGGGACTGCCGATATTTCACTGCGCAGTGCCGGTGCGGTTTCCTTGTACGATGTCTTTACTACCGGAAAGCTTGATGTAATCGCCGACGGCCCGATTATTTTCAATCGGGCTTTGGGTACAGGGGATAACACCTACACCGGCTTAGCCGCACTTTCGGTTCAAGGTAAAGACGCCATAACCTTTAACGATCAAGTGCATCTGACGGGCAATCACCCGGCAGAGGGTAATTATCCGACGAGCGATAATGTACTGAGCGTATTACAAACCGGTACCACCGGCAAACTAACCATCAACGGAAAAATCGTGGTGGATAATGGCAGCGTTTACTTGGGTAAACCTGTCGGAATAGATTACTTTAACGACGCCAATAATATTGAATTAGGAAATTCAATTTATACTTTAAATGGAGATGCCATTACACTAAACAACGACATTCATGTATACAATTCAAAAAAAATAGACTCACTACTGAACGTTGACATTCCTCCAAGTTTTTCTGAATACCCTTTACACTATGTGAAAGATGTCGACAATCAGCCGACTGTCGAGCTGGAAAATCAAAATGGAAATATTTTACTCAGTGGAAATATAAATGGATTATTTGAACCAAATTTGCTACTTAATTTGAAGCTGTATGCAAAATCTATTTCTCTTCCTAACTGGGTTGGCATTCCTGCGGAGAGTTTTACAATTGATTCAAAGACATTTAACGTTTGGGATGGCGATGACTTATCTGTATACGTAAACAGAGACATAGAAAACCTGTTATTTTTTTATATTCGTACCCTGGGAACTGCCGCATTTGATTATAGTGAAAAACCTAGAGACCAAAACGAAAAGATACCGCAAAAACCTATTTCACAAGCTACACCAATTTTATCGCAAAATAGAAATTCTTCGTGGGACACATTTAACATGTTAGGAAATAATGCAGTTTCAACATCTACAGCATCCCCACAAAATTCGTTTAACACAGATTTTAGACTATTTGGGGCACCATCGAATTCGGTTTCTTCCGACCCTGAAGGAATTGACACGTCATCCATTACCAAACAAACATTAAATTATGCCGACTCGTCGGAAACGACTCCAAATGCAAACGCTCCGGAAAACTCAGACGAAGAAACAGTCATCTTGGGCGGCGGCAGCGAGGCCGATAATGCCGATTTGGGCTTAAACTCCCCGGAAAACGGGGCGGTGCAAGATACTTATTCAACCAAGCATTCTCCAGTTTGTGGAGTCGGTCGTGGGAACTCTAAAAACGGGCTGCCTCAATGCAAGGAAGCTTCTTAATTACCGTGCTTTTATTCTAAGGATCTGGCTCCAAATAACTTCCCAACCAAAGACCTGCCAGGTTTTAAAAACCTGGCAGGTCTACCCGGCATACCAGGAAGTTAATATTGGCCACTTCCTAAACATCGCAAAGCGGCGCCTTGATTATGAATGACTGAATTGATGACAATGAAACGCCTATTTTCCGCCTTCGTCTTTTTGTTTATCGACCAGACTGCGGCTTTTGCTTTAGATAGCACCCCGATCATCCGGGTCGATGCCGCTTATCACAGTGGGCCGGTCTTTGGCGTCGAACCCTTGATGAACGATCAAAGGCTGGCGACGATTTCGCACGACAAAACCGTCAAAATCTGGCGCAGCCGCGATTTTAAATTATTGCAGACGCTGCGCATTCCGATCGGCAACGCTTTCGAAGGCAACCTCGACAGCATTGCCGTTTCGCCGGACAGCAAACTAATCGCCGTCGGCGGCTGGACCTGCTGGGAACGGGGTAAACACGGGTGCGTTTATCTATTCGATGCCACTACCGGCCATTTGCTCCGCTGTATCGATCAATTGAAGAATATTATCGGCGAGCTGCGCTTCTCGCCTGATGGCCGCGTCCTGGCGATCGGCCTGCATGGAAACGGCGGGATCGCCTTTGTCGATACCCAAACCTTCCAAATTTTGGCACAAGATCAGGATTATGGCGAACGGGTAACCGGCTTGTCCTTCTCAAGCAACGGCTATGCGGCAACAGGCTCCAATGACGGCTACCTTCGCGTTTACGATCCGCAATTCAAGTTGGCTGCCCGCGTTAAGGTGCCAGAAGTCGACCGCATTGCCGACAGCTATTTTTCCCCGGATGGCAAAAGGCTTCTGGTCAGTTCTTACAACAGTCCGCTGATTCAGATTTTATCGTTGCCGCAATTGCAGGTTGAGCGCAGTTTAAGAGTCGATGCTTCACATCCTATCAAAACGCTCAGAAACGCGGTTTGGAGCCCATCGGGCGAATTCATTTACGGCAGCGGCGATTCGGCCAATGTCCAAGAAGCGGAAATTCTGCGTTGGAAGGTTTCCGATCTTTCTCATTATGAGTCGATAAAATTATCTCACAGGGTTCAATCGATACGCCCCCGCAGCCAGAACGGTATCGCGTTTTCAACTGAAAACGCCGCGATCGGATTGCTTGCCGATAATGAAACCAGACCGCGCTTATCGGATACCCATACCCTTCAACATCCACAGATGCACGATGGATTTCAGGTTTCTTTTGACGGTAGTAAAGTCTCGTTTCCAATCACTCAGCCCGTCAAAGAATCTTTATTTTTTTCGGTCGATCAGCTGTCATTAGAGAAGGAAACGGCAAATTTCAAACAGGCGGCAAGCCGGAAACCCAATAAAAATTTACAACTCGCCGATTGGGAAAATGCCGCCAAGCCAAAACTGAATGGGCATCCATTGGAACTGGAGCCTTTCGAAATCGTACGCTCTTATGCTTCCTCTACTAAAAATACCCACCTATTTTTAGGTACCGAGTGGTCGCTTAAATCCTTTGATAAAAAAGGCAGGCTGGCGTGGAACACTGCCATGCCGGGCGCGGTTTGGAATTTGGCGGCAACCGGCGACGGATCATTGGTAGTGGCGGCGCTTTCCGACGGCACGATCCGTTGGTATAGGGCGGCCGACGGGAAAGAGATGCAGGCGCTTTTCGTAGAACCGCACAGCAAGGAGTGGGTGCTTTGGCGTCCCGACGGCTATTATGCATCCTCCGAAAACGGCGACAATTTAATCGGCTGGCATGTCAACCGGGGTAAAAATAGTGCCCCGGATTTTTACCGGGCAGTGCAATTTGAACGGCAGTTTTACAGGCCCGATTTGTTGCGTAGCAGCCTGGGCGCCTCTGCCGGAAGCGCAAAAGAAGATTGGATCGCTCGAAGCGAACCCAAAAGATCGGGTGTCAGCACTCGCTATGCCGGAGTTTTGGCTAATGGCAGTCGTGGAACCATAGATACTATTCGCCTTGGCGAATTTACCTTAAGTCAATTGAGCAGCATTGCGCCGCCTCGCATCACTGTGACGTCGATGCGTACGTCCATCAACCCCAAAGGCATACCGGAATTGGAACTGACAATCGAGGCCGAGAAAAATAGCCGGCCGATGCAGGATATCCAGATTTATGCCAATCTGTTACCGGTTGCGACGCATCAAGAACGTCAATTGGCAGCCACCGAGAGTAGCAGCTTGCGCCGCACCTTCCGATTTCCGATTGCCGCGGGCGACAATCTCATTCGTGTCGAAATCAACAACGGCGTATCGTTGGGACTGGCGGAACAGTGGGTCGAAACATCCAATATCAAGCAAGCAATGTATCCGAAAGGCGATTTGTATGTATTGGCAGTGGGGGCCAATCAGTTCACACGCATATCCGGAGACAACAAAAGTACAGTACCTGATCTGAAATACGCCGTGAACGATGCGATTGAACTGGCTGGAGTGTTGGAAAAATCCGCAGATGATTCCGGTTTTAAACAAGTCCATGTCCGCTTATTAGCCGACGCCTCGGAACAGCAGCCCACGCGGCAAAACATTTTAGACGCTTTAAAATTTTTCGAGCAGGCCGGGCCGAACGACACTGTGCTGCTGTTCCTGGCCTCGCACGGCTTCAGCGATCAAACCGGCAACTATTATTTTCTTCCGCAAGACGGCGAATTCACGGACATAGAAGCAGTGCTGTCGGGCCGTAATCTGACCGGAAAAGCTCCTTCTCTGCTAAGCTGGACCGATTTCATTGACGGCATGAGACGAGCCGCCGGACGCCGGGTCATGATCGTCGACACCTGCCAGGCCAAAAATATTTTCGGTGAGTTCGATTCACGTTCCCTCCGCAAACGTTCTGCCGCGGCACTGTTTCCGTTGCTGCTCGCTTCAAAGGGCGACGAGCTTTCGCAGGAATATAAAACTGCGCAACACGGCTTGTTTACTTATGTATTGCTGAAAGGTTTGCGCGGGTTAGCGGATCGCAATCATGATCGAAAAATTACTGTGGGGGAGTTGCATGATTTTGCGGTGCCAATGGTGGAGAAATTACATAATGCGTCAGCCGGGCCACAGACGCCGCAATTGATTGCACCTGGAACATTGGCGAATATTGCGTTGCCGGTTCCGGAATCTAAATGAGTTTAAACAATCAACTACCGCGTCGGAGCAAGTGAATGGAAGATTTCAATATTTTGACAGACAAAGACAAACAAGACATGTCCTATAAAGCCTGTGTTGGCGGGGCAATTTTGATGGGCGCAGCGGTCGGCCGACTTGGCATGTTGCCTGGGCTATTAGCCGGAGCGGCTACCGGTTTGGCATTCGGCCTTTTAACCTGCAAACGACTTTCGCCGGCAATCGAGCGTAAACTTTTCTCTCAAAACGAGAGACTGAATGATCAAGAGTTATTACAAACGTTACGCATCCTTCGGGATGAAACCGGCGTAACCTCCAAATCAGACGCCATGCGCTTGCTGGGCTATGTGCGATTCGAAGCGAATCAAAAAGGCCAATCGCTTAAAAATGGAAGAAATGCTTGCATGCCTATGAAAGTTGCAGCAAATCAAATTCTGTCCGTACGCGTCTAGCTATTTTGGGCCATAACGATGCCGATGTATCCCCAAACCAAAGAATTATTGAATTTTCTGCAGAAGAATCCAACTATTCGCACTCGAATTGCCGCGCCGCCGAATAAAACGCTGCTCTATGCCGGCAATTTTTTCAAACCGATCTGGCAAGAGTTGGAGCAATTGAAACGCAGCAACGGCCAAATCGCCTCGAAAGTGCTGTTGCCTGACGTGCTCGCAACGATTCAAACGCCCGGTCAAGCGCACCCCACGCTGCTGACCTGGGCGAAGGCACTCGATGCCGTGATTCCGTGGAAAGAAAATGGTTTCATCGTCTGGCGCGCGCTTTCGGGCATTTTTGTGGCTAACGCGGTTAGTATGGTCTCCTTCTATATCGGCTCGAACGTCACGAAAAACGAAAAAGTATTTGGCGCAACCGAGATTCATGTACTCATGCGCAATCCGAATATCGATGCGGTGACCAAAGACATGCTCGGTTATTATCAACGCTGCATTCAATCGGGCCAATCCGCTATCAACGCCGGGTTTATCGGCGGTTAGTTTCGAAGTCCTAATCCCTATCTTGGAGCGAATATGATCATTTGCAAAAATCTGTATGTGCTGGCTTCAGCGTTCGCGTTGTCCTTCAGCGTCGCCGCGGATGCCGAGGATTTGAATCTGGGCGGCCGTTCCCCTTCAAAGGAAGAAGTCATTCGTGCGCTGAAACCGAGTGCAGACAGCGACGAAGCCATCTCGACCCGTAGCATCAAAATCAACCCCAAAAAAACCGTAGCATCCCAGCGAAATGCCATTTCGCTGGAAATTCGCTTCGCATACGACTCAGCGAGATTGACCGATGAATCGATTCGGCAATTGACGCCGGTCGCGGAAGCGTTGACGTCTGGTGAACTCGACAGCTTGAGATTTCAAGTCGAGGGTTACACCGATGCGAAAGGCAGCGATGCTTACAACAAAAATTTGTCGGTCAGGCGCGCCGCGACGGTACGCAATTTTTTCGTTCAGAAACATGGACTGAACGCTTCCCGCATCCAGGCATCCGGCTACGGCAAATCGAATTTGCTGGATCCGACGAATCCTAATAGCGCGGTCAACCGCCGGGTCAGAATTGTCGCAATGCCTTAATTGACCGGAAATTTCAGGGTAATCCGCCCTGCAATCAACCCTTCGATTTCCGGCTTTAACTTGCCCTCCGAACCGACAACTGTCTCTGGTTGCGGCAACGGCATCGTACTGGCGAAAGCTTCAATACGATCCGTTCCGGCCGGTCCGTCCACGGTAAATTCATAGTCCGCGTTGGCGTTAGGAATGCGAATCTCGGCACCGGGCCGAATCAAATGATGGGTCTCATAGGCATTCGGAAAAATCGTAAAAATTTCGCCTTTGGAGTTAATGTGCAGAAGGGTCACATACAGCGGTTTTTCAGTCGCAACGAATAACGCTATCGATTCTCCGATTCTATAATGCTCTGCGGACAACCTGAGTTTGAATGGTTGAATCCCAGCCTCGACATTTTTCGGAGGGGATTGCATTGTCGACATTTCACCGTCTCCGGTGGCCTCGTCGATGCGCTGGGATACGCGGGTAGGCGGCTTGATTGCTTCGGCAGCCCTTCCGTTCTGCTCCGCCGGACGATAAATGAACCAGGCCAAAACCGTCAATAAGACGCCCCCGACAGTAGCAATTGCAGCAAGGCTTTTTATTTTAGGCTGTTTGGGGGACGAAATTTCCAGCAAAAATTGGTCGATCGACCGTGTCCTGTTCCCCTGTTTCAACTCAAGTCCATGCAATAAGCCGTTCCATTGCGCCTTTGTGATCGATGTAATCGGCGCCGGCTTGGCTTTCATATCATAAGCTTGTTGTGCATTCGATCGCGAAAAGGGATGTTTACCGGTTAATAGTTCATAAACGACACAAGCCAATGCATAAATATCGTCTCGCGGATCCACCGGCTGATTATTGAGCCTTTCCAGACTCGCGTAAGAAGGTGAATAGGCATTTAAGGTTTGGGAACTGAAAATCGTCGTATCGTCATAATTGTGTCCGGGTTTATTGAATCGGCTGGCGATGCCTAAATCCAGAACCTTCACATGCCCCTCTTCATCCACAAAAACATTACCAGGCTTAAAATCCGCATGAACAATGCCGTTTTTATGAGCATGCGACAACGCTGCGGCCATATTCTGAATTAATGGCCATGCCTTGCTGAATGGAATACCAGAAGTATATTTTTTTAGTAATGTACTAAGTGGTTGTCCTTTGAGGAGTTCCATGCTCAAATAAATATTGTTCCCATCCCGATCAAAGTCATAGACAGCAATAATGTTTGGGTGGGCAAGTGATTTAGCTTTTTTGGCTTCCCTCTGCATCGCGACAAAAAACAGGGGATCGTCCAGAAGATCGGAGTTAAGCAGTTTGATAGCCAAATACGGGTCTTTGTCCCGAGCCTCTACTGCTAATAAATCTAATGCCTTATAGACGGTTCCCATTCCGCCGCGACCTAGAACCTCTTCAAGCACAAAGCGATCTTTTAGCACTTTTTTGCTTTCGGTAGAGGGAGTTATCACATTTCTCTCCTAATCGACTAAAAATTTACACAAAAATAGTCCGCCTCTCACTGATATTACCTGTCTCTATTTGCAACATAATGGGTATTCAAAAAACCGCACGCTGATAGCTTTGTCCAGCGCCGCCATGTCAAGCGATCCCCGCATTTCACGGTAGAACCTCATTCGACGGAACCCGGCAAGCCGGTTCCGTCTTAGGGGGTACGGGTTCAAAATCAGGGATATGGAAATGAGAAATTTCTATACAGCCAAGAATCAAGCCGCCTGTAAATCGTGCAAAGGCAAATGCGACAGCACTATGGATTGAATATCGGGTTTTTGGCTGGCATGTTGTACGTCAATACCAACCAATCCCCCGTTTTCATCAAAATCCAGCACTACGCCGTCAGCCACCTCATCGGAGTCTACGGACGCCCGTTCGGATAAATGGATATATAAAGAATCCGTTTCTTTATCGTAATTTAATTTCATGGCTTAAACCTTCGGTCTGGAAAAGCGTTATGCACGGTCACCCCATCTTCCAGTGTGACCACGCGCAAATAGCGGTCGAGTTCGTCAACAAATATCCAATGGCGAATACGCCCATCCGGCTGGATTTCCCGACGAAAGGGATGTGAAATCGCTTTAAGGCACCCTTCTGAACGGATATAAGGGCGCTTCAGCAAAACATCGTCGCGAAAATAAGTCGTTGTGGTTAAATTGTTCATTATGCGGATTATGAGGGAGTTTTTGTAAGGCAATCAAGTGTGCCTTACAACTTTTTATAGACTCGCTTACTGCATCGAAACTTGCCAAAAGATACGATTTATCGCTCATTCAAAGCGATTATTCGAAAGTCGCGACGAAGGCGTCGCTCCCACAAAACCGTAGTGCATAAGGCCTTCTCCAAAACAAGGACATGCAACGCCCGGAAATCATCATGATTTACCGTTTCCGGACAATCGATAATTTCTGTCAAATATGCCATTTCTTTGTCTTTCCGCTCGACAAAAAGATATAGCGTCGCTCTACATCTTTCCGACTCAGTCGCCCTTGTGTTACTGTATTCAGGCAAGGAGTCTTAATCAAAAAACAATCAATGCGCTTGGAGCTCTCGTGCAAAAATGCGGTCCAGGAAAAGTCTATCCGACTTTAGAGCTGTTCAATGTCAAAGGTTTAGGGCAAGTATTGGCATTTTTCGCTGTTTTCCTTATTTGCTCCGCTGTTGCCGCGGAAGCCGAAGAAGTCATTCTGCCGGAAATTACAGTGACAACATCGGGCGACTTCGCGGACGAAGCTCAAGACGCGGGATTTACCGAAAAGACCGGTACTACGCATTTAACTCAAGAAGACCTGGCCATCGCCCAGGAGCGTACCGTTGACGAAACCTTGCGGGGCCTTCCTGGCATTGGCGTGACTAAAGGCGGTACTTTCGGCTTGGGCCTGCTTCATGTGCGAGGCGTGGGCGGCCAAGGATTGGTTTTTCTGGACGGCATGCCGGTGCCCGACTCCTTGCCCGGCGTCGTCAATTTGAATGCGTTGCTTCCCGACGGTCAAGACCGTATCGAAATCAAGCGGGGGTTCAATCCGGCATCGAGAACATTTGGTTCGCTGGGTGGTTCCATCGATTTGACGTCCCGCACGGCCAAAGACGACAGCGCGGATCTGCGCGTGGAAGGCGGCACCTTCGGTTTTCTCAAGGAAACTGCGCGCGGCAATCTGGCGGGAAAAAAAGCACGTCTTGCCGTCACAGTCACCCGCGCCGATGCGTTCGACGGCGCCTATCATGCGCAAAAGTCCAACAACAATCCGGAGCGCGATCCTTACCACGCGAATCAGGTCCTCATGAAAGCCGGTCTGGACCTGAGTGATGCCGTCGCCTGGGAAGGCTCCATGCTGTACCGCGATGCATGGAATGCATGGGACGGTTACGGCATTCGCAAAGGCATGTTTGCGATGGCGGACGAAAAGGACTCTTTTTTTGCCGAAGAAAGCTGGATAGCGCAGAACACGCTCACTGCCCATATCAATGCGGATTGGGATATGCGTTTGCAGTTGGGTTATATCCATACCGACAATCAGGCTAAAGTCATGGGCATAACTCCGGGCTATACCACCGATCTTTACCTCGCCCGCTGGGAGAACAACCAGCGTTTGTGGCATGGCAAAGGGGGCGATGTCATTCGTCTGGTATGGGGAGCGGAAGGGCGCCATGAATGGGCCGAGGCTCCTACTTTCGGACCGCCGCCGGCATTGGCGCCCGGCGCGTCCTTTGCCGAAAGCCGTAATCAGCAAGCCGGCTTTCTGGAAACCCGTTTCGCCTATGGAAAACTCAGCGGCGACATGGGCGTCCGCTATGAAAGCTACGATCGCTTCCAAAGCCACGCGCTCGTTCACGCCGCCTTGGCCTGGCAGGTACAGGACACGTTGAAGCTGCGCGCCAACGGCGGCAACGGCTTCCGGATACCGAGTTACGCCGAAAGATTGTTTCCGCTGCTCGGTAATCCCCAGCTTAAACCCGAACGCGGCGCGGGCGGCGACCTGGGCTTGGAGTGGCAGGCGCTGTCCAACCTCAGATTCAATCTGACCGGGTTTTACACCCGCCACGACAATTTGATCGTCGTCAGTTGGGAGCCGCAACCCACCGCCCAACTCCCTTGCATCGGCGAATGTATCGGCAATGTCGCCAACGCCAGTATCGCCGGTCTGGAAACGAGTGCCGAGCTCGTTTTCAATCCGCAATGGCGCGGCGGAGCGGCCTATACCTATAACGACGGCCGCAATCTCGATAACGGCCGCCGGTTGCCGTTTCAAGCCAAGGATAGCGTGCGCGTCTGGGGCGAATGGCGCGCGCCGAATCTGCCGCTAACCTTATGGGCTGAAGGCATTTACCGCAGCCTGTCTCAAAACGATCTCGGCAACACACTGGATGTGGACGACGCGTTTCATCTGAACGTTCACGTCAACTACCGGGTGATGCCCAGGCTCGACTTATACGTGCGCGGCGAAAACATCAATAACGACAAAACGCCGGATATCTATAGTTTCGATCATGCCGGCGCCGCGGTCTATGGCGGCCTTTCCTACCGGCTTTGAACCAGTAATCGATGCCCCGAATGACATGGATCAATACTGCCGACACAAGGTCGACACTGGCTGCTGTAGCGCGTCCAACACCGTTCGACGTGTCCTTAACCTGTGTAGGGTGGGTAGAGCGTTTGATGCTTGGCAAAGCGCTTGTAGGACGGATTCGCCGTCAGGCAATCAGGCGCGGTTGGCGTTTTGCTATCGCGAAAACGCCCTACAACGCTGCGCTTCATAACGCTTGACATGGATAACAGGGCCGTAGGATGGGTAGAGCGTCAGCGAAACCCATCAAACAATCTAAAAAATAATTTCTTCGGGTTAACGATGAATGATTTACATCGGTCCGGCCATCAGATGCGACAAGTAAAATTTGACCAATTCGCGCTGGTTTTTGGTTTGGGTCTTGGCGAACAAGGCGCTGAGCTGAGTACGCAGGGTCTTGATGCCGATTTGCAGGCATTCGGCGATTTCTTGAGTGCTTTCTTTCAGCAGTAATTGCTCTAAAACACGGGTTTCGGCCGGAGTGAGACGGTAAATCTTGGCAAAGCCGCCGAGATTGCCCGTAGCCAGCTTGCCCGGTTCGGCGATCAGCGCCATGATGTGCGCTTGCTCGGCCAAGGACTGGGTAAAGGCGTTGGGCAGCGGCATGAAAGTAATCATCCAACGCTGGCCGGTCCCGATATCCTTTACGTCCATGCTGCCGCCAAAACCCTGACGAGTCTGGTACAGGTTTTCGCGAATCGCGGCGGCATCCTGTGCGCCGGCGGCGGTTAGCCGCTGGTTGATGACCAGCGGGCCGCTGCCCTCCCGGAAAATGGCCTCGGCCTGTCGATTGGCGAACAACACCTTACCGTCACCGTCCAACAAGGCCACCGCTTGATTTATCCGGTCCAGGACGTGTTCGCGCAAGTAGCGCGTTTCTTGTTCCAACGATAAGCGCCAGTGAATGCGCAGCGCCCGTTGTAAGTGCGGCATGAGGCGCCGATATAAGGCAATCTCGCTCTCCGTATAGATGCCGGCGCGGCGCGAGCGCAATGTCGTTACCCGTACCGAAACATCCCCTTGCTGCAAGATCGCGCCGCCGATCGAGTAGAAATAATCTTGCGGCTTCAGCCAGCCGCTGAAAAATTCGGTTTTGGGCAGGTCGGCGTCAGGATAGAGCTGGGAGGAAATGACCGGAACGCCTTCGCCGTAGCGCTTGGCATTTTGCAGCCAGACGTTCGCGTGGCCGAATTCCTTTTGGAGCGATTCGAGGAAATCCTCGTCGGTACGCGCCTGCGCGACGAAACTCCGGTTGGGCGAGGAGGCCGTTGTCGAGCGGCCCGTGCCGAAGTCATGTACAAACAGCAAGGATCCCGCTGAATGCATTGCCTCGGAAAAGCATTCGAGAAACCGTCGCCAAGCGGCCGGTTCCATGCCGGCGTCGTAGATCAATCCGACCAGTTCGTCAAATTGCTCCTCCATTTCGATCCCTACTCACTCCTCGGAATTTTTCAGTGATGTTGCCAATACGCAGGCACTGGGTTAGATAAATAGTCCCTGCTCCCGACAACTTGCCGAAAACGTTGTTTTGCTTTCTGACGCTGCTGGCGGGACTCGAAAAAAATGTCTGCAAGAACGCCCGTTTCAGCCAAATGACTGATGACGGAGAGGGATTATATAAATTAAGCTTCGCTCCGGCAATTCTTAGCGATAGGGGGGTAAGTAAGGTAATTATCGAAGTAGGCTAAGTTCAGTCTTCCAACGGAAGCAGTCGAAAGCAAAACGAGTTCTAGAGCTTACAGCCTTTCAACTGTCCGGACAGACGAATTTTTTCATGCACTGCCATATAAAGACACATCCTATGGGTGAAATACCAAGTGTGGCTTGATTGTAGCAAGCTCATGGCATTTTTATAATTTTCTCATCAACGTGAAACGTAAAGCAGCAAATTCGCCGATAGGCAATCCGCCGCGCGCTATGGGGTGCGGGCTGGATGATCCGCTGTGCCTGTAGCCGGGATTTTTCGAGTGGATGTGCGATCATCCAATCAGTCTGGCGATCACAAACTATCAGGCCGACAAATTGTTATTTACCGGTTGGAACGAGGGATACCCTTAATTCCTTACCGGATTTTATATCAAGGAGAAGAAAGTGCATTCCAAACCCTCACAAAACGCCGTTTTTCGTGCTGCTTTACAGCTTCGTGAGGCTGGCAGGCTTTATGATTTAACCGATACAGACTCTGACGACGTGTTTAGAGGCAGCATCGACCGTTTTTGCCTGATCGTCCATGAACTTAGAAATTGCCGAAAAGTGCTCGATATCGGCCCGGGCGCTGGCATCTTGTCTTCTCTACTCCATGAACTCGGGCATGAGTGCTATGCCGTCGATATTGTCGACCGGCGCGAGCAATTTCCAACGGCCTTTGCAAAACTCGAGGATTTCAAAATCTGCAATGTCGAGGTCGACCTCCTGCCCTGGTCGGACGGATTTTTCGACGCGGTGGTCTGCTGTCAGGCGCTGGAACATTTTTCGCATTCGCACCTGCCGGCAGTCAAGGAAATGTACCGCGTGCTGAAGCCGGGAGGCATTCTGGAGCTCGACGTACCGAATGTGGCCTGTTTCAGAAACCGCAGCCGCCTGCTCAGGGGCAAACACATCACCTACGATTACGAAAAACATTACCTCTATGCCGAACCGATTCTGTATAAAGGCCGGTCTTTCTTTCCTGACCGCCATAACCGCGAGTTTACGAAAAAAGAACTCAAGATTTTGTTCGATGCGGCCGGCTTTAAAAAGCAGCAAGTCTCATTCTTGAAAAGCCGCCGCTATCGGACAGGATTCGAAAGAATCAAATCGATCGGCACCGTGTTGAGAGATGCGATCCCTTCGTTCAGAAAATCACTGATCGGATTTGGGATCAAATAAACTCGCCAAAGGCTAGATAGTGTCGTCATAAGATAGCTGTCCACAGGGCGATGCACCGGATCTGCACAGCGGCCAGGAACGATGCGGTGTTCTTGGCATAGCGTGTGGCAATACCTCGCCAGCGCTTGAGGTGCAAGAACGCGTTTTCTACTAAATGCCGCAGTTTGTACAGGTCGCGATCGTAGTCGCGGGGTTGTTTTCGATTGCGGCGTGGCGGAATGACCACCGTCATCTGATTTGCTTCGGCTTGGGCTACGATAGCATCGCTATCGTAGCCTTTGTCCGCCAATAAGTACTGAGCATCCACGCCTTCGATCAAGGCTGAAGCCTGCGAACAATCTGCTGTGGTACCTGCTGTAATAAGGATTCTGACCGGCATACCATGCGCATCCACGGCCAGATGTATCTTACTGTTGAGCCCCCTTTTGTGACCGCCATGCCCTGATTGCCGCCTTGCGCGCCGGTCGCATGCGGATGGACTTTGATGTGGCTGGCATCAATCATCAACCATTCATAGTCGGGTTCGGTGACCAACTGTTCCAACAGGGCTTCCCAGACGCCGTGATCTCGCCAACGGCAAAACCGGCGATGGGTGTTCTTCCAATCGCCATAGTCAGGTGGCAGGTCGCGCCATGGCGCACCGGTACGCAAAATCCAGAAGACCGCATTGATAAACAAGCGGTTGTCTCGCGCTTTTCCGCCCCAGGCCCCGGCACGGCCGGGCAGATGGGGTTCCAGTAAGCTCCAAACCGTATCGGAAATGTCATGGCGGCGGTGGGCAGGTTGGGACATGGCTCTTTAATCTCATCAGCAACGACAATCTCCGTATTATACCTGACAAAGACTTATCTTGTGACGACACTATCTAGTAGTCTGCCAATCTTATATTGCTGGATAGAGCGATTTTAATTTTACCCGCGCCTCTTTGGTTGTAAATCGCCAATCCACACGAACAGCCTTCTGATTTCGTTGATTTTGCCAAGCCTTAATTTCACGCTTCAATGAATCTTGATCGGGTATTCGCCGATGCAGGCATTGTCGAGCCATAATGCCAATTTCTATTTCTGCCATATCCAACCAACTGCCATGTTTGGGAGTGTAGTGAATCTCAATACGCTCCGCTATTCTGCGCGCTTCTTCCGGTGTGAATGTGGCATAGAGCGAACTGACCTTGTGCGTATTCAGGTTATCCATCACCAAAACTATTTTCTTCTTTTCAGGGAAATGTTCATCCACTAATTCTTTGATCACCTGCGCCCAATCGGCTTTGGTATGCTGGTCCGTCACTTTGACGTAACGCCATCCCTCAAGCGGTGCAAACAGCATAAATAAATGGCTGACGCCGTTACGTTCATATTCAAAATCCTGTTTTTCCGGCTTCCCTGGCCTGACCGGCAAAGGGGTTCGGGTTTCCTTGATGTGCTGTTTACTGGTTTCATCCAGGCAAACTAAAACCTCGTCGTCGGTATAGGTTCGATGATACGTTTCTAAAACATCCTCCATCGCGCAAACAAAATCGGCATTCGCTTGCGGGGGAATACACCAACACTCCTTTAACCAAGGCTTAAGCGCATTTTTTTTAAAGTGGTCCTAACCGTTTCATCACTGACTGAATCGACCATCTGGCATTCAACCAGTTTGTCAGCCAACAATTGCATCGTCCATTCCGCTCGCCCCTCGGGAGCTGGCGTGCACGCTGTGGCCACCAGAAAGGCTTCGGCGGCGCCATCCAGTTTTTTAAAGCGGAAACGCTCCTGCACCTTCGGATTGAGAGCTGACTCCAAGCCTTCTTCCACAAACCGCTGACGAACTCGTTCAACGCTGCTGGCACTGATGTTCAACGCACCCGCAATGTCTTGATCTTTTTTGGCGGGGGTCCCCCCGGATTCATCACTTTGCAAGAGTATTCGGACGTGCGTGAGTTTTCGTGACGATGCCCGGCCTTTATTGAGTAATTCCATTAACTCACTTCGTTCCGTTTCGGTCAGTTTTACGCGATACTTTTTTGCCGGCATAAGCTAATCCTTTCAATTTCATTGAATTGATACAAGAAATTGAAATCTTACATTAACTATTCATCAAAGCAAGTTTGGCACACTACTAGCACAAATCCGGTCTATCGCCTTGATCACTCGTCGAGCCGGCAAGCGGTCGAGGCATTCGCTACGACTCAAAGGCCGTAAGGCGTAATTTGTAGCCCGTAGGTTGGGTTAGCGAAGCGTAACCCAACAGAATTCGGCTTCGAATGTTGGGTTACGGCTGGCGCCTAACCCAACCTACGGGCTACGGGCTGATGGGTCTAAGGGATTTAGTTCAGGTTTTCTTTATATACACTTATAATTTATCGGGGAATGTCATGTTTCGTTTGATAAGTTTTTTAATGTTATGTTTAAGCTCAATGGGGATTGTCCTAGCTGCTGACTCGGGTGAAGAATTTTGGGGCCCTAAATCCATATCCATCTCTGGGTCGCCTCTAGAAGTTAAAAAAATTAAGAGACGATCCGATGACAGGCTGGGTTATAAGCGATATAGAATTTTAGTCAAAAATAACAGTCGCCAATATGCAGAAGACGTTATTGTTGCGATTGACCACTTTCTACCCGCATCACAATTTGAGTTTTCTGAACTTCGAAGAAAAAATGGGGCTTACAAATACAGATTAGTTCCAACAGCTACGGGAGCGTATATTCAAATACCAAAAATCAATAAAAAAATTACAAAAATTATCGATTTCAAGTTCACAAATGAAAATTCTAACGATTTTTCATTTTCCGTGTCGGCTACCTCAAACACCACCATTCCAGTAATAGACAGTATTGAAAATATTATCAGTGACAAAATTTTCTCTGGTACAAAAATAAGGTTGAGTGGCAAGGGCTTTCGACCTACGTCCTCAGTAAAAATCGCCGGAATTCCCGTTAACAAAATTGAATACTTGAGCTCTGATAAACTAGAAGTAACTGTTCCATTTAATATTGTAAATAATTCCATTGAGCCTTTACAAAATGGTCCTATAGATGTTCAGGTTGACGGCAGCAACCCATTTTCAGTAACGGTTGATTCTCCGGATATCAGTCAGAACCAGGGTTTAAATGCCGTTAATGATCTGATTCATGAGCTGGATGTATTGGCAGAGTCAATACGTGCCAATGCCTCCTCTACAGAAGCGCAGGCACAAGTTTCACAATTGATTGATTGGCTTAGCGCCAATAATGTGCTCACTGAGAGTGAGAAAGTATTAATAGCCCAGATTAATGCTTCACCGGATCTCACGATCGCTTTAATTAGAAAGACTTTATCTGATGCTCTAGCTCCATTAGATAACAATTCGATAAATGTATTAGGAGCATCACTTGCTGAGCGGTCACAAAATTTAAACACGGTTAAACTTGATGCGATATCCAACTTATCTGATCCCGGACTGATCTCGGTTGCCACCGCTTCCCATCCGTGGTCTGAATATAGCGATTATTTAAATTTTCAGAGATTTCTATTCCAGCTTGGAGATTTTCTTGTTTCCCCAGCGCTTTCTGTCGAAGCTGGGGCGTGACGGCGGGAGACAATTGGCTTAGCTTGTATCTTAAAGGTAAACAGGAAAGCGAAAAATATAAAAGCGTTATAGAAAAAACGAGACTGCTTAGTACTAGTTTAGAGATAGCGGGAGGAGGGCTTACTGTTGTCTCTTTAGGGTCGGCAGCCCCAGTGGGAGCAGGTTTAGTGCTCGCCGGGGTCGCTGTTGATATCATGTCATCGCCATTTGATGTATATGTTACCTTGTTAGAAAAGATACATGGCCAAGTGGATGGCCTAAGAATCAACTCGGACTATGATGCGCGGCTAACCCCTGCACAGACCGATGACAAACTTATTCTAGAGATGGTAAAGGGAAAAACGGCGCAGCTCCATGCCATTATTTCTACAAAAAATTATTCTGATACCCAACAGGTGCTTGGAGCGTTAACCGAATGGGCGACATCAAAAATAAATTTATTTAGCAAAATTGCCGATTTAGCCAAAGCCATGGCTAAAACTGGATCATTTGCAAATCAGTATGGGGATTATGAAAAGTTGTACAAAGCAACGAAGGAATACTTCAGGCCCAGCTCAGCGCCAAATTGTCCCCTTTGCCCAAATTTCGGCACGATAACTGACGAAGTATTTTCTGCCGAAAAATTATTCCTAGAAACGGCAAAACAACCTTCTTGGAATATTATTCGGGAACAGGTATGGGATAAAGCTAAAAGCGAAATGATCGTGAGGGGCCATCAGGCGGCGGGTGCTATAGAAAATTTACTCTTCACACGAAAGGATTTTGAAGTGTCTTTCTCTCATGTGGCATCAACCTGCAAAAGTTTGGCTATTCCTTCTTCTGGCTTAGTCGGTCCCTTGCCAGAAATTAGGAGTTTTAAAGCCGATTGCAGCTTTTACTTGGGTGAGATACAAAAACAAGATTCACCTGAATATTTAGTCGAGTTTCAAGCTCTTGTGCCTTATAAGGTTGTTGTAAACCTACATACCAACCTCGGAACTATGCCTGGAGTTAGAGAATTTATCGAAACATCTCCAACGTCGGGGCGAACTCGATGTATGACTACTATAGATGAGAGGTCATTCGGCTCCCCGTTTCTTTATTCTTTGTATGATAACGAGGGTAAATCTCTCGGGGTTGGGGGATTGGGGGGACGGGGCCAGATGGGACAGTATATTGCTACCATCATACTGATGAAAATCACCAGTGGACTATCTCATCTGATCCGCTAAAATTTCTTTCGGAAGAAGACTTCGGGAATTATACTCTTTATATAATTCTTGCTTGGAGCATAGTGCCGATGGACTATAGTTATAATATTTATCACCCAACAACTACTATTATTAATAATAGCTATCTTGAGGATCCAAAACTTATACCTTGGCCAGTTATTAACTGGCCAGCTATTGCTTATAAAATACCAGTAAAAGATATTATGTCAAAATACAACGGGAATTTTTACTTTACCATTAGCTATTCTCCATAGCCCGTAGGTTGAGTTACGCTTCGCTAACCCACCCAACCTACGGGCTAAAGCGATCGAATTAGGACTTGTACTAAGCAATACAAAAATAGCGGAATTTAAAGACCGGGAAAAGGGGAAAAGGGGACGCTACCCTTTTTATTATCCTGATAGATATTGAACAAGCTCTCAGAGGTATTTATGCCCAAATCACCGATGCTTACCGGAGAAGACAGAATCGAATTCTCGCCACTTTTAGGCCGCACTATTCGCAGCGGCGCTTTAGCCCATTTCAAAGTGGCGGATCAGGATAAACTGGCTGAATGGATTCGTGCGAGACGTACTGAAGATGCCGTTGCTCTTTTGGAAGTCATGAAGCTTCTTTATGTGGACATGAATCGCATTCTCCTTGAATGGTCCCTTTCGTGGGGCCAGCGGATACGAGAAGATTTGGGGATTGCAGAGGAAACTAAAATCACAACTCATGTGCATTCCATTTGGTCCGAGATCGTTCGCGTTGAAAAAGAATCCCCGGAGCATATCGAGGCCGGCAAAACCGTTATCTCGGTTCTTTCTCCTGAAATTCGGCGAAGTCGTGCCGATTGCCAAACGCTGAGTGAGCAGCTCAACGCCGTTCCACTTGCGGCCTGGCACGAAGTGGTTCAAATCACCAAAGAAAAAAAAGCAGAGGAGGCTCTTGCAAAATTTGCGGTTTTCATACGTAAGTCCCGCGCCGTTCATGACTATCTCTGCCAATATCTCTGGGTGTATCCGACGGAAACAGAAAAGTCATACGGTCAGGCATTTTCCGAACGCATGATGATAGAAAGCTTTCAGTCTTGCACAATGTACGAAGGTTTTATCAAACTGATTGCCAAACTTTCTCCGGAAGGTGTTGTAGCTCTGATGGCCGAACACCTGCGCGGCCACTATTCCGGCCCTGATCGCCGCGGAAAAGTTGAAATTGTCGACAATCCCGACAACTACACCATCGTTTTTGACGGATGTGGCAGTGGCGGAGCCATGAGAAGGAAAAATGCGGGAAAAAACACGCGTGGACTTGAGAATTATTCCAAGGCTTCACCTTCAACCTGGAATATGAAAGGTGTTTCTTCGTTCTGCGCTCACTGTGCGCAAAATGAAATTTTCATGGTGCGGAGATTCGGATTTCCAGTATGGGTTGTAAATTATGATCCGGATCCAATGAAACCTTGCAGTTGGACTATTTTTAAAGATTACACAAACGTTCCGGATAAGTTTTACGAGAGAATCGGATTTAAAAAAGATCCAGACAAAATGGCAAAGCTTTCGACGGACTAAACCGCTTTCTTCTCGGAATCCCACAGCCCGCGTAGTTGTTAAGACAAATGTTAAGTAGAGATTGCTCAGTAAATCAGCCATAGGCCTGTACAGGCCGAACGACGGAGTGGAGCTGAGCGCGCTGGGTTAAAAGCCTTTGTTTCCATGCCTGGGCAACTGCCTTAATCACCCCCGCAAGACCGCATTGACTGAGGCCAAAAAAGATCCTTTAGGATCAGCAGGTTCATGACCAGAAAGAGGGTGTTGATCCAGGCGAATGCCGTGTTAGCGCGCTTGGCCCGGATGTCGTTGAGCCGGTAACCCTTTTTGCCCTGACCGAATTTGCCCTCGATCGGAATGCGTTGCAAATAGTCTTGTCGGCGTTGCGCCTTGGTTTGCTTGAGCTGTTCGCGATTGGCGTCGATCACTTGCTTGGGGCGGCCGAGCGGCTTGCCGGCAAAGTGGATGCCGCGTTGTTTCAAATAGCCGCGGTTGGCGCGCGTGCCATAGAGCGGATCGGCGATCACCCGTTCCGGAGAGTGGCCGTATCGCTCGCGGTACACTTCAACCTGTGTCGTCAGGTCCAAGCCTTCATGAAACTCGTAACCCGTAAGGCGTAACCCGTAAGGCGGAATCCGTAAGGCGGAACCGGCTCTGCCGGGTTCCGCCTAGGGAGAGTGGATCGCCCGGCATGGCGGCGGATCGCCTGTCGGCATCCGCCCTACGTGGGCTGGTTTGATTATGCGGACTATGACGGCGTTGTTTTTGTAAGGCAATCAAATGTGCCTTACAACTTTTTATGGACTCGCCTACGGCATCGATACTTGCCAAAAGATACGATTTATCGCTCATTCAAAGCGATCGGACTTTATTCGAAAGTCGCGGCGAAGGCGTCGCTCCCACAAAACCGTATGTGGCTTCGTTTATCCTCGATTCCGCTAACGTTTCATTGAGGCTACCTGCTGTAGGGCGTTTTCGCGACAGCAAAACGCCCGTAGCCTTCAAAGCGGAGCCCGGGTAGGTCGGGCAATAGCCTCATCGTTACCCGACGTTAGGTGGCGTGGTGGATGGCGATGAATGACATGCGTCCGATTACGCTACGAGACTGTGAAAGAATCCCAAAGCCATTGCCGCCAGAGCATTTTGAAGGTCGGCGTCAGATTCTGATCGTCGGCCTTTACGCGGGCATCGACTTCATCGGGCGCAAACCAGCCGCCTTCGTCGATCTCGTCGGCGGCAAGCGCGAACGGTCCGTTGTGCGTGACGCGGTAAACCTGGACGAACTCCATGCCGTTTTCGGCCGTCGGCGGCATCTTGAAAACCGGCGTTAAGGGGCCGCGATGTTCCACGCCGAGCTCTTCGCGCAATTCCCGCGCCGCGCTGCTGTCGTAATCTTCACCCGCGTCGACATGGCCGGCGGCCGAGGTATCCCAAAGCCCCGGATTCAGATCCTTCAGCATCGAGCGTTTCTGCAGGAACAGGCGTCCGGAATCGTCGAATACCAGAATGTGCACTGCGCGGTGCCTCATTAGCGAGGTATGAACGAGATGACGCGGACTGGTTCCGATCACGCTGTCGTTTTCGTCGACAACCGCCAGTAATTCCTGATGGGGGAGTGGCTTCATGACTCGATCGAATTTATCCGGATTGATTTTCGCTGCATCTTGAGCCGAGGCGACGGGGCGAGAAAAGGAAAAAAGAAGAGGGACAATCTTCCGCCCGACTTGCGGCGGGCGGAGCGTAAGGTTTGGGCTTTAAGCGGCTTTGCCGGCTTCGGTCGCGGAAGGCACCTCGATCAGACGGCCGGTCTTGCAGTCGTAGATATAGCCGTAAACCGGAATGTCGCGCGGTACCAGCGGATGGGTTCTGATCCGGACGACATCTTCGAGCACGCTTTGCTCTTGATCCTTGATCGTCAGCCAACTGATGTGTTTCGCTTCGTGCGAGCCGGGACCTTCCCCGGTGTCGTACCACAAGCCTTGCTCGTTCAGCGAGGCGGTCTTCAGGCTGTTGGCCAGCAAGTCGCGCATGATTTCGTCGTTGAACAGTTCCATGCCGCAATTGGTGTGGTGAATCACGAACCATTCGCGGGTGCCGAGCAGTTTGTAGGAAATGACCAGGGAACGGATCGCGTCGTCGCTGGCGCGGCCGCCGGCATTCCGGATCACGTGCGCGTCGCCCTCGGCCAATCCTGCGTATTTGGCCGGATCGAGGCGGGCATCCATACAGGTCAGAATCGCAAAGTGCCTGCCCGGCGGCATGGGCAAGTCGCCTTTATCGCCGAAATTATCGACGTATTCCCGGTTGGCGGCCAGGACTTCGTTCAGAATTTTGCTCATGAGTGCCTCTTATCGTTATTATTGGGGATCGGAAAAAATGGCCGATATAAAAAAACCGCTTGGTCTTGTCTCTTTCGATGCACAGGGCCAAGCGGCTTTCAACTATCTCCGGGGTGTAATATACCCGACTAAACCCAGGCTTTAAATAGTGTTATAAATTTATAAAATATAAACTTATCGTTTATAGTAAGGTGATGGATAAATTGAATAACATGCAGGTATTCTGCCGGATCGTCGAACTCGGCACTTTTGCGGCGGTCGCGCGCGAAATGAACTTGTCCGCGATGATGATCAGCAAATACGTCGCGCAGCTCGAAGAATCGCTCGGGGTCGCCCTGCTGAACCGGACGACGCGGCAGATCAGCCTGACCGAGGCCGGAGAAATTTACTATCACCGCAGCAAGCAGTTGTTGGACGATTTTCGGGAACTGGACGAATCGACCTCGCAGCTCGGCCGGAAAGTGCGCGGCGTATTGAAAATCAGCGTCCCGATCGACTTCGGCGGACTGTTCATGGTGCCGGCGATCGAGGCTTACCAGCGCGAATATCCGGACGTGAAAATTTTGATGACCCTGCACAACAGCCGGGTGAATCTGAGCGAAGGCAGCTTCGACCTGTCGATTCTGGTGACCGATACGCTGGATCTCGGCGTGGTGGCCCGCAAGATCGCCGAGACGCGGCTGTGCGTTTATGCTTCGCCCGAGTATATCGCGACCCACGGCAAACCGGAACGGATAGAAGAACTCAGCGAACACCGCTGCCTGCATTACATGGATACGCCGCACCGGGATTACTGGATTTTCCGGACCGGCGAGCAGGAGACCAAGATTAAAACCCAGTGGCATTTCGCCTCGAACAACGGCCGAGCCTTGTGCCAGGCGGCGGCGCTGGGGATGGGCATTACCCAGGCGCCGGAGTTTTCGGTCGCGAATTATCTGGCGCAGGACAAACTGGTCGAGGTATTGCAGGAGTTCCGGATTCCATCTCTGGCGATTTATGCGATTTATTTACACCGGCGGTTTTTGCCTGCCAAGCTGACGACGTTCGTCGATTTTCTGGTCGGGTATTTTTCCGAAAACAGTTTGTCCGGTCAGGTAAGGCGGGTTTGAAATGGCAAGACGAAGCCAACACACGCTCCCGGAGATCAAGGCGATGGTGCTCCAGGCGGCCGAAACCCTGGTCGCGGAAGAAGGCAGCAAGGCGCTGACGATGCGCAATGTCGCTTTCGAGATCGGCTACACGGTCGGCAGCATCTACATGGTGTTCGAGAACATGAACGACCTGGTGCTGCATTTGAACGCGCGCACGCTTGATGCGTTGATCGGACGGTTCGATAGCCTGCCGCCCCACGGTCCGGCGGAAGCGATCGAAGCAATTGCGGGGATTTATCTGAATTTCGCCAGCCGGCATTTCAACTGCTGGAACCTGATTTTCGAACATCGCCAGCCGGCAGGGGAGGCGTTTCCGGATTGGTATGGCGAAAAGATCGACCGTGCGTTTTCCCGCTTCGAAGCGGAATTCAAGCGGCTCGCGGAGGATCGTTCGGATGCGGAGGTCAAGCAGGCGGCGCGCGCTTTGTGGGGCGGGATCCACGGCATCTGCATGCTGTCGCTGACGGGCAAGTTCGCGGCCGCCGGCGCGGACGACATGGAAGCCGGCGTGAAGCTGCTGGTTCGGCATTTTCTCGGCAGTTGGCGGAATCGGGCGGTGCCGTAAGAATTGCGCCGGAGATAATCCTTAAATGAAATATTCAAGCCCCGTCAGGTTTTGAAAATCGGGCAGGCGGGTATGTTTCTAAGAGCTGTAGGGCGTTTTCGCGATAGCAAAACGCCAATCCCCTTCAAAGCGAGGCGGATTGCCTGACGGCGAATCCGCCCTACAAGCGCTTGGCCTTCATGCCGGCCATTCCGCTCGACAGCCAATCGAGCCAGACCGAAAAGTTTTCGCCTTTCGCGGCCGAAAGGCGGATGACCCCGATATCGGGATTGACCTGCCGTGCAAATCCGATGCAGCGCTCGACGTCGAAATCGACGTAAGGCAGCAGATCGGTCTTGTTGATCAGCATCAGGTCGGCGGCGTGGAACATATCCGGGTATTTGAGCGGCTTGTCGTCGCCTTCGGTGACCGACAGCACGACGACCTTGTGCGCCTCGCCGAGATCGAAAGAGGAGGGACAGACCAGGTTGCCGACGTTCTCGATCGCCAGCAGGCTGTGACTCCTGAGACCCAGCTTCTCGACCGCATGGCCGATCCCCTGCGCGTCCAGATGGCAGGCGCGGCCGGTATTGATCTGCACGGCCGGCACGCCGGCGGCGCGAATCCGTTCGGCGTCGTGTTCGGTCTGCTGGTCGCCTTCGATGACTGCAATCGGAATCCGGTCCTTCAGCGCCTTGATCGTCTCGACCAACAGCGTCGTCTTGCCGGAACCGGGGCTTGAGACCAGATTCAGCACGAAAATATGGCGCCGTTCGAAGTAAGTCCGGTTTTGCTCTGCGTAGGCGTTATTCTTGCCGAGCAGGTCCTGCTCGATCTTTAACAGCCGCGCCGCCGAATGCTCGTGGTCATGCCCGGCATCAAGTTTCCGGTTCAGGACGAAGCGATGTTTCTGAGGCTCAGGATGTGGATGGGGATAGCCGCAGCCGCAAATTCCGCACATGATGTTTTCCGAGGTTGATTATGTTCGAATCTTATCAAATAACGGTCGGCTCTGAAATTTTTTGCTGCGCCAGGCGGCAGGCCGCGGATTTTGCAGCAGCGCTTCGATGAACGATTCGGCTTGCCGCAAGTGTCGTTCGGCGCTTGCGCTCAAACTTTCGCCCAGTTCGAACGCTTCGCCTTTGACCGCCAGCAAAAAACAAGGCGGCGGTCGTTGTTTGTTGATCGACGCATAAACCGCCATCACCGAGGCCGGATGCAGCGCATGGGTCGTGTAACCGATCTCCAGCGCCGGTTCCAGTTCGTTCAATTCGAAAGGCGCTTCGCACGCGACCGATGCGTCGGCGAACAGTACGAGCTCCCTGTGTTCCAGATCCAGCGCATGTTCAATTTGCAGTTGAAAATCGATTAGGACGTCGATGCCGTCCGTGTCGCAGTGGTCTTGCACATATTCGACCAGTAGCGGACCGAGCGCATCGTCGCCGCGGCTGGGATTGCCGTAACCGAAGACCAGGACGGGTTTAGGCATCGTCCGCGCGTTCGAGCGAACCGTCGCCATGTTTGACCATACGATCGGCAATGTGGCCTTCGGCATCGATCAATTCGACCTGCAGCGGCATTTTGCCGACCGCGTGCGTCGCGCAGGACAGGCAGGGGTCGTAGGCGCGGATCGCGACTTCCAGGTTGTTCAGCAAGGGCTCGGTCAGTTCGCGGCCGGACAGATAGGTCGCCGCGACCTGCCGGACCGATTCGTTCATCGCGGTGTTGTTGCTGGTGGTCGAGACGATCAGATTGGCCTTGGTCACGATGTCGTTTTCGTCGATCCGGTAATGGTGGAACAGCGTGCCGCGCGGCGCTTCGATCACGCCGATGCCCTCGAAGCGCTTTTCACCGCGCGCGACCAGATCGCGGCCCAGGATCTCGGGGTCGTGCAGCAGATGCTTGATGCTCTCGGCGCAGTGCAGCACCTCGATCATCCGCGCCCAATGGAACGCGAGCGTGCTGTGCACCATCGATCCGCCGCCGTGCGCCTTGAATTCGACGCGCGCGGCTTCCGCAAGCGGCGTGTCGATATAGTCGCAATTATTGACCCGCGCCAAAGGCCCCACCCGGTACCAGCCGTCCTGTTTGCCCAGCGCCAGCAGATAAGGGAACTTCATGTAGCTCCAGGAACGGACTTCTTCATGAATCACTTCGTTGTAGCGGCAATAATCCACATGATCGAGCACGGTTTCGCCTTCGCCCTTCCTGACCCGGAGGCCGCCGTGGTAAAGCTCCAGCGCGCCGTCCGGCCGGACCAGGCCCAGATAATTGCTGCGTATCGTCGCGAATTCATCGTAATAGGGAAGATGCGAGCAGTGCACTTTCTTGATTACGCCGACCGCTTCTTCGGACCAGGCGATGATTTGGTCGATGTCTTCCAACAGATAATCGCGTTCTTCCAAAGTCAGCGCCTTGTTCATCCCGCCCGCGATCGCGCCGGTGCCGTGGATGCGCTTGCCGCAGATGACCCGGATCACTTCCTGCCCATACTTGCGCAGCTTGACCCCTTTCAGGCCGATGTCGGGATAATCGCTCAACACGCCGATCACGTTGCGCTTGCCGATCTGGCTTTCGAAACCGAACAGCAGGTCGGGACTGGCCAGATGGAAAAAATGCAGCGCGTGCGACTGCAGCACCTGCCCAAAATGCAGGAGCCGCCGGAGCTTGTCCGCGCTCGGCGGCAGTTTGTCCGGATCGATCCCGACCAACTGGTCGATCGCCTTACCGGCAGCCAACTGATGACTGACCGGGCAGATCCCGCACAGGCGCTGCACGATCACCGGCAGTTCCCAGTAAGGCCGGCCCTGAATGAAGCGTTCGAAGCCGCGGAACTCGACGATATGCAGCCGGGCCTGCTTGACCCGGTCGTGCTCGTCCAGGAGCAGCGTGACCTTGCCGTGGCCTTCGACGCGCGAGACTGGATCGATCGCGACGCGTCTCAGGTTTTCGGGATTGTCGGCGGTTTCCAGATGTTCGTACATACTCTGCCTTTTGTAGGTTGGGTTAGGCGGTAGCCGCAACCCAACAAAATCGAAGACGGCAATGTTGGGTTACGCTATCGCTAACCCAACCTACGCACTCAATTCAAAATTTTATTTAGTTCGTAGGTTGGGTTAGGCGATAGCCGTAACCCAACAAAATCGAAGACGGCAATGTTGGGTTACGCTATCGCTAACCCAACCTACGCATCAATCATAATGGATCAACTCATACGGCAACACCGGCTCCCGTCCCGCCAGCAAATCGGTCAGAAATTTCCAGTCAAAACTTGATTCTGGGGTATTCAAACTGCTGAGCAAACGGTCTACCACCAATGCCCGCTCTTCTACGGGCAAGGAAACAGCCTCTGCTATTAATTCTTTGGTTTTCATGATTTTTCTCAATTCAAAATTTTATTTAGTTCGTAGGTTGGGTTAGGCGGTAGCCGTAACCCAACAAAATCGAAGACGGCAATGTTGGGTTACGCTATCGCTAACCCAACCTACGCATCAATCATAATGGATCAATTCATACGGCAACACCGGCTCCCGTCCCGCCAGCAAATCGGTCAGGAATTTCCAAAACACGTCAGCGGACGGCGGGCAGCCGGGCAGGGAATAATCGATCTTGACGATTTCATGAATCGGACGCACCTTGTTCAGCAGCAGCGGCAGTTCCGGATCGCTCGGTATCTGCGGGTTTTCGACCCCGATCCCGTCCAGGTAGGATTCACCGAGGCATTCTTCGAGCGGGATGTAATTCCGGTAGGCCGGCAGGCCGCCGTTGATCGCGCAGGCGCCGACCGCGACCAGGATTTTGCAGTGCCGGCGGAACTCGCGCAAGGTATGCACGTTTTCCGAGTTGCAGATGCCGCCTTCGATCAGGCCGATGTCGCAGTTGCCGCAGTGTTCGATGTCGGTCAAAGGCGAGCGGTCGAATTCGGCGACCTCGGCCAGTTCCATAATCCGCTCGTCGATGTCCAGAAACGACATGTGGCAGCCGAAGCAGCCGGCCAGCGAGACGGTCGCAATCTTCAGTTTTTTATCCGTCATGCGTTTCCCGCTCCCGTTCAAGGCTGACTTCGGCGATCGTCTGATGATCGTAGTCGCGCGCGCCGATCGGCGTCGTGTAGCCGGTGCGTTTGATCAGGATCGCGCCGGTCGGGCAGATGTGCGCGGCCCGATCCGACGCTTCGAGATCGGTATCTTTCAACAGCCCGCTGGCGGAGTTGGCGATCAAGTGCTTGTTGATTCCCCGGCCGCTGATCGCGAATACGTCCTTGCCGTCCTTTTCGCGCGAGGCGCGCACGCACAGCGTGCAGAAAATGCAGCGGTTCAGGTCGAGCAGCACATCCGGATGCGAGGCGTCCAGTTTGCGCGGCGAGAAGAAATGCACGAAATGGTTGTCGTGCATACCGAGATAATAGCCGACCGCCTGCAACTTGCAGTCGCCGCTTTTTTCGCAGCCGGGACAGAGGTGGTTGCCCTCGACGAACAGCATTTGCGTGATACGCCTACGATCCTCGTTCAATTCGTCGGTATGGCTCAGCACCTCTTGTCCTTCGGCCGCCGGAAACGTGCAGGCGGAGCAGACCCGCCCGTTCACGATCACCGAACACAATTTGCAGCTGCCGTGCGGCGTATAGTCCGGGTGGTGGCACAGATGCGGAATATAGACGCCGGCATCAAGCGCGGCGTCAATGATCGTTTGGCCGGTGCTGAAAGGGATCGGTTGGCCGTCGAGCGTAAAAGTCTTGCTCATGTCATTCCCCGGTCTGCGATAAATGCGCCGCCGCATCGCTCCGGTTCGCGAGGCGGCGCGCGGTTTCGAGCTCGGCGTCCAGGTCGAAGCCGGGCTCGTAGCTGATCTTCTTCAACCGGCTTTCGTAGGCTTCGGGATAGCGCGCCAGGGTCGTCAGCACCGGATTCGCGGCGGTCTGGCCGAGGCCGCAGTGGCTGTAGGTCTTGACCAGCCGGCAAATTTCATCGAGCGCCGCGACATCGCCGGCGGAGCCGTAGCCGTCGTAGATCTTGTCGAGCTGTTTCCGGAGCAGCGAGGTGCCGACCCGGCAGGGCGTGCAGAAGCCGCAGCTTTCGTGGGCAAAGAAATGGGTGAAGTTACGCGCGATGTCGAGAATGTTCCGGCGGTTGTCGAACACGATGAACGAGCCGCCGGTGGCCAGGTCTTCGAACGCGAGCAGGCGATCGAATTCGCGGTTCGAAATAAAGGTGCCCGACGGTCCGCCGATCTGTGCGCCCAGGACGTCTTCGGCGCCGCATTCGTCCAGAATGGTCCGGGCCGGCGTCCCGAACGGGTATTCGTAGATGCCGGGACGTGCGCAGTCGCCGCTGATACTGAGGATTTTTGTGCCTTTCGATTTCTCGGCGCCGTGCGCCGCAAACCAAGCGCCGCCGTGCACCGCAATCGCCGCGGCCGCGAAGAACGATTCGACGTTGTTCACGACGGTCGGTTTGCCCAGATAGCCGTGCGTGACCGGATACGGCGGCCGGTTGCGCGGAATGCCGCTTTTGCCTTCCAGCGATTCGATCAATGCCGATTCCTCGCCGCAAATATAGGCGCCGGCGCCGAGCCGGATTTCGATGTCGAAATCGAAGTTCCGGCCGAGAATGCCGCGCCCGAGCAGGCCGGCTTCGCGGCGGTGGGCTAGGATCGTCTGCAATTTGTCGTATAGGTGCAGATATTCGCCGCGCAAATACAAAAAGCCGTGTTTGGCGCCGACGATCGCGGCGCACAGGGTCATCCCTTCGAACACCTGATCCGCGAACGCATTCAGCAGCACCCGGTCCTTGAACGTTCCGGGTTCGCCTTCGTCCGCGTTGCAGACCACGTAGCGTTCGCTTTCCGCTTCTTCGGCGCAGAAGCGCCATTTGGCCGCGGTTTTGAAACCCGCGCCGCCGCGGCCGCGCAGCCCCGAAGCGTCGATTTCGGCGAGCGTTTGGTTTAATCCTCGCGCATAGGCCGCCTTCAATCCTTCGCCCTGGGCGATCGGCTGGCCGAGCAGCAGGTCGGGTTTGCGGATATTGTCTTCGGCATGGAAAAATTCGGAAGGCCATTCGGCAAGCGGAACTTGCCGCTCGATCAGCCCGGCGATCCGGTCGATTCGGGCGCGGTCCAGCCGCGTCAGCGCATGGCCGTTGACCAGGCCCGCCGGGCCTTGGTCGCACATCCCGGTGCAGGACGTATTGTCGAGGCTGACCAGGCCGTCGCTACGCACGCCGCCGACCGGCACGCGCAATTTTTCGGACAGATAATCGATCAGGGCGTCTTTGCCGAGCATTTTGTCGGTGATCGAATCGCTGATCCGCAGTTCGTAGCGGCCCTTCGGAGTGGAAGAAAAGAAGCTGTAGAATTCGATCGCGTCGATGAGCCGGGTGCGGGGAATCCGTAACGCTTCGGCCAGCAGTTCGACCGCTTCATTCGAAACATGATGATCGCGGGCCTGAATCTCGCGCAGCATTTCGAGTAAACGCGTCGGCTGGAAATGATGTTTTGCCGCCAGATCCTGAATGAATGGTCGCATGCGTGTTACCGGATTTGAATGTTCGGGGCGTGTCGGTCGGCATTATAATAAGTCCACTCAGGCTTCAATGCCATTAAATCTTTTACGGGATTTCACTATTCGCGAACAGCTTCGGATTCAGGTCGAGGGAACGATCCAGGGCGTCGGGATGCGGCCGTTCGTCTTTCAGCTGGCGGAGCGGTGCCGCCAGAGCGGATGGGTCGCAAACACCGGCTCGGGACTGACGATAGCGATCGAAGGCGCGCCGGAATTGCAGCGGCAGTTTCTCGACGGGCTCAATAACCCGCCGCCGCCCGCCACTATTTTCTCGCTATCCGTAGACAGACGGCCTTTGGAAAATTTCAGCCGCTTCGAGATCCGAAGCAGCGAAGCCGAAGGGCAAAGCGCGGCTTTCGTGCTGCCCGACCTGGCGATTTGCGGCGACTGCCTGCAGGATCTATTCGATCCCGCAGGCCGTTTCTACCGCTACCCGTTCACCAGTTGCAGCCGCTGCGGGCCGCGCTACAGCATCATCGGGAGCCTGCCTTACGATCGCGAGCGCACCGCGATGGCCGGATTTGCGCTGTGCCAAGACTGCGCTCGGGATTATCGTGATCCCGGAAACCGGCGCTTTCACGCTCAGACGATCGCCTGCGCGCAGTGCGGCCCCGTATTGAGCCTGCACGATCGGGCAGGCAATCGGCTGGCAGACGGCGATCGGGTACTGGAAGCCGCCTGCGGGCATTTGCGGGAAGGGAGCATCATCGCGGTGAAAGGGATCGGCGGCTTCCAGCTTTGGGCCGATGCGGCCGCTCCGGTGGCCGTCGAACGTTTGCGCATTCGCAAGCACCGGCCGGCCAAACCGTTCGCCCTGATGGTGCCGGGGATTGAAGACGCCGAAGCGCTTTGCTTTCTGAGCGGTCTTGAAAGGCAGGCGCTGGCTTCGCCTGCCGCGCCGATCATCTTGCTCAAGCGCCGGCCAAATGCCGCCGTCACCGAGGCGGTGGCGCCGGACAACACGATGCTCGGCGTGATGCTGGCCTATGCGCCGTTGCATCATCTGTTGCTGCGCGGCTTCGGCGCGCCGGTCGTCGCGACCAGCGGCAACCGGCACGGCGAGCCGATCTGTATCGATAACGCGCAGGCGCTGGAGCGATTGGCCGATATTGCCGACTGTTTTTTGCTCCACGACCGTCCGATCCTCAGGCCGCTGGACGATTCGGTGGCGCGCGTAATCAATGGCCGGCTGACGCTGCTGCGGCGCGCCCGCGGCTACGTGCCGCAGCCCATTTTATCGAAGACGATTCTGCCGAATGCGCTTGCGGTCGGCGGCCATTTGAAAAATACGGTCGCGCTCGGCCATGACCTGCAGATGATCGTCAGCCCGCATATCGGCGATCTCGATTGCGATGTTTCCGTACGGCAATGCGAAGCGACATTGGCCGATCTTCGGCAGTTTTATCAACGCGGGCCGAAACTGATCGCGCACGATCTGCACGAGGACTATGGCGCCAGCCGGATCGCGGAACGCGAGGCGCAACGCGCTGAAAAGCCCGTTCAAACGGTCAAGGTTCAGCATCACTATGCGCACGTGCTGGCCTGCATGGCCGAGCACGGGCTGGAGCCGCCACTGCTCGGAGTGGTCTTCGACGGCAACGGGCTCGGCAGCGACAACACGCTTTGGGGCGGCGAATTTTTGCGGATACACGGCCGGGGCTTCGAACGCTTCGCGCACCTGCGCGCGTTTTCGCTGCCGGGCGGAGAAAAGGCGATCCGGGAGCCTCGCCGCGCGGCCCTGGGGCTGCTTTACGCGCTCGAACCCGAAAGGGCTTTCGAGCGCATGGCGCCGCATTTCTCGGCAGCGGAATCGAACCTGCTCGCATCGGCGCTGAAGAAAGGGATCAACTGCCCGCTTACCACCAGCGCCGGGCGCCTGTTCGATGCGGCCGCCAGCCTGCTCGGACTTTGCCAGGTCAATCGGTTCGAGGGACAGGCCGCGATCGCGCTGGAACAATGCGCGGCGGCGGTCGAATCGGATCTTGTTTACGATTTCCGGATCGCCGGCGAAGGGACTTGCGTGATCGACTGGCAACCGATGATCGAACAGTTGCTGACGGATATTCCGACCGGCAATCACGGCCTGATCGCGCGAAAATTCCACAACACATTGGCGGCGATGATCGCGGCGATCGCCGAACGTGCCGGCGAGCCGGCCGTTGCCTTGAGCGGCGGCTGTTTCCAGAACGCGCTGCTCGTCGAGCAGGCGGCCGGAAAATTAAAAACCGCTGGCTTTCGGGTCTATTGTCATGAAAAAATACCGCCGAACGACGGCGGCCTGTCCCTCGGCCAGTTGTATGCCGTCAAATACCTCGGATAACTGAATATGTGCCTTGCCGTTCCCGGCCGAATCACCCGTATTTCCGATGACAACGATCCCTTGCTGCGCAAGGGGCGTGTCGATTTTTCGGGCATTGTGAAGGAAATCAGCCTGGCTTATGTGCCGGAGGCGCAAATCGGCGACTATGTGATCGTGCATGCCGGTTTTGCGCTGTCGCTGCTCGGTCCCGGCGAAGCGGAGGCCAGCCTGCAGGCATTCCACGAACTGGCCGAATTTCAGGACAAGCAATGAGTTTGCAGAAGGCCTTCCGCGACCCTGCCGCGGCGAAACGGTTGAGCGCGGCGATTGCCG
The DNA here is from genome assembly GCF_000733855.1 of Methylomicrobium agile. Taxonomy (NCBI): domain Bacteria; kingdom Pseudomonadati; phylum Pseudomonadota; class Gammaproteobacteria; order Methylococcales; family Methylococcaceae; genus Methylomicrobium; species Methylomicrobium agile. The sequence goes on from NZ_JPOJ01000001.1 coordinate 2,764,743, forward strand.
CCATTACGACCCGGCCCTGGAACATCATGGAAGTCTGCGGCGGCCAGACCCACAGCATCATCAAATACGGCATAGACCAACTGTTGCCGGAAGGCGTGAACCTGATCCACGGGCCGGGCTGTCCGGTGTGCGTCACGCCGCTCGAATACATCGACAAGGCGCTGGCGATCGCCGCCTTGCCGAATGTGATTCTGTGCTCGTTCGGCGACATGCTGCGCGTGCCGGGATCGCGGCAGGACCTGCTCGGCCTGAAGGCGGAGGGCGCCGATGTGCGAATCGTATACTCGCCGACCGATGCGCTCGAAATCGCCCGCAAGCATCCGAACCAAGAAGTCGTCTTCTTCGGCGTCGGTTTCGAAACGACCGCGCCGACGATCGGGCTCGCCGCTTATCAAGCGAAACAGTCGCAACTGAACAACTTTTCGCTGCTGGCCTGCCATGTGCGGGTGCCGCCGGTGATCGAAGCGCTGTTGGATTCTCCCGACAATCGGGTACAGGGCTTTCTGGGGGCGGGGCATGTCTGCACGATCATGGGCTGCGGCGAATACGTGCCGCTTGCCGAGCGTTACCGGGTCCCGATCGTGATTACCGGTTTCGAGCCGGTCGATGTTCTGCATGGGCTCTATGCTTGCATCAAGCAACTTGAAGAAGGCCGGTTCGAAGTCGAGAACGCTTACCGCCGCGTGGTGCGCGAGCATGGGAATCCGGCTGCGCAGCAGTTGCTGCGGCAGGTGTTCGAGGTGGTCGACCGAAACTGGCGGGGGCTCGGGACGATCAAGCACGGCGGCCTGGCATTGAACGACGATTACCGCGACTTCAACGCCGAACGGCGCTTCTCGGTCGATGCGATTGCGACGCAGGAGCCCGTCGCCTGCCGGAGCGGCGACGTGTTGAAAGGTCTGCTGAAGCCGTCCGAGTGCTCCGAATTCGGCGTCCGTTGCACCCCGGAAAAACCGCTCGGCGCCACGATGGTCTCGTCCGAAGGCGCCTGCGCCGCCTATTACCGCTACCGCCGCCTGCAACATGGCTGATTTCGAACCGAACTGCCCGCTTCCGCTACAATACGACCGGATCGTGATGGCGCACGGGGGCGGCGGCCGGCTGATGCAGCAGTTGCTCGACACGCTCGTGCGGCCTGTGTTCCGCAATCCGGTCTTGGATCAAAACCACGACAGTGCGGTCGTCGAGATCAACGGGACCCGGCTGGCGTTCACGACCGACTCGTATGTCGTCAAGCCGCTGTTTTTCCCCGGCGGCGACATCGGCAAGCTGGCCGTCTGCGGTACGCTGAACGATCTTGCGATGAGCGGCGCGAAACCGTTGTACCTGACCTGCTCGCTGATCATTGAGGAAGGGCTGCCGGCCGCCGATCTGCAGCGGATATTGGAGTCGATGCAGCAGGCCGCGTCCGAGGCGGGCGTGCTGATCGTGACCGGCGACACCAAAACGGTCGACCGCGGCAAGGGCGACGGGCTGTACATCAATACCGCCGGGATCGGGCTCATCGGCGAACAGGTAAACGTCAATCCCTCCGCGATCCGGCCCGGCGACAGCATTATCGTGAATAGCGATCTGGCCCGGCACGGGATCGCGGTGATGCTGGAGCGGGAAGGGATGAATTTCGAGCACCGGATCGAAAGCGACTGCGCGGATCTGTCGGGCCTCGTGCAGGAACTGCTGCAAAACGGCATCGAAATCCACTGCCTGCGCGATCTGACGCGCGGCGGGCTGGCCTCGGCGCTGATCGAACTGGCGTCCGCAAGCCGTTATGAGTTCGAGCTTGGTGAAAGCGCCTTGCCGGTACGGGAGGATGTGCGCGCCGCCTGCGACATCCTGGGCTTCGATCCTTTGTATATCGCCAATGAAGGCTGTTTCGCGCTGTTCGTCCCGGAATCGCAAACCGAAGCGGCGCTGTCCGTCTTGCGCCGGCATCCCTTGGGAGCGCAGTCCCTCGCGATCGGTCGGGTCAAGTCCGCCTGTTCCCAGGGCCGGGTCGTCCTGCAAACGCCGATCGGCGTCGGCCGGGTGCTGGATCTCTTCAGCGGAGAACAGTTGCCCAGAATCTGCTGATCGCGGACGCGTTCCAATCGGGCTGTTTTCAGCACCACGATAAAAATTTCCGCTAAACTTTTTCGTGATTTTTACCACCGCAAGGAGATTATTGGCTATGCCATTCAAAAAGAAATTGGGTTTGTTGACCGGATTGGTCTGTTTCCTCGGCGCGCCGCTGGTTCAGGCGGCCGCTCCCGTTCCCTCCGTTGTCGGCACGACCTGGGCGCTGACCGGCAAGTTCAAAGGCCGGGTGAGCGCGAAATGCCAGGTTGGCCGTGCGGTTTCCGCTCCGATCGCCGGACGGAACGTATTGTCGGCCAGGATCAGCTTCGATGATGGCGACGTGCCCGGCGACAATGAAGGCACTTTCAGCTGGACGGACGAATTTTTTTCGATAAAACAAATCAGCGGCCATTGGGAGCAGAGCGGCTCGAAACTGGAGCTGGAATTCGATCACTGGTACGACTCGCCGATGGCGGCATTGGCGTTCGCTTTGGCGGGGGTACCGGCAAATTATGATTTTTCGCAGGCCGGCATCGACGGTTCGGCGGGCTTCAAAATCACCAAGTTGAAAGTGTCCGGAACGATCAACCGCAAAGGCAAGCGTATTAAAGTGGCCGAAGGCATCGGATTCAAAGTCGACGCCGCGGCGGCCGGATTCGGCGGCGCCAATGCCTTACTTTTCCCTACCAGCTTAAACAACTAAGCTGGCGACGCCGCGGCGGCCGGATTCGGCGGCGCCAATGCCTGTACCTTCCAGTTCAAAAATCTGGGGCGTTCGTACAAAGGCGTACCGGCCGTCCAGTAAGATTCTCGCCTGCTTTACGGGGCCGGCTTCGGTCTTGGCACATGGCAAAGGCCGCTCGTTTTGTAAGCGGCCTTTTTTATGTCTTGGATCACGCCTCGGGGCGATCCCGGTAAATCAGGTAATACACCACCGGAATCACCACCAGCGAAAAGCCGGTCGAGGCGAAGATTCCGAAAATGAAGCTCCAGGCCAGCCCGGAAAAAATCGGGTCGAGGATGATCACCACCGAGCCGAACATGGCGGCGCCGGCGGTCAGGAAAATCGGCCGCATCCGGGTCGCGCCCGCCTCGATCAGGGCTTCTTCGAGATTGGCGATATCGGCGCGCGCCCGCGTCCGTTCGATGAAATCGATCAGGATGATCCCGTTCCGGACCACGATCCCGGCCAGCGCGATCATGCCGACCATCGCGGTCGCGGTGAAATAGATCGAGTCGGCGAAACCTGCGATATTTTCGGCGAACAGCAGATTCAGCAGCCAGAAGCCGGGCATGATGCCGATGATGGTCAGCGGGATCGCGATCATCATGATCGCGGGCAGACTGAGCGACCCCGTCTGTACGACCAGCAGCACATAGATCATGATCAGCGAGGCGCTGAACGAAATGCCGAGGTCGCGGAAGATCGCGGCGGTAATTTTCCATTCGCCTTCGCCGCTCAGTTCGGCGCGGTAGCCTTTCGGCAGCGGATGGTCGGCGAAGTACGCGTACAGGTCGATGATCGCCTCGACCGGGCTGCGCCCGGCGCTGTCGCCGATCACGTAGGCGACGCGTTCGAGGTCCTTGTGATGGATGACCGGCTCGCCGGATTCGGGAACGAGCGTGCCGAGTTCGCTCAGCGCAATCAGGGCGTCCCCGCTGCTTCTGACTTTAGTATTCAACAGCTCCGGTAGCGACGAGCGTTCCGCGCGCGGCAGGCGCAGCCGGATTTCGAGCGGCAGCCGTTCGCCGGGCGCATGCAGCATGCCGGCCTCGCCGCCCGCCAACGCCACGTCCAGCGTTTGCACGATTGCCGCCGGACTGACGCCGAGCAGGGCGGCTTTGGTTTTGTCGATCCGAAACGACCAGGCCGGGTCGGGCGCTTCGGACAGATCGTCGATATCGACGACGCCGCTGACATCCGCGAAGCGCTGTTTGATCCCCTCGGCCGTTTCGATCAGCCGGCCGTAGCCGGCATCGGCCGGGCCGTAAACTTCGGCGACCAGCGTCGACAGCACCGGCGGGCCGGGCGGCAATTCGACGATCTTCAGTTTCGCGCCGTACTGCCGACCGATCCGTTCGACGTCGGCGCGGATACGCATCGCGATCTGGTGCGATTGCTGGACGCGCTCGTCCTTCGGCAGGAGGTTGATCCGAATATCGCCCTTTCGGCTGCCCGAACGCAGGTAATAGTGCCGGATCATCCCGTTGAAATCGATCGGGGAGGCGAGGCCGACATAGCTTTCGTAATCGGTCACTTCGTTCACCGTCGCCAGATACCGGCCCAGGGCGCGCATCGCCGCATCGGTCTTTTCGAGCGTACTGCCGGCCGGCATGTCGGCCACGATCTGCAATTCGTTCTTGTTGTCGAACGGCAGCAGTTTTAGCGGCACCGCGCGGGTGACCGCGAGCAGGGAAGACAGCAGAAAGGCGATGCCGACCGCGATCAGAAACATTCGGCTGCGCGCCGGCGAGGCGATCAAGGGCGTCAGCACGCGGCGGTAAAGCCGGTAGCCGTTCGACATTTTCAGGTCGAACGCGGCTTCGTCCTTGCCGTATTCGCTTTTCAGCAGCAGGTAGCTCGCCCAGGGCGTGATCGTGAACGCAACCAGCAGCGAGACTAGCATCGCGACCGGAATGTTGAACGCGAGCGGGGCGAGATAAGGGCCGATCATTCCTGTGATGAAGAACATCGGGATGAACGCGAGCATTACCGCCAGTGTCGCGACGATCGTCGGCGGACGCACTTCGTCGACCGCCGACAGCAGCGCCTCCAGCGGAGGCTCTTTTTTCAGTTTGAAATGGCGGAAGATGTTTTCGACGTCGACGATCGGATCGTCGACCAGGAGGCCCAGCGACAGGATCAGCGCGAACAGCGTGACCCGGTTGATGGTATAGCCGAACACCAGGTCGGCCAGCAGCGTGACCGCGAACGTGACCGGCACCGCGATGCAGACGATAAACGACTCCTTCGGCCCGAGCGCCAGCGCGAGCAGCACCAGAATGATCGCGATCGCAAGGCCCAGATGTTTGACCAGTTCGTTGACCTTGTGGTCGGCGGTCGCCCCGTAATCGCGGCTGACCGTGATTTCGACGTCGGCAGGAATCAATAGGCCGCGCTGCGCTTCGACCTTGGCCAGGATATCTTGCGAAACCTTTACCGCATTGCTGCCCTTGCGCTTGGCCAGCGCGATCGTGACCATTTCGCGTTCGTCGCCGGGCTTTGCCTTGGGGCCTTCGGCCCGGCCGACCGTCCGCATTTTCGAGACTGCCGGGCCGAAACCGATTCGGGTGTAATGTTCGCGCTCTTCCTCGCCGTCGGTCACGCGGCCGATGTCGCGCAGGTAAACGGGGCGGCCGCCGGGGACTTTGACCACGGTGGCGGCCAGGGCATCGGCCGAGTCGAAATAAGTACCGGCTTCCAGCACCGTTTCGCGGTTGCCGTTCTGGAAGCGCCCTGTGCGCAGATGGACGTTGGCGCCCCGGAGCGCGTCGATGACGTCCTGCAGCGCGATGCCGTAGCCGGTCATTTTCGCCGTATCGGGATAAATCGACACCTGCCGGCGCGCGCCGCCGACCACTTCGGTTTTCGCGATGTCGTCGGCGCCGCGCAGGCTGGCCAGCAGCTCGTCGGCGATCCGGCGGAGTCCCAGCGCATCGGTTTGCCCGGTCGATGAAGACAAGGTCAGCATCAGCATCGGCACGTCGTCGATATCGACCGGCTTGATGTTCCAGCCGCGCACGCCCGGCGGCAGCAGGTCCTGGTTCGACATCACCTTGCTCCAGGTCTTGACCAGGCTGTCTTCGGGGTTCTCGCCGACGTAATAGCCGACCGTGACGACCGCCCGGCCCGGCTGGGATGCCGAAAACACATGCTCGACGCCTTTGATCTGCTTCAGCATCGCTTCGAGCGGCGTCGCGGCCAGTTTTTCGACTTCTTCGGCGGAAGCGCCCGGATAGTCGACCATCACGTCCATTACCGGCACCACGATCTGCGGATCTTCCTCGCGCGGGGTCAGTTGCAGCGCGGCGACGCCGGCGATCAGCGCCGCGATCAGCAGTATCGGCGACAGGTGCGAAACGGTAAAGATGCGGACGATCGCGGCGCTCAGGCCGCGTTGGGGTTCGTGCGTCATCGAACGACCACGGTTTCGCCCTCGTCCAGGCCGGAGAGAATTTCGACGAATTCTCCGCGCGCGAAGCCGGAGCGCACCTGCCGGGTGCTCAGCCTGTCGCCTTCCAGTACGGTCACGGCCTCGACCTGGCCGATCCGGCGCAGCGCCGCCGCGGGAATCAGCAGGGCGGTATGTTCGCTGCCGCAGGCCTGTTCGAGCCAGCCGAACAGGCCCGGCTGCAGGCCTTTCGTTTGGGGCAGGTCGGCCTTGATCAGGACCGTGCCGGTCAGCGGGTCGGCGGCCGGCACGATTTCGCCGATCTTCGCATCGAGCGAAGCTTTCAACGCATCGATGCGCACCGTGGCCGGATCGCCGACGTTGATCTGGCCTGCGCAGGCGGCCGTGACCGAGGCTTCCAGACGCAACGCCGAAGGGTCGTGCAGTACGACGATCGGCTCGCCGGCGAGTCCCATGTCGCCCGGTTCATGCAGGCGCCGGGCGATCACGCCGCCAAAAGGCGCGGTTAATACGGTTTCGCTGCGTTGCAGCGTGGCTTCGCGCAAGTTCTGTTCGGCGGCCCGGGCGCCGGCCGATGCCTTGCGTGCGGCCGCTGCGGCGTGTTCAAAGGCTTCGCGGGTCGCGGCTTCCTGTTCGAACAGTTCCCGCGTCCGTTTCAGGTCCGCCTCCGTACGCGCCGCTTCGGCTTTCGCGGCGGCGGCATGCGCCGAAGCTTCGCGTTCCTGCGCCCGGGACTGTTCCGCGTCGAGCCGGGCGAGGACGGCGCCCCGTTCGACCCGGTCGCCTTCGCGGAAGGCGACTTCCAGGATGCGGGCGCTGATTTTCGGCGCTATCCGCGCTTCGATGAGGGCTTTGACCGCGCCCGGCCAGGCCTGAGTCTCCCGGAGTGTTTGCCGGATCGCGCGCGCGGTTTCCTGCGGGAGCATCGCTTGGGTGGGTAGCGGCGTTAGGCCGGGTTCGGTCTTGTTTCCTCCGAGCAGCCCAAGCATCCATAAAATCAACAGAAGCAATGCGATCAGCGCGGCGGCCGGGAACAGCCATTTTTTCGGCAGCGGCTGCGTCATCGCCGGGCTCCGAGCGCGCGCTGCAGAGCCGCCTCGGCGCGCAGCGCGTCATAATGCGCGGTCATCCGTTGCGTTTGCGCCCGGTCGCGCGCGACTTCGCTTTCGAGGAAGCGCGTCACCGTCGCGGCCCCGGCACGATGCTGCACGGTAACCAGGCGGAACGCTTCTTCGGCTGCCGCGACCGCCGTCCCGGCGACTTCGGCGCGCTGCAGCGCTTCCTGCAATTCCAGGGAGGCATTTTTGGCTTCCCGGCCGATCTGCAGCTCGATTTTACGGCGTTGCGCCTTCGCTTCGGCCAACCGCCTTTCGGCTTTGCGGACCCGCGCTGCGGTGCCGAGGCCGGCAAACAAATCCATCTCGACCGCGACACCGGACGTCACGTTGTCGTGTGCCGAAGAAAACTCGGGCGAACGTTCGTTCAGCCCGTAATTGACGAAGGCGTCGAGGCGCGGCAGATGTTCGCCCCGGGCGATTTTGATCTCGTGCTGCCGGGTTTCGATCTGTCTCTGGGCGATCAGCATTTCCGGGCGGTTGGCGAGCGCCTCGGTCCGCAAGTCGTCAAAGGCCGCCGGCAAACGCGGCAAGGGGCGTTCCCGATCGATGCGGGGTTCGATCGGGCTGCTGTCGGGGAAATCGAGCAGAGTTCTGAGCACCGTGCGCGCCATTTCGACCGCATTCCGCGCGTGGATGTCCGCCTCGCGGGCTTCGGCCAGACGGGCTTCGAGCGAGAGCACGTCCGCTTTCAGAGCCGAGCCGGCGGCATGGCGTTTGCGGGTGTCAGCCAGCTCGCTTTGTACCGCCAGGGCCGCGCGCTGCGCGATCGCCTGATTTTCTTTGGCGACTAACAGGGTATAAAAGCCGTCGGTCACGCCGTGGATCAGATTGTTGCTGACCGCCGAAAGCTCCAGTTCGGAGATTTCCTTGCCGAGGCCAGCGGCCAGGCTTTGGTGATAATCGCGGCCGCCCCGGTACAAAGACCAGGTTGCCTGGACTTCGGGGCGGAAATCGGTCACCCCGTTCGGTTGATTGATATTCTGGCCGAAAGAAAAACGGCGCTGTGCGACGATCATTCCGAATGCCTCCGCCGGGTTGTCGCTGTAACGGTAGCTCAGGCGGGCCCTGATTTGCGGATAGAAGGCGGCGAGGCTTTCGCCGATGGCGGCTTCGGCCTGGGCGATCCGTTCATTGGCGATCTGAAGGTCGGGGTTGCGTTCGATTGCCAGAGTCACCGCGCGTTCCAGGGTCAGAAGGGGAGCCGAGCCTGACGGCAGGGCGGGATCGGATTCCGCCGCCGGATTCGGGGCTGCCGCCGCCGGAACGACGCAAAGCGCGAGCGGCAGCAGAAAACAGGCAAGCTTGGAATGGGGTGGCGGCATGGATCTTTAGTCGCAGGTGATCGATGCAAAAAGCTACAGCATAATGGCCCTAAGCCTTACGGTAAAGGGATGGGCGGCCTATTTTTCGAAAACGGATCGATTGTCCTTTGTAAATTTTTGTTATTTAAATATTAAATGCAGGCTGCGGAGCGATTTTGAAGGATGTGCCCCGGCGCCTCTGTTCGCTATCCATTTTAAACGGATGCTTGCGGCAAGGGATTGGCATATAATGCGGCATTTATTTATTAACGTCCCACTCAGGAGTTATCATGAAAAAACTGTTGTACAGCATTCCCGCTGCGATGTTCTTTGCTTCATCGCTTGCCGTTGCGCACGGACCGGTTCGTCAGAAAGCCGAAGAGGAAGTCGTGATCAACGCGCCCGCCGAGAAAGTCTGGGGCATCATCAAGGACTACGGCGACATGTCCTGGCATCCCGGCATCGGCAGCGTGGAAAACAAGGGCGGCAACAAGAAAGGCGCGGTTCGCGTTCTGACCTTGACTAATGGCGGCACGATCACCGAAGAGCTGAAAAAATACGACGAAGCGAAGATGTCGTATGCCTACAAGATCACCGAAATGAGTACCGCGAGCACGATTACCCATGCCGGCGCGCAAGAACACGTGCCGGTCTTGCCGGTGCACGATTATGCCGCGACCATCGGCGTCGAAGCCGAGGGTGCGGACAAATCGAAGGTATTCTGGAAGGCGGCCTATTACCGTGCTTACATGAACAACGATCCGCCGGCCGAAATGAACGAGGAAGTGGCGAACAAGGCCGTGGAAAACGTGCTGAAAACCGGCCTGGCCAACCTGAAAACGCTGGCTGAAAAATAAGCATGCGTTCGCTGCGACCTTATGTTCTCGCGGCGGCGGTTCTGGCGGCTTCCGCCCTGCCGTTGCCGTCTGCGGCGGCGCCTTTCGCCTATATCACCAATCAGCTGGACGACAATGTCGCGATCATCGATACCGAGTCGGGCAAGGTGGCCGATACGGTTCCCGTCAAGGGCAAGCCGGCCGGCGTGGCGGTAGCGCCCGACGGCCGCCGGGTTTACATCAGTACGCCGGAAAGCGGCAGCGTCGCGGTGATCGATGCGCAAACCCGCGTGCTCGTCAAGGAAGCCAAAGTCAGCAGCGGCGCGTTGGGCGTCGCCGTCGACCGGACCGGCAGGCGGCTATTCGTCGCGGACTGGTACAAGGCGATCGTGACCGTGCTCGACGCGGACAGCCTGCAACCGGTCAAGACGATTCCGGTCGGCCAGTCGCCGTCCGGCCTGGCGATCAGTCCCGACAACCGCTGGCTCTATGTCGCCAACCGGCTTAGCGATTCGGTTTCGAAGATCGATCTGGCCAGTCTGAAAGTGGTCGGATCGGCCGGCGTCGGCGCGCACCCTTTCGGCTTGGCTCTCGACAGCGAAGGCCGGCGCCTTTATACCGCCAATGTCGAAAGCGACGACGTGACGGTGGTCGATACGGCGTCGATGGAAGCCGTGGCCACCGTCAAGGTGCAGGGCAGGCCGTATGCGGCTACGTTCGCGCTGAACGACAGCCGCCTGTTGGTGACCAACCAGAACAGCGATTCGGTTTCGGTGATCGATACGGCCGAACTGAAGGAGCATGGGGTGGTCGAGGTGGGCGGCAAGCCGGAAGGCATCGGCACGCTCGCGGACGACCGCCATGTCTATGTCGCCAACTGGTTCGACGGCACGGTATCGGTGATCGATGCGAAGCGGCTTACGGTCGTCGAGACGATCAGGGCCGGCGAGGGCAGCCGGGCATTCGGACAGTTTATCGGAAAGTAGGGTACGCTGCGCGTACCTGTTTTGGGTTATTTATAACCGTGGAACGGTACGCGCAGCGTACCCTACATGAAGTTTTAGGTGTAATATGGCAGAGAATGTAGAAGAATTGACCATTGCCTATGAAGACGGCGGCGTGGAAACGGTTAAGGAACTGGACAAGAAAGTCCTGAGCAAGGGGGCCTGGGCGACGGTGATGTACCGCTACCAGGAGTGGAATCGCACGAAGGAAGAATACGGCCCGGACAAATATTCGATCCGGCGTTACCAGAAACAGAACGGCGAATACCGCCAGAAGTCCAAATTCAATATCTCCAGCCGGGAACAGGCGCAGAGTATTATCGAGACGCTGGAAGGATGGCTGGGCGACGAATAGCTCGCCGTTTGCGCTGAACGGAGTGGGTGCGCCCGCCGCCCCATTTTTTTAAAGCAGAGGAGGTTGGCATGACCCCGGATCAAAAACTCAAATCCCTTGGTATTGCGCTCCGGATCATCGGAACCGTCTTCATTGTCGGCATTTACCCGCTGATGATGTGGATCTGGCCTTCGGGATGGGGCAGGGAGCCCCGGCAGCCGGAATACGAGCAGATGATCATCGGCATTTACGCCACGCTGGGCGTATTCCTGATCCTCGCGGCCAAGAATCCGCTGGCGCATCGGAGCCTGATCGGCTTTACGATCTGGTCGAGTGTTGTGCACGGCGGCATCATGCTGTTTCACGGCATTGCGGACGAAAACGAACGGGCCAATCTGGCCGGAGATGTGCCGGCGCTGTTTCCGGTGGCGGCCGCGCTCCGGTATCTGCTGCCGCCGGAGCGTCGTGAACCATAGAGGCGCCGTTCAATCAAGCTAAAGAAGTTTTATTTCGAATATTGAGAACCAGGTCTTATGGAAAAACACATCATTACCGATATTTCCCCCGATCGGCAAAAGCGGACGACAAGCTGGCTGAATCTGGAGTCGCTCGCCGACGTGGAAGTCACGTCGGAAAGCAGCGAACATCCGGTGGAGGCGGCATTGTTATCGAACACCGAACGCGGTTGGCGGGCCGCCAGGCCCGGTGCGCAAACGATCCGGCTGCTTTTTAAACGACCGCAAGATATTCATCGGATTCATCTGATTTTTTTGGAAACCGCGATCAGGCGGACCCAGGAATACCAGCTTCGCTGGTCCGGCGATGACGGCCGGACCTGGAATGAAATCGTGCGCCAGCAATGGAATTTCAGTCCCGACGGAAGCACGCGCGAGACCGAAGATCATACGGTGGCGCTTTCCGGCGTGACCGGGCTCGAACTGAACATTACGCCCGACATTAGCGGGGAACGCGCCTTTGCCTCTCTCGAAAAATTGCGGGTTGCCTGAGATCGGCCCTTCTTTTGCCGTCAGTCGGGTGGATGGTTTATGGGATCGGGTTTGATTAATCCAGCCACCGGATGATGTGATCCTCCAGTCGCCTGACCTGGTTTTCGTTGACCGCATAGCTGCTTATCGAAACACCGGCACGCTGTACCGTTTCGCGGCGGCCCGAGACTAAAGGGTGCCATGTAGGCAGGTCTTCGCTTTCGGACAGCAGGCGGTAGGCGCAGGTCGAGGGCAGCCAGTGATACGCTTCTGGATCCAGCTTTCTGACGTCGAGGCAGCGCGGCACCAGCCGCGTGCGTTCCGCATAGCGCGTGCAGCGGCAGGTTTTCAGGTCGAGCAGCCTGCAGGCCGCGCTGGTGAAGTGAATTTCGCCGGTTTTCTCGTCTTCGAGCTTGTTCAAACAGCACTTGCCGCAGTTGTCGCAAAGCGACTCCCATTCGGCGTCGGTCATTTCATGCAGTGTTTTGGTTTGCCAGAAATTCATCGCGGCCGTTTTTTTCGGCGAATCCTTTATTTCAGGAACGAGCAGCAATAGTCGGTCGGTGCCTTGATCTTGACCGTGAATTGCGCATTGCCCGGCACGTTGAACGACTCGCCGCCTTTGACCGTTTGCCAGTGCGCTGCGCCCGGCAGCCAGACGTCCAGGTCGCCGTCGAGGATTTCCATCAGTTCGGGATCGGCGGTGTTGAACGTGTATTCTCCGGGCAGCATGAAGCCGAGGGTTTTGACCGTGCCGTCCGCGAAACGGATCGTGCGGCTGGAAACGTTGCCGCCGAAATAGACGTTGGCTTTTTTGACGACGGTGACATTGCTGAATTCGGACATGGTACCTTGTGTTGTGAGTAAGTTTCAGGGGGCGCCATGATACCAGATTACGGGTGGTTTGGTTCGGTTTGAGTCCGCCGTGCGAGGGGAAAGGACGTAAAAAAATAAAACCTACTTATTTACTACGGAATTAAAAAGGACTAAAATAGTCCTAATTGAAGAGGGTAGATATGCTACGGGTAAGTAAACTGACTGATTACGCCACAGTGATTTTGAGCCATATGGCGAAAGGCGCCTCGGCATTCCACACGGCGATCGAAATAGCCTCGGCGACCGGAATTGCCTTGCCCACGGTCAGTAAAATTCTTAAACTGCTGGTCCATGCGCAGGTACTGACTTCGACGCGCGGCGCGAAAGGCGGTTATGCCCTGGCCAGTACGCCGGACAGGATCACCGTCGCGGCGGTCATTCGTGCGTTGGAAGGCCCGATTGCGCTGACCGAGTGCAGCATTTCGCACCGGGGTTGCAAGCAGGCTTCAGGCTGCGGGATTCGCGGTAATTGGGGTCTGATCAACCAGGCGATCCATGACGCGCTGGAGTCGGTGACGCTGGCGGATATGATCAAACCGGCGATGGTGCCCGAGAAAATCCTGATTCCGGTCGCGAGTTTATCCCGTTAATGCCTGCGTAGGATGGGTAGAGGCGCCAGCCGAAACCCATCGATCGAAACCCATCATGTAGCCCTATCCATTCATTGAGATATTTAGAGAGTTTTTTATGTCAGCAAGCGCTCAAGAAATTCAGAACCTGATCAGCCAGGAATACAAGCAGGGCTTTGTGACGGTCCTGGAAACCGAAACCTTCGCGCCGGGTCTCGACGAGAACGTGATTCATCGCTTGTCCAAAGTCAAAAACGAGCCTGAATTCATGCTGGAATGGCGCCTGAGAGCGTTTCGCCATTGGCGCACGATGAAAACCCCCGAATGGGCGTTCGTGAAGTTCGATCCGATCGACTACCAAGCGATCAGCTACTATTCGGCGCCGAAACGCAAGGAAGACCGCCCGAAAAGCCTGGACGACATCGATCCGGAAGTGCTGGCCGCCTATAAAAAGCTCGGCATTCCGCTCGACGAGCAGGAGCGTCTGGCCGGTGTCGCGGTCGACGCGGTGTTCGACAGCGTTTCGGTTGCGACCACGTTCAAGGAAAAGCTGAAGGATGCCGGCATCGTTTTCTGCCCGATTTCGGAAGCGTTGCGCGAGTATCCCGAGCTGGTCAAACAATACCTCGGCTCGGTCGTGCCGCCTGGCGATAATTTCTTCGCGGCGCTCAATTCGGCGGTGTTCACCGACGGCTCGTTCGTCTATATCCCGAAAGGCGTGCGCTGCCCGATGGAACTATCGACCTATTTCCGGATCAACGCAGCGAACACCGGGCAGTTCGAGCGGACCCTGATTATCGCGGACGAAGGCAGCCATGTGTCTTATCTGGAAGGCTGCACCGCGCCGATGCGCGACGAAAACCAACTGCATGCGGCGGTGGTCGAGCTGGTCGCGCTGAAAGACGCCACGATCAAATATTCGACCGTGCAGAACTGGTATCCGGGCGACAAGGAAGGCAAGGGCGGCATTTACAACTTCGTGACCAAGCGCGCCGATTGCCGCGGCGACAATTCGAAGGTGTCCTGGACCCAGGTCGAAACCGGTTCGGCGATCACCTGGAAATACCCGAGCTGCGTGTTGGCGGGCGACAATTCGATCGGCGAATTTTATTCTGTCGCGCTGACCAACAATTACCAGCAGGCCGACACCGGCACCAAGATGATCCACATCGGCAAGAACACGCGCAGCACGATCGTGTCGAAAGGCATCTCGGCGGGCAAGGCGCAGAATACCTACCGCGGCCTGGTGAAGGTACTGAAGAGCGCCGAGAACGCGCGTAACTACACGCAATGCGATTCGCTCCTGGTCGGCGACCGCTGCGGCGCCCATACCTTTCCTTATATAGAAGTCAGGCAGCCGTCGGCGCAGGTCGAGCACGAAGCGACCACCTCGAAGATCAGCGAAGACCAACTGTTTTTTTGCCAGCAGCGCGGGCTTTCGGCCGAAGATGCGGTGTCGATGATCGTGAATGGTTTTTGCAAGGAAGTCTTCAAGGAATTGCCGATGGAGTTTGCGGTCGAGGCGCAGGCATTGCTGGGGTTGAGTCTGGAAGGTTCGGTCGGCTAGTGGGCAAGCCCCGTAGGCTGGGTTGATAAACCCAGCAATTGTCCGAAAATGCTGGGTTTCGTTCCTCAACCCAGCCTATGAGCTTGCCTTTAATAGCGAAGCATGTGTATCGCATAGAAATTTGTAAGTATCTGGGTACAAAACCCAATTAAATAGCACAGGTAAAACAAAATGCTCAGCATAGAAAATCTCCACGTCAGCGTGGGCGACAAGCCGATTCTGAAAGGCATCAATTTAGAGATCAATGCGGGAGAAATCCATGCGATCATGGGACCGAACGGTTCCGGCAAAAGCACGCTGTCGCATGTGCTGTCGGGCAAGGCCGGTTATACCGTAACCGAAGGTTCGGTGACCTATCGCGGCATGGACCTGATCGAGATGGCGCCGGAAATCCGCGCGCGCGAAGGGGTGTTTCTGGCGTTTCAATACCCGGTCGAAATTCCGGGCGTCAGCAACATTTATTTGCTGAAGGCCGCGCTGAACGCGGTTCGGAAGCACCGCGGCCTGCCTGAAGTCGATGCGATGGATTTTCTGACCCTGGTCAAGAACAAGGTCAAGCTGTTGGAAATGGACGAGAAGTTTTTGTACCGCGCGGTCAACGAAGGCTTTTCCGGCGGCGAGAAGAAACGTAACGAAATCCTGCAGATGGCGATCATGGAGCCGAAGCTGTGCATTCTCGACGAAACCGATTCCGGCCTCGACATCGATGCGTTGAAGATCGTCGCCGACGGCGTGAATTCGCTGCGTTCGCCGGAGCGCGCGTTCGTGATGGTGACCCATTATCAGCGCCTGCTCGACTACATCAAGCCGGACGTGGTGCATGTGTTGGCGCACGGCCGGATCGTGAAGTCCGGCGGCCCCGAACTGGCGCTGGAGTTGGAAGAAAAAGGCTACGGCTGGCTCGAGGCGGCGTGATGAGTGCAGTGACTGCAAGCCGTTATCCGGTGGAATACGAAAGGATCGCGCCTCAATTGCCCGGCGGAAATTTACCCTGGCTGAAGCAGCGGCGCCATGATGCGCTCGCGTTGTTTGCGGCCGGCGGATTTCCATCGCTGCGCGAGGAAGAATGGCGTTACACGAACGTATCGGCAATCGAGAAGAAACTGTTTTCTCCGCTTTTGTCTGCCCCGGCAAGCGCGGTCGATCAGGCATGGATCGACAGTTATCGGTTACAGGACGCCTGGTCGATCGTGCTGTTGAACGGCCGTTTTTCGGCCGAGCTTTCGAGCCTCGCCAGCCTGCCCAATGATGTCTTGGTCCTGAGTATGGCCGATGCTTTAAGGCAATATTCCGAGCGGGTCGAGGAGCATTTCGGCAAGGCGGTTGCGGACAGCGAGCACGGCTTTGTCGCATTCAACACGGCCTGGTTCAGCGACGGCCTGTTCGTGCATATCCCGGCCAAGCAAGTGCTGGCGAAGCCGCTGCAACTGCTGCATGTGGTGACCGAATCCGATGCGTTGGCGACCACCCGCAACCTGATTGTTGTCGATCCGATGGCGCAGGCCGAAGTCGTCGAGACCTATATCGGCGCGGATTGCGCTTACCTCGCAGCGTCCGTCAACGAAGTGTTTGTCGGCGCGAACGCGGAGCTGGCGCTTTATAAGCTGCAGGCCGAGTCGGCCAAGGCCTATCATTTCGGCGGCACTTACGTGGCCCAGGCGCGGGATGCGCGTTTTGCGCACCATCATTACGCGTTCGGCGGGCTCCTGGCAAGGAGCGACATTCATGCCGATCTGGATCTGGCATCGGAGTGTATTTTGAACGGCCTGTATGTCGGCGACAAGCGCCAGCATATCGACAATCACACCCGGATCAACCATTTGAAGCCTCATGCGACCAGCCGCGAATTATACAAAGGCGTTCTCGATGACAGAGCGCGGGGCGTGTTTCAGGGCCGGGTGATTGTCGCGGAGGATGCGCAAAAAACCGATTCGGAAATGAACAACCGCAACCTGTTGCTCTCGAACGACGCGGAAGCGGATACCAAGCCGCAACTGGAAATCTATGCCGACGACGTGAAATGCGGACACGGCGTAACGGTCGGCCAGTTGGACGAAAAGTCGGTGTTTTATTTACAGTCCCGCGGCGTCGACGAAGAAACCGCGCGCAACATGCTGACTTTTGCGTTTGCGAATGAAATGGTCGACAAGATCAAGATCAGGGAACTGCACGATCTGGTGCTGGGCGAACTCTTGCGGCGGTTTCCGCAGCAAGGCGTCGAAAAGGCGTGGCTGTAGGTTGAGTTGCCGGAAAACGGCAACCCAACGTTTAGACTATAAAATATCCGAGAGTTGGATAACAATGCCGGGAAGCTGCGACAAACCGATCGAATCGCCAATGCGCAAGGTGGTTTTTTCCTCATATAACTCGCCGTGCGGGCGCCGGTAAACTTCCAGGCAGTTGTCGTTCAGATTCAGCAGCCAGTACTCGGGAATTCGATGCAGCGCGTATAACCGCTGTTTCTGGTTCTGATCGAAAGCCAGCGAACTGTCGGCGACTTCGATTAGCAGCAAGACATCGTCCGCCTTTGGATGTCGCGAGGAGTAAAAATCCGGATTCGGTCTCAGCAGCATGAAGTCCGGTTCCGGTTCGGAGAGGTCGCCGAGCTGGAGGGGATTTTGAATATTGACGAGGGCTCGATCGCCCAGTAATTTCGAGAAAAAATGATTGAGCCGCATCACATGGCCCGCGTGATTAAAGCCGATAGGCGCCATTTCCAATATTTCTCCTTCGATCAGTTCGAGACGGCTGTCCGGGGGAAAATAGCCGCCTCGCCGAGTCGACGCCATTCGTCGAGATTGGTCAGATGTTTTCTGGGAGATACGGTAGCCATCAGACAGAATCGTAGTTGAACCTTACAGCCAATATAATAGCTCTCGGTTTAAGTTGCAATCACCGAATTTGAAACAGAACTTTTAACGTAATGACACATTTTCCCGTAGAAAAAATCCGTGCCGATTTTCCGATCCTGGCCCAAAAGATCCGCGGCAAAGACCTGGTTTACCTGGACAATGCCGCCAGTTGCCAGAAGCCGAACGCAGTGATCGACGCGATCAGCGATCTGTACCGGAACGATTATGCGAACATCCACCGCGGCGTGCACACGCTCAGCGTGCGTTCGACCGACAAGTTCGAAAGCGCGCGCGGCAAGATCAGGGACTTCATCAACGCGGCCAGCGAAAAGGAAATCATTTTCGTCAGGGGCGCGACCGAGGCGATCAATCTGGTCGCGCAAAGCTACGGACGGACCCATATCCGGGCCGGCGACGAAATCCTGATCACCGCGATGGAGCATCACTCGAATATCGTGCCCTGGCAGCTCTTATGCGAGCAGACCGGCGCAGTATTGAAAGTCGCGCCGATCAACCGCAAGGGCGAGCTGATCTATGAAGCGTTCGAAGCGTTATTAACCGACAAGACCCGCCTGGTAGCGGTCGCGCACATGTCCAATGCGCTGGGTACGATCAATCCGGTCGAAAAAATCATTGCGGCTGCGCATGCGCGCAGTGTGCCGGTACTGCTCGACGGCGCCCAGGCGGCGCCGCATATGAAAATCGATGTGCAGGCGCTCGATTGCGATTTTTATGCGTTTTCGGGGCATAAGCTGTACGGTCCCTCCGGCATCGGCGTGCTTTACGGCAAGCGGGCGCTGCTCGAAGCGATGCCGCCGTATCAGGGCGGCGGCGACATGATCCGCAAGGTGACTTTCGAAAAATCGGACTATAATAAACTCCCCTACAAGTTCGAAGCCGGCACGCCGAGCATCGCGGACGTGGTCGGGCTGGGCGCCGCGATCGATTATCTGAATGCGGTCGGGATGGACCAAGTGGCCGCTTACGAGGCCGAATTGCTCGCCTATGCGACCGAACAGGCCCGGAACATCGACGGTCTCACCATCGTCGGCGAAGCGGCCCGGAAAGGCGCGATCCTGTCGTTCGTACTGGAAAACGTGCATCCGCACGATATCGGCACGATGCTGGACAGTCTCGGGATCGCGATCCGGGCGGGCCACCACTGCGCGATGCCGGTGATGGATTTTTTCGAGGTGCCGGCGACCGCGCGCGCTTCCTTCGCGATGTATAACACTCGCGCGGAAATCGACGCGCTGATGCAAGGGATAGAATCGTTAATCAAGGTATTTGGCTGATGTTTGATGAATTACGCGACCTCTACCAGGAGGTCATTTTCGATCACAACCGCAACCCGCGCAATTTTCGGGTGATGGAAGACGCGAACCGGCAGGTGGAAGGCTTCAATCCCTTGTGCGGCGACCACCTGACGCTGTACCTGAAAATGGACGGCGACGTGATCAAGGACGTCAGCTTTCAGGGATCGGGCTGCGCGATCTCGACCGCCTCGGTATCGCTGATGACCGAAATCGTCAAGGGCATGACCGAACAGCAAGCCGAAGCCCTGTTCAAAAAATTCCACGAAATGACGACTGGCAAGGATGAGAACCTGCAGCTCGAAGCGCTCGGCAAGCTGGCCGTGCTAGCCGGCGTCAGGGAATATCCGGCGCGCGTGAAGTGCGCGACCCTGGCCTGGCATACGCTCGATGCGGCGCTGAAGAATCAGCATACGCCGGTTTCGACGGAGTGACGTTTTTTTCGAATCGCATTCGTATCGGGCATCCCGGTTCGATGGGCCGATGAGCGGGCCGGCTTCCGTATATTCCGGCAAACTCGCCGTGCTGTATGAAGGGCAGGGCGATGTGTCCTCTTTCCGGCAGTTGGCGGAACGTCTGGGCGTTCCGCTGCGCAATGCCGGGACTGCCGATTTCGGTGCGCAGGAAGCGTTTTTTCTGAGCTGGCGCGACGGCAGCCTGAAGCTGCTGGACCGCGAGCTGCCGAAAGCCGGCGGCCTTACGGTCGAAGTCGAACCGCGCGCCGGCGAGCAGCGTTCCTGGCCTGCTCCGAAGCAAGGTCCATTGGCGCAGGCGCTGGGCCGCAAGACCCGAACGGTCGTCGATGCGACGACCGGCTGGGGCCAGGATGCGTTGCATATTTTCCGGATGGGATACGAGCTGACCTGCCTGGAACGCTCGCCGGTGATGGCCGAACTGCTGGCCGACGGTTTCCGCCGGCTGGCGGAGCTGGAGTGGATGCAAAGACTGGCACCGGTGTCGCCCCGATTGATTCAGGGCGATGCGATTGCGGTCCTGGCGAATCTCGACAGCAGGCCGGACTGTGTCTATCTCGATCCGATGTTCCCGCCCAAACGCAAAAAATCCGCGCTTGCGAAAAAGTCGATGGTGGTGCTGCGCGCCCTCTCGGGCGATGATCAAGATAAGGAACAATTATTCGAAGCGGCGTTTAAAGCCGCCGGCAGGCGGATCGTCGTCAAGAGCCCCGATTACGCCGAACCGCTCGGCGGCAAGCCGAACGAGAGTTTTCAGGGAAAATTGTTGCGTTACGACGTTTATTTGAAAAGCTAGAAAAACAGGTACTGCTGATGACGGAATGGGTTGATGTTTGCGGTCAGAATGCCCTGGCTGACGGCGAAAATGTAGTTGTCGAGGTCGACGGCACCGATGTCGCGGTGTTCCGGATCGAGGGGTGCTATTACGCGATCGAAGACGCCTGCACGCACGACGGGGCGGAAATCGCCAGCGGCGAACTGGACGGCGACCAGATCATTTGTCCCCGCCACGGCGCGAGATTTTGCGTGAAGACCGGCGCGGTGCTGTCTCCGCCGGCTTACGAGGATATTCATGCCTTCCCGTTACGGATCGAGAACGGGAAAGTTCAGGTCCGGGACGACCGTTGGGATTGATCTTCAGGATTGGGTCAAAAATAAATTCCGCTGATTATTCCCACGCAGAGCGCTCGTCGTTATACACATCGTATCCGGCCATTCGATATTCCATCAAATACAACAATTTGTAGGGTACGCTGTGCGTACCTTCTCAAAGCCCAAAAGGTACGCACAGCGTACCCTACATGGGGAAGCCATTGTTGACGGAATCCTTATCGTGGATCAGGCAGAAGTCCAAAGCTCGCATTGGATTGCTCCTCACTTGTGTATAAAGACGAGCACAGAGTGAGGGAACGATAAAAATTTTTCTTATTAAAATTAATTAAAGGAAAGCCTATGCTAAACGAAAAGCATCATTTGTCGATCGAATTCCCCGAATTCCGCGAGCAGATCCATCTCCTGAAGACGACTGATCCGGAGTTTGAAAAACTCCATCGGGAATACGACGAGCTTAACGACGAAATCCGCCGTACCGAGCTCGAAATCGAGGCGCATTCGGACGAGTTTCTGGAGAATCTGAAAAAGCGCCGCGTGCAGATGAAAGATACGCTGTACGGCATGTTGCAAAAGGCCGCCGAAAAATCGGTAGAGAGCTGAGAAGGCTTTGATTAGCGATAAGCCGGCTACATCGGCAGACAAAAAAGGGTACATAAGTCGTACCCTTTTTTATGCTTTGAAAAGGATAGTTCCTGTTCGGCGGCAAACAGAGTCAGCGGGAGCGTGAGGAATACCTGCTGGCCGGCGCTTTCTTGGTGGCGTAAACGGCCAGCAATAGCCAGGCTAGCAAAAAACTGACGCCGCCGAACGGGGTAACCATTCCGAGTTCCTTCAAACCCATGATCGCGAGCAGGTACAGGCTGCCCGAGAACAGCACGATGCCGGTCAGCATCAGCCAGCCGGCCCAGTTCAAGAGTTTGGATTCGGGCTCGTTCCGGCGGATCAGGGCGATTCCGATCAACCCCAGCGCATGCCACATCTGGTAGCTGACGCCGGTCTGGTAGACCGTCAGCATTTCCGGGCTGATCATATTTTTCAGGCCGTGCGCGCCGAACGCGCCCATGCCTACGCCGACCAAGGCGCCGAGCGCGCCAAAAAATAAAAAACTCGATTGCATGTCAGATTTCCACAAGTCTTGGCATCAGTTGAACGAGGTTGCAGGGTTGGGTGCGGAAGTCGAGCTGATCTTTGATCAGATGATCCCAGGCGGTGCGGCAGGCCCCGGACGAACCGGGCAGGCAAAAGAGATACGTGCCGTTCGCGACGCCGGCGAGCGCGCGCGACTGGATCGTCGAGGTCTTGATGTCCTGGTAGGACAGCATCCGGAAGGTTTCGCCGAAGCCGTCGAGCACTTTGTCGAGCAGCGGCCTGACCGCTTCGGGCGTGCCGTCGCGGCCGGTTACCCCGGTGCCGCCGGTGGCGAGGACCACATTCACCTGCTCATCGGCAATCCATTGCGAGACGATTGCTCGTATCCGGTAGATGTCGTCGGGCACGATTTTTTTTTCGATGATGTGATGGCCGGCGGCCACCGCGCGTTCGGCCAGCGTTTTGCCGGAAATGTCGTCGGCTTCGGTACGCGTATCGGAGACGACCAATACCGCGATATTTAAAGGGATGAAAGTGTTCGTCATCGGTAGAGCGTTGATGGGTTGGTATGCGGGTTATCGAAACCCGCATAGGGTAACCAGCATTTGCGTTTACCGCAAGACGACGAAGAAGCCTTCCTGGCCGCGCTGAATATTGATCATCAACGGCGACTCCGGATCGGCGGCCTGTTTCAGCTCGTCCAGGCTGTGCACGCGGTAACGGTTGGCGGTCACGATCACGTCGCCGGGCCTGAGGCCGACACGCCAAGCGTAGGAAGCGGTATTGATCTTCTCGATCAGAATGCCTTCGACCTGGTCCTTCGAGGTGGCACCCAGAATCGTGCCTTTCAGGGTCGGATGCAGTTTCTCGCCGTTCAAATGCGGGCGTTCGGGCTTGCCGATGGTGGCAGTGGCCTGTTTTTTTTCGTTGCCGCGGTAGAACTCGATGTTCACCTCGTCGCCGATCTGCATCAGACCGATGATGTTGCGGATTTCATGACTGTTTCGGATCGGCTTGCCGTTGGCCGCAACGATCACGTCGCCCGGTTCCAGGCCGGCTTTGGCGGCGGCCGAATTGCTTTCGATCCGGCTGATCACCGCCCCTTGGTGATTGGTCAGATTGAAGGCCTTGACCAGGTCGGGCGTCAGGTCCTGCGTCGTGACGCCGAGCAGTCCGCGGCGCACTTCGCCGTGTTTGACCAGGGAATCCATGAGGCTCGCGACCATGTTCGACGGAATCGCGAAGCCGATCCCGACATTGCCGCCGCTCGGCGCCAGGATCGCGGTATTCATCCCGATAAATTCGCCGTTCAGGTTGACGAGTGCGCCGCCCGAGTTGCCGGGGTTGATCGAGGCGTCGGTCTGAATGAAGTCTTCATAGCCTTCGATGCCCAGTCCCGAGCGCCCCAGCGCGCTGATGATTCCCGAGGTGACCGTCTGGCCGAGGCCGAACGGGTTGCCGATCGCGACCACGAAATCGCCGACTCTCAGCTGGCTCGAATCGGCCATCGGCAATTCGGTCAGATTGTCGCCCTGAATCTGGACGACCGCCACATCGGCTTCCGGATCGGCGCCGACCAGGCGGGCGTCGAGCTGGCGGCCGTCGCTCAGGGTGACCATGATCTTGTCCGCTTTGTCGATCACATGGTTATTGGTCAGCACGTAGCCTTTGTCGCTGTCGATAATGACGCCGGAACCGAGGCTGTTTTTTTGCTGCTGGCGCGGCGATTGGTTGGGCAGATTGAAAAAATGCCGGAAAAAAGGGTCTTGCAGCAAAGGGTTTTCCGCGACCTCGATATTGGTGGTGGTCGAAATATTGACCACGGCAGGCATGCTTTTTTCCAGCATCGGCGCCAGCGAAGGCACGCTCTGACCGCCCAGGAAAGCCGGTAGTCCGGCTGTCGCGGGAGTGCTGATTCCAAGGCTGGCCGTTAAAAGAAGCGGTATCGCGTACTGTTTTGCAAATTTTTTTCTCATACGGATTCTCAAGCGGGTTAAACGTGGCAATAGACAATATAAGATCGAAAACGTTTAAAACAAGGCCGAAATAGGGAGTCTTTCGCATAATAAAAGCTTTATTGTTTCGGTGCGGCGTGCTATTTTTCCGGTATTCCGGCAGGATTTAAACGGGCGGCCTGATTCGAGTCCTGCGCGAATGTTGTTAATCGCGTTTAATGGGCCTATGGCGGTAGATGTAAATTCAGAGGATGCTTTGCGCATTCGAAAACTGGTTCCTTTGGCGACCTTGCCGGGGCCGTTGTTCAATGACTTGTGCAATGAAATCACGGTAGAAGAAATCAGGGATGCTTTGCTGTTTAAAAAAGGCGATACCGAAAACGATTTATTCTACCTGCTTGAAGGCGAAGTGGTGCTGCAGGCGGAAGGTTTGGTCATCGAAGTGGTTTCGTCCGCACACGAGTCCGCCAAGTTTGCCCTGGCGCATCAATTGCCGAGAAAGATCGATGCGTTCGCCAAGGGCGTCGTCCGGTTCGTCAGGGTGGATGCGGAAAAGGCCAACAATCCTCCGGCGCTGGAATATAAGGAAGAGAGCGAAATGGTGGTGGTTGAAGAGGAAATTGACGAAAACTCCGATGACTGGATGACGATACTGCTGAAATTACCGATTTTTCAGCGGTTGCCTCCGGCTAATCTGCAGAAAATCCTGCTTGCCTTGGAAGAGGTGGCGGTGGTCAAGGGAGAGGTGATTATCGAACAGGGTGCCGAGGGGGATTACTTTTATTTTTTGAAAAGCGGCCAATGCGAGATTTCGCGGAAGCCGACGCCGATCTCGAAATCCATTCGGCTTGCCGTGCTCGAAAAGGGCGAGATTTTCGGCGAGGATGCATTGATTAGCGGTGCGCCGCGGACGGTTTCGGTGACTGCCTTGACCGATGTGACCGTATTGCGTCTGGACAAGAACCGGTTCGTCGCCCTGATCAAAAAGCCTTCTTTGGTTTTCGTCGGCTACGAGGAAATGGCGGCGCTGCGGGATGAGGGCGGTGCCGTGCTGGATCTTCGGCCGTTGGATGAATTCGAGCGGGGTCATATCGAAGGCAGCGTCAATGTGCAGTTTTTTTCCTTAAGGATGCAGCTTAAAAGTTTGAATCGGGACAAACCGGTAATCGTGGTGTGCCGTAACGGGCGCATCAGCGAGGCGGGGGCTTTTTTTCTGCTGAAGCACCGGTTCAAGGCATTCATCCTGAAAGGAGGGATGGAATCCGTAGCCGAAGCGTCTAAGGAAGACTCAGCCGAGAGCCGGAACGAGACGAAGGCCGATGCGCCGCCTCAAGTAGAGGAAGGCACTCCGATGCCGGAGGAACGGGATGCCGGTCCTGATGAGCAGCTTCTAAAGCTCAAAAAGGAAAATGAAATGTTGCGCCGTACGGTCAAGCAGCTGAACGACAGATGCAGCGAACTGGATGAGGAAAAGAAACGGATCGAAGATCGTTTCACGACGCTGTCCAGGCATTTCGAGCAATTAAAACACATGCTCCGGAAACTCAAAAACGACGCCTAAGAACCGCCCGGACGAAATCGGGGGCAACAAGCTCCCGGCCAAGCCCGGGAGCGGAATCGGAAAGCGGCTTATTTGATTTTCGCTTCTTTGTAGATCACGTGCTTGCGGACCACCGGATCGAATTTTTTGATTTCCATCTTTTCGGGCATCGTTCTCTTGTTTTTGGTCGTGGTATAGAAATGACCGGTGCCTTCGGTAGAAACCAATTTGATTTTATCGCGCATTTTTCTCTCTCCTTACACTTTCTCGCCGCGGCCGCGCAGGTCGGCCAATACCGCGTCGATGCCTTTTTTATCGATGATCCGCATGCCTTTGGCCGAAATTCTCAGGCGAACCCAGCGGTTTTCGCTTTCCACCCAGAATCTGTGATGCTGCAGATTAGGCAAAAAACGGCGGTTGGTTTTGTTGTTTGCGTGGGAAACGTTGTTTCCGGTAACCGGGTGTTTGCCGGTTACTTGACAGACTCTGGACATGATTACCCTCAATATGCCTTGGTTCAAAGTTAATCTAACTTTATACCAAAATTTCTTTTCAAGGTAAATAACTCCCGATAAAATAAACCGGATGTTTCAAGCCAACGAACAAGGAAAACGATGTCTATCAAGCTCGGCATGGTGATGGATTCCATCCAGAAGATCAATATCAAAAAAGACACCAGCTTTGCGATGCTGCTCGAAGCGCAGGCCAGGGGCTGGGAGCTTCACTACATGGAATTGAACGATCTTTACCTGCGCAACGGCCGGGCTTATGCGCGAACCCGTACGCTGACCGTGCAGCGGGATCCGCAGCGGTGGTTCGAATTCCATCTCGAACGGGATATACCGCTGGACCAGCTCGACGTGATCCTGATGCGCAAGGACCCGCCATTCGACCAGGAGTACATCTATGCCACCTACCTGCTGGAACGTGCGGAAAATTTGGGGGTCTATGTCGTGAACAAACCGCAATCGCTACGTGATGCGAACGAGAAGTTGTTCACGGCCTGGTTTCCGCAATGCTGCGCCGAAACCTTGGTGGCGAGAGAGCCCGAACGGATTCGCCATTTTCTGTACGAGCAGGAGGAAATTATTCTGAAACCGCTGGACGGCATGGGCGGCACTTCCATATTTCGCTTGCGCCGGGGCGACCCCAACCTGAGCGTGATACTGGAAATGATGACGCGATATAATACCCGCTATGTGATGGCGCAAAAATACCTACCCGAAATCGTCGACGGCGACAAGCGCATTTTACTGGTCAACGGCGAAGCGGTGCCGTATGCGCTGGCGCGGATTCCGGCGCCCGGCGAAACGCGCGGCAATCTTGCGGCCGGCGGCCGCGCCGAGGGCCGGCCATTGACCGAACGCGATAGGTGGATCGCCGGACAGGTGGGTCCGACTTTGCGGGAGAAAGGCCTGGTTTTCGCCGGCATCGACGTGATCGGCGACACCCTGACCGAAATCAACGTGACCAGCCCGACCTGCGTGCAGGAGCTGGACCGCGAATTCGGGCTGAATATCGCCGGCATGCTGATGGACCATATCGAGAATGCAATCGCCTGAAATGACGAGCCGCACCTTGTTCGCGCCCACGGTATCATCGGGTAACGATACGATTCTGGTTTTTTTGTTCGTCGCGGCGGCCCTGCATATCCTGCTTATTTTGGGGGTTGATTTTTCGGCTCCGAAACCCGAAGAATTCAAACGTTCGATCGAGATTACGCTGGTCGATACGCCGGCCAGGAAAGCGCCCAAACAGGCGAAAATGTTGGCGCAGGAAAATCAGGTCGGGGCCGGGCAACAGGACATCAAACCGAAGCCGCAAGCCCGGAAAATCGCGAATGAGGGCAATACCCCCCAAAGCAAGCATCTGGCAAGGGCCGAGCCGGAACCGCAGCAGAGTCATCCCAGGCCCAAGGTCCAGAAAAAAGTTTTGACCCAGCAGAAGGCCGAGAAAAAAGCCGCCGAGGCGGACGTGCAACCGGCGCCCGAGAAACGGCCTGCCGTCGAGCAGCGCCGTCATCCGATTCTGACGGCGGAGGCGCTGCAGGAACAGATCACTCAACTGGGCACCGAAATCCGCGACAGCCAGCTGAGCGGCGAGCAAAGCAAGATCAAGTTCGTCAGCATGGTCAGTGCGCATAAATATCTGGCGGCGCAGTACCTGAAAGACTGGGAAGACAAGGTCGAAAGGATGGGAAACCGCAATTATCCCGAAGTCGCTTCGAAACGGAATTTTTCGGCTACTTTGACAATGGATGTAGGCATCAATGCCGACGGCAGCATCTACAGCATCCGGATCAACAAATCCTCGGGGATTCCGGAGCTGGACGAAGCGGCCAAGAATATCGTTCGGATGAGCGCCCCTTTCGCCCCTTTGCCCCAAGATTTGTTGAAGGAGTTGAGTGTGCTGGTGATTACCCGGGTATGGAAATTCTCCGATGAGTCGGGCATTACGACGCGTTGAACAGGTGCGGTTTGTCCAGTAACCTTAGATATGAGTGATAGCCATGAACGAAGCAACTTATTTGAACAATCAATTCATCATCGCGATGCCGAATCTGGCCGATCCCAATTTTTTTCATACCGTCACTTACATGTGTCAGCATAATCAGGAAGGCGCTTTGGGCATCGTGATCAACCGTTCGACCGGAATGAAGCTCAGCGAAATCTTCAAGCAGATGGATATCCGCGTGACTTCCGAAGAGGCCGCCGAGGCGCCGATCTTCGCGGGCGGGCCGGTGCAGCAGGACCGCGGCTTCGTCGTGCATACGGCCTGTGGGCAGTGGGACGCGACGCTGCCGGTTTCCGATACGATTTCGCTGACCACTTCGCGCGATGTGATCGAGGCGATTGCGGTCGGCGAAGGGCCGGAACACTATCTGGTCGCGCTCGGTTATGCCGGCTGGGGCGAAGGCCAGTTGGA
Source organism: Methylomicrobium agile (assembly GCF_000733855.1). Classification (NCBI taxonomy): domain Bacteria; kingdom Pseudomonadati; phylum Pseudomonadota; class Gammaproteobacteria; order Methylococcales; family Methylococcaceae; genus Methylomicrobium; species Methylomicrobium agile. The sequence goes on from NZ_JPOJ01000001.1 coordinate 2,792,782, forward strand.
AAGGGAAATCAAGGAAAATGCCTGGCTCAATTCGCCGTTCGGCACCAAGGTCTTATTCGACCTGCCGATCAATATGCGCTGGACGGCCGCGGCCGGGCAGATCGGCATCGACATCAACCAGCTGACCATGCCGGCTGGACATGGCTGAGGATTTATCCAGGCTTCCCGGCAACACGAAGACTTCCGAACGCAGGGACCCGCTGGCATCGAAAAGCGCCGGCGATACCTTTCTCGGCTTCGACTTCGGCATCAAGAAGATCGGCGTGGCGGTCGGACAAACGGCCACGCTGACCGCAAGCCCGCTGCGGACGCTCAGGGCGGCCAACCAACAGCCGAACTGGCAGGGAATTGCCGAACTGATCCGGGCATGGCATCCGGTGGGGCTGGTCGTTGGCATTTCGCGGCAGGCGGACGGAAGCGACAATCCGGTCACGCCGCGCATGCTAAAATTCTGCCGGCAGCTGGAAGGCCGCTTCGGCCTGCCCGTTTACCGGCAGGACGAAACCTTGTCGACCTTCGAGGCGAAACAGCTGCTGTTCGACGAGGTGAGCGTGAAGGCTAAGAAACTCTGGGAAGTCCAGGACCAGCTGGCCGCGCAGCTTATTTTGCAAACCTGGCTCAATAGCCATAGCCATCGAGAAAATGAATCCTAACCATATCGATATCCCGGAGCTGATCGACCGCCTGGCCGACCAGCTTGAATCCCTTATTGCCGACCGTAAATTGAATAATCCCCTGATGGTTGGGATACGCACCGGCGGCGTCTGGATCGCCGAGCGCCTGCACAGGAAACTCCACATTCAGGAGCCTTTGGGACTCCTCGACATTTCCTTCTACCGCGACGATTTTTCGCAGATCGGGATGAACCCGAGGGTGAAGCCGAACCAGTTGCCCACTCAGCTCGAAGGCCGCGACATCATTCTGGTCGACGACGTGTTTTACACCGGCCGCACCATTCGCGCGGCGTTGAACGAGATTTTCGATTACGGACGGCCGAACCAGGTCGTGCTGGCGGTGCTGATCAAGCGCGACGGCAAGCAGATTCCGATCGCGCCGGATTGCGTCGGGAGCCGGATCGAACTGAATCCGGGCCAGCGCATCAAGCTGACCGGTCCCGAACCGTTGGGCGTGCATATCGAGTGTGCCAAAGGAGCCGCTTGATTCATGGCCGGCAATCTGCAACTGACCCCGGAAGGCAAGCTGAAGCATTTTCTGACAATCGAGGGGCTGGACAAATCGCTGTTGACCGAAATTCTCGACATGGCCGAGTCGTTCGCCGGCATGTCCGACCAGCAGGTCAAGAAAGTGCCGATCCTGCGCGGCAAGACGATCGTGAACCTGTTCTTCGAAAACAGCACGCGCACCCGGACCACGTTCGAACTGGCGGCCAAGCGCCTGTCGGCCGACGTGCTCAGCATCAACATCGCGACTTCGGCCACTTCGAAAGGCGAAAGCCTGCTCGATACGATTCGCAATCTGGAGGCGATGTTCGTCGACATGTTCGTCGTCCGCCATGCGCTGAGCGGCGCGGCTCATTTCATTGCCCAACAGGCCGCGCCGCACATCGGCGTGATCAATGCCGGCGACGGCCAGCATGCGCATCCGACCCAGGCGATGCTGGACATGTTCACGATTCGCCGGATCAAGAAAGATTTCGCGCCGCTGAAGGTCGCGATCATCGGCGACATCCTGCATTCGCGGGTCGCCCGTTCCGAAATCATCGCCCTGAACACGCTGGGCGCCGCCGAGGTCCGGGTGATTGCGCCCAAAACTTTGCTGCCGGCCTATGTCGAGACGCTGGGCGTGAAAGTGTTCCACGACCTGAAAAACGGTCTGAACGATGTGGACGTGGTGATGATGCTGCGCCTGCAGAAAGAAAGGATGAGTTCGGCCCTGCTGCCCAGCGAAAGCGAATATTTCAAATGTTTCGGCCTGACCGGGGACAAATTGAAATACGCGAAGCCCGATGCGATCGTGATGCATCCGGGGCCGATCAACCGCGGCGTGGAGATCGACTCGAAGGTCGCCGACGGCCCGCAGTCGGTGATATTGCAACAGGTCAGCAACGGTATCGCGGTGCGGATGGCGGTGATGGCGATGGTGATGCATCCGCACGGAGTCAGCGTATGAACAAGATACAGATTACGGGCGGACGCCTGGTCGATCCGACCAACGGCATCGACCGGACCGGCGGCGTTTACATTGCGGACGGCAAGATCCTTTCGGTTGCCGCCAGGCCGGACGGTTTCGACGCGGACTTTACCCTCGACGCGGCCGGACAAATCGTCTGTCCCGGCTTCATCGATCTGAGCGCCCGTTTGCGCGAGCCGGGACAAAGCCGCAAGGGAACATTCAAGAGCGAAACCCGCGCGGCGGCCAGTGCCGGCTTTACGACCCTGTGCCTGCAGCCGGATACGGTGCCGGTGATCGATACGCCGGCCGTTGCGGAGCTGGTACGGGAACTGGCCGAAAAAGCCGGCTATCCGCAGATCCATCCGATCGCCGCGCTGACGCAAAAGCTCGACGGGACCGAACTCAGCTCGATGCTGTCTTTGCAGCGGGCCGGCTGTATCGCGGTCGGGCATGCGAACCGGCCGGTCAAAAACCTGCTGATCCTGCGGCGGGCGATGGAATATGCGGCAAGCCACGATTTGCTGCTGATGTTTCGGCCCAACGATTTCTGGCTCGGCAACAACGGCTGCGCGCACGAAGGCGTGTTGGCGACCCGCTACGGTCTGCCGAGCATACCGGAGGCGGCCGAAACGATCGCGCTGGCGCAGTGCCTCGAACTGGCCGAACTGACCGGCTGCCGGGTCCATTTCGGGCAGCTCAGCTGCAAGCGTTCGGTGCTCAAGATCCGGCAGGCCAGGAACGACGGCTTGCGGGTTACCGCCGACGTGGCGATGCATCAGCTGCATCTGACCGAAAACGACATGATCCCGTTCGACAGCGCCTACCATGTGCTGCCGCCGCTCCGTACCGAGGCCGACAGGCAGTATTTGCGGACGGGCCTGGCGGCCGGCACGATCGACGCGATCGTTTCGGATCATCAGCCGCACGATCTCGACGCCAAACTCGGCGCCTTCCCGGAAACCGAGCCGGGCATTTCCGCGTTGGAAACGGTACTGCCGCTGTTGCTCAAACTGGCCGACGACGGTGCGCTGACCCTGTCCGAAGGCATCGCGGCGCTGACCTCGAAGCCGGCGCAGATACTGGGCCTCGGGCGCGGCGCGCTGACGCCGGGCCTGCAGGCCGATGTCTGCATCTTCGATCCGGCTTCAGTCTGGACAATCGATGAAGCCAACTGGAAAAGCCAGGGCGTCAATACGCCGTTCTGGGGGCAGACGATGAAAGGCCGGGTCACTCATACCCTGCAGGCTGGACGGTTGATCCATTCGCCGGCTTAGGGTTGCGGCCGGAAGACCGATGCACCGATGAGGCTTGTCTTCGGTGTCTTCATCCGATCAGCCTGGTTTTACGGTAGTCGTATCGGCTTCATCACGAGCCAGATACTCCGGCCTTTGCCGGAGCGCCCGGTTTCGATGTTTATCCCGTATTCCTGCAATATCGTCCGATCCTGCAGGCGCAGGGCCAGGACGGTCGTTTCCGGCTTTCTTGCTTGGTCAATCGGTTTGGTCATTTGCAAAGCAAGCTTTGCAACGCCTCGGGGCTACGCTTATCCGGCCTACAGTATTTTATCTCTTTAACTTAACAGACAGGATGCAGGAGATAGGGCAACGCAGGAGCGGTTGCCGATGTTGGGTGGCGCATCGATCGCGAACGATACCCCGGTACTCGGTGCGCCTCCCTTCGTTCAGCCCAACGGCTCTTGTAGGGTGGATTCGCCGCCAGGCAATCCGCCGCGCTTTGAAGGCTGTTGGCGTTTTGCTATCGCGAAAACGCCCTACAACGCTGCGCTTCATAACGCTTGACGTGAATAACAGTATCTACTTGGGTATTTTCACGGTAACGGCATTGGGCCGCGAGCCCCGTAGGATTTCCGGGGTATTCCCTGGCAAATTCAAAAAGCCGTTTATTTTTCGGCCGCCGCTGCATTCAAAGGAGCCAGGGTGTTGCCGTTCACGTTGACATTCCGCAAGCCATTCTTCTCGGCATACATTCCTTCTTCCGGAAAATACTGTGCCGGATCGCTGGCGATTTCGCGCGCCGCCAGGAATTGCGCATAATAGTTGCGGGAGGCGAAGCCGAATGCAGGACTTGCGTAGTTTTGCACGATACGAGCAAAGTCGGGGCCGAACTGGCTCTGCGCACGCTTCATGCCGTTAATGCCGTGGTTGTAGGAAGTAATCGCCGCGGGCCAGTTCCCCAGCATGCCGTAGGCGTAGCCGAGGTAATTGGCCGCGCCGACCGCGGAAGCGTAAGGATCGAGGCGCCGGTCCGCGCGATGGCTGCCGGGCATGAACCGTTTTGCGGCGGCTTTGGTGAACTGCCACATGCCGACCGCGCCGGCAGAGGAGCGGGCCGCCGGTTGAAACGAGGATTCGACATGAGGCAGATAAGCCAAGTCTTCCGGCAGGCCGGCGTCGCGGAATATCTTTCGGAACCGCCGGTCATAGCCTGCGCTGATCTCGATGCCGCGTTTGAAGCGTTCGCGCGTCCCGCGTTGCGCATGCACCCGTTCGGCGGCGCCGCTCAAGAGGATGGCGAGCGTTCTGCCGCTGCTTTCCAGCCTGGCGATCAGTTCGCGGTCGCCGGCATTCAACGGGGCGTTGTAGCGCACTTTGCTTTCCAGGACGGCCAGTTGGGCCTTCCAGAAATTGCGGCGCCGGCTGACGATGTCTTTCTGCTCGGAGGTCAGGCTTTCGTCGACGTAACCCGGCAATCTGATCACTTCGTAGATGACGTTCAGATGGCGGTCGTCATGAAGCACCACTTCCGAACGCCGCCACTTCACATAGACATTGCGCCAGAACTCCACCGCCGGTTCCAGGTCGCCAGGTTTCAAGAAGAGGCCGGAGTAAGTCGTTACCGGTTTATGGAGCTTTCGCGGAGCGGCAGGGACTGCCAGGGGGGAGGGCGTATGGATTCGAGGTTCCTCACGGAGGGCGATGGTCTGGCCGCCGCAGGCGCTCAGCCCCATCGCGATCGCCGATGAAAGCCACATCCGCATCATCAATCGCTTCATTTTGCGTGAAAAGAACGGTGAAAAATTTGCCGGAGAAAGAAACAAAACAACGGCTTGACGAAGCGCGTCGTTTTGCTTTGCGAAGGTTTAAAATTATCTTAGCTCATTCCGAGCTTGAGAAACAGTTAATTTTTTTTGTCCGGCATAAGGAGGTCTAACCAAAAAAGCCCCTTCTTGTTGAAGTAGGGTATGCGGTGCATACCTTTTTCTGACGCTCGAGTAGATTAAAATCAGGTACGCACCGCGTACCCTACGTTCATCCAGTAGTTCGGCAATGTCCTTAAACTCTAGCAAACCGTTTTACGCAGCAGCTTGCCGTTTGCTGGCATCCTATTTTTAATAATCTTCGCCAACTCGATTTTCATGCAGATTCTTCTTTACAACGAGCTGAACCCCAAACAGATTCCCGGATTCTCGAAAATGGTCAAATACCTCGAAGCCGACGATTTCAAGTCGGCCGAGGTCAAAAAAGTCGGCGACAATCTGTACCGCGCCCGACTGAATCAAAGCGACCGGCTGTTGTTCTCGGTTTACCGGCATCAGGGGCACGCTTATGCGCTGATCCTGGCATACATCAAGCAGCACGCCTACGAAGACTCGCGTTTTCTGCGCCGCGCCGCCGCGATCGACGAAAGCAAGATTCCGGCGATCGACGATCCGGCGAAGATCGAAGGCGCGCCGCTCGCGTATTTGAATCCGCACCACGACCGCTTCAATCTGCTCGACAAGATCATTTCGTTCGACGACAACCAGCAGGCGATCTATCAGGTGCAGCCGCCGCTGGTGATCATCGGTTCGGCCGGTAGCGGCTTCTCTGCGGCGACTCGAACCAGATCGTGCATCCGAATTTCTTTTCCTGGTCCAAAGTCAAAAGCCTGTTTTATAAGCAGGAAGATTTGCGCGGCGAAGGCGATCTGATCCGGATCTTGAACACGAACTACCGGAACGCGCCGCAAGTGACCGAGATCGCGAACCGGATTTTGAAGATCAAAAACCAGCGCTTCGGCTCGATCGACAAAGAAAGCCATTATCTGGTCGAAAGCAACGGCCACATGGAAGGCGAAGTGCTGCTGCTCGAAGACTCGGCCGACATTCGCCGCGAACTCGACAGCAAGACGCGCACTTCGACTTTGTTCGCGGTGATCGTGATGAACGCCGAACAAAAACCGGAAGCGGCGCGCCATTTCTCGACGCCGCTGGTGTTCATGATCCAGGAAGCGAAAGGGCTCGAATACGAAAATATCATCCTGTACAACTTTTTGACGCTCGAAGAAAGCCGCTACCGCGAAATCGCGAAGGGTGTCACGGCGGCCGACCTGGAGCAGGACTTGAAATACGCGCGCGGCAAGGACAAGACCGACAAATCGCTGGAGGTGTACAAGTTTTACGTGAACGCGCTGTACGTCGCGCTGACTCGCGCGATCAAGAACCTGTACTGGATCGAAAGCAACGTCCGCCAGCCGTTGCTCGATTTGCTCGGCCTGCGCGATGTGCGCACCAGCCTGACGCTGGCGAATCAGAATTCGAGCCTGGACGCCTGGCGCCTGGAAGCGCACAAGCTGGAACTGCAAGGCAAGCAGGAACAGGCCGACCGCATCCGCAGCGAAATCCTGAAGCAAAAAACGCCGCCGTGGCAAGTGCTGAGCGGCGAAGCGCTGGCCGAACTGAAACGGAAAGCGCTGGAAGCGAACGACAAGAACGCCAAGATGACCCTGTTCGAATATGCCTTGGTCTACGAGGATTTAAATATTTTGAATGCGCTGCTGCACGCCGATTTCAAGCCGGCTAGACAGCCGGATAAGGGCTTGCTGATGCTCAAACAGAAGCATTATGTGGCTTATCAATTCAAAAAGCCGGATGCGGTCTTGAAGCAGACCGATCAATACGGCCCGGATTTCCGTAACGTGTTCAATCAGACGCCGTTGATGGTGGCGGCCTGGACCGGCAACGCGGAAGTCGTGAAGGCGTTGGTCGAGGTCGGGGCCGATCCCGAAAAAGTCGACGGCAACGGCCTGACCGCATTCCAGATCGCGCTCGCCCAGGCCGAACGCGGCGAAACCTATGCGAAAAAGAAACTGGCCGCGATCTACGACCTGTTGGAGCCGACCAGCATGAGCATCCAGGTCGAGCACCGGCTGATCAAGCTCGACAAAAGCAGCATGGAGTTTTTTCTGCTGAACCTGATGATCGCTCTGTTTTACCGGGTCATGCCGAAAAAAATGGTTTACTGGCTCGAAGGGTTCACGACGCAGGACTTTATCGATGCGATCGCGCACATCCCGGCCGGAATTTTGCCGGAGCGGCGCAAGCAGCGTGCCTATTTGTCCGCGATTCTGGCGAAAAACGAAATCGAAAAAGACGACCGTTACAACCGCAGGCTGTTTTACCGGGTTATGCGCGGCCATTACATTTTCAACCCGAACCTGGCGATCCGGGTCGAAGGGGAGTGGATCAATATTTACGACTTATTGAATATCGACAAACTGGCGCCCCGGCACGATGCCAAACAGGATTGGTGGCACCGGGATTACAACGAAATCCTCGAAACCTGGATGCAGGAGCGCAAAGCCGAATTGAAGCATTTGCTGACGGAAAAGAGGGAGGGCGTGCGCAGCGAATAAGCGTTTCCAAACCAAGCGCCTGAAGCACAAGAGCCGGAAGTCCGGCTGGGCCATGCGGAACAGAAAGTCGAAATCGGCAAATCGAACGTTCTGCTGATCGGGCTTTCCGGCACCGGCAAAACGCGGTTGGCCAGTATACTCGCTAAGATCGCCGGGGAACCGCGGGCGTTACGACGACCTGACGCCCAGGATCGGCGCGTGGGCCTTGAAGACCGCCCAGACCGACATGCCGGGCATTAGCGCCAGTTTGCGCAGGCTTTGCTGGGTAATCATCGCGGCCAGGATTTCGCCGTTCGGCAAGAGAACGATCACTTCCGAATCCACGATGTCGTGCCGGATCCGCATCACCTTCCCGAGCAGGCGGTTCCGGGCCGAAATCCGTTCGAGGGCGGGATCGGTCAACAGCATGATGTCGGCGCTGTTGATCATCAGCACCGCATCGGCGCCGATGCCGATCGCCAGTGCGTCGAGCGAAGCGGTGCTGAAAGACGAAACCACCTCTTCTCCGCCTTTCAGGCGCACGGTAATTCGGGCATCCGCGACATCCCTGTCGATTGCGGTGACTTGGCCGAACAATTGGTTGCGAGTGCTGGTTTTGACCTCCAGGCGCTGAAGAAGAAGTATCGTAGCGGGGTCTTCGGCCAGGCTTCGGTTCAGTTCGGCGATAAAATCCCTGTGCTTTTGCTCCAGCCGGGTAAACAAGGCCAGCAACGCCTTACCCGCGGGCGTCAATGCGGTTCCGCCCCCCTTACTGCCGCCGATGGCGGTGGTCAGCAGGGTTTGCGGCGCGCCGTTGTTGGCCCGTTCCAGCATTTGCCAGGCGCCCTTGTAACTCAGCCCCATTTGTTTGGCGGCCTGATTGATCGATCCGCTCCGGTCTATCGCCTTCAAGAGCTCCATCATGCGGGCATCCAGCATTCCCGCTAGCCGTAATTCGCCTTCTATCCATCGGGAGGGCGCGTTGTCGTTCGGATTCATGTCACTTCCTTGAAAAAATAGCTTGAATGTTTCTTATGCAAAAACGGTTTGTCGCCAAACAACGTTATTTACTTTGGTATATAACGATATATACTAACACCATCTCAGACCGGTAACTGTTTGGGAAAAACCTTTTCTGAAATCGACTACCACACGAACGGCGTTTGACGTTCACAAAAGGCAGACCGCTATTATGATAAATCCCCAAAATGAATCGAATATCGCTTCCACTTTTACCCGTTCGATCGGAACGGTTGCCGTTTCCGCCGCGATGATCTCCAGTCCCGGACTGGCCGATGCGGCGGAAGAAAAAAGCTACACCAAACCGCCTTTCGCCGTCTTTTCGAGCCAAATGCCGGATGCCTTGTCGGGCTCGTATAAATACGAGAAACCGGTCTGGAACCTGCACGATGCCTTGGGCCTGCCCGAATGGCTGACGGTGTCTCTGGAACAGCGCACCCGCTACGAAACGCTGGACGGCTGCTTTAAGGCCGGTTGCAAGGGCGGCGACCAGCAGGTCCCCCTGCAGGCCGATCTATGGGTTGAAGCCCATTTTCGACAATGGCGAGTCGGCGGAGAATTTCTGGACGCCCGCCAATTCCTGGCCGACAAGGGTTCCGGAATCAACAATACCCATGTCGACGAGGCCGATTTCATCCAGGGCTATCTGGCCTGGGCTGACCAGAATGTAATGTACAGCGGCCTGGGCGTCGAGGCGATCGCCGGCCGGCAGACCCTGAACTTCGGCAGCCGCCGTTTGGTCGCCAGAAACGTGTTCCGGAATACGCTCAACAGTTTCGACGGTTTCCGTCTGAGAGTTCTCGATTACAACCACTGGCAGTTCAACGCCTTCGTGACCAAACCGGTCGGGCGCTATCCGAACAATTCACAGCAATTGCTGGACAATTTCCACAGTTTCGACGAGCCGGAAGAGCAAGCATGGTTTTCCGGCGGCTTTCTGGAAGTGTACGATCTGCCCGCCAAGATCAACGCCGAACTGTACTTGTACCATCTCGACGAAGGCGACCGTAAGCGCAATCCGACCCGAAACCGCCGCTATTTTACGCCGGGCATGCGCTTTTATATCAAACCTGAAAAAGGGCATTTCGATTTTCAAACCGAAACGATCGGCCAGTGGGGCACGGTGCGGGCGAATACGGCGTCCAATGAAAATCTGGACCATGCGGCCTGGTTCCAGCATCTGGACGCGGGCTACACCTTCGAGATGCCGTGGACGCCGCGCTTCGCGGTCGAGTACGATTATGCGAGCGGCGACCACGATCCGAAAGACAAAAAGGACCAGCAGTTCGACACTTTGTACGGCGCGCGGCGCTTCGATTTCGGGCCGACGGGCATATACGCCTCCTTTGCCCGCAGTAACATCAATACGCCGGGTTACCGGGTCAGCTTCAATCCGCACCCGGCCGTACAAGCTTTTATCAGCCACCGTTTTTTCTGGCTGGCAGAAAACAAGGATAGCTGGACGGCGGCGGGATTGCGCGATCAGACGGGCGGGTCCGGCGGATTTGTCGGCCAGCAGTTGGAACTGTCGGCACGCTGGGATGTTAACAGCAGTCTGAACCTGGAAACCGGCTGGGCCCATCTGTTCAAAGGCACCTTTGCCGAAGATGCGCCTAATGCGCCGAAAAGCGGGGATACCGATTATTTCTATGCGCAAAGCCTGTTCCGGTTTTAAGGATATGTTATAAACCGCTCATCATGCTTAGGATTGGGTTGGAAATCATTTCCCCGAATGTTGAGTGATTGGAAACGCAGATTATTCACTCCCCTCTTTGAAAAAGAGGGGACGGAGGAGATTTTCTAAACTAAATCCCCCTCGATCCCCCTTTTTCAAAGGGGGAGGTGTTTTTGACGAGTTCCTCCTTTTTCAAAGGGGGGGAAGTTGTTTTTGACGAAATCCCTTTTTTTCAAAGGGGAAGCTATTTTTGACGAAACCATTAGGAGTGCCCATGTTCGCTACCTTCATCTCACGCTTCTCGATGATCGTGCTATGCTGCGCGGTCGTCGTTTGCCAGCCGGCCCTTGCCGCCACGACGATAGCGGCGGTCGCTTCCAATTTCGCCCAGCCGATGACCGAAATCGCCGCAGCGTTCGAAAAGGCGACCGGTCACAGCGCCAAGCTGTCGTTCGGTTCTTCGGGCAAATTCGTCGCGCAGATCGAAAACGGGGCGCCGTTCGAAGTGTTTCTGTCCGCCGACGCCGAAAAACCGGAACAACTGGAAAAGGCCGGGCTGGCCGTAGCCGGCAGCCGCTTTACCTATGCGGTCGGCAAGCTGGTGCTGTGGTCGGCCAAGCCGGGCTATGTCGACGCTCAGGGGCGCATCCTGGAACAGGGCGGCTTCAAGCATCTGGCGCTGGCCGATCCCAAATTGGCGCCTTACGGCGAGGCCGCCGTCGAGGTGTTGAAGAACAAGGGTTTCTTCGAAAAACTCCAGCCCTTGTTCGTGCTCGGCGAGAACATTTCGCAAACTTATCAGTTCGTCTCGACCGGCAATGCGGAGCTGGGCTTCATCGCGCTGTCGCAGGTGATCGAGAACGGCAAAATTCTCAAGGGTTCCGCCTGGACCGTGCCTGAAAATCTTCATGCGCCGATTCGCCAGGATGCGGTGTTGCTGAATAAAGGCGCGGCAAATCCGGCGGCGCCCGCGTTGCTCGAATTCCTCAAATCCGCCGAAGCGCGGGCGATCATCCAAAAATACGGTTACAGTTTGGCCGATTGAATTTTCCAACCGATGTTCAGCGATGACGATATTTCGGCGCTTTGGCTGACTTTTCAGGTCGCCGGCCTGACGACCGTCCTGCTGTTGCTGCTCGGCACCCCGCTGGCCTGGTGGCTGGCGCGCACCGGATCGCGCTGGAAGGGCATCGTCAATGCCCTGATCGCGTTGCCTCTGATTTTGCCGCCCACCGTGCTCGGTTTTTATCTATTGGTGCTGCTCGGTCCGAACGGGCCGATCGGCGCCCTGATGGCGGGACTGGGCCTCGGTCCCTTGCCCTTTACCTTTAAGGGGCTCGTCGTCGCGTCGGTATTGTATTCGTTGCCGTTCGTGGTGCAGCCCTTGCATACGGCCTTTGCCGCGATCGGCCGTCAGCCCCTGGAAGCCGCCGCCACGCTGCGTGCCGGGCCGCTGGATACCTTTTTCCACATCGTGGCCCCGCTGGCGAAGCCGGGCTTTATAACCGCCGCGATACTCGGCTTCGCCCATACGGTCGGCGAATTCGGCGTGGTGTTGATGATCGGCGGCAATATTCCCGGCAAAACCCGGGTGGTTTCGGTGCAAATCTACAATCACGTCGAGGCGCTGGAATACGGCCGGGCGCATTGGCTGGCCGGCGGCTTGCTGGCTTTCAGCTTTACCGTGTTGCTGCTGTTGTTTAGCGTTTTAAAAAACCCTCCTGTTTCTCATCCAATCAAATGAGCCAGACCATCTTTACCCGCTTTCAATTGGATTACGGCGCGTTTCAGTTGGATGCCGACCTGAATCTGCCCGGATCGGGCATCAGCGTGCTGTTCGGCCCTTCCGGCTCCGGTAAGACCACTTTACTGCGCTGCATTGCCGGGCTCGAGCAACCGCCGCAGGGTTTTCTGAGCGTCAACGGCAAGATCTGGCAGGACAGCGAACGGGCCATTTTCCTGCCGCCCTATCAACGCCAGGTCGGTTATGTGTTCCAGGATGCCAATCTGTTTCCGCATTTAACGGTATTCGACAACCTGAACTTTGGCCTGAAGCGCGTTGGCCGGTCGTTTAACGGCGGCGATGTGCGGAAGACTTTAAAGCTTTTGGCGATCGACCGCTTGCTGGACCGAATGCCGGATCGGCTGTCGGGGGGAGAACGGCAACGGGTCGCCATTGCGCGTGCGCTGGTTCTCAAACCGGAATTGCTGCTGATGGATGAGCCGATGGCTTCGCTGGATTTCAAACTCAAGCAGGAGATCCTGCCGTTTTTGATCCGTTTGCGCCAGCAATTGGACATTCCGGTTTTGTATGTCACGCATTCGCAGGAGGAAGTCGCGCAGTTGGCCGATCATCTGGTGGCGATAGACGCAGGCCGCGTGCTGGCGTCGGGCCCGCTCGCCGATACGTTGGGCCGTATCGATCTGCCGATAGCGGAGGACAAGCATGCTCTGATGGTCTGGCAGGGGCGCGTCGTGGAACACGATGCCGACTATCATTTGACCCTGATCGGCTTTAGCGGCGCGGAGCTTCATCTGCCGATAGTGGCGGCGGCTATCGGCGACACGGTAAGGGTACAGATCTATGCCAGCGATGTTAGTATTTCCCTGGAAGCGCCGCGGGCGACCAGCATTCTGAACGTGCTGCCCGCCACGATCACGGACATAGCCGACAGGTTGAACGGCCAGGCAATCGTAAAGCTCGAAGTCAGTGCGCTGCCGTTGTTGGCGCATATCACCTGTAAATCCAGACAGTTACTGGATTTGCAGGTGGGCAGGCACGTTTATGTGCAGATTAAAGGCACATCCATTGTAAATTAGCGCATGGGAGATTCATCATGAAAGTCAGTGCACGCAACCAGTTCAAAGGAGTCGTCAGCGAAGTTCGCCCGGGTTCGGTATATACGGAAGTTCTCGTGCGATTGCAGGGCGGAGATACTCTCGTCGCCACGGTGACCAAGGAATCGGCCGAATCGCTCGCTATCCAGGCCGGCAAGGAAGTGATCGCGATGATCAAGGCGCCGCACGTGATCATCGTCACCGATTTCGGCGGCTACCGCATTTCGGCGCGCAACCAGCTCCAGGGAACGGTGACTCAAGTCAAGCTCGGCGCGATCAACAGCGAGGTGGACATCGAATTGAAAGGCGGCGAAACGGTGGCCGCCACGGTCACGAACGAAAGCGTCGAAGCGCTGGATTTACGCCAGGGGCAGCCGGTGACGGCGGTATTCAAAGCCGGATCGGTGATTCTGGCGGTCGCGGGATAATGAGCCATCGCCTGCGGACCGGCTCGATCCCGGCCGCAGTTCGTACCGTGGAAGGTGCCATGCTGCTGGAAATGAACGTAACACTGGGCCGCGGCCGTTTCGGCTTGTCGATGCAATTGTCGGCCAGCGCAACCTGCGTCGGCCTGTTCGGAAAATCCGGGGCCGGCAAAAGCGCGGTTTTCGATTTGATTTCCGGCGCCCTGCAACCCCAAAGCGGGCGCATCGTTCTGAACGGCAAGATTTTATCCGACAGCACCCGAGGCATCGTGATGCCCCGCGAACTGCGCCCGGTCGGCGCGGCCGCGCAGATCGACGGCGCGGGTTACGACTCGTCGGGCGACGGCTTTTCGCCGCCCGGCTGAAGACCGGGCGGTATCCTGTTGTTTCAAGGAAGTTTCTCCCTTTTTGGCCCTTACCGATGTTCATCCGGCAAATCCATTATCTGCTCGCTCTCGCCAAAACCCGACATTTCGGCCGGGCGGCCGAGCTCAGCCATGTTTCCCAGCCCGCCCTGTCGAACGCCATCCAGCATCTCGAAGAAGAACTGGGCATCACCATCATCAAGCGCGGACAGCGTTTCGAGGGTTTTACCGAGGAAGGCGAAAAAGTCTTGCAGTGGGCGCGCATTCTGGCCCAGAACTGGGAGGGCATGCGCCAGGCCGCCGTCCAGTATCGCCGGCAGCTCACCGGCGTTCTGCGCCTGGGCGCCATCCCGACGATGCTGGCCGTCACGCCGCTGCTGACCAAGCCCTGCCAGGACGAATATCCCGGCATCGCCGTCAAACTGACCTCCCTCTGCGCCGAAGAACTCATCCGGCAACTCGACGGCTTCGAGCTGGATCTGGGCCTGACCTATCTGGAGGATCCCCGGTTAAAAGGATTCCGGATTTTGCCGCTGTACCGCGAGCGGCACGTGCTGCTGGCCCGGAAGCCGGATTCCCGCCTGCTCGAAGGCCATTTGAGCTGGAACGACGTCGAAGGGCTTCCCTTGTGCCTCTTGACGCCGAACATGCAAAACCGCCATCTGATCGACGCCGCCTTCCGGCAGGCCGGGGTCGCCCCGAAGATCATGCTGGAAACCGATTCGATCTTCGCCCTGTATGCGCACGTATGCAACGTGGGCCTGTACAGTATTGTGCCGCACAGCATGCTGAGCCAGTTCGAAATGCGCCAGGAAGTGGCCGCGCTGCCGCTGGCGCCCGAGCTTTCGCGGAAAGTGGGCCTGGTCATGCGCCGCCAGGAGTTGCCCATCCCGATCCAGGACGCCGCCTGGAAAATAGCCCAAGGACTGAATTTGCAGCATTGCTTCGATTCGTTGATAATCGGCAAGTTATGAATGAGTGATAAAACCGGACGATCGCCGGGTCCGTGCGACCGGCGCGGTTTGGCCTGCGCTCCGGGGTGATCCGCCGCGGGCCGCGTGTTCCCGGAAATAAATTTTCCGCGCCCGGCACAAATGCCGATGTAAGGTTTCTAACTGAACGTACGACGCGCAGCCGTTTTATCGATAAACCGATTTTTGGAGGAGAGACTGTGAACAGGCGAAAACGCGCATCTTGCTCTTTTTTGATACTGGGCGTTTTGGCGGTTGCGGCCGGCGGGCTGCTGAATCCGCACCTGCTGGAGGGTAAAACCGTCAATCCTTCTCTGAACAAGGCGGCGGTCGGTCCGGATACCCCCTATATCGTGTTGGGGATGGGGTGCTTTTGGGGCGCCGAAAAGCGCATGCAGGCGCTGACCGGCGTGCTGGACGTCGAAGCCGGCTATGCCGGGGGCGATATGCCTTCCCCCGTTTACGAAACGCTTCACGACACCGAAAAGGCGATAGAAGAAGGCACTCCCGTCAAAAACCATGCCGAAGTGGTTAAAGTCTATTACGACCCACGGCAGACCACCCTCGAACGCGTCCTGATCCATTTTTGGGAAAACCACAATCCGACCCAGGGCAATCGCCAGGGCAACGACATCGGCAGCAATTACCGCAGCGCCGTCTTTTACCGTACCGACGAGGAACGCCGGTGGGCCGAGAAAACACGGGAAGTCTATCAACAGAGCCTGAAGAAGGTGGGTATCGCCAAGCCTATTACGACCGAAATTGCGCCGCTCAGGAACTATGCCGCCGCCGAAGATTACCATCAGGACTATCTGGAAAAGAATCCGCTCGGTTATTGCGGATTGGGAGGCATCGGCGTGGCCTATCTCGATCCGCGGACTGCCGTCGGCGGCGCGGTTCCGCATGAGGCGGCCGAAACCGGGGAGGGCGGTCAGGGTTGGCAGAATGTCGCCTTGAATGTCGGGGAACAGCTGATCGCCTTCGAAGCGGACGATTGCGGCTATTGCCGGCAATTCGACAAGGAAGTGCTTGCGGTCTGGAAAAATCCGCTTCCCATCGTGTCCACCCATTTGACGGCGCCTCCGGAAGGCTGGAAGCTGAACGGGGAATTATTCGCCACTCCCACCATCGTCCTGTTCAGAGACCGGCAGGAAGTCGCCCGCTATACCGGTTATCGGGGGGCGGGGGATTTCTGGCGGTGGTTGAGCGAAGCGGGGAAAAGCACGTAGGCGGCGTTCCAGTGGAGAAGATGTTTCCATGTCTCCGAGTCGTTCGAGAGATTTGGAAATTCGAGGCTTTTTGCATTCGATGGCATAATCTGTCAGCGCGTTGGCTTCCTAATTTATGGGCTCCTGCCAGAGCGTCCGTTGAACAATAAGCCGGCCATAGAGTCCAATGGCTTGATTCGAGGGGGTGTGGATCATGTTTTTACATGGCTTGAGAAGGCATTTCATTAGCGTCGAGGCTCTGTTTGCCGCCGCCTTGTACCCGTTTTCGGCGGTCTCCGGGAGCCGAGGCGCCCCGTTTCCCTGTTCCTCGTCCGCCCAGCCTGACGTCTGCCGGAGTCAGGATGAATCAGGCGGCTAAATCGGCCGGTTTTCGCCCGGCAGGGTTGTGGTTCTTTCTGCTGCTTTCCGGCTGCATGGTCGGCCCCGACTATGTCCGCCCTCCCGCCGAAACGGCGGCCCAATGGCTGGATTCTCGGGACGGCCGGCTCAAAACGAATTTCACCGATGTCCGGGATTGGTGGAAAACATTTGACGACCCGGTTCTTAACCGGCTCATTGAACGCGCTTATCTCGACAATCTCGATCTCCGCGTCGCCGGCGTGCGAATACTCGAGGCCCGCGCACAACTGGCCATCGCAACCGGCGATCTTTATCCGCAAAATCAGCAACTGACCGGTTCGCTGAACGAGATCCACCTCAGCCAGCGTGCCTCGCAGGCCGCTTTTTCCCATATTTTCGATTATGCCCAGACCCAGCTTGGCCTGACCGCCAGCTGGGAAATCGACTTCTGGGGTAAATTCCGCCGCGCCATCGAATCGGCGGATGCCGAATTCCAGGCGGCGGTGGCCAATTACAACGCCGGGTTGGTCAGTCTCACGGCCGATGTGGCGCATGCGTATATCACGATCCGGACGTTTGAAAAACGCCTGGGCATTGCGCGGCAAAACGTCGATACGCAGCAGGCCAACCTGCAGCTTGCAAAAATCCGCTATGAGGGCGGCACGACTTCCGAGCGCGATGTCGAACAGGCCAGGACGGTGTTGGCAAGCACCGAGGCTTCCATTCCTACGCTCGAGATCGAACTTCGCCGGCAGCAGAACGCGTTGAATTTTCTGCTGGGCATGGCGCCGGGCCGGATCGGCGATTTGCTGAGCGGCAATGCGCAAATTCCCGCCCCTCCCGCGGAGGTGGTCGTGGGCGTGCCGGCCGATCTGCTGCGCCGCCGCCCCGATGTCCGCGCCGCCGAACGGCGTGCCGCCGCCCAGTCCGCAAGCGTCGGCGTGACCCAGGCGGCTCTTTATCCGGCTTTTTCGCTGACCGGCACTTTCGGTTTACTCTCGACCGATGTCGGCTCGTTCGCGCTGAGCGATGTTTTCTTATGGAAAAGCCGGACCGCCAACTTCGGGCCGGCGCTGCAATGGAACATCTTCAACTACGGGCAAATCACCAATCAAGTCCGGGTACAGGACGCCCGGCTGCAGGCCTTGCTGATCGGCTATCAGAATACCGTGCTCGCCGCGCAGCGCGAAGTGGAAGACAACTTGGTGGCGTTCCTGCGCTCCCAGGAGCGCGCCCGGTCTTTGGTGAAAAGTATCACGGCCGCGCGGCATTCGCTGGAACTGGCCACCTTGCAGTACCGGCAGGGCATCACCGATTTTACGACCGTGTTGACGGCCCAGCAGGCGCTGCTGAACGAACAAGACAGCCTCGCCGTCACGTTGGGCGACATCTCGAACAATCTGGTGGGCGTATACCGGGCCCTCGGAGGCGGGTGGCAGATTCGCGAAGGCAAGGATGCGGTGCCCGTTTTCGTCAAGGAGGAAATGGCAAAGCGTACCGATTGGGGCGGGTTGTTGTCGCCTGCCGCGCAACCGTCGCCGGATGCCCGGAAATCTTCGGGCATCGGTTGGCCTCGCTGGTAAATGGGAGCGAAGATTGCTATGAGGAAATACAACATCGCGGCATTCGTAGGAGGCGCCATGCTCTTTGCGGGCGGTTGCGAAGAAAAGAATGCCTATGTGCCGCCGCCTCCCCCGGAAGTCACCGTCAGCCTACCGGTTCATCGGCAGGTGAGGGAATACCTGGAGTTTACCGGCAATACCCAGGCCTTCAATACGGTCCAGCTGGTCGCGCGCGTGCAGGGTTATCTGGAAAAGGTTTTTTTTCACGACGGCGAGAGCGTAAAGAAAGATCAGCCGCTGTTCCTGATCCAGCAGGATACTTATCAGGCCAAGCTGAAGCAGGCGGAAGCGCAAGTGCTGCAGCAAAAAGCCAGCCTCGACCATGCCCAAACCGAGCTGGCGCGGTTCACGGGCCTGGTGCGGCAACATGCGGCCGCCCAGACCGATGCGGACCGGTGGCGATTCGAGCGGGATAACGCCAAAGCCGCGCTGATCGCCGCCGAAGCCAAACGCGATCTGGCCGGATTGGATCTGGATTATACGAAAGTCGTGGTCCCTTTCGACGGCCGGATCGACCGCCGGCTCAAGGATCCCGGCAACCTGGTCGGCGCCGGCGAGTTTACGCCGCTGGCGCGCATCAACCAGATAGATCCCATCTATGTTTATTTCACGATCAACGAAGCGGACCTGCTGAAGGTGATCAGGCAAACCCGGATCGATCCGGGGGAAGCCGAAAAAATGAAAATCCCCGCCTACCTCGCCCTGTCCGACGAAAAAGATTATCCCCATACCGGCCATCTCGATTTCACCGCGATTTCGGTGACCCCGACGACGGGCACATTGCTGCTGCGGGCCCGTTTTTCGAATGCCGACGGTACGATTCTGCCGGGATTGTTCGCGAAGGTTCGGGTTCTCGTGGTCAACTCGGAAAAAACGGCGCTGGTGGTGCCGGAAACGGCGGTGGGTTACGATCAACTGGGTTCCTATCTGCTGGTCGTGGACAGTAATGACCGCGTCGAACGGCGGCCGGTCAAGCTTGGGGTTCAAACGGATGAGGACCGGGTAATCGAAGAGGGAATCGACGATCGGGATCGGATCATCGTCACGGGCCTGCTGCACGCCGTTCCGGGAAATCAAGTGGCTCCCAGACCGAAAGCGTCGACGAAAACGGAAGGCGGCAAGGGCGTTGCTGCGGGTCCGGCCGAACCAGGGAAGACATCCCCATGATTTCCCGCTATTTTATCGAACGCCCCATTTTTGCGAACGTCATCGCGATCGTCACGGTCATTCTGGGGCTGGTCTGTTTTGTGAACCTGCCCGTGTCGCAATACCCCCCCATCGTGCCGCCGACCATTCAGGTAACGTCCCGCTATCCGGGGGCCAGCGCCGAGGTGGTGGCGGCCACGGTCGGCATTCCGATCGAGCAGGCGGTCAACGGCGTGGAGAATTCGCTGTACATGTCCTCGACCAGCGCCAGCGACGGCAGCTACACCTTGACGATTACGTTCAATGTGGGCACCGATCTGAATACCTCGATGGCGTTGGTGCAAAACCTGGTCAACAGCGCCTTGCCTCAGCTCCCTTCCTCGGTGCAGCCGCAGGGCGTTACGGTCAAAAAAGTGTCCACGGACATCCTGCTGGTGGTCGGGCTGTATTCGGAAGACGACCGTTACGACGAAACCTTCCTTTCCAATTACGCAGTGATCAATCTGCAAAACCCGCTGGCGCGTTTGCCCGGCGTCGGCCAGATTGCGGTGCGGGGCGCCGGGCCTTACAGCATGCGGGTCTGGTTGAATCCGGAAAAGCTTCGTTATTTCAGCCTGACCACGCTCGACGTGATCGGCGCCATCCAGAGCCAGAATCTGCAAGTGGCCGCAGGGCAATTGGGCGGCCCGCCTGCGCCGGTAAACCAGGCTTTCCAGTTTACGGTCAATTCGCTCGGCCGGTTGGCCGATGTCTCGCAGTTCGAGAATATCGTGATCAAGAGCGCCCGCAGCGAATCGGCGCAAATCGTGCGCATCCGCGATGTCGCCCGCGTCGAGCTCAGCCGTCAGAGTTACAGCAATTTTTCTCAGTCCAGCGGGCATAAGGCGGCCGTGATGCCGGTATTTACCCTGCCCGGCGCCAACGCGCTCGATGTCGCGGAAGAAGTGAAGCAGGCGATGGCGAAGATGAGCAAGGATTTTCCGCCGGGCCTGAGCTACGAAATTCGTTACGATACCACCAAGTTCGTTCGCAGCGCGATCCACGACGTCTACATCACGCTGTTCGAGGCCGGCATCCTGGTGCTCGTGGTCGTCGTGCTGTTCCTGCAGGACTGGCGGGCGACCCTGGTACCCGCCACCACCGTCCCGGTCACGCTGATCGGCGCATTCGCGGCGATGGCCCTGCTGGGTTTCGGGATCAATCTGTTGACCCTGTTCGCACTGATTCTGGCGGTCGGCATCGTGGTCGACGATGCGATCGTGATCGTCGAGAACGCTTCGTTTCATATCGAACAAGGCTTGTCCCCTAAAGACGCCACGATCAAGGCGATGCAGGAAATCACCGGGCCGATCATGGGGATTACGCTGGTGCTGGCTTCGGTGTTTCTGCCGGCCGCCTTTCTGCCGGGCATTACCGGCCAACTGTTCCGCCAGTTCGCCTTGATCATCGCCTCCACCGCCATCATCAGCGCGATCAATGCCCTGACGCTTAAACCGGCCCAGTGCGCGCTATGGCTGCGGCCGGCCCGAAACAAGGAGAGCAACTGGTTTTTCCGAGGCTTCAACAAGGCTTACGGCGGGTTCGAGCATGCCTACGTGCGGCTGGTGAGCTGGATGGTGCGGCGGGCCGTTGCGATGACGCTGCTGTACGCGCTGATCATTGCGGTCAGCGTTTGGCGGTTTGCCTACCATCCGACCGGTTTTTTACCGACCGAAGACCAAGGTTATGCGATGGTGATCACGCAGCTTCCGGACGCTGCCTCGCAGCCGCGCGTCGTCGCCCTGACCGAGCAGCTGAATCGAATTCTGCATAAAACCCGGGGTGTGGACGCCTGGGTGACGATCGGCGGCTTGTCCATACTGGACAGCGCCAACGTCTCCAACATGATCACCACGTTTATCGTCTTCGAAGACTGGAACAAGCGCGGGAAGGACTTGAGCCAGGACGCGATCACCGCCCATCTGCGCCGGGAACTGGCGGCCATCGAAGAATCCCGGTCCATCGTACTGATCCCTCCGCCGATCCGGGGGCTGGGGCAGGGCGGCGGTTTCCAATTGATGGTGGAAGACCGCCAGAGTCTGGGACTTGCCGAGTTGCAAAAAACGGTCGACGAAGTCATCCGCGCGGGCAACAGCCAGTCCGGCCTGCGGAATTTGACTTCTACGTTCAATGCGCGCAGCCCGCAGCTGTTTCTGGACATCGACAGAATCAAGGTGGAATCGCTCGACATCCCGCTCAACAACGTGTTTTCGACGCTGCAGACTTATTTGGGCTCGTCCTTCGTCAATCTTTTCAACAAATTCAACCAAGTGTTCCAGGTTTATGTGCAGGCCGACGCGCCGTTTCGCGCCCAGCCGGAAGACATCAAAAACCTTTATGTGCGGAACGGACAGGGCGAAATGGTGCCGTTGGGCACCCTGCTGGAGGTGAACAGAACGGTGGGCCCCGAACTGGTATTGCGCTACAACCTTTATCCGTCTGCGCAAATCTACGGCATTGCTGCCACCGGGTTCAGTTCCGGGCAAGCGTTAAAACTGATGGAGCAACTGGCGGCGAAAACCTTGCCGAAAGGGATCGGTTTCGACTGGACCGCGACTTCCTACCAGGAAAAGCAGGTGGGCAAGCAGGCCTACTTCATTTACGGCCTTTCGATCGTCCTGGTCTTCATGGTGCTCGCGGCTTTATACGAAAGCTGGACCAGTCCCCTGGCCGTGGTGCTGGTGGTGCCCATGGCCCTGGTCGGCGTGCTGCTGGCTTTGATGATGCGGGGATTCGACAACAATCTCTACACCCAGGTCGGTCTGATCCTGATGATCGGTCTGGCCTGCAAGAACGCGATCCTGATCGTCGAATTCGCCCGGCAGCTCCAGGCCGAAGGGAGGGACGCGGCGGAGGCGGCGGTGGAGGCCACGCGCCGCCGCTTTCGCCCTATTGTGATGACGTCTTTCGCCTTCATTATGGGCGTGGTGCCGTTGCTGGGCGCCTCCGAAGCCGGCGCAGCCAGCCAACAGGCCATCGGCACGGTGGTGTTCGGCGGAATGTTGTCTTCGACGCTGTTGGCGATTCCGTTCGTGCCCGTGCTTTATGTGGTCTTGGTGCGGTTGTCGGCCTGGACTGCCGGCCTCATCTCGGAAAAAAGCGCCGCCGGGGAGAAGAGCCTTAAATGAAGGGTCTGGTACATTTAGTGGCAGCGGTATAGTCGCCGCGCGCATGCGCCGTTTTCGCCAATGCCGGACCCCGCCCGGACGGCGAACCTGTAATGAATCGAACCTTGTTTTCTTGCGGCCTGCGATGTTGCCGGGGTCAAGCTGCGGGTTGGCGATATGGACTGAGTATTTGGCCGATCGTTACTTCCCCCTCTCGTTCCCCCGCCGAGCGCTTATCGTGGTACCCCCTTGCCAACTGGGGTTACCCTCCAAAGGGCACAAACCGCCGTAGGGTACGCTCGACTGCTGGGATGCAGGAGATAGAGCAATGCAGGAGCAATTGCCGAGTGCGTACCTTTTCACCCATGGTACGCACAGCGTACCCTACAGCTGAAGGTTGCGTTTAAAGCACGTCTCTACCCCGTTGCCGCCGCGCCATGTGTTTCATGACGCGCCGTTCGTCCGCCAGACGCCTCGAAGAGGAATGAATTTGTTCCTGCACATTACCCGAAAACGTTCCGGGCGCTTGAGCGATACGCCCGTTTTCCGCCATCCGGCAAGGTATTTGCCGATTCCGTCCGCCGTTTTCCCGTGTCCCCGGCCGCCCGCGCAGGCCCCGGTTTTACTGCCGATAACCGTAAGTTATTAAAGCATAGGCCGAAACGATTGGACGCCCGCCACGTCTAAAGTGAACAATAGGCGTACCCGGCCGGCCGGGATAAAGAAAGGCATACCTTCGAGGGATGTGCCCCCGTTATCCAATCAACATTGAGGTAAACATCAAATGGCTAAAATTATTTGCGTACTTTATGACGATCCCGTCGATGGCTATCCTACTTCTTACGCGCGCGACGACTTGCCGCAGCCCGAGCGTTATCCGGACGGGCAGACGCTCCCTACTCCTCACGCGATTGACTTCAAACCCGGCGCGCTGTTGGGTAGCGTGTCGGGAGAACTGGGATTGCGCAAATACCTGGAATCAAATGGTCATACTCTGGTGGTGACCTCCAGCAAGGATGGTGCCGACAGCGTGCTGGACCGCGAACTGCACGATGCCGAAATCGTGATTTCCCAGCCGTTCTGGCCGGCCTACATGACCGCCGAACGCATCGCCAAGGCAAAGAATCTGAAAATGATCGTGACCGCTGGCATCGGCTCTGACCATACCGACCTGCAGGCGGCGATAGAGCACGGCATTACCGTGGCCGAAGTCACCTACTGCAATAGCCACAGCGTCGCCGAACACGTGATGATGATGACGCTGGCCTTGGTTCGCAATTACATCCCTTCTTACAACTGGGTGATCAAAGGTGGCTGGAATATCGCCGACTGCGTGGCGCGCTCTTACGATCTGGAAGCGATGAACGTCGGCACCGTGGCCGCGGGCCGCATCGGCTTGCGCGTGCTGCGCCTGCTGAAACCTTTCGACGTGAAGCTGCATTATCTGGATCGCCATCGCCTGCCGGAAGCGGTCGAAAAGGAACTTAACCTGACCTATCATTCTAGCCTGGAAAGCCTGACCAAAGTGTGCGATGTAGTGACGCTGAACTGTCCGCTGCATCCCGAGACCGAACACATGATCAACGAGCAGACGCTGAAAAATTTCAAACGCGGCGCCTATCTGATCAACACCGCGCGTGGCAAGCTGTGCGACCGCGACGCGATCGTCAATGCGCTGGAAAGCGGCCAATTGGCAGGCTATGCCGGCGATGTTTGGTTTCCTCAACCCGCTCCGCAAGATCACCCTTGGCGTACCATGCCACATCACGGCATGACTCCGCATATCTCGGGCACCAGTTTGTCGGCGCAGACCCGTTACGCTGCCGGCACCCGGGAAATTCTGGAGTGTTACTTCGAAGGTCGGCCGATTCGCGATGAATACCTGATCGTTCAAGGCGGCCAGTTGGCCGGCGTCGGCGCGCATTCCTACAGCAAAGGTAACGCCACCGGCGGTTCCGAAGAAGCCGCCAAATACAAGAAAGACTGAGCGGTTTGGATCCTACGGCGGGGAACGCCGAAAGGCGTTCTCCCGTTTTCGCGGACACTAATCCGCAGGGTGACAGTTTGGAGCAGAGATGACGAGCAGAATCGAGGTAACCGAAAAAATCATCGCCACTAAGGTCGGCCGCGGCTTGAAGTGGTCCGATGTGGCGGCCAAAGTCGGCCTGAGCAAGGAGTGGGTGACGGCCGCCTGCCTCGGCCAGATGACGCTGACGCCGGCGCAAGCCGCGATTGTCGGTGAAATTTTCGGGTTGAGCGAAGAAGAGCGGCGATGGCTGACCGTCGTGCCTTACAAGGGCGCGTCGGCCGACGCCAAACCGGGCGATCCGCTGATCTACCGTTTTTACGAATTGGTCAGCGTCTACGGACCCACGCTGAAAGAGTTGATTCACGAAGAATTTGGCGACGGCATCATGAGCGCGATCGATTTCAGAATGGATCTGCGCCGCGAGCCGGACCCAAACGGCGACCGGGTCAACATTACCCTGTCCGGAAAATTCCTGCCCTACAAGACTTATTGACGTGCGTGAAAGGGGACAGACGCGATTATCGGAGAGTAATCGCGTCTGCTCTCGTTTTATGTCAAGGACCCTGTCGCTACGGCTCCCGGCGAATGGACCGAAGCGGCGATCATGCTTCGGAATGTTGCGATGATTCGAAACCATAAGCGCATTCAATCATTGGGCATATGGGGCACAAAAAGCAAGAATGCCTGACTTACCGGGCAGTGCGATAGACAATCTGTAAATGCGCCGGCAGCCGCTCGGGCGGATAGGTTTTATTGCGAAGCTTGCCCAGGCGCCACCACCAGCGCGTTAGCGGCTGGTTGTCATCGTCGGTCAGTCATTGTGGGTCGATGCCCTCCAGCGTCAGCGCGTACTCAATCGCGCCGGCATCAATCTCGGACAGCTTGGCCTGTTCCACAGCCCTCAATTCCAATCGGTCAATGCGGTCGCGCACCTCGCGCAGCACCGGCCCTTCGCCCATTTCCAGGCAAAAATCGACCTGCAGGCGGTGGCCCTTCAATCGGTCGGCATACGGGTATGCCATAAATGATTGCTTTGTTGCGTTAAGGATTTCGCTAAAAATAACGTCCCGGTGTGTCGAAAGCCCATTGCGAGGAGAAGCGGCTTCAGCCGCGATTGGGATGTCTGCCGTGGTTAAGGCCGTTCCCCCAACGCTCATTTGCCCATCCACTTGTGCAGCAGGCGCTTTTTCAGGGATGTGCGTTCTTGAGGGCTGTGTCCCTGGCGGTTGGCGATGCGTTCGGCTATCGCCGCTTGGTGTGTAATGGTGTAATGGGCCAGTAGAAGCGGCCATCCTTACCCATTGACCACACATTGCCGACCTGATTTTCCAGCAAGGGCAGATGGGCGTTCAACGCTTCCGGCGATGCGCTGGCCAATGCGATGCGCTCGCGGGTTCGCCAGCGCCGATGCCAGCGCTTCTTGTCCTTGCGTTCGCTACGGCAGGTCGTGTGGCCGACGATGGGAGTTTTGCGGCGACTACGGCTCATGATTCGGCAAGTCCTCGAACATTCAGAACTGAGCCCATGCCTCGGCCCTCAAGCACAGTGCGGATGACCGTATGGACTTCTTACTTTATCGAAATTCGCGCGGATGATAAGCAGAGAAAAATGGAATTTCAAGCGCTATTTTCGAGAATCGCAACGTCTTTTTGCCGTGCCATGCGGGATGCATTGGCGGACCGGCAGTTCGTGCCATGTTTTTTATATTGTTATGTGCCATTTAAGGGCGTATCGTCAACTCATCGAGTTATTCTGGTGCGTTGAGTGTAGTGCTCGACGCGCTTCCCGCATGGGTTCCGCGAGATTTTCATTGTGGCCCGATTATTGCTATACCATGCCGGATATATTTTTTGAAGTATACTCGCTTCGATTCCGCTTGGAGTGGGTTGAAGCTTTCTTTGACACAATTTCAAACACTGCACTGGCGAACAGCGTGGGGCACCCGATCATTTTAAACGGGAGTCTCCTTGCCGGATTCATGCGCGCCGGTCAGAACACAACGGAAAAATCATGCGTATCCCTGTTTTATTATTGGCCTCAATGCTGTTGCCTCAGATGACCCGGGCCGAGGACGATATTGTTTTGAACGAGGTCACGGTGAACTCTTCGGCGCGCAATATGGAAGTGATGGTGTCCGAGCCGCAGCCGACGCCCAAGAGCAGCGTCACACGGGAAGGGCTCGATCTGCTGGGCGGCCCGGCGCAGACCAGCCTCTACGCCCCACTGAATCTGGTGCCGTCGTTCAACTACGAGAGCCCCGATCCCTACGGACTGACCCCGACGCGCAACATCAATATCCGCGGCAAAAGCGATTTTCATGTGACCCGCAATATCGAAGGACTGCCGGTGACCGGCATTGTCGGCGGCACCGATCTGATCGATCTCGAAAACGTCGGCCAGGTCGACGTGTACCGCGGCGGCATGCCCGCCAATCAGGGGCTTGGCATATCCAATGCCACCGGCGCGGTCGACCAACTATTGTTTGGGCCTCGGGACGACTTCGGCGTGATCGGCAAATAGGCGGTCGGTTCGTTCGGCTTTCGCCGGTCGTTTGCCCGTATCGACACGGGCAAGCTGTCCGCCACGGGCACCCGCGCTTTCATCTCGGGGTCGACCTCCGCGACGGACAAATGGAAAGGTGCGGGGGACATATCGCGCGACAACGTGATGCTGGGCATCAGCCAGCCCTTCGGCGACCGGGTCAAACTGGATCTCGACGTGGTCTATAACAAATTCTCGGGCCATACCTACCGTCCATTGACCTATGGCCAGGTACAAAATCTTCGCGCCAATTACTACAACGACTATAACACGACGTTAACGGGCAAATCCTCGACGGACGCCAATTATTACGACGCCAACCGCTCGGAATACGAGAATTATGCGGCCCTGGCCAAGATCGATTTCAAACTGGCGGAAGGCCACCATCTCCTGCTGAAACCTTACTATTGGAACAGCGACGGCACCACCTATTCGGCCAGCGGTGCCAATGTGCAGAACTGGCGTCAGCAGAACGACAACCTGGGCGGCGTGCTGGAATACCAGGGCCGTTTCGGACCCCATACGGATCTGGTGGTCGGCTACTGGGCGCAATCGATGGCGCCGCCTCCGCCGCCGACCGACCAGACGCTGAACAGGGTAAATGCCGACGGCAGCCTGAGTTTCGTCAGGCGGTCCACACTGGCCAAAATCGACCCATTCATCGTCAACAGCCCTTATTTCCAACTGACCGAAACCCTTGGCCAAACCGTCGTGAGCGGCGGTTTGCGCTATATGGACCTCGGTGTGTCTAAAATGCGGTATTACAAGACCACAGGGTTGCCGGACGTGTCCTACGATCAGATCTGGGCCTACAATCCAGCGCCCGATACTAACGCCGCCATAGTCGAAAAGAATTATGGCGAGTTTTTGCCCAACTTCGGTATTCGCCAGCAATTTAACGCGGAGTGGGGCGCCGGCATTTCCTATGGCCGCCGGTTCGGCCGTCCCGACTGGGGGCCTCAAGCGAGCAATTACATCAGCAAAGAAGCGGCCTTTGTTGCCCGAGGCATCACCCTTCAAAACCTCGTCGACCGGGTGAAGCCGGAATTATCCGATCAGATCGATTTGAGCGCCAGCTACAAGCACGGCGGGTTCAATGTCGTGACGACGCTGTTCGGCGCGAAAAACCAAAATCGGCAGGTCCTGGTCACCGATCCGTCCTTGGGCGGACTCTCCTATTACCAGGGGACGGCCAAGACCACGCAATACGGGATCGAGTTTGAGGCCGGATACCAGCTGAACGAATCCCTGGCCTTTTTCGGCTCTGGCACGGTGGCGTCGGAAACCTATGATGAAAATACCCCGACCCTAGCCGGAGGAAAATATCTGGGCACCAAAGGCAAACAGATTCCCAACACGGCTCATACGATGTTTAAAGGCGGGCTCATCTACCGTTGGCGCGATTTGATGATTTCGCCTATCGTGCGCAATGTCGGGAAGCGTTACGGCGATTCGGCGCAAACCGAAGACGTCAAGGGCTACACGGTCTTCGATTTAAACGCCGGCTACCGTATCTGGCGCAGCATCGAGCTTTCGATGAGCCTGCAAAACGTGTTCAACCGCCGTTATGTCTCGCAGATCTCGGCGAACGATTTCAATTTGAACAGCGCCACGGCCTACTACGTCGGCGCGCCCAGAACGCTGGCCTTTACCTTGAGCGGAAGGTTCTGAAGGGAATGTCCGCTCCTAATACAGGCGCATCCGAAAAGCGGAAAGCACATGAGGATATTGCGCCGCCGAGCGATCGCCGCGATCGATCCTGGCCAATCGCGGCGATGGCGCTCGGCGTATTGATCATGGCGGTTTTTTCGATGGGCATGGGGCACTATCCCTTGCCGTCGGCCGCCATCCTCGATGTCCTCGGGGCCGCGCTGACCGGGCGGGATTCGGTGCAGGGCGCGGCGGTCGATAATGTCGTCCTGGCCGTCCGTCTGCCGCGGGTGCTGGCCGCCATGCTGGTGGGCGCAAGCCTGTCTTCGGCAGGCGCCGCTTTTCAAACGTTGTTCCGAAATCCCTTGGCCTCGCCGGCGCTTCTGGGGGTTTCCGCCGGCGCCGGTTTCGGCGCGGCGCTGGCGATGCTGCGGTCCGCCGGAGGATTGATGGTGCAAGGCGCCGCCTTCGCCGGCGGCATCCTCGC
Organism: Methylomicrobium agile; assembly: GCF_000733855.1. Lineage (NCBI taxonomy): Bacteria > Pseudomonadati > Pseudomonadota > Gammaproteobacteria > Methylococcales > Methylococcaceae > Methylomicrobium > Methylomicrobium agile. Next base: position 2,822,011 of record NZ_JPOJ01000001.1, read on the forward strand.
CGTCGGCACGGCGGTGTTCATCGCCGGACGGCTTGGCCGCGGCTCCGTCCTGGTGCTAGTGCTTTCGGGCCTTGTCATCTCGGCGCTCTTTCAGGCGCTGACTTCGGCCTTGAAGTATATCGCCGATCCGCTCGATACGCTGCCCGCGATTGTCTTCTGGCTGCTGGGCGGGCTAGGGCAGGTGTCTTTATCCGATCTGACGTATGCGTCGCCGTTTGCGTTGGCGGGCATTGCCGTGCTCTTTCTGCTGCGCTGGCCGACGCAGGTGCTGGAAGCCGGGGACGACGAAGCGAAAGCGCTGGGCATCGAGGTGGAGCCCTTGCGGCTGGTGTTGATTGCGGCGGCGACGCTGACGACGGCCGCTGCCATTAGCATCGCCGGCACCGTCGGCTGGGTAGGACTGCTCGTGCCGCACCTTTCCCGTCTCCTGGTGGGGCCGGCCTACATGCGGTTGCTGCCGGCCTCGGCCTTGCTCGGCGCCGGTTATCTGCTGCTGGTGGACGATTTCTGCCGTAGCGCTTTCGCCACGGAGCTGCCGCTCGGCATTGCGACCGCCGTATTGGGAGCGCCCATGTTCGTTGCCGTGTTGATGCGGGCGAGGCGGCAATGGTCTTGAAAGTGGAAGGTCTGGTCTACCGATACGCTTTGTCGCATCCTCCCGTGCTGGACGCGATCGACCTGACCTTGGCCAAAGGCGAAATGCTCTGTCTGCTCGGTCCGAACGGCACCGGAAAAACTACCTTGCTGCGCTGTCTGATCGGCGCGGTCCGTGCCGAACGCGGCACCATCAGTATCGACGGCAAGACCTCGGCGACGGCACGGCAACGGGCGCGAAAAATGGCTTACGTGCCGCAGGCCGGCGGAGAAAGCGCGCTGTCGCTCCTGGATACGGTGCTGATGGGGCGCACGCCCCATTTGCGGCCCTTGGCGTCACCTTCCCGGCGAGACCATGACATGGCATGCAGGGCATTGTCCAGAGTCGGCATCGAACACCTTGCCAGGCGCAGCTTCAACCAGGTCAGCGGCGGCGAACGCCAGTTGGCGCTGATTGCGAGGGCGCTGGTCCAGGAACCCGGCATCTTTCTGATGGACGAGCCGACCGCCAGCCTCGACCTCGGCAATCAGGTCCGCGTGCTCCGGACCATCCGCAGCCTGGCCGCCGACGGGCTGTCCGTCCTGTTCACCTCGCATCAACCCGAACATGCGTTGCTGCTGGGGGCCCGCGTGGCTGTCCTTCGGGACGGCCGCATCGCGAAATTCGGCACGGCGGGCGAGGTGTTGAGCGCCGACATGTTGTCCGATCTTTACCGCACCCCGATCGACATCGTCGCGATGCACGGCGTGCCCGCAGCCTGCGTGCCGAGGATTTGAAATGAAGAACGTTTTGATGGGCAGCTTCCGTTTCGTTTACCTTTCGCTCCTGCTCTGGGCGCCGGCAGCGTTATCCGCGCCGGCTCAGCGAGTGCTGCTCGACATGGCGTCCGCGCCGGTAACGGTCCCGCAGCCTGTCGAGCGGGTCGTGACGGTGGGCGCGGTGCCGGTGCTCAATAGCTTGATCTTTGCGGTAGGCGAAGGACGCAGCATCGCCAATGGCTTGCCGGCATTCGCGAAGCATTCGCGTTGGGGTTACCAGACGGTCTTTGCGCCGCAAATCGCGAAACTTCCCTCCCTGCAAAACCCCGACAATACCCCGGACCTCGAAGCCCTGCTGCAAACGGCCCCCGACGCGGTGCTGACAATGGACAGAGCCGGTGCGGAAAGAATGCGCCGCGCCGGCCTCCCGGCCCTTTATCTCGCCTGGACCCGGCCGGAACAAGTGAAAGCCGCAGTGCGTTTGCTGGGGCAACTGTATGCCCGTCCGGACGCCGCCGACCGTTACGTCGAGCGCTTCGATCATATACTGGCCACTGTCGCCGCGCGGCTGCAACGGAGCAAGCCGGTGCGGCCGCGCGTGCTGTATTTCAATCCGGCGACACTGACCCAGCCGCACCTGGTGGTCGAATGGTGGATTCGCGCCGCCGGCGGCGAAAGCGTCACGGACGACGGTCGCAGCATTGAAGCGCGCAGCTTCACGATGGAGCAACTGCTGGCCTGGGATCCGGACTTTCTGATCGTCGTCAGCCGCGAGGATGCGGAAATGCTGGTGCGCGAGCCTCGCTTCGCCGGTCTTTCGGCCGTACGCAACCGGCATCTGCTGGTCGCGCCGTGCGCCGCGCACACCTGGGCGAATCGTACCGCGGAACAGCCGCTCACGGTGCTTTGGGCCGCCAGCCAATTCCATCCGTCGCTGTTCGACGATATCGATCTCGCGGCGGAGACGGCACGCTTTTATCGGGATATTTTCGGCGTCGAGCTTTCCCCGGAGCAGATCGGGGAGATTCTCGCCGGCGGCCCGGCAGCTAATAGTGTTCGGCACAAATAAAAGCTCCTCGTGTGTAGGAGCGGCTTTAGCCGCATTGAGGTGCCCATCGCGGCTAAGCCGCGACTGGCCGATATTAACTTCCTGGTATGCCGGTAGACCTGCCAGGTTTTTAAAACCTGGCAGGTCTTTGGTCGGGAAATTATTTGGAGCCAAATCCTTAGCACTTGTCGATCCAACCCAGGGAGTCCGCAATGACAAAAATATCCACCCACAAACACACACAAAACCAACAACCTATCGACCGGCAAGGGATGGTGTTCGGTCTTTCCGGCTCCGCCGCAGGCTTTGAATCGAGCGCTCCGGCGCAATGGCCCGCGTTGGCCAAACGGGCCGAGCGCCAGGGTTTTCATTCCCTGTGGCTCAACGAAGAACATTTTCAAACGCGGCAGAAGCGAGGCGGCCGCCACGTCCTGTCTCCCCTGGTCGTGGCCGCGGCGATGGCTGCGCGTACGCGCACCATCCGACTGGGATTCTCGCTGCTGCTGTTGCCGCTGCACCAGCCGATCAGGCTCGCCGAAGAACTGGCCAGCCTGGACTGTTTGTCGCGTGGGCGAGTAGACTTCGGCGTTTCCCGCGGCGGCAGCGAACGTTATCTCCAGGCGTTCGGCGTCGACAATCCGGCGGCCAGGGAACAATTTCCCCGTGCGCTGCAACAGGTGCTGGACTGCTGGGCCGATCGGCCTTTGCAGATGGACGGGGCGGCGATCGACGTACAGCCCAAGCCCGTGCAGAAACCGCATCCCCCGATCTATATCGGCACCTACAGCGAGGATTTGGCGCGCTGGGCGGGTGCCGCCGGCCATCGCCTGATCATTCACGGCATCCAGTCGGCTGCCCATGCGCGCGACAATCTGCGCTGGTTCGTCGAAGCCGGCGGAGACCCGGCCACGGTGCCGTTCGGACGTTTCACCTATGTCGCCGAATCGGACGCGGCCGCCGAACGCGAGCTGTTGCCGGTATTGCCGGAGCTGCTGGCGAAATTACGGAATGTAGGCCAATCGCAGCGGGCAAAGGGAGTGATCGACATGGCCAATCTCGAACCCAGGCTTTTCATCAAACATATGGTGGTGGTCGGCTCGCCCGCCACCTGCCGCGAGCGCATCGGGGAGTTGCGGGAGAGTCTCGGCATTCGCCATTTCAACCTGCTGCCGGCCTTTTTCGGCTGTCTGCCGCCGGCCGGCCTCCAACGTTCGCTGAATCTGTTTGCGGAAGAGGTCATGCCTTCGTTGTGCGGCCGGCCGCCCGAAACCGTTGACGCGGCCGGGAGCGGTCGCCGGATATAACGGCTGCCGATTCCGATAGTATCTGATCATCCAGACAGGTTCATTCGCTGATCGAACCGGCGTCGCGGACGTATTCCGGCCATTCGATGCGTCCGCACCCGGTCAGCATGCCGCCTTGATTTTCGAACTAAAAGCAGCCGCCGACGCCGGGTTCCGGATCCGTCATGGCCGTTTTCTCGCCGGCCTCGCCGAACGCCTCGCTTAGCCAGTGGTTCCAAAAACGTGCGGCTGCCGCCGCGAGCGCAGGCGCATGGCGCAAGCTTTGCGCCCGTAATTGCGGTATGCCGATCCGTTGCTGGCCGAGTTCGCAGGCATGCGCCACGAACCAGCGTTCCATACCTGCCGCAGTGACCTCCAAATGAAACTGTAAGGCGAGGGCATGGCGGCCGACCGCGAAGGCTTGATTCGGATAGGCCGCGGTCGCGGCGAGATGGCGGCAGCCCGGCGGCAAATCGAAGGTGTCCCCATGCCAGTGCAAGACCGGCAAGCGCGCGGCGGCCATTTCGGCCAACGCCGGATACTGCGCCGCCTCCTTGCCGGGCAACAGCGGCGCCCAGCCGATTTCCTTGCCTTGCGTTCCCGGATAGACGTCGGCGCCCAGCGCTTTCGCGATCAGTTGTGCGCCCAGGCAGATGCCGAGCGTCGGCCGTTGGGCGGCAAGCCGCGCGCGTATCAAGGCGATTTCATCATCGATGAAAGGATAGGCGTCGGCTTCGTAAACGCTGATCGGGCCGCCCAGGATCACCAGCAGATCGGGCCGCAAGGGATCGATGCCTTTCAGGTCGGCGACCGCGGCGTCGACCGTCTCGATCGTAAAGCCGAAACGCCGCAGCGCCGTTTCCAGCGTCCCCAGATCTTCACAGGCGATATGGCTAATCGCCAAGACGGTTCGTGTCATATGTTTTTACTCCGCTGTGCGCCATTTGAGAGCGTATCGTAAGGCCATCGAGTTATTTTGGTGCGCGAATCGCAACGTCCTGCACGTAATTGGCTGATTTATAAGCATTTTATTATGGCTCGATTATTGCTTGATAATCTTCGATATATTTCAAAGTATAACGTAATCCACAGCGGAACGCCCCTTTTTATGACGACAAGCCAGATCAAAAGCGTTTGCCCTTATTGCGGCGTAGGCTGTGGTATCGTGATGGACGTCCGGGACGGCAAAGTGGTCAAAGTGGCCGGCGACAAGCGGCATCCGAGCAATTTCGGCCGGCTTTGCACCAAAGGCAATACCTGTATTCAGGCCATCGCAGAATCTGGCCGTCTGGAGCATGCCTACCTGCGCGACGAACGCCGGCAGGAACCGGCCCGCGTCGCGGTCGATCACGCGATTCGCGAAACCGCGCGCCGCCTGCGCGCGATCCTCGACGCGCACGGGCCGGACGCGCTGTCGTTCTACGTGTCCGGCCAGATGTCGCTGGAAGCGCAATACCTCGCCAACAAGCTGGCCAAGGGTTTCGTCGGCACCAACAATATCGAATCGAACTCGCGTCTGTGCATGGCCAGCGCCGGCAGCGGCTACAAACTGTCGCTGGGCGCGGACGGGCCGCCGGGCTCCTACCAGGATTTCGACCGCGCCGACCTGTTCTTCGTGATCGGCGCGAACATGGCCGACTGTCATCCGATCCTGTTCCTCAGGCTGATGGACCGGGTCAAGGCCGGCGCCAAACTGATTGTGGTCGATCCGCGCCGCAACGCGACCGCCGACAAGGCCGGCTTGTTCTTGCAGATCAAACCCGGCACCGACCTGGCGCTGCTGAACGGCTTGTTGCATCTGCTCGTCAAAAACGGCCGGGCCGACGCGGATTTCATCGCCCGCTTTACCGAAGGCTGGGAGGCGATGCCGGCTTTTCTGGAAGACTATCCGCCCGCGAAGGTCGCGGAGATTACCGGCCTGGATGAAGCCGACATCCGCAAGGCCGCCGAATGGATCGGCGCCGCGGGCGAATGGATGAGCTGCTGGACGATGGGACTCAATCAAAGCACGCACGGCACCTGGCACACCAACGCGATCTGCAACCTGCATCTGGCGACCGGGGCGATCTGCCGGCCCGGCAGCGGGCCGTTTTCGCTGACCGGGCAACCCAATGCGATGGGTGGGCGCGAGATGGGCTACATGGGGCCGGGCCTGCCGGGCCAGCGTTCGGCGCTGGTCGAAAAGGACCGTGTGTTCGTCGAAGGCTTGTGGGGTATCCCTTCCGGCACGCTGCGCAGTGATCCGGGTGACGGCACCGTGGCGATGTTCGAGGCGATGCGGGAAGGCCGCATCAAGGCGTGCTGGATCATCTGCACGAATCCGGTCGCCACGGTGCCGAACCGCGACAACGTGATTGCCGGCCTGCGCGCGGCCGAGCTGGTGATCACTCAGGACGCCTTTCTCGACACCGAAACCAACCGCTATGCGGACATCCTGCTGCCCGGCGCGTTGTGGGCCGAGGCCGAAGGCGTGATGATCAATTCCGAGCGCAACATGACGCTGATGCGAAAGGCCGTCGAGCCGCCCGGCGAGGCGCTGCCCGATTGGCAAATCATTGCCCGCGTCGCGAGCGAGATGGGCTATGCGGAAGCCTTCGCTTACGCCTCCGCAGCCGAGGTGTTCGAGGAAATCAAGCGCGCCTGGAATCCGAAAACCGGCTACGACATCCGCGGCGCCAGTTACGAACGCTTGCGCGAAACGCCGCTGCAATGGCCTTGCCCGCCGGACGACGCGGCCGACCGGCATCCGATCCGCTATCTGAACGACGGCGTCAGCCAGACGCTCAAAACGCACCCGGACGGCGGTACGCCCAAGTTCGTCTTTCCGACCGAAAGCGGCAAGGGCGTATTTTTGCCGCGCCCGTATATGGCGCCGGCGGAACTGCCGAACCGCGATTTTCCGTTCGTGCTGAATACCGGCCGTTTGCAGCACCAATGGCATACCCTGACCAAGACCGGCAAAATTCCGACGCTGAACAAGCTGAATCCGGGGCCGTTCGTCGAAATCCATCCCGAAGACGCCGCCGCGCTCGGCGTGCGCGACAAGGACCGGGTCGAAATCCGTTCCCGGCGCGGCCGCGCGGTGCTGCCGGCCGTGGTCACGGACCGGGTGCGGCCTGGCAACTGCTTCGCGCCTTTCCATTGGAACGACGTATTCGGGGAAGACCTGGCGATCAACGCGGTGACCAGCGATGCGATCGATCCGTTGTCGCAGCAGCCCGAATTCAAATTTTGCGCGGTGGCCCTGACGCGCGTCGCCGATACGCCTTTTTCTCATTCGACCGTCAGCGGGAACAACGGCGTTCCCGTCCGCGCCAATGCCGGCGCATCGACTCCACTTCACACGGAACCGAACATGCAACAGATCGATGCTCTCGCTAAATTTCTCGGCCTCGACGCCGTGCCTGCCATCGTATTGGATGCGCAGGAACAGCGCTATCTACAAGGCTATTTGACCGGCTTGCGCTGCGGCGCATCGGCTTCTCAAGCAACCGGCGTTCCGGTGTTGCCGTCCGGCGCGCCGCTCGACGACGGCAAGCGGCTGCTGTTGGACGGCGTGCTGGCCGGCCTGTTCGCGCGCGCCGTGGACCCGTCTGCGATGCCGGCGCCGGCCGCCGTGGAAACGCCGGCGCCCGCCAAGCCGCCGTTGACGATTTTATGGGCTTCGCAGACCGGCAACGCGGAAGGTTTCGCCGGCCGCTGTGCCGAGCGGCTCACCGCCGAAGGGTATGACGTTCGGCTTGCCGACATGGACGCTTGCAAGGCGGCCGACCTGACCGGCGTGTCGCGTCTATTGCTGTTGGCGAGTACCTTCGGCGACGGCGATCCGCCGGACAACGGCTGCGCGTTCTGGTCGATGCTGGAGGCCGGCGACGCGCCCCGGTTGGAACAATTGCAATTTTCGGTGCTGGCGTTCGGCGATTCCAATTACGACCAGTTCTGCGGCTTCGGCCGCAAGCTCGACGCGCGCCTGGAGGCGCTGGGTGCGCAGCGGCTGGCTCCGCGCACGGACTGCGAACCGGAATTCCAGATCCCGGCCGAAGCCTGGCTCGCGGCGGTCGCCCAGGCGCTGGCCGGAACCGCCGCGCCGGTCCGGCAAGCCACTCGGAAGATTCCGGTGCCGGCAGGCGCCGGCGAGGACGACGAGGAGGCGGCCCTGTCTCCGGTTGCGGTACCCGCATACGATCGGAACCGTCCGCTGCGCAGCCGCCTCGTATTGAACCGCTTGCTCAATGCGCCCGGCGCTGTGAAGGAAACGCGGCAGTTCGCTTTCGATCTGACCGGCAGCGGCTTTACCTACGAAGCCGGCGATGCGCTGGGCGTCTGGCCGGTCAACTGTCCCGACCTGGCCGCCGAGATGTTGGCGGCGCTCCAGCTTTCGCCTGCGGAGCCGGTCGTTGTGGACGGGGAAGCATTGCCGCTTGGCGAGGCGCTGCTCCGCCATTACGAGATTGCCCGGATTACGCCGGACTTGTTGCGTTTTGTCGCCGAACGTTCGGGCAGCGGCGCGCTCGCGGAACTCCTGAAAGAGGCAAACAAGGCCCGGTTGAAAGAATGGTTGTGGGGCCGGCAGATCGTCGACGTCCTGCATGAATTTCCGATTCGGGCGGCGGCCGGCGAATGGCTGGGCGTGCTCAAGAGGCTGCAGCCGCGCTTGTATTCGATCGCTTCGAGCCCGAAGGTCGACCCGCTGCAGGTGCATCTGACCGTGGCGGCGGTGCGTTATGCCTCCGGCGGCAAAGCGCGCGGCGGCGTGTGCTCGACCTTTCTCGCCGACCGGGCGGCCGGTGCCGAAGTGCCGATCTTCCTCCAGAAATCGGCGCACTTCCGTCCGCCCAAACGTTCCGAGACGCCGATGATCATGGTCGGCCCCGGCACCGGCGTCGCGCCGTTTCGGGCGTTCCTGCAGGAGCGCCGGGCCGTCTGCGCGAAAGGCAAAAACTGGCTGATCTTCGGCGAGCAGCACGCCGCAACCGACTTTTACTACCGCGACGAACTGACGGGAATGCAAAAGGACGGCTATCTGCATCGGCTGGATACCGCTTTCTCGCGCGACCAGGCCGAAAAAATCTACGTGCAGCACCGGATGCTCGAACACGGCGCCGAGCTGTGGGCCTGGCTGGAAGACGGCGCGCATTTCTATGTCTGCGGCGATGCCGCCCGGATGGCGAAGGACGTGGATGCGGCGCTCAGGCAAATCGTGCAGGAGCACGGCGCGATGAGCGCCGAACACGCCGCCGCCTATGTCGGACGGATGGGGCAGGATAAACGCTATCTGAGGGATGTCTATTGACGCGGGCGGCCAGGAGTCCGGATGCGGGATGGGATTCGCCCAGAGCTGTAGGGTGTTTTCGCGGCAGCAAAACGCCAATAGCCTTCAAAGCGGAGGCGGATTGCCTGTCGGCGAATCCGCCCGGCCCTGTGTTTCCACCGCCGTGGGAGCGTCGTCTTCGTCGCGATGCTCAATGGCCGTTGATACTGAAACCCTTCTTATGGCGGAACCGCTGGTTATGGCGGAACCGCTGGCGCGTTCCGCCTTACAGCCCAGGTTTACCCAACAAACATTTCATTTCAATCCGCTACCGTTTCCGAACCGAGGACAGAATCAGGTTTTGATCCAGGACGACCAGCATTTGCCCGGACGCGTTGTGGTCGCAGAGGTTGACCAGCGACTTTACGTAGCCGCCGTCGCCGCGCAATAGTTCGTCGACAGGCTGGATTTGCCGCTTTTCAAAGGTGGGGATCGCATCGATATCGTCGACCAATAGGCCGATGACGCCGGTTGCGGTCCGGACCACGACGATGATGCCTTTGATGTTTTCCGGATTTTCCGGATCGACCGGCGGCGTCCCGGTCAGAATTTTGCCGTCCACCACGATGATCGGGAATCTGTCGCTGCCTTCCTCCCCCCGGTTGTCGTAATACAGGATGCTGCCGACGATATAGGATTCTACGCCGGGCAGCCGATTGATCCGCGCGGCTTCGACGGCTTCCAGCACATCGGCGGCACGAAAGGCATAGACCTTGCTCCCGATGTAAAACGTCGCCAGATCCACGGTTTCGCCGATGACCGGCTCTTGCGGGTAGGTAATGACTTCGCGCTGATCGGTAACGGCCGCTTCGGCTTTTTCTTCGCCGATGGGGATGAAGACGAAGGCGGCCACATCGTTTCGGTAGTCCCCCGTGGTTTTGAATTCGCGGTAGCCGCGCGACGAGTAACAGCCGACGGCATAGTAGGTTTTGTCGTGAAGCACGATTCTGGACTTGCCGGAGCCCGTTTGCAGTTCGGAAAACTCCTGGAGGATTTCGAGCGTTTCGCCGTTTTGGTAGGGAGACGCTCCGGTCGAGGCGATAATGCGTCCGCCGGGCCGCTCCACGAACAAACCGAAAACGCCGGCTTTTTCGGGCAGGCAGTCTTCCAGCATCTGCCTGAATTCGCGGGCCGAATCGAAAACGATCCCGATACCGCCGACGACCTTGTTCGGATCGTCGAAATGGCGGATGGCCGCGTTATACACATAAGTCGGTTCGTCGCCGTACAGCCAGGTCTCTTCGAACGGCGATACCCGGTATTCCTGCGGCGAGCGCAAATAAAACGTCTCTTGCGCATAGGCGGCATTGACGGGCCTGTCTACCGCCTCCACGGGATCGTGATGGAGATTGGATTCGGCGACGATCACCCCCTTGATGTCGTAGATGAAAAGGCGTGTATAGACCGTGTACAGTTTGTTGATGTAAATCAGAATGTCGGTCATTTTCCGCTTGTCTTTGTCGCCTAGGCGGCCTTCGGACAGCAGGCGGCGGATTTCCGAAGTCAGGGCCCACCAGCGGCAGTCGTTGCTGCGTTCGTAAAGGTTCCTATCCATGATGTCGATCATCAGCCTTGCGATGGATTCGGCATTGCGCAGTTCGGCGGTAATCATCGTGATGTGCAGCTTGCTGCTCGAATCGGCCAGCGCCTGGGCCGTGCGGGCGCCCATCGAACGGATCTGGCGCAGGATCGCCTTCAGCGACAGAAGATGGCCATGTTCGTTGGCGGCCATGATCTGGCCGTTCCAGATGACGCGGTGCAGGAACTGGTTGATGCCTTCGGCGGCGCCCGCGATCAGGCTGGACAGTTCGGTGGACAGGGCGTCGCCGTGGCGGAGGATTTCCGCGTTGATTTCCTTGTCGGCCGCGGATGCGCCGAAGGCCGATTGCAGCGGAATCATGGCGTGCCCGTACCATTCCTGGCCGGCATAACCCTGGTAGGGACGGCCCCGGTGCGTCACCGACAGGTATTCCCGCCCGGCGAAGTCGGTGATGCCGAACTCGCGGCCTTCCGGCACGGCTTCGAGGCGGCGGCCGATCGGCACATGGTCGAAATCGCTGGTGGCGATGACTTTGGCGTCGGCGTTCAGCAGTAAAATGACCGCCTTGTCGCCTTTTTTCTGCAGGCTGCGAAAAATGCCTTCCATCTCGTTATCGAAGCGGAACGACAGGCACAAGATGCCGAGCACGGCGCCGTCGGCCGGGTCGGCGATGCGTTTCGAATAAATCAGCGCGCGGTCCGTGTCGGGACGCAGGACGGTCTTTCCGAAAGTTTCAACATAGTCTTCGGTCGAATTCAGCGTTCGGTGGATGATCGGGTCGGAAACGGCCTGCTCGACGGGGGTCGCTTCGCGGTCCAGCCTGGCCAGAATGCGGCCCTGCGTATCCAGGACGATGATGTCGTCGTAAACGGTATATTTCGAACCGTATTCGTCCAGCAAGCGGTTGATCGAGCCGGTGTCGGCATCTTCGCTTTTGACGGCGTTCAGCACGAAATCGCAGATATCGGCATTGGTGGCCAGGAAACCGATGTCCGCGGTGCGCTCGTACAGGTTCCGCACCAGAATGTCGATCGAGACTTGCGCCTTGGAATTGAGTTCGAGGCAGGTCTTGTTGATTTCCTCGGAAACCAGCTGATGAGTCAGCTTTTTTTCCAGATCGCCGAAACCCTGCTTGGTCGCCTCCATCGCGGGCAGGATGGAGGCGGCTTCTTTGGGACAGCTGATTTCGGCGATCGACGAAATCAGCCCCCAGGTGCCGTTCAGTTCCCGGAGGATTTCCTTGCATTGGGCCACACTCCGGATATAAGGAGAAAATGTTTCGAAACGCTCAACCTCTGACAGCATTTTATTTGTCCTTCCGCTTAAAATAGGGATGAGAAAAAATACCCAGATTTCAAGCAATTTTTGCACCATCTTCGATATGTGGTCGGAAAAACTGGAGCTGCCGTACCGGGATGAAGCAATTTAAGCAATGCGCACAAATGTGGTGCATATACAGTGCACAATGTTAGTGCGATTGATTGGAAAAGTGGTCCGGATGCCTCGATTAGCTTTGCTGTTCAGGGCGGGGGCAAGAGGATTATGGTTTGGGCGGACAAGAACAATGCGTTAGCCCAGTCGCTTTATCGGAAGAAGGGCTTTAAGGAAGCTCTGAATAAGTGGTTTTTATAAGCGACACCGTGCGACATCCGTGGCACCTCGCCGAAAATGGGCAAATCCTTCCCGGCAGCGCCCGCTATCGGGGTGATTTCACTCAGTGTTCTCGGTTTTCCAGGGCGAAGGACAAAGGTCTCCCTAGGTCGGCTGCAGCGCCTGCCGAACGTGATAAAGATTGCCCAGGGCAAACAGCAAGTAGAGTTGTTGGGCATTCTTGAACAGCCCCCGGTAACGCACTTTGGTATAGCCGAACTGGCGCTTGACGATCCGGAACGGATGTTCGACCATGGCGCGTAACGGCGCCAGCATGTGGTTGTGAAGGGCTTGCTCTACCGGCAACTCTTCACCCTTCCCCCGCTTGAACGGAAAGGCCCAAACCGGCTCGCCTTCCAGGCGATCCGCCGCTAGATTCCGGTCCTTGCGGGTATAGGCCCGATCGCCCAGCACGACCCGTTCCTCGCCGTGCAGCAACGCCTCCGTCATGACCCCATCCGCCACCTTGGCGGTGGTCATCTCCACAGTATGCACCAACCCCGACTCGGCATCGACCCCAATGTGCGCCTTCATCCCAAAGTGGTAATTGTTCCCTTTCTTGGTCGAACTCATCTCGGCATCCCGTTTGCGCGCCCGGTTCTTGGTGGACGGCGGGGCAGCGATTAATGTCGCATCGACGATCGTGCCTTGCCGTAGCAACAGGCCTTTTTCGGCCAACAGCGCCGCCGTTTCATCAAATAGGGTTTGTGCTAACTGATGGCGTTCCAGCAGATGCCGGAACTTGAGGATCGTGGTTTCATCCGGCAGGGCGTCCTCGCCCGCATCGAGCCCGGCAAACTCGCGCAGCAGCGGCATGTCGTGCAATACTTCCTCCATCGCCGGATCGGAATAGCCGAACCACTGCTGCATCAGGTGAATGCGCAACATCGTCGCCAAGGGAAAGGGGCGGCGGCCTCGGCCCGCTGTCGGGTAGTGCGGCGCTATCCGGCTCGCCCACAAACTCCAAGGCACTACCTGCTCCATCTCTTGGAGAAATTGCTGCCGCCGAGTCTGTTTCGGTTTCTTCACGAACAGCGGGGCACTGAGTCCGAGTTGCTTCATGGCGGGCACCTATCGAAAATGGCAAGCTGCGGATATTTTATCCCAGGCGTAGGACTTATTCAGAGTTTCCTTAAGAGAGCTTGTTATCGCTTTCGCGAAAAGTGCTATACAGATGAATAAAGATGACGATTAGCGTGTGGCGAATTGATAGACTATGGACAGGCGATTTCTTCAGGGTTTCCTTAACTACTCCGAAATGATTTCGATGCGGTTTGTTTTTGAAAATCCCCCCTAACCCCCCTTTTTCAAAGGGGGGAAGCGGCAGTGCATTGAAGTTTTTGGCGTTGATATTGAAGAAGTGTCTTTTTCAAACGGGGGAAAGCGCAGGAGTGGTAAATTCATACGACGATATTCCGCTTTAATGAAGAAAGAGCGAAAGTGTTCTTGTTAACTTCAACTAATGAGGGCAATATCTTTTTCGAAAAAAGGGAAAAGAAATGGGTATTGGTAACTTTATAACGACCGGGACAAGACTCCTTTTGAAAACGAGAAAGGGGTCAGTTTCGGTAAAGACCAAAACCAAAACCAAACCAAAACCAAAACCAAAACCAAAACCAAAACCAAAACCAAAACCAAAACCAAAACCAAAACCAAAACCATACCCCCTTTGAAAAAGGGGGGCCAGGGGGGATTTCCAATGCTGACTTACAACCTGAACCTTAAATTCAAAGCCCGCAGCTTGCGCAGCAACATGACCGATGCCGAGAAAATACTGTGGTCGCGCGTACGGCGCAAACAAATTTCGGGCGTGCAGTTTTATCGGCAGAAGCCGATAGGCGGTTACATTGTGGATTTTTACGCTCCCCAAGCGAAATTGGTGATCGAGTTGGACGGCGGGCAGCATTTTGAACCGGAGCAACAGTATTATGATCAGCAGCGGACGCTGTATCTGCAGAACCAGGGATTGGCGGTGCTGCGGTTTACGAACGTTGAGGTGCTAAAAAATATTGAAGGGGTGATGGAGGTTGTTTTTCGGGAAGTTCTGAAGGGGGTAGGGCATTTTTAAATCCCCCCAGGCTCCTCTTTTTAAGGGGCAGGGGGGATTTTATCAGGCGGCTTTCACTGCGTAACAACCTTTAACCGTCTTCCCCGGCCGACGCCGCGGCCAGCGTCTTGCGCAGGTCGGCTTCGCACTGCTCCAACTGCGCGACCGCTTCGCGGCGCATTTTTTTGCCCTGGTCCGCGATCTGCAGGCTTTCCTCGATCGTCGCGATCAGCGCCTGATTGGCTTTCCTGACCGTTTCGATATCGAACACGCCGCGTTCCAGCTGCCTGCGGGTTTCGGCGTTCGCCTGCTTCAGGCTTTCGGCGTTCGCGGCCAGCAGTTCGTTGGTCAGGTCGGCCGCGGCCTTGACCGTTTCGGCCGCCTCGGCGGAACGGTAGAGGGTCACCGCGGTCGCCAGTTGCTGGCGCCAGAGCGGCACCGTATTCACGATCGTCGAATTGATCTTGTTGACCAGGCCCTTGTCGTTTTCCTGCACCAGGCGGATGCCGGGCAGACTTTGCATCGCGACCTGCCGGGTCAGGCGCAGGTCGTGCACGCGCCGCTCCAGATCGTCGCGGGCCGCGCGCAGGTCGCGCAGGGCTTGGGCGGCGATCACCTGTTCGCTGCTTTCGGCTTTTTTGGCCTGTTCCGGAATCACGCCCTCGTCCAGCTGGCGCAGTTTTTCTTCGCCGGCGGCAATGTAATCCTCCAGCGTGTTAAAGTAGTCCAGATTGGCCCGATAGAGTTTGTCCAGCGAAACGATGTCGGTCAGCAAGGCGGTTTTGTGCCGCTCCAGCCGGTCGGTGATCCTGTCGATCTGCTTGCGCACTTCTTCGTATTGCTGCAGGAATTTGACGACCGGTTTGGCCCGGCCCAGCAGCTTGTCGAAAATTCCCTGTTTCTTGTTCGGGTCCAGATTGTCGACCTCGAAGCCGCGCAGCGCCGCGACCATTTCGTTCAGGTCTTCGCCGGCCGGCCCGGTGTCCTTGTTCCTGACGCCGTCCAGCATCCGGTCGGAAATCGTCGTCAACTGTTCCTGCGCCTTGCTGCCGAAGAAAAGGATCGAATTCGTATTGCCGACCTCGATTTCGTTCAACAACTGCCTGACGCGCTGCCGCTTCTCCGGCGGCGCCTTTGCAAGCGGCGCCGGTTCGGCCGTCACGCCGGGCACGATTTCGTCGAACGCGGCGCTTCCGGAGGTGCCGCTTGTTGATTCGTTTGCCGCGGAAGCCTGGGGGTTATTCATAAGCCATACTCCGAAAATGAGGTCATTAGCGGATCCCTTCCCGTTTCATCTGCGTATTCAAGACTTCGATTTTGACGTCCAAATCGAACGCGTCTTCTTCCATCAGTTTTTGATGCTGCTCCTGAAAGGTCGATTCGATGGTTTCCAGCACGTTGCGGAAATTCTGTTCCAGTGCTTCGGATGAGGTCTGCCGGTGGGTTTCCGCATAACCTTCGCTCACTTGGCGGGCGCCTTCGAGGTAGACGTTCAGAAATTTCCGCGCCCTTCGGAAATTGCGCGGGTCGGCCGCGATATCCGCCAGAATATCATCGGCGATATCGCAGATCCGTTCGATCCGCCGGTTCAATTCGGCATTGCGTATCCGGGCGTTGGCCTGCTCGATACCGCGGATGACGCGCGACGAGTCTTCGAGTGCCTGCCGGATTTCATCCCCGGAATAGCCGTAGGCCGCCGTGATTTTCCGCTTTTCCACGCGCGGGTCGAAGCCGTAACGCAAATACATGCCCAGAAACGCGCCGCTGGCGAACAGCATCCCCGCCGGCAGCGAATGTCCCGCGCCCAACCAGGCGACCATGCCGGTCGCCAGCGCCGCAATCGCTGCGGCGATCGTTTTCAACGGCGGATTGGGCGGGCCGGCGATACGGCTTTTATGGTAAACATATTCCGCCTGCAGTCCTTGGCGCAAACACACGGCAGCCAGCATATACAACGCGAAACCGGCCGCATCGATTAAAACATTCAGCACATGGCCTTTTGCCAACGCGATAAACGTCGCCGGAATCAATGCCATCGGCAGAAAATAGAGCAGCAAGCCGCGCGGAGAATAACGCTGCAGCAGATCCTCGATAAAGCGCCGGGTTTTGCCGGAGGGATTCATCATTTTGCCTGTTGGCCGCGAGAAGGATAATCTTTGAATGCGGCAATCGGAACGGACGGCTCAGCCCTCACCATCGCTTGGCAGGTCGCAAGACCGATCGTTGCCACCAAAATGATAAAGCCGAGCAGGTTGCGTAGTAATCCGGGCATTGTTTTATAACTCCGGTCAGCGGTGAGTGGGTCTCCGGTATTTGCAACGGCCTAACAAGTGAAAAGCACCGTAGCGACCACTGTATGACCAAGCGCTGTGCTCTGAGTTTCGATTTCTGCCGGAAAATCGGTTTTAAATTTTGAGCGCGTTTTCATAGGGGGTGTGGGAATTCATTCGCTTTCAAAGCGCGGAAACGGGCGAATCATTCGCCCTTGCTCCACAGGCCGGACAGCCGAACGAAAACGCTCTAACGCCGGTTCCGGATATTCAAGTCCGGAGCGCACGCCAGCCTGATGCGGGGCGGGCTATCCCGTCCGTGCTGGGGCGCCTTCGCGGGTCCGGCACGTCCGGAAAGGCATCAGGCCATCTGGTGGATGCGCTTCGCTTATCCACCGGCCATTAACTAAAGGAAACTCTGAATAAGTCCTACGCCTGGGATAAAATATCCGCAGCTTGCCATTTTCGATAGGTGCCCGCCATGAAGCAACTCGGACTCAGTGCCCCACTGTTTGTGAAGAAACCGAAACAGACTCGGCGGCAGCAATTTCTCCAAGAGATGGAGCAGGTAGTGCCTTGGAGTTTGTGGACGAGCCGGATAGCGCCGCACTACCCGACAGCGGGCCGAGGCCGCCGCCCCTTTCCCTTGGCGACGATGTTGCGCATTCACCTGATGCAGCAGTGGTTCGGCTATTCCGATCCGGCGATGGAGGAAGTATTGCACGACATGCCGCTGCTGCGCGAGTTTGCCGGGCTCGATGCGGGCGAGGACGCCCTGCCGGATGAAACCACGATCCTCAAGTTCCGGCATCTGCTGGAACGCCATCAGTTGGCACAAACCCTATTTGATGAAACGGCGGCGCTGTTGGCCGAAAAAGGCCTGTTGCTACGGCAAGGCACGATCGTCGATGCGACATTAATCGCTGCCCCGCCGTCCACCAAGAACCGGGCGCGCAAACGGGATGCCGAGATGAGTTCGACCAAGAAAGGGAACAATTACCACTTTGGGATGAAGGCGCACATTGGGGTCGATGCCGAGTCGGGGTTAGTGCATACTGTGGAGATGACCACCGCCAAGGTGGCGGATGGGGTCATGACGGAGGCGTTGCTGCACGGCGAGGAACGGGTCGTGCTGGGCGATCGGGCCTATACCCGCAAGGACCGGAATCTGGCGGCGGATCGCCTGGAAGGTGAGCCGGTTTGGGCCTTTCCGTTCAAGCGGGGGAAGGGTGAGGAGTTGCCGGTAGAGCAAGCCCTTCACAACCACATGCTGGCGCCGTTACGCGCCATGGTCGAACATCCGTTCCGGATCGTCAAGCGCCAGTTCGGCTATACCAAAGTGCGTTACCGGGGGCTGTTCAAGAATGCCCAACAACTCTACTTGCTGTTTGCCCTGGGCAATCTTTATCACGTTCGGCAGGCGCTGCAGCCGACCTAGGGAGACCTTTGTCCTTCGCCCTGGAAAACCGAGAACACTGAGTGAAATCACCCCGATAGCGGGCGCTGCCGGGAAGGATTTGCCCATTTTCGGCGAGGTGCCACGGATGTCGCACGGTGTCGCTTATAAAAACCACTTATTCAGAGCTTCCTAAACGGCAGACGGGGCCGCAAACCCCGTCCGCTCAGACCGCCGTCCGGTCAATACCCCTTGCCGTAGACAGACATGGACGCATTCTGTTCCGTTGCCGAACCTTTCCATTTATAAGGCAATTTCTTCAGCTCTTTATTAGAGGCGCTGGTTTCCATCAGGCCGGTCGAAGCGCCCGTCTGATCCCGGAAAGCCACTTGCCCTTCCGTTCCGAGCAGTGCAATCCAGTACGGACGGCCCGCGGTTACCGACACGGCGGAAACCGGTATCGCGTTCCAGGCGCCGGCCGTGAGGTGGCTCAATTTGCCCTGGGCCATACGGGTCCCGGGATGCCTCGACCGATCCCTATAGATTGCGGCGCTCAACCTCGTTGCGGTCGAACCGGCGTCGAGATACACCCAGATTTGCGTGAGGATGCCGGATTCGGCGGGTACGGTCCGGAACGCTTTGGCGGTGCCCTGCGAACGGTAATCGACCCAAGGTTGCAGGGTATTGTCTCCCATCACAAATTGCGGAGGATTCGAAGTATCGACCGCAGTATCCCGGTTGGCGACGACTTCGTTCGGCGTCAGGGCCCGGTTATAAATACGCACCTCGTCGATGTAGCCGTGGAAATATTCATTGCCCAGGCTGTTGCCGCCGATCCGGAGCTTTCCTTTGGATTGCCGGATCATCGCGGTCTGCGGGCTCTGGGCAACTTCGACGCCGTTCACGTACAAGCGCTGATTAGCGCCGTCATAGGTCGCGACGAGATGGCTCCATGTGTCTGCTGGCAGGCGGTTGGCGCCGGCGACCCTATGGTAATCGCCGTCGTTGAGATAAGAGGCAGGCAGATCGTCCTCCTCTTCGGCGTAAAGGGCATAGGCTTCACCCCTGGGCGCCTGCTTCAATATGACCGCGTTGTTGCCCTTGGACTGCGACAACGGATACACCCAGGCTTCCAGCGTCAGGCCGTTTGACATATCCAGAGAGGCGTCATGTTTGACGGTGACCCAGTCATTGACGCCATCGAACATCAACGCTTTTCCATGGCGGCCGTCGTCAGTTCGGACGGCACCCTTGATCGTGCCATGGTTGCCGTTGCCCGAAGCGTCCACTACGGTCTTGCCGCTGTCTTCCTCGAAACCAAAAGCGGCCATGAGTCCATCGCCTTCGGCATCGGCGAGAGGCCCGGCGGTCGCTCCGCCAGATGCTCCGCCTTGAGTTCCGCCCGAAGTTTCTCCATCGGATTTTGCATCCGGAGCGGGCGCATCCCCAGGATCCGGCCCGGCTGGCAGTGCCTGAGGAGCGGGCGTTGCAAGCGTGAGTTCATTGGAATAAGCACTTTCGGTGGTTCCGGCCGAATCATAGGCCTTTACCGCAAAAAAATAGCGCGTTCCTGCGTTCAGCCCCGAAACCGAGAGCGAGGTCTTGTTGCCGGCATCGACCGTCGAAGTATAGTTGCCGCTGCCGGTCCCGTAAGCAACCTTATAACCTTCCACAGCGGGAGATTCGCTGGGATCCCAGGCAAGGTTGACGGTGGCGGCGAATAAATTGCCGCTGAATGAAAGCGGTGCGAGTATCCGTAAGAAATGGCGCATAAAAAGTCCGCGCGCGGAAAGTACCGTTATAAAAGAAGTATTCATTGTTATAACTAAGGGTGAATGCCCGGCTTATCGTATAAGCCGGGCGTAGATTGATGAATTTTTAGCCAAAGGCGGGCCCAGGGCCTTAAAAAGGCCGCGATAAAACCGCCACGGATAAAATCAATAGGTTATAGGCGAGGTCAAACTTTCGGTTTGATTATCTTGAATATTCGAGTAAAACATTCTCCTCCTAATTGAAAATTAGGTTCGAAGAGTTCCTTTCGGGGTAAACGCGGCCGTTCAATCCGCAGCCCCTCAGGGTCTCGGGAAAATAGCCAATCAGGCTGGAAATCTTGGATTACCGCCTTTAGGATCTGGCCGATATTAACTTCCTAGTAGGGGTGGTAGACCTGCCAGGTCTTGGGCCGGCAAGTGATTTGAAGCCAAATCCCTAGGGGCAGTCTTGCCGTTTTTCAGGCGAATCTGCCTTGCGGAAATTTTGAATTTAGCCGCGGCGACTTCCAATCCGGCGATTCAGCGATCCTTATAAATAGGAAGAGTTTTTAGATCTTTATAAGATGGGTATATGGTTTAATTTTCTGTAATCTATATGGTTTTCCATACAGCACAAGGCACCGGCTGCCGGCTTCAAAAGGCTGGGTTGCAAATATTCTCCTGCATTACAACCTGATGCAGAAGATCATAATCTACAATTCTTAACACACGCTTATCTACTATAGATATTTTTCATAAAATAGTAGATTATCTCCCGATAAATAACATCGGCCTGCATATCTACTTTTTTATTACGTTCGGGGATGATCCAATACCACATTCCCTTGTTATTCCAGAAAACTCATAGTAATAACGGGCGTTACGCAGTCCGGCCTAAACTTGTATGCTAAGAAGATGAAAAAACAGAATTAAAGCTATACACGGCTTATCTGATCAGTACGTTTGGAGCGGCAACGGCCACCGGGATGTCGGCCATGCTGGATGGCGAAGTGAGCCATGATCGAGTGGCGCGCTTTTTAGCGGAGCGGGAAAACGGGGTATTGATTTTCGGCGCCACAATCCAAGGGAAAGCCTGGACGGACGGAAACGAAGTGATGTGTTGGCATTATGATCCTTGCCAAGGGTATCCGGTACGGGGAATCAACCTACTCAATGCGTTGTATCACAGCGGCGGCGTATCGATTCCGGCCGCCTTCGAACGGGTTCGCAAGCCCTATCGGTTTTGGGACATTCAGACGCGGCGGGAGAAACGGACCAGCGAAATATTCCGGCAAGGCCGGCGTGCGGTTGGCGCAAGAGGGATTCGTCGAGCATGGATTGCATTCCTCGGGCTTGAAAATTTCCCAGGCATAGAATGCCATTGTGACGGCTTGATGAATTCGGGGCGTTTACGAGCCGGCCGTTCCGGCAACCGTCGCCTCTCCGTCTTCCGCGGCGGCCCGTTTCCGCCTTCGGGCGCACGGAAGCGTCGGACCGATTACGGGAAGACGGAAAAGCGGAGCCGCAAACTAACGGTTTTCTTCGCGAATGCTTGCCTGTAAAATCCCGTTTTTTTGTCTTCAAGGGAGCAGCAGCCCGATGGGTAGAGCTTATCAAAACCGTAAAGTGTCCATGGCCAAAACCGCCGGGGCCAAGACGAAGCTGTACAGCAAGTACGGCCGCGAAATTTATGTGCGCGCCAAGTCCGGGGGCGGCGACCCTGCCGGAAACCTAGCATTGCGGGGATTGATCGAACGGGCCAAGAAAGACCAGGTGCCTGCCCACGTGATCGAAAAAGCGATCGACAAGGCGAGAGGCGGCGCCGGAGAGGATTTCGCCCCCGCGCGCTACGAAGGCTTTGGCCCCGGCGGCTGCATGGTGATCGTCGACTGCCTGACCGACAACCCCAACCGAACCTTCGGCGACGTGCGCCAGTGCTTCACCAAAACGAAATGCAAGATCGGCACGCCCGGCACGGTCAGCCACATGTTCGACCATGTCGCGATTCTGGCGCTCAAGCACGACGACGAGGATGCGGTGCTCGACGCCTTGCTGTCCGCCGATGTGGATGTGGCCGACATCGAAAACGAGGACGGCAAACTGACCGTCTTCACCCCGCAGGGCGATTACTTCAAGGCCAAGCAAGCCTTGATCGATTTACTGGGCGAGATCGATTTCGAGGTCGACGAAATTCAGTTCGTGCCGAAAGGCGGCACGCCGATCGGCGGCGAGGATGTCGCGACGTTCGAAAAGTTTCTGGATTTGCTGAACGATCTGGATGACGTGCAGAACGTTTATCACGATGCCGAGTATTGATGCTCGGCCTGTCGCGCTTGCCCCTCGTAAGGCAGGGCGGTTGTAAGAAACAGCGAGGTTCCGGCCAGGGTGGCCGGAATCCTGAGCACGCCGATGTGTTCGAACTCTAGGCGTGGGATTGCCTTTATCCGAACCCGATTTCATCGGTTTAATCAGGCCGGCCGCCGGCCCGTGCCGACCGCGAAGCGCTTCCTTTCCGCCGGACTTTTTCCCAGCGCCTTGGCCAGCCAGGGCGGCGCGGCGTCGAACACGTTCCGGAACTCCTTCAGCCGGGTAGGTCGGACGCGCTTTTTGTGCCCGACATTGCCGGGGGGCAAATTGGGTGGCGGCTTCAGGTTGTCGCAATAGTGAAGTAAGGTTGCCACCTAACGTCGGGCAACGATGAAGCTTTTGCCCGACCTACCCGGCTCTCCAGCGTGACGAACAGGTCGTCCAGGAGGCTTTGTAAGCTGCCCTTGAAGGCACACAGTAAAAAAAAGCCACGAGCGCCGCGAGAATGCTGGTATGAATACCGCTAAGTCGGCCTCATTGGTTTATCCTGTAATTTCAGTCTGTTAACTGATTAATTATGCCGCAATGCGCTTAACTTAACGGCATTGACCTGTGGACTACGGGTTGCTGTATAAAACGGCTTAACCATGTGTCTGGAAAAGTGTTGACACATCATTCAGACTTCGTGGTGAAATATCCAGGCCAAGGCAAACCATCATGATGGATCCCGTACAACTTTTCACGCAATTACATCGCCACCTTTATAGGCGTACGACGACGGTTTTTGTCATCCATTGCCTATATACCGTTTTGCTCGCCGCTTACCTTTGGTTGGAAACGCCGCGTTCCATTTTTCTTACATGGTTCATCATCGCCATGTTCGGCGGCATCTGGCATTGGTTTGCGGGCCGCCTGACCCTGCGCTATATCGGCAAAGATACCTTGAAAGGAGGGTCTCTTACCTCCGATATAATCGCAGCGGGGGCCGCGGGATTAGGCTTTGGATTCACGCCGTTGTTGTTCCCTTATTTATCGCTTACAACGAAATTAGCCGTCATCCTCATGCTTGGAGTGATCGCGGCAGAGGCTCTGCCGCGGCTTAGCGCACTGCTGCCAGTTTACGCCGCCTTTTTATTGGGATTGCTGGTGCCGCTCGTGTCGGTGCTGGCTTTGGCGGATCAAGAGCTTGGCCGGAACGCAATCCCGCCCATCTTGTTGATGGGGATCAGCCTGTTCTACTCCGCCCACCTGTTGCATAAGGATTTGTTGGAAAGCTTGCTGTCGCGTTTCGGCCTCGAAAACGCCGCCGAAGAAGACGAGCTTACTCATCTGGCCAACCGCCGTCGTTTCGACATCGGACTGGAGCAAGAATGGTTCCACGCCCGTCGCTCCGAGCAACCGATATCGCTGATCATGGTGGATGTCGATTTCTTTAAAAAATTTAACGATCGCTACGGCCATCAGGAGGGCGACCGCTGCCTGGCTCAAGTGGCGCGGGCTCTTTCCCGGTCGGTGAGACGAGCCACCGATCTCGTCGCCCGCTATGGCGGAGAAGAATTCGTGATAGTGCTCAGCCATACGACGCGGGATGATGCCTATGCACTGTGCGAGCTAATGCGTGGCGCCGTTGAAAAGCTGGGTATTCCGCATCTGGATTCGACTTTAGGCCGCGTCACTATCAGCATGGGCGGCGTCACGCTGTATGCGAGGGAGAATCTGAAAGCGGTCGAACTGGTAAGAACCGCCGACAAAGCTTTGTACCGCGCCAAAGCGACCGGGCGCAACAAGGTGGTCTGGTATGACCCAGTCCTCGATGAAAACGAGAAAGCGTAGTCCTCCATACGCATCATCTCAAGCATGCCCCAGTCAGTCGTCAACATGATTGACCAGGCAGTCGCGCTTCCTTTCCTTTTCCTTTTTCCCACGCTCCAGCGTGGGAACGCATGCGCAACGAGAAAATCCCGAAACCACGGCTTCGAAATGTCGGGTTACGCTACCGCTAACCCGACCCACGCACTTTCAAACCAACAACTCGGGGCGCTGGCCGTCGATATCCAGTTCAAATAATTGGACATCCAGCTTACCAACCTCGATTCCCAACAGGTGTAACAGGGGATCGAGAACCGTGGCGCTCAGCTGGGTTAGCAAAGGAGAAAGCAACTGGCCCAGCAAGTCGCCGACCAAACTGCCCAATAACGCATTCAGCAAAGGTCCCAGAAGAAGGCGATCAAGCGAGGTTAATGAGAGCGGAATAACTCTGAGTTCCAGGCTGTCGGCAAGGCCGCCGAGACCATTACCGAGACTTCCGCCGACGCTGCTTGATGCAGTCTGAAGCTGCGGCAACGGATTATCCGCATTAACCCGATACTCCAGATCGGTCTCGCCCGGAGGCTCAAGAGGTAAATCCAAACCCACTTCCACATCGGCGACGGGAATACCTAACAACTTGACTCTAATTGCCGCCGCGGAAGCGCTGGGGTTTGTGGCCTTTGCCAGGGCAATCGAGGCAATTCCGGGTCGCGCGCCGATAGTAACGGTGGAGCTGGAGTCTTCCTGATTACGGCATTGGATACTTTTTAGCCAGGCCCGGCCCTGAGCCACCTCGACCTTTAAAGCGAGATCCACTGCAACGTCCAGCGCTATCGAAGGCCCTCCCTGAACGGCAGCATTCAGTCTCACCTGCGCGGTCTTCATCTGGGTGCGCCATTCGCCATCCTCGTCCATCCCCGGCGGACCAATGGCAATCTGCGGCGGTTCAATCACTTTCAATACCGTATTTACATGCAGTCCCAGCAATGTCAGTCCTGGAGACAATGTCAACGCATTTTGACCATTGGCGACCAGAGCCGATGTGGTGATCAGATCGAGCAAATTGACGCTGGCGGAGGCGGCTTTTTCCGGGCCGTCTGTCGTTACCGCCAGAATATCGCCGAGTTTGGCCGACAAATTGGAAATATTCGCATTGATCAACGTCTGCATTGCGGCGATCGCTTCGGCGTTTGCCGCAGTGTTGGCATTCAGCGCGTCCGCATAGATTTGCAATAGCTCGCTCAAACTCAGATCGGCCTTCAGAAGCTCATCCACGGTGCCTATGCCGGTCGCGGCGTCCACCAGATCGGCAAGCTTCACCTTGGCCGCGGCAATACCTTGATAGGAAACCAGATTGAGAGCCACGGTCGAACCGAGAACCCCGCCAAGCAACGAATTCAAAATAGCTGATTTCTGGGTATCCAGCGACACCAGCCCACTGCCCGCGGAGAAACCGGCCGCTACCTGCCGTCTCGCCACGGCTCCGGCCCGTAGCGTTGCCTGCCCGCCAAGCAATCCGCCGGCAAACAGGCTTGCCGGCACCGTGTTGCCGGCGGTGACCTGCACGGACGTGGCGGTTGCGGAAGGGCTCGCGGCAAAAACCCTGACGCCGTCCGCCCCCGGTGCGGCATTCCCCAAAGCCACGGCCAAAGTCCGTACGCCGCCCACGGGATGACCATTGCGCGCGGCGCTGGCTTGCGCCGCCGCTTGCGCCGTGGACAGCTCGCCGTCGCCGCAACTGCCAGCTTGGGACGAGGCATCCAGCGCCGCCATGTCCGCCACGGATTGCAAGTGCCGCTGTTCCAGCATCAGGCGGCCGGTGTCCACGGCCACTGCCGTAAAAAGCACCGATAGAAGCAGCACCATCGCTCCGAAAATGCCTAACGCGCCGCGTTGACTGGCGGGCGATCTCATGGGCGGGCGGCGCCGCCGCTCTCCATGCTTCAAAGCATCGATTTCAACTGTCATGCCGACCTCCTCGATCATGCTGCCCGCCGTTACCGTGATGAGCCGTCGCCGCTGCCGCCGTCTTTATCGCTCTTGTAGAATTCCGGAATCGGATGTTTGAAGCTTTCGACGTAACGCTGATATATCGCATCGGCAACCGGCCCTGAAACAGTCTGGCGTGTTGTCGAGGCGGCGGCGCCGCTGCTTTGCAATTCCAGCCAGCGCCGCGTTTCCTCGCCGACGGAACGCTTCGGCGGGTCCGCCGCCGCAATATGGGCGCCGAACAGCAGGATCGGAGATAAAATCGTGGCAATCGATTTATGAAACATAACTTGCTCCTCATGGTGGGTTATTGGGTTAATTCGAGCGAGTCGGCTAGAGCATTTTCATGTCGTGTGTAGGAAGGCCCTCGCCTTCTGAAGGGTGCCCTGCCGTTAAGTCCAGCCCCGTAGGGTACGCTGTGCGTACCCTCAATGTCGAAAGGTACGCACAGCGTACCCTACGGGTGCAATCGTCCGGCAATCCCTGAATGACGCGTTTTCCTTGCGAAGGCCATATGCCCAAAGCAAAAATGCTCTAGGGCGGCGCAGCCGTTGACTGCTTGTCTGAATTTTCCGCCGATGCCTTAATCTTCTCGGCCTGCTTGCGAAGCTGCGTCACGGTTTCCGGATCGATGTTCATGTAAGAGGCAAAAGCTTGCATTTCCTGCTCTTTTCCCATGATCGCCAGGAGCAGCACCATGTTGGCCGCGGCAAGGGGATCATTGCCTTTCAGCTCCAGTGCCGTCAAAAACTCGTCGCGCGCCGGATCGAGCTGCCCGTCAAGCATTAGCGCATAACCCAGATCATTGCGCACGCGCGCGTCGGTCGGCAATTCGGCTTCGGCCTTTTGCAGGTAATATACCGCCTCGGACGCTTTATTTTCCTTGCCGGCGATCAGCCCGAGTCCGTGATGGCCTTTACCGGCCATGCAGCCGTCGAGCAGACTGCGGTACAACTCGGCGGCCTTTTCCTCCCGATTCGTCTGGCGCAATATTTCCGCGCGCAGATAAATGGATTGCGGCGAAGTCGAGCGGGTCTCCTCCAGATGGGCCAACGCCGCGTACAGCTTGCCGCTGTCCATGAGCTTCCGGATCAAGTCCAGCTTGACGTTCTGATCGGGGTCGGCACCCGTTTCGCATGCCGGATCTTTTTGGCGGCGCGTATCGGTTTCGTCCGATGCGCTATAATCCATTCGCGCCGCCAATTGGCTGCAACCCATCAAAAGGACTCCGGTCAAAACCGGCAAAATGCCATTCATCGCGAACTTAACCATAGGCATTCGCCAATCCTCGCCCAAGTGCAAGAAACCCGGGTCCCGCAAGAAAAATCAATAGGGCGGGAAACAGAAAAATCATCATCACTATCGACATTTTGCCGGATAGTTGATTGACATATTCGCGCAAAGCGGATTGCTGGCGTTCTTCCATCAACTTCGCGAATTTCATCAAGGAATCGCGGATATTGCCTCCGTATCGGGTTACCTGTTTAAGAATGGCCACGGTATCGGTCAACTCGGCCACGTCCAGGGGCTCGGCCATTTCATGCAATGCATCGACGCGGTCGTGCCCGGCATTGATTCGCTGCAACACTCCGGCGATTTCCTCGGAAAGATTCGGCATCAGCACACGCCCCTCCTCATGCAGCACGCGCAAGGCATGCTCGGTGGAAAGCCCCGCATCGAACAGCATGCGCAGTAAATAAATCGCAGTGGGCATTTCCCGGGACAAGGCGCTACGGCGCGCTTTCGCCCGGTAACGCAAAACATAGCGGGGCAAGAAAAAGCCCAGAATGAATGCGATGAAGATCAATGACAGCTTTTGCGCGCCGGCCAGGTCGCCGGCGGTAACGACATAGGTTCCCGCTCCCGCCATGGCGGTCAGCGGGGTCAACCACGAAATCGCCATAAAAACTGTCCGTTTCGGGATGGCATACCATCCTGCCTGTTTCAACAGCCGTGTCGTCTCTTTCTGGTCCGAGCCCGGCAGTACTTTTCCCACATCGCCGCTGCTCATGCGCTCGATGGCCGAAAGCATCCACCTTTCATCGACGCCATCGGAAGCCACGCCTGTTTGAAGCAGATCGCCAAACCGCCGCTGCGATGCATAGGCCGTATCGTCCGAACGAAACGAAGACCACAGCAGCAGGCCGCCCGCCAAGGCAAGAAGCAACGCCATCGCCAAATACAACCACACCGTCATCGCGATATCTCCTAAATGCTTTTGATCATGCGCCAGAGCGTGAAAGCCCCGACGATTTGCAAGGCCACGGCGACTATCAGCATGACCTGTCCCGAGGGATCGTACCACATGGTCTCCAGATAGCCGGGATTCATGGCCATGATATAAACCGCCATGCACGGGGGCAGCAATCCCAATACCCAGGCCGTGACCCGGGTTTCGCCGGTCATTGCGCGCAATTCCCTGCGCGCCGCCTCGCGTTCATAAATCATTTTCACCACATTCTGCAACAAATCCCGGACGCTGCTGCCGTAGATGCGGTTTATCCGAATCGCCAGCGCCAGCAGGTATAACTCGTTGATCCGATAAAGATCGGCGGTCTCCTGAATCGTGACTCCGAGATCGGCGCCCAATTCGTTGGCGCGCAGCACCCGCTCGATGACTTCCTTGAGCGGAGCCGGAGTTTCCTCGGCGGCCAGCGCCAAGGCGCCCTCCATGCTGCGGCCGGTGCCGAGGCCACGCAATACCTGGTCGAGAAACAAAGGGAGTTGGGCGATCATCAAGACTATGCGGCCTTTGGTCTTATGCAAAAGCCACAGATAGACGACAAGAACGCCGATAACCGGTATCATCAGCGCGAATGCGAGGTCCCCTTTCCATAACCCTCCGAAAACGGCGAGCAGGATCAGGCACAGAAAACCCATGGACAATTGCCGGCCGCTCGCGTTGATGCCCGCCCGCGAGAACAGGCGCTCGATCAGGGTCAATTTATGCGGCTTCCGGTGCAATGGCGTTTGAATCTTGAAGCCGGACGATTCAACCAGGCGCCGCTCCACTTTTTCGATGAACGCTTCCCGCTGGCTTTGCAGGTAAACAAACAACGCCACCGCCAACAGCGCGACAGCCATCGCATAGATTAAAATGACCCGGCTAACCAAATGCGCCCCCTCCCTCTCCCATCGATGACGAACCGCCGTCGGTTTCGAATTTAGGGCCGGACGGGCGCGTCTTGGTGGAAACAAAGCATTTATGGATTTTGTCGTAGCCGAATAATTCGTTCAGCATGAACTGGCCATCCCGAAGCCCGACCACCTCGACAACGGAAACAATGCGGCGGGTGCCGTCGGAAAACCGGGTGATTTGAACAATGATATCGATGGCGCTGCCGATCATTTGCCGGAGAACCTCCACTCCGCCCTGAAAGTTTGCCAGTGCCGACAGCATCTCCATCCGGACCAGGGCATCGCGGGCGCTGTTGGCATGCACCGTGCTCATCGAGCCGTCGTGCCCGGTATTCATCGCCTGCAATACATCCAGGATCTCTTCGCCGCGAACCTCGCCCAGAATGATGCGGTCCGGCCGCATCCGCAACGCATTGCGCACCAGATCGCGCGCCCTGACTTCTCCGTTTCCTTCCACATTGGGCGGGCGTGTTTCAAGGCGCACCACATGGTTATGGCCCAACTGGAGTTCGGCCGCGTCCTCTATGGTCACGACCCGTTCCCGCTTATCGATGAAACGGCTCAGAATATTCAGCAGGGTGGTTTTGCCCGACCCGGTTCCCCCGCTGATCAGAATATTGCAACGATTCAGCACGGCTTTTCTAAAAAACTCCAGCATGGCCTCGTTGGCGGAGCCGTAAACCAGCAGGTCCGATTCCCGCAACGGGTCCTTGCGGAACTTGCGCACCGATAGGCAGGGGCCGTCGATGGCCAGCGGCGGAATGATGGCGTTGACCCGGCTGCCGTCGGGCAGGCGCGCGTCCACCATGGGGCTGGATTCATCCAGCCGGCGGCCGAGAGGCGCGATAATCCGGCGAATCACGCGCAATACATGATCGTCATCGATGAACCTCAGATCGGTCTGCTGCACTTTCCCGTTGCGTTCCAGAAATATATGCCTGGCCCCGTTCACCATGATGTCGCTGACCAGGTCATCGGCCAGCAGGGACTGAAGCGGACCGTATCCCGTCAGTTCGTTAACCATCTCCTCGACCAGTTCGTTGAGGTCGAAGCTGGTTACCGCGAGTTGCCGCTGGCCGACGTAGCGCGATACATGGTCATGGACGTAGCGTTGAATTTGTTCCGGCGTCCAATCGTTCAGAGGAATGTTGTCCTCATCGATACGATCGATCAGATAGCGGTGCAGCAGATACTTGAGGTCCTGGTAGCTCTCTGTATGCTTGAGGCTATAGTCGTACTGAGTAAATTTCAGCTCCATTACATCAGCCCTTTTTTGCCGCCAAACCAGGAGCCGATAGTCTCGAGCAGGCTTTTGCTCGTGCCGGAGTCCTGCTCGCCCGAGGCTTCGCCGTCCATGATTCTTTTGGCCAGTTTCCGGACCGCCAGCGTATAAGGGGCGCGAGGAGCGCATTGAAACAGGCTTTCCCCTGAATTCATCATGTTTAAGCGGGCCATGCCGGAAGGCGGCAGTGTCGCCAGAAGCTCCAGGCCGAAACCATGCGAAAGACTTTCGGCGTTGGGAGGAAACTGCGGAAGATAACGATCGATGACCAACCCTACATTCTTCATCGCAATGTTATGTTCGATCATTTTGCGCACGAACTGCATGTTTTGCTTGCAACTGGGAACGGTCTGTTCGACAACTACCAGGGCATTGTCGGAATTGTTCAGTAACAGATACAGGAAATCCGATTGCGGAACGCCGCCCAAATTAATGACGATCCGTGAAAAATAACGCCGCAACATGCCCAGAAGCACATAGATGTCGGCGGAAGTAATCTCGCTCATCGCTCCCTGTTCTTCCGGCAGCGACAACAGGCTGAGCCCGCTTTCGTGCTTGGCGAAGGCGCTGTCTATGAGCATGGAGTCCAGGCGGCGCAAGCTTCTCACGGCGTCGATGAAGCTGTAAGGGGAATTGAGGCCGAGATACATCAAGGTGTCGCCGACAGGATTGCCCAGGTCGAGCAGCAGCGTATTGCGCTCCTTCCGATCGCCCTGCATCGCCAGCGCGAGATGGAGCGCCAGCATGGGGGCATCGGAACCGGGCCGGGCGCTGACCAGCGTTAGGATTTGACCGACAGACGCCGGGGCCGTATTGGGTGCCGGGGCGCGATTCTGCATGCGCTGAACCAGATTGATGACTTCATTGTGCCGGCTGCCGGCGGTAACGAAATCGCGGGCGCCGGCCCGCATCGCCAAAAGCAGCATCTCATTGTCGATCTGGTCGGCCATGGCGATCACGGACAGCAGCGGCTTGACGGCGACCAGGCCTTCTATCAGGGCCGTATCCTGACGTAGCGTCTGCGGCGTCAATGCCACGAACACCAACTGGGCGCCGGTCAAGTCGAGTATCTGGCGCACGCGCTCGAGCGACGGCAAATCAGCGACAACCACTTCCCCCGTATCTTTGAATACTCCCTTCAGCCAGCGTATATGCTCTTGATTGCCCGTGACCGCAATAAAACTGTGTTTGCGCGCAGTGCTCATGCTGTTATTTCGAAAACCCCGATTGGACAGGGGAAGTGGTCCGAAAATCGCCTTTTTCCTTAAAAAAGGTATGGAAGAAGTTCGGGTCGTACTGCCGGAAACGCTCGCCCGGCATCGGCGGCAATGGCGCGTCCTTGGCCAGGGGCTGAACCAGATGCGGCGTCACCACCATGATCAGCTCCCTGTCCCCGCGGTCGAAATGCGTGGACCGGAAGAAGGCGCCGAGAATCGGAATGTCGCCGAGCCACGGAAACTTATCGACGCTGGCCAGCGTGTTCTGGCTCACCAGACCGCTGATCACGAAACTCTCGCCGTCGCCCAGGGCGATGCTGGTATCGGTGCGGCGGACGCGCAAGGCCGGCACGGTGGTGCTGCTGATCTCAATGCCGGCGTTGTAATCCAGTTCGCTGACTTCGGGAGCGACTTTCAGGGCGATCCGGCGCTGGTCCAGCACGGTCGGCGTCAGCGACACGCGCACGCCGAACTCCTTGAACCTGATGGTAATGGCGCCAGTTGACGCGCCGCCTTGCGGCACGGGAATCGGAAACTCGCCGCCGGCCAGGAAATTGGCGCTTTGCCCGCTCAAGGCGACCAGGGAGGGTTCCGCCAGCGTATAGGCGAAACCGTTGTTCTCAAGTACGGAGATCACGCCGAGTATGCCTTCGCTGGCGTTGCCGTAGATGAAATTGAAAGCCTGGGCGTGCGGGAAGAAGCCGCTGCTGAGCAACGAAAAGGCGCCTTGCCCCGCGGACTCGATACCCGTCAGATTATTAGGCGTAGAAAGCGCCATTGTCGTGTTGGCGGTGTTTTTGCCGAGGAATAGCCCGGCGTTCTGCAATCGTGACCGGCTGATCTCGACAATTTTGATGTCGATCTGCACCTGCGAGTCGAATCCCAGTTGGCTGGTATCCACCACGGTGGATTTGTTTTGCTCGTCCATGGCTTGGCGGGCCTGGTCATGGACTTCCAGCGAAGCGCTCTGGCCTGAAAGTTCGAGTTTGTCGCCGGCCTCCGAAACCTGTAAAGCGGCCTTGCCAAGGCTTTCGACAGCGTGCCGTTTCAGGTCTTTCGAAGCCGTGACCAGCAGTTCGGCGTAAAAATCGGGCTCGCCGATGCCGGAACCCTGCCATAGCATCAGGCTGGTGGAACCGGGCTTTTTGGGCGTGATCAATAGCTGCCGCGCGTCGATCACCGAGACATCGGCGATTTCAGGATCGCCGAGGGCGACGCGTTTGATGCTATTGCCATAACGGTAGCTGAATTGTTTGCCCATCTCGATGCTGATGGTATCGTCATATCTTCCATGCGCGGAAAAGGCGACTGCAAGCAGAGTCCAGAGAATAAGCGCTTTGAAATAATTCATGTTGCTGATCGCCAAGCTGATCGTTGTCATTGTAAGTTGACGGCGCATGTTAATGCCCCAGTGTCAGAATTTCCGTCGATCCCCCGCGGTGCACGAAGACCTGGGCTCCCTTCGCGGCTCTGCCGCTTCCGGCCTCTGCTTCATGCGTGCCCGCCCTTTTGGCGATCAACTCTCTTAACACAGTATAATGCTTATCCTTTTTGTTTTTTCCTTTCGCTGAAGGAAAAAGAGCCGCCGGCTCAAGACCTGCCTCGGCCGTTCTCATGACGTTTTCCACGGGCTCGGCGCCATGAAGGGCGAGTCTGATTCTGCCGCTGGACTCCGCCAGCAGGAGTGTCGGGGCATCGGCTTCGGCAATGGCTAGCACGGCGGTTTTACTTTTTTTTCCGTCAGGCTCTTCTTTTTTGAGTTTATCCGCTTTTTCGCCGGTTTTGGCTTTTTCCAGCAGGCCCGATGGCCCTTCGCCGGCGGCGGCCTGTTCATTTGGCGTATCCAGCCTATTGCCGAAGGCCAGTACCCGCACTTGCGACAAAACCACCTGGGCCGAACTGTCCTGGCCTATTTCCTGATCGGCGTGCAGATAGAGCAGCACATCCACCTGATCGCCAGGCTCGATGAAGCCTCCGGTGCCGATGACCTCGTCGACTTTAACCGCGACTGCCCGCTCGCCGGGATAAAGGCTTAACGCCAATTGGCTATGGGATGGAAAATGACTGGACAGCACCATTTCCCCCTTGGCAATGTCCGTTCCGGCTTTGCGGCCGATGAGAGAATCGCCGGTGGCGTAGGACCGCACCGGACGGGCGGGAACGAGCGCGGTTGTCAGATCATCCTTTGTGATGACCTGTCCTGCCTGGATATCGTGTGCGGCAAACATTGCGGACTCTCCTTCCGGCGCTATCCTCTCGACGGACGCCGGTTCCGGCTTGGGCGGCTGTCCGCTTAGCTTGTAACCGAAATAACCGATAGCGATGGCCCCTACAGCGAGTATCACCGCGAATACGCGCAAGACTGAACTGCTCATCATCCCCTTTGTCCTTGAGTAATTTATTGTAAGTATTGATGTTTCGAATATTGATACAGGGCTTTTTCGCCCAACCCGCGGCGTATCTGGAGATATAGGCTGTCTTTGACAAAACGGAACTTAGCCGGCACGATCGTTCCTAGAATTGTACGGTAGCACTTGCGGTGAGATCTTCGGGCAGTTTGGGAACATCGCCTATGCCGGGCAAACTCAATATCGGTATCAGCGGATTTGCCGTATAGTCAGGAAACTGGACGGTCACCGTCAGCATGCGGTTGTCGTGGTCGAAATCCACCCGCACCTTTTCATTCCCCTCTCCGAGCACGGCATTATGGGCGGCCGAGGGAAGCCAGCTCAATGATTCGCCCACGATGTCACGCACCCTGTTTTCCACTACGGTTTCATAACCTTCCGCGGAAGGATCAACCGCCACGGCGGCTCTCGCCCCCGCTGCCGCCGCATGGTGAAACGCCTGCATCATCATAAGCGGCATCGAATAACTGACAATGGCGTAAAACAAGGTGAAAAAGATGACGAACAGAAGCGCGGCCTCTATGGCCGCCGCCCCGCGCTGTCCGCGCCAGCCGCGCGATAAGCGGCGACGGGGGCCGGGCTGACGAGGTCTTGGCTTCATAACGCTCCGCTCTTTAAGAATAACAGACAGACTTTTGTCAATCAAAGCGGATCGGCAACACCGGTACCCCGGCAACCAGCAGGGCCAGCGCAACGATCAAGCCGATGGCGAGCCCTAGCCCGAAAGGCAACATTCTGCCTTTCGGTTCAGGTATCGCCGGCGCATCGATCCCGATGCTCGCCAGTTGCGGCGTCAACAGCGGCAGCCATCGATAAGCCAGCACCCAGATGACCGCCGTGCCGCCCACGAGAAGCCCGGCGATGGCATACGCAACCAGCATGACCTCCATGCCGCCCGTAAGCCCCATGGCGGCCAGCAATTTGGCATCCCCCGCCCCCAGCCGTTTCAACGCCCAGGCCGGCACCGTTAAAACCAGCGCCAATGCCCAGGCGGTGAAGCACGAGGTTGGAGAAGCTCCCAGCCAGCCCTGGCCGGTAGTTGCAAGCATCGCCAGCGCCCCACCGTGAGCGCCCAACGTCAGGACATTGGGCATGCGACGAACCACCAGGTCATAACCACCGCAGGCGACAGCCCAGCCTCCTATAATCCAATACTGAACGGGTACGGTCGCTAGAATATCCATTTCGTGTGATTTTTTATCTACGGGGCTAAATTGAGTCTGCTAGCCGCTTGATGCTGGGGCTGCTGTTTCCAACGCAGTTTGAATTGAAGTAAAAATACGCCCTACTGCCCCACTAATAGGCTCAATGAAAGCGACCAGGATAAGTGCGACCATCGCGGCAATTAGCGCATATTCAATACCGCTCGCGCCTTCCTCCTCTTTCATAAACGCGGACAACCATTTTTTCATTTTGCATGCTTTCATTTTACTTTCTCCTTTGACGTAAACGGTCTCATGACCGTATGGAATTTCATTTTTTAGGTAACATCGTACTTCAGTGTGTCATTGCCTAAAAAATGCGACCCACTTATTCGGGCTGAATCTTAAGAATTAAAAAAACATACTGACCGATTGAGCCTTCGTCATTGTCATTAAGTTAAGCGCATCGAGCCGGTCTCGCGTGGAGTTTAAAGCGTGCTTTGGTTGATTTGGCGATTTTTCCAAAGCCAGCTTTGGAGTCCATTTTCCTTAATTTAAATATAGCAGTGTTGAGCCCTCGTGGGGGCGATGCCCGGAATTATTAATTGTCCAACACTTACTAAGAAACACCGAACGGCTTCATTCTGCGGCATTCTCTGGATTATTGCAATTAAATGACAAGGGCTCATCACCTATCACTTTACCCCGTTCCATAAAAGGCGGGCAAAGGGATGCCGTTTTGCAGGCAGCGCTTCAGTCGGCGCAGACCGCGGATGAACCAGGAGACCAGGCTGCGGCGGAGTTTCCTGAAGCTCCAATGGTCGGGGTCATTTTGTTCCCCGGTTTTTTTTCGAGCGGCGTCGGACGCGCCAGGGCGTCGTCCTGGCCGACGCGGACGCACCAGTACATCGCCAGCGCCATGATCAGGACCAGTCGCTCCAGGCGGTCCGCGTGCCAAAGCTGTGAGCTCCCCAGGTCGAAGCCCCGGCCCTTGAAGTCGGAGAACATCGGCTCGATGGCCCAGCGCGCGGCATAGTCCAGCACCGACGCCCGCGACGGAGGGCAGTCCATCGCGATGATCCAAGGGTCTGGATGCCCGGCTTCGTGGAGGATGCCCAGGTTCGTCATGAGCCCCTGTGTGAACAGCCTCACCCCCGACAGATAACGTTCCGCCACGCCTTGTGCCAACTGACCGGTGATGGTCTCGTCGCCATGTCCGGTGTCCGCCAGCACGTTGCCTTTCAGCCGCAGCCGGTAACCCCAACCGTGGGTCTGGACCCAGCCGAACAGAGCGGCTGAGGGGTAGAACCGGTCCGCCGAGAGCAGCACCTGCGCCCCCGCAGGCAGCCAGGCCCGCACCTGCTCCAGCAGCCTTTGCTGACTCTCGAAGCCGATGTTGGCCGGCCCCGCCTCCGCCCGCCAAACTAAGGGCAGCGCCCGGTCGCCGACCCTCAGGGCCACCACCAGCAACGCCATCCGGTCGCCCAAGTCAGTCTAGTCCATAGCCAGCAGCACGGTCTGGCCGTTCCGCGCGGCCTTAGCCAGCGCCTCCCGTGTGAACGGCTCCATCACCCTCGGGGCGAGCAGCAAGGGATTCTTCAGCAAGCGCCTCAGCCATTGTTCGCGCATGTCCTGCCGCTCGGTCTCCAAAGGCAGCAGATTGGCCAGTTCCACGGTGTTCGGCGTCTGGCCTTCGATCATCGCACCCACGGCCAGCGCCAATTTCCCTACCACCGTCTTGCGCAGCCTCGGAAGTGCCCCCGCAAGCCCGTGCTCCACTTCATTCGCCAGTTTTCTTACAGTTCCCAAGCTTACCTTGAATCAAAAGTTGCAGAGGGGGATAGTTTATCTGAAACTGATAGGTGATGAGATGACAAGGGATACTGTAAACATTTAAGTACATTATGCGATATCTGCAAATTCCATATCGTACATATAGGCTATAAAAATTAAGTTTAAATTAAGAATATGGAGCCAGTATATAGAGAAAGTCTTAAATTTAAATTAAGAGAAAGCCAAAGCTTGCGCCCATCCGGGTCAAGTTGTAGGCGGCCAAGGTGAAGAGCGGTTGTATCAAACGCCGGACGGAAGTTTATCCCGTCCGTCACGTTCGGAGATGTCCCCAAAGGCAGGCTTGCCAGTGTGCCCCGAATGTTTCAAACCGGCGGCACCGCGCATGGGATCAATGCAATATATTTGAGATGGAACTTTTTAACATTAAAAATAATAACTTATTAGATAGTGTCGTCATAAGATAGCTGTCCACAGGGCGATGCACCGGATCTGCACAGCGGCCAGGAACGATGCGGTGTTCTTGGCATAGCGTGTGGCAATACCTCGCCAGCGCTTGAGGTGCAAGAACGCGTTTTCTACTAAATGCCGCAGTTTGTACAGGTCGCGATCGTAGTCGCGGGGTTGTTTTCGATTGCGGCGTGGCGGAATGACCACCGTCATCTGATTTGCTTCGGCTTGGGCTACGATAGCATCGCTATCGTAGCCTTTGTCCGCCAATAAGTACTGAGCATCCACGCCTTCGATCAAGGCTGAAGCCTGCGAACAATCTGCTGTGGTACCTGCTGTAATAAGGATTCTGACCGGCATACCATGCGCATCCACGGCCAGATGTATCTTACTGTTGAGCCCCCTTTTGTGACCGCCATGCCCTGATTGCCGCCTTGCGCGCCGGTCGCATGCGGATGGACTTTGATGTGGCTGGCATCAATCATCAACCATTCATAGTCGGGTTCGGTGACCAACTGTTCCAACAGGGCTTCCCAGACGCCGTGATCTCGCCAACGGCAAAACCGGCGATGGGTGTTCTTCCAATCGCCATAGTCAGGTGGCAGGTCGCGCCATGGCGCACCGGTACGCAAAATCCAGAAGACCGCATTGATAAACAAGCGGTTGTCTCGCGCTTTTCCGCCCCAGGCCCCGGCACGGCCGGGCAGATGGGGTTCCAGTAAGCTCCAAACCGTATCGGAAATGTCATGGCGGCGGTGGGCAGGTTGGGACATGGCTCTTTAATCTCATCAGCAACGACAATCTCCGTATTATACCTGACAAAGACTTATCTTGTGACGACACTATCTAACCACTCTCGCTTCTGCTGCAACGGATCAATGCGGATTGTGGGAGAGATAAAATCAACAGCCTGCCTAAAAGCGACTAATTTTTTTGTTAGATCGGATTTATTTTAATAAATGCTTAAGCTGGTCTGGGTACAATGCGCAAGCTTTCCTTTCAGCCATGTTCATCATGTTAGAGCTTATCATGAACTGTTTTGTCCTATCGCATATAAGCTTCTTCTTGAGCCGCCTTCAGGCAACCGAAACCGGAAAGATAAATAATTAGGCACGCCGCATCTTTTTTTGGCCAGAAGATTGGGCTTGCTGATCTTTTTTGGTAAGTATTTGAGGTGGTAGGGTGAAAAGATCTGTAAGCTAAATAAAAATAATTCTCTTTTTAATGTCCTGACTTAATCCATTTTAGTTATTGTAGTCTTAAAGTATTAGCGGTGGTTGTGATGGTTTGAATACTTAAAAGTTTGAGTGTATCCGCGCATTTGTTCTTTTTGGATCAAACTTAGAAGCTGTTTGGAAATTCCCGCTTCAAACCAGGCGATTCAACATCAGACGGGTCATGGCGATATAAATCCAGGTTTCGTCCGTGCGAGTGAGACGCTCATGACTTTTGCTGAGGCGGCGCGAGTGGTTCAACCAGCCGAAGGTACGCTCGACTACCGACCGGCGCGCGCCGTCCCGGTCTTGTACACTGGCGGCGGTCACGACGACGGCCATGAGCCAACCCAGGATATCCACCAGAAGATGGCGTTTGCGGCCCTTAACCCCTTTCCCGGCATCGAAGCCACGTATCCCAGGAACGGCAGTGCATTCTTCCACGATACCCATGAATTCGTGGCTCATCACCATCGGGCGCACTTGCGGGATTCCGCCGGAATACATATGCAGATCGGAGCCGCAGATGGCCGTGGCGGTAACTTTTAGAATCATATCCCTGTCGTCGCGAATCGCTGGATCGGGAACGGTATCGTACGAAATATTTTTCGGGCCGTGTATTTGGGCTGCTTTCATAATGACTACCTCCGACGGGAGAATACTTCGGGCGGGATTCCTGAACGGGCTCCGGGAAATCCCACGCGGCCTTATTTGTAAAGATTAACTATCCGTCTTGCGGGAGTCGGTGCGCTCCCGCATATTGTCCTCGAACTGCCGGGGCAAGGTCTGACGGGCGCGTTTCCCCCTCATCAACAGCAAGCCTCTTCAGGCTGCGTTTGACCTTAGCCATTTCAAGAAGTGTTTCCATCGTTCCGCCGCACTCAGGTCGAGGTTGTCGACTCTGCCCCGCCACAGGTAAAGCGGATTGATCAGCCTGAGATAAATCCAAATGACCGGCATCAGAAGCAGCGCCGGGACCACATTCAAGACGATGCGTTTGATCGCATCGATGGACAGCCGCAACGGCTTCACGAAGGCGAACATCCGCTCCCATTTCATTAAGTGTTGATATGCCGCCACGACCGCCACCAGAACCGCGATCACGCCGAGCGGAATTTCGAATTCGAACGCCTGCTTCAGGAGAGGCCAGAGCAATACCAGCAGAAGCAGCATCAGCGCGGTGATCAGGGCCGAGAGCGCAGGAATCAGCATCATCGCTTTCCCGAAGCGCAGCCCGGATACCTTCAACTGTTTGAGAAGATCGGGGCTCGGCGCGTCGATCTTCGGCGCGATGGCCAGAAAGCTCCACGAGGCAAGGGGTTGGGCTTGTGCCGTCCCGAACCCGTTATTGTCCCTGAAGGCATCGAGTTCCGGGGCGCTCATCCGGTAACCGTCCAGCATCAGCGAATAGGCTTCGACTTCGCTGAACGCATCCAGGTCGGTGCGTACGGTGGCCAGGAGCTCCTGTATTTCGGGAGCGATCCCGAATTCCCCGGTTTCAGGCGGAAAGGAGGGAGCGCCGCCTTCGGCGGGCTTGCCGTCCTGATCGATCCAGGGAATCTTGCGAATCCCCAGATCTTTGCGCAAATGCATGAAAGCGGTTTTGTCGCGTCCGAAAGTATCGAACAGGTTATCGAGGGTTTCGCTCCGGAGCCGGTCGGGCGTCACGCAGTTCGAGGCGCGCAGCAGCACCGGAAGCGTATCCGTATCCGGTTCGTCTTCGACGGCCAATTGCAGGGAAGCGTCGCTGACGATGAAGTGGGTGCAGCCGGTCCACAACAACGCCTCGATGCCCTGGTTGTCGTATACCCCGCCGTCGACCAGCTGGATGCGGATGTTATCGTCTTCGTCCCGGTAAAGCCCGCTGACCGCGAGCGGCGGAAACAGGCCCGGAACGCAGGCGGACGCTCCTACGGCATGGCCGAGTTCGAAATTCTGCTGGTGGGGAGCGATGTCCGCGTAAGACGGCGCTCTACGGTAGATGTCGGCGGGGGTAACCGTTTCCGGCAGTTCGACGTCTATATCTCCCAGCGGTTCGCCCATGGTTTGGGCGGTGAATTGCCAATCCTGCCCGTTGTTCAACACTGTCGCGTTGAGGTTCAGGATCGGCACTTTGGCTTTTCGGCGGGCATTTCCGGTCCTGGGATGAAAATCATCCGGCTCGCCCGGAGGATGAATCTTCAGTTCCCGCATCCGCACCGGGTCGGAAACGTCGTTCAGTACGTTCCGGTAGAGATAGGCGTTATAGAGTTCGGAGATGCGGTCGCTGCGGGAATAATTGGCCGCGGCCATCTTGAGGTTGGAGCGGAAATCGGCGAAGGTGCGCAAGCGGATGTTTCGGTCCGTCGCCTTTTTGAAATCGGTTTCAATCCGTTTGACGAGGTCGACATAGTTCTGGTCCTTCACTTCGTCATCCGGTTTGGACTCCAGCAGTTTTTTGGCATGGAGGTAGTACAGCGCGGCAATGATCGACCCGCCGGAAACGGCGGAGATCACTTCCACATCGCGCAACAGGCCCTGCTCGGCCATTTGCGCCAGTACGCCGATGTGGAAGTACGAGGCCCGAAAACCGCCGCCGGAAAGAGCCAACCCGAGTTTTTGTTGTAGTTTGTTTGTTGCCATGAGATTCCGCCCTCCTATCGATTGAAGAAATTGGCTAGCGCCGATTGTTATTCTCTTTGTTTTTGGCTTTCGGATCAATCCATTTAGGATTTGGCTCCGAATAATTTCCCGAAATCGGTAGGCTAAAGATAAGCTGAAATAAACGTTCGCTTTCCCCTCTTTCAAAGGGGGAGATTGTTTTTGACGAAATCCTTAAACACCGGCTGAGGCCCTATCCACAATGGACAACGACCAACCGATCGATCGGGCCCGGCGCCTGCATGCCTTGCTGCATGTCGAACAACATGTGCGGTCCTTTAAAAACAAGGGTCGTAGGATGCGGTGACGATAGGAACCGCATCAATCGCGAACGATGCGGTTCGTTCCTCACCACATCCTACGGCCCTACCGGCGCCGCTTGAACCGCGTTACCGTTACCGGTTGACCGATTGCGACCGGGAGCGGTTTAAGCGCTGCTGCCGGGAGCTCTGGAAGAAATTACGCGGAACGCCGGATTTCGCCGTCGCGGCGAAAGCCGGCGGAATGTTACGGGTTCGAATCCTGATCGTGGCCGTGAAGGCGATGGATCGCGGCCATGCTGAGCGCGATGAACAAACCGAAGGCGATCACGACGGTCTGGATTGAAAAACCGGCCTTGATCATCAGGGAATAAGCGCCGAGCATCAGCAGAATGCTCAGGTTCTCGTTGAAGTTCTGCACCGCGACCGAATGGCCCGACCCCATCAGCAAATGCCCGCGGTGCTGGAGCAGGGCGTTCATCGGAATCAGGAAACTGCCGGCCAGGATGCCGATCGCAAGCAGCAGCAGCGTGGCCAGGCGCCAGTCGCTCACCCACGCCATCGCCAGCACGACCAGCCCCATCGCGATGCCGAGCGGCAGGACCTTGACCGCATGCATCACCGGCACCGATTTGGCGGCAATCACCGAGCCGGCCGCCAGGCCGAGCGCGACGA
Organism: Methylomicrobium agile; assembly: GCF_000733855.1. Lineage (NCBI taxonomy): Bacteria > Pseudomonadati > Pseudomonadota > Gammaproteobacteria > Methylococcales > Methylococcaceae > Methylomicrobium > Methylomicrobium agile. The sequence continues at coordinate 2,863,982 of NZ_JPOJ01000001.1, forward strand.
CTGCGGTCAACTGCGTCGCCTGTTCCCGGTCGAAATTCAAGGCGGCGGCCGACCAGGCCAGAATGATGAAGCGCAGGCTGGTGCCGGCGCCCCAGAACAGCGAGGTGACCGCCAGCGAAACCTGGCCCAGCGGATCTTGCCAGAGCATCCGGAAACTCTGCCGGAACTCCCTGACCAGCGAGACCGGATCGCGATGCGTCAACGCGTGCTCGATCGCCAGTTTCGGGATGAAGCAATTCAGTATGGCCGCGACCAGGTAAATGCCCAGGACCGCCAGAATCGCGAATTCGGGCGCGGTATCGATGCCGCCGTTGAAAGCCAGCCCGTTCAACCGCTGCACGATCAGGTCTTCGGTGCGCGGCCCGATCAGCAAACCGCCGAAAATGGCGCCCAGAATGATCGCGGCGACGGTCAGCCCTTCCATCCAGCCGTTCGCCCAGACCAGCCTTTCGGCCGGCAGATATTCGGTCAGAATCCCGTATTTCGCCGGCGAATACAGCGCCGCGCCGAGGCCGACAAAGCCGTAGGCGATCAAAGGATGCAGGCCGAACAGCATCGCCAGGCAGCCGGCCGTCTTGATGCTGTTGCTGATGAACATCACCTGGCCTTTCGGCAGCGCATCCGCGTAGGCGCCCACAAACGGGGCCAGCAGAATGAACGCGAACACGAAGAACTGCTGCAGCACCGGGATTTGCCAGGCGGGCGCCTGCATCGATTCGAGCAGCGCGATCGCCGCGAACAGCAGCGCGTTGTCGCCGAGCGAGGAAAAGAACTGCGCGGCCAGGATCGTGTGGAAACCGCGGGCTGTCGAAGATGCGGCGCGCAGGGGCGCATCGGCGGGAACCGGATCGGCGGCGGCAAAAGGGTTCGAGGGTTTATGCATCGCGTTGATCCTTTTCAATCATGAACGTGGGCTTCGAGAGCGATTTGCGCCGCAAGCGCCGGCTCATCCTGTTTGAGCCAATGCATCAGTTCCAGGCTGCCGTCGAAATGCTCGACGATCGCGGTGCAGCTTTCGACGAAATCCCCGGTATTCACGTATAGGAAGCCTTCCATTTCCTTGATTTCGGCATGGTGGATGTGGCCGCAGATCACGCCGTCCAGCCCTTTGTCGCGCAACGTGCTGACGATGCTTTTTTCGTAATCGGAAATGAACTGCACGATGTTTTTGACTTTGAACTTCACGTAGGCGGCCAGCGAGAAATGCGACTGGATGCCGAGCCAGCGCCTGACCGGACGCAAGATGCGGTTGATCCATAACAGAAAGTCGTAGCCGGCGCTGCCGAGTCTGGCGATCCACTGGTGATATTGAGCGATCGTGTCGTATTCGTCGCCGTGCACCACCAGAAACTGCTTGCCCAGGACGGTGGTATGCACGTCCGTATTTTTGACCACGATATCCCCGAACACGTAATTGTGGTAGTCGCGCACATTTTCGTCATGGTTACCGGGCACGTAAATAATCTGGGTGCCGTGGCGGGCCTTGCGGAGCAGTTTCTGTATCACCGTATTGTGCTCGCGTGGCCAGTACATTTTTTTCGACAGCGACCAGAAATCGATGATGTCGCCGACCAGGTAAAGTTTTTCGCTCTCGGTCTGTTTCAAAAAATCGAGCAGCACGTCCGCCTGGCATTGCGCGGAACCGAGGTGAAGGTCTGAAATCCAGATGGTGCGGTAGGTAGGGTTATCCATAATCTCACCGGAGGTTATTACAAGTCTTTGGGACGCTGCCGCGAGCGCCGGAGGCCGGCAGCCTTTTGTATTGCGGGAGAAGCGCTGTTCTCGGAGGAAAGCGCGGCGGCGATGCTAACAACGGCGCATGAAAATTGCGTGACATCGGCGTCCGCCGTTTGCGTTCGGCTTGAATGCCGAGGGGAATGCCGGTGCGCGATGGGATTTGCACGCTAAGGTTCCGCGTCGATCCTGAAGCCTTCCACGAGCGCCTGTTGTGTATTCGGCAGGCTGGAGGCCGCATAAAGGTAATTTTGATGAATGACCGGCGCGGAGAGCGGTCGCCCCGTTCCCCGGAGCGAAACCTCGGCCAGCCGCTTGCCGTCCCGGATGCGTATTCCGTAAAGCGTGCCGTGCTGGCCGATATCGATGATCCACACGATTTCCTCCCCGCTTTGCGGAAGCTTCGAAATCACCGGCAATGAGGGGTGGGCTCGGAAGCGCTGCTTCGCTTCGGGGCTTTCGGGCGCGGGAAATTGCCAGAAACGCGCGAACTTCGGCGTGCCGTTTTCGCTCACGATCTTCAGCGCGACCAAGCCGGCCGGATGCGTTTTATCCGGCACGAAGGTCGGAACGACCACCACCGGGACATCCGCCGCATAGCTGACGACCGGCTGCGTCACGATCATGCCCATCCAGGGAATCTTGCAGGGGTCGGCGGCGGTGCCGCAGACGTCGGCGATCTGCAGCCGGTCGTACTGCGTGCCGAGATGCTCCGCATCCAATAGGGAAACCCCGCCGTCCTTGCCAGGCTGCACCAGCACCGAGCGTCCGTCCTGCAAAGCGACTTTGACCGGCGCGTTCGCGCCGAGGTCGTAATCCATCCAGGCCAGGCAGTCCGCGTAGCTTTTGCCGTCGCAGTCGCCGCTTGCGGGCTGCAATGGCGGATTGTGCGCGGCCAGTCGGGGAATGAACAGATTTTTGCAGGATGCCATGCAGGCATTGTCCGGGTTTTGGGGATCGAAATCCGTGCATAATTGGACATCGCAGCCGGGATCGAAGGCGAGTCCGGGTTTCAGGCGTATCAGCGTATTGGCGTAATCGCGCCGGGACAGATCCACCTGACCGTTGCCGGTCGGCACGAACAGTTCGTAGTTGTCTCCGGACGGGTAGAGCTGGGGGCCGGGCGGGGTCCAGATGCCGCCGCCGCAGATCATTTCCCGGGTGCCGGATTCCACCGTGACCGGGCATTCGGCTTCCGGCGTGGTCAGCAGCGCGGCGGTAATCGCCCGCTCCGGGCCTTGCCGCCGCCAGAGGTCCAGATCGACTTCGAACAGCCAGCCGTGAAAAGGCTGGGTGTCGCCGGCGTTGCCGAAAGACGCGTACGCCACGCCGAGCCCGCCGTCTTTTTTCGGCGCGTGTTTCAAGGCCGCGTGCGAATAGGCGGTCGGCGGGTTGAATCGGACGGTCGAGCGGCCGTCCGCGGCCGGTTTCTCGGCGCCGAACTCCAGGACCGGAAACGCCGCGTCCAGTTGCCGTAGCGCCAGATCGATCACCGCCATGCGGTGACTGACGCGGACGCCCCGGTCCAGGCATTGGTAAACGATCACCAGCTTTTCGCCCACCAGCACCGGCGTCGCAACCAGCTCGACCTGTTGTCCGTCGGGAGCTGGCGCGTCGATTTGCCACGCCGGCGCGCCGGTTTCCGCATCCAGCAGTGAAATCAGGCCATTGGAGGCGGCGGCGACCAGCCGGGGCTTGCCTTCGATCCGGCTCAACAACGGTGACGCGATCAGCGTTTGCCCGAGCGCGGCGGAGGGGAGGGGAGAAGTAGCGAACACAGGGGTCAGGGAAATCTGTCCGGGATCGTGCGCGATGGCGAAGCCCGGCATTCGGTCATTCGACAGGGCGAGGCCGGCCGCCGCCAGGAAGGCCGCCTGTAGATAAACCCGCTTGAATTTCATGCAGCGCTGGTACTCTTCTTGCTATTTTTGTCGGCATTCTAGTCCGCGACTGTTACGAAATGATGAAAGCGGCCGTTCCGTCATCAGCCTGTCATGATTCCGTTCCCATAATAAAGTCCGGTGTTCAATCATGATCTGTTTCAGATGGCGAATGATGTTTTAGGGTCCCGACGCCATTTCCTCAAGACGGCGGGGCTGGCATTGGGGGCCGGTTTTATCCCGACCCTGGCCGGGTACGGCAGTAGCGGCGGGTCGGGGCGGGCAGGGGAGTTGACCGGCCGGCCGCTGACGCTGCAGGGCGTTCAGTTCGGCGACATGCTGGCGGATAGGGCCGTCGTCTGGAGCCGCTCCGACGGCCCCGCCCGAATGGTCGTCGAGTACGGCTTCAAGCCCGATTTCAGCGATGCCGGCACGCTGCCCGGCCCCTTGGCCCTGCCCGGCACCGATTATACGGCCCGCCTCGATCTGAGCGGCTTGCCGTCCGGGCGGGAGGTGTACGTCAGAGTCCTGTTCCGGGACCTCGATAATCCGAAGATTTTCAGCGAGCCCTTGTACGGCCGTTTCCGGACGGCGCCCGAGGATAGGCGGGACGTGCGCTTCCTGTGGTCGGGCGATACCTGCGGGCAGGGCTGGGGCATCAATCCCGATATCGGCGGCATGCGCATCTTCGAAGCGATGCGCCGGACCGCGCCGGATTTTTTCATTCACTGCGGCGACAGCATCTATGCCGACAGCCCGATTCCGGAATCCCAGATCGTGCCGCAGACCGGCGCGGTCTGGAATAACCTCGTGATTCCGGAAGTCGCCAAGGTCGCCGAGACGCTGGACGAGTTTCGCGGCCGCTATAAATACAATCTGCTCGACGACAACCTGCGGCGTTTCAATGCGGAAGTCCCGACCGTCTGGCTTTGGGACGACCATGAGATCACCAATAACTGGTCCCCCTCGAAAGATTTGGGCGCCGATCCGCGCTATGCCGAAAAATCGATCGCAAAGCTGGTCGAGCGCGGCAGGCGGGCCGCGTTCGAATATGCGCCGATGCGTCTGCCCTCCGCCGATGCCGCCGGGCGGATTTACCGGAAGTTGTCTTACGGGCCGCTGCTCGACGTGTTCGCGCTGGACATGCGTTCGTACCGCGGCGGCAACAACTGCAACGACCAGGCCCGGCCGGGGCCGGAGACATGCTACCTGGGACGGGAGCAGTTGGACTGGCTGAAAGCCGGCTTGAAGCGGTCGGCCGCGGTATGGAAGGTGATTGCGGCGGACATGCCGCTCGGCCTGCAGTCGCTGGACGGCGTCGACGGCCGGAGCCGGCCGCAATTCGAAAGTGTGGCGAACGGCGACGGCCCGGTGCGGGGGCGCGAATTCGAACTGGCCGAGTTGCTGGCGTTCCTGAAGCGGGAAGGCATCGCCAACACGGTCTGGCTGACCGCGGACGTGCATTATGCGGCCGCTCATTTTTACGAGCCGGCGAAGGCCCGGTTCAAGGATTTCGAACCGTTTTGGGAGTTTGTCGCGGGGCCTTTGAACGCGGGCAGCTTCGGCCCGCACGAGCTGGACGATACGTTCGGTCCGCAAGTGATCTTCCAGAAAGCCTCGCCGGTATCGAATCTGTCGCCGTTGTTGGGCTTGCAATCGTTCGGCCAGGTCGACGTTGACGGCCGGAGCGGGGTAATGACGGTTGTGCTGAAAGACGGCGAAGGGAACGCGCTGTATACCGGGGAACTTGTGCCTGCTTGGCGAAAACGCGGGCCGAAATGAATACGCGGCCTATCCATTCTCTATCCATTATGGCACTTTTATATCTCTATACAGCGTCTTGCCGGTATCTGTAGAATCTTCTTTTAGAAGAACCTCACGGACATAACAAAAACATCGGAGCGGGGGGCCATCTGCCTTTAACGATAAATAAACTAGAGTGAGCGTTATGAAAATGAAATTATTCGCCATTATTCAGCCGACCAACAAAGGTCTCGCCAAAAGTTTCACCGCTTATTGCCCGGATATTCCGGGCTGCATTGCCCACGGGCCGACCGAGGAAAAAGCCTTGTTGGCCCTACAGACCACCCTTTCGCACCAGATACAAAACCTGGAAGAACTCGGGCTCGAACCGCCGATGCACCAGTGCAAGGTAAAAGTTCTGGAGGTCGAAACCGTCGATGTGCCGCAAAACGATTACGGTTTTGCCAACTTAAGCCGCCTGCACTAACTGAATCCTGCGGGAAACAGCATCAGCCTTTAGTTGGGATGTGACAGAAAATCACTTCCCCCAAAAGGCTACCCGATCGTTCCCTCGCGCTACGCGCCTCATCGGACACCTCGGCTGGCGGCAATGGGGCAGAGACGTTTTTTTTAAACTCAGTTGTAGGGTACGCTGTGCGTACCTTCCCTCCTCAATGGTATAGCACACCAATGGTACGCACAGCGTACCCTACAACGCATGCCGGGCGGGGATATTCATTCCGTCCGTAACGTTTGAAGCGGGACGGACAGGGAGGATGATTTTGTGCTTGCGGAGAATTTTCAAACAGGGGGACGGGGAGATAAACCCATAGGCGCTAACTTAAAAATTGACCAATTCCAATAAAAATAATTAATTTCCAATATGTTATGGTTTTTGGAACGGCAAATCAAAGTAAAACTTTAAGGAGAGATTCCTTTTACTTTCAATATTTTATATTTTAGGTTAGCGCCTATGGGTTATAACCCCCCCCCCGTTCCGCTCAGTGTAACAATTTTCAGGGGCCGATATTTTGCCTTCATTGGAAATTTATGTGAAGTTTCTCCCGTCGAGGCCCGGCGTTCTCGCTACCGCGTAGCCACTCTATATAGGGAAGGGCCGATTCGGCATCCGCCTGGGCTTACCGGCGCGCGCCGGATCTTGCGCCGCCTCCGAAAGACCCGCTTCCGCGGGTGCCGAAGCGGGCGCCGCCTTGAAATCCTTCGAAGGCTCCGCGGCGGGGAGCCGCCGGCGACATGCTTCTTTCTGCGGTACGAGGCGGCAGGAAGATGCGCTCCCGGCGATGGAGGGGAGCGGCGCGGATGTTTTGGGGCACTTGAATTCCTTGGCCGAAAGACCGCCGTTCGCGTCCGTTTCCGCCGGCAAGCCGTCTCGCTTCTTGCTGCGGGTTCGTCCGGCGATTGGCAATATCGCGGGAACGATACGATGGAGTGACAGCGGAACCGCCGTTCCGCCGCGCCGCTCGAAGGGCGGAATTCCAGCGGATGATTTGAGGGCGCTGGCTTCGGCTTCCCGAAAAACCTTCCCTGGAAGCGGAGCGGTTCCAGCCGCGGCGGCTCCCGACGCGCGACACGATGGCCCGAGCGCCGGCTCTGGCAGACGGCGTGTAAAACCCGTATCTGGGCTGGCGAAAGCCTCCTGGAGGCGTTTTGAGCGATCTCTCGGCCCCTGGATAACGGTATCTGTTGCCGCCGGTATGGCGGCTGACGAAATAACGATGGCGGTCGAGAAATACAGCGCGGTGAAAATCGTTCAACACGAAGAAGCCGGGAAAATAGAATCCCGTGGACCAGAAGGGGTAAGGCGTCCAGGTGTAAAGATAATCGTAAGGCGCCGGCGGCGAATAATAGGTGACCACGGGCGGGCCGTACACGTCGAAATAATCCTCGACGGCGCCGGAATTCGGATTTGGCGCGTATTCCGGCAGGGGCGCTTCGCCCGTCAGTCCTCCGTCCAGGTCGGAAACTCCGGGGGGCGCCGGCGGATTCAGGGTTTTGACGCTGTTCCGATAGGCTTCCGGTATGGCATTGTAGTCATCGGTGTAATGAATTTCTCCCTGCACGTCGGTATAGCGATACAAGGGCTTGTTTTCCGGCTTGCGGACCGGGCCGGCAGGCGTTTTCAGATCCGGCGTCACGTCGAGCCCGAGTGCTTTTTCCACTTCGGCGAGCAGCGCCAGGGCTTGGTGCTTGCCGAAACCGAGTTTTCCCTGCCCGGCGGCGTCGGCAAGGCTTTTCTCGATATCCCCCAGTACCGCCGGCGTTACGGGATAATCGGTAATCCAGCCGTTTGCGGGCCCGATGCCGAAGCCGTCGAGCAGCGATTCCGCTTGGGCTTCGTCCGGCGCCCGGCCAAGCTTTAACGCTTCGGCGAGCCGCACGGCGAATACGCCTTCGGGCACCAAAGCCTGTTCCATAGGGGGCAACCCGGTCGTGGCAGCGGCAGGGGGTGAAGCGACGGCGGGCCGCGGAGGATTTACGGTCTCTTCTCCGTAAGCGGCCGCCGCAAGCAGGCATCCGGCGGCGGCAAGAAACACCGCATGGCGGATGTGCCGTGTGAAGACTGGAGCGGACATGATTGACGCCTCGATGTCGGAAAATCTTTAGGCCGCCGGCCGGCCGATAAAATTCCCTGGGTTCTATCGGCGTTCATCAAGGCCGTTCGGTTGCGAAAGTTTGCCAGTTCGCCGGATGGCATGCCGAACAGGCAGGCGGTTTTCGCTTTTTGATGGCGACGTCGATACTGCCGACCCAGGCGTCGTCCCTCCGGCGGAAGGCTTTGAGATTCCTGCTCGAATCGACTACCGCGGAGAGATTAAAAATCGTTCTACAGGGGCGTATTAGCCGAAACTCGTCAGCTCGAACGCGGCATGCAAAAGAGAATCTTCCGCGGCTCGTGCTACCGGTCGTCCTTTGCTGCGGGATTGCATTCGGCATGCCCGCAGTTGCAAGTATCGGCGCCGACCATATTTTCGCAATAATCGCTGCAATATTTCTGGCCGGCCGAAACCGGACAATGGCAGCCGGCGTGCGCGCATTCGGAGGATGGGGTCGAGGCGGGCCGGGTGTTTTCCCTTGAGATCATTCCTTGTCTCCTGTGATTGTTGACTCTCCCTTTTTTCATTTTATCCGTCGGTCGTCAGCGGTTATGTTCGCTAGCGAGCTTAAGCGGAAATTTTTGCGGAAAAAACGACTTTTTATAAAAAATCAAAGGCTTTTCCGCTTCGAAGCGATACGCCGAAGTATTTGCCCGGTCCGCCGGCCCGGCCGGCGGCTACGGGCTTGGCGCAGCGTCGAACTCCGATCCTGCCTGCGCTGCCGGTGTATCGGAAGGCGGGTAGGAGAGCGTTCGACGCTCCTTTGGGCCGCGGTTTATTCGGATTTTGCCTGACCTTTTTTATTCTTCCAGTGTCCGCGGTGCTGTTTTTTGAGCGCGTCGAGTTTGGTCAATTGTTCCGGAGTCAATACGGCGCCGAGTTTGCTGTGGGTTTCTTCGTGCAGCGCCTTGAATTTGTCCTGTTGTTCCTTAAAGATCGCTTCCACTTTGCCTTTTTGTTCTTCCGTCAGTTGCAGCTCCTGGGTCAGGCGTTCGATCCGAGGCTGCTGATGATCTTCCGAACCGGGGCCCTGGGCGCCGGGAAACGCGGCAGCGGTCAACGGGAAGATCGTTACGAATGCGAGTGTCAGTAAGGTTTTGTTCATGGTCTTGCCTCATTCAGATTAATTTGGGGATTCGAACGGGAGGTTTCGCCGTTCTTGGGGAATAAGATAATCGGCGACCATGCAAACAATTTGCAGCAATTGTGGAAACAATGTGGAAGTTTCAGCGCGGTATTTCGAGCGGAAACAGGAAGGACGCGAAACGGCGCCGCCCCTGGAGATGCGGTAGAGCATTTTCGCTTTGGGTATATGGCCTTCGTAAGGAAAGCACGTCATTCAGGGATTGCCGGACGACTGCCCCCGTAGGGTACGCTGTGCGTACCCTCCATGTCGAAAGGTACGCACAGCGTACCCTACGGGGCTGGGCTTAACGGCTGGGCGCCTTTCAGAAGGTGAGGACCTCTCTGCACTCGATATGAAAATGCGCTAATCCGGGTTTTCGTAACGGTAGCCGGCGCCGTAAACCGAGTGGATCACTTCCTTTTCGGGCAGCAGTTCGGCCAGTTTTTTGCGCAGCTTCTTGATGTGGCTGTCGATCGTCCGGTCGGAGACGATGCGCTGGTCGGGATAGATCAGATCCATCAACTGCTGCCTGGAGAAAATGCGTCCCGGCTGCCGGTGCAAGGCCTGCAGCAGTTCGAATTCGACCGCGGTCAATTCGGCTTCCCGGCTGCCGGCGCGCACCCGGAATTGGCCGGGATCGAGAGCCAGCGAATGCCCGTTCGGTGTTGGGGCGGGCGGTTGCAGGCGGCGCAAGACCGCCTTTACGCGCGCGACCATCTCGCGCGGGCTGAAAGGCTTGCAGATATAGTCGTCGGCGCCGAGCTCCAGCCCCAGCAGGCGGTCGATTTCTTCGATGCGTGCGGTGACCATGATGATCGGCACCGTGCTGAAGCTCCTGATCTCGCGGCACAGTTCCAGGCCGTCCCGGCCGGGCAGCATCAGATCCAGCAGCACCAGGTCGGCGCCATGCTGCCTGAGCCAGGGCACGACGGCGAGGCCGTCGGCCAGAATCGTGCCGGCAAAGCCCGCCGCCTGCAGATAATCGGCCTCCAATTGCGCGAGCCGGGGTTCGTCTTCGACGATCAGTATCCGTTTCATCCGTTCACCGGCAGTTCGATCCGAACCCGAAGCCCGCCCGCCGCGGAAGCGCTTGCGCTGATCTTGCCCCGGTGCGCCTTCACGATATTGCTGCAGATCGCCAGCCCGAGGCCGGCGCCGCCGTGATGGCGGCTGCGCGAGCTTTCGACCCGGTAAAAGCGGTCGAACAGGTGCGGCAGCGCCGCTTCCGGCACGCCCGGCGCGCTGTCGGCAAATTCGACCGCGAGCGCGCCGGCTTTCCGCGCGGCGGTCACGTTCAGTCGTCCCCCGGCGTCGGTATAATTCAGGCTGTTGGTCAACAGGTTGCGGAAAAGCTGCGACAGGCGGTCCGGGTCGGCATGAAGGGTAAATGGGGATTCGCGCCGGTCGATGAGTTTTACCGCGATCCCTTTGGCGGCAAATTCCGGGGCTAGGGCGTCCGTGTCCGCCCGCAGGATCGCAACCGGGTCGACCGCGGATTTGCGGTAGCTCAAGGCGCCCTGGTCGGACAGCGAGAGTTGATACAGATCGTCGGTCAGGCGGTTCAGGCGCATCAGATCGCCGTACAAGGCATCGACCGCCTCGCGCGTCAAAGGACGAATGCCGTCCTGCAAGGCTTCCAGTTCGCCGCGCAGCAGCGCGATCGGTGTCCGCAGTTCGTGCGAAATGTCCGCGATCCAGCGCCGCCGCGCCCGTTCGGCCTGTCCCAGCGCGGCCGCCATCTCGTTGAAATCGCGCGCCAATTGCCCCAGTTCGTCGGCCGATTCGACCGGCAGGCGGATGTCGTAATTGCCGGCCGCCAGCGTTCTGGCCGCGCCGGCGATGCGTTTTAACGGCCGGCCGAGCGCGTACGCCAGCACCGAGGCGAGCACCGCGGACAGCAGCACCATTCCCAGCGCGATCCATACGAAAGACCGGCCTTGCCGTTCGATGAACTGCAGCTCGATCGGCTGATTGAGCGGTTTGCCGGGCAACACGCCCAGGTAGCCGACGACCTGCTGTCGGTACAGAATAGGGTGCAAGGCCAATTGCTCCAACCGGTCGCGGCGGCCGAAAATAACCGTTTTGTCCGCGCGCAGCAGCATCACCCGCAATTCCAGCGGCAGAAACCGGCGTTCGGATTTCGGGCCGGGCAAATCGGGCGGCCAAACGTCCGGCGGTTCTCTCATGGCTTGCCTCAGCCAGTCCAGCGGAAAATGACGCCGATGTTCGTGGCTTGTCCCCAGCAAGTCCAGCCATTGGCGTTTGTTGCCGGCCAGGCGCTCCCAACCGGGATCGGCCGTGTAATGATTTTCGAGATTTTCGAGCAGCGTGGACAGGTGCTCCTGCTGCCTTTTTTCGAGAAACTCGGCGAAGCCGCGGTCCAGCGACCAGCGCATGAAGGCGTACATGCCGGCGACTACCAGCAGCGTCGTCAGCAGCAGGGTCAAAAACAGCTTGAAACGGATCGATTTGGGCATCGGTCGGCAAAACGGAAATATTCGGCAGGCCAGATTTTACCGGGATTGCGCCGATTCCGTGGAAATACTTCCTTCGGATCATCCGTTAACCGGGACGATAACGAATCTTTTTCCGCGGCGGCGGTCGAAATCTCCGTAGCTTTATCTCACTGGGGCGACAAAGCGCAGGGGAAAATATTTTTCGGGATCGCTCCGGCCGGTTTGCGCCGGAGCATGGCGGGTGAGGGAACGGTTATGCGGTATTTTATGGAAGTGTTGACTCTCGTCATCGGCGTTACCTTGGCCGGTCCTGTTCCCGAAGCCGCCGCCGCTTTCGATACTGCCAAACACAAGAGACCTTACGCAAGAATGACGGTTGCCGGCCCGGACGACGTCTGGGCGCGTATCCGTTCCGGAATGGGCATTCTTCGCCCGGCCGCTGCCGATCAGGCGGCGGTCCGCTCCGGTTCTTCGGCGGTTGTCCTCAAAAAGCGTAAGCATCGGGGTGGAGGCCGCTATTTGCGATCCTCTTTCGAAGCTTTGCCGCAAACGGAGCTTGTTTCCGATGATTCGGAATCAAGCCGGCCGAAATTTGCTCCGCCCCGCTACACGGCGCTGGGCATGAAACTGCTGGGCGCGAAAGGCTCGCAGGACAACGAGGCGGATTGCGTGCCGTTCGCGGCGAAGAGGCGGCACGGCAATGTGCTTGTTGCGGATAGCGAGACGGCTTTGCGGGCATGGAAGGAGCAAACCCGAATCGGGGAGCCGCATCTCGATTTTCGCCGGCAACCCGCCCTTGGCTCAACCGACAGGTTAACCGGCCGGTTAAATGGCTTTAAAGCTTCAGCGCGTTTGTCCTGGCGCCTGAGCACAGAAGAGGGGACTGTAAAAACGGCCTCGCGTTGCGCAAAATCCCGATCATTCGCGCCCGGACCGGGCAGCCGGCAGCCGGAGCGCAATGCAAACCGGCTCGAAAAACAGGCTCTTCCGGCAGGGCATCCAGGCGAACAGGCCGCGATCGACCCGCGTATCGATAAATTCATCGACGTTTACACCCGAAATCCCGATTTCCTCTATCGCGTAGGCGAACGCGCGCGCCCCTACCTGTACCATATCGTCGAAGAACTCAGCCGTTACCGGTTGCCGCTGGAGCTGGCGCTGCTCCCGATCGTCGAAAGCGCTTACCGGCCGACCGCCGAATCTCCGAAAAACGCTAAAGGGCTCTGGCAATTCATTCCCGGCACCGGCATCGACTACGATTTGACGCAAAGCCGCGATTATGACGAACGGCTCGATATTCAAAAATCCACCCAGGCGGCGATACGTTTCCTGAGCGGTTTATATCGCCATTTCAACGGCGACTGGCTGCTGGCGCTGGCGGCTTATAATGCGGGGCAGGCCGCGGTAGACAATGCGGTCGGCCGTAACCGGGCGGCGGGCTTGCCGGCCGATTTCTGGTCGCTGAACTTGCCCCGTGAAACGAAGGAGTACGTTCCCCGGCTGCTGGCTTTATCGGCGATCTTCGCCCGCCCGGCCCACTTTGATGTTCGGTTGCCGTCCGTCAAGAACGAGCCGTATTTCGTCAAAGTCAAAATCGACGATGCGTTTGAAGTGAATTATCTGGCCGAAAAGAAAATCGCCGCGATCGCGGGTCTGGCCGATATGCCGCCTGATCGATTCCGCAGGCTTAACCCCGGTTATCTCGGGACCGTTTTGCCGCGCCGGCATGCTTACGTTTTTCTGCTGCCTTCGGATAACGCGGTCCGGCTTCGCCGGCGCCTGGCAGGTTTGTCCCGCAACGCCGTGTTTGCGGCGGAAAAACCGGCGGCAAATACCGGTTCATACGCTCCGGCTTCGCTTTTGGCCGGGGATTCGGCGGTCGGCAGTTCTTCCGGGCATCCGAAGTTCGCTGTGCCTTTCTTATTGCTTGACGAGGACGGCGAACAACGCCTGCCGGCGGAAGCTGGCGGCTTTTGAGTCGGCGGTTTCGGCTTGCGCCTGCGTTTTCGTTTTCATTCTGGCCGTTGCCGGCAGGTACCCTATTTTTTCCCCGACAGCCCGAGAAAAATCTTTGCGGCACGTCAGGAGATACGACGCACTTCATTCCATCCGGTTCGACGTTCGGGCCGGCCTTTTCGGGGCCGGATTTTTGCATGACTCGCTCAGCGTGCCGTGATAGCATGAGCCGCATAAAGTCCAGGTAGAGCTTTATTCTTCGATTTTCATGGCCGATTTTTCCGTTTGCCCGAGCGGGTCCGCTCGGCAGGATCCCGGTAATACTGTGCCGGCCCGGTTTTTCACGGAGCTCTTTTGCACCCTTGCCAAACACTGTTGGAATGCGCTTTAAATGTTAGACTCCTTGTTCGCTTTTCTCCCCCGGCAATTCGCCCAATGGCTGGATATTCCCATCAGCGGCAATCCGCGGATGGTGATCAATGTGGTTGCCGTGCTGTTGCTATTATTTTTGGTTTGGTACGTGGGGCAAGCGGTTTTTTCCCTGGTGCGCCTCCAATCGGCCATCGGCGCCTTAGCGGCTCTCCGGCGGCAAAAAGCCGGCGGTGAAACCGTCACCAAAGACGAGTTGGACCGGATCTTCCGGCACCGTTTCTTTGCCGGCGTTTGGGATACCTTCCGGGACACCCTGCACGAGCAGTACGAGGACCGAAACGCGCAAGGACGGATAGTCCGTATCCGCTCGACCGTTTCCGCCGAAGCGATCTTCAGCCCCCAATTGCTCGTCGATGCCCGATTGAACGTGGAGTTTTTCAAACACCTGCCGGGCCTGTTGACCGGAATCGGCATTATCGGCACGTTTTACGGATTGATTCACGGCATTCAGCAATTCGACCCTTCGCTGCTGGCCAAGGCGAGGACCGATGCCGCCCAGATGGAAAAGCTTTTCCTCGGTTTGAAAAGCTTGTTCACCGAAGTCCAGGGTGCCTTCATCGCCTCTTTTTTCGCCATCGGCGCCGCCATGACGGTGACGTTTTTCGAGAAGGTATTGCTCAATCTTTGCTATCGGCGGCTGGAAGCGCTGTGCCGACTGCTGGATACGTTGTACGAAGGCGGCGTCGGCGAAGATTATCTGGCTTCGCTCGTCAAGTCGTCATCCGAAAACGCCGTCCAAATGAGCCAACTGAAAGACAGCCTCGTCGACGAACTGTCCGCCGTGCTGCAAAATCAGACCGTGCGGCAGATCGAACAATCGCAGCGGCTGGGCGATTTGCTGTCGGCGAGAATCCGGGAACATATCGAATCGGGGAGGGAGCACGGCGACCGGGTTAACCGCATACTGGAGCGAGGCCTGGACGACATCGGCAATAAAATGGCGCGCGTCGGCCGCGAACAGGGCGCTACGGTGACCACCAACCTGGAGCAACTGGTCCAGTCGTTTGCCGACAAGATCGACAGCGCCTTTGCCGACCGCATGCTGGGGCTGGTCGGGATGATGGACGATTCGGCCCAATCGATGCGCGACATGCAGGCGGGTTTTCACGAGCTTCTGCACGAACTGCGCCGGTCGGGCAAAGCGGAGCGCGAAGAACTCACCGCCAACATGGCGTCCCTGGTGGATGTCCTCGGCGCCTCCCAGGGAACGCTGGAAGCGCAGCTGGCCGACACGAGCCGGACCTTCGCCGCGACTATCGAAAAAATGAACGATAGCGCGGCGCGCATTTCGGAAGCCACCCAACGTTTTTCGCTGGCCGGCGACAAGGTGGCCGGCGTGCTGGAGCGCGCCGAGCAGGTCTCGCTGCAGCTTGCCCAAAGCGGCGGCCTGTTGGAAAACGCCTCGCATTCGGTCGCGGCCATTCTGGAGCAGTCTGCCGGAACGCGCGACGCCCTCGCCCGAATGGTCGCCGAAATGGCAAGCATGCTCGAAAGGGCCAAACAGGAGGCCGGCATGAACTGGCAAATCGTTCAGCAGATGCAGGCGACGGTGGAAGCGTTCGAACAACTGAATGCCGAGGCGGATAAATCGGTGGCCGCCATCGCCGAGAAGCTGGCGGAAACCCTGGCGAGGTTTCGGGAAGAAATGGCAAGGCACGACGCCGAGTTTCACAAGCATCACGCCGACACGCTCAACCAGGTCGCCTCGGCCTACGAGCCGCTGGCGGCTTCCATCGGCGGGCTTGCCGACATGATGATGCGGAGCAGGGAAATCTGATGCTGTCGCGCGGCACACCTCTCCCCAGGCCGAAGGAAGAAGGCGAAAAGCCGTTCTGGATTTCCTATGCCGACCTGATGACGGCGATGATGATGATGTTCCTCATCGTCATGACCTTTTCGCTGGTCATCATCACCAATCCGGCGCCGGAATTGGAGCATCTCAAGAAAATCGGCCTGCTGTGCGAAGAAATCAAGCAGGCGGCCCAGGGCGTCAGCGGCGTGACGGTCGATTGCGTCAACAACCGCATCGATTTCGGCAGCCAGGCCCAGTTCGGCAACAACGATTCCAAACTTTCCGACTCCGCCAAGCGGACGCTGCGGAAGTTCGTGCCCATCGTGCTGAATGTCGCGCGCAAGGACCGGGGGAAATTGCTCAAACGGGTCGTGGTCGAAGGCTATGCCTCTCCGACCGGTTCCTATCTGCTCAATCTGCAACTGAGCATGCGGCGGGCGGAAACCGTGCTGTGCAGCCTGTTCGAATCGCCGGCGCCCGAAGAAGCCGCTTTGCTCGACGACGACAAGCGCATGATCCGCGATCTTTTTTTGGTGGGCGGCTACAGCTTCAACAACGGCGTGGGAAAAACGGAAGCCGAAATGCGGAGGGTTGAATTCAAACTGGATTTTTTGGGGTTCGACGAAACGCCGAGTACCATGAATACGGTCGATACCACCGATTTCGGGAAATGCCTGTGAAATACGCCGAGCATTTCAGCTGCGCCTTGCTGAAATTCGAAGATATTTACCGCATTCCGCCTTTCGCGGCCTCCGTCAAGCAGATGGAGGCGACAAAAATCAGGATCGGGGAAACCCTGAAAAATGCGGATATGGGCAAGCCCAATCCGGAAATGGTGCGCCAGACGCTGGAGAAGTTTTTCCGCTGGGTCGAGGAGCCGTCGAGGACGCCTTCTTTCAGTTGGCTGGAAGTCGCATTGCTCTGCCGCGGATTGCACACCGAGATCGCCGGCCACGGCTCGCTGATGCGATCGGAGAGCGCCGTCGGTTTTTTGCTGACCGAATTCGCCGCGCAATATTCCGGGCGGATGCTGAGCCCTTATCCCTGGCAGGGCCTGCTCAGCGCCTACCTGAATTGCCCGCCGGGCAACAACGCGGCCGAGATTCGGAGTCGGGAGGCGCTGCGGGCGTTTCTCGCGAATTCGCTGGATGCCGTATCGCGCAGTTCGAGCTTCAAGCCGCGCTGGCTGGAAGGGATTCTAAAGCACAGACGGGTCTTGGAAAAGAACGCCACGCGGACGCTGGCCGAAGACGCGCTGGAAGGGCGCTCCGAAATCGTGGAGCGTATCGCTCGGGAGGTCGATATTCCGCCGACCTCCTGGTTCTGGCCCGAATTGGTGATGGCTCAGGTCGATGCGATCGTCGGCTATCCGGACGACCGCTTCAAGCGGGCGATCGATCCTGTCCTGGCCCAACTGCGGCAACGCAGGGAATGTATCGACAAAGGCTTGGCCAGAATACTCGACCGGTATTCCCTGTGCCTGGCTGCCGAGCCTCACGAGGCTTTATTGTCGCTGGCCGTGTTCCGCTGGAAGAGCCCTTCGCTGGAAAGGCAAACCGCTTGGCTGCGGGTAACTCCGAAGGCCAAGGCCATGGTCCAGCGATGGCTGGTGCCGCACGACCTGGAGGCGGTTTTCAGGCAACTCGTCGAAGACAGCCGCCGGCATGAGTTCTGGCTGCAGTTTGTCGACCGGATCGAATTTACCCATATCTGGACCGGCAATTCCGTAAAGGAGTCCCCGTCCCGCCTTTCGCAGGATAGGGAAGAACGGCGCCCCGTTTTCCGCGATCCGGAAAAGCCGGACGACAATTTGATCCTGATGAAAATCGGCGGCCTGTTCATTCTCGAATCCGCGGTAAAGACCGGCGGCAAATGTTGGGCGTACCGGGAGGAGGATATTAACCCCCAGCTCTTGAAGCACGGCCTCCGTTACGGCGTTTTTCGGGATACCACGAAAAATGTTTTCACCAACAGCTACGGGCACAGCGACGGATTGATCCATTCCGGTTATGCCTGGGAAAAGGCCTTCGTGTCGGAACTGGCGAAATTCGGTATTTTTCCGGACCGAATGACTTTCGAGGCGCTGGCCGCGCGCTATCGGCTGGTGGTCGAATCCTTGCCCGACGGGGCCGAAAGGATATGCTGCAAGCACGGTTCCGGGGTACTCGGCGAGTGGCTGGGCAAACATGGTTTCATTCGCCGCGCCGACGGGTTTTATCGGCAATCCCGAAAGGAAGAGGCGGCAGAGTTTTGAAAGCGTTCGTTCCGGCCGCAACCTGCAGCCGCGGCCCTGGACGGCGCGAAATTCACCCGTCGGGGCCGCCCAGTTGCCGCATGCCGGCGGGCGTTCGAATGTGAGCCACGAGATAAGGCGGCCTGCCCGGCTCCAGTTCGAACACCCGAAAATCGTCTTCGAAGCCGATTGCATCCAGTACGCGGCGTACCTTCCCGGCTTCCGGATGGAAGCCTTCGAGGCGCACCAGCGCACAGCCGCTGTCCGGCAGCGCGGCGGCCGGATGAATGCCCTCGGGCCATTGGATCAGCGCCGGCGCGACGCCCTGCAGCGGCAGGCCGCCGTCGGCCGGCAGGGTAATCAGCCAGTTCAGGGAGCCGCGGCGCATCGGCTCGATCCCGCCCAAAGGGAACGGCGAAGCCTTTGCCGCGGCCGCGATGTCGTTCGTGCGGGCGATCCAGGCAGCCAGCCGCGCCGGCCGGGCAGGATCGGGCGCGTCGAGCCGGAACCAGCGAGGCCGGTCGGGCGGCGGTGCGGCCGGATCGATCGCGATCACTTCGAGATAACGCATCTCGCCTAGTTTCAGCAAACGATTATGGGTTCCCATGCGGGGATGCGCGCTGCCGGTTTCCAGGCTTGTCCCGAGCGTCCGGCGAATGTAGGCTTCGCCGGCTTCCAGGGAAGGGGCCGTGACGGCGATATGGTCGATATATGAACGCAGCATGGCGATCTCCTTTGGGAACAGGGGGCCGGGACACGTCATGGCGGGCGATTCGGCGCGGCCGGCGGTCATTATACCGGCGGCGTGAGCGGGATCGATGAGGCTAAGCAAACAGAGCGCCAAATAAGATATTTGTTTTCATGGGTATCTTCGCGTCGGAATGAAAGAAGGGGAAGCGAAATCGGAGAGAGGCAAACCATGGAAAATCCACCTCCCGCCGAGCGCTTATCGCGATACTCCCTTGCCAGCTTGGCTTGGGCAAACCGTGTAGGGTACGCTGTGCGTACCTTTTCACCCCCCCCCCCCAATGGTACGCACAGCGTACCCTACAACTGAAAATTAGATACTGTTATCCACGTTAAGCGTTATGAGGAGCAGCGTTGTAGGGCGTTTTCGCGATAGCAAAACGCCAATAGCCTTCAAAGCGCGGCGGATTGCCTGGCGGCGAATCCGCCCTATAAAATCCTTAGGATGAGTAGAGGCGTTAGCCGAAACCCATCGTGAATAGCCTGCCGTACATTGATTGATGGGTTTCGCTTCGCTCTATCCATCCTACGCGCTATATTCTTGGAGTCGTACCCATGCTACGGCCTGCATCCCTGAATTCATTCCGAAAATTATCGGTCGTTATTTTCGCTCCATCACTCAGGGCGCCATTAGAGCTTGGATCAATCGCTTGTATTTTGACAGTTTCGCGGATGGGCAAGAACCGCAACTGATTTTGCGGACATATTTTTTCCTCTAATCGGCAATTTCGAATTCCCTCGGATTAACTGCGCTCAGCCTCAAATCAATGCCGAAGTGTTTCCAGGCTGTTGCTAAAACAACTTTTTGGTGGGGAAATTATTTCTATAGATCGTCTTCCACATATCTAAACGGACTTGAATCATTTTGCCTGGCTTTTCAGTGGAGGTTGCCTGCACTTGAAATTAGAGACGGCGATTCAAAGACGAAATTTCGTGCGTCACCTGTCGGATAGACGGAGGGTATGTGTTAAACGAGCGACATGATTTAGATGGTTCCACAGATGATGTGCTATTGCTCGAAGGAGCAACTTCTCTGGCGGAGGTGTTGCAGCGGCGCGCGGCATGCCATCCCCACCGGATTGCGTATACATTTTTGGATTATGGGGCATCAGGCCGGCATTCGTTGACTTATGGCGAACTCAATGCAAAAGCCGGGCAATTGGCGGCAGCGTTGCAACGGATGGGCATGCAAGGCGAGCGGGCCTTATTGCTCTATCCGCCCGGCCTGGATTACATCGTGGCCTTTTTTGCCTGCCTTCACGCCGGGGCGGTCGCCGTTCCGGCCTATCCGCCCGGTAATAATCGGCATATGCCCAGGCTACAGGCCATTCTTGATGACAGCAGAGCGAAAATAATTCTTACCACCCGACAAGTTGCCGGCAACATTCGCGATTTCCCAGACGCCACGGGAGATTTGTTAGACAAGCATTTGTTGCGAACCGATGCCGACGAACACTTTGATGATGCCAGCTCGTGGCAACCGCCTCTCTTGCAAGCCTTGGATTTGGCCTTTCTGCAATACACTTCGGGTTCTACCGGTGACGCCAAGGGGGTGATGGTCAGCCACGGCAACTTGCTGGCAAACCAGCAGTTGATCAAGCGCCGGTTCGGCCATGACGAACGCTCGACCGTGGTCGGCTGGCTGCCGCTTTATCACGACATGGGCCTGATCGGTAATGTGATGCAGCCCTTGTATTGCGGAGCGAGTGCGATTCTGATGGCGCCGATGGCGTTTTTGGAAAAACCGCTACGCTGGTTGCAGGCCATCAGCGATTACCGTGCGCATACCAGCGGCGGGCCTAATTTCGCTTACGATTTGTGCGTTCAAAAAATCAGCCGCGACGAATTGGCCGGAATCGATCTCAGCCATTGGCAACTGGCCTTCAACGGCGCCGAACCCATCAATCCGCTGACTTTGCAGCGATTCGGCGAAGCATTCTCGGCATGCGGATTCCAGCGGCATGCGTTCTATCCCTGTTATGGCCTGGCCGAAGCGACGCTCTTGGCGACTGGCGGCGCTAAACAATCCCTTCCAAGAATTGCCGCGTTCGATAAAACCGCCCTGGAACAACGCAGAGTCCAGCCAGGCGGTGACAATCCATTGAATGCCAGAAGCCTTGTAGGTTGTGGCGCGATCGATATCGATGGCGGCCAGGACTTGCGTATTGTCGAGCCTGATGGCGCTGCGTGTTGCGCGGAGGGTCGAATCGGAGAAATCTGGCTGAGCGGTCCCAGCATCGCCCAGGGCTATTGGCAGAACCCTGAAATGAGCGGCAAAGCTTTCGTCAAAGATGCCGAAGGCCGATCCTGGCTGCGCAGCGGCGATTTGGGATTTATCGACGGCGGCGAATTGTTCGTTTCCGGGCGCTTGAAAGACTTGATCATTATTCGCGGCCGCAATTATTACCCGCACGATCTCGAGCATGCCGTCGAAGCGGCAACCGATGCGCTGAATCCGGCATCGACCGTGGCGTTTTCGGTTGACGAAGGCGACGGCGAAAAGTTGGTCGTGCTGGCCGAATTGAAACGCAACCGCGTCAGGCAAGGCGATTACCGTAGCGAATTCTCGGCGATTCGTGCCCGATTGACCGAAGAATGCGGCATCCAAGCCGACCGTATCCTGTTCCTCAAACCCGGCGCGGTGTTAAAAACCAGCAGCGGAAAACTTCGGCGAAATGCCTGCCAGGCGCTTTTTATCCAACAGGGGTTTGAGTTTATCGCCAGCGACAACCTGCAAGCGGCGGGCGAGCCGCGGCCTTTAGTGAATGTCGATGCGGGCGCTGCCGAACGCCGCTTATTGCGCCAGGTTTTGTTGACGATGAATCGCGTCAATGCCGCCGATTTATTGGCGGAACATCTTGCGCTGAAAGCCTCGGCATTATCAGGCTTGGCTGCCGGCGCTGCCGAATCAAGCCATACGCTATCGCAACTGGGCCTGGATTCGTTGAAAGCCGTGGAAATGAAATATTTCATCGACGAGTTGCTGGATGTCGATATACCGGTCACCGGCTTGCTCGGCAGCTCGACCTTATCCGATTGCGCCGCAACGGCGCTGAGTCTGGCAAAACATGCCGCCGACACACCTGTTCCCCTTGCCGATACCGGCATGGGGAAGGCTTTGGATTTCGCTGTGTCATACAACCAGCAGGCATTGTGGACACGGGCGCAATTAGGGCAGGGCAAAGCTTTGCACCACATGCCGATTGCATTGCAAATCAGGGGCGAATTAAACTGGGACGCGCTGGGCGGTGCATTGATCGAGTTACGTCGGCGACATGCGCAATTACGCGTCGGGTTTAAACTGGGCGCCGACCGGCTGCCGGTTTGCCTGCCTCTTGAGCAACCGGAGCCGCGGCTGGAGCGGGTTGATTGTTGCGACCGCTCACAGCAGATGAAGCAGCTGCAAATTTTCGTCAGCGAGCCGTTTGACCTGGAACATGGACCGCTGCTGAGATGCGGCGTATTCCGTTGTACCGGTGCCGATCCTGTTCTGGCATTTTGCGCGCATCATTTGATCGTCGATTTTCGTTCGCTGCAAGTATTGCTGGCCGAGTTGCAAACACTCTATCTCGCTCGATGTGCCGGTCAGGCGCCTCAATTGCCGTCCTCTGCTTCAATCTACTCGGATTATGTCGCATGGCAGCAACATTATCTGGAAAGCACTGCTGCCGAACAAGACCTGAGCTATTGGCGCCGGCAACTGGCCGGTGAGATACCCAGGTTGGAACTGCCGGGCGAACGTTCATCTGCGGGGGCGTCGTCAGGCCGGAGCGCTGCGGAAACGTTGCTCATCTCGCCGGAAACGTTGGACAAGCTTAAACGTTTGGCCTCAGCCCGCCGCACCACACTGTATACGCTGTTGTTGAGCATCTTCAAGACCCTGCTGTACCGCTACAGCGGTCAGACCGATCTGATCGTCGGCAGTCCGACCTTAGGGCGGCCTAAACGTGAATTTGCCGATTCGGTGGGTTATTTCGTCAACCCGGTCGCATTGCGCAGCCGGCCTCACGGCGAACAGCCGTTTTGCGATTATTTGGCTCAGGTCAATGCCGCCGTGTTGGCAGCGCTCGATCATCAGCATTATCCGTATGCTTTGCTGGCGGAGAAGGTGTTGCCCCGCACCGGCAACGACATGGCGCCGTTTCGGACCTGGTTCGTGCTGCAGTCCGCGGACTCTCCCTTGGCGGCAGCGCTGGCCTTGGGACAATCCGGCGCCCCTGGCCGATGGGCCAATGCCTCTGTCGAAACGGTTGCCTTGCCGGAAAGGTCGGAAGAATTCGATCTGGCCCTGCTGTGCACGGAAACCGGCCAGGGGTTGACGGCGGTGTTCAGCTATCGTTGCGACGTCATCAGCCAATTGTCGGTACGGCGCATGCTGGGACATTTTCAATGCCTGCTGAACGGGATATTGGCGGACCCCGCTACCCGGTTGAGCCAATTGCCGTTTTTGAGCGTACCGGAAAAACGGCAACTGGCGGACTGGAATGCCACGACTCTGCATTATCTGGAGCAGCGCAGCATCGTTGATCTATTCGAAGCGGTTGCGGACCGCCAGCCCCAGGCAACGGCGCTGGTGTTTGGAGAGCTGCGGCTTTCTTATGCCGAGTTAAATGCACGGGCCAACCGGCTGGCGCATTATCTGATCGCGCAGGGCGTCGGTCCGGAGCGCCGCGTCGCGTTAAGCCTGCCCCGTGGCCCCGACTTATTGATCGGTATGTTGGCCATTTTGAAAGCGGGCGCCATGTATGTGCCCATTGACCCGAGCTATCCTCGGGAACGGCAAGCGTATTTGTTTCGGGATGCCGGGGCCGGCTGGCTGTTGACCGTGCTGTCCCTGGTACCGGCTCTGGATTGCGGACACGCGGTGAAAATCTGCGTCGACGAACCGCATGAGTTCGGCGCTTACAGTGCGGCCAACCCATCTGTCGTGCGTTTTCCGGCATCCGCCGCCTACCTGATTTATACCTCCGGCTCGACCGGCCATCCCAAAGGCGTGGTGGTCAGCCATGCCAATCTGTTGCATTCGACTTTGGCGAGAAGCGCTTACTACCGTGAACCGATGGGGTGTTATCTGTTATTGCCGTCGTTCGCTTTCGATAGTTCGGTGGCGGGTATTTTCTGGTGTTTAAGCCAGGGCGCTGCCCTCTGTTTGCCTGACGACAACCTGCTGAAAGAGCCGCTGGGGCTCGGGGCCCTGATCGAGCGTAACCGGGTCACCCACCTGTTAACCTTGCCGTCGCTGTATCAACTCTTGCTGGAGCATGTGCCCAGCGCCGCGTTGCAAAGCCTGGGCACCGCCATCGTCGCCGGCGAAGCTTGTCCGGGCACTTTGGCCGAACTGCACCATTCACGCTTGCCGGCGGTCGGGTTATTCAACGAATACGGTCCGACCGAAGCCACCGTCTGGTGCAGCGTTTATCGCGTTCAACCGACCGATTGCGATGCCACGCTGCCGATCGGCGCCCCCATTGCCAATATGCGCATTCACATCGTCGATGCGGCGATGCAGCCGGTTGCAGTCGGGGTGGCGGGAGAGTTGCTGGTTGGCGGCGACGGTATTAGCCGAGGCTATCTCGGCCAATCCGCTTTGACGGCTGAACGCTTCGTGCCGGATTCGTTCGGCCGCAACGGCGGACGTTTATATCGAACCGGCGACCGGGCGAGGTATCGCGCAGACGGAACTGTTGAATTCCTGGGCCGTTTCGATCGGCAAGTCAAAATCAGGGGCTACCGCATTGAACTCGGTGAAATCGAAGCCTGCTTACTGGGGCATTCCGCGGTATCTGCGGCGGCCGTCACCGTGCGGGAAGATGTGCCCGGCATGAAGCGTCTGGTCGCCTATTGGAGCGGTGATGCTTCGGCTCAGGATGCGCTGAGGTCTCTTGTTAAGGAGAGCTTGCCCGACTACATGCAGCCCTCGGCATGGCTATGGCTTGAGTCCATGCCGTTGAATGCCAATGGCAAGCTGGATCGCAAGGCGTTGCCAATGCCGGAAATCCGGGCCGGCGATCAGGACGGTTTCGTTGCACCGCGCGACGAGGCCGAGGAAGCGGTGGCGTCCATCTGGCGTGAAGTGCTGGGTATCGATCGTTTGAGCATTCACGACGATTTTTTCGAACTGGGAGGACATTCATTGGCGGGCGTCCAGGTGATGGCAAAAATACAGGAAATGTTCGCCATCGATCTGCCGGTCAATGTGTTGTTCGAAGCGGCGACGCTAGCCGAATTCGTTGACCGCATGGCTGAGTATCGGAGCGAGGAATGATGACGGATCGCATGGGTTTTTGGGGCGAATTCGTTCGTTTCCCACGGCTCGATAACAAATCAATGAACAGGAAACGGAAACCATGAACGACAGAACCCCATACCGGCTTGCCGATTCCACCGCCGTAGAAGCGCTGGTCGATCACTGGGTTGCCTGGCCGCATACTTTTTCGCCGGTGCCCTACAGCCTGCATATGCTGAATTATCAGAAGAAGAATCTGACTTCGTATCTGCAAAATCCCGCTATCCATCTTAAATCCAGCGCCAATCCGAAATTGCTGGGCGGGCCGTTCGTCAACGTACCGGTCGACCGAGCGGCCGACATCGCGCAAATGCTGGAGCGCATGGGAGGCGAGCATGCCGAAAGCCTGCGGATGGCCGAAGACCTGATCACTTTTCAGAATTTGCTGGATCGCGAGGCTATCGGGCAAAGCCTGGAAGCTTATTACCCTCAATTACCTCAGTCTTTACGCGGTTACGTCGAATTGCTCTACGACTATAACAACCGCCCCATTGTCCGCTGTATCGAGAGCCTTTTTTATAAAAGCCGGCATTACAAAAAACATTTGCAGTCGTTCCAACTGTTCACACAAACCCATGACCGGGCTCGGGCATATTACATGAGTACGCCGCGCCTGCCGGACGGCGAGAGCGTATCCTGGCGGATTCCGTTTGCCGAAGCCGCTGTCGACGAATTGTTCAAGCTGGATAGCCGGCCGCAATCCTTAGGTTATATCCGGGAAGTGCTGGGATTGGATGCCGGCGACGAAGATAAGCTGATCCGTTTATTGACCGATCAGGCGCCGCATGCCGGTGAAGCCTGGCAAGGCCCGGGCGTGAGAATCCGTTATCTGGGCCATGCGGGCGTTCTGGTCGAAACGGCCGGCATTACCGTGCTGATCGATCCTTTCATCGCCGTCAAACCCAGCCAGGGCGGGATAGACCGCTACAGTTTTCAGGATTTGCCGGCACATATCGACTATGTGCTGATTACCCATGTCCATCACGACCATTATGTGTTCGAAACCCTGTTACGGTTACGGCACAAAATCGGTTGTCTGGTGGTACCCAAAAGTTCCGGCATTTTCTATGCCGATATTTCGATGAAACTGCTGGCCAGGGAATTGGGTTTTCGGCAGGTCGTTGAAGTCGATCCGTTAGACAGTATCACGTTTACGGATGGTGAAATCGTCGCGGTGCCTTTTCTGGGCGAACACAGCGATTTGCCGTTTGCAAAAAGTGCCTATCTGGTTCGCGCCGGAAACCGGAAAGTGTTATTCGCCGCCGATTCGAACTGCCTGGACGAACAGATGTACCAGAATCTATGCGCCGAATACGGACCCATCGACACCGTGTTTTTGGGCATGGAATGCATCGGCGCGCCGCTCTCCTGGGTATACGGCGCTTTGTTACCCAAGCTGCCGGATCACAAACACTGCCAGGCCCGGCGCTCGAACGGCAGCAATGCCGAAGGCGCATTGCGGTTGCTGGATGCAGTCGGCGCCAGCCGCGTCTACGTCTACGCCATCGGCCGCGAGCCGTGGCTGCAATATTTCATGGCGCTGGAGCCGGAAGACGATGATGCCTACATTCGCGAAATCAACAAAATGCTGGCGGTTTGTCATCAGCGTGGCTTTAGCGATGCCCGGCGGCTATATGGGCGCGACGAGATTTTTCTGTGAAGGAATTGCAACATCATAACCCATTCAAATGATTCTCTATTAAGGAAACGATCTATGAACAAACCACAACTGATTGAAGCGGCTAAGACAGGTGACATTCATCAAGTACAAGCCTTGATTGAAAATGGCGAAGCATTGGAACAAAAAGACGATTATGGCTGGACCGCATTAAATTGGGCTACGGGCCACGGCGACACGGAAATAGTGAAGCTGTTACTCGAAGCAGGAGCCAATCCAATCAATAGCGGCCGCGATCTTAGAACGCCTTATCAAATTGCCTTGGCGGCTGCGCGAGTGGAAACCGCCACTTTACTGCAAAAGGCGGAACAGGAAAGCGGAATTGCTTCGGAAAAACCGGCAAGACCCTTTTGCAAGGCTTATCCAGTCAACGCATTCCATGAATTTCCGGACTGGCAGATTGAACAGTCATTGTCTGACGATGCCGTGGTCTATTTGCACCAGGATTTCAGCGTTACTGAATCGATGTGGCCCGGAGAGAATGTAGTGTTCGATTCAGGTTCGGATGATTGGCGACATTACTGTCGAAATCGCTTAGGTTTTCATGTGCCCACAGACTTGGAACTTGCCGCCGATTATGAGTCGAGACGTTAGCGGTCCTAAACGTGGCAACTGCTGTTGTCGATAGCCTGAATGGAGATAGCTGTATTCAAGGCTATGTACCACTTCACGAGGGAAAAATTATGATCGAGACTAAAGAACCGGACAAGCAACAGTCAGTCAGTCGCAGACAACTGATTACCAGACTAAAGAAATCCCATATTCCGGCTAATGGCGCTATTACAAAACGAAATAAGGACCAACCGGTTCCCTTATCGTATTCGCAGGAACGCTTGTGGATCATGTCGCAGCTGGAACCGGACAATCCGATTTACAATGTTGCCGGAGCCGTGCAATTCGACGGTTTGCTGAATGTACAAGCCTTGCAACATAGCCTGGACGAAGTGGTCAGGCGTCACGAAATTCTACGCAGCCTGTTTGTCGCCGAGGGGCAGCAAGTCTTGCCCGACAGCCGGTTGCCGCTGGCGTGTCTGGATTTTACAGGCTTTAGCCATGAGAGTGCGATGGATTTATTCCAGCAATGCGCCGACGATTTTGTTCATCGACCGTTTCTACTTACCGGACAGCCGCCGTTACGGGCGCTGCTGGCGGTGTTGAGCGAACAGAGGCATATTCTGTTGTTGGCGCTGCATCACATCGTTTCCGACCGCTGGTCGGTCGGGGTGTTGATGCAAGAAGTCGCCGCGCTGTACGCTGCATACGGCCACGGCAAGCCGTCGGCGTTGCCGGAATTGCCGATCCAATACGGCGATTTTTGCGTATGGCAACGCCAGCAGCAGGAAAAATGGGCCAGGCATTTGGACTATTGGCGGCAGAAACTGGCCGGCGCGCCGCCGCTGCTGGCGTTGCCTACCGACCGGCCGCGGCCGCCACGGTCTAGTTACCGCGGCAATCTATACAGGTTTGAACTTTCCGCCGAGTTGAGCGGTGCGGTCAAAGAGCTAGGTAAACAATACCATGCCACGCTGTTCATGGTCATGGCCGCCGCCTTCAACACGTTGCTGTACCGCTATACCGGCAGTAAGGATCTGTGTATCGGTTATCCGGTGGCTGGACGCAGCCAGAGTCAGACGGCGGCTTTGATAGGCTTTTTCGTCAACACGCTGGTGCTGCGTTGTCGGATAGAGGCAGACCTGTCGTTCTCAGAGCTGTTGGTGCAGTTGCGTGAGCAGGCTTTGCTGGATCAGAACCATCAGGAACTTTCTTTCGGTCAATTGCTGGATGCGTTGAATCCGGTTCGCAACACCGGCCATACGCCTTTGTTTCAAGTGATGCTGACAGTGATGAATGTACCGATAGCGGATTTTCGGATGCAGGATTTGTCAGTCGTGCCGTTGACGATGAATAACCGCACGGCCCAGTTCGATCTGACTTTGCTCATCGATGAACGTAACGGCAAGCTGTCAGGCTGCTTCGAATACAACACCGATTTATTCGATCCTGCAACTATTGCAAGAATGGCCGGGCACCTGCAAATGCTGTTGGCGGGTGCTATCGGTAAACCGGAACTCCCGCTGAAACAATTGCCGATAATGTCTCAAGCGGAAACCAGGCAGTTGCTTGACGACTGGAGTGGTGGAGATCGTGTCCTGGCTTCAAATGTATGCACGGCAAGTTCTACACAGGATGCCCCTTTGATTCACCGGCTTTTTGAGGCGCAGGCGAAAATGACTCCGGATATGACGGCACTGGTTTTCGGCGGGCAAAGAATCAGTTACGGCGAACTTAACGGGCGTGCGGATTTATGGGCCGCGTGCCTATTGGAACTGGGTGCCGGGCCTGAATGTCGGGTTGGCGTCTGTGCCGAACGTTCCGTAGAACTGATTGTTGGTTTGCTGGCCGCGCTGAAAGCCGGGGCTGCTTATGTTCCGTTGGATCCCAGTTACCCCGAAGGGCGCCTGGAGTTTATGGCGGACGATGCCGGTATCGAGATATTGCTGACGCAAAATGCGTTGACCGGCAAGTTTTCGCATCGAAACATCAAAATGCTGTGCCTGGACGAAGAGGGCGCTACTGAAAGCCGGAAATATCCTGTATCCCAGGATCTGCTCTCGCCGGACAATACCGCTTATATCATTTATACCTCAGGCTCTACCGGACAGCCTAAAGGGGTTATGGTCAGTCATCGCAATTTATTGCATTCGACGTTAGCCAGAACGGATTATTACCGCGAGCCGGTGGCATGTTTTTTACTGCTGTCCTCGTTTGCATTCGACAGCTCCGTGGCCGGGATATTTTGGACCTTAAGCCGAGGCGGCTGTTTGTGCTTGCCGCAGCAGGAGGAATTGACCAATCCCCATGCCTTGGCTGAACTGATTAACCGGCATCGGGTTAGTCATTTGTTGGCCCTGCCTTCGTTTTATACCGCCATCACCAATGACAGCAATATTTCTTATCTAAATACCCTGCGAGCGGTGATCGTCGCAGGAGAAGCCTGCTCCGCCGATATCGCCGCAACACATCATCGCCGGTTGCCTGAAACGCAGTTCTACAACGAATACGGCCCTACGGAAGGCACAGTTTGGAGCAGTGTTTATCGCAGCAAGAAAACCGATGCAGATACTATGTTGCCGATTGGCCGGGCCATCGCTAACGTGCGGATTTATATTCTGGACAAGCAATATCAACCGGTGCCGATAGGAGTCAGCGGCGAGTTGTGCATAGGCGGAGCCGGTTTGGCGCAAGGCTATCTGAACCGGTCGGAGTTGACTGCGGAAAAATTCATTCCCAATCCGTTCAGTACGGAGGGTGAGCGGATTTATAAAACCGGTGATTTGGCACGCTTTCGTGCCGACGGTGAGATCGAATTCATAGGTCGTATCGACAACCAAGTCAAGATTCGCGGCTACCGGGTTGAACTGGGTGAAATCGAAGAGCGCCTGCTGCAACATCCTGCCATTAAGGATGCTGTTGTTTTGGTAAAAGAGGAAGTGTCCGGCAATAAAAGATTGATTGCTTATCTGGTTGGGCGGCAATTTGTCGACGTACCGGAAGCTGAAGCTTTGCAGACATATCTTAAGCAAAACCTGCCGGATTATATGGTGCCGTCGACCTATATCGGATTGAACGAATTGCCGTTAATGCCTAATGGCAAACGGGATCGCCTTGCATTGTTGAGTATACAGGACTCGGCGCAACGAGCAGGAGCGTTAAGAACGGCGTCAAACTGGATCGAGGCGGCGCTGGCTGATATTTGGCAAGAAGTATTGGGTCTCGAAACGGTCGGCGTTGATGTGGATTTTTTTGAACAAGGCGGTCACTCATTGGCGGCAATTCAGGTTCTGTCCCGGATTCAGTGCGTGTTCAATGTAGAAGTTCCTACAGAGATATTATTCGAATCGTCGACCATCGAGTTACTGGCTGCCGAGATAGCCAGGCTGCAAATTCAGCAGCAAGATGACGATTCTTTAGACGAGTTGTTACAAGAGCTCGAACGGCTTTCAAACGAAGAAGTCAATCAACTGCTCACGAGCGACTGAGAATCTCAAAACATTGTACAGATTCGCTTTGAAATCAGGATTTTTAACTATGTCCAGCCATACCGCTCGAATCGCCGATCTTTCCAAAGAAAAACAAGCGTTGCTGTTAAAACGCATCAAGGACAGATCGGCTTTTGTTAACCAGACCATCAGTAAACGAGCGAATTTCTCGCCGTGTCCGTTATCGTTTGCACAAGAAAGGCTATGGTTTTTAGCGCAAATGGAACCGGATAGCCCATTTTATAACATGGCCGGGCTGGTGCAATTGCAAGGCAACCTGAATATATCGGTATTGGAACAAGCGTTGAATGAGGTCGTTCGTCGGCATGAAGCGTTAAGAACTTCGTTTGTGATAATCGAAAACGAAGCTCGGCAAGTCGTAGAGGTAAATAGCGCAATAACTATTAACCATATCGATTTAACCGGGATGGACGGATTGCAACAGGAAAGCATCGTCAAAACCCTTGAAGTGCAGGAAGCGCATCGTGTCTTCGACCTTAAGCAACCGCCGCTGTTAAGAGCTGCCTTGCTCAAACTGGATGGCGAGCGCTATGTATTATTGATGACCCTGCATCATATCGTTTCTGATGAATGGTCACTAAGGTTGCTTATCAAGGAGATTGGAACGTATTACCAGACCTTTAAAAGCGGCAATCCGTCATCCGAACCGGAGTTGATGATTCAATATGCCGATTTTGCCGACTGGCAACGTCATCGCCTGCAAGGCGAGCTATACGCCAAACAAATCGCTTATTGGCGGCAATACC
Source organism: Methylomicrobium agile (assembly GCF_000733855.1). NCBI lineage: Bacteria > Pseudomonadati > Pseudomonadota > Gammaproteobacteria > Methylococcales > Methylococcaceae > Methylomicrobium > Methylomicrobium agile. The sequence continues at coordinate 2,895,467 of NZ_JPOJ01000001.1, forward strand.
TGGAGAATGCGCCTAGAGTATTGGAGTTGCCGACCGACCGGCCCAGACCGCCGGTAATGTCATATCAGGGTGCGAGCCATGAGTTCGAATTGAATGATGAAACAACCGCCGCATTGATCCGATTAAGCCGTCAGGCCGATACGACTTTATTTGTGGTGATGATGGCGACATTCACTATTTTATTGTCGCGTTATTCCGGTCAGTACGATATATGTATCGGTTATCCGATAGCCAATCGCAACCGTCGGGACATCGAAAACCTGATCGGATTTTTCGTCAATACTCTGGTGCTGAGAAGCGATTTATCCAGTAACCCGACCTTTATCGAACTGTTAAATAGCGTCAGAAAAAATAGCCTGGATGCACAAAACAACCAAGATTTACCGTTCGAGCATTTAGTCGAAGAATTGAAACTGGAACGGGAGTCAAACCGGACTCCGTTGTTCCAGGTGATGCTGGTTTACCAGAATGCGCCGATGGATGCGCTAAGTGTTTCGGAATTGAATTTTAATATAGCCGATGCGGAAATGAACTCCGCCAAATTCGATTTGACTTTGAGTATATCAAAATCGGAGAAAAATATACGTTGTGCTTTTAAATATAGTACAGACCTATTCGATGAGTCAACTATCGATAGAATGGCTAACCATCTGAAAAAGTTACTGGAAAGCATACTCAATTGTCCAGATATTCCAGTTTCTGATTTGCCTCTACTGACATCTTCCGAAAAGCGGTTGATATTGGAAGACTGGAACAAAACCAGGGTTTTTTTCGAAGAAAATAAATGTATTTGTCAATTGTTCGAAGAACAGGTTGAGAAAACTCCAAACTCTATCGCGGTTATTTTTGAAGACCGTTCTTTAACTTATAAAGAACTAAATATCAGGGCTAATCAGGTAGCCCATTATTTGCGTTCAAAAGGCGTAGGAGCAGAGATACTTGTGGGTCTTTGCGTTGATCGTTCGTTGGAGATGATTATTGGATTGTTGGGTATTTTAAAAGCAGGCGGGGCTTATGTTCCCCTAGATCCATACTTTCCTTCGAAACGTTTGGAATTCATATTAAATGAAACTAGGACATCTATTCTTTTAACTCAAGAAGGAATTCTTTCAAAACTCACGGACTGGAAAGGCGATACTATCTCATTGGATAATGAGTCCTTGTTTTCTAACAGAAACTGGATAGATAATTTAAATACTAATAACCATATTGATAGTTTGGTTTATGTTATTTTTACTTCTGGATCGACTGGTAAACCTAAAGGTGTGTCAATAACTAATCATGGTTTAGTAAATTACGTTTTCTCAATGATGAGAAAAATTGCTGTAAAGCCAGGGTTACGTTTTGCGATTGTTTCGACCATAAGTGCTGATTTAGGTAATACTTCAATATTTATTTCATTATTATCAGGAGGCTGTCTTAACGTCTTAAGCTATGAAAATGTAATGGATAGTAGTAAGTTTTATCAGTCCATATCAGATACAAAGATTGACGTTATTAAAATGGTTCCCTCTCATTTAAATGCTTTATTGGATGGATCGAATAAAATAAACATGCAGATTGGAGATTGTCTTATTACGGGTGGTGAAACCATGTCTGTCGAGCTGTCTGAAAAAATTATTAATGATATTGGGCGCTGTAAACTAATAAATCATTATGGTCCAACTGAAGCCACAATCGGTTCGTTAACGCTTGATGTAAAGGAGTATATTGATAATTGTACTGAAGTCCATTCAATACCTGTCGGAAAGCCTATTGATAATGTGTGCGTATATGTTCTAGATAAACAGTCATTACCTGTTCCAATAGGAGTTATAGGGGAGCTTTATATTGGTGGTTTGGGGTTGGCGCGTGGTTATATCAATAGGCCCGATTTAACAGCCGATAAGTTTGTTCCTAATCCATTCATATGTGATGGCAGCCGTTTATATAGAACGGGTGACTTGGTCCGTTATCGACCTGATGGGAATATAGAGTTCTTGGGTCGATTTGATGATCAATTAAAAATCCGTGGATTCAGAATCGAATTAGAAGAAATAAGAATGCAACTGTTAAAGTATCATAAGGTTGTAGATTCCGTAGTAATGGCTAAAGAAGATATGACTGGAGATAGGCGGCTTGTAGGTTATATAGTTACTAAAGAAAAAGATGATTTTAATATTGCTGATTTGATGGATTTTCTGAGAAATGAATTGCCTGACTATATGTGTCCAAGTTCGTATGTTTTTCTTGAGAAATTACCATTAACAGTAAATGGAAAACTTGATCGGGAAGCTTTGCCAGTCCCCGATTTTTGTAATCCTTTTACAAAAGGATACATTGCGCCCCTATCAGAAACAGAAAAGGTTTTGGTAGGAATATTTGAGGAAGTTTTGAAAATTAATAAGATAAGTGTGGAGGATAGTTTTTTTGACTTGGGAGGGCATTCTTTATTAGCGACCCAGCTGGTGTCAAAGATATGTAATTATTTTAACATAGACTTGCCGCTAAAAACCATATTTGAAGTTAAGTCGGCCAGAAAAATTGCTCAAGAAATTGACTTGGCCACATGGATTTTGAATAACAATAATAAATCAGTGGTAGCTAATAATATCGAGTACAAGGAAATTAAACTATGAGTGTCGCTGATTTGCTCAAGAAACTGAAAGATTTGGATATTTATATTTATGTAGACGATGGGGATTTAAAATGTAAGGCACCTGAAAGTGTATTAAATTCAGAGATAATAGATCAACTTCGCTATAGAAGGGATGAATTAATTGAATTATTAGCTAATGAGAGAAAGGTTGATAATTCACATCTAGCACCGGTCAGCCGGACAGATTTAATTCCGCTATCTTACGCTCAGCAACGATTATGGTTTCTGAATCAACTAGAGCCGGATAGCTCGTTTTACAATATACCAATAACGTTGAGATTGGTGGGTAATTTAAATACCATTGCTTTGGAACAAAGCTTTAATGAAATAATTCGTCGACATGAAATATTGCGAACTAGTTTTGTGACAGAAAATGAGCAAGTACATCAGCTAATTTCAGACAAATCTACGTTTTCTGTTGCCTATGTTAATTTGGACGAATTACCAAGTATTACACGTCAACAAGCAATGGATAATTTGATTGTTAAGGAAAAGTTGAGGGTTTTTGACTTAACAGAAGCGCCTTTGGCACGGGCTACAATAATAAATCTATCTCAGGATACAAGTAAAAGAGAAGCTATTTTGCTTATTGTGTTACATCATATTATTTCTGATGGATGGTCTTCCGGAATCTTAATTCGCGAATTCATTGCACTTTATGGGGCATTCAGCCAGGGGGGAGTTTCCTCTTTACCGGAATTGCCTATTCAATATGCGGATTTTGCTTATTGGCAACAGAAATGGTTGGCAGGAAACAATCTGGAAAAGCAAATTGATTATTGGCGTAAAAAGTTAGAAGGCGCTTCAAATGTTATTGAATTACCTACGGATCGACCTAGACCTGCAGTAATGCGATATTGTGGTGGAAGCTTTTGTTTTTCAATGCCTCTATTATTGGTCAGAAAAATCCAGATATTATGCAGGACATATGACGTTACTTTATACGTTTATTTAATGACCGTATTTAACGTATTATTATTCCGCCACAGTCATCAAACGGATTTATGTGTTGGAACACCCGTGGCTAACCGGAATCGAATGGAAATTGAAAGTTTGATAGGTTTTTTTGTAAACACCCTTGTTATTCGTTCAGATTTGTCAAACAATCCTCGATTCAGCGCCTTGCTTGCCCAAATTAAGCATACCGTACTCAATGCTCAAAGCTATCAAGATTTACCTTTTGATAAATTGATCGAGGTTTTGAGTCCTCAACGAAACACAAGTTACAATTTACTTTTTCAGGTAATGTTTGTTTTACAAAACAAAGCACAGTATCTTTTAAAACTACCGGATTTAAATATAAGTTCTGTAGAAAATGAAAGTGCTACTTCAAAATTTGATTTGACATTAAATATTGAAGAAGATGAATCAGGCGTATTAAATGGAACTTTTGAATATAATACAGACTTATATGATTCAACTACTATTGTTCGATTTGCAGAACACTATCTGACCTTATTGCAAGGCATTGTTGATACTCCCGAAAGTCGCTTATCCGAATTGCCCCTACTTACGCAGAGAGAAAATCAACAAATCCTGATTGACTGGAATGCAACTGAAGTTGATTATCCTGCAAACCGATGTATCCATCACCTCTTCGAAGCCCAGGCGGAAAAATTGCCGAATGCGGTTGCTGTGGTGTTCGAAGGGCAATCATTAACCTATGCCGAACTGAATAGCAAAGCCAACCAATTAGCTCGTTATCTGGGCGCTCATGGCGTTGGGCCGGATGTGCTGGTAAGCATTTGTCTTGAGCGTTCGCTAGAGATGGTGATTGGTTTGTTGGGCATACTCAAAGCCGGTGGAGCTTATGTGCCGCTTGACCCCGGCTATCCGCAAGAACGATTGGATTTCATGCTGCGCGATGTTGGCGCGGCGGTCGTGCTGACCCAAACAGCCTGCCGGGAGAAACTCACGGCCTCTACGGCGGCTGTGCTGTGTTTGGATGGTGATTGGGACAGGATAGCGCAAGTTAAGGATGACAACCCCGACATCCAACTCATGCCTGAAAACCTGGCCTATTGCATCTACACTTCCGGTTCCACGGGACAACCTAAAGCTGCCTGCATACCGCATCAAGGCATCCTCAACCGGCTGCAATGGATGCAGCAACAATATCGGCTGGATGGTCGTGACTGCGTATTGCAAAAGACTCCGTACAGCTTCGATGTGTCGGTCTGGGAATTTTTCTGGCCGCTGATGACGGGAGCGCAATTAGTTGTCGCCAAGCCTGACGAACACAAGGACAGCGGAGTATTGGTCGATACCATCATCAGAGAGCAAATCACCACGATCCATTTCGTGCCGTCGATGCTGCAAGCCTTTATCGACACTCCGGGCGTGGAATCCTGCACGTCGTTAAAACGCGTTATTTGCAGTGGTGAAGCTTTACCGGCCGATTTGGTGGTGCGCTTCCAGAAAAAATTGCCGACCGAATTGCATAATCTTTACGGCCCCACCGAAGCTTCGGTAGATGTCAGTTATTGGGCCTGTTTGCCGGACTGCCCTGAAACTGCGATTCCGCTTGGCCACCCGATAGCCAACATTAGGCTTTATATTCTGGATCGGCAGCTTAATCCGGTGCCGCCCGGAACGCCGGGCGAGTTGCATATCGCCGGTATCGGTTTGGGGCGCGGTTATCTCAACCGTCCCGAACTCACAGCGGAAAAATTTATCCCCAGTCCGTTCGGACCAGAGGGTAGCCGGCTGTACAAAACCGGCGATTTGGCGCGTTACCGGATTGATGGCAATATCGATTATCTAGGACGTATCGACTATCAGGTCAAAATCAGGGGATTCAGGATCGAGTTAGGCGAGATCGAGGCCAGGCTGCTGAAACACCCTAACATCAAAGAAGCCGCTGTCCTTGCCCGTGAAGACACAGCGGGCGACAAGCGGCTGGCGGCTTATCTGGTTGTTGTCAACAAGGAGGCGGTCGATGTCGAGCAGCTAAAGCGCCACCTTCAGGAAACTTTGCCTGACTATATGCTTCCCGGCGCTTTTGTCTTGCTGGATAGTATGCCGCTCAGCGCCAATGGCAAGCTGGATCGTAAGCGCTTGCGGCAGCCGGACAGCACCGTGACGAATGCTAAACAGTATGTCGCGCCGCGTAGCGCAACCGAGGAAATCTTGTCCGGAATCTGGGCGGATGTGCTGGGTGTCGAAAATATCGGCGTCGAGGATAATTTTTTTGAATTGGGCGGGCATTCCCTGTTGGCGACCCAATTGGTATCTCGAATTTGCATGAGATTCAAGATCGAGTTGCAGTTAAAGGCCCTGTTTGATACGACCAGTCTCGCCCAACTGGCAGCCAAAGTCGACCTGCTGGTTTGGGCCAAAGATCAGCAAAAAGCTGCAGGAAGCAGCGCCGAAATCGAGTTTGAGGACATTGAGCTATGATGTTGGAGCAGTTGCTCGCGACACTACGCGATTTGCATGTGCATCTTTATGTCGAACAAGGCAACTTAAAATGTAAAGCGCCGAAACATGCACTGAGCGAAGACATTAAATCCCAGCTCAAATCCAAGAAAGCGGAGTTAATCGAAGCGCTTTCCCAAGCCGGGCAAGAATCCGCATCGATAATGCCCGGCCGCCGCATGGAACCGCTACCGCTATCTTACGCCCAGCAGCGCTTATGGTTTTTGGACCGGTTGGAGCCGGACAGTTCTCTGTATAACATGCCGTATGCGTTCAGTTTGACCGGGTCTTTGAATGAAGCGGCGTTGGCGCAAAGTTTTAATGAGATCGTGCGGCGGCATGAAAATTTGCGCACCGTTTTCGTTACTGACATTGTACCGGCACAAGCTGTTTCACCGGAATGCGCGCTTTCTGTCGCCGATGTCGATTTAACGGGTTTGCCTGAACCGCTCTGTCGGACTGTAGCGGCGGATCTGTCCCGGCAGGAGGCGGCAAAGCCTTTTTGTCTGGAGTCCGGGCCTTTGTTTCGGATAACGCTGCTCGCCTTGTCCGGCACTGGCGGGAGACAGGAAAAAATATTGTTGGTTACTTTGCACCATATCGTTTTCGACGGTTGGTCGGCGGCGATATTGATGCGCGAATTCGTAACGCTTTATCAAGCATTTAGCCGCGGTGAATACTCGCCGTTAGCGGCGTTGCAGGTTCAATACGCCGATTTTGCCTGCTGGCAGCGACGAAAGCTTTCCGGAAATGTGTTGCAGCAACATATCGATTATTGGCGAAATAAATTGGATGGCGCGCCCGGCTTGCTGGAGTTGCCGACCGACCGGCCAAGGCCTGCGGTGATGAATCATTGCGGAGCCTTGCATCGCTTTGAAATTCCGGCGGCTCTGGCGGAACAAGTCCACCAACTAAGCCGCCGATACGATGCGACTTTATTCATGCTGTTACTGACGGCGTTCAAAATCCTGCTGTTCCGCTATAGCCGTCACCAGGATATTTGCGTCGGCGTACCGATTGCCAATCGCAATCGCTTGGAAATAGAAGGTTTGATCGGTTTCTTCGTCAATACTTTGATAGTGCGTTCCGATCTGTCAGGCAATCCGCAATTCGATGAGTTGTTGGTGCAAGTCAGAAATACTGTTTTAGATGCTCAAAATCATCAGGATTTGCCGTTCGAACAGTTGGTTGAAGCACTGCATCCCGAACGTAATTTGAGTTACAGCCCTTTGTTCCAGGTTATGTTCGTTTTGCAAAATCAAACGGGGCAGATACTGAAATTGCCGGATTTGGCAATCGATGCTATCGACGATGAAAACAAGGTGTCTAAATTCGATTTAACTTTACATATCCGCGAAGACACCGGGGCACTTTGCGCCAGTCTGGAATACAACACCAACCTATTCGACCCGGCTACGATAGCGCGGCTGGCACAGCAGTATGTGATGTTGCTGCAAGGTATTGCCGATGCTCCGCAAAGCCGTCTTTACCAATTGCCGCTGCTGACTTTGGCGGAACGCAAGCAAATCCTGTTTGATTGGAATGCCACGCAAGCCGCTTATCCGGCGGATAGCTGCCTTCACCAGCTGTTTGAAATGCAAGCCCAAAAAGCGCCGCGCGCCGATGCGCTGGCATTCGCAGGATTGACTTTAAGCTATGCAGAACTCAACGGCAAAGCCAATCAAGTGGCTCATTATCTGCGCTCCATAGGCGTCGGCCCCGATGTGGCAGTGGGCCTTTGCGTCGATCGCTCGCCGGAAATGGCGGTCGGCATGTTGGGCATCATCAAGGCCGGCGGGGCTTATGTACCTATCGATCCACAGTATCCGGAACAGAGAATCGCCTACATGCTTAACGATGCCTGGATTGACGTGCTGCTGACCCGGCAAGCGCTGGCAGAGGCATTGCCGCACAACGCGAAATACAAGATTTGCTTGGATAGCGATTGGCGAACGATTGGGCAATGGCCGGACGTTAATCCGGTGCTATGCAATCATCCGCTCGATCTTGCTTATATCATTTATACCTCAGGTTCCACGGGGTTGCCCAAAGGTGTGATGGTCTCGCATCGCAATGCCGTGCATTCGACAACAGCGCGCTTTGGCTGCTATCGGGAGCCGGTGGACGCCTATTTATTGTTATCGTCGTTTGCGTTCGACAGTTCGGTGGCCGGGTTGTTTTGGACGCTGGGGCAGGGCGGTTGCCTGTGCTTGCCGACGGATGACGCCGCCAAAGATCCGGCGGCGCTGGCCGACATCATCGCCAAGCGGCGGGTATCGCATCTGTTGGCGCTGCCGTCTTTTTATGCGTTGCTGCTGAAACAAGAGCGAACTAAGCTGCAAACTTTGAAAACAGCTATCGTTGCCGGAGAGACGTGTTCAACCGAGGTCGTCAAGCGACACTATGCGATATTGCCGGACGTACCTCTATACAATGAATACGGCCCTACCGAAGGTTCGGTGTGGAGCAGCGTTTATTTGGCTGATCGGGACGATTTGGACAGGCCGTTATCGATAGGCCGACCTATCGATAACGTACGGCTTTATATCCTGGACCGCAGCGGCAACCCGGTTCCGGTCGGTGTGCCGGGCGAATTGTATATCGGCGGCGAAGGCACGGTGCGAGGCTATTGGCGGCGCCCCGAACTGACAGCGGAAAAGTTCATCCCCGATCCGTTCCTGAATGGCGGCGGCAGGCTGTATAAAACCGGAGACTTGGCGCGTTACCGCCCGGACGGCAATATCGAATTTTCGGGCCGTATCGACGACCAAGTGAAAATACGCGGCTTCAGGATTGAGTTGGGAGAAATCGAGGCAAGGCTTTTAGAGCATCCCGATGTCGATGAGGCTGTCGTTTTGGTCAGAGAAAACTTGCCCGGCAACAAGCTGTTGATCGCTTATGTGGTCGGTGGCGATCAACTTACGGCGGAAACGCTGCTGGAGAGCCTTAAAGCCTCATTGCCGGGCTATATGTTACCGGGAGCCGTAATATTTTTGGCGCGGATGCCGTTGACCGCAAACGGCAAAATCGACCGCAAGGCGTTGCCGGCGCCCGATATGGCTAATGTTGTAAGCAGCCGCTACGTGGAACCGGAGACCCGGACCGAAAAAGCCTTGGCGGCGATTTGGTGCGGAATACTCGGTATTGGGCGAGCCGGAAGATATGACGATTTTTTCGGCCTGGGTGGGCACTCTTTGCTGGCGGCGCAGTTGCCGCTTGCAGTGCGAAAACAATTCAATATCCAATTGCCGCTGAAAAGTTTTTTCGAGATGACGACTGTCGCGGCGCAAGCGCGGTTAATCGATACCGGTGAAAGCGAGGCTGTCAAAGTCGATTTTGAAACCGAAGCAGAACTCAATCCTGCCATTATTCCTTTACCCTCTGCACCTATCAACGTAGCGGCAGCTCAAGCGCTATTTTTGACCGGCGCGACCGGTTTTTTGGGCGCGTTTTTGCTGGCTGAGTTACTTGAGCAAACGGATGCCAAAATCTATTGCTTGGTCAGGGCGGTTGATGAGCAACAAGCTCTAGCCCGATTGCAACGACAAATCGTCCATTACGAACTGCAAGACGGTATCGATTGGCGCCGAGTTGTTGCAGTGTGCGGGGACTTGGCAGAGCCTAGGCTTGGTCTGTCCGAACTGCGTTACCAAGAAATTGCCGAGCAGGTCGAAGTCATTTATCACAACGGCGCACTGGTTAACTTTATTCAACCTTATCAGGCGTTAAAAGCCACCAATGTTTTGGGTACCGAAGCTGCGTTGCGACTTGCTTGTTATCGCAAAGCCAAAGCGCTTCATTATGTTTCGACCTTGTCGGTGTTTAACGAAGTGTCCGCCAATCCGCAAGGCTATCGGGAACGCGATGAACCGATGCTCTGCGCAGCCTTAGCCAATGGCTACGCCCAGAGCAAATGGGTTGCCGAAAAACTGCTTAGATCAGCCGGGGGGAGGGGATTTCAGGTGACGGTTTACCGGCCCGCTACCGTTGCCGGCGACAGCCGTAGCGGTAATTGGAATACTGAGGATTTTCTGTGCCGGGTGATCAAGGCTTGCATACAAATGGGCTGCGCGCCTGCTGAACGCGTCCGCATGGATATGGCCCCGGTCGATTATATAAGTCGGTCTATTGTCGCATTATCATTACAGCCGGATTCTGCCGGCGCGTATTTTCATTTAAATCATCCTACCCCGCCTTATTCCGATGAATTACTCGACAGCTTTAACCGATTAGGTTATCGCCTGGATCGTATGCCTTATCGAGACTGGGTGAAAAAAATCTTTGAGATTGCCGAGGCGGGCAAGTTAACGGACTTTGCTTTGTTACCGTTGCTGTCGACGTTTTCCGATCAAAGTCGGGATGATGATACGGAATCATTGGAAGAAAACCGTGTTCGTTACGATTGCCGCGAGACGCAAAGTGCCTTGTCGAAGATAGGGATCGAGTGTGTCTTGTTGGATAGTGAGTTATTGACGCGTTATCAAGCTTATTTTAAACGGAGCGGCTTTATTTCTGAGCCAGAGCATTACCAGGAGAAATCATTTTTAACAAAATGATTTTTTTCAGGTGGGGCGGATATTAAGTTTGTTCGTCTACTGTTTGTAAGCATTGACTGTATCGATAACTAACTGTGCAAGCGACGGGCTCGGCTTTTTAAGAACTGACCGCAGGCACAAAGTGACTAAGGAAAATTCCAGAATGGCTAATAAAAAGAAGAACCTTTTGCCCGGCGAAATCATGACTCATCCGGGAAAAAGGCTTAGGGCTTGCTTTATACAGGGGGCATTTGTTTTAACGTTTTGTCACGCAGTGCCGGCTCTATCGGGAGCGGACACAAGTCAAAAAATTCAATTCGATATACCTTCCGGCGATTTGGCTTCCGCATTAAACAGTTTCGCGGAGAAAACCGGTATGGAATTAACCTATCCGGCATCCATGGTAGTGGGGGTAAAGTCCAAGCCGCTTAAAGGTAATTATAGAGCGCAAGAAGGTCTGAACGAGTTGCTGCGTGGAAGTGGATTGGCTTATCGTTCGGCTGGGGACAATAGCATAACCTTGGAAAGGGTGGCCGTTGCCGGCGCGCAATCTAGCATTCCTACGTTGGAAGCGATGACAGTCTCAAGCGAGCGTAATACAGAAGGCGTGGAACTCCAGAGTTATTCGGTGAGCAACGCCTTTGCCGCCACCAAAACCGACACGCCAATCATGCAAACGCCCATGAACATTCAAGTGGTTCCGAGAAAACTCTTGGATGATCAACAAGACATTAACATTACCGATGCAATAATCAAGAATGTCAGCGGCGTCCAAGCCGGTCACGACTCAGGCGATATATACGAAAGGTTTATCATTCGCGGTTTTTCAACCATCGATATATACCGTAATGGTTTATTACGCGGTTTTAACACTTACGACCCCTCTAACATCGAACAATTCGAGGTCATCAAAGGCCCCGCTTCCATGCTGTATGGGCGGGCTCAACCGGGTGGGTTGATCAATTACGTCACCAAAAAAGGCTTGGATACGCCTACTTATTCCGTGCAGCAACAATTCGGTTCCTATGACCAATATCGTACCACCGCCGATGCCACAGGCCCTATCGACAAAAACGGCGAATTACGCTACCGCGTCAATCTGGCTTATCAGGATATTGGCTCGTTTAAGCAGTTTGTCAACAATGAGCGTTACTTTATTGCTCCTACGCTAAGCTGGCGCCCCAATGATCGTTTTGAAGCTAATCTCGAATTCGAGCATAAGCACGAGAAGAAAATAAATGACTTCGGTGTTCCAGCGATTGGCAGCCGTCCTGCGCCTGTGCCTTTAAACCGCAGTTACCTTGACAGCGCTAACGGGCCTGTCAGTGACACTACCTTAGTGGCTTATGACTGGGCATTTAAATTTAATGACGACTGGCAGCTTAAAAATCGTTTTCTATGGGAAAACTGGGATATGCAATATAACGATATAGGTTCTTCTGGTACATTACGAAAGCAGGAGCCAATTCTAAATCGTAATATATTTAGTGGGCCTGCAAATCAGGAAACCTATTCAACCAATCTGGATTTGTCAGGTAAATTTAACATGCTTGGAACCCGGCATGAGGTCCTGCTGGGGGGGGATTATTACCATCAGGCTTTTGGTCAGTGGAATGGTCATTTCATTGCGACAACGCCGATTGATATTTTTAATCCGGTTTATAATGTCATTAGCCAGGCAACACTCGATGCATTGCCTAACAACTGGAATTATCTCCGCAAAGAAGAACGATTTGGCGTTTACTTTCAAGATCATATTACCCTGTTTGACAAGCTGCACATTATGGGCGGCGGCCGTTATGATTGGGTCACGTATGGTACGGCTTCTAGTATTAAATCTCCTGATCTGGCAAAGGCTAACTACAGCGATCAAGAAGACCAGAAATTCAGCCCGCGTGTAGGTGTACTTTACCAGCCTTGGCAATGGCTTTCTTTATTTGCTAGCTATACGGAGTCTTTGGGTTCCGCAAACACCAGCCTCTCAGTTACCGGCGAGAATTTTAAACCAGAATCCGGAGAGCAATATGAGGCCGGTTTCAAAACTGAATTTTTCGATAAACGGCTCTCAAGTACCGTTTCTTTTTATGATTTGACTAAAACCAATACGAAAGTTGCCGATCCTGATCATTCTGGATTCCAAATTACCGCAGGCAAGGTCAGAAGCCGTGGCGTGGAAATGGATATTAAAGGGCAGGTGACTGAAAAGTTAAATCTGGTTGCGACCTATGCTTTTACTGATATTCGTTATATTAACGCTAACGCAAATCTCATAGGCGATCGTCCTATTAATGTCCCTGAACACCAAGCCTCCCTATGGGGAACTTATCAATTTACCGAACGTTTTAAAGCCGGACTTGGTGGCGTAGTGGTCGGGAAACGCCTTGGCGACAACAAACGCCTTAACCCCACAATACCCAACAAGGTTGATTTGCCCGCAGTTGATTTGCCCGGGTATATCACGATGGATGCGATGGCGGCTTATACGATACCTGTCGGCAAAACGCGCCTGACCACGCAAGTGAATATCAACAACTTGTTGGATAAGGGCTATTACGCAGGGGCAAGTTCACGCAACTCGATTGTTACCGGCAATCCTCTTTCGGTGATGGGATCGATAAGATTACAGTTTTAATTGCGAAGACTGGATTGTCTGGGTTGGGCATCGAAAGCAGGTATCTTAGGGAAACGCTGATTTATTCCGTTCATGGTAAGTTTGTCGAATCATAACCGATCAATCTTTAATTTAAAAAGCCCTTCGACAAGCTCAGGCAAGTGGAGTGATTTAATTAGCGCTTCATTAGGAAACCCAAAATGTATGGCGGTCAGGGATGGTAGAAATGTGGCAATCTCTAAGCGGCGTTTTTTCAAACTAGTTGCCGGTGCGTCAAGAAGGCAATGCACCCAGAAAGCTGCGAGCCATGCTGCACCAGCGACGAAGGCGGGCTCCTCGGCGTCGTCGATCAGACGGGTATGCCAAGCCACTCCAAAGCTGCATCCGTGAAGAGCGGTTGTGGTGAGCGTTATGGGAAAAAGCGGGAATACTCGTGTTAGGTAAGAATGCAGACCTTTTGGCCCGCACTCCGGATGGCTACTACGTCTGTTGCTGGGGTAGTGAAAAAATCATTACCCAGTCTTGATTTTTCTACAGATTATTAAGGGCTATGAGGCATCTGAGTCTAAAAAATCGTCGTAAGCTCTGGCTCAAGGTTCATCTGTATCTTGGATTGTTTGCCGGGGCGGTGTTTGTATTGATCGGCCTTACCGGCAGTGTATTGGCTTTTGAGTTCCCGTTGGATGAGTGGTTAAATCCCAAGCTGATGACTGTTCCGACCGATATGGAAAATAAAAGCTATTTACCGCTGGATGCTATTGTTGCATCGGGTTTGAAGGCCTTACCGTCCAATGGCAAGGCTATCAGTTTGGATTTTCCCAGGCATTCAGGATTAGCTTTTGAACTGTGGTTTGATCAGCCATCACCGAATACAGACTATCTGGAAAGGCACCAGATATTTATCAATCCCTATACTGCGGAAGTGATGGGGCAACGTCTGGTAATTGACTTTAAACGGATATGGCGAGACCCGTTTAAGGATTTTATTCTGCGTTTGCACTATTCATTAGGGCTGGCATCAGTCGGAATGGATATCGTAGGTTTTACAGGTATAGGTCTATTATTTTCGGCGTTAACCGGTTTAATTTTATGGTGGCCCAGCCCAGGTAAGCTCAGGAAGGCCCTAACCATTAAACGTAATGCGAGTTCGGAACGGCTTAATTTCGATTTACATAAAACATTCGGTTTTTATAGTTCAATTATTGTTTTGTTTTTGATTATATCCGGTGTGTATCTGATCTTCCCGGAATATGGACGGGGATTGGTTGGTGTTTTTTCGTCGGTGTCAGCCCCTTGGCCTAGATATCAGAGTGTTATTCCAGTGGGCGATAAAATGCCGATCAGCCTTGCCGAAGTTAAAGAGGTTACCGATGCGCGTTTCCAGGATGGTGAATATCTAAGGATTGATTTCCCCCAAAATGAACATGATGTTTATGGTGTAAATAAACGGGAGTTTGACGAACCTAATCAAAAACATTCTTACCGGCGTCTTTGGATTGACCAATACAGCGGCAAAATCATCCATGCGCGGGAACGTGCTAACCGTACCGCCGGTGATATTTTTGTGGAATGGCTTTATCCGCTTCACACCGGTGAAGCTTTTGGTTTTGCAGGACAGCTTATTATTTTAATCTCTGGGTTGGTGCCTTTGGTGCTTTATGTCACAGGGATTATACGGTGGTTACAGAAGAATAGAGTGGTCAAGCAAAAGCGGAATAAGTACGAAATAGGCTAAATATACAGAATATAACTGCTCGTATGCCATATACGCCGAAGCTTTGATTCACAGGCGCAAAGTATATCTTGGAAGATTATGAATAGTATTACATTCCACAAACCCGTGTTTATTCTCTCCTGTGAAAGATCGGGATCTACCATGCTTCGATATATTGTCGATACTCATTCGAAAGTAGCTTGTCCAAGCCATTTATATCTTGGCAGTTTATGTGAAAGTTTAAATCGTACCTTAATGGGGACTATAGCACAAAATCAGGTTGAACTAGATGAAGAAGGTAAACAACAGTTTGCAGTAAGCGAAGCCAGGAAAATGATTTGCAACATAATGGACAGTTATATTAAAGCAAAAAACAAACAAATCTGGTGCGAGAAAACGCCAATGAATTTGGAATATCTGTCTGTGCTAGACGCTCATTTTCCCGATGCCAAGTATATTTGCCTATACAGGCATTGCATGGATGTCGTACATTCCAGTATCAACTTAAGTAAATTCCGTTTTCTTCCTGAGCATATACCTTATGTACACAGAAACCCAGACAGTATTATTGCGGCGATGGCAGAGAATTGGCTGGAAAAGACCGATAAAATATTGATGTTTGAATCGACACATCGAGAACGCTGTTTTCGAGTGAACTATGAATCCATTGTTATGCAGCCAGAAAAAACTCTACCGCGATTATTCCATTTTTTGGGAGTCGAATGGGAAAAAGGCTTAATGGAGCGTGTATTTCAGGTTAGCCATGATAAAGGTGAAGGGGACGGCAAGGCGGCATTATCCAGCAGGATTCGTCAAGACTCGGTAGGAAAAGGAATAGAAGTACCGCGAGCCGGGATTCCGAAGAAATTCATAACGGACATAAACAGATTACTTGGTGAATTGGGTTATCCCAGCTTGGATGCTTACTATTCTAATGGTATTCACAGTGAAATAAATGCAGAAAATATGCCTGATATATCGGATATATTTGAAAATCGTTTTATGAATGCGCTTAAAAACAACCGGTATAGGTACCCAGACCTTAAAGGCATATGGAAAGTAATTATTAAAGGTAATACGGATATATTTTGGGTTATCGATTTATCCCATCAAGAAGCGACGTTAAAAAAGGGCGATCATGATTCAGGTACTACCGTTTGTTTTTCCGCAACTTTGCTGGTCGATATGATAAACGGAACGAGAGATGCGATAGAAGCTTTTTCTCATGGAGAGATTGAAATACAAGGAACCGATGATAAGGAAGCATTAATGAATTTAGGCCGTCTGCTGTTTTCTTAAATCAAAGTTTTTTAATCCGATAGGATTTTATTATGTATCAATGTATTGCCTGTCAAGAGCCTCTAATTGACCAATCCCCGAGCATTCGAACTTGCTCTCACTGTGGAAATATTTATCCCATTATTAATGGAATTAGCGTATTTGTTTTACCCGATAGTATTTCCTCTTTGCAAGGCTTTATTATGGAAATAGAAGAAATCAAGACTTCATTTGCCAACATAAGTTATCGTCTAGAGGATTATGAGCATCATTTGGATGACAATATGTTTGCCGGCAGAACTGACATGATGAAGCAAGGCATGGCGGTCAATATACGGGTTCTGGAGAGAACGTGCAAAGCCATTACCGATTTTCTGGCAGAGCAGCCTCGTAAAGATAATGCGTTGGCTTGGAGTTCGGTAAAGTCGGGTTTTACATGTCATGACATGCTGCCGTATTTTTACCAGGACTGGTTTGGAACACCTGAGTTTGCCAAGGTAGAAAACTTGTTCAGCAAGACCATTACCGAGCATTGTAAGGATTGGGAGTCAGTTGCCGTGTTAGGATCGGGTGCTTGCGGTTTGTTATATAGTGTTGCCGATGATTTTCAAGTGTCTTATGGCGTGGATTTATCTTTGTCGACCCTTCTGGTTGCCAAGCAATTTATTCAAGGAGAGCCGTTGGTCTTCCATTTACAGCGAGCCGATTGGCATAAGGTCGAATTAACGCCACCGGCATCAACAGCAAACGAAATCCATTATGTCGTTTCCGACGTGCTGAATATGCCGTTCGTAAGCGGCTCTTTGTCCGTGGTCATTACGCAATATATGCTGGATTTTATTAGTAATCCGATACGGCTGACAGAGGAAATTTACCGGGTACTGAAACCAGGCGGTTTATGGATTAATTTTTCTAATCCTTGCCGACTTCCCAGTGATCCGATTGAGTTAGGCCGGCGTAAATTAAATGAGTTGCCGGTTTTTTTTGAAAAAATGGGATTTGATGTGCTTAGCATGGAGAATGAACGTTTTGCCCTGCTCAATTTAGAGAAAATTTATTCCGAAGCCGGAAATAATCAGCAACTGGTGCATTTTTTTACCCTAAGAAAAAATGAAAACGATAGCAACATACCGGCTGATGACAGATCGATTCAGCGGTTTTTTAACCGAAACGATAGTGTTTGGCGCGAAATTCCCAGAATTGTTAAAGGCCGCGAGTTGGCTTTGGCGCGGAAAAAGTTATTCGGTGAACAGGGGGCCCGTCGCGAAGTGTTAGAAATTAGCGTCGGAGGACGTTCTTTTTCCATACCTGCCGATTTTGCCCTGTTGCTGGAAACAACTCTTGCCGGTGTGGATGGCAAGAACAGCTTGAGGCAGATTTATACAGGCGTGTATGAAAAAGGAATAGGTTTGACTGAGGATGTATTTTTACAGTTGATTTACGTTTTACATGTGCAGCATTATCTGATCGAGTTAGAAGATTAGATGATCCGACGGGGATCTTTAGATAAAAATTGAGTGTTATTTTCCTGTTTTTCAGGCTTTAACAATCATAAGCTTTGGTTTTGCCCAAAGCGATTCAGCTATGCCCCCCTATTGATCAATAACCGAAAAGTAAGGCAGTGGAGAATAAATGTTAATTTTAGGTATAACCGGTGGAATAGATTCGGTTTTCGAAACGGTGATGCTAGCTCATAGGGGCTTAGGGCATGATTCTGCCGCCGTATTGCTGGAAAACGGAAAAGTAGTTTCAGGCATTGAAGAAGAGAGAATAAGCCGAATCAAGCATACCAATAAACTATGCTCATCTGCTGTCAGTTTTTGTTTGCAGACAGCGCAAAAGACAATCGATGAACTGGATGCTATTGCAATTTACGCAGGTGAAGATTTTTTAAACGCTAAGCTCAAGGAATTGGGTATCCATACGCCTGAGTTAAATATTTTTACCAATATCAGGCATTTATATCAGATCTTATTCGAACGGGAGTTCGGCGTCTCGCTTAGTCAGGATATTTTTCAATTCGTACACCATCATCTTGCTCATGCCGCCGCATCCTATTATTTGTCAGGCTTCGATAAAGCGTTGGTACTCACCATCGACGGGGAAGGCGACGATATTTCGGCAATGGTGGCAGATGCGAACTGTAAAGACTTCAATGTACTGCGAACGAAGTCCGTTCCCGATTCCTTGGGGCATTTTTATTTAAAAGTCATCGCTTTTTTGGGTTACAAAGATTTCGACGAATACAAAGTCATGGGCTTGGCCCCTTATGGGAATGCGTCCGTTTATCGGCAGAAGTTCAACTGCTTTTATGACTTACTGCCGGACGGCGAGTACACCATCCATCAAGATCGTATTATGGAAATGTACGAACTATTGCAACCGAGAAGACGGGACGATCCGTTCACGCAAGTCCACATGGATATTGCAGCGGCATTGCAAGAAGCGTTAGAGACTATTGTTTTTCATATTCTGCGTCATTTTAAACATACGACCGGTCATACTTGTTTGGTAATCAGCGGCGGTGTCGGGCAAAACAGCAGCATGAACGGTAAGATTCTCTGTTCCGGTTTGTTTGAAGATGTTTTTCTGCCGTCTTTTGCCGGGGATTCGGGATGTGCTTATGGTGCGGCGGCTTATGTTACCCACAAGATGCAACCGGAGCTCCCTTTTATACGCGTTTCTCATGCTTATTGGGGAACGCCGATTCATGAGGATGAAGTCGGCAACGCTTTAGAGGCTTGGCGCGCATTTTTACAGATTGAAAAATTGCGGAACCGTTCCGAGCAAGTAGCCGATTTGATGATCGACGGCGCGGTGATCGGTTGGGTGCAAGGCCGTTCGGAATTCGGTCCCAGGGCTTTGGGCAACCGTAGTATTCTGGCCGATCCGCGCGTTGCTTCGCACAAGGAGACAATCAATGCGATGATCAAAATGCGTGAAGGTTATCGGCCGTTTGCGCCGTCGATTCTGGAAGAACGGGTGCGGGATTTCTTCGAAGTGCCGGGAGAACAGGCCGATTTTCCGTTCATGTCGTTCGTGCTGAACGTCAAACCGGAATGGCGCGAACAATTGCCCGCGATTACCCACGTAGACGGCAGCGCTAGGTTGCAAACCGTAAGCCGGGTCGGCAATCCGCGTTATTGGGAATTGATCGATGCGTTCGGCGGTAAAACCGGTATTCCAATTTTGTTGAACACCTCATTCAACAACAATGCCGAACCTATCGTCGACAGCATCGACGATGCGGTGGTGTGTTATTTAACGTCCGGGCTGGATTACCTGGTCGTGGGCGATTATTTGGCCCGGAAAAAGGATTGGCAGCCGGAAGATTTGGCCAACTTAATCGTTAGTTTGCCGAAAGCGGCGGTATTACGCAGGGAAGATCGCTATGTTAGCAATAGCGAACGCAGCTTCAGTTACGCGCTGTTGTGGAATTACAATTTTTCCCGGCGTTATACATTGTCCGAAGTGGGGTACAAGATTTTGCAAGCGGCAGACGGAGAACAGCCTGTTGGCCAGCTTATGGATAGCTTGGGTTTTTTAAAGGAACAGCGAGCGCAGGTTTTGCAAGAATTGCCGGGATTGTGGTCGGATCGCTTACTGGTGTTGCGGCCCGATTCTAAACGATAGCGTTGTTGCCGGCAGGGCGCTAGTCGGTTGGATTTTAGCCGCAAGCATATTAATAATGTTGGAGTCAGAAAAAATGGATGCTGCCGCAATTGAACGCAAAAGAAATAGGCTGTCCCGAGCTTATCAGTTGGTTTCCGAGTATAGGAATATTCGCAGTGGCTATATGTCGGACGATCATTTGCCGTCAAAATTGCAATACATTGCCGGGTTATCGGAATATCAATTTCTTCCTCATTATTTTGGACCTCCGCCTAGCTGGAGAATGCTGTTGCGGAAATTTGGCGGTAAGCGAACTTTACCCGATTTCTGTGTGATTGGGCCGATAAAAAGCGGCACCAGCGATTTGGCTGTCAACATCATGCTGCACCCCAACATAATGGCGCCACTATCCAAAGAGTTTTATATCCCCGATCCCGAGGATTGGCGAATATTTTATCCAACGGAGAGGCAGAAGAAAGAGTATGCTTCCCGTTATGGTTCGGCGCTTTCCCCATTTCTTGCGCCTTATCTTCATTGGATGGAATTAACTTACAGACTATCGCAGGTGCAGCCGAATACAAAAATTGTGTTGATATTAAGAGACTCGGTAAAACGCGTCTTTTCACACTGGAAGTGGGAGGTGTTTATGTCGGGCAAGAAACGTGCGAGCGAACTGCCGTTTTTAGCATCGTTTCCGGCTTATGTTGATAGAGCGCTCAACGTATTTCCGGAATATCCGATGCATATGGCCAGAGCCTGCGGTTTTAACGTGTTGCAGACGAGTATTTACTGGAAAGCCGTGAGTTACTGGATGGAATGTTTTGGTCGAGAGAATGTCCTGGTGTTGGATGTGGCAGATTATTTTTTGATAGCAATAGTTTTTTAAATAAAATTTATGAATTCGTTGGTTTGCCAAGTTTTGAGTGTCCTGCATCCAATAACAGAATAAATGAGAATCCTATTGTATTGCCTCCGCCGGACGAAGAAAGTTTATCTAAACTTAGTGAGTTTTTTAAACCCTATAATGAAAAGCTTTGGCTGCTATTAGGGAAAGAATTCGACTGGAGTTGAATGAAAACGCATTTTGCAAATTTCATTATCCACCGATGGATCGAATTCAACCTGTCACACCTTGCTTCATCTACCCATTGTAATGGTCAACAAAAACCGGACACCTATTCATGCAGTGCTTCTATAAAATTCCCGTTCGAATTCGATCGTTTTGCCGAACCGGCCGGTCTGAAGAAGGGATATTACAATTCATCAATATGACGTACAATGTACGTCAATATTAAGAATGTGACCCAGGAGGTTTTGCCATGCCCAGCAAAAAAGCGAAGACCGCACCAGACCCCGTGCGCGTGGAAAGACTGGGTTTCCGTCTGGATGGACAAAGCAACCGCCGATAGAGCCCGTTTCTGAGCCAAAGCCACCTGGATGTGGGATAGTGGTGTGCCCTCGGCCCCATTCTCAATTAATGGGGTTTCTGGCCGATGTGATCGGGCTGTTCTCAATTAAAGCGGGCTCGTTCTCATTGAATGTGAGCCAAAGCCCCCGGATATTCTCAACCCTGTAGGTCGGGCAACCGCTTTATCGTTGCCCGACGATCATGTGGCGATCCTGCTTCGGAATATTGCGCGGGTCTGAAACCCTGCCATCTTTCAAGGCCTTGGAAATGTCGGGCGCAAAAAGCGCGTGCCCGACCTACACAACTAAAGGGCTACCCCTTTCAGTGGGAAATGGGGGCCGATAATTTGCTGTTGGTTTCCATTAGGAACAGGGTTCTGGGATGTGCAGTAGGGGCATTGGACATTTTCATTCCTTAAACAAGGCGGTATTAGCTGGGCAAAAGCGATACCAGATATGTTAATCAGCGAAGCCCAATTATTCTCCGAGCTATTTATTGTTGCAGCTAATGTCAAAAAGCCCTACAGTTAAGAGAAATCGACGTTGAAGTTGGTAATTTATCGACTGACCTACTACATGGTACAGCTGGGTTAAGCTATCTGCGATATGATTCCCCGCTGGATGGCAAGGCCCTTGAGCTACTCCGGATGACCACCCCAGACGAAAGCATGAAAAATATGAGGGAGATGGACAATGCCAAACAGATTCAAAATTTGAAGAAACTTGGTGAGGAGGTTGTTCGTCGGCTTATGGCGACCTTTCACCTACTGCAGGCGTTTGGCTCACCTCTTTATCGTCTTCAATTAGCTCTAATGAGGCCGTACGATGACTTGGAACACTGTATTACAGATGAACCATCCCACAGGAAGCGGTACAAACAACGTTTGTCTAAAAGATACCGTTCCAGGGCTCGGCCGTCCCATTCATATCCACTTGCTTTCATGCCAGCCTAGCGTCGAGTTAAAAACCGTCGCTGTCTTTAATTCCATTAAGACTCAGCTGAGCCTTCCGGTTGGAACCAGTCCGTGTGGTGGTCCGGGAGCGCGAGGGAGATGGGAAGACGGAATGAGTTGTATGGCTTGGAGGGAGCCCTCGTGCCAACATATCCTCGTTTTGATGACCGATGGTACTTCGCTGAACAATCATGTTGAGCAGTTTGCTCTGGATTGGAAACAGCAGGCAGGAATAAACGGTATCATCATTCCGGTTCTGCCTCCTAGTGCAGGTGGGTTTTCTCTACCGAAGAGCCTTCAAAGCATGAACCGACTGGCTGATGTGGGTAACGCCGCCTGGCTTGCCACCGATATTCTACGTTGGATCCAAGTGGGAGCAGAACGAAAGCTTTTCTTAAGCTATCGCCGTGACGACACCAAGAGTCTTGCTGACCAGATCCACCATGCTCTAGTTCAGCGTGGCTATCGCGTGTATCTTGACAGATTCTCGGGAACGCCAGGCCGCTTTTTCCCACAGGAAATTGCCGAGGAACTAGCAGACAAAGGATGTGTACTGCTGCTTGAGAGTCCAAACTTGGCTAAGTCCCGCTGGACTAGATGGGAGATTGCCTTTGCGCGCCATTATCACCTAGGCCTGATGGCATTGAATGTAGACGGTGCTCCACCCCTTCCTGCTGGCCCTCAGTCGCCAGATCGCATGAATGTTAGAACCCAACCATCCTCTGAGGAACTTTCTATCTCAGACTTAGGGACTGTTATTGACTTTATCGCTCGGCGTTACACTATCAACTCCATTGCTCGTCGAGTCTTTTATGAAGAATTATTGCGGAAAACCTCTCAGTCAGAAGGGGTTGGATTCCAGGAACTAGGGAATGGAACATATGCTCTCTCCGCTCACGGTAAAACAGCTCTCGTCTATCCCAGTGGAAGACCAGGAAATTTGTCCGAATTGCACAATACCGCTGTAACCTCTTCTTTTACAAGTACTTTTGATTTTAGAATTTTAGCCGGACAGCACCAGCATCTTCCACCACGGGCGAATCAGGAACTCGACTGGCTCGCTCATCTGGCCATTGTTCTGCTTCGCGGACCATATCAGTTACCCGGTTCAATCCATGACTTCGCCAATGGTGTAAACCCATGAATTCTCTAATGATTCTAGTAGGACCTGATGCAGACGCTGATCCTTACTTAATGGATCTTGCCTCTGTTGCAGCCGGATTGGCCGTTGAGTCCAAGCGTCGAATCCTGTTTGTCGGAACATCCCAAACTGTGTTGGCTGTGGGGACAGCAATCGTCGGGTATCAGCAAGAGCGAACAGTAGAAGGAGGAGAGCGCTTTCCATCGCCAATTGTGCTGGCCGGAGTGGTTCGTAATGTTTTCGATACCCCGGATCCGTTGTATCGGGATCCTGAATTCAGCAAAGAGACGCCATATGATGAGGGTGGCTTGCTTTCAGAACTGGTTGATTTGGGTATCATGGACCTTGATAGCGGAATGGAAAAGAGGATTATCCCTAAGTCACTCGAATCTTTAGATGATCAATTAGATGATTTTCTAAAACGGGAGAAACCTTCTCAGATACTTGCTATTGGTAAGATCTCAAGGAAAATCCTTGAACGTCTGTCTCATAATGCCATGGAATCGAATATGCGTCTGGGAGTTATCGGTGTTGTTGGCCAGGCCCCTAAAGGTGCTGAGGTGCTTTTCAGTGAGATCGCAGAGTCCAAGCTGGATGGGGTTCCAATCCGAGGTGTAGAACAGAGTGAGGAGAGGAATCAAGGTGAAACCGCCTCGGAACCTCTGATTGAGGCGGCTAAAAACGCAGTTCGGGAGGCTGGGCTAAGTTATGCGGTGACCGAATGGGTGCTGGGAACGAGACAAAGCGATGAGGAAGCCTCCGACTACTAAGAAAGCGGTCGTTCTTGAGGCGGGTATTTTCTCTAATGAACGCCCGATAAGGTCGAGTTGCACGCATAGGTTGCCCGTCAGGTTTCAGAATGAAGCGGTCATTCGAATGGCAAGGCTGCAGAACAATCAACGGCAACTTATGGCCGTTATGCAAAGCTTTGCATAACGGTCAAAACCCGACACTAATACCTCTACCTCCACGAATGACCCGGTAGCCCTGGCAAACCGTGCGCCCGCCCGGCCGGATAACGCCGGGCGGAAGGCCGATAATCCGGCCGCGCAATTTGCCGAAGCCCGTCCGCTCGACGATCCGCCGGGCGAAATGGTGGATCTGTTGGAGCGCGCCGCGCAGCCGGCGGTCGATGGGCTGATGGAGGCGGTGCGCGGCGTGCTGCATTCGTCCGCGGACCTGCTCGAAGTGCGGGAGCGGCTGGCGGAGATCTTTCCGGCCTGGGACAAAGAAGCGCTGGCGGCGGTGTTTGCCGAGGCGTTTTTAGCGGCGGAGTTGGCCGGCCGGGGCGATGTGAACGAGGGGCGTTGATGACGACGCGTCCGAGTCTGCGGTAATGGGCGTCCGGTACGGCTCGCTGCCGTTCAAGGAACAAATTGCCTTTTGGCGCGCCAAAGAGCTGGTCCCGACCGAGCGCTGGAACGATCGGGTTCGCGAGCAGCACGATACGGCGTTTACCGTCGCCGGGGCCATGCAGGCCGATCTGCTGAGCGATCTGCACCAGGCGGTGACCAAGGCCATCGAGCAAGGCACCACGCTGGCCGAGTTTACCCGCGATTTCGAAGCGATCGTGGCGGCCCGCGGCTGGACGGGCTGGACCGGCGAAGACACCATATCGGAAGGATTGCACGAGGTATTGGCGCGGCAGACGTATCCCGAGCTGTTGCGTGCCTTGGGCCGCGAGCCGGCGCATTGGGCCGATATTCGCGCCAAAGGCTTTTCGTATCCGAAGACGGTCGGGCGGTTCCATGCGTTGCTGCAGCGGCTGGGCTTGATGGACAGCGATTACGTGCTGAAGGCGCACGCACTGACCCGGTTACGTTATCTTGATATGACGGCGACGCCGACCGAACTGAATGGTAAACTCAGGGACATATTGGCATTTTTAAGTCAGCAGGATGCCAATCTTATTGCGCTACAGTTGCTGGCTATATCCGAAGGTCGGGATTTTTATGAGTGAAACATTATTTGATCCACCCCATAACGCAACACCATCTGAAGCGGCGCAAGTACGATCGCGCTATGTGTCTATGCCTCTGGATGAGGTCCGTGCTTGGGAGGCAAAGCTGCCGCACGATGCCAGGATGACAACCATTTATGAGCTGTATGCGTTGCGCGGCGATACCGTTCAGATGCAGGCAACGCGTGAGCGCATCGAAGATCCCGTTTGGCGGTACGAGGTAGGATACCGCGATGTTTTTCCCACCAGTTATTTTTAGGGGATATAGCGGTTATGGCCGACGCCTTTATTGAAGTTGAATTCGACGACCGCGCGGTGCAGCAGCTGTTGCGGCGCTTGGTCGATCTGACGGGCGATTTGGAGCCCGCTTTCGCGAATATCGGCGAATATTTGACGAGAAGCCATGACGAACGCTTTGGTCGACAGGTTGCGCCGGACGGCGAGCCGTGGGCGGAGTTGCTACCCAGCTACCAGGCGCGCAAGCCGAAAAACCAGGACAAGATCTTGACGCTGGAGGGCAATTTGCGCGGAACGCTGCATTATGAAGTCTCGGCCGATCAGCTGTTGTTCGGGACGGGTTCGAAGTACGGCGCCACGCACCAATACGGCGATCCGCGCCGGCATATTCCGGAGCGGCCGTTTTTGGGCCTATCGGATGACGATCGGGATGAGATTCTGGACATCATTCGCGATCATATCCAGGCCGCGCTGTGAGTTCTTCTATGTCTATGGAGGCGAGCGAGGCAAGGGCTGTTTTTGATCCGGGCTTGGTTCACTTCCTGAAAACCCAGCGTTTTGGGGATCGAATGCGCTGATTTTTTTATTTTCGCTCTGCGCAAATTATTTTTATTTTTCGTTCCGTTTTATCCCTCTTCATTTCGTTTCATTTCCATTTATCTCGCTTTTCCCCTTTCATTTATCTAATTTCTATTCATGTACCCCGTCTTAAACACCCACCAGACAAAAGTCAGGCAGAGGATCAGAAAGCCCGCTATCATGCCAATGCTCATGCCGACGTGTACATCGGCAACACCGTAAAAACTCCAGCGAAAGCCGCTGATCAAATACACCACGGGATTGAATAGCGTGATCTTCTGCCATAACGGGGGCAGCATCTTGATCGAATAGAATGCGCCGCCCAGGAAAGTCAGGGGCGTGACGACCAGCATCGGTACCACCTGGAGTTTCTGAAAATTATCGGCCCACAGCCCGATAATGAAGCCAAACAGACTGAAAGTCACCGCCGTCAGCAAGAGAAAGGCGATCATCCACCCCGGATGGGCGATTTCGTAGGGTACGAAAAGGCGCGCGGTGCCCAGAATGAGCAGGCCCAGCATCACCGACTTGGTCGCCGCTGCGCCCACATAACCGATCAGCACCTCGATCCAAGAAACCGGTGCCGAGAGCAGCTCATAAATCGTGCCCGACCACTTGGGCATGTAAATCCCGAACGAAGCATTGGCGATGCTTTCGTTCAGTAAATTCAGCATGACCAGCCCAGGGATAATGAAGGCACCATAACTGACGCTGTCGATGTCGCCCATGCGCGAACCGATGGCTTTGCCAAAGACGATGAAGTACAGCGAGGTGGTCAGCACAGGCGCGGCGATGCTTTCCGCCAGCGTACGAAAGGTGCGCGCCATTTCGAAATGGTAAATGGCCCGGATGCCGTAGAGGTTCATGTCTGCTCCTGCTTGGACTGATGTACCAGGCTGACGAAGATGTCTTCCAGTGAACTCTCGCGGGAGCGTAAGTCTTTGAAATCGATGCCGTGTTGATTGAGCGTGCGCAACAACGCGGCAATACCGCTTTCTTCTTTTTGGGCGTCGAAGCGATAAATCAGGGCATGCCCGTCGTCGGAGAGCGTTAACGGCCAAGCGTTGAGCCCGGCGGGAATGCGGGATAGGGGCTGCCGCAAAGTCAGGGTAAGCTGCTTCTTGCCAAGCTTGCGCATCAGTATTTCTTTGTCTTCCACCACGATCAATTCCCCTTGGTTGATGACGCCGATCCGATCGGCCATGTCTTCTGCTTCCTCGATGTAATGGGTAGTCAAAATGATCGTGGTACCCTGCGTCCGTAGTTTGCGTACCAGGCGCCACATGTCGTGGCGCAACTCCACATCCACGCCGGCGCTCGGCTCATCGAGGAACAAGATCGCCGGCTCATGCGCGAGGGCTTTGGCAATCAGCATGCGGCGTTTCATGCCGCCGGAAAGGGTCATGATTTTCGCGTTGCGCTTGTCCCACAGGGACAGATCGCGCAGGACTTTTTCCAGATAGACCGCGTCGGGTGACTTACCGAATAGCCCACGGCTAAATTTGACGGTGGCCCAGACCGACTCGAACGAATCCGTATGCAGTTCCTGTGGTACCAGGCCGATGGCGGCCCGCGCCGCGCGGTAGTCCCGCACGATATTGTACCCGTCGGCGAAGATGGTTCCGGACGTGGCTTTGACGATGCCGCAGATCAGGCTAATCAGTGTCGTCTTGCCGGCTCCATTGGGTCCGAGCAAGGCAAATATCTCGCCGCGTCGGATGTCCAGGTTGATGTGGTTGAGCGCCCGGAAACCGTCGGCATAGACCTTGTTAACGTCGCGCACGGAGAGGATGGGGGCGGAGCTATCGGTGGTCATGGGCGCGGATACGGGCATTTTTTTCATGGATGAATGTAAATCCCAGAGTCTATTGATTACCGAGGCGCGATCGGCACATCCTTGCGCCTCCCCCATTCGGCCCAGGAGCCGTCGAATAACGGAATCTTATGAATACCCGCCTGATACAGCGCCAGAAGCAAGACTGCCGCTGAAACACCCGAGCCGCAACTGGTCACTATTGGCTTGGAAGACTCTACCATTGTCGATGACAGGAGTTGTCTCAGTTGGTCAACCGGCCGTAATCGATGGTCATCCGGCCTGAACAAATGTTGATAGGGAATATTGAAGCTGCCAGGGATATGGCCCGGTTGAAGGCCGGGCTCATGCTGTGGCCGTTGACCCATAAAGCTGTCTGCGGAACGGGAGTCCAGAATTTGGGCGGAGCCTTGCTGTTGAATCTCACGCATCTGCGCTAAATCGGCAAGCAGTTCGGGGTGAAAGACGGCATGAAAGGCTTTATAGACCGGGGCTTTTCTTTTGTCAGTCAACGGAAACGCCAATTGCTTCCATCGGGTTAAACCGCCATCCAGGACTTTGACTTTGTCGTGCCCGAATACTCGGAACATCCACCAGGCGCGGGCCGAGGCAAAAAAGTGGTGACGGTCGTAAACGATTATCCAAGTCTGGTTATCGATACCCAACTGACCCACTTGACGCCCGAATTGTTCAGCACTGGGAAGAGTATGCGGAAGAGGATGAGTCTGGTCGGCAATGTCGTCGATGTCGAAAAACTGGGCGCCCTGGATATGCTGGCGGTGGTATTCTGCAAGAGCGCTCCGTTGCTGTCTCGGTAAAAAGTAGGTGGCGTCCAGGATGACCAAATCGGGACGATCAAGATGCTGGCGCAACCCTTCGCAACTGATTAAAGCGCTGTCGGTATCAAGTTCGGCATTGGTTGGAAGTGGGGGAATGCTCATGTTTTCACTTTATCATAAGAGTAACGGTCTTCGCCGAGATCCTTACTTTAAGGAAACTCTGAATAAGTGAGTTTTCCAGAATTGGGCCCCCTGCCGGGGTTAGGAGTCAAAACTGGCCGATTTTCTCCGAGCAACTGCTCCTTGATGGCCTTTTTCACCCTTCATCCCGGTTTTTACCAGGGCACGGAACGGACGTTCCCCTAGGAGGGCCTCATCGCCTCCCGGATGTGGTAAAGATTGCCGAGGGCAAACAGCAAATACAGTTGCTGCACATTCTTATAAAGTCCTCGGTAGCGCACGTGGGTATAACCGAATTGGCGCTTGACGATCCGGAAGGGGTGTTCGACCACGGCACGGCATGCAGCCGGCAGGCGGTTGTAAAGGGCTTGCTCCGCCGGTCCTTCTGACGCTTGAAAGGAAAAGCCCACGCCGGCTCATCCTGTTGACCTGCCGTCAGATTGCGGTTCTTGCGGGTATAGGCCCGGGCACCGCCGACAACTTTTTCTTCGCCGTGCAGCAACGCCTCGGCCATAGCCCCATCCGCCACTTTTGCGGTGGTTACCTCAACCGTATGCACCCGGCCCGACTCGGCATCGACTCCACTGTGCGCCTTCATGCCAAAGTGATAATTGTTTCCTTTCTTGGTCGAACTCATTTCAGCATCCCGTTTTCGCTATACAGTGGACAGTTTAAGTTCGAGCGTTATCTTTGACGCCGTGTTTCTGCTTCTGGCTGCGAACGGTGCCCCGGTATTGCTGGGTGCACTAGCGGGTTCCTATGCCATGAAGCCGATAGATGGCGGCCTTCGGTTAAGCGATGGTCATCCTTTGTTCGGCACGGCCAAAACATGGCGCGGCCTATTCGCCGCCTGTGCGGCAACGCCTGCGGCTGCTTATCTGTTGGGACAGGGTCCGCTTACCGGTCTATTATTCGCGGTCGGCACTCTGTGTGGCGATTTGTTGGCCAGTTTTTGCAAAAGGCGGTTAGGCATGGCCGAAGGCAGCCATGTGCGCGGCCTCGATACGGTGCCCGAGTCGCTTTTTCCGCTGTTAATGGTAAAATCGAGCCTGGGCATCGGCTGGCTTGAAATCGTGATTTCAGTGGGTGCTTTTTACTTGATTGAAGAATGGCTTTCGCCTGTTTTGGTCAAATGGCGTTTGCGTAAACACCCGTAGTTCTTCCGCGGTGCGGAGAGTATGAATAAACCGGGCCTGAAGGTCTTAACTTACAATATCCACAAGGGCTTTAATCCGGGCAATCGGCGCTTCGTTCTGCATCAGATGAAAGAAGCCTTGGAAGAGGCGGGAGCCGACCTGTTGTTTCTGCAGGAAATGCAGGGAGAGCACCATCTTCATGCGCTGGAAGTCGAAGACTGGCCGGCGATTTCGCAATTCGAGTTTATCGCCGAAGGCGTATGGCCGTTTTATATTTACGGCAAGAACGCAGTGTACAAGACAGGTCACCACGGCAACGCGATTTTGAGCCGTTTTCCGTTCGTCAACTGGGAAAACATCAATGTTTCGCCGTTTCCGTGGGCCAGCCGGAGCATGCTGCACGGCGTGATCCGTATGCCGGACACGGACGAGGAGGTGCATATCGTGTGCATACATTTCGGATTGACCAGCCGCGAGCGGCGCGCGCAGCTTGACCGATTGAGCGAGCGGATCGATCAATATGTACCGCATCACGCGCCGCTGATCGTCGCCGGCGACTTCAACGACTGGCTTAGCCAGGCGGAGCGGCATTTTGAACGGCACCTCGGGCTGAAAGAGGTTTTTCATGTGACGCATGGCGATTATGCGCGGACTTTTCCGTGTTGGATGCCACTTTTGCCGATGGACCGGATTTATTTCCGCGGATTGACTCCGGTCGGGTGCGAACGTCTGGCGGGCGCGCCATGGCGCAGGCTTTCCGATCATGCCCCGTTGGCGGCGTCATTTAGCTTATGAACGGCAATCAACCTTTTTTCCGGTCCTTATGGACTCTTCCCAATCTGCTGACCTGCTTCCGCTTCGTCGCGGCGCCCGGCTTGCTGGCTTTTGCCTGGTCCGGCCATGACCGGGCTTTCATAAGTCTTCTGGCGCTGGTTTTTCTGAGCGACGTACTGGACGGATTTGCGGCCCGCCTGACCGGGCAGGTGACCGAATTCGGTGCCACGCTCGACAGTTTTGCCGATTTGCTGACCTATATGACGATCGCGGTCTGCAGCTTCTGGCTATGGCCCGATCTGGTCATGCGCGAATGGCTGTATGTCCTGATGATCGTCGGCAGTTGCATTGCCCCGCCTGCAGCCGGCATGATCAAGTTCGGCAGGCTCACCAGTTACCATACCTGGCTGGTCAAGGCGGCCGCGGTAGTGGTCGGCGTTTCTCTGTTCATTCTGTTTTTGGGCGGCACCGTCTGGCCGCTCAGGATCGCGGCTTTCGTCTCGCTGACTGCGGCGCTTGAGGAAATCACCATTACTTTATTGTTGCCGTCGCCCGAATCGAATGTGCGTTCGCTTTGGAATGTGCTGCAAAAACGCCAGTCCTGACCTTGGCGGCGGAAATTATTCGCTTCCGGCCCGCCAATATTTCTTATCCAGTTCCCGATACGTTTTTATGGTGAGGCCGTGTGCGGACAGATCGGCCAGAATGGCCCCGCTGTCGGCGCTCTTTAGCCATTTTGCCCCGATTTTCTGGTAGCGCGCGAGTACGCCAGCGTGGGGATGGCCGAATTGGTTCCGGTAGCCTGCGGGAATCAAGACATATCGAGGTTTTACAGTCTCTAAAAATGCCTGGGTCGAAGACGTTTTGCTGCCGTGATGGGGGGCGACCAGAATGTCTGCGCGCAAGGCAGACCCGTAGCGGTCGACCAGCCGGGATTCCGCGGCGGCTTCGATATCGCCGGCCAACAGAATGGCGCCGTTTCGGGAGCGGATTTTCAACACGCAGGAATTATTGTTGTCGGTTGCCGGGTCGAGCCGTTCGGGTGCGAGCATCGTAAAGTCCACCTCATCCCATCGCCAGCTTTGCCCTGCCTTGCAGAGGGCAGGCGCATATTCGGCCAGGCCCTCCGGCGCGCCGGTCAGGAGGTGTGCGACAGGCAGCGCGCGCAAAATCGAGCGCGCGCCGCCGATATGATCGTTATCGCCGTGGCTGACGATTAGTGTGTCGATCTTGTTTGCCCCCCGGCTGTGTAGATACGGCAGTACCACGTTGCGCCCCATATCGCTCTCGGGAGAAAACTGCGGGCCGGTGTCGTACACCAGCCAGTGGCCGGCGGTTTGTATGCCGACCGCAAGTCCCTGGCCGACATCGAGCAGGGTCATCCTGATTTCGCCTACCGCCGGCCGGGCGGGGGCAGTGAAAATCAGCGGCGCTATCATTATCACGCCCAACCAGCGCGAAGGCGTTCCGAACGGCGCGAGCAGCCAGAAGGCGCCTGGTATCGCGGTCAGCAGCGCCCAGTAGGGAGGCGCGGAATGGCTGAGGGTTGCGGCCGGAATTTGCGCCATTAAATTGAGCAGCCACATCAAGCTCCGCAAGATATAGTCGGCCGGCAACAGCAACAGGCCGGCGAGCGTCGAGGATAGCGGCAGGAGCAACAGGCCGAGGAGGGCCAAAGGCAACACGGCCAGGCTGATCACCGGCACGGCCAGGAGATTCGCGAACGGCGCGATAAAAGTGATTTGCTGGAAAAAGAACAACAGGAAAGGCGCAAGCCCGAGCGATGTGACCCCATGTAATTTGACCGCCGCGCCGAAAGGTTTCGGTTTGGCCAGGCGGCCCGCGACCGCAAACAGGATCAGTCCGACCGCAAAGAATGAGAGCCAGAAGCCGGTCGATAGGACCGCGAGAGGATCGAGGATCAGTACCCCGAGTAAAGCGGCGGCAAGGGTATCGATGGGCCTGCTGTTCCTCTGCCCGATCACCGACGCCATCGCGATGGCCAGCATGATCAGCGCACGTTGCGCGGGGACCGCAAAACCGGCGAGAAACGTATAAAACACGGCCGCAATTAGTGCTACGAGCGCCGCGATTCTTGGCGGCGGCCAGCGCAACACGCCGGTCAGGGCCCAGCCTTTGAGCGCCAGAAAATAGACAAAGCCCGCGATCAGTCCGATATGCGAACCGGAAATCACGATCAGATGCGTCGTTCCGGTTTTTCTGAAAATATCCCATTGCGCTTGCGTGATCCGGCTGCCGTCGCCGATCATCAGTGCCTGCAGCAGCGCGAGGCTGGGCGAGCCGGTCAACAGTCCGTTCAGCCGGTCGGCGATCTTTTGTCTCAAGCCGGGCACATTGGCGTAGGCGGCTTCTTTGATCAACACGGGTGGCGGGCGGGTTCGCACGTAACCGGTGGCGCCGATGCCTTCGGTAAACAGCCAGCGCTCGTAGTCGAAACCGCCCGGATTGAGGGTGCCGTGCGGGCGTTTCAGTTTGACCGTAAAAGTCCAGGTTTGTCCGGCTTTCACCGGGCGATCCGGTCGATACCAGGTGAGCCGGATCCGCGAAGGGAATTCCGGCGGCGACTCGGCGATCGCGAAATCGAAGCGTAAGTTTTTATCCCCTACGTCAGGCAGGTTGGCGATCCGTCCGGTGATTCTCAGATCGGTGCCTTCCAGCGCCTGAGGCAGCCGGTCGTGTAAACGGATCAGCGCGAAACCGGTTCCCCAGAACAACCCTGACAGGATGAATGCCACGACCCAATGGCGCCGCCATAACGCAAAGCCGAATACGGGCACGAGGAACAAGAGATAGCCCGCCCCGGTCATATCGGGGAGTTGCTGGACCAGCATAACCCCTATCAAATAGCTGATCGCCGCGATGATCATAAGGCTGTCGGCAATATTTTTTTAGCGCAATTAAAAAACTGTTACACTTAAGCCATGCCTGACAGGGGGCCTTTTCCGCCCTGCACGGGCGCTCTCAGGCATCAGCTGCATTCTCTAGGCATTATGGCAAAACAATTGGTAAAACGGCTTCTGGACAAGCTCGTTCCCGATCACGACGTGATCAAGCGACATAAGCACTTGCAGTTTCTGGGCGACAGTCTGCACGAACCGAATCTGTGGCATTTGAACAGGCACTCGGTCGCAAAGGCTTTTGCGATCGGCCTGTTTTTCGCCTGGGTTCCGCTGCCGGCGCAAATGGTGTTTGCTGCGGCCGCCGCTATTTATTTCCGTTCGAATATCCCTTTATCGGTGGCGCTGGTCTGGGTGACCAATCCGATTACGATGCCGCCTTTGTTTTATTTCGCCTACCGGGTCGGGCTATTATTCATGAATACGCCGGCCACCGAGCAGAGCGCCGATTTTTCGGTCGGCAATATGCTCTCCGAGTTGGGAGAGGTCTGGCAGCCGTTCCTGTTGGGTTGCCTGATACTGGGCGTGATTTCTTCAGCCGCCGGCTATTTCGGCATCCACTATTTTTGGCGGGCCCATATCACCAAAAAATGGACCGATAGAAAAAAAAGAGCGGATCGCATCCGGCCTTTCCAGTGCACTTACTGGCGCAAGTCATAGAAAAAGGTTTTGCGTAATCGCCGCTGTGCCTACCGGATAAAATAAGCGGTCTGGATTTTGAGGTATGACCCCTTCTCCAGCCTGGAGAAGGGGATCAACGGCGTGACCGTTTTAAGAAACGATCAAACCGTCTTCCATGTGCAGTACTCGGCCGATCTTCGAAGCCAGCTCATGATCGTGCGTAACGACCAGGAAGCTGACGTTCATTTCCTGATTCAATTCCAGCATCAATTCGTAAACCTGATGGGCGGTTTTGCTGTCCAGGTTACCGGTCGGTTCGTCCGCCATGACCAGTGCGGGCTTGTTGATCAAGGCTCGGGCAATTGCGGCGCGCTGCCTTTCGCCGCCCGACAATTCGCCCGGCTTGTGCTCGATCCGGTGGCCGAGTCCGACGCGCCTGATCAGTTCCACGGCGTTTTCGGACGCTTCCTTGACCGTTTTTCCGCCGATCAACTGCGGCATCGCGACGTTTTCCAGGACGGTGAATTCGCCGAGCAGGTGATGGGATTGGTAGACGAAGCCGAGCGCGCGGTTTCTAAGCTTCGCCAAGCCCGAGGAACCGATTTTGTTGATGTCGATGTTGTCCAGCACCACTTGGCCGCCGCTGGGTTTTTCGAGTCCGCCCAACAGATGCAGCAAAGTGCTCTTGCCGGACCCCGAGGCGCCCATGATGGCGACGCGCTCGCCCACGCCGATCGTCAAATCCACGCCGCGCAGGACTTCGACGTCCAGCTCGCCCTGGGTGTAACGCTTGGTCAATTGCCGGCATTCGAGTATCGCGGTGTTATTCATAGCGCAAGACCTCCGCAGGGTTGACTTTGGCGGCCTGCCAGGCGGGGTACAGCGTGGCGAGCAGGGAAAGCAAAAAAGCCATTCCGGCGATCGCGTAGACGTCGGTCAGCACCAGTTTGGAGGGCAATTCGCTGATGTAATACACGTCGGCCGGTAAAAAGTTGACCTGAAAAAAGGTCTCGATCTTGCGCACGATAGTGCTCGCATTCAAGGCCAGCGTAATACCGCCGAGCGTGCCGATCGCCGTGCCGGTCACCCCGATGATCGTACCGAGCACCACAAAAATGCCCATCACCGCGCGCGAAGTCAGGCCCTGGGTTTTCAGGATCGCGATGTCGCCGCGCTTGTCGGTGACCACCATCACCAGCGTCGAGACGATATTGAAGGCGGCGACCGCCACGATCAGCAACAGAATGATGAACATCACCCGTTTCTCGGTCTGCACCGCACGGAAAAAGTTGCTGTGGGCCTGTGTCCAGTCGCTGACCACGTACTCGCCGTAGAACTCTGAGGCCAGTTCACGGGTAATCCTGGGCGCGTTGAAAATTTCGTCGAGTTTGATCCGCAGGCCGGAAACGGCTGTATCCATCCGATACAGTTTGGCCGCATCGTCGAGATGGATCAGCGCCATGTTGCGGTCGTATTCGTACATGCCGACCTTGAAGAGGCCGGTGACGGTGAAGCGGCGCATGCGCGGCAGTATGCCTGCCGGCGTCGAATTGATCTGCGGGCTGATCACGGTGATCTTGTCGCCGACGATCACGCCGAGATAGTTGGCCAGTTCCGCGCCGAGCACGATGTTGTAGCTGCCAGCGGTTAAATCGGACAGCCTGCCCTCCACCATGTTCGCACCGACTTTGGAAACCTTGTTTTCATAATCGGGCAGGATGCCGTTCAGCATCGTGCCGCTGACGCGGCGGTCGGCGTTGATCATCACCTGACCGCTGATAAACGGGGCAACGCCTTCGACATGCGGTTGATTCTTGATTTTCGCCTCCGCCTCCGGCCAATTGTCGAGTTGGCCGTTCAGCCCGGTGACCGTGGCATGCGAAGTCATGCCGAGGATTCGTTCGCGCAGCTCGGCTTCGAAGCCATTCATTACCGACAGTACGGTAATCAGCGCGGTGACGCCGAGCGCAATCCCGAATACGGACGTGAGCGTAATGAAGGAAATGAATTGCGTTCGGCGTTTGGCACGCGTGTAGCGCAAGCCGATATAAAATATCAGTGGTTTGAACATGAAGTTGGGCGAGAGGTGGGAAAATCAGGATTTTTTGCAGTTCGGACAATAACCGTACAAGTAGAGGCCGTGGTCGGTCAGCTTGTAACCCATCCGTTCGGCAATCTCTTTCTGGCGGTTTTCGATCACCTCGTCCGAAAATTCATCGACTTTGCCGCATTTGATGCACATGATATGGTCGTGATGGTCGCCGCTGGCCAATTCGAAGACCGAGTTGCCGCCTTCGAAATGGTGGCGGGTGACGAGGCCCGCCGCTTCGAACTGGGTCAACACGCGGTAAACGGTGGCCAGGCCGATTTCCTCATCCTCGCTGAGCAAGATTTTATAGACCTGCTCCGCGGTCAAATGGCGGTCATTGACTTGATTTTCCAGGATTTGGAGTATTTTGATCCGAGGCAGCGTCACCTTCAGGCCGGCGTTTCTTAAATCATGCGATTCCACTAGTTATCTCCGATAGAGCCGAGATCAGCCGTTTTTCCATTGCAATTGGCCATTGTAGCCTTTTTTGACCGTGAATGGGATGAGAAGTTGAAGGCGGTAGGGCCTTATTAATAAAGGCGAATAGGATTATTTTTTGACATCAGGTATGATGCAGCATTTTTCTATGATACCCGAGATTCATGCGTAAGTTTTTACTTTATTTTACGCTGCTGGCCGGAATGGCGGTTGCTTCCTGTTCGACGGTTTTAAATAATCTGCCCGGCGTCTACAGGGTCGATGTGCAACAGGGCAATATCGTGGATCAGTCGATGGTGGACCAGCTCAGGCCCGGGATGAGCAAGCGTCAGGTGCTTTATATCATGGGGTCTCCGATGTTGAAGGAATCCTTTCGCGAGAACCGATGGGAATATCTTTATTCGAATCAGCCCGGCGGCGAACCGCGGCAACAGAAGAGGCTCATCTTGATTTTTGAAGGTGACAGCGTAGTCGGCTTGCAAGGCGATTTCAAACCGAGCAAATTGCCGGTGCTCAAGCCTTCTCCCGACGCGACCGTGGAGGTGCCGAAACGGAATCTCGACGAAAGTTTATGGGGAACCATCAAGGGATGGTTCGGCACGGATAAGTCTGCCGCCGCATCGCAGCAGGAAAGCGAGAAGGAGAACGCGCCCGCGGAGGAATCGAAAAGCTTATGGGAAAGTTTGACCGGCTGGATGCGTTCGGATGAAGGCGATGAACCGCAGAAAGGCGAAGGGCAGGGCGTCACTCCGGCTGACGCGGAAGGTGAATGATGGTGTTTCCCCTGACTGGCCGAGCCGGGATGTCGAAAAAATCGAGGCTCCTTCGCTTTAAGCCCTCCCTTTCCAAATGCGATTACAACCGTTGAGGAAGGTCTCGAGATGGCGGAGCGGATGGTTTTTATCGACGCGCTTCCAGCCTATCTTGTCGGAAATTTCGGGGAAATCAAATTTCGATTTTTAAGGGGGAAGCCGAATTTTGATCCTGGCGTTTCCGCCGGATTGCGAAGGTGAAAACGACGCTCCCTCCCTAATTTGCCTGCCCTGTGAGGATTTCCATAAAAGCCGGCCTCTAAGGCAATCGAGCGTAATGCAATCATCGATGTTTATGCCGGTCTAACCCATGTCCTTATACACAAGTCCGTCATTCCGGCAAAGCCTGCCCCCGGTCAGGGATTTCCGGAATCCAGGTTACAGGGATGTTTTGAACTTGCCATCCCTGGCGCTGGATACCCGCTTCCCGGCGGGTATGACGGCATTTATGTATAGGGGCATGGGTCTATAACCGGTCGGTTGCTATAAATTAAGGAGGAATGATCATGCCGAATCCTATCCTGACGATTAGCCCGGTGATCGAGCATCGGGGCGTTAGCGTGCCGACTTTTCTTTACGGCACGGCCTGGAAAGAGAATGCAACCGAACGGCTGGTCGCTTTGGCGCTCGAATCCGGCTTCCTGGGAATCGATACGGCGAATCAGCGCCGCCATTATTTCGAGGAGGGCGTCGGAGAAGCGGTCGGTCGGGCATTGGCTTCGGGGAAACTGCAACGCACCGGCCTGTTCCTGCAGAGCAAATTCACCTATGTTTCGAGCCAGGATCATCGGTTGCCTTACGATTCGCAGGCCAGTTACGCGGTGCAGGTGGAGCAATCCTTGCAGAGTTCGCTAGCGCACCTGCATACCGATTATCTGGATTCCTACCTGTTGCATGGGCCGGCTTCCGGCCGGGGTTTGACTTCGGCCGACTGGGAAGCCTGGGGTGCAATGGAAAACCTGCAGGAATCCGGCCGGGTCAGGCTGATCGGCGTCTCCAACTTTTCGCTCGAACAATTGCAACTGCTGCTCAAGAACGCCGATATCAAGCCTGCATTCGTACAAAACCGCTGCTTTGCGCGCACGGGATGGGATGCGGAAATCCGGGCGCTGTGCCGCGCGCACGGCATTACTTACCAGGGCTTTTCCCTTTTGACCGCGAACCTGGCAGCGTTAGGGCGGCGCGAAATGCGGGAAATCGCCGAACGCCATGGCTGCACGGTCGAACAGGCGGTGTTCCGGTTTGTACTGCAGGTCGGGATGATTCCGCTGACCGGTACGGCCGACCCGCAACACATGATCGAGGATCTGGCGGTCTACCGGCTTGAGCTTGCCGACGAAGAAATCGAGCTGATCAAGCGTATCGCGTTTTAGAACCGGATAACCCGCGTCTACTTTTTGACGGCCCGCTGCCTTCTGGCCTCCTTCGGGTCGTGCCGGAGCGGCCGGTAGATTTCGATCCGGTCGGCGGCCTTGACTTCTCGATCGAGAGGGCAAGCCTTGCCGAAGATACCGACCGGATTGACGGCCAGATCGATTTCAGGAAAATGGATCAACAGTCCCGACGCCTCGATCGCTTCCCCCACCGTCGCGCCGGCGGGCAATTTCAGGGTCACCAGGGTCTGAACATCGTTTGTCGCATAGGCGACATCTACGAGCACTTCGTCCTGGCCGTTATCGGCGTTATGCATAGACCGCCTTGGCGCGTTCGGTGAACGAAGTGACCATCGTGTTGCAGATCTGGTTGAACACCGTGCCGAAGGCCAGGCTGGCCAGCATGCCGGGCATTTCGAACTCCAGATCCAGTGAAATCTTGCTGGCATCCTCGCGCAGCGGCATGAAGCTCCAGACGCCTTCCAGGTAGGTGAAAGGGCCTTCGAGCAGCGAAACGGTGATTTTGCCGCCGGGATCGATCCGGTTTCGGGTCGAAAACGTTTTCTTGAAGCCGCCTTTCGAAATGGTCAGTTCGGCTTCGACGATGTCGCCTTCGCGTTTCAGAATTCGGCTGCCCGAACACCAGGGCAGGAATTTCGGATACGACTCGATGTCGTTGACCAGATCGAACATCTGTTTGGCGGAAAATCTGACCAGTGCGCTTTTCTGCACAACGGTCATCGTTACAGCACTCCCACCACATGCAGAAAGACGAGGAATACCGCCAGCGGGGCGACATAACGGACCAGCAGCATCCACAGCTTGAACCAGAGCGGCCGGCCCAGGTTCAGTTCCTGTTCGCTGTGCCGAGGGTGCATGATCCAACCGCAAAATACCGCGATGCAGAAGCCGCCGACCGGCAGCATCAGGTTGGCGGTCAGATAATCGATCAAGTCGAAAAACGTCCGCTCGAACAGTTTGACGTCCGACCAGATATTGAACGAAAATACGGTGCCGAGCCCCAATGCCCAGGCCACAAGGCCCGCCTGGGTACAGGCTTTCTCGCGGCTGTAACCCTTGCTCTCGACCAGCCAGGCGACCGCGGGTTCGATCAGCGCGATGGAGGAGGTGAGCGCGGCGATCGCCAGTACGATAAAGAACAGCACCCCGAAAAACCAGCCGCCGGTCATCGAGCCGAACGCGATCGGCAAGGTCTTGAAGATCAGGCCGGGGCCGGAATCGGGATGCAGGCCGTGCGTAAAGACGAGCGGAAAAATGATCAGGCCGGCGAGCAGCGCGACAAAGGTGTCCGCCGCCGCGATGATGATCGAGGTCTTTGCGATCGAAATGTCGGAAGATAAATACGAGCCGTACACCATTACCGAGCCCATGCCGAGGCTCAGCGTAAAAAACGCCTGGCCCATCGCGGTCAATACCGAATCCCCGGTCAGCTTGCTGAAGTCCGGCTTGAACAGGAAGTTGAAACCGTCGAAATAGCCGCTGGTGGTCATCGCATAGCCCAGCAGCAGGATCATCAGGCCGAACAGGCTCGGCATCAGGTAGCGTACGGCCTGTTCCAGCCCGTTGTTTACGCCGCGCACCACGATCAGCAGCGTCGCAATCATGAACAGCGAATGCCAGAACGTCAGGCGCAGCGGATTCGAGACGAAATCGTCGAAAATGTCCTTGATCACGGCCGGGTCGGCGTCGAAAAAGCTGCCGGTAAACGCTTTCAGCACATAAGCGGTGGACCAGCCTGCGATCACGCTGTAGTAGGACAGAATCATCACCCCCGCCGCGACGCCCATCCAGCCCAGATAGTGCCAGTTCTTGTCCGCGCCGGCTTCCTCGGTCAGGATTTCCATCGTATTGATCGGGTCCTGGCGGGTGCGCCGGCCGAGCATCGTTTCGGCCATCATCAGCGGAATCCCGATCAGCGCGACGCACAGCAGGTACACCAGGACGAATGCCCCGCCGCCGTTCGCGCCGGTAATATACGGGAATTTCCAGATATTGCCGAGGCCGACCGCCGAACCGGTGGCCGCGAGGATGAAAGCAAAGCGCGACGACCATTCGCCGTGAATCGTTTTTTTCACATTCGCCATGAGGAGTGCCTATCAGAAGCTATATAAAAAACACTGGATGGAGTTTAATCGAGTAAAATAACAAATTTATTGTTTTACGTCAGTCGAAAATTACAGTCCGCCCCTCATGGCCGATAAAAAATCCAAAAAGAACAAGAGTCAGCAAAATTCCACCATCGCGGTGAACCGGCAGGCGACCCATGAATATTTCATCGAAGAACGCTACGAGGCGGGGCTGGTGCTGGAAGGATGGGAGGTTAAAAGCCTGCGCGAAGGCAAGGTGCAATTGAAGGAAAGCTACGTGAGCATCAAGCGCGGCGAAGCCTGGCTGTCCGGCGCGCATATCTCGCCGCTGCTGTCCGCCTCGACCCATATCAGGCCCGAAGCGGTGCGCGCCAAGAAACTGCTGCTGAACCGGCACGAATTGAACAAATTGATCGGCTCCGTCGAGCGCAAGGGTTACACGATAATTCCGCTCTCGCTCTACTGGAAGCACGGCCGCGCCAAACTCGAAATCGGCCTTGCGAAAGGCAAGCAATTGCACGACAAGCGCGCCAGTGCGAAGGACCGGGATTGGCAGCGCGAAAAAGCCCGGATCATGAAACACGGTTGACGGCTGAGCGGCTGTTGGTATTGCTTTTGAAATTAAACCCATCCTATCTTGAATCTTCATCTCGACTTTCCGATGTCCCTTGCCAAATTTTTAGAAAAAGTTAGAAAAAACGAACCGGTCAGCTTTCAGGACACGATTTCGATAATCAGCGAACACTACGATTATCACCCGGTCGAATTCAGCAACGGCCTGGGCGATCAGCGCCTGGTCAATTCGGCGGGAGTCAACGAAGGATCCTGCAAGATCTTCGCCTTCGCACTGCTGCACGACCTGGATAAACAGCAAACCTTGAGTTTATTTGGCGATTTTTACCGGCAGGAGGTTCTGGCAGATCCCGAAGGCAAAAGCCATCAAAATATCCGCAATTTCATAAAATACGGCTGGGAAGGCGTACAGTTCGAAGAAATGCCGCTGGAAGAAAAATAACTCGAACGGCCTGGCCTGATCTTCCGGCCGCTTAAGGCATCGGAAGGTGTTTTCCGGTGCCTCCCGGCCTTCCGGCCGCAAAGGACATGTGGGGGAACCGAACTTTCTACTCATCATCGATAGCCTTTTATGCTGATTATGCCGACAAGGCCGATCTGAAAGGCAAACTCCAGTCGACGAAAATTGGCTCGAAATCATTACCTTCTACTGCTTGTTATCCCGTCTCGGGACTGAGAACCGTCTTCGGCATGACGCTGGGTCATAGAGTAGTTATCCGTGAACGGGATCAGAAGTCACAGGTTTAACTTTCATTTTTCTTTCGCAATGGCCTCCTGCGGATTCCGTGCGTCCGCCGGCTGTTTTAGCGCGCGAGCGGCTCTCTCCGGATAAGTTCTCGCAATAAGAATGAGGTGTGCGGCGCCCCCCCCCCCCCCGCTCTTGAATCTTCTTTTATTTTCTCCGGACTGATCTTGCGAGTTCGTCTTCCGTTTTTCTATTTATCCACACTATTGATCATACTTATCTTTTAAAAAGTAATGTTGTACTTAGTTGTACATAATGATAAATTTTTTACGTTGCAGCGAATGTTGCGGGGGCCCATTTCAATAAAAAACCTGATGATGAACGGCAGTTCGCTCGACGGCTTGAAGAAAACCGTTATCGGACAAGTTCGGCAGTCAGAAGTCCATTGAAGGAGAGTCGCAGTATTCGATTTTTTGACAAGAAGGCTTTCCATGCGCCATTTAGTCGTTCGCTTATGTACAGTGTTCCGGAAATGATTGACAAATCAACTCTCCGGAATGCTTTTGTATAAATATTGTATAGATTTTTATTTGACGCAGGAGGTGAAAATTGTTAAATTGCAAATACATTCATGCTTTACCAGTGAGTGAGGTCGGCAATAAATAAACTAATTTATCAAAGTGTTGTCAAACTCAGACAGGGAAACAAAATCGAGCGGCCGCTCTTGTTTTTCAGCATATTGAATAATTATTGTAAAGGTTTTCAATCAATAGGCTTTTTTCAATGGCAGCGAGCGGTTAACAACGGACGGTTTTCGGCGCTTCAGATAAGGATGTTTTTATTTTGAGGATATTGCGAGCGTTGATTCAGTAACATTTTGGGGAGGATAGGCAAATGGCTGTCACGATATCGGAAGGATATTTTTCGGAATTGAGGGAAGAGACCGATCAGGAAACCGTCTACCCAGAGTTTGATGGGACGGCGGAAAAACCGGAAAGCTCCACCGTCAATACCGTCAATACGGGGGAGTCGAATATGTTGATTGCAAGGGAGCTGAAAATCCGCAAAGCCGACTTGATCGATGCATTGCTTTGTTCCGTGCTGACTCCCTTGTGGCTGCTTAATGAATATGAACGGCAGTTCGACAAAGAACCTCAGGAAGTCGACGATGAACCGAAGCTATCCTCCGAATTGAAGTCGTCCCTTGTTCTCATTCATCAGTCTTATCAGCGGTTCATTCATGCAGGCGCAGGTCCCGAGGCGCAGGATCTGCGGCAGGCTTTGCAATGGTTTCCCTTTGTATTCAAAGATCTGACGCAACTGGTCGATCTGCACTGCTATGCGGCTCTGCAGGCTACGGAAAGCAGTGTCGGGAGGCGAAAGCTCGGTGCGCGCCTGAGACGACGCAACGCCAGGCGGTGCAGGGCGGATTTCGACGCGATTCTCGAACTCGACCGGCAGCATTTCGGAGCATGGGAATGGCTTTTTCCCGAAAACAAAGACCGCTATGAATATGTTCAGGGCCTGCTTGCGAAGGAACGTCTCTGGCTTGCATCGCGCCAACAGTTGGTAACCGCAAATTCCGGCTTGGTTCTGTATATTGCGAATCAGTACAAAGGCGGTTTTCTGGATTTCGATGATTTGGTCCAGGAGGGCCAGACCGGTTTACTGAAAGCCGCAGACCGTTACGATTATCGGCTTGGATTCAAGTTTTCGACTTACGCGGGTTACTGGATCAGGCAGGCGATTTCCAGGGCACTGTCCCGTTGTGAACGAGTGGTCCGGATTCCGTGCGGACAAATCGGCGTGATCAACAAGTTTTTTCGGGATCGCGAGCAACTCATCCTGCGCCTCGGCAAGGAACCTTCCCTGCAGGATCTGGCCGGGCATACCGGTCTGTCGCTCGAAGAAATCAACAAAATTCTCGCGATTTCGCAGGCGGCGGTACCCATCGAGGCCTCCGCGGAAAATGACGAAGACACCTATGCCCCCATTGATTTTCTCGAACAGCAGGTTTTTTCCACGCCGTTTGGCGTGCTTGCGCAATCCGACCTTGAGCAGTTGATTGAACAAGCGTTCAGGATATTGAGTCCGAGAGAGGCAAAGATCATCAGTCAGCATTTCGGAATCGATACTGAGCGGGAAAAGACATTGAAGGAAATCGGGGCGGAATTGAATCTGACCCGGGAGCGGGTCAGGCAAATCGAGATGGCGGCATTGAATAAAATCAGATCCCATTACGGGGGGCAACTGGGCAATTTTCTGTA
Organism: Methylomicrobium agile; assembly: GCF_000733855.1. NCBI lineage: Bacteria > Pseudomonadati > Pseudomonadota > Gammaproteobacteria > Methylococcales > Methylococcaceae > Methylomicrobium > Methylomicrobium agile. The sequence continues at coordinate 2,940,115 of NZ_JPOJ01000001.1, forward strand.
AAATATTTCCGCGGACCTTGAAAAAAACAAGGCCGTACTTAATTAATTGATTAAAATAATAAGTTATTCGCCGCCTTGGGCACTTGGTGCGGTGATTTCGGAAGGGAGTCCGGCATGTAGAACTTGAAAATCAGAAAGGGTCAGGAGAGATAAAAATGAAATCCAATCTATATAACTTGCTGTTCTGGTCGATCCTGATCACCGGCTTGATATTGGTATTCAATCGCTTTAACGCGCCCCCGCCGGCAATGGACGGCATCGCTTATTCGGATTTCCTCGCCAAGGTCAAGGCAAAGCAGGTCACGCGCGTCGAAATCATGGGCGACCATGTCAAAATCCGTACCAACGACGGCCAGGATCTGGAAACGATCAATCCCGATGATCCGCACATGATCGACGATCTGTTGGCCGCCGGGGTGCAGATCCGTACCGTTGCGCCCCCCAAACAGTCGTTTTTGATGCAGATTTTCGTATCGTGGTTCCCGATGCTGTTGCTGATCGCGGTCTGGGTGATCTATATGCGGCGTCAACAGGCCGGCGGCGCGGGCAGTTTCGGCAAGAGCAAGGCGAAGCTGCTGGAAGAAGACAAGCGCAAAGTAATGTTTGCGGACGTGGCCGGCTGCGAGGAAGCGAAGGAAGAAGTGGTCGAACTGGTCGACTTCCTGTCCGATCCGCAGAAATTCCAGAAGCTGGGCGGCCAGATTCCGCGCGGGATTCTGATGGTGGGCCCGCCGGGCACCGGCAAGACCCTGCTGGCGCGGGCCATTGCCGGGGAGGCCGGAGTCAAGTTCTTCACCATCTCCGGCTCGGACTTCGTCGAAATGTTCGTCGGGGTCGGGGCGTCCCGGGTGCGGGACATGTTTGCGCAGGCCAAAGAGCATGCGCCCTGCATCATCTTCATCGACGAAATCGACGCGGTGGGCCGCCAGCGCGGCGGAGCCGGCTTCTCCGGCGGCAACGAAGAACGCGAACAGACCCTGAACCAATTACTGGTCGAGATGGACGGCTTCAACGGCAACGAAGGGGTGATCGTGATCGCGGCCACCAACCGCGCCGACATCCTCGACAAAGCCCTGTTGCGGCCCGGCCGTTTCGACCGCCAGGTCAACGTCGGCCTGCCCGATGTGAAAGGCCGCGAACAGATCCTGAACGTGCACATCAAGAAAGTGCCGGCCGGAGCCGACGTCGAACTCAAATACATCGCCCGCGGCACCCCGGGCTTCTCCGGGGCCGATTTGGCCAACCTGGTCAATGAAGCGGCCTTGTTTGCGGCCCGTGCCAACAAACAGGAAGTCACCATGGCCGACCTGGAGAAAGCCAAGGACAAACTGCTGATGGGGGCCGAACGCCACACCATGGTGATGACCGAAGACGACAAGCGGCTGACCGCCTACCACGAAGCCGGGCACTGCATCGTCGGGCGGCTGGTGCCCGAGCACGATCCGGTGTACAAGGTCAGCATCATGCCGCGGGGCCGGGCTTTAGGGATTACCATGTTCCTGCCCGAGCAAGACCAGTACAGCGCCAGCAAGCGCAAACTGGAAAGCCAGATCTCCAGCCTGTTCGGCGGGCGCATCGCCGAACAGATGATCTATGGCGGCGACCGGGTCACCACCGGCGCCTCCAACGACATCGAGCGGGCGACCGAACTGGCGCGCAACATGGTCAAGCGCTGGGGGTTCTCGGACAAACTCGGGCCGCAGGTATACGGCGAAGAGAGCGGCCAGCCGTTCATGGGCTACGCCTCGCCGGGCTCCTCGTTCTCGAACGAGATCGCCCACCAGATCGATGAAGAGATCAAGGCGGTGATCGACCGCAACTACCACCGGGCCGAGCAGATCCTGACCGAGCACGTCGACATCCTGCACCAGATGGCCGAGGCGCTGATGAAATGGGAAACCATCGACAAGCGCCAGATCGACGACCTGATGGCCGGCCAGGAGCCGCGGCCGCCGCTCGACGACAGCGATGCCTCCGGCCCCACGGCTTTGCACAAACCCGATAAGGGCGACGATAAGACCGTAAACGTAAATAAAAATAAACCGGTCGGACAGGTTTGAGGTGCGCTCATTACGGGGGGCTCATTACCCCCCTTTTTTTCGCCGGATGAATTTCGGGTAATGGGGTGTTGGCTTTTATCCCGGATAGGCGAGGTGATTCCGGTCGAAGCGAGAAGATCGGCCCTTCCCCTGACTCCGGAATAAGCCGAACCGTATGGATGTGTTTTCAAAACCAGAGTTTCTGCCAAGGCGCTTTAAAGTAGAGGATGGGCAACGCTGAGTCGCCCATCGAGTCTAATTTTATGCGCGCTTTTTGCCTTTCTGGATTTCCAGTTCGTCAAGATAACTTCGAAAATGCGCGAAGTTCTGCATTTTGACCACGCCGACTTCATTCAGTATGGATTCGTAATGGGGGGCTGCACGGCCTCCCACGATGATTGCAACGTCAATGCCTACCAGTTTCCTTAGCTTTCTCAGTTCTTTCGGCACCACATTGTCGCCTGCGTAGGAACTGACGCTGAGCGTAACGGCTGCCGCATCGGTAAATTTGGCCGCGGCCGCGATTTCTTCAGCCGGTAGATTCGCGCCTAAATAGGTGACTTGCCAACCTTTCAATTCGGCGATAATAGCCGCCAGCAGTGCGCCGAGTTCGTGCAATTGGCCGACGGGCGTGGTAACGACCATTTTGGGCGCTGAAGGCGGGCAGGGTGCATTGTTACGCAATAAATAGATCAGCGAGCGAATGATCGAAGAGGCCATATGTTCGTGCACGGGCCGAAGTTCGCCGGTTTTACAGCGCTCGCTGATCAGGATAAACAAAGGATCCAGCAAATTTTCGATAAAATTCTGGATGCCGAATTCGACGATTGCGTTTTCGAAGTGCGATTCCAGGGTTTTGCCGTCGAATGCGATGACAGCCGCATAGCACTTGTGGATATATTCTTCCGCTAACGCTTTGTTGGGATGCACAGGCGTAATCGGGATCAGTTTGGTCGGCATTACTGCCTCTTCGGCTTGCAGTAATTTTTTCAGCTCATCGAGCGAGTAGTGGGCAATGCGGCTGATGTTGTGGCCATGGGTCGTGGCCTGATTCAGGAGCGTCAGGCGGGTAATGTCCTGTTCGGTATAAATGCGATGCCCCCCGGCCGTGCGGGTTGGAGTGACCGCCTGATAGCGCCGCTCCCAGGCTCTGACCAGTTCGGTTTTGATGCCGGATCGTTTGGCGACAGTGCTGATCGAATACTGTTCCGGATTGTCCTTAATATCAGTCATATCGGTCGGTGAGTAAGAAGATTAGGCATCAGGCGGCTGAAATTCCATGCCTATCGTTCAATTATAGTGTAAGTTATTGATATTTAAAAAGCGTTGGCGATTGTTCAGGCATTATACCATCATGTTGAACAAAAGTTAGACGAATCTTGGATTTCGCTCTGTATGTTGAATCTAAGAGCACCGGTTTGTTTATGAAAAAACGGATTGATTTTTTGATTGTCGGATTCGGCCTTGCCGGCGGCTTGCTGGCCTGGGAGCTCATGCGGCGCGGCGGCAGCGTTCTGGTCGTCGACCGCGGAGATCTCAATGCTTCGCAAGTGGCGGCCGGTCTGATTAATCCGCTCACCGGCCGCCGCTTCGTCAAAACCGAAGAGGTCGACCGATTATTGCCTGCCGCGAAAGATTTTTACCAGGTAATCGCCGAGGCGTTCGGCCGGTCTTTTTTTATCGAAAAGCCGATGCGCCGCGTGTTCTGCAGCAGCGTCGAGGCCGTTCATTGCCGGAAACGGCTTCAGGATGACGCGTACCGGCCTTATTTAGGCAATATATACTCTTCCACGGCAAGCGGCGAAGGTTATCCGGGGTATCTGGAGCAGAAACAGACCGGCTATTTGCTGATCCGGCCGTTATTGGCCCGCCTGCAGGAATTCTTGCAAAGTCGTCAGGCTTATCTACAGGCCGCTTTAGACTATCGGGAGATTCGCCTGGATGCCGAACCCGGCTGGCGGGATTTCAGCATTCGGAAAGTGATATTTTGCGAAGGGTTTCATATGCGGGATAATCCCTGGTTTTCGTGGCTGCCGCTGCAGCCTGCCAAAGGCGAAATCCTGACTCTTGAGCACCACCTTGCCATACCCGACCGGATGTTGAACGACGGCCATTGGCTGATCCCGATCGGTGACAGGCGGGTACGCATCGGCGCAACCTTCGATCACGGCAATGTCGATACGCATGTCACCTCTGCCGCGAGAATGGAATTGGCTGAAGCGGGGGAGAGGCTTTTTGCCGGCTTGCGGAATGCCGGCCCGATCGCGCACGAGGCGGGTGTCCGCCCGTGTACGATGGACAGGCGGCCTTTTGTCGGCAGCCATCCGCGTTATTCTTATTTGAGTATTTTCAACGGGTTCGGCACGAAAGGCAGTCTGTCCATTCCGTGGCATTGCCGCCGTTTTGCCGATTATCTGTTAACGGGCGAAGCCTTGCCCGAACGTTGCGATATTAGACGCTATGAAAAAACGCATTTCTTTGGTTGATATAGCGCATCAACTGGTCGGTGCGCGGCTCTACCCGGGTGCGGTCGCCGTCGATGCGACGGTCGGGAACGGTTATGATACGCTGTTTCTGTTACAGAAAGTCGCGCCGGCGGGCAGGGTCTACGGTTTCGATATTCAACAGTTGGCTCTTGAATCAGTGCAAGATAGAATGGCAAACCCTGATTTTCGGGATTGCCTAACCCTGTTTCATCGCAGTCATGCCGAAATGGATGAAATGCTGCCTCAGGCGCAGCATGGCCTGGTCAGCGCCGTGATGTTCAATCTCGGCTATTTGCCCGGTGGCGATAAATCGGTAATCACCCGGGCCGAGTCGACATTGGCGGCGTTATCGGCCGCAAGCCGGCTGCTGAGTCCTGAAGGAATCATCACGATCGTCGCCTATCCCGGCCATGTCGGCGGCGCACAGGAATGCGAACAGGTCCGGCAGTGGTGTGCGCGGCTGGACTCCGGACGCTTTGAATTTGAGCTGATCGAGGCTAAACCGGATGATCGGGCCGCCCCCCGGCTTTTTGCGGTGAACCGGAAGTTTTAAGCGCCGCCGATGGTTTTTTGCTGCGGCATGCTGTCAAGCGAAGCCGGCAGATCTGTTTGATAAAATATATTTCCCTTCCCGTACACCTTATGGCCAACAAAAATTATCAAAAACCTTCACCGCAAACCCAGGAAGAGGCGATGAAAATCGCCCGGGCTACCCAGCGGCCGGCGCAGACGAAAGAACAGACCAAACTGATCGCCCAAGGCATCCAGAAAGGCATTGAGCAGTATAAAAAACAGCAAAAGGAAAAATCCCGCGAACTGAACAAGCGACGCAAGAAAGCCGCGCATTCGAGCGGGCCGGAATCCGAGCAAGCGGAAACCGGCCCGTCGACCCGAGAAACGATCGTTTACGGACAGCACTGGCTGCCCTGGTTGCTGCTCGGATTGACCTGGCTTGGTATCGGCGTTTACCGGATGATGCGCTGAAAGGCCGCCACTCTCTCCGGATCGTTCAGCAGAGTTAAAGGGTTGAATCAGACCTGCCAGGTCTTCATCGGCAAGTGATGGCCCACCCTGCCTCAGGAAGAGGTCAGTTGCTTGTCTGAATCGGAGGCGGGTTTGGGCGCAAACAGCCGGGAGCACAACAAGCCCGCTTCGAACAGTAGCCACATCGGTACCGCCAGTAAGGTCTGCGAAATCACGTCGGGCGGGGTCAGCACCATCCCGATCACGAAAGCGCCGACAATCACATAGGGGCGCTGTTCGGCAAGGTTGCGCGGCGTCACGAGGCCGGCCCAGACCAATACGACCGTAAAAATCGGTACTTCGAAACAAATGCCGAAAGCGAAAAACAGGGTCAGCACGAAGTCGAGATAGTGGCTGATGTCGGTCATCACGGTCACGCCGGCGGGCGCGACCGCGGTCAAAAACTGGAACATCAGCGGAAACACGGCGAAATACGCGAACGCGACGCCGAGAAAGAACAGCAGGGTGCTGGCGATCAGCAGCGGCAGGATGAAGCGCCGTTCGTGCTGATAGAGTCCCGGCGCGACGAAGGCCCAGAACTGGTACAGCAGATACGGAATCGAGATGAAGATCGCGACGACCAGCGCCAATTTAAAGGGTGTAAAGAACGGCGAGGCGACTTCGATTGCGATCATGCTGCTGTTGGCGGGCATGTACTTCATGAGCGGGCCTGCCAGCAGCGCATAAATATCGTTTGCGTAATAGCTGAGCGCCAGGAAGACCACCAGCACGAAGATGACTCCCCGCAGCAGGCGGTTGCGCAGTTCGATCAAATGGCCCAGGAAAGGCATTTCCTGGCCGTCGTTCGGGTTATTTTTCATGATGCTGCTCTGCGTCCGGCTTCAGGCTGTCTTGCGGCAGACTTTCGAGAGAGGATGGGAACGAACGGGCGGCGCCGCGGGTTTCATCGATCAGGTTTTGCAGTTCTTTCAAGTCGTCCTGTTCTTGTAAAGCCTGCCGCATTTCCTCGGCATGAAGCTCGGCGCTGATTTCGGCCTTGGCGGCGGCAATCATCCGCCGGGTCTTGCCGATCCAGTAGCCTGCAACCCGGGCGACTTTGGGAAGCCGCTCCGGCCCGATCACCAGCAGGCTGACCAGCCCGACCATGACGATTTCGGAAAAGCCTATTTCGAACATCGTCAGGTTTTTTCCTGATGTTTGGCGACCGTTTCGCCTTCGATCGGCGGCTTGTCCTCGGCTGGAAGCGTCGGATTGTCCTGGTCCTTGACCGCGTTACGAAAGCCTTTGATGGCCGCGCCCAGGTCGGAGCCGACATTGCGCAACCGTTTGGTGCCGAATAGCACCACCACGATCAGCAACAAGACTAATAATTCGGAAATGCTGATGCCCATGGGCTAACCTCTTTCAGACAGGTGGGAATGATGATTGGATTTCCGGTATTGCCGCCGTTGGCACGGGATTCATTCAAGGAAGCCCCGGTGCCATTATCGTGAAAAGGGATATCGAAGGCCGGGCGGACAGTTTTTCGAATCCGTACCGCAGTGAAATTTCGGCTTATTTTTGCCGCTGTGCCTTTTCTTCGATGCCCGACAGTCCGAAACGGCGCTGCAGCTCGTTCAACACATCGTCCGGCCCCAGTCCTTGTTGGGCCAGCAGCACCATGCAGTGAAACCACAAATCGGCCGTTTCGTAGACGATTTGCTGCTTGTCGCCGCCTTTCGCGGCGATCACCGTTTCGGTCGCTTCCTCGCCGATCTTTTTCAGGATCGTGTCGAGCCCCTTTGCGTAAAGGCTCGCGACATAGGATTTCTCCGCCGATTGCTGTTTGCGCTGTTCCAGCACGTCCGCCAGTTGCCGCAGTATTTCGCTCATGATATTCGATAGATAGCTTCGGGATCTTTCAGTACCGGTTCGACCGGCTGCCATCGATCACCCTGCAGTTGCCGGTAAAAGCAGCTTTCACGTCCGGTATGACAGGCAATGCCGCCTTGCTGTTCAATTTTGAGCAAAACGACGTCTTCGTCGCAATCGAGGTAGATGCCGAGCACTTTTTGCCGGTGGCCGGATTCTTCGCCCTTGCGCCACAACTTGTTCCGCGACCTGGACCAATACACCGCGTAGCCTTCGGCGGCCGTCAGGCGCAGCGATTCGCGGTTCATCCAGGCGAACATCAATATTTTGCCGCTGTCCGCCTGCTGGGCGATCGCCGGCACCAAGTCGTCGGCGGTCCAGCGGATTTCGTCGAGCCAGGCTTCGTTCATGTCAGCCTTACCTCGATCCCGCGCGCGGCCATGTGCGCTTTGGCCTGTTGAATCGAATATTCGGCGAAATGGAAGATGCTGGCGGCCAGCACCGCATCGGCCTTGCCTTCGACAATGCCGTCCACCAAATGATCCAGATTGCCGACGCCGCCCGAGGCGATCACCGGAACGGTGACCGCTTCGCTGATCGCGCGGGTCAATGGCAGGTCAAAACCTTCGCGGGTGCCGTCCCGGTCCATGCTGGTCAGCAGGATTTCGCCGGCGCCGTAATCGACCATCTTTTTTGCCCAGCCGATCGCTTCGATGCCGGTCGGTTTGCGGCCGCCGTGCGTAAAGATTTCCCAACGGTTTGGTTCGTCGGAGGCGGAGACTTTTTTCGCGTCGATCGCGACGACGATACACTGCGAACCGAAGCGTTCGGCCGCTTCGCGTACGAACTCGGGATTGAACACGGCCGCGCTGTTGATGCCGACCTTGTCCGCGCCGGCGTTCAGCATCCGGCGGATGTCGTCGAGCGTGCGGATGCCGCCGCCGACCGTCAAGGGAATGAAAACTTCGCCGGCGACCTGTTCGACCACATGCACCATCGTGGCGCGGTTGTCGTGGGTTGCGGTAATGTCCAGAAAAGTGATTTCATCCGCGCCTTCGCGGTCGTAGCGCCGGGCGATTTCGACCGGATCGCCGGCGTCGCGGATATCGACGAACTTGACGCCCTTGACGACGCGGCCGTTGTCGACGTCCAGGCAGGGAATGATGCGTTTGGCAAGGCTCATAATGATTAGAATGATTCGGCCAGTTTTTCCGCTTCGGCGAAATCAAGCGTGCCTTCGTAGATCGCGCGGCCGGTAATCGCACCGATCACGCCGTCGACGGCAATCTCTCCGAGCGCGCGGATGTCGTCGATATTGGTGATGCCGCCCGAGGCGATTACCGGAATCCGGATCGCGCGCGCAAGCCGCGCAGTGGCTTCGATGTTCACGCCGGACATCATGCCGTCGCGCGAAATATCGGTGTAGATGATCGCTTCGACGCCGTCTTCCTCGAAATGCTGGGCGAGGTCGATCACGTCATGGCGGGACAGTTTGGACCAGCCGTCGATCGCGACCTTGCCGCCTTTCGCGTCGAGTCCGACGATGATCCGGCGCGGATATTCGACCGCCATGTCGCGGACGAAATGCGGCGCATTGACCGCCTTGGTGCCGATGATCACGTATTCGACGCCCGCATTCAGATAAGCCTGAACCGTCTCTTCGTCCCGGATGCCGCCGCCGATTTGAATCGGTATGTCCGGAAAGGCTTCGACGATCGCATGAATCACGTCCGCATTGCGCGGTTTGCCCGCGAACGCGCCGTCCAGATCGACCAGATGCAGCCGTCTGGCGCCCAGGCCGACCCAGCGGCCCGCGACTGCGACCGGATCCTCGGAGAATACCGTATCGTCTTCCATACGCCCCTGCCGCAAACGGACACATTTGCCTTCTTTCAGGTCAATAGCAGGTATCAACAACATACGCGGATTTCCTCAACAGCAATTTTTATAATAATTAATGAAAGATCAGTAAGATAAAAGTCAATCAACAGGACCAGCGCAAAAAGTTGCGCAGCAGCTGCAAGCCGGCCGTCTGGCTCTTTTCGGGGTGAAACTGCACCGCGAAAATATTGTCCTGCGCCAGTGCGCAGGCGAAAGTTTCGGGGTAGGCGCTGGTGGCGGACGTCGTATTGGCGTCGTCGGGCCGGGCGTAATAGCTGTGTACGAAGTAGAACCGGCTGTCCTGCGGAATGTCCTGCCATAGAGCGTGCGGGATCTGATGGACCTGGTTCCAGCCCATATGCGGAATTTTGAGCGCATGGCCGTCGCTGTCGGCCAGATTCTCGGTGAAACGGACCACATGTCCCGGGATCAGCTTCAGGCCCGAGATGCCGCCGTTTTCCTCGCTGTCAGTCAACAACGCCTGCATTCCGAGGCAAATGCCCAGCAGCGGCTTGGCTGCGGCGACCCGGCGAATCACCGCGTCCAGTCCGCTTTCGTTCAAGGCGCGCATGCAGTCGCGGATCGCGCCGACACCGGGGAAAACCACCCGGTCCGCGCCGAGAATGGTTTCGGAGTCGGCGGTGCAGATCACTTCGGTTTCAGGATCGGCATGCTGCAAGGCTTTGACGATGGAATGCAGATTACCCATTCCGTAATCGATAACAGCGACGGATGACATAAGATTAAGACGAAAGGCTCGGACTAAAAGGAAAAAAATTCAGGGATCATTGCCGATAAAATGTGCTGGAGATGCGCGTGGTTAAAGGCTGCCTTTCGTGGAGGGCATGATGCCGGCCATGCGCGGGTCGTGAGCGACCGCCATTCGCAGCGCGCGTCCCAGGGCTTTAAAGATCGTTTCGGCGATGTGATGGGCGTTGACGCCTTTCAAATTATCGATGTGCAGCGTCACTCCGGCATGGTTGACGAAACCCTGGAAAAATTCCCTGAACAGATCGACATCGAAGCGTCCGATCATGGCGCGCGGAAATTTGACTTCATAGAAGAGCCCCGGGCGGCCGGACAGATCGATTGCGACACGCGAGAGGGCTTCGTCGAGCGGTACATACGCATGGCCATAGCGAACGATGCCTTTCTTGTCGCCGACCGCCTGCGCGAAGGCTTGGCCGAGCGTGATGCCGATGTCTTCGACGGTATGGTGCGCGTCGATTTCGAGATCGCCTTGCGCATCGACCTCGATATCGATCAGGCCGTGCCTGGCGATTTGATCCAGCATGTGGTCCAGAAACGGAACGCCGGTGACAAACCGGGCTTTGCCGGTCCCGTCCAGATTCAGGCTGATCTTGATTTGCGTTTCGAGCGTGTTGCGTTCGACGCGAGCAGTGCGTGGGTCCATGATTCGGTTAAAAGAAGCTATATCGGCCATTTTACTATGAACTGAAGTGTTTTTGCAGCAGTTGTTCGCTTTGACCGCCAATGCCGGTTGGCTGCGGGTCAGAAAAGGAAAACGGCGTCAGCGATTATCCGGCGAATTCAAATGCGAATTAAGAGCTAAAGGCTGTTACGCTGTGAAAGCCCCCCTATAAAATCCCCCCTGCCCCCCTTTTTCAAAGGGGGGATATTGTCTTGCCGGCCCCTTTTTTCAAGGGGGATATTGTCTTGGCCAATGCCGCTTTCTCCCCCCTTTGAAAAAGGGGGGCAGGGGGGATTTGCTTTGCAAATAGTTGCTTAAGCAACGTTGAATGCAGCACTTAATTCGCATTCAAGGATCGGATAGCAAATGGAAGGCGCGGCGGAAGATCGAAAGGAGGCGATTGTGTTATGATCCGAAAAGTTCCGGAACCTAATCTTGCCTTGTTCGACCAGGATTTTTTCACCCAACCAGAAAGTCTCAGCTGAAGTTATCAGGAGAGAACGCTTGCATCAGCCCAATGAACTTCCGAAAGCCAAGATCGTGATTGCCGAATGGGAATGTTCGGACGATGCCTGCGTCTGGCCTCCGCGGATCAAGCACATCAATGTCGCGGCATCCGAGCTTTTGGGCTTCGACGAGAAGGAGGTGGCGGACAAATCTTTCCATCTGCTCTGTCCGGAAAACGAAAATCAACCCTGGCAGCAAGTCTTTTCGCGTTTGCTCGAATCGGGCGACGATCAGTATGTGATCGCCGGCGTGGCGACCCGTAGCGGACGGCTGATCAAATCCCAACTATCGCTGTCGCGCTTGATTACAAAAGATCCGGATTTGATCAATGTATTGATCCTGATCCGGGAATTCGGCAATAAACTTCTTTTGGATGCCACAGGAGAGGAGGAATCCAGGCTTTCTTCCGCGGCCTCGGGAGCGTGCATGGATGTCGAATCGGCGCTGATCGAGAGCGAGAAACGTTTTCGGCAGATGGCCGAGATGACCGGGGAATGGCTTTGGGAACAGGATCCCGACGGTTTCTATATTTACTCCAGCACGGCGGTTTACCAGATCTTGGGTTACCGGCCCGATCAGGTCATCGGCAAGCACTACACCGAATTTTTAACCGCGCAGGACAAGGCCGAGCAACTGTTTTACGCGACCAGCCAGGAGCCGTTCTACAGCCTGATCAACCACTACCAGCACCGGGACGGCCATGAAGTGATCACCGAGTCCACCGGCTTGCCGATCGTCGACGCCAGCGGAAAACTGCTTAAGTGGCGCGGCGTCGACCGCGACATTACGGCCCGAAAGCAATTCCAGGATGCCTTGATCGAAAGCGAAAAACGCATTCGGATGATTATCGAGAGTTCGCTGAATGCGATTGTAATCATGGATGCTCACGGGCTTATCCGGGACTGGAATCAAAAGGCCGAACAGATGTTCGGCTGGAGCCGCGAAGAAGCGCTCGGACAGCGTCTGGAAGAACTGATCATTCCCGAACGGTTCCGCAGGGCGCATCGGCAGGGCGTGGAGAATTTTTTGCGCAGCGGCGAGGGCCCCGTTTTGAATCGCCTGATCGAACAGACCGCCTTGCGCCGCAGCGGCGCGGAGTTTCCGATCGAACTGAGCATCTCGCCGCTCAGGGAAGGCAATACCTTCATCTTCAGCGGATTCATCCACGATATCAGCGCGCGCAAGGCTGCCGAACAGCAGATTCGCCAGGCTCAGGTCAAACTGGCGGTCGCGCGCAACGAAATCGAGATTGCGCGCAAGATTCAGACGACACTCTCCCCGTCAAGCCCGATCCGCAACGACCAATTCGAAGTCGTGGGCCGCTGTTTGCCGGCCGACCGGGTCGGCGGCGACTATTACGACTATTTCAGCCACGGCGGCCGCCATCTGGAACTGGTGATTGCCGACGTATCGGGCCATGCGATCGGGCCGGCGCTGTTTATGGTCGAGACGCGCAGCGCGATCCGCGCGAATGCGGGCGGGGTCGAGTCGCCGGCGGCGAAGCTGAGCGTGTTGAACAATTTCCTGTTTGAGGATCTCGACAAATCGGACTTCTTCCTGACCCTGTTCTATCTGCAATACGACATCGACAACCGGCTGATCCGTTATGCGAATGCGGGCCATCCTCCGCCTTTATTATGTCGGCAACGCCACCAGACCTGCTTCCCGCTGGATGCCGAGGGTTTGATCGTGGGCGTTACCGAACAGGTCGCTTTTGAAGAGAAATGCCTGCCGCTGGAACCGGGAGACATCATTTTGTTTTACACCGACGGTTTAATCGAAGCCGAAAACGATGGCGGCGATTTTTTCGGAATGCAGCGGGTCGAGAACCTGCTGCTCGAACATTGCCGGGACGATCCTGAAGCGCTGATCGATGCTTTTCTGGCTCGCCTGCAGCAGTTTTGCCGGACCGATTCGTTCAAGGACGATATTACGTTGATGGTTTTCAAATGCCGTTGAATCCGGCCTCGCCGGTGCAAAAAAATCGGCGATGCCTTCGCTGAAACGAATACCCGACATTTGCCCGCAGGAACTTTCGGTTCTGATGCAGATCTACAACAATAATTGCACCTAAAACAACAATTCACTCGCACAATGAAGGTGCATGCTGTCATCGGGGGACTGAGCTTTTTATCCTTCTTTTTCAAAAACTTAAGATCTTGATTTTTAAGTACAACAAAATCAGATATTTAAATTTTTGTTGTTTGATTTTTTCCTTAAAAAAATGGCTGCAGTTTTTTATGGCATTGAAATTGCTGTGGACCGTAGTGAGGAAATAGTGGAAGTCCGGCCGAAACCCAGAGGAAAATTTTCATCACTTCGTCACATGCAATAATTAGAATAATTTTGTGATGCACTTTCCATCAAGTTATTTGCGGTAAATTGAGGTAAAGTCATGCTAAACATCATCGAAATTTATTCCACCCTGCAATCCTCCCTGTCGGCCTGGCACATGCAGTTCCCCGACAATTGGCCGTTCGTTTGTGTGATTTTGGGATTTACTCTGCTGTCGCTTGCCGAAATTCAGCGGCCCACCCTGCGGCAACGGCCCGAACAAACCCTTGCCGCCTATCGCGTTAATTTGGGACTATTTGTCGTCAACAGCGTGCTGATGTCTGCTTTGTCGATAACCGGCCTGTGGTTTGCGCTGGAGCATTTTTCCGGAGAAGGCCCGCTGGACGGAATCCGTAGCCACGGCTGGAAAGCGCTGCTGGGCTTTTTGCTGCTGGATTTGCTTTTGTATGCATGGCATCGGGTCTGCCATCGGTTCGACGGATTATGGCTGTTCCACAAGGTCCACCACAGCGATCCCTATCTGAATGTATCGACCGCTTTCAGGATTCATATTGTCGAGATGGTGATGACCACCGTGCTCAAAGCCTTATACATTGTTCTGCTCGGCATCGACAAAACGGTCGTATTCGCTTACGAAACGGTCTATCCGCTGTTCGTGATGTTCCACCATACGAATATCGCCTTTCCGGGCGAGAAATGGCTCGGCCAGATGATCGTGACGCCGTATCTGCATCGCGTTCATCATTCGCGCGAACGGTCGGAGCACGACAGTAATTACGGGGCGATCCTTTCGATCTGGGACTGGTTGTTTCTGTCGCGTAAAGAGGTCGAGCCGGCAGCCGTCGGGATCGAGCAAGCGGTGCCGCCAACGGTGTGGGGATTGGTCAAATTCGGTTTCGTGAATACCGCACCGCCGGCACCGGTTCCTGCCTGTGCCGGCGCGGTCACGGTGAATATCCACACCATGATTGCCGAAGCGGCGTACTACAAAGCCGAAAAGCGGGCGTTTTCGCCGGGCTACGAATTATACGACTGGCTCGAAGCGAAGAGGGAAATCCTCAGCCAGATCCAGCGTGACCACAATCAGTTCCAGGGCGATCGCTATATGAATTGTTGATATGCCGTCCGAGTGCAACGGACAGTGCGGCGGGCGAGTAAGCATTAAGTAATCGCTCGCCTGCCGGGTTATTTTCCGACCAGACGGGCCGGATCCAGCAGTTTCTCGAGTTCTCCGCGCGACAGACCGGTCATTTCCGCCGCCACGTCGATGATCGGACGCCGTTGCCGATAAGCGGCCTTCGCAATTTCCGCGGCTTTGCCATAGCCGACGACCGGATTCAACGCGGTCGCCAGCATCGGATTTTTCGCCAGCGGCTCCGCGAGTTTTTCAGTCCGCACCTTGAATTCCTTGATTGCCTTGTCGGCCAGCAGTCGGCAGGCATTGCCGAGTATCTCGATGCTTTGCAGCAGATTGTAGGCGATCACCGGCAGCATCACGTTCAACTGGAAATTGCCGGATGCGCCGGCCAGCGCAATCGCCGCATCGTTGCCGATTATCTGGACGGCGGCCATCGCGGCCGCTTCCGGAATCACCGGATTGACCTTGCCCGGCATGATACTGCTGCCAGGCTGCAAGGCGGGCAGTTCGATCTCTCCAAGGCCCGCCAACGGACCGCTGTTCATCCAGCGCAGGTCGTTCGCGATCTTGAGCAGGCTCACCGCAACCACTTTCAACTGGCCCGATAATTCGACGCTGGCGTCCTGGCAGCTCAGGCTTTCGAAAAACGAGCCGTTCGGACTGAACGGCAGGCCCGTGCCGTTGCGCAACGCCTCCGTAAACCTTGCCGCGAATTCGGGATGTGCGTTGGCGCCGGTGCCGACTGCGGTGCCGCCCTGCGCCAGCCGGTAAATCCTGACCAGCGCCGCCTCGATTCTTTCCCTGCCGTTCCGAATCTGCAGCGCCCAGCCGCCCATCTCCTGGCTCATTCGCAGCGGCAGCGCGTCCATCAAGTGCGTGCGGCCGGTCTTCAGGATTTCGCTAACGGCGGCCGATTTCGTTTCGACCGCTTCGGCCAGATGCGTCAGCGCAGGCAGCAGGTCGCGATGGCAGGCGAGCGCGGCGCTCAGATGAATCGCGGTCGGCATCACGTCGTTGCTGCTTTGGCCGCGGTTCACATGGTCGTTCGGATGAATCTCGACGCCCGCCTTCCGGCTTGCCAGGGACGCAATCACTTCGTTCACGTTCATGTTCGTGCTGGTGCCGGAGCCCGTCTGGAATACGTCGACCGGAAACTGGTCGGCGTGCCGGCCGTCGATAATCTCCTGCGCGGCCTCGACAATCGCCGCGCTCCGCGCTTCATCCAGCTCGCCCAGCTCTGCGTTGATCTCCGCCGCGATTTTCTTGATCAGCGCGATGGCCTGGATGAAGTTTGGCGGCAAAGTCAGGCCGCTGACCGGAAAATTCTCGACCGCGCGCTGCGTTTGCGCGCCGTATAAAGCGGAGGAGGGCACACGGATTTGGCCGAGGCTGTCTTTCTCGATGCGGTAGGATGAGGTCATGGCATAGCCTTATGAAGTGTAAATTGTAGAGTCGATCTGTTGCCAGTTCTTTGAGTGGGTTGCGTCGTGAAGGTTTCCGAAGCCGGCTCCGATGTCTTGTCCGTCGGCCGCATGGATTTGCCTGTCCGGAGTGCAAAGGCATGTTTAAGATTGGCGGAGGGCGCTTGCTGTAAAATCGCCTTTCGGACAAATGATCGGAAAATCGCTATGGCTATTACCCCGTGGGCAACCCGCGCTTTGTTGTTACCCTGCTCGCTGCTGAACGCTTGCGCCGAAATCAAACAGACCGGCAGGGTTGTGGGCCATACCACGCGCGATGTGACTTGCGAAATCGGGCATGGCACGCGCGATGTCGTCAAGGCCATCGGCCATGGAACCCCGGGATGCGGCTCAGGAAATAGGGCATGGCGCCCGGCGCTCGGTCGGCAATCTCAAGGACGAAGTAGATGGCGAGGAAAATTAATTCCCTGATGCGCCAACATTTTTCCGGACGCGTGATTACGTACACCGTCTTTGGCGGCAATAATTCATCGTTCACAAACTCACCGGCAGCATGCGCAGCCGGATGTCCGGTCAAGGTACGGTTAGCCGCCTGGGCGGGCTGCAGTGAAAGCCTCAGTAAGGCGTT
The DNA here is from genome assembly GCF_000733855.1 of Methylomicrobium agile. NCBI lineage: Bacteria > Pseudomonadati > Pseudomonadota > Gammaproteobacteria > Methylococcales > Methylococcaceae > Methylomicrobium > Methylomicrobium agile. The sequence goes on from NZ_JPOJ01000001.1 coordinate 2,956,777, forward strand.
CCGTCCTTGTGGGTGAAGTGCCATTTGCCGTCCTTGAGATCGGCTTGAAGATCATCGTCCGGGTACGCGCCCCGGTCTCCGGGGGTTCTATCGCCGATTTCGAGATACACGACGACTTCGGAAGTGTCGTTGATCAAGTGGTGCGCATTGCCCGAGCCGGCCTTAAAGCCGGCGCACATGCCAGGGGCGAGCGGCGTATTGCCCGCGTCCGTTCGCAGCGTCGGGTGGCCGCTGAGGATGTAGATGAACTCGTCCTGTTGGGTGTGACTGTGGCGAAGGGCGGAGACCGCTCGCGGGGCGAGGCGGGTCAAGTTGACGCCAAAGTGGGTGAGCCCGAAGACATCGCCCAGTTGCCGCTTCTCTCTTCCCTTCATCCGCGAGGCAAACGGTTCAGGATAAGTCGAGGGCTTGGTACGCGGGGGCACTTCGTCGGCCTGCACTGCGATGGGGGTCTTAGGATTGCTCATGGGCTGTACTTTTGTGGGGAGGCAAGAAGTTTTTATGGCTCGTAGTGCGCCTGAGCGCGGCAGACCAGGCCGGCTTCATTGAAGTGGAAAACCTCGGCCACACGTTTGCCGGTGGCGCCCATGTAGTGAATGACAATGCTGTTGACCCCAATGAGCGTGCATATGGGCTCGAAACGCAAGTTCGGGAAAAGGGCCAGCGCCTTGGTCCAGTAGGCGCCGACTGCCTGCTTGCCTTGAAGCCGGCCTTCCGGATTGCCGGTCACTTGAATGATAACCGGCGAGGACATTTCGAAATCATCGGTGTAGTGCGCCAGGATGCGCGGTAGGTCATGCGCATTCCAGGCATCGAGCCAGTTCTTGGCGAAGCGTTCTGCGAGTTCTCTGTTCATGGGAGGGGTTGTTGGTTACGGTCTGTACCTGATCTTGCCTTTAGCCGAGCAAGTGCGTTAAACGGCCGCGTTCGCGGGAAGGCTTTATTATACACTTTTTGCCACGAGCATTTTTGTGGCACCTTTTTGGAATTCATAGCCCACTTCGACCAAATCGACACTGATCCCGTCTGCCTCCAATTCGGCGATGACGGGCTTAAGATGCGGTGATGTTTGATTGTCGCTAAGCGATAGAAGAGGATAAACACGGACTTCTTTGGCTATGCGGCACAGCTCTTTCATCGAAAGAATGTGTTGACTCTGATTTACGTGCTCGCTGTATAAGAACAAATAATGCGAACAAAGCGCGATTTCAAATTCACCATCATCGAAAGGAAGCGTGGGCAGGGAAGCATTCAGATAGCGGCCACTCTCTTTTGCTACTCCGTAATCAGCGAGAAAGAGGCGCATCGCCTGCATCCTTACTTTTCCTAGCGCTTCAACATGGGGAATGTGCTTCCAAACATAGTCGTCTTTATTTTTAGAGACTTGCTCGACAACTTGGGAGTACACTTCATCAATTCTCGCTCGAATTTGATTGGCATTAAACCGATAGATCGGGTCAACTGAGATGACATGGCCGTTTTGCTCGGTCAATTCGGCATTGAAAGATGCCGGTCCATCGCCACAGCCAAGGATTTTCTTGCCGAGGTCATGGTTTGAAAGCGAGAACATTGCTTTGTACTCGCTTAACGATCGGCCCCAATGGATGACGCTCGATAATTCCACGATACTTCCTCCTGCATCATTGCAGTTGTCCGGCAATCCCTGCCGGAATGACGTGTTTTCCTTCGTGTTTTCCTTACGAAGGCCATATTCCCAAAGCGAAAATGCTCTAGCCGAGGTCATCTAATACCCGCGTCTAAGAAGCCATTACTTTTTTCACAGGACGTCAGCTAATGTAAAGCGGGCGTCCTGTGAATCGGATTGATGACAGGATGGGGATTTCCCCCTGTTACGGATCAGTTATTCGGCCGGATTTCCATTTTATCAGGAATCAAGGCATCCCCATAATAAGCCAGTCTGAATCGTAAAAGACCCATCCTCCTCGATAGCCAGTGCTTCGCGTACTTCTCGTGGCGCCTCGATTTGAATCTCCCGGATCATCGCCACCTTCGACGGCGGCGTACGGATGGTCGCCACCCAGGAGGCGAACTCGAGACGCACAGGCCAACGTGAGTGTTCGAGCAAGGCAAAGCCCGCCTCTTGAAAATGGCGTCGCCACTCCGCTTCGGAACGATCGCGGACGTGCGAGCGGTCGTGGAGCAATTCGAGCGCCTGAAGGTGTGAATCAACCAGCGGGTCGGAAAACGTCTCGACGTCAATGACCAGGATATATCCGTCCGGTCGCAGTACCCGCCGCATTTCTGCCAATGCCCGATCAAGACCGACCCAATGATGGGCACTGTAGCGCGTGGCCACCAAGCAGAAGGATGCATCGGGAAAAGGCAGCTCCTCGGCATTGCCCTGCTTCGTTTCAATGTTGGCGAGCTCTTTCTGGCCGGCCGCTTCACGTACGGTAGCGAGCATGCTTTCGGAGGGATCCAGGGCAACGATGCGTGAGACCAATGGAGATAAAGCGAAGCTCAGGTGGCCCGCTCCACAGCCGATATCGAGCCCTACACCGGTTCTGGGAATGGCCTGTTTAACGAGGGCTTGCGCCCTGACAAGATCGTTGCCTTGGGCATGAACCGCGCTGGTCAGATAAGCCTTGGCCTGTGGGTCGAATTGCTCATGAACTGATTGGCGATGTGTCATCATCGTAAATACTCCGTAGAAAGGAAAGAGCCTTTACGATAAAATGAAAAATATCATGGTACAAGATAATAGTTTATCCTATTATATAGGTTACCAGACAGACGAACGCCATTGTGAAACACGGCAACGATTTCGATAAACACGACAACCAAGCCAGCGCGCTTGGCGACTTTCTGCGAGCGGCACGCGAACGCTTAGCGCCTGAAGACTTCGGCTTGTCCAAAGGACAGCGCCGTAGAACTAAAGGCTTGCGGCGCGAAGAGGTCGCCGATTTGTGCGGCATTAGCACGACTTGGTACACTTGGATGGAACAAGGCAGAACCACAGCGATCTCGGTTGCCACTCTGGCCGAGCTAGCAACCGGCTTGCGGCTTACAGAAGCGGAACGCGCCTACCTGTTTCAACTCGCGGGCCGTACCGATCCGGCGCTTCCTCATGAAAAGCACGAAGGGCCTGCGCCTTACGAAGCGCTCGTCGCAGCCATCCGCTCGCCAGCCTATATACTCGATCGCTATTGGGATGCTATTGCCTGGAATCAGGCAGCGGCCAAACTATTTTGCGACTGGTTAGTTTCGCCATTAGGTCAAAGAGAAAAGTTTGCCCCCAATTTGTTGCGCTATGTTTTTCTTCACTCCAACGCGCCAAATTTGATCCTGGATTGGGAAGAACGCGCTTGGCGCCTCGTGGCTGAATATCGAGCCGATAGCGCCGGTTTGCGCCATGACGCCGTACACCAAGCGCTGGTTGATGAGCTCCAAGCAGTTAGTCCGGTTTTCAAGGAGGCTTGGCGATCCCAGAAAGTGCTTGCTCGCGAAGGGGGAAGTCGGGGTTTCTTGCTTCCGAAAGAAGGCAAACGCTTCTATTGGCAGTACACATTACGGATGGCCCAGCAAAACGAGATCAAACTCGTCGTACTGCATCCACAGGATTGCGATGAAGGGTTTTATTGAGGCCGTTTAGCATCTTGCATTTCTATCGAGCTATCCTACGGTAGGAAATGCCAGATAATCGGTTTTCCAAAGCAAAGGCGGAGCTTTTTTTATATGTCGGCTGCCAATCCTTAGCTTTGAAATTTTCATTATTTATGTCAAAGATCCCTATAGCGTGTGGCACAATTAATGAAAAACCACTTTAAGGAAGCTCTGAATAAGTAGTTTTTATTGCTAGCACCGGTCAATCAATGGGGTGCGTGGCCGAAAAATCGTCCGATTTTCGACGAGAAGCGGCCCCTGTGGGGCCGTTTTCACCCTTTGCCCCGGGGTTTTCCAGGACGCAGGACGGATGTCTCCCTAGGTCGGCCTCAACGCCTTCCGGATGGAGTAAAGATTGCCGAGGGCAAACAAGCGCACTTGGGTATAGCCGAATTGGCGCTTGACGATCCGGAACGGATGCTCGACCGCGGCTCGCAAAGGGGCCAGCATGCGGTTGCAAAGGGCTTGTTCCACCGGCAAGTCCTCGCCCTTCTTGCGCTTGAACGGAAACGCCCAGACCGGCTCGCCTTCCTGACGTTCCGCCGCCAAATTGCGGTCCTTGCGCGTATAGGCGCGATCGCCCAGCACGACCTGTTCCTCGCCACGTAAAACTGATTTTATAAGTTGAGCCAATACTTGCCATCAGATTTTGCACGGCTTCGAGCAATTGCTCCTTGGTCCAGGTGGCAAATCGGCGCCAGTGGTATTTGGCCTGCTTCCACACGATTTCGATCGGGTTCAGTTCCGGGCTGTAGGGCGGCAGATGCATCAACACCAAGCGATGATTGACCAACCCGTCGTCGAGTTTTTCCGGGTCAATGCCATGATGGATCGCGGCATTGTCCAGCACGACAATCGTCAGCGGCATCTGCTGCTCGCGTTGGGCGAGACGGTCGATTAATTCGACAACGGCCTGACGGCGGATAGACTGGGTGTGCACCTCATGCCAGACTTCCCCCGTAGCATAGTCCAAGACGCCCACGACATTCACCCGTTGGTGCGTGAGGCCGGCATCGGCCGTGTGCGGTTTGCCTTTGGGATTCCAGGCCCGCTGCACGTTGGGAATCGTGCAAAAGCCGCTTTCGTCCAGGTAAAACAGAGCGGTTTTGCCGGCGCGGGCGGCTGCCTGGCCATGCTTCAAGTTGACGCGGGCGGCCTCGAACTGGACCGGACACCGGCTTTTTTTAAAGACAGCCGTGTACGCGTGAATGACAGTCCACGCGCCCGCAAGCCCGCCGATAAGCGGTCGAGACTAAAATCAGGCGCCTCCGGATGCGCCGCGTGGACTTGCCGGGCAATCTCCGCCAGGGTGGCAGGGGCAGCACGGGCTATCGCTTCAGCGGTATCCAGCAGGGCCGCCGCCTTGATGGCCCTCCAGCAGCCCCATCAGGCCTCGCGTGCGCCACGCTTTGCGCCAGTGATAAACGGTCGGCGGCGTGACACCGAGAATATCGGCCACTACCGGTAAAGGATGGCCTTTGGCCAACGCCAATACGCCCAAGGCCCGGCAGCGGAAATCCGCATACCGGTGATGGATGGAAAGCTCCTCCAAGGTGAGGCGTTCGGCGGCGTTTAATTCCAGGTTCATGACACGTTACCGGGATAGGCTCTTAGTAGTCCGCCAAGCTTATATTGCTGGATAGAGGGATTTTAATTTCACCCGAGCATTTTGAGTCGTAAACCGCCAATCCACACGAACGCCCCTCTGATTCCGTTGATCTTGCCAAGCCTTTATTTCACGCTTTAACGCGTCTTGATCGGGTATGCGCCGATTTAGGCATTGTCGAGCCATAACGCCAATTTCTATTTCTGCCATATCCAACCCACTGCCATGCTTTGGGGTATAGTGAATCTCAATCCGTTCCGCAATGCTGCGCGCTTCTTCCGGCTTGAATGCGGTATAAAGCGAACTGAGCTTATGAGTGTTCAGGTTATCCATCACCAAAACGATTTTCTTCTTTTCAGGGAAATGCTCATCGACTAACTCTTTGACAACCTGTGCCCAATCGGCTTGGGTATGATGATCGGTCACCTTGACCTGACGCCATCCGTCAAGCGGTGCAAACAGCATAAATAAATGGCTGACGCCGTTACGTTCATATTCAAAATCATATTTTCCGGGTTCGCCGGGTCTGGCTGGCAACGGGGTTCGTGTTTCTTTAATGTGTTGTTTACTGGTTTCATCCAGGCAAACCAACACCTCGTCGTCGGTATAGGTTCGCTGATACGTTTCCAAAACATCTTCCATCGCACACACAAAATCGGCATTCGCTTGCGGGGGAATGCACCAACACTCCTTTAACCACGGTTTAAGCGCATTTTTTTTAAAGTGGTCCTCACCGTTTCATCACTGACTGAATCGACCAGCTTGCATTCAACCAGTTTGTCAGCCAACAATTGCATGCTCCATTCCGCTCGCCCCTCGGGAGGATTCGTACAGGCTGTGGCAACCAGAAAGGCTTCGGCGGCACCATCCAGCTTTTTCGAGCGGAAACGCGCCTGCACCTTTGGGTTGAGAGCGGATTCCAAGCCTTCTTCCACAAACCGCTGACGAACGCGTTCGGCGCTGCTGGCACTGATGTTCAAAGCCTCTGCGATATCTTGATCTTTTTTGGCCGGCGTGCCTCCCGATTCATCACATTGCAAGAGTATTCGGGCGTGAGTGAGTTTTCGTGACGATGCGCGGCCTTTATTGAGAAACCCCATTAACTCACTTCGTTCGGTTTCAGTCAGTTTTACGCGATATTTTTTTGCTGGCATAGCTTAATTATTTTCAATTTCATTGGCTTGCTGCAGGAGATTAAAATATTACATTAACTATTTATCAAAGCAAGTTTGGTGCGCTACTAGATTCAGCTAACGACAATTTGAGAGTGGGGCACCTAAATTGTCCAAAGGACCGGAGTTTGACCGTAAGCAGGGCAAAAAAAGGCCTTGCATTTCTGCAAGGCCTTTACTTTATTTGGCTTTCCCGGACGGGTTCGAACCGCCGACCCGGTGATTAACGGTTACCCATCATGGCATTTTTTAAGCTATTGATTGACAATATAAATTCAATGCAAGCTATTGTTTATTATCGCATTACTCATTTCTTGACATTTCGCTAACATTCTCTAAAAATGCCTTAAATCTTGTTTCATTCTTGACCCAGAGGGCACTATGGCGGAAAAACTCAACTTCACTCAAAAGCGGATCGCAGAACTTCCGATACCGGAAAGCGGGCGTTTGGAATACTACGACAGCGGCTGCCCAAAATTGACTTGCCGGGTAAGCAGTACCGGCGTGAAATCATTCGTCCTGCTGAAATGGACGGGGCGGACGGCGCAGCGCGTCACTTTGGGACGCTTTCCTGATCTGACCGTCGATGATGCGCGGTGGATGGCGCGGGATGCGTTGGGCGAGTTTGCCCAAGGCGTCAACCCGACCGAAGAAAAACGCAAGCAACGCCACCGCAACATTACCCTGCAAGAATTGCTCGATAAGTATCTGGCCGACAAAACCGACTTGCGCGAAGCGTCCGTGCTGGACTATACCAAAAAGATCAAACAAGGCTTCCCCGACTGGCTCGATAAACCGATCAGCGAAATCACCCGTGATAAGGTGCTGGCACAGCGCACCAAGCTGACCGGCGGCCGGGATAACAAATTGCGCGTGCTGCGGCTGCTGAAAAACACGGCGGAGATTTAAAGCGACGACAAACTCCAAGCATAATCTTCCGGTTGTCGATAACCACTTGGATCGGCAATTTGCAGTACAGCGACCGAATCAGGTCTATGCGGGCGACATCACTTACATTCATACCCCGGAAGGTTGGTTGTATTGAGTGGTAGTCATCGATTTGTTTTCTCGGCAAATCGTTGGTTGGTCAATGGCCGAACAGATGCGGACCAAGCTGGTGAATGATGCGTTATTGATGGCCATTTGGAAGCGTAAACCGGCAAAAGGCCGACTCTGGCATACCGACCGAGGGAGCCAATATGCTTCCGAAAGCCACCGGGCATTACTAAGGAACCGCTGAACTAATCCAACTCCGAGCGTTCCCCCTCGACCTAAGCGTCGTTTTTTTAAAAAGTGCTTACCCGTTAATCAGATAATCCAAACTTGCTCGATTGTTATCACCGTCTACCGTGTTCGGGCACACGGTAGACGGATTTCGGCCTAGGCCGCCATCAACTGGCGGTGCAGCAAATACAAATTGGCCAAGCCCACCAGCCCATTGACTTGAGCGGTGTTTTTCTTCAACCCCCGGTAACGGGTCTTGCGAAAACCGAATTGGCATTTGATGATCCGGAAGATGTGCTCGACGCGCGCTCTGACCGATGCGTATTGGCGGTTGCGCTTACGTTGGCGGTTCGACAGGTTTTTGCCCGGTTTCCGCTTATCGTTGACACACCAGTTCAGCCCCAGATAGTGCGAGCCCTTCTTATAGTCGTCGCTGGTGTAGCCGGCGTCGGCAAAGATGGCTTGATCGTCTTCACGCAATAGCTTGGGCAATTCCACGATGTCGGCGGTATTGGCCGCCGTCACCGTCACGCGGTGGACCGCGCCTGACTTCACGTCGGCACCGACATGGATTTTCATCCCGAAATACCATTGGTGGCCTTTCTTGGTTTGGTGCATGTCCGGGTCACGCTGCTGCGCTTGGTTCTTGGTCGAGCTGGGAGCATGAATAATCGTGGCATCCACCATTGTGCCTTTGGAGACCAACAGGCCGCGTTCCTTCAAATAATGGTTGATCGTCGCCAACAGCACTTCAGTCAGCTTGTGCTTTTCCAACCAATGACGGAAGTTGAGGATCGTCGTTTCGTCCGGCAGCGCTTCGGTGACGCTGCCGAAGCCGGCAAAACGGCGAATGCTGTCGATTTCATATCGTGCGTCTTCCATCTGGCGGTCCGAGTAGCTGAACCATTGTTGCATGCAGTAAATGCGCAACATGCGATTCAAGGCCATCGGTTGCCTCCCGCGCCGACCGCTTTGCGGATAATGCGCTTCGAGCTGGGCTAACAATAACGCCCACGGCACCACTGGCTCCATTTCCGACAGAAATTTTTCCCGTCGGGTTTGGCGCTTTTTGCTGCTGTATTCGAGTTTGGCAAAACTGCTTTGCGTCGGTGTGTTCATCGGCTTGTCCTGGCTGCGGTCTGATGCCTCTATTATCTCATCTGGCGGCCGGAGATTTAATCAGCGCTTCCTTAAAGAACAATCTGTATAAGCTATGGAATCGGTTGTCATCGGGCAGCTATTTTCCTCCGCCGGTAAAACGCGTCGAAATTCCCAAGGCGAACGGCAAGTTGAGGCCCCTGGGTATCCCGACCATCGCCGATCGAATCGCGCAGGCGCGGCAACGCTGCTGGCGGGATGACTGGGTGCTGGACATGGACATCCGCGGTTTCTTCGATGCGTTGGATCATAACTGGGTTATGAAGGCGGTTGCCAAGTACACCGGCTGTAGATGGACATTGCTGTACACCGAACGCTGGTTAAAGGCCGATGTGGTACTGCCGAGTGGAGAGCGGCTAAGCCGCGAGAAAGGCACGCCGCAGGGCGGCGTCATCAGTCCGTTACTGGCCAATATCTTTCTGCATTTGGTCTTCGATCAATGGATGCAAAGGCACTTTCCATGTATCCATTTCGAACGCTATGCCGACGATATTGTGGTGCATTGCCGGAGTGAGAGTCAGCTGAAAATGATCGCGCATCAAATCAGGCGGCGGTTTACCCAGTGCGGTCTTGAACTCTGCGAGGAGAAAACCAAGATCGTGTACTGTAAGGACTCAAACCGAAGGGGAAGCTATCCAAATCAGAGCTTCGATTTTCTGGGGGTACACCTTCAGACCCAGAAGCGTTCGCGATAGCAACGACAGGTTCTTTGTCAGCTTTTCACCGGCCGTCAGCCGTAAAGCGCTGAAAGCTATGAGAGCAAAGCTGAAAGGACATCCGTTGATAAAAGCGGGCTACCCTCGAAGCATTGAGGAGCTGGCTAGGGTCATTAATCCGATCATCCAGGGATGGATCGCTTATTACGGCAGGTTTAGAAAATCGGCCATGTCGGCCATTTATAGCTATATCAACGACAAACTCTTGAACTGGATACGGCGGAAATTCAAACCGCTAAAGCGCCGGAAATGGCGTGCCGGTCAATGGTTGCGGGAGCTCTACCGACAAAATCCGACGTTATTTGCACATTGGCGCGTTTGGCTGAATAACAAGAGCCGTATGAATCGAGAGGTTCACGTACGATTCCTTGGGCAGCTGAAGGGGGAGGTTCCCTTCGGCTGACTCGACCCGTCTCGGAAAGCTTCTTTCATACCTTGAAAACTGAGCTGATTCATCATCAGACTTTTTGTAATCGGGATGACGCTAGGCAGGCTGTGTTTGAATATATCGAAGTGTTTTATAACCGCGAGCGACTCCATTCTGCCAACGGCTATTTGTCGCCCGTAGACTACGAATTGCAGCAAAAAGCTGCTTAACCGTGTGTCCGGTAAAGTGTTGACACATCATGACGCCACTGGTAACGAGGCCGGTACACGTCGGGCACAATTTCAAAAACGGATAAAGATAGATGCCGAGGTACGCAGCCGGTACGTGCCGACAATGGTGAAGTTTCCCCAAGGGTTCCGTACTGACGGAGTGGGAGTTTTTGCGAAGAGAGGAAGGACAACAGCAATCGCTCTTATTTGTTCCCAAACTTGCCCCGGCATTGACCCGAAAAATTCAGGCAATAAAAAAGGGCTTAGATTTTCGTCTAAGCCCTTGATTTATTTGGCTCCCCCGGACGGGCTCGAACCGCCGACCCGGTGATTAACAGTCACCTGCTCTACCGACTGAGCTACAGGGGAATGAATGTCGATAAAATTGCTAATTGGCGCGCCCGGAGAGATTCGAACTCCCGACCGCTCGGTTCGTAGCCGAGTACTCTATCCAGCTGAGCTACGGGCGCCTAATTTATTTTCCCATTATCCTTGGTTTTTATCTCTTTGTCAACAAATCCCTTTGTATTTTTATGAGTAGTTTAAAACGTGGCGGAGAGAGAGGGATTCGAACCCTCGATGGGCTTTATAGGCCCATACTCCCTTAGCAGGGGAGCGCCTTCAGCCTCTCGGCCATCCCTCCAGATCGGTTTTAATTTGAGTTGTCTGTATCAGTAGATTCAGCTTGCTCTTTTTTGATGCGTTCGTAGATTTCTTCCCTGTGAACAGAGACTTCTTTCGGCGCATTAACTCCGATGCGTACTTGATTGCCTTTGACTCCAAGCACTGTGACGGTTACGTCATCACCTATCATTAATGTCTCACCTACCCGACGAGTCAAGATAAGCATAGCCTCTCTCCCTAATCACATTGAAAACTCACTGTTCTTCACAGCATCCAACTCATAAGCGGAAATTATAACATCAATTTTTGATAATTGAAAATCTAATCGGACATCTTTTCATTGTGGCGGGTTTTTTGCATACAATCTTTCCTTTGCACTTTTTTCGGTTGCTTTTTTACGTTTTTTCTGAAGACATTGAAAAACTGAAAGTATCCCAATAGTATGTTTGGAGGGATGGGCAGCGCTTTAGCGGGCAGCCGGGTTACCTCCCCACAAGAAACATGGGATAATTCGCCCTCATCGAACCTCTTTTCCCCACTTGCACTTTAATAATAAAATGGCGCAATACATCTATTCAATGAATCGGGTCGGAAAAATCGTTCCGCCCAAGAAATACATCCTGAAAGACATCTCGCTGTCATTCTTTCCCGGCGCAAAGATCGGCGTTTTGGGCTTGAACGGTTCCGGTAAATCGACGTTGTTAAAAATCATGGCCGGCATCGACAAGGAAATCGAAGGCGAAGCGATTCCCCAAAAGGGCATTTATATCGGCTATCTTTCGCAGGAGCCGCAACTGGATCCGAACAAGAGCGTGCGCGGCAACGTCGAAGAAGCGGTCGCGGACATCAAGGCCGTTCTGGACCGCTTCAATGAAGTGAACAATGCGTTCGCGGATCCCGATGCCGATTTCGATGCACTGTTGGCCGAGCAGGCCGAGCTGCAGGAAAAAATCGAGGCGGCCGGCGCTTGGGAACTGGACAGGAAGCTCGAAATCGCTGCCGACGCCTTACGCTTGCCGGATTGGGATGCCGATGTAACGAAATTGTCGGGCGGTGAAAAACGCCGGGTCGCACTTTGCAGGCTGTTGCTTTCCAACCCGGATATGCTGCTTTTGGACGAGCCTACCAACCATCTGGACGCCGAATCGGTCGCCTGGCTGGAACGTTTCCTGCACGATTATCCCGGCACCGTGGTGGCGGTGACGCACGACCGCTACTTCCTGGACAATGTCGCCGGCTGGATTCTGGAGCTCGACCGGGGCGCGGGCATTCCGTGGGAAGGCAATTATTCGAGCTGGCTGGAGCAGAAGGAAAAACGTCTGGAGCAGGAAGAAAGGCAGGAAACTTCCCGCCAGAAAGCGATGAAGGCCGAATTGGAATGGGTGCGCTCGAATCCGAAGGGGCGCCATGCGAAAAGCAAGGCCCGTCTGGCGCGTTTCGAAGAGTTGTCCTCGGTCGAGGTGCAAAAACGCAACGAGACTCAAGAAATCTATATTCCGCCGGGACCTCGCCTCGGCGATGTGGTGATTCATGCCGACCATATCGGCAAAGGGTTCGGCGACCGGTTGTTGATCAGCGAGCTGAGCTTCAAACTACCGCCCGGCGGTATTGTCGGCATCATCGGCCCGAACGGGGCCGGTAAGACCACTTTGTTCAGAATGATGGCAGGGCTGGAAAAACCGGATTCGGGGACTTTGACGATTGGCCAGACCGTGCAGTTGTCGTATGTCGATCAGCTGCGCGATGATATGAATCCGAACCATACGGTCTTCGAAGAAATCTCGGACGGGCTCGATGTCATCACCGTCGGCAAATACGAAACACCGTCGCGCGCGTATGTGGGGCGTTTCAATTTTAAGGGCGCGGATCAGCAGAAGCGGATAGGGGACTTGTCCGGCGGCGAGCGTAACCGGGTGCATCTGGCCAAGCTGTTGAAAAGCGGCGGCAACGTGTTGCTGCTGGACGAGCCGACTAACGATCTGGACGTCGAAACGCTGCGTGCGCTCGAAGAAGCTTTGTTGGCTTTCCCCGGTTGCGCGGTGGTCATCTCGCACGACCGCTGGTTTCTGGACCGGATCGCGACGCACATTCTGGCGTTCGAAGGCGATAGCCAGGTGGTCTGGTTCGAAGGCAACTATCAGGACTACGAAGCCGACCGGCATCGCCGTTTGGGCAGCGACGCGGACAATCCGCACCGTATCAAATACAAAAAATTGAGCCAGTGAACGCTTTATAATAGCTGAAGCTTGGTTCTGCAAGGTTTCCACACGCGGCGCTCATCGTGATACGCCTCGGCTAGCTTGATCCAATCGACGACGGACCGGCAGGCGTTCAAAGCCAGCTTTGAGCTCCACTACTTGAGTTTTGCAGGACCGGGTATAATGATGGGCACGCGGCTTGGGAACCGGTTGACGGAAGAATCCCGGCGTTTCGAGCTTGGGCTACATTCTTCTATTTATGCCCTTTGGATACGTAACGCACGGGAACGACGATAGGGGATGTAGTACGGCTTACGGCTAGGCCGAGGATTATCGAAGGGCTATGTAATGATACATAGGACTGCACGGGGCTATTTTTTCCAGCAATCGGCGCTTGCATAGCCCGTATAGTCTTTCCCGTCCTGATTTACGGCAAACGTGCCGCAAGTAGAATCGGTAAACGGGCTTCTGGGCGTTGCTGTTAGGGTGTAGGTCGTCGCATTCGGCGTTCCGGTAATGGCAACCGTGTAGTAGCCATCGGGCGATGTACCGGAAACGCCGATGGCATCGAGCGAGGCGCTGTAGGCGGTATGTGTCGTCCGGTATTTTTCCTGAGCCATCTGCGCGCTCAACAAAGCGGATTTACCGTCGGCGCGCTTGGCTTGTTTGACATACTCCGTATAAGCGGGATAGGCGATCGATGCGAGAATGCCGATAATGGCGATGGCAATCATCAATTCGATCAATGTAAACCCTGCAAGTCGCCTGAAAGTGTCCATTCATTTACCTTTATTAGACTGTTTATTCGCACAAGCATAGCACAACAGTCTATAGTTATCGTGGAAATGGGCCGGCGAATAAATAAGCGTCATCGTGCAGGCGATGGCCCCTCTGTTTAAGCGCTTGGGTATAGAAAATACCTTCGCGGCAATTGATTGAAATTAAAGAATAGGTAGGGCGACATGAAAAAATTGGGGAATTCCGGCTTTACGCTGCTCGAGCTCATGATAGTCATCGCCATCGTCGCCATTCTGGCAGCGATGGCTGGGCCTTCGTTTAATGCCACCCTCGAAAAGCAGCGTCTCATTAGTGCGGCGGAAGCGATGCTGGCCGACCTGCGTTGGGCGCGTGCCGAAGCCATCGTGCGCAATCAAAAAATCAGAGTCACGTTTACCACCGGCGGCGCATGGAGTTACGCCATCCGGGTCGGCCCTGGCGGCAGCAACACCCTGCTCAAAACCGTCAACGGCAGCGACTTTCCCGCGACCACCTTGGCCTCGGCCAGTTTTGCCGGCGGCGTTGCCTATACTACTTTCGATCCGATACGTGGCATTAATCCCAACAATGGTACCGCCACGATCACTTCCAATCACTTCAGCGTCGGCGTCAAGGTCAGCACGTTAGGCCGGGCGCGGATTTGCGGCTCAATCGGAGGCTACGAAGCATGTTAACGCACCGTAAAGGGCAAATCGGTATCTCATTGGTCGAACTGCTGATCGGCATGTTGGTTGGCTTGATCGTTGTCGCCGGTGGCCTCAGTATTTTTACTGCCTCGGTCAGAGGGCAGGCCGACAATGTCAAACTCTCCCGCTTGAACCAGGACATGCGTGCCATGATGGATATCATGGTGCGCGATATTCGGCGTGCGGGTTTTGTGACGTCCGATCCGGACACCAATTTAGATTCATTGCGGAATAATCCTTTTTTTGATGACACAATCACCGATCTGGCCGTGTATAACGACGGCAGTTGCATCGTTTATACCTACAATCGTAATAATGACAGTCCGCCCGACGTCGGCAGTAATGAATACTTTGGGTTCCGTTTGAGCGATGACGGCAAACTGGAAATGCGCAGAAGCGGCAGCACCAACGAGAACTGCACTAACAGCGCCTGGGAGTCCATCACCGAAGTGGAGGTGGAAATTACCGGATTGACGTTCGCGCTGACTTCGACGGAGCTCAATGTGACCAGCATGACCAACGACGACGACGGCGACGGCATCATGGAAGCCTCCGATTCCGACGGTATCCCGTACGGCGACGATAACAATAACGGGGTTTGCGACACCGGCGAAGTTTGCAATATTTGTACCCGCGACGGCAGCCCCGCCCCCGCCTGCCTGTATGTCCGCAATGTCACAATTACCTTGACCGGCCGTTTGCACGACGATCATGCGGTCACCCAAACCATCGTCGAGCAGGTGCGGGTGCGCAACGACAAATATCTGGCCGCCGTTCCTTAACCGCCTCGTTTCCTGGAGTTAGCCATGAAGTTTCCGAACCGCAATCCCAAGGCCCGCCAGCGGGGCGCCGTTACTTTGATCGTGGCGCTGATGTTGGCGATCGTGATGGCTGTTGTCTCTGTGACCACGGCGCGAACCGGTCTGATGGAGCAAAAGATCACTGGCAACGATCTGCGTGCCCGCGAAGCGCAGGAAGCGGCCGAAGCCGGGCTGGAATACGGCGTGGCCTGGGCGCAAAAGAATACCATTCCGAATGCCGTGACCTGTTCCTCGGGCTCCTTGCCGACGGGATGTCCGACGGCACTGAGCATGGTCACTGGTTCGTCGACCGGCGAGAGCTATAGCTTTACGCTGACTTTCACGAAAAAAATAATTGCGAACAAGACTTACATTAAAGTCGAATCGTCCGCCGAGGGGGTTAATGATTCTACTATTGCCGCAATATCCGAGGCATGGGTTACACAAACAAACTATTTGACTATAAAAGGGCAAGCCGCTCCTCCTTTTGTAATCAATGGCAGTTTAGCCAATGTCACCGGAAATCCGGATATTGATTCGGGTAGCCCTCCGGGAACGGCGATCATAACATCGCAGCCTGTGAGTGCGATTGATACGGGGTTTTTTAACAAACATCCGCCGCCAAGTCTTGGATCTGTCGTGAGTGATAATACTTTTCCGGGCACATCGACACCGGCATGGGATTATCTTTTTACGGTTACTTTAAGTACCGCGACCCATATCGCCATGACCAATGAGTATAACTATCCTGCTCATTCGTTACCCGCCACTCCGGGGGAAGAGAAAGAGCCATTTTATGTATGGGATAGCGATTCTCATATTAGCGGTAATTTTGGTTCGGCAACTCGCCCCGTCGTCATTATTATCCAGAACGGCAGATGCCCTAAAATTCAAGGAAATGTCACGATTTACGGTTTTGTCTACTTTTCTGCGACATGTAGCGATCAAGGCTGGGGAAATGCGACTATTCATGGAACGATTGTTTCGGAAGGAAATATTACCAAGGTAACCGCTAATTCAAAACACATCGGTAATGGTATTGGTGGCGGCGGTAACGACGTCAGCAGTTTTATTGAAGACGCTACCCGCATTCCCGGCACCTGGAAAGACTTTTGATTTTTTAAGGGGAATCGCCATGAAGAAATTATTGCCTGCCTCGTTGCGAGGTTTCTTCCTGTTGGAAGCGTTGATCGCCGCGCTGATCGTGGCGGTGGCGATGCTGGGGATGGCCAAGCTGCAAGGACTGACCCTGATCAGCAGCGGCGACAGCCGCATGAAAACCCGTGCCTTGAATTTGTCGCAGGACAAAATCGAACAACTGCGCGGCTTTGCCAATCAGGATACTTACGAAGGCATGATTTCGGGCAACGATACCCCGATGGCCGAAGGAGGCGACAGCAGCGCTTTCAGCCGGGCCTGGGTAATTTCGGACTGCCCTAATTCGGTGAAGTGTAAACAGATCAGCGTGACCACGACCTGGGTGGATGTCAAGGGCGTTACCCAGACCGTGCAGTTAACATCCTACATCGCCGGCGACCAGCCCGTGAAAGGCGGTATCGTACTGGCGGCGGCGAGTACTCCTAGCCCGACGCCTGATCCGACACCCGATCCGACACCCGATCCGACACCCGATCCGACACCCGATCCGACGCCCGACCCGACGCCCGACCCGACGCCCGATCCGACACCCGATCCGACACCCGATCCGACACCCGATCCGACACCCGATCCGACACCCGATCCGACACCCGATCCGACACCCGATCCGACGCCCGATCCGACGCCCGACCCGACGCCCGACCCGACGCCAGGAGGAAACGCGTGTACGGGGCTGATTACGGCAGGCATTATCGCGGGCGATTATGTAAGCCAAAAGCGGCTTACATTGGGTGCGCGTCTGCAGATCGACACAAACCCTCTGGCTGTTTGCACAGTGGTGTCGGTTGGCCTTAGTAACCCGCTCGATTTATTGTCTCTGGGAAAGAAAGGTACCTATATTTGCAGTCTGGAAGACTTAAATCCCGCTATTGTCGGGCTTGACATCGGCGGCAATAAAGTCGACTTAAGCGTTAATCTGGCGCTCAACGATCTGCCGCTACAAGGCGTGATAGGGCCGGTGGAATCGCTTCTCAGAAGCCTTCTGCCGCTGCCGCCCGATCTGGTTTGCGTCAAAGCCAACGTCGCGCTCCCTATTCAATTGGATGCGAATGCGCAGGTAAACATTCAAGAGCTCTGCTTGGTCCCTAACATTATTGGAAAAACAGAGGTTCAAGCAACGCAACTTTTAAATAACGCGGGTTTCAAAAACGTTAAGATAACCGGAAGTTCAAACTTTACAATCCAAACCCAGGATTTGCTTGCAGGTTCTAAAGCCAACTGCGATGTGAAAGTAACGGCTAAGTTAGGTAAGTGACTTTCCTTGGCCTTAATATTGCGAAGGTTCCAATCGACAGCGGACCGGCAGGCGGCCAAAGCTGGCTTGGGATCACGCCTAAAATACGCCGTTCAACGCCAGCTTTGAACTCCACTGCTTGAGTTTTGCAGGACGGGGTATAACGGCGAGCGCGCGGCATGGGAACCGGCTGAAGGAAGTCCGGCGGTTTCGAGTCGTCGGAGCGGCTTAAGCGGCATTCCCATAATGATGCCCTTTGGATACGCAACGCGCGGGAATGACGATAGGGGATGGAGTACGGCCTACGGCTAGACCGGGAGGCGCTGTAGGCGGTATGCGTCGTCCGGTATTTTTCCTGGGCCATCTGCGCGTTCAACAAAGCGGATTTACCGTTGGCTCGCTTGACATGCTCCGTATAAGTGGGATAAGCGATCGATACCAGGATACCAAATAATAGCGACGGCGATTATCAGTTCAATCAAGGTAAATCCAACAAATCGTCTAAAAATGTTCAATTAAGTCACCCTTTTAAGCTATTCATTCACACAAGCAGCGCACAACCGTCTATAGTTATTGTGGAAATGGGTCTGTGAATAAATAAGCGCCATCGTACAGCCGATAGCTTCTGTTTAATCGCTTGTTTATAAAAAATACCTACTCGGTAATCCATTGAAATTTAAGAAATCAGGTAGGGGCGACATGAAAAAATGGAGGAGTTCCGGCTTTACGCCATTCGAGTTTACGATGGTCATCACCATCGCGTTTAACACCATCCTTTCCCGGCTCACTGTGGTCATTTTGGCGCGCTCCCCGTTGGTTTTTCGACCGGATCGCGAGCCTATTCTGGCGTTTGAAGGTGACACTAGGTGGGCGCTATCACGACTGCAAAGCCGGCAGGCATCGCCGTCTGGACAGCGGCGCGGATCAGCGGGAGCAGATTAAATAGAGAAATTGGGCCAATGAACGCTTTATTTCGCGCGGTATTCCTGCGCAGAGCGCGGGAGTGTGAAAGCAAAATGCTTCGGCGCAAGCTGCGGGCCGAAAACCGCAGCAGTTTAGAGGTTTTTTTATAGAGTGATAACTTTGTCGCAGAAAGATTTTGATAAAAATAGCAGAATCTGTCTACCTTATAACGATATAACCGGCCTTTTGAAGATTTAATTTTATTCAGCCTAATTCTTATTAAAAACCCTTAATATTATTTGGGTTCCAAATCAAACTGAAATTAAGAACTTCAAGGAAGGCCGGAGCGGTAAAGTTAAATCTGGCTCCACAATAGCACATCGGGTGTATTAATTATGCTTGTACTCGGTTTTCGCCGCCTCAATGGTTTTACGCTTATCGAAATTTTAGTTGCTATGGTGATTTTGGCTTTAGGTTTGTTGGGGCTGGGCGCACTGCAAATGTTGTCGATCAGGAACAGTCAGGACGCTTATTTGTATAGCCAGGCAATGGCGCTAAGCTATGAAATGGCAGACCGCATTCATGCCAATGCCTCTGCATGGAATACCGATACTCTACCGACAGCGGCCAATAGCTGCGAGGATAATTGCAACAGTGCTGCCCAGTCTTGCAGTATAAGCGTCATGGCATCATACGATTACTGCGTTTGGATGGAAAAAGCTAAAGCCCAATTGGGTCCGGCAGCTTTGGTAGAGGTTGGTATTAGCCCTGTGTCGGGTAGCGATGTTTGCACAGGAACTTCCGCGATGCGTTGCCTAACGCTGAGTTGGACCAGCGGTAGCCAAAGTAGCGCAAAATTCGAACTGGAACTGCAGCCATGAAGAATTGGCAAACAGGGGCGACGTTGATCGAATTAATGATCAGTCTAGTATTGGGTCTGGCGTTGATCGCGAGTATCAGCAGCCTGTTTTTGCAAATGCAAAAAATCAATCGTAGCCAGCGAGCGCTTAACAATATGACAGACGATGCCCGTTATGTTCAGGAAATACTGCAAAAAGAAATTCGTCGCACGGGCGGCTTACGCAGCAGAATGGATAATGACGGAATTATCAGCAGGGTGTTCCTCGATGAAGACGTAATTGAAATACCGGATACCGGCATTTCTTTTGATTTGAATGCTGCAGAATATGTTAAAGGAGTTAGCCAGGATAATCCGGCGAATGATGCCTTCGTCATTCGTTATCAGCTGCTTGATGCTGATGATTTAAGTCCGGCCAATCTTAGCAACAGTAGTTCGCCCTGTACGGTGAATAGCCTGCTGGATACGGGAGAAGACCCCGCGGAGGCGGTACATGTGGTAAGAATTTATTTTTTCGTTAACAACGGCAGCCTGCTTTGCACTTCCCAACGTTCGGTCGCTGGAGTATGTAATACCGATTCCGGCAAAAACTGCGCCCTAACAGATATGCCAGTCACTTTGATAGAAAACGTCCAAAGTTTGACAGTTCTCTACGGCATTGATGCGGACGCTGATCATGCCGCCAATTATTATGCCGAAGCAGCTGGCGTTGAGCCGGACGTATGGCAAAACGTGGTTAGCATGCGGTTATCGGTAGTATTAAAAAGCGAAAATACGCATTTGGTTCAACAAGTACGTCCCTATAAGGTAGAAGAAACAGAGATTACGCCGAGTGATCACAGTTTGTATCGCGTGTTTACTACCACTATTGCTTTACGTAATCAGCTATGAAGGAAAAAAATGCTATTAAGATCGCTCAATATTCAACGCGGCGCAGTTTTAATATTCAGCTTGTGTATGCTGTTATTGTTGACATTGGTTACTGTAAGCATGATTCAGCAAAATAGAATACAGCTTGCCATTACAAACAATGTTGGCGAACAAATCAAAACTTTTTCGCGCACGGAAATGGTCTTGGATGTAGCGGAAGCCATTATTGAAACCAGTCGCAAGCCTAATAAAGACGATCCTACCAGGCCTGACGAACAGGATGACTGTGGGATTAGTGGCCGACTATTCGAAAACAGCGAATTGACCCTGCCCGAATCAATTCCGGCCACTGCAACAATCAAAGCAGTTTTTTGTGTCGTCAACAGCTTCGAATACCGCTGTGTTGGCGAAAACAGCTATACAGCCCATAAGAGCGATTCTGCAGAGAATGTTACTGCCTGCGCCAGACTAGCGAATGCACAATGTCCTACGGAGGTATACATCTTAGACGTTACTTTGATCAATAGTAATACGGGCGCTGAACGGGCTATTCGATCCAAATACGCAGTAGGCTGCTCGGTGTTTGCTTAAAACGGCTACGCTCTTCCATTCATTTAACTCACAGAGGTGAATATTATGAACATGCAAAAGAAAATCTTGACTTTGACCCTAAGTGGAGTGTTAGTGGCTCTGAGTGTTGAACAGTCGGCTCTAGCCAGAGGCGGCAGCTCTAGCGGCAAAGTCTGGACTTATCTGAAGTCTTACAACTCTACCAATTACGATACCAATACCGGCAAACCCAAAAAACTGGCGTCAGGTTGCACCGTGCCCGACGGCATCATGGACAAGGTATTGAGGCTATTGCCTGAAGGTAATGCGCTGGCTATTGATTCTCCTTTATTTACGGAAGACACCCAAGCAAACATCCTGCTAAAAAAAGACGCCAATATCAAAGTAGCCTTTGTTGGTGAGGGAGCGGGCTACACCAATGCACTGGGTTTCTTTAGTTTCGACAAAACCAAGCTGACCAGTTTGACCAGTTCCTCTATCGTTGAAAAAATCGTATTCCCAAACTTTTCTGCGAAAAACTCAGGAGGCGATTTATCGCTTGGCGATACCGTCGATTTAGGTACAATCGCAGCCGGAAAGGGAGTCGGTTTTACGGTAGTATCGAATGGTTGGCAATCCAACCAGGTAAGATCGGATCGTACCGACAACCAGATATTTCGCACTGTTAAAAATCTTAATCCGGAGCCTAGCAGCCAAAAGCTGAATTACCATACCGTATTATTGTCGGATCCTGAATCGAAAGTTTTAGTTATCAGCATCGAAGACCTTAACCGTCAAAGTAGTTCGTACAACGATAATGGCTATGTTTCCGATAACGACTTCAACGATGCCATATTGGCAATCTGTGTCGATCCCTTCGACGCTATAGAGGGTGTCGATACGTTGATCAACATAGATACCGGTACTGAGGGAACATCCCCTACAGAAACTGATCCTACTCCTGATGGAACGGATGGAACTGAGAAGATCAAAGGTGCTGGTGGACGCCAAAGCTGGAGTGAACGTACCGTACCATCTTCCATGTAAGCCTTGTGGGCGATACGGTGAAGATCGCCAAAGTCGAGTTTTCTATTGTTTTAAAAGACAAATAGGCGTAGAAAATATTAATGTCATAAAGTTTAAATGTCTGCCTTGCTCATGGGTAACTCTAATTCAATATTTACACAAGGTTTTACTCTATTGGAACTGTTGGTAGTTGTTGCCATCATGGGTATTACCTTGGCTATTGGCGTACCTAGCTTGCAGTCTTTTATCGTCGACAATCGTTTAACAACATCGGCCAATGACATGCTTACTGCTTTGCAGGCCGCGCGTAGTGAAGCTACCAAACGTGTTAAATTTGCGGGCGTATCGATTAACGGTAATTCTTGGGAAGTCTTTGTGGAGAGTCAGGACAATGTAGTGCAACGATACAAGACTGCTACTAACATAAGTGTGGCGGTTGAGGGGAATTCCAATCCTATTTTCCGTCCGGAAGGTCGTTTAAATTCTGTGAATGTTATCACGATGACTTTTACCTCGACCGTTGGCTCCGCACAACGCACATTAACCATTGCCCCTTCGGGGAAAATTAAAATAACCAACCCGTAATTCAATGTCGTTAAGATAAGCCAATCCGGTCGCTTGATGGATTGGCAAAGCTCGCTTTGTCAATCGCCTTGATGAGTTGCAAAGCCAGCTTTGCAACTCTTTGGGGGAGCTAAACTTAACGGCATTGACCCGTAACCTGAATGGCAAAACTATTTAGGATATTCGCATCACGTTTAATTCAATGTTTATGAGAGCTTCTTTTCAAGGATTTACATTAATTGAGGCAATGATCACTATGGCAATCATTGGCATACTAGCCAGCATAGCCTATCCCACTTATATCGAACATATTAAAAAAGCCAAACGCGCCGAAGCACAAGCGGCACTTGTATCTCTCGCAAGCGCGATGGAATTATGGAAATTGAACAGTAATGGAGTCTATACGGATGGAGTCAACGATCCGACAGCGGCAGACATTCTCTCCGATCAAGTCCCCGTTTCTGGCGGAACTAAAATATACAGTTTGGAGATTGCTACTGTAACAGCCAGCGCTTACACTTTGAAAGCCACTTCCGTTGATGGTGACCGATGTGATGCGTTGACTTATACCAGCGCGGGCGAAAAAGGAGGAGGGGAACCGGATTGCTGGTAATTTGTACCGGGAGACCCAGGGCAATCGCCCGAACGCTTTATTGTTCAAGGCCGAACGGATGAGCGCGATGCCATTCGGATCGACGAGCCGGTTGGACCGTCCGGCCGGATCGTACAGAAGTCGAACAACGGAATGGGCTGAACCGGCGAATGGTCGTCCAAACTCATCGGCATCCGCGCTTTTTCGTTGATCTGATCCAGGGCGGTATAGCCGGTCAAATCGCAGATTTCGTCGCTCAAATGGCGCGGGTTTGCAGGTTGGCTTTGGAGCGATCCTGAATACGCCGTTCAAAATCCGCTTTGAATTCCACTGTTTGTGTTTTGCAGGACGGGAGTATGACGAGTGCAATGCGGGGGGAATGATGAAAAATCAACGTTATTTATTATAGAAGATCGAGGGATTTCTTTTGTCCAATTCTCAAATCGCTTGTCTGTGCGGATCGGGGCTCGGCTATGACCAATGCTGTCGGCAATACCATGACGACGAGGTATTTCCGGCCACCGCAGAAGCCTTGATGCGTTCCCGATTCACTGCCTATGCATTGCATGATGCCGATTATTTACGCGCGACCTGGGACAGCGGTAAATGCCCGGACAGCATCGATTTTTCCCGCGAGACGGCGGTCTGGCAGCACCTTGAAATCGTCGATACGAAAAAGGGCGGGCCTCGGGACGACAAGGGGCTCGTCGAATTCAAAGCTTACTATCTGCAGGACGGGGAAGCCTGTGTTCTGCATGAGGTGAGCCGATTCGTCAAAAAGGAAGGCCGCTGGTTTTATCTGGACGGGGCGATCAAATCGCTCGGCAGGATCGGCTCGACCGTCAATCTGGGCAAAAATGCGCCTTGTTCCTGCGGCAGCGGCAAAAAGTTCAAGCGATGCTGCGGTGCGGGGAAATAAGCCTGTTCAGGGTCAATGTGCCGGGCTTACGCTTTGCTCCACAATCATCATTATGTCCTTTTTTAATAGTTTCCGCGCGCGGCGCTTATAGGCCGTCGCCGGCAATGTCCGATCGATGCAGGCCGGCATTTTTTCCAGGAAATTCTCACGATAACCTTGTGATTGATGTTCCGAACCTTATATAGGGTAAAATATTTTCGGAAAATCAACACAGGGTGAAAATGAAAACACAAAAAATTGGATTTATCGGCGGCGGCAATATGGCGACGAGCCTGATCAGCGGCCTGATCGCTGCCGGTCATGAGCCTTCCAGCATCTGGGTTTCCGACATCAACTCCGAGCAGCTCAAGTCGCTGGCGGAGCGTCTGAAAGTCAACGTGACCGCATCGAACGAAACGGCAGTCAGCGAGGCCGACGTCGTCGTGCTGGCGGTGAAGCCGCAGATCATGCGCGATGTGGCGAAACAGATCGCGCCGGCGATTCAGCAGCGTAAACCACTGGTCGTCTCGATTGCCGCCGGCATCGGCGAGCGCAGCCTCAGCGCCTGGCTGGGGCCGGACATCGCGATCGTCCGCTGCATGCCGAATACGCCGGCGTTGGTGCTGACCGGCGCCACGGCCCTGCATGCGAACGACAAAGTCGGTGCCGAGCAGCGCAGCATGGCCGAAAACATTTTGCGTGCGGTCGGTATTGCGCTTTGGGTCAAGGATGAAAAAGAACTGGATGCGGTAACGGCCGTATCGGGCAGCGGACCGGCTTATTACTTCCTGCTGATGGAATCGATGGAGAAAGCGGCGGCGGAGCTGGGCCTGACCGAGGAAACGGCGCGCCTGCTGGTGCTGCAAACCGCCTTGGGCGCGGCAAAAATTGCGCTGGAATCGAGCGAAACCCCTGAGTTGTTGCGCAAACGCGTGACCTCGCCGGGCGGCACGACTCAGCGGGCGATCGAAACCTTTCAGCAAGGCGGTTTCGAGGCACTGGTTTCGAAAGCGCTCCATGCGGCACGCGACCGTTCGGTCGAAATGTCCAACCAACCGGAGTTCAATTAATGGGTGCAAGTTATTTTACCGATCCGCTCGTCCTGATTATCGAGGCGCTGTCCTCGCTTTACATTCTGGCGGTATTGATGCGCTTCCTGCTGCAGTGGTGCGGCGCCGATTTTTATAATCCGATTTCGCAGTTTCTGGTCAGGGCGACCCAGCCTCCGCTGCGCCTGATGCGCCGGTACATTCCGCCGATCGGCAAGATCGACACATCTTCGCTGATTCTGATGCTGTTCCTGCAGATACTGGCGAATTTTCTGATCGGCCTGTTGCAGGGCGGGGCGCTGGGGATCGGCGCCCTGACTTTGATCGCGATCATGGAACTGATCAATTTATTGTTCAATGTCTTTATCTTCTCCATCATCGCACGTGCGTTGTTGAGCTGGCTGAATCCCGGCCGGTTCGACGCGGCTTCGTCGATTCTTTACAGCCTGACCGAGCCCGTGCTGAACATTTTCAGAAGAATCATTCCCGATCTGGGCGGCATCGATCTGTCGCCGCTCGCCGCGCTACTGTTTCTGCAGGTCGCCAGAATGGTCATCCTTCCCCCGTTGAGCCAACTGGCGGCTCTGATCGCCTGGTAATCGCTCTTCTCACTGCGGGAACATGCCGTGCCCGCAGGGGAGAAACAAACCTCGGCAGCCGTTTTAAGATGCGGAACTTTCACTATACTTTAGAAGGCATTTTTATTTCTTTTAACGTCATGCAAGACCGCGCTTTTTTTATCAGCCTGTTGTTTGCCGCATTTTGCCTGGCCGGGGGGCAGGCTCATGCCAAGAAAATGTACCGCTGGGTCGACGAGAACGGTAAAACGTTTTTGTCCGATCAGGTACCGCCGGAACAGGTTCAACACCGGCGCGAAGAACTGAGCGAAAAGGGCCGCGTCGTCCAAATTACGGAGAAGGCAAAAACCAGGGAGCAGATCGAGCTCGACCGGCGCCTCGAAGCCTTGAAAAAGCAGCAGGAAAGCCTCATCGCCCGGCAAAAGGCGAACGACAAAGTCTTATTGAGCACGTTCCGCAATTTAAGGGATATGCAGGATACGTTAAAGAAAAAAATGCATGCGATCGATGGGCGGATCGGGTTTTTGCGCGGCAACAAACATCAGGCGGAGGTCGAGCTGGAAAATCATCTTCAGCGTGCGGCCCATCTCGAGCGCAGCGGCGAGAAGATTCCTGCACCGTTAACCCGGGATATCGATAAGGCGAAGGCGCAAGTCAAAGCGGTACAGGCAGAGATCGACAATCAGGAAACCAAGAAAAAACAGGAAAAAGCCGTGTTCGAAGCGGATATCGAACGCTATAAATTTCTGACGCATTCCGATACCGAGGCGCCGCAGGCGTTGAGCGGCAAAACGGCGGAAATGAAAGCCGCGGTTGAACTGGGCCTGTATCTTTGCAATAGCGCCAGCCAATGCGCAAAGGCCTGGGAAAGCGCGCATCAGTTCGTGCGCCGCTTTTCGACGACGCCGACCGACATCGACAACGATAAGCTGCTGATGACGGCCGAACCGGCGGCAGACTCCGATTTAAGCCTGTCCGTGTCGAAGGTCGACATGGGCAATCATCAGCAACAGTTGTTTCTCGACATCCGCTGCCGGCAGTCGTCGCTGGGCAGGGAACTTTGCGCCGGCGACAAAGTGCGCGACATCCGGACGTCTTTCAGAACGTATATCGAAAACGCCGTAACGGACGCGAAGGCCGACTAACGGCTCAGCAGCAAGGTGCCGACGCCCTGATCGGTGAATAATTCGAGCAGCACCGCATGCTCGACGCGGCCGTCGATGATATGCACCTTGCCGACGCCGCCGCGCAGCGCATCGGTTCCGCAGCGGGTCTTCGGAATCATGCCGCCCGAAATCGTGCCGTCCGCGATCAGCTCGTCGATGTCTTTCAACGTCAAGCCGGTCAACAGCTTGCCTTCCTTATCCAGAATGCCGGCGGTATTGGTCAAAAGAATCAGTTTTTCCGCCTTCAACACTTCCGCGACCTTGCCTGCAACCAGATCGGCGTTGATATTGTACGAGTGGCCGTCCGCGCCGACGCCGATCGGGGCGATCACTGGAATGAAATCGCTCTGGCCGAGCATTTCGACGACCGACGGATCGATACTGCTGACTTCGCCGACATGGCCCAGGTCGATGATTTCCGGCGACTGCGCATTCGGGTCTGCCTTGGTCAGATGAATTTTTTTTGCCCGGATGAAGTCGCCGTCCTTGCCGGTCAGACCGATCGCCTTGCCTCCGTGGATGTTGATCAGATTCACGATCTCTTTGTTCACCAGTCCGCCGAGCACCATTTCGACCACGTCCATCGTTTCGCTGTCGGTAATCCGCATCCCGTCGACAAAGCCGGTCGTTTTGCCCAGTTTCGCGAGCAACTGGCCGATTTGCGGGCCGCCGCCGTGCACCACGATCGGATTGATTCCGACCAGTTTCATCAGCACGATGTCGCGGGCGAAACTGTGTTTGAGCGCTTCGTCAATCATCGCGTTACCCCCGTACTTGACGACTACGGTTTTTCCCTTGAAGCGTTGAATATAAGGCAGGGCTTCGATCAGGACATCGGCGATCTGGTGGGCTTTTCGGTTTTGCATCGTTTTTTGGGATTCCATAATTAAAAGGGAAGTACTAAATCAGAATCTACGGTTTTAATCATCTGCCTGAAGTGCTGCTGAATTTTTGTCAATGACTCGCGGGTATCGGCCTCGAAGCGGATCACCAGCGAAGGCGTCGTGTTCGAGGCCCGCACCAGGCCGAAGCCATCCGGATAGTAGATTCTGATGCCGTCAAGGGTGGTGACTTCGGCATCGGAAAACGCGGCGACCTGCTTCAGCTTTTCGATGAATTGGACATT
This sequence comes from Methylomicrobium agile, assembly GCF_000733855.1. NCBI lineage: Bacteria > Pseudomonadati > Pseudomonadota > Gammaproteobacteria > Methylococcales > Methylococcaceae > Methylomicrobium > Methylomicrobium agile. The sequence goes on from NZ_JPOJ01000001.1 coordinate 2,984,531, forward strand.
TTCGCCTTCTTTCAGCATGATGCTCAGTTCCGGCGTATTGAAGCTGTCAGGCAGCTCGGCGAAAACTTCCGCGCTGGTGCGGCTGTCTTCGGACAGGATTTCGATCAGGCGGGCCGCCGCGTATAAGGCGTCGTCGAAGCCGAACCAGCGGTCATTGAAGAATATATGGCCGCTCATCTCGCCGGCCAGCGCCGCGCCGGTTTCGCGGAGTTTGGCCTTCATCAGCGCGTGGCCTGTTTTCCAGAGTGTCGGGCGCCCGCCGCGGTCTTTGATGTGGCTGGCCAAATGGCGGCTGCATTTGACGTCGAAAATGATTTCGGCTCCGGGACGCGCTGCCAGCACGTTTTGCGCATACAGCATCATCTGCCGGTCCGGCCAGATGATCTTGCCGTTCGAGTCGACCACGCCAAGCCGGTCGCCGTCGAAGGCCAGGCCCAGGTCGGCCTGGTAATGCGCGACCGCCATGATCAGTTCTTTCAGATTGGCGGGTTTGCTCGGGTCGGGATGATGATGCGGGAAGTTTCCGTCGATCTCGCAGTTCAATTCGATCACTTCACAGCCGATCGTTTTGAGCAATTTGGGCGCGATCTCGCCGGCTGCCCCGTTGCCGCAATCGACGACGATTTTCATCGGCCTGCCCAAGTGGACGTCCTCGGATACGGTGCCGATGTATTCGTTGGCGAAGCGGCTGTTTTTTTCGATCGCGCCGGGCTCACCGACCGTATAGGCCTGACTGTCGATGCATTTTTTCAGGTTCCGGATACGTTCTTCGGCCAGCGTTTCGCCCTGGATCACCATCTTGATGCCGTTATATTCGGCCGGATTGTGGCTGCCGGTGATCATGACTCCGGAACGGTCTTCGGCGTGGTGGGCAACAAAATAGAGTACCGGCGTCGGCACCATCCCGATATCGAGCACGCTGCAGCCGGTGGAAAGGATTCCCTTGGCGATCGCGGTCGCCAGGCCGGGGCTGGTTTTCCGCCCGTCGCGGCCCAGTACGATCGTGCGGCAGCCCTGCGATTTGGCTTCGGTCCCGAGCGCCCGGCCGATATCGTACACGATGTGTTGAGTCAAGGATTCGCCGACAATGCCCCGAATGTCGTAGGCGCGGAAAATGGCGTTTTTCGGATCGTCGACGGCTTCGGCCGGAGCCGCAGTTTTTGGGGCGGGCGGTTTATCCAGAACGGGGGGAGTGCTGGCGGCCTGCGGTTCCGGTTTCTGGCCGGCGGCCGGTTTTTTGAAGACTTTGGAGCTCTCCGGTGCTTTGGGGGCGGCTTTCGCGGCCGGTTCTATGGCGAACCCGAAATCGGTGTCGGTGGAAAAATCGGTAAATCCGAGGCCGGAGTCTATCGCCTGCTTCGGTGGGACGGCCACTTCGTTGCCGTCGTGGTCCATGACTCGCTTGTACTGGGACAAAATCGAGATGAAACCTTTCATTTCGCCGAGCCGGGTCGCGTAATTGCCCTGAAAATTGTTTTTCATCAGGTCCTTGAAGGCGCGCATTGTACTGCTCAGATCTTCGCTCAGCATCTTCGATAGTCGACGGTAGCTCAGCAGGAATAAAACCGTCATCAGCCCCAACGGAACCAGAATAAAGCCGAACATCAAGCCGGCGTCGAGCGTGACGGGCGCGTTCTCATCGACATGCCCGTAATGGAGAACCCAGTCGGTGTTCGCTACCGGAATCTGCAGGCGGCCGTCTCCTTCTCCTTTTTCTTCCGGCGCACGACCGGCGGCGCTTAACGGGAGCTTGCCCTGGTGCAGGCGGATATAGCCTTCGTCGATCTTGGCCCGCGCGATGCTTTTGCGGATAAGGTCGTCGTCGAAACCGGCCAACAGTACGCCGACCGTCTGTTCTCCCTGGACGATCTTTCGGGCTATCGCCAGATGCCGGGCGCCCGGGTTTTCGCCTTGAACGGCCGGCAGCGGGTTGCGGTTGTTCGAAAACGTTTCGCGAACCATGTTCAGATCGGCATAAGTCATCGGCGGCGAGCCATTGTTGTCCAGCTCGGTAATGCCGGGCAGCAGGAGCCTGACGCTGAGAGCGTTCGGGAGCAGCGGCAGCAGTCGGCCAGCCGCTTGCCGCAGCGTTTCCGGATTTTGGCTGGCGATGGCCTGTAGCGTTTCGGGAGCTTGCGCCAGTTTGTCCAGACTTTTATCCAGCAGCTCGATCTGTGCGGATATCGACAGGCCGATGCCTTGGGCGAGGGCGCCGAGCGCTGCCTCCCTGGATTGCTTGATTGCGTGGGATGCGATCCAGAAGACGCCCGCATTCGAAATCAGAAGCAGCAGGAGGGATGCGGCGGCCAAATAAGAGAAAAGTCGAAACATCCTCTATATCCTAAAATGAATGGAAATCGGACGGGCGGGTTTTAAGTCCGGGGCGCCAATCGGCCGCGATCGGGCCAGAACCCGCTTTTCCCGTCGCGCTGGCACGGAGCCGAAACACGCGGTACGGTACCTGGGAAAGTGATTTGAGGCTCGCGTCTCCGGGCGGCATCTGTGCAGGCGCTTTCAAATCGGTTTAAGAATCACCGGTAACAGGAAAAAACATCAGGTTTTTCAGGCTTTTCCCGTCGAGCCGAAGCCGCCGGTTCCGCGGCCGGTAACGGTCGTGAATGCGGGAACGAGTTTAAGCGCCACCTGGACGACCGGCATGAAAAGCAGCTGCGCGATCCGCTCGCCCGGATTGACCGTGTAATCGTTTTCGCCGTCATTGTGCAGGATTACGCCGATTTCGCCGTGGTAATCGGAATCGATGATGCCGACGCCCTGGCCGACCCGGATCTGATGGTTCAGGCACAGCCCGCTTCGGCTCGCGACGACCGCGACCAGGCCGGGATCCTGGATATTGATCGCAAGGCCGGTGCCGATCAGCCGGTTTTGCCGGCCGCCGATCGCGACGGGCTCTGCAATGCACGCTACCAGATCGATTCCTGCGGAGCCGACGGTTTTATAGGACGGAACACCGTATTGTTCGAGCAGTGGGTTTACGATTTTGGTTTCGATCAGTCGTTTCATGGATACGAGGGTATTTTTTTCGGGCAAAAAAGACGCCGCGCCGAGGCAGCGTGCGAAAAGGAAATTCTAACATTCCTGTTCCCTTCGGACACCTGATAAATCGAAGGCGGATCGAGATGCCGAAAAGAGGCGGCAACGTCCGGGCAAGGGGCGTTGCCGGATGGGAGGGATCAGGGCTTGTCCAGCAGGCGGTGAGTGACGAAAAAGCCGGAATAAATCGCGAGGACCATGATCACCGACTCCCGGGATAACAGACTCAGGCCGGTGACCGAAGGGCCGGGACAGTAACCGCTCATGCCCCAGCCGACGCCGAAAATGGCCGCGCCGAAGATCAGTTTCGGATCGATGGCGGTCTTTTGAGGCAGTTGAAAAGACCCGGACCAGAGCGGCGCGGGGCGTTTCAGGATGATTCGGAACGCAGCCATCGCAACGGCCAGCGCGCCGATCATCACAAACAGCAGGCTGGGGTCCCAGCGGCCTGTCACATCGAGAAAATTCAGCACTTTGTTCGGATCGATCATGTGCGAAAGCGCCAGGCCCGCGCCGAATAAAATCCCGCTCAGAAATGTGATTGCGTAAGTCTTCATGCGGTCAGCTCCGACAGGTGGCGGATTACGTAGACGGTGAGCATGCCGGCGGCGATAAAGGTCAGCGTCGCCGCGATCGAGCGGATCGACAGGCGAGCGATTCCGCAGACGCCGTGGCCGCTGACACAGCCGTTTGCGATCCGGGTCCCGACGCCTACCAGAAAGCCGCCGATCGCCAGCAATTCGGCCGGATAACCCTGACGCGGAACATTGAAGCCGGGGACGAGCCATTGCAGGAGCCCTCCGCCGGCGACGAGGCCGGCCAGAAACAGCAGCCGCCAGGTCCTATCGTTTTTCGGCGCGAAAAACACGCCGTTCATGATCCCGCTGATGCCGGCAATGCGTCCGTTGAAAAACAACAGCATTGCGCTGGCGATCCCGATCAGGGCGCCGCCCGCCAGGGCGGAGTAGGGGGTGAAATTTTCCATGATTTGCAGCCTCTTCAGAATAAAAAACGGGGATAAATAAGGTTTGGAAAAATAGCATTAGTATATTCTAAATAATCGATCATTTGGTTTTCTGACGATTGATGGCCCAAGGGCAGGCGTGCTTCCGGTTAAGCTTTGTTAAATCAAGATAATAGAGATTATGGCGCGATTGCTTCGGCTTATGGCCCGGTTTTTCTTGAAATCAGGCTAACGGATTTGCTTCCTTCGGTAACCGCTCGAAGCCTGATTTTAGACCGTTTGCAACTATAAAGAGAATGAGGGAGCCGTTTCCGCAGCGAAAATTGCAGGCATGCGGAGAGATGAAGGGAGAAGGCCCCAAGCCGTTCTCGATTTTGACGTTAATGGCGGGTGGTCGAGCATTGGGGGCCGGCTGAACGCCTCCCAGGCGGGCCGGCGGCAGGCAGTTGTAGGGTACGCTGTGCGTACCATGGGGATGAAAAGGTACGCACAGCGTACCCTACAACGGGGAGTACCCAAGCTGGGCAAAGGATGGATCACGGTGAGTACCGTTCGAACCACTCTGCGGCTCGGGAATGCAGAGCGAGAGCATACCGTCCTGACCGGACGGTATCCGAGGAGGAGTATCGTATCGCCCGTAATTTATACGGGACAAGAACCTGGATCTACCACTTCAGGAATAAAGCCTCGGCGAGCCGTTCGACCAACCAGGCGACCAGCAGGCTGAACGCCGGCAGTCCCAGCGCCGAATAGAGCAGATTGAGGCGGACGTTTTGCCAAGGGCTGCGTTTGAGCGTTTGCATGACAATGCTCCTGTCGAGTTTCGAAGGATTACATTGTGCGGCAGGTTCGTTACGATCGCGCGACGATTCGATGACAGTTTGATGAATCGTGCCTAAATAGGCGTAAGACTGCCTCAGTCTGCGGTATCTTCCGGCCGTAACGCCTCGATCGTCAGGCGGCCGACGTCCGTATGATGCAAAATGCTTGCGAACGGCTCGACGGCCCGTCCGGCCCCTTTCGCAAATACAAAAACCGGCGTGCTGGTATGCGTGCCGCTGGCCCAGACGACCTGCTGCCGGGCGCCGACAAGCTCGGCCAGAAGATTTTCGCGGTTGTCCTTCGTATAGACGAAAAATGCGGTTTTGGCGGCCAGTTTGGGAACGGTTTTCTCGCTCAGGGAGGGATGATCGGGACGGTGGCCCGCATTCGCCTCGGTTGCCAGAATGCTTGCGGCTTCGCTGGCGCTTATCTTGAATTCGGTATGACGGTTGACGCGTTCGGCCAGCGCGGCTGCTGTTCTTTGGTTGGGCGGCAGGGCGTCGAATTCAGCAAAGATGTCGTGATAGCTGAGCTTTTGCGCATACAGCCTGTCGAGAATTTCGGGATTGCCGAAATTGAAGTTCGGTTTGAAAACATGTCCGCTCGCCAATGTTGTGGGAGCGGGAATGTTTTTGCCCGAGTAGCCGAAGCCGAAGCCGCCCGTTTCGTGATCGGCGGTCACGATCAGCAACGTATCTTCGCGCCCGCCCATCCAGTCCAGCACCTTGTGCAGCATCGCATCGAAGCGGAGCATTTCATGCAGCAGGAGTCCCGTATCGTTCCGGTGCGACGCCCAATCGATCTGGCCGGCTTCGATCATCAAAAAAAAGCCGCGTTCGTTGCGTTCCAGGATTTTCAATGCCTGTTCGCTCATTTCTGCGAGCGTCGGTTCGGCATGGCCGGCGTTCCGCCGGTTCAGGCTTTCGGCGATGCCGTCGCTCATTCCGGAGCCGGCGAAAAGCCCCAGGGTTTTGCCGGATGCCTGCCGCAATTGGCGGGCATTGAAAACCAGATGGTAGCCTTGTTTGCGGGCTTCATTCAGCAGGTTTTTCCCGTCCTTGCGCGCCGAACCGATTCGAAAGGCATGCTCGATATTGGCCTCCATTTCCCGATGAATGGCCGAATTCTTTTCGGCGGCGGCCTGGGGCAGCCAATAATCGAGGCCGCCGGACAGCATCACGTCGGCGTTTGCGGCCAGCAAGTCTTCGGGAATGCGGGTTTCGCGGCTGCGGTGGGTTTCGTGTGCGGCGAACGCGGCAGGCGTCGCGTGGGTGATGCGCGTGTCCGAGACCAGGCCGGTCGCCTTGCCCCAGCGTCTGGCTTTCTCGATGACGCTTTCCGCCGGATATCCGTCCGCGTCCAGGCCGACCATTTCGGTCTTGGCGAATTTGCCGGATGCCAGCTGCGTCGCGGACGCCGCCGAATCGGTGACCAGCGCGCCGTCGGGATAGGTCAGCGAAGCGCCGATACGTCCGCTTTCGGCCACCAGCCTGTCCAGCGCGGTTTTATGATTCTTCAGTACGCCGTGCGGCGCCTGCCGCGCATAAGACAGCAGCAGGCCGACCTGCTGCGGCCCCATCCCGTCGCCGATGACCATGATCACGTTTTTGATTTCGGCTCGTGCAGGCGTCTTTTCGGCCAGCGTCGAACAGCCGAGCAGCAACAGCCCGGCGATTCCGAAAACGAAAGCCCTTGGTAAAGCGGAGGATTGATCTTTCATTGGGTTTCTGCAAATAAATGATTGTAGCGCAGGCCGCCATAAACGGCATGTTAAAGATCGATGACACGCGCAACGCCTGTCAGGCGCCGTCAGGGCGCCCGATCCAGCTTGTAGAGTGCCGCAATCAGCACGATCGTTGCCAGAATCAGGGGATAAGGACCGAAAAACCAGAGAATCAGCGGCAGGCTGAAAAAAAAGCTGCGCGTGCCGTAGCTGTAGTAGGCTCCCGCCCGGTTCAGATAGGTGCAGACTTGCGCGTGCGAAATGTCGGCTTCGGGCAGTCCCGCCAGCAGGTTGATCATGTAGCCGACATGATTGAAAAAGCGGATGGCCATCGTAAAACAGTAAAAGGCGATGAAAAAAACGAGCAGTAACAGGCCGAGCTTGATCAGCCATAATTCACCCGCCCGGCTTGCGGCGGCCGTCTCCGGATGCCAGGCGCCGGCCCATTTTTCGATCCGGTCGCTCAGATTCAGCGTGCCGATGATCAGCAGCACCGAAGTCGACGCCATGAAATTGGCCGCCATGACCGAATTGCGGAGCGTCTGCACGGCCAGGACATCCATCTTGCCGCTCTGCGCCACCATATCGACCCACGCCGCGCGCACCTTCCGGTTAAACCGGTGTACGCTGAAATCGGGATCGCGGCGGGTGCGCAGCCGCAAAAAAAGGTAGTAGATCAGTATCAGGCCGCTGCTGCCTGCAAACGCGAGCAGGTCGAACGGTAACGGGAGGCGCATGGCGGAGGCTGAGTTCGTGGAAAACCGCGCCAGTATACGCCGAAGGCCGGATTTTGACGATGAAAGAGCGCCTTCCCTGGCATTCGAAGTGAGTCCGGGCGGTTATCGAATGCTGGTATAGCCGCCGCTATGGCCGGATTTGGAAAGTACGACCTGCCACAACTGTACGCGCCGGGCCTTGAAATAGCCCGAACAGGACAGGAGATAATAGGTCCACATCCGATAAAACGGGTCGTTTGGGTCACCGGACCAGGCCGCGGCGAAATTTTTGTACCAGCTGTTCAGCGTCAAGGAATAGTCGTAGCCGAAATTATGCCAGTCTTCCATCACGAAGACGTTCTCGATCGCCGCGCCGATTTGCTTGATCGATGGCAGAAGCCCTCCCGGAAAAATGTACTTTTCGAACCAGGGATCGTTATGGTGCAGCGAAATGTTCGAACCGATCGTATGCAACAGGAAGAGGCCGTCGTCTTTCAGGCAGCGGTTGGCGATTTGAAAATAAGTGCGGAAGTTTCTATTGCCGACATGCTCGAACATGCCGATCGAAACGAGTTTGTCGAATTTCTTTTCGGACAGATAGTGTCGGGTGTCCCGGTAGTCGCAGGTCACGATGTCGACCGGAAGTCCCGTGCAGTTGCTGCGCGCGCGTTCGGCCTGCTGGGGAGAGATATTGATGCCGGTCACGCTGCAGCCGTATTTTTCCGCGGCGAATTTGGCGAACGAGCCGAAACCGCAGCCGATGTCGAGCACGCGGTCGTGGCGGCTGATGTCGAGCTTTCGGCAGATCAGGTCGAATTTGGCTTCCTGGGCTTCGTCCAGCGTCTTTGCCGATTTCCAGTAGCCGCAGCTCAATGCCTGCCATTTGCCGGTCATGCATTCGTAGGCGTCCAGCGTTTTGTCGTAGTGATCGCGGCCGACGGTAGGCGAGCGGCTTCGGGATTGCAGATTGACCAGGCGGGAGCGGAGAACTCCCCACAACAGTTTCCAGGAGAGTTTCAGGTTTTTTTCGATGTCGTGGCGGGTAATGCGGGCGATCATTTCGGCCATGTCGTGGCAGTCCCACCACCCTTCGGTGTAGGCTTCGCCGAAACCGAGCGGCCCGTCCGTCAGCACGCGTTCGTAAAATCGAGGGTCGCGCACCTGGATGTCGAAAGGCCTGTGGCCGTTGAGGCGGATATCGGCTTCTTCAAACAAACGGTGAACAAATTCCTGCGTCGAGCTTCTCTTGCGTCTTGGTCGTGGTGCGATCAATGCGCGGTCAATGGCAATTTTTTGTTCTTCTGTCATTTGCGAACTCCCGGTCCGGTTTAAAAGCTCCGGACTCATCTTCAAAGTCAGACGGCTATTGTTATCGTGGGTTTCAGTTCGGCGACGCGCACTGTCCGGCTCTATGATGGCCTCATCGTTAAATTCGAAGTTTTCGGCTGATTTCGTTACGCAAATCGCGGTGATGTTATTCCTGGTTAAGCAAAAATGAGAGCGAGAGGCTTCTGCGCCGCCGGGCTGAGAAATTATAATCACAAATTTATGACAGCCGTTCAAGCCCGGCGTTCATCGGCTTTGAGAGCAAAATCATGCGCCTGGAAAATGGCGGCGCGCGCCATGAGACACCTCGTGGCGGCAGCGGGGCAGATACGTCTTTTAAACACCCCCCTATTTTGCAAGCTCCGTCACGTAGGGTACGCTGTGCGTACCTTGTCAACTTCCAATGGTATGCACAGCGTACCCTACGGTGCGGCATGCCGGACGGGATATTTATTCCGTCCGTAACGTTTAAAGTGGGATGGACAGGGAGGATGATTTTGTGTTTGGAGAATTTTCAAACAGTGGGGACGGGGTTATATCGCGATGGGGGTATCGACCCAGTCTTTAGTAAAGCAGGAACTCCAGCCTGTCGGCCAGCCAGGCGTTTTCGTCCCGCTGGGCCAGTTTCTCCAGATCCCCTGGGGCCGCGCCGGCATCGTCGACCCACTCGCGCAGCAGCGGCGAGCCGTTGATTACGTCGACCGCCAGACGGTCGAGTTCGTATTCGTAAGGAAAATCGCGCCACAACGGATAATCCGGCTGTAGGCGGCGCAAGGCTTTGAAGGCCAACGCCTGCAGGCGCCAGGGGCGGAACCGCTCATGGCGGTATGACGGATTCTCGACATGGATCTGTAGGCCGGCGCACAATTTGCCGGCATGTTTGTGGAAAGTCGGCTCGAACCAGCATGCGCGCAAACGGCAGCCTTCGAGCCATACCGGAGCGAGCGAATGCATCGTTTCGATCAAACGGCGCGCATCGAGATCGGGCGCGCCGAACAACTCCAGCGGCCGGGTCGTGCCGCGGCCTTCGGAGAGGGTGGTGCCTTCAAGCATCACCGTGCCGGCATAGCAGCGGGTCATCCAGAGATTCGGCGCGTTCGGGCTTGGATTGATCCAGGCGCGCTCGCCGAGCGGCCAGCCGTGGCCGGGCGCGGCCTCCGGGTCCCAGCCTTCCATCGCGATCACTTGGCAATCCACGTCAAGCTTGAATGTGGCGACAAACCAGCGCGCCATTTCGCCCATCGTCAGGCCGTGGCGCATCGGCATCGGTCCCGCGCCGACGAAACTTTCCCAGCCGGGCCGGAGGGCTAACCCTTCGGCGGGACGTCCTGCCGGGTTCGGGCGGTCGAGAATCCAGACCGCCTTTCGATGCTGGGTCGCGGCTTCGAGCACATAGCGCAGGGTGGTGATGAAGGTGTAAATCCGGCAGCCCAGATCCTGCAAGTCGACCAGCAGTACGTCGAACGTGTCCATCATCGCCTCGGTCGGTCGGCGCACTGCCCCGTACAGACTGAACACCGGAATGCCATGCACTGGATCGACGAAATCGGGCGATTCGATCATGTTGTCCTGCTTGTCGCCGCGCAGGCCGTGCTGCGGGCCGAAGGCGGCGCCGAGCTTCAGGTCCGGAAGGCGGGCGAGGGCGTCCAGGCTGTGCGTCAGATCGGCGGTCACCGAGGCGGGATGGGCGAGCAGGGCGATGCGTCGGCCGGCCAGCGGCGCGCGCAGGCGGCGGTCTTCGAGTAAGCGGTCTATGCCGAATTTCATGGGCGGGTCGCTATTTTAAAGGGTTGTCGGAAAGTATGCTGTCGAGCGGATAGACGAAGCCGGCACGGTCGTGAAAATCGGGTTTTTCGCCCGGGTGGTGCAAGGCCCAATAAGACAGATTGCCGTCGATCGATTCGATAACCGCGGTCAGGCCCAGCGTTAGGCGGTCGCCGGCGGGCAGGTCGTCTGCCGCGATGCGGGCGGTCAACAGCAGTTGATCCTGCGGCTGCGAGACTTCAATAACGGGGGGCGTGCCGATGCTCCAGGGCCTGCGCGCGCGATAATCGCCGAACGCATAGGCGGCCCATTCCCTTGACGGCGAAAAATTGAATTCGCGATAAGCGGAAGTTCCGGCAGCGGCGGCAAAGGCTTCGAAACAGGTATGCCGCCATAAGCCGTCGCCGGCAGCGGACGGTTTGGCCGCGGGAATCAGAATCTTTTCCAGGTGGCCTGCAAGCCGGTAGCGCAGCGTCAGACCGGCTTCCGCGTCGCGTTCAATCTCGACGCTCAAGGAGTCTATCGAATCGTTCGGCGTTGCGGAATGGCAATGCAGGAGTTTTATCGTCATGGAAACAGAAAGCGGGGTAAGGGTTGGCGGTATTTTAAAGCAAATACGGAATAGCGGTTCGGCTGTATTGGAGTCATGCACCGGCGAGGTTGCTCTCGTTTGCCTCAAGGCCCATAATGGAAAAGTTACTGAACCATCGGATATAGAAAATGAAAATATCGAGACTCCTGTCTATCGTGCTGTTGCTGGCCTTGCCGTTGACCGCAATGGCCGAAGGTGATGAAAACGAATGGAACGCGACGCTGAGAAATCAGTATTTTTCCGGTAAAACGATCACCGAAAGCAACGATGTGATCGAGCTGGAAGCACCCGCCCGGGCCGAGGATCCGGCGCTGGTGCCGCTGAAAATCGTCAGCAAGATTCCGCAGACGCAGGACATTTATATCAGGAAAATTCTCGTGCTGGTCGACAAGAATCCGTTTCCGTTCGTCGGCGAGTTCGAACTGACGCCCGACAGCGGCAAGGCCGATCTGGCGATGCGGGTCCGGGTCAACACCTACAGTTACATCCGGGCGATCGCGGAAATGAACGACGGCAGGCTGATCATGACGAAAAAATTCGTGAAAGCCAGCGGCGGCTGCTCCGTTCCGATCGGGGCCGATCTGGACGCTTCGATGAAACGGCTCGGCAAAATGAAATTCAGGCTGGACGGCGATGTGAAAGCCGGCGAGCCGAATCTGGCGCAACTGTTGATCAGCCATCCGAACATTACCGGCATGCAGATGGATCAGCTGACGCGTTTCGTGAAGAAATCGCATTTCATTGAGCAGCTGAAAGTCACCTTCAACGGCAAGCCGGTGCTGACCGCGAAAACCGATATCGCGATCAGTTCCGACCCGAATTTCCGCTTTTATTTCGTGCCGCAGTCGGCGGGAATCCTGAAGGCGGAAATCGGCGACACGTCTTGCGAAAGCCCGACCGCGCGGGATGCGTGCACGAAAGGTTCGACCTACAGCGAATCTTACCCGGTCAAACTGTAGCCAATTGGCAATCATGATTCGGCGGAACCGCTCCGCTATCGGCTGTGAAATAAACAATCCAAGTTCAGCTTGAAGCGGGATGACCGTGTCGCCGGTTGGCAATGCTACATCCGGGGGCGGTGGAACTCCTTCTGTTTTTGCGAATACCGGCGTCCGATTATCATCCTGGAAAGTGGGATGCGCAGGCACAATCGGCACGGCCGGCTGCACGCTTTGCGCAGGCTGAAGATAAAGCCGTACCCCTTGAAACAGGCCAGCGTTTCGGTTGGGACATGGCGATTGGCGCGCAGCCCCGTGCTGCAAACCGTCTTGAACAACGCCCGATTACGACGTTGGGGCCTAGGGGCCATCCGATTTTGCGACCACTTGAGTCGCCAGGTTCAACCGCCGGATGCGGAAAACCGCATATCCGAGGGGAAGAGGTAACGGGCGCAATCCCGTTACCTCCACCCGATCACGCTATGTGCCTTACGTGGGCCGGTCAATAAAACACCCTGAACGATCGTTGGATTTCATCAAACTCGTACAAATACGGCCCGGCCACCTCGCGCTTGTTCGCGATCACGATCAGGTCGTGCGAGAATACCGAAGTGTTGTACCAGTTGAAGCTGCCTTCGATCACGATCGCATCGTCGATGATGCAATATTTGGAATGGATCGGCGAGTAGGGCACTTTGTGGTCGTCCTGGCCGTAGACCAGGCCGACCGGAATACCCGCGTTCTTCAGTCGCTGCACCGACGGCAGCAAGGGACGGGCAAGCTCTTCGGCCATGCTGCGTTCGACGCCGACGCGGCCTTCGCGCGCCAGATGGCCGTTGAACAGGATATGCACGTAGACGCCCCGGTGATGCGCCTGGACCAGTGCGTCGACCACGCTGTCGTGATGGTCGCCCACTAGGTCGCCGATCAGGAACAGACAGCATTTGATCGAATGGCGGGCGCGGTGGATTTCGGCCAGGATCGCATGGTGCGGCTTGTAATAACGGCCGTTCAACATCGTATGGCGGCCGAACGTGTACAGCAGGTTGAACTGGCTGAAGGGGTCGATTCCGTATTTCTGGATCACGCCGCCGCGCTGGCTTTGGAAGACGTTGTCGAGCAGCCGGCAGACGCCGCGCGAGTGGAAGGTCATGCCCGATTCCCAGTTCGCCCACCAGCGGTCGAAAGTGATGTTGAACGAGCCCAGGATGCAGTCTTCGTCGTTGAAGAGGATGAATTTGGTGTGCATGTCCGGCTCGACTTCGATCAGGTGATGTTTGGCCGTGCAGAACACGCCGACCAGTTCGATGCCGGAGCGTTTCAGCCGCGCGTAGTTCTGGCTGTTGGTCAGCGTCATCTTGCGCCAGTCGACGATGCACTGCACGCAGACGCCCTGATGGTGCGCGTGAATCAGGTGCGTGATGAAGTCGCCGTCGTCGATGCAGTCGACGCTGACCTTGATCGTGCATAGGCGCTCCGGATTTTCGTGTTTGCTGCGGATCACCTTGTCGATATGGTCGTGGATGAAGCGCTTCGGATGGTAAGGATGGTAGAGCAGGCCCTTGGTGAACTTCGGCGTCAGCCGGAGCGATTCGAAATGGTGATTGTACCAGTCGACGTCGGCCTGCAGCTCACCGGCGTTCAGTTCGTAAGTCCGGTAGGCGTTCGGGGTCGCCCATTCCGAAGTAATATGGCGGTGTTTGGGCTGGTCGTCCTGCAACTGGTGGCCGTCCATGTAGATGTAATCGTTCTGCGAGGCGATCGAATGTTCGTGCAGATGCACGATGAACGAAAATTTGACGCAGTTGATGCGGCCGAAATGGCCGGACTCGGGATGGATGTAAAAATCCCGGGTGCGCCGCTTGTGGCGGTCCCAGTGGATGTCGTAGGGGTCGGTATCGACGATGTAGGTTTCGCGGACATTGTGCTCGCGATAGACTTTCAGGATCACCTTGATATTGGCCTGTACGCCGTAATGGACGTCGAATTCGAGCTTGCCCCAGCGGATATAAAACTTGTCGCCGAAGTCGTTGGTGCGCGCGAAGAAGCCTCCCAACTCGCCGTAGACGGGCATGGCAAAATGCTCAGCGATTTGCATCAAAATTCTCCATCGATGAATCAGGCCGGTGAAATCTGTGGTTTGGCATAAGTGTTGAGTGCCCGGTAAGGTCCTTATTGGGGTTCGAAAGTCATCAGGTAGCCGCAATGGTCCGAAACGTGGCCGTAATCCTCGGGCGTAAACAATACCCGGCCGGAAGTGACGGACAAGCCGCTGTCTTTGCGCATGAAGATATAATCGATCCGGTAGTCGTCGGCGAGATAACGGTTCCAGTGGGGATCGTTGACCCGGCGGATTTGCGAAGGCTCGCCTCGGGCATTCGCAGCCAGAAACTGGTCTTCGTATTCGCCGGAGCCGATCACGTGGCGGTAGCCTTGCGATCCGGCCGGGATATTGAAGTCGCCGCAGAGCAGGGTGCCTGTCACTTGGTCGGTACGTTTGCCGGCCGCCCATTCGCGTAGCCGGTCGAACTGCTCTTGAAAGCCGTCTTCCCACCAGCTCAAATGCGCGGAGAAAATATTCAGCCGGCCGATATGCGGGGCCTCGACCTCGGCCATCACGACTTTGCGGGCATGGATATTGTAGGGATCCTCGCTTGCCGAGACGTAGCGCGATTCCGGATGCAGGAGCGGAAAGCGGCTCAGGATCGCGACGCCTTCGCGGTATTTGTTGAAGCCCAGATGCGACCAGTCGGCGTATAAATGATAAGGCTTTTTGAGGCGGCTGCCGATGATGCGGGCCGAATTGCTGGGCCAGTCGCCGCGCCCTTCGTTCCAGAGTTCCGCAACTTCCTGGAAGCAGGCGACGTCGACGCCGAGTTCGTCGATCGCCCTGGCGATCGCGGAAAATTTTGCGTCCTGGTCGGCTTCCTGATAGCAGTGCAGGTTCAGGATCAGGATCTTGAGCGGCTTGCGGCTCGCCGCGTAATTGTGGCCGAAATTGTTGTCCCAAACGGTCCGGCCGCGGCTTTCGACGGAGACCGAATACTGCACGCGGAATGCGTCGGCGGTTTTCAGCCAGCCTTTCCAGATTTGGAGGCCGTATTGATTCGGATTGCGGGCGTTGCTGTGCAACTCTTTGTCCCAATAGGTCCGTTTGAAACGGCAGGGGGTTTGATGCGTGTGGCGCCAGTTGTCGGTCGTCCAGTGCACGGTCACCTTTTCGGGCGCAAGCGACTGTTCGACCGCGACCGTGACCGGCAGGTATTTGCGGCTTTCGGGCAATGCCGCGTTGAAATCCACGACCTGTAACGGCTGGCGCCCCGGCAGGCGGATACCGGAGTCGGCCTGGCTGCGATAGTTTCGGCCGTGATTGTTGTCCCAATATTCGACTTCCTCGGCGCGGTAGCGCAGCGAAAAGGTAATGTTGCCCGGCAGGGATTGGGCAGGTTCGAGCTGGAACTGAACATGCGCCTGCCAGTATTCCCTGTTCGGTGCGATCGCGCTGTGAAAGCGTGCCGGCAGGTCGTGCCAGATGCCGTCTTCGCCGGCCCAGTGGACGTTGATCTGCTTGTGGTAGCTCAGATTTTCGACGGCGATGAAGAACGTCAAATGCTGGTGCACGCCGCCTTTTTTACGGCTAATCACGTTTTCAACGTAATGCAGCTGGATTTTACTCATAGGATGTCATCGGGGCGGCTGTCCATGCAAGGCAAAAAAGGAACGGTGGCAGGTAGGGTACGCTGCGCGTACCTTTTTCCGATATTAACAATTGGAGAAAGGTACGCGCAGCGTACCCTACAATTGGAAGTCGCGGCACACGGTCATGTTCATCCGAAACGCGGAAGCGGTTCCATTGCGCTACAGGCTCCGGTATAAGTCCAGATACTGGCTGGCGCTTTGCTGCCAGGAAAAATCCTTGCTCATGCCGTTGATCTGCATTTGCTCCCAAGCCTTCGGATTGCCGTACAGAATCGCGGCGCGCTTGACTGCCTCGAGCAGCGACCCCGCCGTGGCTTCGTCGAAGACAATGCCGGTCGCGGAGTTATCATTGAGGGTTTGCGGCACCGCATCGACCACCGTATCGGCGAGGCCGCCGGTCCGCCGGACCAGGGGAAGGGTGCCGTAACGCTGGCTGTACATCTGGTTCAGGCCGCAGGGCTCGAAGCGCGACGGCATCAAAAATACGTCCGAGCCGGCTTCGATCCTATGCGCGAGCGCTTCGTCGTAGCCGACCGTGACTGCGATTTTCTCGGGATACAGATGCGCATAACTCATCAGCTTGCGTTCCATGCTTTTTTCGCCGCTGCCGAGCAGGACGATTTGCAGCGGCATCTCCAGGATGGCAGGCAGCGAGTCCAGAATCAGGTCGATGCCTTTTTGTTCGACCAGGCGCCCGATCAGGCCGAACAAGGGAACCCCGTCGGTTACCGGCAGCGAAAAGCGTTTCTGCAGTTCGGCCTTGTTGGCTTTTTTTTCCGCCAGGGTTTGTGCGGTGTAGGTTTGCGCGATGAGCGGGTCGCTTTCCGGATTCCAGTGTTCTAGGTCGATGCCGTTCAGAATGCCGCTCAGCACATGGTTGCGATGCCTCAGCAGCCCTTCGAGCCCATAGCCGAATTCGGGCGTCTGGATTTCCGTCGCATAGGTCGGGCTGACTGTGGTGATCCGGTCGCTGTAGACCAGACCGCCCTTGATGAACGAAAGCAGGCTGTGGAATTCGAGTCCTTCCGGGCTCAACAGCTGGCCGGGTAGGTTCAGTGTCGCCGCGGTGCTGGCCGGAAACAGGCCCTGGTAAGCCAGATTGTGGATCGTGAAAACGGTCTTCGGCCGGTTATCTTCCAGCGACAGGAACGCCGGGACGAGGGCGCTTTGCCAATCGTTGCAGTGCACGACGTCGGGCTTCCAGTCCTGATGCACCCGGTCCATCGCGATCTCGACCGCAACCCGGCAGAACAGTGCGAAACGTTCGGCATTGTTCTCCCAGGCGTTGCCGTTTTCATCGACGTAAGGGTTGCCCGGATAATTGAAGAAGGTCGGATAATCGACCAGCCAGACCGGAATGTGGCTTTCCGGCATGCGGGTTTCGAGAATGTTCACGCTCCGGTTATCGATGCGTAGCGAACAAACATAACGGACGTTGCCGAAGGTCTTGAGCGCCTGATAGTAAGGTATCAGAATCCGGATATCCTGCGACAGTTCCGCCAGGGCTTTGGGCAGACTGCCGGAGACATCGGCGAGGCCGCCCGTCTTGATCAACGGATGCGCCTCGCTGGTGACAAAAAGAATTTTTTTCATGCAGTGGGTTATTGCTTCAGAATCAGTGCGCCTAACGGGGGTAAGGTTAAAGTCAGCGAGTGCGGCAGATTCATCCACGGAATCGGTTCCGACATCACCGCGCCATTGCCGATATTGCTGCCGTCGTAATAGTGCGAGTCGGAGTTGAAAATTTCGGTATAGACGCCTTCGGCCGGGACGCCGATCCGGTAATGCTCGCGCGGTACCGGAGTGAAATTCAGCACGATGACCAGATCTTCCAGATCGCTCTTGCGGCGATAGCTGATGATCGATTGCTGGATGTCGTGGCAGTCGACCCATTCGAAGCCCAGGTGTTCGAAGTCGTGCTTGAACAGCGCCGGATGCGTTTTATACAGGCGATTGAGGTCCCTGACCAGCGTTTGAATGCCGCGGTGGTGGGCATAATCGAGCACGTACCAGTCCAGCGCGCGGCTGACGCTCCATTCGGTGCCCTGGCCGAATTCGCAGCCCATGAACATCAGCTTCTTGCCCGGATAGGTGAACATGAAGGTGAACAGCAGACGCAGGTTGGCGAAGCGCTGCCACTCGTCGCCGGGCATTTTATTGACCAACGCGCCTTTGCCGTGCACGACTTCGTCATGAGAGAACGGCAGCACGAAATTTTCGGTGAACGCGTAAAGCAGGCCGAAGGTGAGCTGGTCGTGGTGGTGCATCCGGTGGATCGGATCCTTGCTCATGTAGGAAAGTACGTCATGCATCCAGCCCATGTTCCATTTCATCGAAAAGCCGAGGCCACCGGTCCAGGTCGGGCGGGTCACCTGTGGCCAGGCAGTGGATTCTTCCGCCATGATCACGGTGCCGGGATGCTGCTGATGAGTAACCGTATTCAGTTCGCGCAGAAAATCGATCGCTTCGAGATTTTCGTTGCCGCCGTACATGTTCGGGATCCAGTCGTTACGCTCCCGGGAGTAGTCCAGATAGAGCATGGAGGCCACCGCGTCGACCCGCAGGCCGTCGAGGTGGAATTCTTCCAGCCAGTACACCGCGCTCGACAGCAGGAAGTTTTTGACTTCGTTGCGCCCGTAGTTGTAAATCAGCGTGCCCCAGTCGCGGTGCTCGCCTTTGCGCGGGTCTTCATGCTCGTACAGTGCGCTGCCGTCGAAGCGGGCCAGCGCGAAATTGTCTTTCGGGAAGTGCGCGGGTACCCAGTCCAGGATGATACCGATGTCGTTTTGGTGGCAGGTATCCACGAAAAAGCGGAAATCGTCCGGCGATCCGTGCCGGCTGGTCGGCGCGAAATAGCCGGTGGTCTGATAACCCCAGGACAGATCCAGCGGGTGTTCGGTGACCGGCAACAGCTCGATGTGCGTATAGCCCATCTGTTTGACGTAATCGACCAGCTGCACGGCGAGCTGGCGGTAGCTCAGAAAATTGCCTTGATTGTCGCGCCGCCAGGAGCCCAGATGCACCTCGTAAATGGACATCGGCTCATGCAGCCAGTTATGCGCGGTACGCTGCATCATCCATTGATGATCTCTCCATTGGTAGGTTTTTTCCTTGATCACGATCGACGACGTGTTCGGCCGGAATTCGAAATACTGGCCGTAAGGATCGGATTTGACCAGAATTTCGTTCGTGAAGCGGTTCAGGATTTCGAACTTGTACAAACTGCCGGCCTTCAGGTCGGGAATGAAGATTTCCCAGACGCCGCTGCTGCCGAGGCAGCGCATCGGATGGCAGCGCCCGTCCCATCGGTTGAAGTCTCCGACTACGCTGAGCCGGCTGGCATTCGGCGCCCACACGGCGAATTGTATGCCGCTGATACCGTCGACCTGATGCAGATGGGCGCCGAGTTTCTGGTAGATATGCCAGTGTTTGCCTTCGCCGAACAGATGCAGGTCGAATTCGGGCGTCTGTGCGCCGAAGTCGTACGCATCGAAATTTTCGTGGCTGTAGCCGTTTTTGTCTTTCCAGGCCAGGCGGTAATGCGCGGGCAGATCGTCTTCCTCGGCCTGATAGATGAAGAAATCGGAACCGGGAATCCGTTCGAGGGCTTTGCCGTTATGGCTGAAATGGACCGATTCGGCATGCGGCATGAAGACCTTCACCTCAATGCCTCCATTCTTGGAATGGCGGCCGAGAATCGAGAACGGGTCGTGGTGGCGGGCGTTCGCAATCTTCAAATACTCGTCGTCGAGCGGGTGATAGGACTCGGCGAGGGAATGGATTTTCGGAGACGTAATATGCGCCGTTTTCGATGAGCCGCTGCTTTCGGCGGCAATCTGCTTAACGGAGGCGGAGGATTGCTCGGGAGAAATCATCGCAGCGGTTTTGCTAACATTTTGTTTCTCTGCGGCTTTGTTTTGCTCGGCCTCGACACTCGAAGGCGACGGGGTAGCAGGGTGGAGGAGCTGGGTCTTTAGGGCGTCAGTATCTTGCAGGGTTTTCGAGCGTTTCGTCACTGGATTTCGCCTCATTGGAGTAAAATAAATTTGCAGTGAATGTTACCAAACACGACAATAGATGTGAATCTATATCTAGGAGGAGGATCAAATGCCAGACCATTTAATGAGTCATTTAACACGCAATACCATCGCGCTGATTTTGGCGGGAGGTCGAGGTTCACGTCTGATGAATATGACGGATTGGCGTGCTAAACCGGCCGTACCGTTCGGCGGTAAATTCAGAATCATCGATTTCCCCTTATCCAATTGCGTCAATTCGGGGATTCGTAAGATCGGCATCCTGACGCAGTACAAGGCTGATTCGCTGATTCGGCATATCCAGTTAGGGTGGGGGTTTCTGACCGGGGAGTTTGGCGAATATGTTCATATCATGCCTGCCCAGCAACGTCATGACGAAGATTCCTGGTATAAGGGCACGGCCGATGCCGTATTCCAGAATATCGATATCCTGCGGGCACGTAACCCCGACTATGTGCTCGTGCTTGCGGGCGACCACATATACAAGATGGACTATGCGGCGATGATCGCGGATCATGTGGCCCGCAACGCCGATCTGACCATCGGCTGCATTGAAGTCTCTTTGCAAGACGCCACCGCGTTCGGCGTGATGGGCGTCGACGAAAACCGCCGGGTGCGGGCGTTCGTCGAAAAACCGGCCAATCCTCCGGTCATGCCGGGTAGAACCGACAGCGCGCTGGCGTCGATGGGCATCTACGTATTCAACTCGCGTTTCCTGTTCGAGCAGCTGATCAAGGATGCCGATACCCGAGGCAGCCAACATGATTTCGGCAAGGACATCATTCCGTCCGTGATCGACAAATATCTGGTGAACGCCTATCCTTTTCTGGATATGCAGAGCGGCTTGCAAAGCTACTGGCGGGACGTAGGTACGATCGACGCGTATTTCGAAGCGAATATGGAGTTGATCGGCGTCAAGCCTGACATGAACCTGTACGATCAGACCTGGCCGATATGGACTTATCAGGACCAGACGCCGCCCGCCAAATTCGTTTTCGACGACGACAACCGGCGCGGCTATGCGGTCGACTCGATGGTATCCGGCGGCTGCATCATCTCCGGCGCTTCGGTTCGGCATTCGCTATTGTTTTCGAACGTGCGCGTCAATTCCTTTACGACGCTCGAACATTGCATCGTGCTGCCGCAAGCGAATATCGGCCGTAATTGCCGGATCAAGCGCGCGATCATCGAAAAAGGCTGCGAGATTCCGGAAGGTACGGTCATCGGCGAGAATCTGGCCGAAGACGCAAAGAAATATTACGTCAGCCCGGGCGGCATCGTGCTGGTGACGCCGGACATGCTCGGTCAGAAGCTGCATTTCGTTAGATAGACAGCTTAACCCGATGCTGCCGCCGGACCCGCGAATGAGTCCGGCGGCAGCATCGGATTTGCGAGGCGCGTTTTTCCGCCCCGTTATCCGTAAAATCCAATGGTTGACCGAGAAGGGACGGTTTGTTGTCGAGGCAGAGGCGATATTCCTTGAAATAATGGGTGAAGTATTGTTTAATCTGGCCCAAGATAAAAGCGCCCCCAGCTTGCGTTGCGAGGTATTTCATCATTTGCGCGAAAGGCATCCTATCAGCAATGCGGTTCCGTGTCGCCGATTCGCGCGCTCTTTTTTCCATGTGCCGGAACGGCCGTTCCGGCAAGCGGCTTGCGTCGAGCCTCCTAGGGCGATTTTTCCGGGCTGCTCAATACCCATTCAGCTTTTGGTTCCGAGATAGATGAATCCCGGCATTGTTGCTATGATCGTTCAAAACAGGCCGCAGCGCCAGCGGGCTGGGAAATTCCCTGTCGGCCGTTCCCCGTCTGGCCTTGCCGGATCCCACCTGCTTCGGTTTTTACCTCGGCAGCAAGCCGAGTGCAGTCAAAGGCTCATTAAGGTTTTTCATTTTGCTTGAGATGATTGTTTGAATAATGTACTGAACCAACGGCGTGCAGGCGTCCTTCTGCATATAACTTCCCTGCCCGGTCATGATCGGCAGGGCGATCTAGGTCAAAACGCATATTATTTCGTTGATTTTCTGCAAAATTGCGGCGTCTCGGTATGGCAGACCTTGCCGCTCGGGATGCCTCACGGCGATGGTTCGCCTTATCAATGTTTGTCAGCGCATGCGGGCAATCCGGAATTGATCAGTCTCGATCAACTGGTGCAGTCGGGATGGCTGAATTTTTCCGACCAGGGGCCGGTGGTTCGCGAATCGCGCGAGTTTGACAAAGGTGCGCTGGTCGCGCAGGCCTATTACGGTTTCCTGGATAGGGCGAGCGAACAGGACCAGGAAGACTTCAAGCAGTTCTGCGAAGCCAAGGCTTTTTGGCTCGACGATTTTGCGCTGTTCATCGTGCTCAGGAACGAGTTCGACTGTAAAAGCTGGAATTACTGGCCCGAGCGTTACAAGGAACGCGATCCGAAAGCGTTGAAAGAAATGGAGCGGCGCCTGAAACGCGAAATCGACTGCATTAAATTCGAGCAATATGTGTTTTATAATCAATGGATGGGCCTGAAGCGCTACGCGAACGAGAAAGGTATTTTATTGTTCGGCGATGTGCCCATTTTCGTCTCGTACGACAGCGCGGATGTCTGGGCCAACCGTTCCGTGTTCAAGCTCGACGAGTCGGGAGAGATGCGAGTCGTTGCAGGGGTTCCGCCGGATTATTTTTCCGCTAACGGGCAGCGCTGGGGCAATCCGCATTATGACTGGACTGTATTGCGGCAAAATGGCTTCGACTGGTGGCTCAAGCGGATGGGAACCCAAATGGAACTGTTCGATATTCTGCGCATCGACCACTTCCGTGGGTTTGAGGCCGCCTGGGAAATTCCGGCGCACGAAGAGACCGCAATCAACGGCGCCTGGGCCAAAGCGCCCGGCAAAGCGTTGTTGCAGGCGATCAATGGCGAATTCGGCGCAATTGCGCTGATCGCCGAGGATTTGGGGGTGATTACCCACGAAGTGGAAATGCTTCGGGACGAATTCGAGTTGCCGGGCATGAAGATTCTGCATTTCGCATTCGGCGGCAATACGGACAATCCTTATCTGCCGAGTCACTACACCAAAAACTGCGTCGTCTATACCGGCACGCACGACAACGATACGACCGTCGGCTGGGTGCACAAGCTGAGCCATCAGCAAAAACATTTCGTTTACGATTATCTCGGCTTTCCGTCCATTCCGCTGCATTGGGCTCTGATGCAGGCGGCCTTGAGTTCGGTTGCGAACCTTGCCGTGATTCCGATGCAGGATATCCTGGAACTGGATACCGAGCATCGGATGAATACGCCCGGTACGACGTCCGGCAACTGGAATTGGCGTTTTCAGTGGTGCCAGTTGACCGACGAGCGGGCCGGGAAGCTGGCTCACCTGGTCGCTCTATACGATCGAAAACGTGCGTAGGTCGGGTTACGACTGCATGGATGCAGGAGGTAGAGCAACGCAGGGAGCAGTTGCCGACGACTGCATGGATGCAGGAGGTAGAGCAACGCAGGGAGCAGTTGCCGGGCGATAGCGTAACCCGGCATTTCGAAGCCGTGATTTCGGGTTACGCTGGAGGACCGTAAATCGCTCCGTCCATCATTGCTTTTTATAATCCGGACTGCCCCAGTCAACATCAATCATCGTCTTTCGGCTTCGCCGTCTTCTTGATCTCGGTCAGAGGGATATGGTAGCTTTCAATGATTCTCCGGATTTCCTTCTTGTTTTCGGCAATCAGTTTGTTCAGCATTTGCTGCCTTTCTTTGTCGCCGTTCCTGACGCCCATCGCCATAGCGAATTCAAACGGGATGCCGGACTCCGAGTGCATCGGTATCTCTGTATAGCCGTTCTTGGGCCCCTGTGAAACGATATAACCCGCAATCGGTCCCCATACGATCACCATATTGATTTTTTTCGCTTTTAAGTCTCGATCGATTTGCATCGCAACATTGTTGTCTTCGTCGCCGGACATCGACTGGTAGGGGATGCTCGTCTCCAGCAGTCCGTGTTTTTGCAGCCAGGCAGTCCCCGGTCCCCGGTCGAACATCGCGATTTTCGCGGCTTCCTGTTTTTCCAGGGGGAGTTCAGCCAGTTGCTGGGCGTTCTTGATGTCGTCAAAACCCCGGCCTTTGGCGATCAACAGGACATAAGTCGATTGATAATAAGGTTCCGTGGTCAAGGCCATGTCTGAATCGGCAGGGACGTTCATTACCACGTTGCATTTGAATTCCTTGCTGTCCACTTCTTTTTCGTCGACAGGTGCGTTCAAGGTGTTGCGGATGAAGCCGATGCGTTGCGGGAACCACGTATACTCGATTTTCTGTCCCAGCTTCTTTGCAAACAGTTCGGCTATCTTGTTCTCGAAGCCGTCTTTCTTTTTAGTCGAATAGGGCGGATTCAACGGATCGGCGCAGACTTTGAATTTTTCTTTGGCATGAATCGGCGCAACGCTTCCGAGCAGAAGGGCGCTGATCACGAATCGTCGAAAAATGGATTTTGCCTGCATGAATATTTCCTCCAGGGAATAGTGATAGGAATCGGGGCTTGAGAATGGGTAAAAAATTTTAACCAAATTCATTTAAAGGGAAACAGACAGCCTTTATAGCGCATGGCGGTCGAACCGGCAACGATTAATCGGGATCGCTGCCAGAGCCGGCAGGAAGCCTGGCATGGAAAAAGAATTGAATCACTTCAATAAATAAAAAAAAGCCCTGACCGAAGAATCAGCCAGGGCTTCGATTCAGCCTATAAACCCAAACCGCTTGGCTTAGTCCGGCAATGTGAACACGGTCAAGGTGCCGCCCAGTTTGGTGAATGAGCTCAGGCTTCTGTATGCGCCTACTGCGCCCAGACCTTCGCTTTCGCCTTCCAGGCCGGCCGCGATACCGATACCTGCCCAGCCGCCGATGCCCGACAGTACGCCAATATATTGTTTGCCGTTATAGCTCCAGGTGTTGACGTTGCCGATGATGCCCGATGGGGTCTTGAACCGGTACAGTTCCTGGCCGGTCTTCGCATCGACCGCTTTCAGGTAGCCTTCCAGCGTACCGTAGAATACCACGCCGCCAGCAGTGGCGAGTGAGCCGGACCACACAGAGAATGGTTCTTTGTTGGACCAGACGATCTTGCCGGTTTTCGCATCCCACGCGGTGAATTGGCCCAGGTTGGTGGAACCGTCAGGCTGTCCGGTGATGACGTCCGCGCCGGCCGGCATCATGGTCAAAGTTGCGCCCACATAAGGCTGGCCCGCCGTGTAAGAAACTTCGAACGGCTCGTAGTTCATGCACAGGTGGTTGCCCGAGATGTAGAACAGGCCGGTTTGCGGAGAGTAAGACGTAGGTGCCATGTTTTTGGCGCCCAATGCCGCAGGGCAGGCGCCTTCGGTGGTCACGTCTTCGCCGTTGTGTTCGGTGCTGTATTTTGGATCGCCTACAGGACGCCCGGTATGCATGTCGATGTGAGTCGCCCAGTTGACCGATTTGTCGAACTTTTCGGCAACCAGCAGTTCCCCGGTTTCACGATCCAAAGTGTAGCCGAAGCCGTTACGGTCGAAATGCACGATCGTTTTGTGCGGTTTGCCTTTAACTTCCTGGTCGACCAATACGGTTTCGTTGATACCGTCGTAGTCCCATTCGTCGTGCGGAGTCATCTGGTAAACCCATTTGACCGCTCCGGTATCCGCATCGCGCGCCCACAACGACATCGACCATTTGTTGTCGCCCGGACGTTGCGCCGGGTTCCAGGTGGATGGGTTGCCGGAGCCGTAGTAAACCAAGTTCAGTTTAGGATCGTAGCTGTACCATCCCCAGGTGGTGCCGCCGCCGATTTTCCATTGGTCGCCTTCCCAGGTGCTGGTACTCGAGTTAGGGCCGACCGGTTGTACCTTGCCGTCTTTCCAGGCAGTGGTTTTGTTCGGGTCGATCAAGGTGTCGGCATCAGGGCCCATGCTGTAGCCTTTCCATGCCAGCTGGCCGGTTTTGATGTCGTAGGCTGCCAGGAAGCCGCGTACGCCGAATTCACCGCCGGAGATACCGGTCAGGACTTTATCTTTAACCACCAATGGAGATTGGGTGTTGGTCATGCCCAGTTTCGGGTCGCCGTTTTGTACGCTCCACACGCGTTTGCCGGTCTTTGCGTCCAAAGCGGTCAGAACGGTATCGGATTGCTGCAGGAAAATTTTGCCGTCGCCGTAGGCCAAACCGCGGTTGACGGTGTCGCAGCACATGACGGGTACGGTCACGTCAGCGTCCTGGGTCGGAGTGTATTCCCAGATGATGGCCTGGGTTTTTTGATCGATTGCGAAAACGGTGTTAGGGAAAGGAGTATGGATGTAAAGAACATCGTTTACGACCAGTGGGCCGCCTTCATGACCACGCAGAACACCGGTAGAAAAAGACCAGGCTGGCTGCAGATTTTTGACGTTGCCGGCGTTGATTTGGCTCAGCTCGCTGTAACGGGTGCCTGCATAGTTTCCGCCCCACATAGACCAGTTAGCGGGATTTTGCGAAAGTTGTTCAAGTTCGCTGTTAGCCGATGCAATTGCCGGTGCAGCCAGGATTGCAGCCACACTTGAAGCTAGCAGCCAACTCTTAATAGGCTTCTTCATATTTTTCTCTCCTGGTATTTTGCTGTGCCACAAAATACGGTTTATTTATTTTGACTAATATTAGTTTTTGGGTGAATTGGTGTTTTTCGAATGGTCAAACAGGCTCACTCCAGTTGCTTAGATTCAGGGATTTTTCCTAAAAAGTCAATATCAAAGAAGGATAAAAGGCATATTACGAAATGGAAAATTCAAAAAAATCAGGTTGTTGCGGTTTTTGACGGCTCCGCTTTTGTAGACATTGCGCTTCAGTGGTTCAGGGATTTTTTCCTAAAAAAATCAATGCCGGAAAAGGCCGGCAGGCGTATTCAGGAAAAGGAAAGCACAAAAAGAATCAGTCTGTTGCGGTTTTCCGGCAGCT
Organism: Methylomicrobium agile; assembly: GCF_000733855.1. Taxonomy (NCBI): domain Bacteria; kingdom Pseudomonadati; phylum Pseudomonadota; class Gammaproteobacteria; order Methylococcales; family Methylococcaceae; genus Methylomicrobium; species Methylomicrobium agile. The sequence continues at coordinate 3,011,097 of NZ_JPOJ01000001.1, forward strand.
CCGTTTTTGCGGATCTTATGGCTTGGCGACCGGGCCGGCGAGGTTCCGGTCTCTTCAAATTTTCTCGATGCCGTATCCCTGATTTGTCCAGCATAATGCCTGACCTGTTTCTTTGCTCCAGGCGGCCAGCACGAAGCGGCGTACCGACTCGCCGTCGATCTGAAAATCATGTATGCCGGGCCGGTGGGTATGGCCGTGGATCAGCTGCCGGCAATTGTGTTCCTTCATGATGCGCATCACCGTTTCCTGATTGACGTCCATGATTTCCTGATTTTTTTTGCGCTTGTGCCAAAAGCTGCGCAAACGATACCAGCGCGCGGCCAAAAGGCGTAGCGGCAGGGGTTTGCTCAGGACCGACCGTATCCATTCCGGGGTATGCGATTTGGCGCGAAACGCCTGATAGGGCAGGTCGTCGGTGCAGAGCAGATCGCCATGCGTAAGCAGAGTCGGGATGCCGTAGAGATCGATCACATGGTAATCGCCGAGCAATGTTACGCCGGTTTCGCGGCAGAAACGCTCGCCGAGCAGAAAGTCGCGGTTGCCCGACTGAAAGTACACCCGAGTGCCGCTGTCGACCAATTCTTTAAGCCGGCGTTTGATCTTGCCGTTCGGCGGCGTCGGATCGTCATCGCCGATCCAGGCATCGAACAGATCGCCGAGAATGTACAGCGCTTCGGCCCTGGAGGCGCGGTTTTCCAGGAAATCCAGGAAACGGCGGGTGATTTCGGGCTTGTCGAGCGAGAGGTGGAGGTCGGAGATGAAGAGGATCATGATTCAAAATGTAGGATGGGTACGACTGCACGGATGCAGGAGTTACGACCCCAGGAATGGAGGAGATGGATTGCGTCGGGGACACGCGATCGAGAGCGATGCAGGAGCTATTGCCGACGACTGCAGGGATGCAGGAGGTAGAGCAATGCAGGAGCTATTGCCGAGAGCGCAAGCGAAACCCATCAAGAAATAACACCTGATGGGTTTCGATTGATGGGCTTTGGCTAGCGCCTCTACCCATCCTATGCCTTATTTAATCTCTTCCGCCTTTTCGATCACGATGTCGGCCTTCGGCACGTTCTGATGCGGGCCGCGGTTGCCGGTCGGCTGGTCGGCCATCTTGTCGACCACGTCCATGCCTTCGACGACTTCTCCGAACACCGCATAGCCCCAGCCGCTCGGAGTCGGGCTGGTATGGTTCAGGAAGGTATTGTCGGCGTAGTTGATGAAGAACTGCGCGGTCGCGGAATTTGGATCATTCGTGCGCGCCATCGCGATGCTGCCGCGTTTGTTCGGCAGGCCGTTGTCCGCTTCGTTCTTGATCGGAGCATCGGTCGCTTTTTGCTGGAACTGGGTGTCGAAACCGCCGCCTTGCGCCATGAAGCCTTTGATCACGCGATGAAAAATCGTGCCGTTATAAAAGCCCTTGTTCACATAGTCGAGAAAATTCTGCGATGAAACCGGCGCTTTGGCAGGATCCAGCTGGATCACGATGTCGCCAAGCGAGGTGGTCAGTTTGACTTTCGGGGATTCAGACATTTTGTTTTCCGTTGCGAATGAGAGTGTTGAATTTAAAACGAGTATCAGGCTCAGAAAGATGAGACGCATGAGTTTTTCCTTGACTAAGATACAAAACGGTTAAGTTTATGTGTTTTCGCCTTGAAAGAGAAGCGTGCGCTTGGTAAATTGTAACGTTTTGCAAACGGGCGGTTAAATTTCCGCCCGTCCCGATCACGGAATTCTCGGTTCATGTTGAAAATCTACAATACCCTGACGCGTCGAAAAGAAACCTTCAAGCCTCGCATCGAAGGCAAGGTCGGCATGTATGTGTGCGGCATGACCGTTTACGACTATTGCCACATCGGCCATGCGCGGGTGATGGTCGTGTTCGACACGGTGGCGCGTTATTTCCGGCATTTGGGATACGATTTGACCTATGTCCGGAACATCACCGATATCGACGACAAGATCATCCAGCGCGCCAACGAGAACGGTGAGGATTTCAACCGACTGACCGCGCGTTTCATCGACGCGATGCACGAGGACGAGCGCGCGCTGGCGGTGTTGCCGCCGGACATCGAACCGCGTGCGACGCAATCGATCGCCTCGATCATCGCGATGATCGAAGCCCTGCTTGCGAAGGGCTATGCTTATATCGGCAGCAGCGGCGACGTGTTCTATGCGGTCGAAAAATTCAGAGACTACGGCAAGCTGTCCGGCAAGAAGCTCGAAGAATTGCAAGCCGGAGAACGGGTCGATGTCGATGCGGCGAAGCAGAATCCGTTCGATTTCGTGCTCTGGAAAATGGCCAAGGCCAACGAGCCTTCATGGCCTGCTCCGTGGGGCGACGGCCGCCCCGGCTGGCATATCGAATGCTCGGCCATGTCGACCTGCTGCCTCGGCAATCATTTCGACATTCACGGCGGCGGCATGGATCTGCAGTTTCCGCATCACGAAAACGAAATCGCCCAGTCCGAAGGCGCGACCGGCGAAAAGTTCGTGAACCTGTGGATGCACAACGGCTTCGTGCGGGTGAACGAAGAGAAGATGTCCAAGTCGCTCGGCAATTTCTTCACGGTGCGCGAAGTGCTCAAGCAGTACCGGCCCGAGATCATCCGCTTCTTCATCCTGTCGAGCCATTACCGGAGTCCGCTGAATTATTCGGATGAACAGTTGAATGAGTCGGCAACTGCGCTGAATCGGCTCTATACGGCCCAGCGTGGCGTAACCGCTCCCGATGCGCCGATTCTTCCCGACTATCGAGGTCGCTTCGAGCAGGCGATGAACGACGATTTCAACACGCCGGTTGCGGTTTCGGTGTTGTTCGACCTCGCGCGGGAATTGAACAAGGCTAAAACGAAAGACGTGGAGCAGGCAGGGCAGTTTGCGGCAAGTCTAAAACAGCTCGGCGGCTTGCTCGGCATCTTGCAGGACGATCCTGAAGCTTGGTTGAAAAGCGGGGCATTTCATTCCGCCGTTTATGAAAGCGCAACCGCTGGTGATTGGGTTTCGGCAGACGTGATGAGAGGGGATGTTTGGATAGAGCGGCAAATCCAGGCCCGCCTGGACGCCAAAAAAGCCAAAAGCTGGGCGCTGGCCGATCAAATCCGCAATCAATTGAAAGAACAAGGCATCATCCTCGAAGACGCGCCGAACGGGACGACCAACTGGCGGCGCGTCTAGCGACGCCTCGTGTCGCTCTGTAGGGTACGCTCCGCGTACTTTTCGAGATGTCGATTCGGACCCTTCCCTCAAAAAATGATACGCGGAGCGTACCCTACGGAATACAGGCGTGTTATTTTTACCCGAACCTTTTGTTTGCGATTTTTGAAACAATTTAAAGAATGGACTTGATGGGCTCGGGCATCTTCTCATTATCTTTGCAATTTTTTTAAAATGACCGAAATCAAAGACAAATCCCTCGAAACCTTCTTCACTGAACTGGCCAGCAAGGCGCCGACGCCCGGCGGCGGCAGCGCCGCGGCGGTGATGGGCGCCCAGTCGGCGGCGCTGACCAGCATGGTCTGCAACCTGACGATCGGCAAGCCCAAATTCGCGGAAGTCGAGGCCGACATGCAGGCCCTGCTAGAAAAATCCGAAGCGTTGCGTGTTAAGCTGACCGACATGATCAAAGCCGATGTCGATGTGTTCAACCGGCTGATGGCGACTTACGGATTGCCGAAAGAGACCGACGAACAAAAAGCGGTGCGCAGCGCGGCGATTCAGGAGGCGTTGAAAGAAGCGACCGAAGTACCCTTGACCTGCGCGCTCGCCTGCCGCGAAGCGATCGACCTGAGCCGGCTTGCCGCCGAAAAAGGCAATCCCGGCGTGATCAGTGATGCCGGGGTTGCCGCGATGGCAGGCTACGGCGCGCTGAAAAGCGCGGCGCTGAATGTCTATATCAATGCAGGCAGTTTAAAGGATCGTGACTTTGCGGAAGCCAAACTGGCCGCGCTGGAGTCGCTGTTGCAGGGAAGCGAGGTTGCTGCCGAGGAAATTTATCGAATCGTGAAGACAAAGTTATAAGATACGAAAATAATTATTTGTAAATCCGGAGGATTAATCGCAAACCTATCGTTGTGCTGAATGCGGTGATCGGTTTCTTTCAGGAATTTCGCGCCGAAAAGGCCGTCGCTTCTTTAGCCCGCTTGGCCGCACCCAAAGCCAGGGTCGTCCGGAACGGACGTGCGCAGGTATGCGCTGCGGCCGAGATTGTAGCCGGCGATATCTTGCTGCTGGACGCGGGCGATCTGGTGGCGGCCGATGCCCGCCTGATCGAAGCTTCCTCGTTGCGCGCCAACGAAGTCTCTTTGACCGGCGAATCCCAACCGGTAGACAAATCGATCGGCATTCTACCGATTGAAACGCCTTTAGCGGACCACAGCAATATGGTGTTTCTGGGGACCCGTATCGCCGGAGGTTCGGCGCGGGCGTTAGTCATCGCAGCCGGTATGGGTACCGAGTTAGGATTGAGTGCGCAATTACTGGAAACAGCGGAAAAAGATGCCACGCCGCTGCAAAAACGGCTTGACAGGATTACCCGTTATCTTTTGGGGGCATGCCTCGGTACCGTGGCATTGGTATTTCTGTTGGGCTTGCTGCGGTCTGCGGTGCTTTTCGAATTGTTTCTTTCTTTCCGCGGTCAGCCTAGCCGTGGCTGCGATTCCCGAAGGCCTGCCGGCCGTCGTGACGGCGGCCCTGGCGCTGGCAATGCAGCGCATGATTCGCCGCAACGCTTTGGTGCGCCGTATGCTCGCAGGCCTGCGGTTTTACGAGGTGACGGGTGAAGGCTATCGGGTAGAAGGGAGTTTTTTTGGGCGATGCGCAGCGCGTGCTTTCGCAAGACGCCGCGCTTTATGCATTGTTGTATGCGGCGGCGGCCTGTAGCGATGCCGAACTCGCCGGACAGGGCATCATCGGCGATCCGACCGAAGGTGCGTGCCGCCAAAGGCGGCATCGGCCGCGCGGACATCGAAGCCTCTGCGTCCGCTTGACTGCGCTGCCTTTCGACTCCGGGCGCAAACGCATGACGGTTGTGCGCAGGGAAGGAGATTCAGTCAAGGCTTTCACCAAGGGGGCATCCGAAGTCGTGTTGGCGCGTTGCGCCCATATCCATGACAATGGGGAATTCAGAACGCTGGCCGATGAGGATCGGCAGGCCATTACGCAAGCGGTGGGAGAAATGGCCCGGAATGCCTTGCGCGTGCTCGCCGTCGCTCAGCGCCCGCTGATCGATCCCGAAGGTACGGCCGACGAGATCGAACGGGAGTTGGTTTTTCTCGGTCTGTTCGGTTTGCAGGACCCGCCACGAGCCGAGGCCAAAAGCGCGGTGGCGCGCTGCCGGAGCGCCGGCATCAAGCCAGTGATGATTATCGGCGACCATCCCGATACGGCGGCGGCGATCGCACGTGAACTGGGCATTTTGGGAGATGACGGCGACAAACGGGTGACCGGCCGTGACCTGGAGCGAATGGCCGATACCGACTTTGCCAGCATGGTACGGAATACGGCGGTGTATGCGCGGGTAACGGCCGAAGACAAGCTGCGTATCGTGCGCGCCTGGAAAGCGGACAATAAGGTCGTGGCAATGACCGGGGACGGCGTGAATGATGCGCCGGCGCTGAAGGAAGCGGCTATCGGCATCGCCATGGGGCAAACCGGTACCGAAGTTACGAAGGAGGCCGCCGATCTGATCATCGTCGATGACGACTTTTCCTCGATCGTCGCCGCAGTCGAAGAAGGGCGAGGCCTCTATGAAAATATCGCCAAAACCCCTGCTTACCTGCTCGCCGGTAATTCTGCCGAATTAATGGTGATGCCGATCGCGGCGCTCGTGGGCTGGCCGTTGCCGTTATTGCCCTTGCACTTATTGTGGATCAACTTGACCATCTATAGCCTGCCGGCCTTGGCGCTGGCGACCGACCCGGTCGCTGCCGACGTGCTGAAGCGTCCGCCGCGGCCGCCTGAGGCGCAGTTGCTGGACGAAGAGCACGTTCGCCTGACCCTTTTGGCCGGCGTTTTGACGGCGGCAACCTCCCTTTCCGCCTTCGTCTTGGAATTCTATCTGTACGGGGAGGGTTTGGAATATGCGCGGGACGCCACCTTCACGGCATTGGTAATTGCAGAGCTGTTACGGGCATTCGGCGCGCGCAGCAGCCGAAAGACCGTGTTCGAGATAGGGCTGTTGTCGAACCTGTGGCTGTTTCTGGTCATTATCTTGAGTTTTTCCCTGCATTTGCTGATTCACCAAATGCCGGTGCTGCAGGGCTTGTTTGTAACGAAGCCGCTGCCCGCCGACCATTTTGTCGTCTGGATGGCGCTGGGATGCATTCCGTTGACGGCTTTGGAAGTCAGAAAGGTGCTATTGAGTCGGCAAAGGCGTTTCAAATAAGCAGGGTATAAGTCGGGAAAGCCGGGGCCGTGTTCTATGGCACTTTGATGGATGAAGCCGATTGTCTCGGGGGCGGCGGCAGCGCTTCGTGACGGAAATAAGGGAAATTCGCTGCCGGGCAGAAAGTAAAATCACCCGGCGCTTCCATGCGCCGGCCGGTCATTTTTGAGTGGTGTCAATTGCCCAAATTGTTTTTCACCAGTTTTCTCACCATTCCCAAAAGCCATTCCCGCTTGATGACTGCCCAATAGCTCAGCAGGCCGAGCAGCAGGCCGAAGATCAGCTTACCGAAAACGGACGATTCTTCCTGAGCGGCCGCTGTGGCTGCGGTTTGCGCTGATGAAGAAGGAACGGCCGCCGGACTCGCGGAGGTTGGGACCGAACTCGGCTGCACGATCTGCACGGCTTTTTTGGCCGGTTGGTAGCCCGCTTTCACGTCAGGAAAGCCGAGGCTGTGCCAAGCATCCAGGTCCTGCCAGACCGGATATTTTTTCTGCCAGAATTCCTTCGTGAAATACGGCGCGAGGCTCATTCCGTGCAGAGAGGGAATGCCCTTGTCGTTCAGGAATTTTTTATACACGACCAGGCTGATGTCGCCGCCCTCGCCGACGCCGTCGGTCGTAAAGGCTTTTTCGACGTGGTCATGGAACATCCACACGCCCTCGCCGAAGCTGTGCAAGCCGTCATCGACTCCCGACAGTTCCAGATCCAGGCGCTGCGCCGGCGTCAAGCCGTGCACGTCACGGGTGATATAGGAATTCGGACCGTTATCGACGCCGTCGTAATGGGTCGAGGTCGGCTTGTGTCCGTGCAGATGCACCGCGATCGTTTCCTGAGTGCCGTTATAGACGCGCAATTTCACCTTTTGATCCTGCTCAAGAACGATCAGCGACTCCCGGAGCGTATAAGGGAATGCACGTCCGTTCAGCATGAAATAGTCGTCCTTCGCATCGGTTACGTCGTAATCCAGATTCAATTTTTTGGCGATCAGGCGCGGATCGTTGGCCGAGCGGGCCATTTCATGCAGTTCCTTGTCCGCGGACTGATAATGCAGGTCGTATTCCCAGTTGTATTTTTCGAGCACCCCAACCGATGGGTGGCGAACCTGGCCGGCGCCGACGTTGAAGACTTGCGGCCAGTTGTTCGGCCGGTTCTCCTCGATCACGAACATGCCCTGCAGGCCCATCGGAATATGGACGTGCGGCTGCACATGGCAGTGATAATACATGGTTCCCGGCTGGCGGGGCTTGATTACATAGGTCTTCTTTTGACCCGGCATGACGTCCATTGCGCTGGTCTGGCCGACGCCGTCGTTGCCGCTGCCGCTGTGATCCATGTAAGGATGGTCGATGCCGTGCAGATGGATCGAGTGCGGCAGATAATGGGTATTTTCGAGCACCAGCCAGACAATGTCGCCCTGCTCGACGCGAATGACCGGCGACGGCGCGCGCAGCAATGGGTTCGCAATCGGTTCGTAGAGGCTCAGCGTCGACATGTCGCGGGTCTTCGGTGCGAACACCCAAAAGGTTGGCTGAATGCCCGGCGCGATGTCGAAGGTGGTGGTGGGATCTTTCATGTCCGGCGAATGGCCGTTCAATTCGGCGACTTCGAGTCTGATGATGTATTTGTCCGGATCGCCGTCGCCGTCCATATCGTCTGATACCGTGATCGCGTCGGCGGCGAGCTGGGTCTGCATCAGGGTGTCCATCGAAATGTTGTTGGTGCCTTTGACGAAGGCGGCGATTTCGGCAGGATTGTCCGGGTTACAGAGCAACGACTCCTGAATTTCGACGCCGTCGATGACTTGGGCTTTGCGCCATTCCGGGTCGGTGAAGTTCGAACAGACTTCTTCCACCGCGCCCAGTTCGGTTTTTCCGTTGGGCGGCAGATCGGTGGCGGCCTGGCTCCATAGCGGGGCGAGGAGCAAGGGAGTGCCACAAAGAATGGCAAGAAGCTTTTTTTGCATAAATTACCTCGGAAAACTACACGAATAAGACACTTGTTCCAACGGATTACAAGTATAATTACCTTATTGATTCTAACAAATTAGAACGTCGAAGTCTTCCTTGACGGTAAGCGGGACATTGATGGTCAGAGCGGTCTCTAAATAAAAGCAGGCCGGGACAGCGCAGGCTGTTGATTGTTACTTGGACGCGCATCAGTCTATTTTAAAGTCCGCCTCAATAAATCGGGCGATTATAATGGATGGTTGAAAGGGTGAAAAGTTTAGCAAGCCAAAACAGGCTGGAGCGGCGCCGTTTTTTGGTTTTGCAAGCCGGCATGTTGAATCATGCCGGCCAAAAAGCCAAGTTCATGCATCGCACGCCCATAGGACAAACCGGGCTTTATGAAGTTCGCTTTTTCAGGCGTACCGGTTTTCGAAACGCGGAATCGCGCTCAGTTTTGCTTTCTCCAGATGCACATAATTCAGACCCATTAGTGTTTTCTCCGGTTGAGGATGCTCGATCCAGACGATTCGCGCTTCGCCGTTCATTTCGAGTTTTTCGAATTCGAAGGAAACCGTGGTGTTCAAAACATCGCCGGTAATTGTCTCATTCAGTTGAATCATCAGGCCTTCGACCGAAACGTTTATCGCCGTGAAAAGATAATAAGCGCCGTTCAACAGGATACGGCCGCTTCCCGGCATCTTTTTCCGGTACATTTTCCGGCGGTAAATAAAATCTTCGACATCATAGGAAACCGATTTGAATTCCAGCGCGATCAGTATCTTGTCCTTTTTTATGTCGGCCCGGATGACTTCCATTTCTCCGGCCAGGCGCATTGAGGGAATGAAGATATCGACCAGGGTTGAGGATTGCAGCGAGTTGAAGATGTCCTTGATGTCGATTTCGCCGCCTTTAAGCTGATCGAGCTCGACCAGCAGGCCGGTAATGGACAGATTCCTAATGGTAATGGACTGTTCTTGTTCGTTCAGAAAGATCATGCCTTCAAGGTGCAGGTCTTTTCGAAAAGCGCGCCGCGATTCAAGTCTCATGTTTTCTCTTTCTCCCGATTATGCCGATTCAGCTTTCGGCGATCACTTTAAAGTTAAGGTCATTGTAATCAATTTGGGCCTTTTCGTCAGAAAGGCGGGTTACTTTATTCTCGGAGCCATATTCCGGATGGTCATGTGAGTGATACGAAAAGAGGATGAATAGCGAACGGATCTTGGTTACGCCCGCGATCCTAATGAGAGGAGCGGCGTATTTTATCCGATGAAATCCGCCGCCGGTTTTTTGTTTAGTTACGATTCAGGGTATAATGCCCCCTTTCCTGATGAACTTTCCTGGAGTTACCCAATCACTCTGAGCATAGTCATTGATATGGCGGGGGCTGTGAGCATCATTTTATCTCGCGGGTTATTTCTTTAGGAACATAGACTTAGCGATTTTAAATGATTTCGACGATATGACGCAGAAGCTTTATATTCAAACCAATGGTTGCCAGATGAACGAGTACGATTCCGATAAAATGCGGGACGTGCTGCGTGCTTCACATGGGTTCGAATTGACCGACGATCCGAAACAGGCGGACGTTTTGTTGTTGAACACCTGTTCGATTCGCGAAAAAGCTCAAGAAAAAGTGTTTTCTGCGTTAGGCCAATGGCGGATGCTGAAAGAAAAACGCCCTGAAGTCGTGATCGGCGTCGGCGGTTGCGTCGCCAGTCAGGAAGGCGATGCAATTCAGAAACGCGCCCCGTTCGTCGACATCGTGTTCGGCCCGCAAACCTTGCATCGGTTGCCGCAACTGCTCGACCAGGCCCGCAGCAAGCGCAAGCCGGTTGTCGACATCTCTTTTCCCGAAATCGAGAAATTCGATGCGCTGCCCGAGCCGCGCGCCGAAGGGCCGAAGGCATTCGTCTCGGTAATGGAGGGCTGCAGCAAATACTGTTCCTTCTGCGTGGTGCCTTATACTCGTGGCGAAGAAATCAGCCGTCCGCTCGACGATGTGATCGCCGAAATCGCGGCATTGGCCAAACAGGGCGTCCGTGAAGTCAATCTGCTCGGCCAGAACGTGAACGCTTACCGGGGGCGGATGGAAGACGGCGATATCGCCGATTTTGCGTTGCTGCTGCATCATGTAGCCGCTATCGAAGGCATCGGGCGGATCCGTTTTACCACCTCGCATCCGGTCGAATTTACCGACAGCCTGATCGAAGCCTATGCCGAAATTCCGGCGCTGGTCGACCATCTGCATCTGCCGGTGCAGTCCGGGAGCGACCGTATCTTGAAAATGATGAAACGCGGTCATACCTGCGCCGACTACATCGAAAAAATCCGCAAGCTCCGGGAAGTGCGCCCGAACCTCTATTTGTCTTCCGATTTCATCATCGGCTTTCCGGGCGAAACCGAGCAGGATTTCGAGGACACTCTGGCGCTGGTCGATGAGATCGGTTTCGACCTGTCGTTCAGTTTCATTTACAGTCCGCGTCCGGGAACGCCTGCGGCGGAACTGCCGGACGATGTGCCGCTGGAAGTCAAAAAGCAGCGCCTCGAGCGCTTCCAAAACCGTATTCATGAAAATGCGGCCCGGTTTGCCGAGAAGATGGTGCACACGGTGCAAACCGTGCTTGTCGAAGCCAAATCGAAAAAGAACCCTTTACACATGCAGGGCCGTACCGAAAACAATCGGGTCGTTAATTTTGCCGCTCATCCGCGGCTGGCCGGCCAGTTTGTCGATGTGCTGATTACCGAGGCGCTGCCTAATTCCTTGCGAGGCCGGATCGTTGATTCCAGTATTGAAAGAATTGTTGCCAACAGTTAAGGCTGATTTGCCTTCCATGACCTCCCAGGAGCTGATCCTGATGCCGGCCGATAATGTCCGGCTCTCCAATCTCTGCGGACAACTCGATCAACATCTGCGTCAGATCGAAGCGCGCCTCCAAGTCGAAATTTCGAATCGGGGAAACCAGTTCAAGGTGGTCGGCGCTCCGGCGTCGGTCAAGGCCGCCTGTGCACTGATGCAGAAGCTGTTCGAAACCACCGAAAAAGAAGAACTGACCTCCGAATCGATACATCTGGCGATGCAGGATGCGTCGATCGATGCGATTCTTGACGCTCCCGAGGAACCGAACCAGCCGGTGGTCGCTATCAAGACCAAGCGCGGCATGATCCGGGGGCGGGGAGCGAATCAGCAGGATTACCTCAGAAAGATCGTGACTCACGACATCAATTTCGGCATCGGCCCGGCCGGCACCGGCAAGACCTATCTGGCGGTCGCCTGCGCGATCGAGGCGCTGCAGAACGAAAAAGTCAGCAAAATCATCTTGGTGCGTCCGGCGGTCGAGGCGGGTGAAAAGCTCGGCTTTTTGCCGGGCGATATGGCGCAAAAGGTCGACCCGTACCTGCGTCCGTTGTATGATGCATTGTACGAGATGCTCGGCTTCGAGCGCGTCGAGAAAATGCTGGAACGCGGCATCATTGAGGTGGCGCCGTTGGCGTTCATGCGCGGCCGGACTTTGAACGATGCGTTCATTATTTTGGATGAAGCGCAGAATACCACTACCGAGCAGATCAAGATGTTTTTGACCCGGGTCGGGTTCGGTTCGACGGCGGTCGTGACCGGCGACTTGACCCAGATCGATCTGCCGTCCGAAAAAATGTCCGGACTCCGGCAGGTCCTGGACGTGCTGAAGGATATCGACGGCATCAGCTTCACCTATTTCGGGGTGCGCGACGTGGTCCGGCATCCTTTGGTGCAGCGTATCGTATCCGCCTACGAAGCTTATGAAAAAAACGCCAAAGCGCCGAAAGCATAATATTTCCATTCAGCGCGTTTTTAAGTCGCCGGGACAGCCCGACCGGCGTCAGATCGTCAAGTGGATCGATGGTGTGCTGGAAGACAGCCACGAACCTTATGCCTGTGTGATTCGTATCGTCGATGAACAGGAGAGCGCCGCGTTGAACGTCCAATACCGGCACAAGCAGGGGCCGACCAACGTGTTAAGCTTTCCGTTCGAATGGCCTGAAGGGTTGGACGCGGCCGAATCTGAAGAAGGCGTTTTACTGGGCGATCTGGTGATTTGCGCTCCCGTCGTCGAACGGGAAGCAGCGGAGCAGCACAAAACACTGTCGGCCCATTGGGCCCATATGGTCGTTCATGGCCTCCTGCATTTGCTAGGCTACGACCATATCGAGGAGAATGAGGCCGAGGAAATGGAAACGAAAGAAATCGCGATTCTAAAACAATTGCAAATCGAAAACCCATATATAGAGGTTATACATAAATGAGTGAAGGGCAGCCTCCGAGTAGGCACTCCTCGCAGAAAAGCTGGATCGGAAAAATCGGTCAGCTGCTGACCGGGGAGCCTCAGGACCTTGACGATCTGCTGGAGATACTCCGCGACGCCAGGGAAAATCATTTACTCGATACCGACGCCTTGAGCATGATCGAAGGCGCATTGCAGGTATCGCAATTGCGGGTCAGGGATATCATGATTCCGCGCGTTCAAATGGTCGTAGTGCCTAAAGATGCGGAGCTCGATACCTTGTTTCCGCTGGTCACTCAATTCGGCCACTCACGTTATCCCGTCATCGAGGAAGACCGCAGCAAAGTGGTCGGTATTTTGCTGGTGAAGGATTTGTTCGCGCATTCGCTTCAAAACAAGCAGTTGAAAGTCGAGCAAATCATGCGTCCGGTCATCCTGGTGCCGGAAAGCAAGCGCCTGAATGTACTGTTGAAAGAACTCCGCACCAAGGGCAATCACATGGCGATCGTCGTCGACGAATACGGCCAGGCCGCCGGACTGGTCACGATCGAGGACGTGCTGGAGCAGATCGTCGGCGAGATCGAGGATGAGCATGACGAGCAGGATGACGAAAGCTACATTCTACAGCGCAACGAAAACGAATACATGATCAAGGCGCTCACGCCGATCGAGGAGTTCGACGAATATTTCAATACCCATCTGGCAACCGACGAATATGACACGGTCGGCGGCTTTATCGTGAACGAAATGGAGCACATGCCGAAGAAAGGCGAAAGCCTGACCGTCGACAATATGCGCTTCGAAATCGTCAGGGCCGACACCCGGCGCGTGCATCTGGTCAAGCTGAAGCTTCTCGAATGATCAAGGCGATGAAGCGTTTCTTCGCCCAATGCATCGTTCCCGCGCTCCGGTGCGTCCTCTCCTTGATGCGTTGAATAGCGACGGCGTTATTAGCGTCGCGCCGGTGGCGCACGATGCCGGAGAGCGTCGGGCTTGCCTTCCATTGGCATGTTTTCGAGCGTGCCCGAGAGCGGGAACGATAAACCTCTTTTGGCTGGGCCGCTTGAGTTTTTGATGATCCCCTGAGCGGTTAAGCCGGTCTCCTTCACAGAGAACGGCTTTTCGGCTGTATTATAGAAGATCCAGTAACAGGAACAGCACCACTGCCAATGCCAGACCGCAATGGATCACTCCGCCGATGCTGGCGTAAAATTTCATCTTGCCGCCCGCCGGCAACTTCTTCACGAGTTCGAACCGTTTCAACGCCAGATACGCACCGTTATATTGGAGCAATAGAATGATTGCGACGGCAATGATGAACGGCAGCGGCTTGAAGGTCAGGTGGGGATAATGTGAAGAGGCCGCCATGAAGAACAGCATCGGAATCGAAAACAGTGTGTTGGTTCTCGATGCCAGTCCCGCTGCCGCTAGCGCATCAGCCGCATTCGGCAGCGCCGCTCCGCCAAGAGCCACCTGTTTTGCCGAAGCGATCACGACTTTCTGGTTTGGCCAGATGATCAGCCAGACGTTCGTAAACATCAGGATTCCAAGCAGGGCGCCGAGGTAGATGTCCATCGACGCGATTCTTCCGCCGCTGACTGCGAACATTCCCAAGCCGGTCAGCAAGGTCACCACCGCCCCCCAACGAAACCACCAGAGCGCGCGCGGCACCAGTTTTTGTAAGGCGTCCGATTTGGCGGAGGCTTCCGCTTCCTTGAAATATTCGCTTTGCACCAGGTTGAAATAATACAGTAATCCGATCCAGGTGATGCCGCCCAATAAATGTCCCCACCGTAAAAGCATTTCCAGACCGGCGTTTGTCGTAACGATACCCATGGCAACTCCTCTTATAATTATTTGTTATGGATGATTTGGTTGAATTGTACGCGAAGCGGATGCTGATGCTGTACAAGAGTAGATATTGGACAGATTCGGCGATAAAAGTCAAGTCATGCTTTGGGCAAAGCGGATGCCTTTGGAATGCAGAGACATGAGAAAGGGAAAGCAGGGGATTTCTCCCGTTAAAGTTTTTCTTCGGGCGATAAAAAGCCCGCATAAAGCGGGCGTGTTGAGCATTTTATTATTATTGTTATGATGCCGTTGTACTGAGCCATTGACCGTACAACTTTACTCAAGCAGGTTCTTTGTATTTAATTATTGTTATCAGCATAGCTAAATTAAGCTATCCTCCACCGCTGGTTGATTATCCAGCTCGCTCTTCTTCAAGAGCGGGCGTATTCTAAATCGATTGAAAACGCATTGTCCACAAAAAAACGATTTTTTTTATGGAAAATTCTTGATCAATAAAATAATTTAATAAAAACAATCGGTTATGATTTTTTGACGGGGCTTTTGGAGGAAAAGCGCCGGTCCGTCATGCCGTTACCATTCGGATCGATTTATAGTTAGACCAAAATTTTTCGATCTAATGGGACAACAAGCTTCATTCTTCGCCCGGGCGTTTCTCAATGCGCCTCTCTGGCTTTCTTTTCTTCATCGAGAAAAAACCTCAGCCGTTCGCTCAGAATTGAAGACAAATAAAAATTCAGTCCTTTCGATTTTTGCGCGAGCCGGATTTGGGTAATGGCGTCGCGGGTTTGCCCCATCGCATAGTAATACTCGGCGAAATAGCGGTGCGATTCGGCCGGTTGGTGCAATTTGCCGTAAGTTTCGGCCAGCATTTGGTAGTAAATCGGCAATTTCTGCATGTTGGTGCTCAGCGAGAAGAGCGTTTGCCGGGCTTTTTCGGCCTGGCCGGTTTTCAGGAGTGAAGTGATGTATTCGAGTTTGATCGCTTCGTTTTCCGGGAACTGGCTGCTCAGTTTTTCGTAGAGCGCAAGCGCTTTGTTGAGTTGGCGCTGTTCGAGCGCGGTACGGGCAAGCGCGGCACCGTACTGCGGCTGGGCCGGGAAGCCGGTCATCAATTTCTGGAAAATCCGTTCCGCTTCGTCGAATTTCTGTTGCGCCAGGGCGGTCAGGCCGAGTCCGTAAAGGGCTACGGTTCTTTGTTCTTCGGTTCCCTGGTTCAATCGGCTCTCGAAATATTTACGGCTTTCGGCCGGGTCGGTGCCGGTCTGAACCTTCAGCTTGGCTCTGATCAGCTGGTAGCTCAAGGAATCCGGATATTGTTTGTAAGGATACTGGTCGGCGCGACTGCGGCTATCGGAAATCCGTGAGGTGGTGACCGGGTGCGTGCGCAGGAATTCCGGAATGTTCTGGCCGTAATAGCGCGTCGATTGCTGCAGGCGTTCGAAAAAAGTCGGCATGCTGCGCGGGTCGTATTGCGATTCGGAGAGGATATGCATGCCGACCCGGTCGGCTTCTTCTTCGTTTTCGCGGGTAAAGTCGATCTGGAATTGAATGCTGCCGGCTTGGATCGCCACCAGGGCGGCCTGCCCGAGTTGAGGGGACTGCGTGCCGAGCAGGATCGCGGCCAGCGTCGCGACGGCGGTCGGAATCGACAAGCGGTTTGCGGCTTCGGCGGCGCGGTACAGGTGCCGTTGGGTCACGTGTGCAATTTCGTGCGCCATCACGGAGGCCAGTTCGCTTTCCGCTTCGGTGGTCAGAATCAGGCCGGAATTGACGCCGATATAGCCGCCGGGCCCCGCAAACGCATTGATGTCGTTTTCCAGCACCACAAAAAAGTGGAACGGATAGCCCGGCAAGTCGCTGACCGTGACCAGCCTTTGGCCGATCGACTGAATGTAATGTTGAATTTCCGGATCCTGATTGATTGTGATCTGCGCGTTCAGGCTGCGGAAGAAAGCGGCGCCGAGCTGTTGCTCCTCTTCCGGCGTGATCAGCGTGCCGGAGGAATCGCCCATGTCGGGAAGCTCGATTTTGCTGATGTCGTCGGCGGCGTGAGGGAGGGACGGAAAAAGAGTCAGGCTTAGGATCAGGGCCAACAGAGCGGTTTTTTGCATTAGCAGGCAGAGCGTATATTGGGATAAATGATCGGGTTCGGGCGGCTTCAGCCGTTATTGTAGCGCATCGATGCGGGTTTGACCTGTTCCGGCGAGAATGGTTGCACCGACAAGCAGATGACGAATAATGCCCGAAATCGGTAAAATAAGCGTTTTTTCAATCATTCAGACCCTAGATCATGCGTACGACTCAATTTCCGCTCAATACCGTTAAAGAAACTCCCGTGGACGCCGTGGTGGCGAGCCATCAATTGATGATTCGGGCCGGGCTGATCCGTAAGCTGGCGGCAGGTTTATACACTTGGCTGCCTCTGGGGCTCAGGGTATTGCGCAAAGTCGAGAAGATCACCCGGGAGGAAATGGAACGCGCGGGCGCTCTGGAGGTCTTGATGCCGGCTTTGCAGCCTGCCGAATTGTGGCAAGAAACCGGGCGCTGGGAAAAATACGGTCCGGAACTTGCGCGCCTGAAAGACCGGCACGAGCGCGACTTCTGCCTGGGGCCGACGCACGAGGAAATTATCACCGACCTGGCGCGCAATGAGATCAAAAGCTACAAGCAGTTGCCGATCACCTATTACCAGATCCAGACCAAATTCCGTGACGAAATCCGCCCGCGCTTCGGCGTGATGCGTTCGCGCGAATTCGTGATGAAGGATGCCTATTCATTCCATATGGATCAGGCGTCGCTGCAGGAGACGTATGAGGTGATGCACGGCGCCTACACGGCGATCTTCAGCCGCTTCGGCCTGAAGTTCCGGGCGGTGATGGCCGATTCCGGGGCGATCGGCGGCGCGGTGTCGCACGAGTTTCATGTGCTGGCCGAGTCCGGCGAAGATGCGATCGCGTTTTCGACGGACAGCGAATACGCGGCCAACATCGAACAGGCGGAAGCCTTGCCGCCCACCTCGCCCAGAGCTTTCCCCAAGGAAGCGCTGGAGAAAATCGTAACCCCCGGCCGGAAATCGATTGCCGAAGTCAGCGAGTTTCTAAACGTCGCGCCGGAAAAAATTCTGAAGACGATTGCGGTAATGCGCAAGGTGCGTACGGACCGGAACGAAGAAGTCGATGTCTTCTGCCTGCTGTATTTGCGCGGCGATCATGAACTGAACGAAGTCAAGGCGCGCAAGGTTCTGGGCGATTTCCGCTTCGCCCACGACGAAGAAATCGAACAGCATTTGGGCTGCCGCGCCGGCTATATCGGCCCGCCGAGAGTGCCAACCGATCAGGTTATTTATTGGGTAGCCGATCGTTCGGCGATGCACATGAGCGACTTCGTCTGCGGCGCCAACGAGCCCGGCTATCACTTTAAAGGCGCCAACTGGGAAAGGGATTTTGCACTGGCATCTTCCGCCACTCTTTCGGAGCATGTCGCGGATATTCGCAATGTGATCGAAGGCGATCCGAGCCCGGACGGCCACGGCGTACTGAAGATCGCGCGCGGCATCGAAGTCGGTCACATCTTCCAGTTGGGCACCAGGTACAGCGAAGCGATGAAGGCGGCGGTGATCAACGAGGGCGGCAAGAATCACACGATGATCATGGGCTGTTACGGAATCGGCATCTCGCGGGTCGTCGCGGCCGCGATCGAGCAGAACCACGACGAGAAAGGGATCGTTTGGCCGGCCAGCCTGGCGCCGTTCCAGGTCGCGCTGTGCCCGATGAACATGCATAAATCCGAACGCCTGAAGGCCATTGCGGAAAAGCTGTACCAGGAACTGCTTGCCGCCGGCATCGACGTGCTGTTCGACGACCGCAAAGTGCGCGCCGGCTTCATGTTTTCGGACATGGAACTGATCGGTATCCCGCACTGCATCGTGGTCGGCGACCGCGGCCTGGATAGCGGCACGGTCGAGTATAAGTCCAGAACGGCAAGTGAAAATCAGGAAATCCCGATGGCCGAGCTGATCGACTTTCTGAAAGCCAGACTGGCTTAATCCATATTCGTCAATAACAAAACGGGCGGATATTCCGCCCGTTTCTTTTTTCAGCTTTTTGCCTGAATTATTGTGCGGCTGTTAGATGGGTGACCGCTGCTTCGGCATGCTCGGTGGCTTCTTTGGCATGACCCAGGTTGCCATGATTGATGGCTTCTTCAAGGTGGCTGGCACCCTCTTCGAGATGTGCTTTTTGTTCTCCTCTATCGACGATCGCGCCGGCAAGCGCATGTTCCAGCGCGGCGTTGGCATGCTCGACCAGTACGTTTGCATGGCCGGCTTTACCGTGTTCGACGGCAGCTTTGGCATGTTCGAGTGCGGCGGCGGCATGTTCCTCCGCAAAAGCGGAAGAGCAGATGGCTAACAGGACAGTGGCGCTAAGTGTTATTATTTTTTTCATAATAGCTTTCCTCATTAATTGTTTTAAATGATCCAGCCTGCCTTTCTTATTTGCGGCTCATAACGAATCATCACGAATAACCGTCAGAAAAGGCGGGATGGAGGCTTATTCAATAATATTGGAATTACACTTTTTTGTTATGTTGCAAAGGCAACGCTTCTATTAGACCATAAATAGCCTTCACAGTTCACCTTAAATTTCAATATTAAAAACTTTAGCATGGAAATTCTTATATAAGGTGTGGCGATTGAACTAGAATACTAGTGAGTTATATTAATGCGAGGTTTCCGCCGGACGGTTTTTTAAACCCATCCGCACGCTTTAGCGAAGCGGTGCAGTCGGTTTGAACTGTTCGAAAACACTGGCAAGCCGACCTTTGGGGGTATCTCCGAATGGTGCGGCCGAGATAAATATCCTTCGGCGTGTTTGGAAAAGCCATTTAAATTCCCTCACTCTCTCCCGGAGGGTACAGGCATCTACACGACTTCTCGCCTTGTCAAGCAGGGAGATTATAAGATGTAATGCGAAGTCCGGGCTTCATAGAATACCGCTTTTTTCATTTTGAAGTGGCTTCCTCGGAGCAGGTTAGAGAACCCGCTACGGAAGCTGGAGCTTATCTTTTAGCCGGACGAGCAGACTCGTTTTGCCCGGCCGATGGCTGCTGGAGCAGCTTTAGCGTGCTTTCCGGCAAATTTCTGAGGCCGGCGTTTTCCAGGTGCAGCCGGGCGTCTTCGTGGACCGCGGTCATGAATCGGATCAATTCTATTTCATAGCGTATCTTTCGTTCATGGTCCTCGGCTTCCCACATATTGCGCAAAAGATGTTTGGCGTGGTGGTGGATCGTGAGTGCGACCGACTCGGGCAAATGGGTATAGCTTTTTTGTATCGATTCTTTCAATTGGTCGAGCGAATCCAGATATTGCCGGTAATCCTTGATATCCTGCTTGCAGCGAGTTTTGTACATGGATAGCTCTGCGTCGTGCCGGGTTTTCAGGAGATCGATTTCGTGCTCCAGCTTTACGCTCTGTTTTTTGAGCTCGGCTTCCAGCGCTTTTTCGGCCAGAATCCGTTGCTGTTTCAACTCCGCCTGCTGCGCCTGATTGCTTTGCCGCCATTGCAAATTCCTGCCTTTGATCGAGTTCAGTAGATCGACGAGGCCGAGAATGCGTTCGGATAACCAGGCCATGACTAGCGGTGGGTGACGATCGATTGTTGAAGCGCAATCAGGCCTTCGATGTTTGCCTGTTTGCGGTAAGTGCGATTCTGCCGCTTCCATGCCTCAAGTTGGTCGCTGGAAACGAGCGATTTGATCGCGGCCAGATCGGTGTCGATCGCTTTGGCCAGTGAGCGGCTGTGTTTGCGGTCGTTGACGCGTGTCAGGCGTTGCTTTCGGGCTTCGAGAAAATAACGGGTTTGCAAACGACGGTGAAAGAATAAGCGTTGTTCCCGGTCGAGTTTTCCCTGAACGAACCAGAGCCGGCGTTGCCTGCGCTCGATGCCGGAAAAATATCGGCGGAATTCCCGTATGATCTGCCTGACGGTGAGAAGCGCCAGATAACTGAGCAGCAGCGTGAAAGAAGCGAGTAGCGATAAGATTCCGATCGGGTAAAACGCTTTGCTGAAAGCTTGGCTGG
The DNA here is from genome assembly GCF_000733855.1 of Methylomicrobium agile. Lineage (NCBI taxonomy): Bacteria > Pseudomonadati > Pseudomonadota > Gammaproteobacteria > Methylococcales > Methylococcaceae > Methylomicrobium > Methylomicrobium agile. The sequence goes on from NZ_JPOJ01000001.1 coordinate 3,031,578, forward strand.
GCAGCAAAGAGAGGACTTCGGCAACCAGGAACAGCATTAGCGAGGCGATGAAGAGGGAAAAGGCGGTTTTGATCATCGGTTCGACCAGGAATTTGTAAAAATCGGATTTATCATTTTCCTTGTCGCCGCAGACTCATCATGACAGCGTCTGTAGCGTAGGTTGGGTTAGCGAAGCGTAACCCAACATTTACATCATTGACTTTGTTGGGTTACGGCTAACGCCTAACCCAACCTACATAGCGTTTCTGGCGCGCGTGGCAATGTGTATAACGGCGAGCGCAGGGCGTGGTGGGACGGTGCGCTTATCCTTTTCCGCCGAAGCATGTGGGCGGGCTGTTTTTAGTAGACGTCCCGCACGTAACGTTTATCCTTTTTCAACTGATTCACATAATCGACCGCTTGCTGCTCGCTCATTTTGCCGTGTGTGGCGATTACGTCATGCAGCGCCTTGTCGACATCCTTGGCCATCCGGTACGCATCGCCGCAGACGAAGAAATAGCCGCCTTCTTCGAGCCAGACGAACAGTTCGGCGCCGTGCTCGCGCATTCGGTCCTGCACATAGATCTTTTCGTCCTGATCGCGCGAAAACGCCAGATCCAGCCGGGTCAGGAGACCTTTTGCCTGCATCGCTTCGATCTCGTCGCGGTACATGAAGTCGGTCGCGGCGTTCCGGTCGCCGAAGAACAACCAGTTTTTACCCGTTGCCCCCCGGTATTCGCGTTCCTGCAGGAAGGCGCGGAATGGCGCAAGGCCGGTGCCGGGGCCGACCATGATCATCGGCAGGCTGTTGTCGTCGGGTACCCTGAAGACTTTGTTCGGCGTGAAGAAGCAGCGCACTTCGGTGTGTTCGTCAACCAGGTCGGCCAGGAAGGTCGAGCAGACGCCCTTATGCTGGCGACCGAAACTGTCGTAACGCACGCTGGCGACCGTCAGGTGCACGGAGTCGGGATAGACCTTGCCGCTCGATGAAATCGAATAGGCGCGGTGCTGCAGTGGCTTCAGCAGGGCGATGAATTCGGCGGCGGAAAACTCGCAGCCGGGATTTTGCCGGAGCAGGTCCAGGATGTCTCGGCCCCACAAATAATCGGCCAGTTTGTCCTTGTCGCCGGATTCGAGAATCGGGTTCAATTCCTTGTTGCCGGAGCGGCCAGCGATTTCCTCGACCAGTTCCTTGCTCGGCGTCTTGATTTCGAACTGGGTACGCAGAGCTTCGTACAGAGATGTAAATTCACCGTTGACCGGTTCGTCTTCGTCGCCGTTGCAGCCGATCGCCTGGAGAATATCCTTGACCAGTTCCGGGCAGTTGGTCGGTACGACGCACAGCGCGTCGCCCGCTTCGTAACTCATTCCGGAGCCTGCGATCGAAATTTCGTAATGACGGGTTTCTTTCGACGAGGAAGGCGCCGTGACTAGGCGATTGACCAGCATTCTGCCGGGGAACGGATTTTTCCGATTATATTGAGACTTTTCGGCAACTGTCGCTTCGGTTTCAACCACGGTCGCCGTCGTGTTGCCGCCGGACATGAACGGAATGACCGCCTTGATCCAGGCTTCGGCGGGCTCTTCGAAATCGACGTCGCAGTCGGCCCGGTCGTAAACGCGTTTCGCGCCGAGCTCTGCGAGCCGTTCGTCCCAGTCCTTGCCCGCCTGGCAGAACAGATCGTAGCTGGTATCGCCGAGCGCCAGCACCGAATATTGCAGCTTTTCGAGCCGCGGCATCGCATCGCTCTTGACCGCATCCCAAAGCATTTGCGCATTGTCGGGCATCTCCCCTTCGCCGTAAGTGCTGGTGATGACCAGGAGGTAATTCATTTCCGCCAATGCATTCGCTTCGACTTCGTCCATGCCCTTGACGACCGGTTTGAGTCCGTGCGCCTTGGCGATCTGCGCGGCATCGTTCGCAACCGATTCGGCATTGCCGGTCTGGCTGCCGTACAGGATGTCGATCGTACGGCTCGCGGTTTGCTGGGCGGCGCCCGCGCTTTGGATCATGTGGGTGTGCATGCCGGCAAAGAAGCCGCTGAGCCAAGCGCGCTGGCTTTCGCTGTAAGGACCGTCGAGAGGAATTTGCGGTGTTTTCATTTCCGTTTAAATGTAAATCAATAAAAATCGGAGCCCCCTCGGGATCCGAGGGAGCGCAGCTCGAAGAAATTACGGGTGCGAGATTAGGCCGCCTGTTCGTTCAACATGCCTTGCACGATACTCAGGCCGGCGAGACTGGCCAGATATTGCTCGATCGAAGGAATGCCCGCCAGTGCTGCCTTGTTCACCTGATCCTGCTCGATAATCCAGGCGGTGGAACCGATCGAATAAATGCTTTGCACCGAGCGGTTGATCAGGGCGGTTTTGTAATCGTTCAGCCGTTTATCCGCCAGCAGCCAGGACAACTGTTCGTCCGTGTAATTGCTGTAGGCTTCGCGGGTGGTCTTGACCAGCGTATCCTGCAGTTTGCGCGGGCGCTCGACGATCAGTTTGCGCGCGGCCTGTTCGATTCGGGCCGGAGTGCGTTGCGCTTCGGGCAAGTGTTTGAGCATCTCCTGCGCGACTTGCTGCGCCTTTTCGAGCACCATGAAACTGTTGACCAGCTTGAAGGTGAGGTCGGTGTCGGTCGACCCGTAAGCCGGAATCGCGCCGCCGAACAGCGGGCTGGCGGTCCGGTACGCTTCCCGGACCTGTTCGATCTGCCGGCGCGCCAGTTCGACCGACAATTCCTCGATCATTTCCTTGCGGTCCATCGCTTTTTGCAGGAATACGGCCGACTGCGTTTTGTTCAGCCACAAAGGCAGCGCGAATTTGAAATGCTCGCGCTCGTTCGTCCAGTTGTTCAGCAGGTTTTTGGCCTTGCTCGAATTCGCGTAGTCGGCATGCTGTTCCAGCATGGAAATCACGAACTGCTCATGCGCGCGGGCGACATCGCTGTCTTCGCTCAGGCGGCGCAGTTCCACGGACGATTTGTCGTACAGGTTTTCGAGCCGGTTGTCCGGGTCGTACTGGTAGGCGTTGCCGCCGGACATCCCGTTGCAGAAGCCTTTGCCGAATCCGCCGATGTTCAGCACCGCGCCGTTGGTCATGTATTCGCAGCCGAAATCGCCCACGCCTTCGACGACCGCCATCGCGCCCGAGTTGCGCACCGCGAAACGGTCACCCGCCTCGCCGTTGATGAACGCCTTGCCGCCGGTCGCGCCGAACAGCGCGAAATTGCCGATCAGCACGTTGTTGCCGGGTGTTTTGACACCGCCGCCGGGCGATTCGACGATCAACAGGCCGCCGCACATCGATTTGCCGACGCCGTCGTTACAGGTGCCGAGATGTTCCATGCGCATGCCGTCATTCAGGAATGCGGCATAACTTTGGCCGGCCGAGCCGGTGGTACGGATCACGATCGTCTCGGACGCCAGATAACGGCGGCCCTCGGCGCGGTGGCCCTTGCCGTGGTTCAGGTAGATCGGCTTAGCCTTCGCAATCTGCTGTTCGGACAGCTCATAAGCGAGCATCCGTTCGATATCGATCGCGGTCTGGCCGCCGATGGTCTTGTGGCGGTTATTCAGCTTGAACTCGCTGCCTTCGATCACGACCTGGGGCTGGCCTTTTTCGATCAGCTCGGCCTTGACCTTTTCGATGATCTTGTCGTCGATGGCGAAATTCGCTTCGAGATAGACCGGGTTGGCGATCTTGACTACATCGACATACGCCAACATCTTGCGTAGGTCGACCTGGCCGATCAGCGACGGATGCTCGATCAGGTGCAGGAGGCCGGTCTGGCCGCGGATTTCCGCAAGGCTCTTGTAGCCGAGTACGGCCAGGATTTCGCGGACTTCATGCGCGAGGTTCATCAGGTACTGCGCCAACACGCGTGCATCGCCCTTGAACTCTTCATGCACGGTGGTCAGCCCTGCGGGGCATTTCACGTTGCAGTTTTTCGCCATCACGCAGCGCAGCATCATCAGCGCGGTGGTGCCGAATTCGAACGAATCGGCGCCCAGAATCGCCGATTTGACGACGTCGAGGCCGCTTTGGTGCGCGCCGCTGCAGCGCAGAATCACCTTGTCGCGCAGACCGTTGACCGATAGCGCCTGATGCACTTCGGCAATGCCGATTTCGGGCGAGCGGCCGCTGTTTTTCAGGCTGGTGACCGCCGCCGCGCCGGTACCGCCGGTGTTGCCGGCGACGTTGATCACGTCCGCGCCGGCTTTCGCGACGCCGACCGCGATCGTGCCGATGCCTTCGGACGACACCAACTTGACACCGACTTTAACGCGGGCGGCTTTTGCATCGTGAATCAATTGCCCCAGGTCTTCGATCGAATAAGTGTCATGATGCGGGGGAGGGCTGACCAGCTCGACCTTCGGCGTGCCGCCGCGCAACGCCGCGATCTCGACCGTGACTTTCGGTGCCGGCAACTGGCCGCCTTCGCCCGGTTTTGCGCCCTGCGCGATCTTGATCTCGATCTCGCGCAGGTTCGGATCGGCCAGATAGCCGGCCCAGACGCCGAAACGGCCGGAGGCGAACTGCTTGATGTTGCAGGATTTCAGCGTGTTGAAGCGACTCGAATGCTCGCCGCCTTCGCCGCAGTTGCTCAAAGAACCCACGATGTTGAAGCCTTGGGCGACCGTTTCGTGCGCTTCGGCGAGCAAAGCACCGTGGCTCATCGCGCCGGACGCGAGCGTCGGGGTGATTTCGTGCGCGGGTTGGACCTCGGCTAGCGCGATCGGTTCGCGGGCGGCCCGGATCCTGTTCAGATAGTTCGCGAACAGGCTGTCAGCGTCTTCCAGTTTCAATGTCAGCGCGTCGCTTTCGATCGCGGCGGTAAATGCGGTGCCGGCGAAGCGGGTCTTGAAGTGCTCGGCCAGTTGCTCCAGGCGCGCTTTCGAAGTAGAAGTATTTGACGTCAGTTTAACGGCAAAAGCGTTTTCGCCGGTCTTGCTGACGTCCAGGCCGCGGATCAGGTAATTGATGTTGCCGCGCAGGTTTTGCTTGCCCAGAATCCGGTCGAAATCCTGCGCGGTTTCCGCCTGCGTCACGTCGGCCGGAAAATCCATGATGTCGCGCAGTGCCGCCGGCCGCGATTCGCGTTCCAGGTATAGGTTCTTCGTGAAGCTGCGGTAGGCGGGCGTAATGCCGAAATTGTCGATCTGTTCGGGGGTGCGCTTCGTATAGCCGAAATCGGTATAGGCCGTGTCGGAGGCTTCCGGCGATTTATCTTGCGGAATGTACAGGATCGGCTCGTCGGTCATGTTGATGTATTCGCGCACCGCGGTGTTGCCGTACGAGTGCCCCGCACCGTCCTGGCGCTCCTTGAACAGGCCGAGGAACGGAATATCCTTTTCCTCCTGTACACTGAGCGCCTTTTGATGCCATCCGGCCGCGCTGGCGGCGATGTCGGAAAAGCGCGCGCCGCCGACCGACGAATGAATGTTCGGAAAGTAAGGCGCCAGTCCCGGCTCTTCGGTGTCGATATAATTCGATTCGAAAAATTCGCCGCCGATGTAGCTTTCGGCCGTGCACAGGCCGAATTTGCCCATCGTCTTCATCAGCGATTTTTCGACGCCTTTCTGGAATTTGTCGAGCGCTTTTTGATGGTCGGCCGGTACGAAATCGGTGATCACGCGGTTATGCACGCTGATCGGGCAGATTGCGGAGGCGCCGAAGCCCAGAATCGTCGCGACGTCGTGCGGACTCGCGGCCTGGCCGGTCTCGGCGATCAGCGAGGAGTTGAAGCGCAGGCCCATCCTGACCAGATGCTGGTTGGCGGCGGCGATCATCAGCAATGCCGGAATCGCGGCCAGCTCGCGGCCGATCTTCACGTCGCTTAGGATGACGATGCCGACATTGTTGCGGGCGGCCTGTTCGACCTGCGCGCAGACGTTCAGCAGTGCCGCTTCGAGCGCGTCTTCGTTACGCTTCGCGTCGTCGAAATCCGGCCGGTACAGCATGTCCAGCGTGACCGTGCTGACCTGGGGCTCGCGGCGGATCTGTTCGAGCTGGGTGCGCTGCAGGATCGGCGAGTCGATCACCAGTTGCTTGCTGTATTCGTCCGAAAAGGTCGGCTTGGCGCCCAACGCGACGCGCAATGTCATACCGTCGCTTTCGCGAATCGAGTCGAGCGGCGGATTGGTGACCTGCGCGAAACGCTGGCTGAAATAGCGCGACATGCCGCCTTCTGCGCTCGACAGCGCGTTCGGGGCGAGGCCGTAGCCCATCGCGGAGACTTTTTCGGCGCCGGTCTGCAGAATCGGGTCGAGCAGGAACTTGAAGCTTTCCTGGTTCAGCGAGTAGGCGGTATGGCGCTGGTCGAAATTGAATTCATGGTCGTTGCTCAGTTCGGCCAGCTCGACCTTCGGTAGTTCGGCCAAGTGCAGGCTGCGCTGCTTCAGCAGAGCCCGGTAGTCTTTTTCCTTCGCGAGCCTTTCCATCACCTGATGGCTGTTATATTTTTCGCCGGTGCTGTGGTCGAAGTAGAGCATGCCGCCGGCCTCGATCCGGCCGCGGGTCAGCACTTCCTTCGGCGGGAAGTCGATCTGGCCGGCTTCGGACATCACGGCGAGGTATTCCTTGGTTTCGACCGAGCGCAGAGGACGCAGGCCAAGGCGGTCCAGGCGCGCGCCGACGCGGATGCCGTCGTTGAAGATCAGCGCGGCGGGGCCGTCGTTCTTTTCTTCGTACAGGCTGAAGTATTCGAGCATCGCGCGCACTTCCGGCGACAGGGTGGTGTCGTTTTCCCAGGCCGGCGGCATCATCGCCAGCACCGCGGTCACGATGTCCAGGTCGTCTTCGTTGATCCGCCGGGTCAAGGTCTGATCCAGGCGGCCAGAGTCGGACTGGCCGCACGGAAAGCAGATGTGCTTGTTGTGCTGGCGCGCGATCGCGTTTTCGCTGAGCCGGTTTTTCTTGTCGGTATTCAGTTCGCCGTTGTGCGCCATGTAGCGGAACGGCTGCGCCATCATCGTGGCCGGCGCGGTGTTGGTCGAAAACCGGGTGTGGAAAAACAGCGTACTGACTTCGTGGTCGGTATCGTACAGGTCTTTGAAATACGGAATCACTTCGAACGAATTCAGCCGGCCCTTGTAGACCTGGGTGCGGGAGCTCATCGACAGCGGATAAAAGCCGTTCAGCTCCGGACGGGTAAAACCTTCCTTTTCGAGATCCAGCAGAGCCGCCTGAATATACTTTTCGTACTCGTCATGGCTAGCCGACTTCAAATGCTCCGGGCGGCCGAACACGACCTGCTTGATCGGCTGCTGCGCCTTGACCGCGGCTTGGTTCAGGACCGAGTTGTCGACCGGTACATTACGCCATAAGATGATCGGCAGCTTGGCTTCTCTGAAATGGCGCTCGATCAGTTCCGAGGTAACCGAGTCGTAGTGATCGTGATCTTCCGGAAAAAAGAAATTCGCAACGCCGAATCGGCCGAGTTCCAGGTCATTCAAACCGGTAATCTTGCGGAAGAATTTCAGCGATAAGTCGATATTGATTCCGGCGCCGTCGCCGACTCCTTCCGAACTCATCCCTCCCCGATGCGGGATCGTACACAGCGCTTCATGCGTTTTGACCAAAATGTCGTGCGTCTGTATGCTTTGCTTATGGGTGATGAAACCCACGCCGCAGCTATCCTGGGATAAATCGGCATCGTAGAGTAAGGGTTGCTGGTCGCTCATTCGGGAATTGTTGTTCATAGTTCAGCCCGTCCTAATTATGCCGCGCAGGCGGCCATAATTGATCGTTTTATTTCAATGCGTGATAGAGTAAGCCGGGCGAAAACCGGCGCATTGAGTCCGTTACGATATTTTCTTTGCCAAAGAAATTCATCTAGTGAAACCTGCCAATGCTAACAGATTTGTCCGGGTTTGTCATGGGTTACTCGAACTCTGCAAGGCATCGGAAGGCCGTCGAATCGTTTACGATAGTAGGGTGTTACCGTCACGGATTTTGTTGCTTATATCACCGAATCGTATGCTTGTCGAGCGGGGAATCGGCCCTGTTTCGGATACAAAATATTTATTGGACAAGGGCTTAATGGCGCTGTAAAGTCGGGTGGAACAGGGCGGGAAAACGTTTTGAGCCATGTTCGGGTCCGGTTTATTAGGCATACAGTACTTTTCGGAAACATGAAAGAAGATTTTGATGTGGTGGTTGTCGGCGGCGGTATGGTCGGTGCGGCGGTCGGTTGCGGATTGGGCGGCGGTCGCCTGAAAGTTGCGGTGATCGAGAGCGCGCCGCCCGAACCTTTCTCGCCGGAACAGCCGCACGATTTGCGCGTTTCGGCGCTCAGCATCGCCTCGAAAAACATTTTGGCGGCGGTCGGCGCCTGGCAAGGCGTCGAAAGTCGCCGGTTTTGCCCCTTCAGACGGATGCGGGTCTGGGAAACGGCGGGCGATACCGAGTTCCGCAGCGACGACATCGGAGAACGCGAGCTGGGCCATATCGTCGAAAACCGGATCACCCAATTGGCACTGCTGGAGCGTCTTGAGGCGTTCGAAAACGTCGAAGTCATTTACCGGGTCGAGGTGAGCAAAATCCGTTATCAGCCCGGCAAGGTGTCCGAGCTCGAACTCGCGGACGGGCGCGTGTTGTCGGCCAGGGTATTGGTCGCGGCCGACGGCGGCCAGTCCAGGGTTAGGCAAACGGTGGGCCTCGGGGTGACCGGCTGGGATTATCAACAGCATGCGCTGGTGATCTATGTCGAAACCGCCTACGGGCAGCAGGATATTACCTGGCAGCGCTTCGTGCCGAGCGGACCGCAAGCATTTCTGCCCTTGACCGGGCATTACGGATCGATCGTCTGGTACAATTCTCCCGATCAGGTCAACCGTTTAAAAGCGTTGGCCGACGAGGACTTGTTGAGGGAGTTGCAAGCCGCTTTCCCCGATTGTCTCGGCAAGATCAACAAAGTGCTGGGGCGGGCCAGCTTCCCGCTGAAGCGCCAGCACGCGCAGCATTATGTCAAACCCGGCGTCGCGCTGGTCGGGGACGCGGCGCACATGATCAACCCTTTGGCCGGGCAGGGCGTCAATATCGGTTTTCTCGATGCGGCGGCGCTTGCCGAAGTGCTGCTCGATGCCGATAAAAAAGGCGAGGACATCGCCGATGCCGCGGTATTGAAGCGCTACGAAAAAATGCGCCGGAACGAAAATCTGAAAATGATGACCGTGATGGACGCGTTTTACCGGGTCTTCAGCAACGATCTGCCGCCGGTCAAATTTTTGCGTAATCTCGGCCTGGGATTGGCCGAACGGATCTTGCCCGCAAAGAATTTGGTGATGCGCAGCGCGATGGGAATCGCGGGCGATCTTCCCAGGCTGGCGCGCGGCGAGCCGTTCATCTAATTCCCTGCCGGTATGATCCTGCTGGCGCGGGGCCGCCGTTTGCGGCGCTCCGGGCGGCTGCGGCTGCCGGCTTGTGCCTATTTCATTTGCTCGTTAAATTTAAATGCGATAATTCTTGTCCATGCGTTCCGATGAATTCATGCTGCTGATCATAAACGTTGGCAGCGCCACGGTCAAAACCCGGCTGTTCGATTCGAGTTTGCGGGAGATCGCGCGAATGAATGCCGATTACGGAAACGGAGGCGGCATTCGGTTGAAAGGTCGGGATAGCCGGGGAAAGGACATCGAGCGGCATATTCCCGAGAACGCGATGGCCAGGCAAGCCTTGTCCGCAGTTTTCGACGAGTGGCGGGAACAGCTGCCGGACCTGCAAGCCCCCTTGGGGGCGATCGGTCATCGGGTCGTGCATGGAGGCGGCGACTTTACCTGTGCGACTCGGATGACTTCCGAGGTGTCGGCCCGTCTTGCGGAACTGGATGCTTATGCGCCGCTGCATAATCCGCTGAACCGTCTCGGCGTTTCAATGGCGGAGGCCGCGTTTCCGGAAATCCCGCAATATGCGGTTTTCGATACGGCTTTCCATCGGCAAATGCCTGAACATGCGAGCCGCTACCCTATTCCTCCTGCATTGTCGGGCAATGTCGAGTTTCGCCGCTTCGGTTTTCACGGCATTTCCTGCCAATACAGCGTTACAAGGGCCGCTACGCTCTTGTCGAAGGACCGCGCCAATATCAATTGCATCATTTTGCATCTGGGCGGAGGCGCCAGTGCGACTGCGGTACTCGGCGGCAGAGGCGTCGACACTTCGATGGGATTCTCGCCGACCGAAGGTCTGATGATGACGACCCGCAGCGGCGACATCGACCCGATGATTCCGGTGACTCTGCTCAGAGAAGGCTGGACGGCGGACCGATTGGACCGTTTGCTCAACCGCGAAAGCGGCCTGTTGGGCGTGTGCGGGGCGGGCGACATGCGCGAAGTCTTGCGGCTGGCCGAAAACGGCGATCAGCGGGCCCGGCTGGCCGTCGACATTTATTGCTACCGGATCAGAAAATATATCGGGGCGCTCTGCGCGGTGCTCGGCGATGTGGATGCGCTGATTTTCACCGGCGGCATCGGCGAGCACGCGCCCCTGATCCGGCAAAAAATTGCCGAAGGGCTCGACCGGCTCGGTTTCGCGATCGATGTTGAAGCCAACCTGCGGGTCTCGGAACATGACCGGGATATCGGCAGTCCCATCAAAAAGCCGCGAATCCTGGTTATCCATGCCGAAGAAGAGCGCGAGATTGCGGCGCAGATTTTAAACCGTTTGGAATATCGATCTTAAGGAGAATACGCGTGAAAACCGCTTCAGAACATGCAACGCTTTCCCCCGAAATGCAGAGCCGGATGGATGCCTATTGGCGCGCGGCAAATTATCTGTCGGTCGGGCAAATCTATCTGCTCGACAATCCGCTGCTCAACGAGCCGTTGGCGCTCGGACACATCAAACCGCGTTTGTTGGGGCATTGGGGTACGACGCCAGGGTTGAATTTCATCCATGTGCACCTGAACCGTCTGATCAAGGCGCACGATCTGAACATGATCTTTATCTGCGGCCCGGGGCACGGCGGGCCGGCGATGGTCGCGAACGCTTGGCTGGAAGGCACTTACAGCGAGCGTTATCCGAACGTTTCGCTGGATCGCGAGGGGATGCGTGCCCTGTTCAAGCAGTTTTCGTTTCCGGGCGGCATCCCGAGCCATGTCGCGCCGGAGACGCCCGGCTCGATCCATGAAGGCGGCGAGCTCGGCTATGCGTTGTCGCATGCCTACGGGGCCGTATTCGACAATCCCGACCTGATCGCCTGTTGCGTGGTCGGCGACGGAGAGGCCGAAACGGGCCCTTTGGCGGCTTCCTGGCATTCGAATAAATTCCTGAATCCGGCGCGGGACGGGGCGGTGTTGCCGATTCTGCATCTGAACGGCTACAAGATCGCGAACCCGACGATTTTGAGCCGGATCGACCAGGACGAGTTGATCAAGCTCTTCGAAGGCTACGGCTACCGGCCTTATCTGGTCGAAGGCAGCGATCCGGCGGCGGTGCATCCGCGTATGGCCGAGGCGCTCGACCGGTGCCTGGACGAGATCCGGGCGATACAGCAAACGGTACGCTCCGGCCAATCCTGGAGCCGCCCGAAGTGGCCGATGATTATCCTGCGTACCCCGAAAGGCTGGACCGGCCCTGAGAGTGTAGACGGCAAGAAAACCGAGGATTTCTGGCGTTCGCATCAGGTGCCGCTGGCCAATCTGGCCGATAATCCGGCGCACATCGAGATGCTCGAACAATGGCTCCTGAGTTACCGTCCCGAAGAGCTCTTCGATGCGCAGGGGACGCCGAAACCCGAGTTACTGGAGCTTGCGCCGCGCGGCCAGCGCCGGATCAGCGATAATCCGCATGCGAACGGCGGCGTGTTGCTGCGCGATCTGCGGCTGCCCGATTTTCGCGACTATGCGCTGGAAATCCCTGCACCCGGAGCGGTCGAGGCGGAAGCGACGCGGGTGATGGGCAAGTTTTTGCGCGACGTGATGAGGGGCAACCTCGAACAGCGCAACTTCCGGATTTTCGGTCCCGACGAAACGGCCTCGAACCGCTGGGATGCCGTTTTCGAGGCGACGCCCAGGGTTTGGGAGGAAAAAATCCTGCCGGAAGACACCGATTTGGCGCGCGACGGCAGGGTCATGGAGATTCTCAGCGAGCATACCTGCCAGGGCTGGCTGGAAGGCTACCTGCTGACCGGGCGGCACGGCTTTTTTTCCTGTTACGAAGCGTTCATCCACATCGTCGATTCGATGTTCAACCAGCATGCGAAATGGTTGAAAACCTGTAACCACATACCCTGGCGGCGGCCGATCGCTTCATTGAATTATTTGCTGACTTCGCACGTCTGGCGCCAGGACCATAACGGCTTTTCGCATCAGGATCCGGGATTCATCGACCATGTTGTGAACAAGAAAGCCGAGGTCGTGCGCGTTTATTTTCCGCCCGATGCGAATACCCTGCTGTCCGTGACCGATCACGTGCTGCGCAGCCGCAACTACGTGAACGTGGTCGTCGCCGGCAAGCAGCCGGCGCCGCAGTGGCTGACGATGGACCAGGCAATCAAGCACTGCCACGCCGGCATCGGCGTCTGGGAATGGGCGAGCAACGACCTCGGTAAAGAACCCGATGTGGTGATGGCCTGCGCCGGCGACGTGCCGACGCTGGAGACATTGGCGGCGGTCGACATCCTGCGGACCCAGATTCCCGACCTGAAAATCCGGGTCATCAATGTCGTCGACCTGATGAAGCTGCAGCCGCCGGGCGAGCATCCGCATGGGCTGTCCGACCGCGATTTCGAACAACTGTTCACTTCCGACAAGCCGATCGTGTTCGCTTATCACGGCTATCCCTGGCTGATCCACCGGCTGACTTACCGCCGCCCCAACCATGAGAATCTGCATGTGCGCGGCTATAAGGAAGAAGGCACGACTTCGACGCCTTTCGATATGGTCGTCATGAACGATATCGACCGCTTCCATCTGGCGATCGATGTGATCGACAGAGTGCCTCGGTTAAAAGAGCGGGCGGTTTATCTGAAACAATATTTCAAGGGCAAACTGATAGACCACAAGCACTATATCCGGATCCACGGCGAGGACATGCCGGAGATCCGCGAATGGAAATGGCCTGCGGAGACGGCAGGTTTGCAGATGCAAGCTGGCTAAGGCGTCCTTATGCGGCTAAGTTCATGTTCGAATCCGGCGCGGTTGTTCAGTATCCGTTTAGAATCTGTTAGTATAATTATTAAGAACTTTTCGGAAATTAATGTCAAACTAGGCAAATTTTCTGAAAATACGTTTTATCGGCTTCAATATAAAAGGTCGCCCACTATTCACCCCATGACCGAGGCAAATATGAAAAAAACCTTATTAATCACAGCGATCAGTTCCGTATTATTATCGGCTTGCGTCACCGATCCTTACACCGGCCAGTCTTCGCTCAGCAAGGCTGCTATGGGCGGAGGCATCGGCGCGGCTTCCGGTGCGGCGATCGGCACCGCTTTCGGCGGCAACGATCTGAAGAATGCCGGCTGGGGGGCTTTGGCCGGCGGTCTGGTCGGTGCGGCCGTCGGTGCTTATATGGATCATCAGCAGAAACAAATGGAGCAGTCTTTGCAGGGTACCGGCATCGAAGTGCAGAGAACCGCCGAGAACACCTTGAATCTGAACATGCCGGAAAACGTGACGTTCGCCTTCAATTCATCGACGTTGACCCCCCAAGCGCAGTCCGCGCTGAATACGGTGGCCACTATCCTGAATCAATATCCTGAATCGACGATTACCGTTACCGGCCATACCGACGACATTGGCTCGGATACTTATAATCAGCGTTTGTCGGAACAACGCGCTGCCAGCGTGTCCGATTATCTCGGACAGCACGGCGTGAACTTTTCCCGTCTGAAACAGCAGGGCATGGGCGAGAGAATGCCGAAGTTTCCGAATACCAGCGAGGAAAACCGCGCGCAAAACCGCCGTGTCGAACTGGCGATCGTTGCGAACAGCAATGCCGGCGCGCAGCAAGGCTCTCCGCAGCAGCCTCAACAGCAGGGCTATCCGCAACAGCAAGGTTATCCGCAACAGCAAGGTTATCCGCAACAGCAAGGCTATCCTCAGCAGGGCTACCCGCAACAGGGTTATCCGCAGCAGGGTTATCCGCAGCAGGGTTATCCGCAGCAGGGCTATCCTCAACAGGGCTACCCGCAGCAAGGCTACCCGCAATAGCCCTCCGGATATCCGCGCTGAATGTGTTTCGGCCGGCGAGTTCTCCGGCTGCGTGAGCCAGGCCCCTGTGCAACGTGATTGTGCAGGGGCTTTTTTTGCCGGCTCATGGCCGGACTGAGCGGCAGTACGATACATTGTTTTTCCGTGGGATTAATTTACGATTCGCTTACTGCATCGGGTATAATCATTGCCCGTTAGCCGCATTCTCGGGCGGCCGGTGTTTTTATTTACAGACTTAGACCCTCATCGATCAAGACCCCATGGATTTAAAATTTCTCGATTTCGAACAGCCCATTGCCGAACTGGAAGCCAAAATCCGCGAGCTTCGTAATGTGGAATTCGATAATGACATCAACATATCCGATGCCATCCAGCAACTGGAAGAGAAAAGCCGTGCACTGACCGAATCGATCTTCGCGACGCTGTCCGACTGGCAGATTTCGCAATTGTCCCGCCATCCGGGACGTCCTTATACGCTCGACTACATCAAGCTGATGTTCACCGATTTTCATGAATTGCACGGCGACCGCGCTTATGCGGACGATCCGGCGATCGTTTGCGGCCTGGCTCGGTTCGACGGAGAGCCGGTCGTGGTGATCGGGCATCAGAAAGGCCGCGACACCAAGGAAAAAATCTACCGCAATTTCGGGATGCCGCGCCCCGAAGGCTACCGAAAGGCGCTTCGCGTGATGAAGATGGCCGAGCGCTTCCAATTGCCGGTGATCTGCCTGATCGATACGCCGGGCGCCTATCCCGGCATCGGCGCCGAGGAGCGCGGACAAAGCGAAGCGATCGCGAAAAACCTGTTCGAAATGGCCAAACTCGGAACCCCCATCATTTGCACCGTGACCGGCGAAGGCGGTTCCGGCGGCGCGTTGGCGATCGGCGTCGGCGACCGTCTGATCATGCTGGAATACAGCACCTACTCGGTCATTTCTCCGGAGGGCTGCGCTTCGATCCTATGGAAAAGCGCGGACAAATCGCAGCTTGCTGCGGAGGCGATGGGGATCACTTCCGACCGGATTCGCGAGCAGGGCCTGCTCGATGAAGTGGTGCGCGAACCGGTGGGCGGTGGCCATCGGGATTTTCACGGCGTGGCCGAGAATTTGAAGGAAGCCCTACAGCGCCATCTTGAAGAACTGAAACAGCTCGATATCGACGAGTTGTTGGAAAAACGTTATCAGCGCCTGATGAATTTCGGCGCTTTCATCGAAGAGCCGGTTAAATAAATAGCCGGTATTTCCGCCGCCCGGCTTAATGCCGGGCTCTTGAACCTCGAGATTTTAACCCACATGCTGACGCCGCGGCTGATCGAGTCTTCGCTCGCTTTGTGCCGGGCGTCTCCCCGGCAAATTTTTCTCGCCTATAGCGGCGGCGTCGATTCGCACGTGCTGCTGCATCTGTGCGCTCAGGAACCGAAACTGCGTGAAAGAGTTACGGCGGTGCACGTGCATCACGGCCTGCAGGCGCAGGCCGAGGATTGGGCGCGCCATGCCGAAACGACGGCGCGCGGACTTGGGGTCGATTTTTTGCTGCGCCGCGTGGATGCGCATCCCAGGCCGGGTGAAAGCCCGGAAGAAGCGGCCAGGAACGCCCGGTACGCGGCGCTGAAGCCGTTGATGCGCCCGGATGATGTGCTGCTGGTGGCGCAGCATCGGGACGACCAGCTCGAAACGGTCCTGCTGCAGTTGCTGCGGGGCGGCGGTTTGCCGGGCTTGCCGGCATGCCGGCAAGCATGCCGTTCGGTCCGGGGACGCTGCTCAGGCCGTTTCTGCATGTCCGGAAACAAGACATAGATCGCTATGCGTTAGCGCATCGATTGGATTGGATCGAGGATCCGACCAATCGCGAGAGCGTGTATGACCGCAACTTTCTGCGCCGCGAAGTACTGCCGTTATTGAAACAGCGCTGGCCGGCCTGCGATCGGACCGTGGGTCGGGCGGCAGGCCATTGCGCGGAAGCTTATGCCGTGCTGGCCGAGATTGCCGCCGAATCGTTCGCTCTCGTGCATTCCGCCCGCGACAACACGCTGGATATCGAGCGGCTCGGCACGTTTGATCTTCGAAGGCGCCGGTTGATCATCCGGCACTGGTTCGGGCAAATGGGTTTGAAAATGCCGTCCCAGGCTTTTCTGACGCAGTTGTTCGATCACGTGATCGGCGCCGCCGGCGATAGCGATCCGGTGCTGAACGGGCAGGGCTGTCAAATGCGCCGCTACCGGAACAGATTGTATTGCCTGCGAAATGGGCAAGTCGAGGATTTGCAGCCCCTGGATTGGCCGAAGGAAAAGGAATCGCTGATGATCGGCAAACGCATGACCCTGAATCGGGTCGTTTCGACGGACGGAATTCCCGAGTCCGTCTGGCGGCAGTCAACCGTAACCGTCAAATTCCGTAGCGGGGGAGAAAAGATCGCGTTGCCCGGACGCCGTGGTCATCATCTTTTGAAAAATCTCTATCAGGAGATCGGTATGCCGCCTTGGGAAAGGGCTGCGCTTCCTTTGCTCTATCTCGACGGCCAACTGGCCGCGGTCGCCGACCTTTGGATCGGCGCCGACTATTACCGGGAAGGCCTGTATCCCTGTTTCCGTCTGGCGTTAGCCCGTCATTGATCCGGGCGCGCAAATCGCTAAAGACGATAGTGCCTGTTTGGTGCTAGAATAGCCACCCTTCTGATACCCGTCATCTGTCTAAAATCCGAAGTAAACAATCTTTACATGACCAAATATATCTTTATCACCGGCGGGGTCGTCTCTTCCCTCGGCAAGGGCATTGCGGCGTCTTCGCTCGCGGCCATTCTGGAAGCGCGCGGCCTGAAAGTGACGTTGACCAAGCTGGATCCTTACATCAACGTCGATCCGGGCACGATGAGCCCTTTCCAGCACGGTGAAGTGTTTGTGACCGAGGATGGCGCGGAAACCGATCTGGATCTGGGGCATTACGAGCGTTTCCTGAAAACCACGATGACCCGGAAGAACAATTTTACCACCGGTCAGGTCTATGACAGCGTACTGCGCCGCGAGCGCAAGGGCGAATATCTCGGCGCGACCGTACAGGTGATTCCGCATATTACCGACGAAATCAAGAGCCGCATCGAGCAAAGCGCGGAGGGCAAAGATGTCGCGCTTATCGAAGTCGGCGGCACGGTCGGTGACATCGAATCGTTGCCGTTTCTCGAAGCGATCCGGCAGATGCGCGTCGACCTCGGCGCGGAGCGCTCGCTGTTCATTCACCTGACGCTGGTCCCTTATATCCGCTCGGCGGGCGAACTCAAAACCAAACCGACCCAGCATTCGGTCAAGGAACTGCGCACCATCGGCATCCAGCCGGACATTTTGATCTGCCGTTCCGAACAGCCGATTCCGGTAAACGAGCGCCGCAAGATCGCCTTGTTTACCAATGTCGAGGAAAAAGCGGTCATTTCGGCGGTCGATGCGGATACGATTTACCGGATTCCGCTCTTACTGCATGAACAGGGCCTGGACGACATCGTCGTGAACAAATTGCGCCTGAATGCGCCGCCCGCGAATCTGGCCGAGTGGAAAAACGTGGTGGATGCATTGACCACATCCACCAATGAGGTAAACATCGCGATCGTCGGCAAATACGTCGACCATACCGATTCGTACAAATCCCTTAACGAGGCGCTGATTCATGCCGGCATCAAAACTCGTAACAAGGTCAAAATTCATTATATCGATTCGGAAACGATCGAAGACGAAGGCGTCGGCGCGCTGAAGAACGTCGATGCGATCCTGGTGCCTGGCGGTTTCGGCGAGCGCGGCGTGGAAGGCAAGATCGCCACGGTCAAATACGCCCGCGAGAACAAGATTCCTTACCTCGGCATCTGCCTCGGCATGCAGGTCGCAGTGATCGAATTCGCCCGCGACGTGGCGAAACTCGAAGGCGCGCACAGCACCGAATTCCTGCCGAAGTCGCCGCATCCGGTGATCGGCCTGATCACCGAATGGATGGACGAGGCCGGCCGGATCGAAACGCGCGATCAAAACTCCGACTTGGGCGGCACGATGCGCCTCGGCGGTCAGCAATGCCGCCTGCAGGCCGATTCGCTGGCGTTCCGTCTCTACCAGAAAGACGTGATTACCGAACGTCACCGTCATCGCTACGAGTTCAACAATCAGTATTTCGATAAGCTCGAAAAGGCCGGCCTGCGCTTTTCCGGCAAATCGATCGATGGGCGTTTGGTCGAAGTGATCGAGATCGCCGATCATCCCTGGTTCCTGGCTTGCCAGTTCCATCCCGAATTTACCTCGACTCCGCGCAAAGGGCATCCGTTGTTTTCGGGATTCGTGATCGCGGCGGCGGAGCATAAAAAGATAACTGTGTAGGTTGGGTTAGGCGATAGCCGTAACCCAACAATTTTGAGCTGCGTAGTGTAGTAGGTCGGGCACGCTTTTTTGTGCCCGACATTTCGTGCAACCGATACCTAAAACGTCGGGCAATAAAGCTCTGCCCGACCTACACGGCTTAATGTAAACTCTGAACGGAGATTTAGCAATGATCACAAAAGCAATGATTCTGGAATGTTATGAAGCATTCAAAGAAGGTAGGCTTAAACATGTACCCCAAGATATGAAACCTACTTCAGCAAAAATGACAATGAATTGGCTTGAAAGCATACTAAATACTCGCGAGCCTTATAATCGTAGCGGTAGTCTGTTGCAATATAAAATTATACTGGAAAAGATTGAAAAGGAATTTGGGCCTCAAAGAGCTAGGGAAGCTGCACTAGTTCTGATGCCTTATTGCCAGAAGTATAATAAGCAATCACATATATCGATATTGCAGCGGTTTTAAAAAATAAATGAACGGAAAATACCACTACATCAAAAGAATAAACCTCTAAGTTCAATGTACACGCTTTATAAAATCAATAGCGATGATCTGAATGAAAACTTCATCGCTGCGATAAAAGCCCAGTTTCCTCATCAAACGATCGAAATCGCGATTTCCGAAGTGACGCAGGTCGCGCAAGATGAAACGGCTTATTTATTGTCCAACCCCGAAAATAAAGAGAGGCTGCTGGCCGCCATTGAGCAGATCGAAAGCAACCGTCTGATCGATATTGATTTAGAAAAATTGTGATCATCAGTTTCGAAGCCACGGCATTTGATGATTTTAATCAGTGGGCAATCGATGACAAAAAATGCCATAAACGCATCGTCACGCTGATCAAGGATATTTGCCGCAATCCTTATGAAGGGTTGGGCAAACCGGAGCCGTTGAAATATGAACTGCAAGGCTATTGGTCGCGGCGAATCGATGACGAACACCGTTTGGTTTATAAAATCCAGGATGGCAGGTTGATTGTTATCAGTTGTAAATACCATTACAAGAAGTAGTCACAAAACGAGAACACTCATGCAATTATGTGGTTTTGAAGTCGGCCTCGACAAGCCGCTGTTTTTGATCGCGGGCCCCTGCGTGATCGAAAGCGAACAACTGGCGCTCGATACGGCGGGCTATTTGAAAGAAGTGACGCAGGAACTGAACATTCCTTTTATCTACAAATCGTCGTTCGATAAGGCCAACCGTTCGTCGCATGAAAGCTTCCGTGGACTCGGCATTGAGCGCGGGCTCGAAATTCTGGCCAAAGTCAAAAAAGAAATCGGCGTGCCGGTTTTGACCGACGTGCACGAGGACACCCCGCTCGCCGAAGTTGCGAAGGTCGTCGACGTGATGCAGACGCCGGCGTTTCTGTGCCGGCAGACCAATTTCATCCGGAACGTCGCCGCGTGCGGCATTCCGGTCAACATCAAGAAAGGCCAGTTTCTGGCGCCCTGGGACATGGCGAATGTCGCGAACAAGGCGAAGGCCGCAGGTAACGACAAGATCATGGTCTGCGAGCGCGGGGTGTCGTTCGGCTACAACAACCTGGTTTCCGACATGCGCTCGCTGGCGGTGATGCGCGACACCGGCTGCCCGGTCGTGTTCGATGCGACCCACTCGGTACAATTGCCGGGCGGACAGGGCAACTGTTCGGGCGGCCAGCGCGAATTCGTGCCGGTGCTGGCGCGGGCCGCGGTGGCGGTCGGCATTTCCGGCCTGTTCATGGAAACGCATCCGAATCCGGCCGAGGCGAAAAGCGACGGCCCGAATTCGTGGCCGATGCACCGGATCAAAGAATTACTCGAAGTTTTATTAACCATCGATCAGGCGGTCAAAGCCCATCCCCTGATAGAAACAACAATCTAAGGAAACATTAATGGCTGCAATAGTAGATATTCGTGCAAGAGAAGTTCTGGATTCGCGCGGCAACCCGACCGTCGAAGCCGATGTGGTACTGGCGTCCGGCGTGGTCGGCAGCGCGATGGTGCCGTCCGGGGCATCGACCGGCGAACGTGAAGCGATCGAACTGCGCGACGGCGACAAATCCCGCTATCTCGGCAAAGGCGTGTTGAAAGCCGTCGAGAACGTCAAGACCGAAATCCGCGGCGCGATCATCGGCATGGACGCGGCCGATCAGGAAGGCATCGACAACAAGATGCTCGCACTGGACGGCACCGAATCGAAGTCGCGTCTGGGCGCGAACGCATTGCTGGCGGTCTCGATGGCGGCGGCGCACGCGGCGGCGCAGGAAAGCAAGCAGCCGCTGTACCGTTATCTGAACAAGTCCGGCGAATTCGTGATGCCGGTGCCGATGATGAACATCATCAACGGCGGCTCGCATGCGGACAACAGCGTCGATCTGCAGGAGTTCATGATTTTGCCGGTCGGCGCGCCGACTTTCCGCGAAGCGATCCGCTACGGCGCGGAAGTGTTCCACAATCTGGCCAAAGTATTGAAATCGAAAGGTTTGGCGACCACGGTCGGCGACGAAGGCGGTTTCGCGCCCAACCTGTCATCCAACGAAGAAGCGATCGGCGTGATCCTGCAGGCCATCGAACAGGCCGGCTTCAAACCGGGCGTCGACATTTACCTGGGCCTGGATGCGGCCGCGTCCGAATATTACAGCGACGGCGTCTACGATCTGGCGTCCGAGAACAAGCAGTACACGTCGGCGCAAATGGCCGACTTCTTCGTCGATTGGGTCAACAAATATCCGATTATCAGCATCGAAGACGGTTTCGACGAAAACGATTGGGACGGCTGGAAACTGATGACCGAAAAACTCGGCGGCCGCATCCAACTGGTCGGCGACGATTTGTTCGTAACCAATCCGAAGATTCTGGCCAGAGGCATCGAGCGGAGCATCGCCAATTCGATCCTGATCAAGGTGAATCAGATCGGCACGTTGACCGAAACGCTGGCCGCGATCGACATGGCGAAAAAAGCCGGTTACTCGGCGGTCGTTTCGCACCGTTCCGGCGAGACCGAAGACACCACGATCGCGGATCTGGTCGTTGCGACCGGCACCGGCCAGATCAAGACCGGATCGCTCAGCCGCTCCGACCGTGTCGCCAAGTACAACCGCCTGATGAAGATCGAGGAAGAGCTGGGCGGCGTGGCGCGCTATGCCGGCCGTAGCGCATTCAAGTCGCTCTAAATCCTGGAAACGGGCGCAGGCCGGCATGTTTGCCGGCCTGCGCCCTGAACGGACGTCATGAAATTTCTCGTTGCGGTCATCATTCTGCTGATCCTCCACTTTCAATACCGCCTGTGGCTCGGCGACGGCAGTCTGAAGGAAACGCGCGCCTATCAACAACAGCTGGCGGAACTGAAGAAGCTGGCCGAGGAAAAACGCCAGCGCAACGAGAAACTTTATGCGGAAGTCAGGGACCTGCACAAAGGCCAGGAAGCGATCGAGGAACGCGCCCGCGACGAATTGGGCATGATTCGCGAAGACGAGACTTTTTTTCAGGTAATCGAAAAATAATCCCTAACATCCATTGGGTTGAATGCGTTTTGACGCGATTCCCCTGCTGATCAATCCTGTTTGATGACCGAGTCAATCCAATTCTGGGCCGTCGTGCCGGCGGCCGGCGTCGGCAAGCGCATGCAGTCCGACCGTCCCAAACAATATCTCGAACTGGCCGGAAAGACCGTGATCGAGCGGACCCTGAACCGCTTGCTGGAGGCGGGCGTGTTCGGTGCGGTCGCGGTGGCCGTTTCGACCGAGGATCCCTACTGGCCCGAATTGGAAGTATCGAGGCATCCAAGCGTGATCACCGCGCCCGGCGGCAAGGAACGGGCCGATTCGGTGCTGTCCGCGTTGAAATCCCTGCACGGCCAAGCCGATGACGGCGACTGGGTGCTGGTGCATGATGCCGCTCGCCCCTGTATCACGTCGGAAGATATCCGTAAACTGATCGATACCCTGGCCGATGATCCGATCGGCGGGATTCTGGCGCTGTCTTTGCACGATACCTTGAAGGATGTGCAGGGAAGCTCAATCGTCGGAACGCTCGACCGCCGCCATATCTGGCGCGCGTTGACCCCGCAGATGTTCCGCTACGGCATGTTGAAGGCTGCGTTGACCGAAGCGGAAGGCAACCCGGCAATCACCGACGAGGCCAGTGCGCTTGAGCTGAAAGGCTTCAAGCCGAAAATCGTCGAAGGACGAGCCGACAACATCAAAATTACCCGGCCCGAAGATCTGGCGCTGGCAACCTTTTATCTGGAGCAACAATGATCAGAGTAGGGCAAGGCTATGACGTGCACCGCTTCAACGAGGGCGATCACATCATTTTAGGCGGCGTGACGATTCCTTACGAAAAAGGACTGGAAGCGCATTCGGACGGCGACGTGGTGCTGCATGCGCTGGCCGATGCGTTGCTGGGCGCAGCTGCGCTGGGCGACATAGGCAAACATTTTCCGGACACCGATCCGCAGTTCAAAGGCGCCGATAGCCGAGTGTTGCTGCGCCATGTTTACGGCGTCGTTCGTGATAGGGGCTATACCCTGGTCAATGCCGACATCACGATCATCGCGCAAGCCCCGAAAATGGCTCCCCATATCGCCGCGATGTGCCGGAATATCGCCGACGATTTACAAACCGAAGTTGATTTCATCAATGTGAAAGCGACTACGACCGAAAAACTCGGCTTCGAAGGCCGTAAGGAAGGAATTGCGGTGCAGGCGGTGGTGTTGGTAGAAAAAAAATAGGGGTATTCGGAAGTGGATGTTGAATGGCAAATTAGCAATTGATTCGTAATTTGGAATTGCATGTCATCAGAACCGCTGCCTAAAAGTCACTTTTTTATCGCTTGCTAGATAGTGTCGTCACAAGATAAGTCTTTGTCAGGTATAATACGGAGATTGTCGTTGCTGATGAGATTAAAGAGCCATGTCCCAACCTGCCCACCGCCGCCATGACATTTCCGATACGGTTTGGAGCTTACTGGAACCCCATCTGCCCGGCCGTGCCGGGGCCTGGGGCGGAAAAGCGCGAGACAACCGCTTGTTTATCAATGCGGTCTTCTGGATTTTGCGTACCGGTGCGCCATGGCGCGACCTGCCACCTGACTATGGCGATTGGAAGAACACCCATCGCCGGTTTTGCCGTTGGCGAGATCACGGCGTCTGGGAAGCCCTGTTGGAACAGTTGGTCACCGAACCCGACTATGAATGGTTGATGATTGATGCCAGCCACATCAAAGTCCATCCGCATGCGACCGGCGCGCAAGGCGGCAATCAGGGCATGGCGGTCACAAAAGGGGGCTCAACAGTAAGATACATCTGGCCGTGGATGCGCATGGTATGCCGGTCAGAATCCTTATTACAGCAGGTACCACAGCAGATTGTTCGCAGGCTTCAGCCTTGATCGAAGGCGTGGATGCTCAGTACTTATTGGCGGACAAAGGCTACGATAGCGATGCTATCGTAGCCCAAGCCGAAGCAAATCAGATGACGGTGGTCATTCCGCCACGCCGCAATCGAAAACAACCCCGCGACTACGATCGCGACCTGTACAAACTGCGGCATTTAGTAGAAAACGCGTTCTTGCACCTCAAGCGCTGGCGAGGTATTGCCACACGCTATGCCAAGAACACCGCATCGTTCCTGGCCGCTGTGCAGATCCGGTGCATCGCCCTGTGGACAGCTATCTTATGACGACACTATCTAGAAAAAGTTGAGCAGCAGTCATCGACCCAAAACTCGTCGCTAACTATTTTTCCTCTCAACCGTCTGCTTTTCTCCCCTTATCCGACTGAAGCAGTGACCGATTTGTCGCCGGATATTTTCCTAAAACGCCGAATCTCAATTTATTTGCGAATTCTAACAACCATGAGCACTGCTAATAAGGCAAACAGGCCTGAGCAAAGAAAGGCCAGATGATAATTGCCCAGCCGGCTATGCAGGTAGCCGGCTGAGTACGAAGCCAATGCGGCGCCCGCTTGATGGGCACAGCAGATCCAACCGAATACGACGCCGACGTTATTTTTGCCGAACAAATCGGCGGTCAGCGCCGAGGTTGCGGGTACCGTGGAGAGCCAGTTCAAACCATAAACCATCGAAAACAGTAGCATTTGTTCAATAGACTCCACGAAGAGCAGCCCCATTAGCGACAGACCGCGCAAGCCATAATAAATGGCCAATAATTTGCTTTTGTCAAAACGGTCGCAAAGCCAGCCGGATAAGATGGTGCCCACAATGTCAGTCGCACCCATCAAGCCCAGTGATACCGCCATCCCCATTTCTGTAAATCCATGCTCGATACCGTGCGGAATCAGATGGGTTTGGAATAGACCGGATGTAGTGAAGCCGCAAATGGCGAAACTGCCTGCCAACAACCAAAACTGGGATTGACGTATCGCTTTGCGCATTGGTCTGGGATCGGCCGGCACGTGCTTTATCTCATTGCCGGCATTACCGTATGGACGACACCTTTTCAGGATAGGTTCGTCAGCGAGCCAATAGGCCGAGAGCGGCAACACCAATAATCCTAACAGTCCAGCCAATAGCAGAAGAGTCGGTCTCCAGCCGAAATCCATGTTGATCTGCATCAGCAGCGGTGTGAAAACCAGTTGGCCCGATGAAAACGCCGCGCCGAGCACGCCGAGCGCCAATCCCCGATGCTCAGTAAACCAGCGGTTGATCAAGGCCGAACCCAGCACGATTGACGTCCCTCCGGAGCCGATGCCGGCCATGACTCCCCACAGCAGATACCACTGCCATAGTTCACTGGCTATGGTACAAGCCCCGGCAGCGAGCGCCAGCAGCGCAATGCTGACCAAACATACGCGTTTGGGTCCATAGAGATCCATCCAGCGGCCCAGCCATGGCCCGGAGATTCCGAATAGCAGCAGATTCAACGCCGCGGCGCCGCTGATCGTGTCTCGGGTCCAGCCGAACTCGTGTTCCAGCGCCAGCATTAGGATGCCTGGCAATGACCGGAGCGTGGCGGCGAAAAACAGACACGCAAAGGTCACTGCCAATACGATCCAGGCATAGTGCAACCGCTGGGGCGCGGAATCTATTCTGTTTATGTTCATCCCGGCGTTATTCCGCATCCTCAATCTTATCCAATAAGTCGATTAAGCGGGTGACGCCCTGGAGAAGAATGCCGCCCACCCCCAGGGCAAACCAGACGCCGATCACAAAGCCCCAGTGAATCGGCGCGGCGAAGAATTCTTCGCGAAACCAGAAGGTATGTCCCCATTCGTTGAAGCCGACGCTGACCAGGATCATAAACGGGCCGAACACGGCCAAGGTTAACGGTAGGGAAATGCCTTGCGCATACAGGGGAAGCCGCGTTCTGGCATAAAGCCAGGCACAGCCGCCAAGAATCACATACAACGGAAAATTGAAATAAAACTCGATGATGTGATTGGCGGTGAACGGCGTATCGCGAATCGCGACCTGATGCCAGGAATTGTCCTGTTCGGCAAAATAACTGCCGGCCCAATACACGGCGAAGGTATAGATGCTGATCCACATCGTCAGCGTGAAATAGCGGCGAATCTCTTCCTTAGGCGATAGCTTGTCCAGCTGCCGATCGCGCGTAAGCCATAAATAAGACCACAGGCCGGTCATTACCACCGCGATGACCGCCAGTTCAATATAAAACAACCGCATCCAGTATTGCTCGAACGCCGGCTCGGTCGAATCGAGCCCTGCCGAGACCGCAAAAGCGCCCTGGTACAGACGCAAGCCGATATACATGACGGTTAGCACGCCGAAGGTTTTCAGGTATCGTGGCAAATCCTGCAAATACCAGGGTAGACGGTTCCCGGTTGATGTGATAACGGGCATATTTTCTGATGTTGTAGCCATAAGGGTTCTCCTCTTGATGATATAGGGAGCTATCGTTCTGGCCGGTCAACGTCCCCACCTTGGAGAGCGCCATACGGAATGCCGCCAGGTCCGCTAGGTCTCCTAATGAATGATTAAAACTTCGGTATCACGGCGGCGGATACACTCGAGATGTAACGCTCGCCGCTTTCGCTATCGTAAAGAAACAGCAGGCCACCGACGCGGCTGTCCGCATCGTTGATCAGGCCATCCAGCTTCTCGGTTTCCCATAAGGCGTCTTGCGCTGTTACGGAGATCGTTCGCTCTTCACCCGGTCGAATCGGCGTATTATCATCCAGCCTCAAAGTTGCCTCGATCGTCGAAACCTGGGAGGCGGCCGGCAACTCGGGATTGATAAAGCTGACGTTCGCGGTATTGAATTCGCCGAGCTGAACCGGCTTATCGCTGCGGTTATTGACCCTGACGGTAAAGATCATCATCCGCTTCGCTATGATATATTCGGCTTTGACCGCTTCTGCATCGACCTGGCCCGCATTGACCTGGGCGGACAGCGGCAATACCTGGTCCAGAGACGCCTGCAGGGGAATCGCGTTCGGGTAGCGATTGACCGTGACCGCGTTGATGGCGAGTACAGCCACGGGCACTGCCGCCAGCACGACCTTGGCAATCAAGCGATCATTAACTGTGATCAGTTCATCTTCCATGCCGGCCTGCAACATCCGGTAACGGGAGATAAACAGCGGCCGGCGTACCCACCAAAGCAGCCAGGCTGTCGCCAGCACGCCCCAAAACAGGTGCCACCCGATACCATTGAAGAGACCGACGCTTTCCATATCGACGATTTCGCCATTCAATGTTCTGACTTCGTTGCTGAAATCGCCGGCATTCCCGGAAATATCGAGCCAAGCGCCCGGACCCATTACCTGACCTGCATCCTTCAAATTGAAGAACGGATGGATGTGGTAGCGTCCCGGCAGACGGCCTTTCAACACGATCTTGAATTCATAATCGCCGCCCGGTTGCAGCGCCACCGAGTTGACCCACGGCTTGCCGTTCAACCAACGCTCGGTACGGATCAACACCGGCCCCGGCGTCGATACATTTAAAAACGCCGCATCCGGCTTCGGCACGCTGACCGGCCAGTCTTCGGCGACATGAAAACGGCCGCTTACGGTTACTTCCTCGTTGACCTTGAATTGTTGTTTGGACCAGGCCACGTCATACCATTGGATCGTGCGCATCCGGATGAACGGTTCCAGAGCTTTCTCACCGTGGGCGAGAGCGGTTTGTACTGGCCCGCCTAAACCTATGATAATCAATCCGATGGTGTAAACCCATTTTGTAATTCTGATTTTCATCTTGCTATCTCCGATCAGATTTTGTTCAGGTAACGGGTTGTCGCAAACCACTTGCCGATGTACCACCACAAGGCATACATTAGCGTGCACAGCAGCGCCGAACAGAAGGCGGCCAGAGGCGCCGCGTATTGGCCATAAGTGCGGAGCGTGCCGCGCTCGATAATGCGCAGGTATTCCGGCATTCCGGTTCGGATGTATTGAAAACCGAATAAATCGGCGAGGGTCAGTTGGGCATTCGCATACTCGACAGGCATGTGAAACAGCGCGAAAATCGGCCAGTTGCTCGGATAAAATAGCAAGGCGAAGGCGCTGCCGCCGATGATGGCGGTAATTGTGAAACTGTTGCTCAGCATCAGAATCGCGTCGAGCACCAGCGCGCCGGGCAGCATCGTTGCCGGCAGCACCATGTTGACCGGAAAATAATTCCAGTAGTGATAGGCAAAGATCCGGGTGACCCAGGTGCCGATTAATAAGGCGGCGACGCACAAGGTCGCGCCGAGCGGCAGCCGGAACTTATCCCACAGCACCGCCTGCACCGCCGCCGGAAACGTGATGCCCATCAGCGGCGTGACCAACGGCCACCACTGCCGGTCCTTCCAGTCCACCCAGAAATCCCAGTCGCCGACGGTCAGTGCGAAATGCAGATGGAACGAGCCGATAAAAAGAAACAGGGCCAGGACCAGAATCAGATAATCGTAAGCCCTGACAAGCCTGGCTTTTTCGCCCGAATAGGGCTTGATTGATTGCGTAGTAATAGGTAGCGACATATTCACATCTCCTAGGATGAAATGAAAAAAGGTGCGCATTGTCCAGCCGCCGAGGATCACTTAAATGAGGGGAAAGCGGATACTTGAATCGGCCAACAACACGCTGGGGAGATAGATTAAATACTTCGAGTCGGCTTGTTAAATGGTGAAAATTCATGCCGCCATTGAGCAAATTCATTACCGGGAACCCGGTGATTTTTCGCTATCATGAGGACCTACGTACAGCTCCGCGCCGGCGTAGTACCATGGAAAAATGCAGCTTTTATCGCGGCAGGGATACTTTTTTATGACTTCGCTAAGAAATTTCGATCTGAATCTGCTGGTGGCCTTCGATGTGCTGATGGAAGAATTGAACGTGACACGCGCCGCGGAACGGATGTTCGTTACCCAATCGGCGATGAGCCATATTCTGCACCGGCTGCGCCAGCAACTGGACGATCCGCTGCTGATCAAAACGCCAAGCGGCATGAAGCCGACGCCGAGGGCATTGGCTTTGATAGACCCGGTCAAGGAAGTTTTGAAAGAAGTAGAGCATTTGATTCGGTTGCCGGCGGCGTTCGATCCGCTGACCAGCCAGCGCCGATTCGTACTGGCTGCGACCGACTACATGGAACTTCTGATGTTGCCAGCGCTATCCGAACGGATCAGCCGCCTCGCGCCCGGCATTGCAGTCCAGGTCAAACGCACCGAAGCCTCGTTTCCGACAGGAGCCCTCGAAAACGGCAGCCTGGACGTGGTGCTCGGATTTGAATCGGTGTTGAATCCGCCTTCCCATCTGCATCGTCAGACTTTGTTCAGCGATCGCATGGCCTGTCTGGCCCGAAAGGGGCATCCGATGTTAGAAGACGGTTTGTCACTAACCGATTATGTCGCATTGCCGCATATGCTGATTTCGCGGACCGGCAGCCCGGTTGGACTGATTGATCAGAAATTGCAGGAAATGGGCATGGAGCGGCGCATTCAATTGATCGTGCCGCATTTTCTATCGGCGCCGCTGATCGTCGCGCAAACCGACATGGTCCTGTCGCTGCCGCAGCGGACCGCCAAACAGTTCACCCGCTTTGCGGCGCTCGACATCTTTCCGGTCCCGGTCGATCTGCCGGACTATGACCTGACGATGATTTGGCATCCGCTCTGCGACAAGGACCCAGCGCTGGTCTGGCTGCGCGGGCTCCTTACTGACATCGGCCAGACCTTTGCCGCCCTATGAGGTTGGCTTAGCGCCCCGGCAGACCGGGGGCGAGCGGTTTGACTTGCAGCAGATAATAAGGAAGCTTCGATGCCGATTCGCCGCCGTTCAGCACAGCTGATTGATGCAGCCGGTTGACTACCGCGTACAAACGGCCCTCCGGTCCGAAGCTGAAGGAATCGACCCAGGACAAGCGCGGGCACTGGGCAAGCCGCCGGTAAGTCCGATCCGGCGCAATGACGCCGATCGCGTTTTCGGCCAATTCGCCGAGATAGATATTATTCGCTTGGTCGATTGTGATGCCGTCCGAAATCGGTTTATCGCTATAGCGTTCCACCCGCTTTGCCAGCGTCTGCGCATCGAGACTTTCATCGGTCAGATCGGCCGCCTTGATCCGGTACAGGCCATGCCCGTGCATCGGGCCATAATAGACCCATTCGTTGTTCAGGTCTTCCGTGATCGGATTGACGCCGATATGCGGTCTGACCAAACGCCCTGACGCTTCCCTGACCTGAACCGGTTTTCCGTCGATAATCAGATCGACGTTTTCCGGAAGCACGCTGGGATGGCCTTGCAGCACCCGTCGCGCAGAACCTGTTGTTATATTTACGACAATCAATGCCGCATCGCTGCCGCCGGCCGGATCACTGATATAAATATGTTGGTGGCGCAGGTCGACCACAAAATCATTCACGAAAGCGTGTTCACCGGTTAATGGAAGGGGCAAATAAATGACGCGGTGCAATCGATCGGTACGGCTATTCCAGCCGACCAATTTCGGCGTGGCCTTGCCGCGCATGCCGTTATCAAGCATCCAGACAATGCCGTTTTTGTCCGAACGGATGCCCAGAACCGAATCGAGCTTCAATGCCGATCGCGAGATAAAAGCACTTAATGCTGGTGAAGGAAACGGCGTCAACGCATGATTCGGCTGCACTTCAACAACAGAGAACTCGGGCGCGTAAAACTGATGCAGGCTCATAATGATGCGTCCCTCCTGCGTCACGGTGACATTGCCCGGCCCCTGGTCCAGGTTGGCCAGAACCTCGAAATTCGAATTACCTCCAGCACCTGCTCGCCAGGCTACTCCCAAAAGTAAGATAGCGCTAAATTTGACTAAACGATTCATTTTTATACCTCATTGTTGGTTATGTTCCAATACACCATACTAGAGCGCTACCCAGGTGTTAAATGATGTTTACTCATGCTGCCATTCACAAAATTTATGAATCGAGGATGCCCATTGAATTGATTGTTGAAGGGGAGAAAAAACGATAATTTTATTAATGGCTGCTTAGGATTCGGCCGCAATTAACCTCCCTGCATACGTTGCAGACCTGCCAGGTTTTTAAAATCTGGCAGGTCTTTGGCCGGGCAGTTATTCGGAGCCAAATCCTTAGTAACATAGAGCCGACTTTTTGCTGAAGCCATTTCGGAATCTTTAAATGTCTCAAATTGGCCGAGTGCTGCCTGTGATCTTCTGGAAGCAATACCGAGCACGGTATTTCAACAATGAATAAAATTTCTGTCTCAGCCAAACTTTAACTTTTCAACACCCAATTCCGAATACCCTTTTTCATTTGATTCCCCAAGCATTTAAGATCGCATAAAACTGGCTGTAAAATAGCCTGTTTCGATCAATTTATCCAGTCATCGGAATCAGTTGTAACATCAATGTGCCGACTTGAGCCCTCTGCCGGAACTACTGCAATTGCATGCTCCGCATTGCAACAAGCGCCGCTTCTCGGTATCCTGCTCCGATGCAAATACATCTGATCTCGATAGGAAACCGCATGCCCGCATGGGTGCAGCAAGGTTATGACGAATACGCGAAGCGGCTGCCGCGGGAATGCGAATTGATTTTAAAGGAAATTAATCCGGGCAATCGGGGCAAAAATTGTGATGTCGTTCGGATTGTAAAGGACGAAGGTGACCGGATGCTGGCTGCGATTCCGGCGAATTGCCATCCGGTTGCGCTCGATTTGGCAGGCAAGCCCTGGTCCACTCCCGAGCTTTCCGCGGCGTTGAAACGCTGGCTCGAAAGCGGCCAGAACCTCGCTTTGCTGATCGGGGGGCCGGAAGGCTTGGCCGAAGCGGTTAAAAAAACGGCTCGCGAATCCTGGTGTTTGTCGAATCTGACCTTTCCGCATCCTTTGGTGCGTATC
This sequence comes from Methylomicrobium agile, assembly GCF_000733855.1. NCBI lineage: Bacteria > Pseudomonadati > Pseudomonadota > Gammaproteobacteria > Methylococcales > Methylococcaceae > Methylomicrobium > Methylomicrobium agile. The sequence goes on from NZ_JPOJ01000001.1 coordinate 3,063,335, forward strand.
GTCGTGGCCGAGCAGCTTTACCGCGCCTGGAGTATTCTGACCCACCATCCTTATCATCGCGGATGAAAGCCCGGATCATTCTTGCTTCGGCCTCGCCCCGTCGGCGTGAATTGCTGGATCAGATCGGTATGACTTACGAGATCTGGCCGGTGCACATTGACGAGTCGCCTCGGCATAATGAAGCGCCCCATGACTATGTGCGTAGGATTGCGGCCGAAAAGTCGGCGGTTTGTCATGCGCAAGTGGTGCATATGGGTTTGCCGGTTCTTGCCGCCGATACCGCGGTCGTACTGGATGGGCAGATTATGGGCAAGCCTAAGAATAAGGAGGATGCCATCATGATGCTGCGCCGATTATCGGGGCGGACACATCAGGTTTACAGTGCGGTCTCGCTGCGCGGGAACGAACACGGCGAGGCGCTGAGTGTGACCCATGTCACTTTCCGGGCGCTCAGCGAACGGGAAATATTGGCCTACTGGGCAACCTCAGAGCCGGCCGATAAGGCCGGAAGTTATGCGATCCAGGGACTCGGCAGTGTATTCGTGCAGTCGATCCGGGGCAGTTTTTCCGGCGTGGTCGGGCTGCCGTTGTTCGAAACGGCCGAACTTCTTTTACAACAAGGTATCCAGGTTTTGCATGAGTGAAGAAATTCTAATCAACGTGACGCCGCCGGAGACGCGCGTTGCTGTCATCGAAAACGGCATTTTGCAGGAACTCATCATCGAACGCACCCGCCAGCGCGGATTAGTGGGAAACATCTATAAAGGCGAAGTCTGCCGGGTGCTGCCCGGCATGCAGGCCGCCTTCGTCGATATCGGCCTGCCCAGGGCCGCGTTTTTGCACCTGTCCGACCTGTCCAGCAAAGAGCTCGAAAAAAAAGGCTCCGAAAACATCGAGCATTATCTTTACGAAGGCCAGCACATCGTCGTGCAGGTGGTGAAGGACCCGATCGGCAGCAAAGGGGCGAGGCTCACGACCGAAATCTCGATTCCGTCGCGCTATCAGGTCTATATGCCCTATGCGAACAATTCGGGCGTCTCGCACCGGATCGAATGCGAGGAAGAACGGGCACGCCTGAAAGCCTGCCTCGATGCGTTCCGCCAGGAGCACAATTGCGGCGGCTTCATCGCCAGGACCGCGGCCGAATGCGTCGAAGAGCCGGTATTGATCGCCGATATGACCTTTTTGCTGAAGCTCTGGGGGGCGATTTCTGCAAAGATTGCCGGCGCCAAGGCCAAGCAGTTCATTCACAAGGACCTGCCGCTCAGCATCCGCACGCTTCGCGATCTCTATAAGGAAGGCATCGATCGGGTACGGGTCGATTCGACCGAGACCTATCACCGGCTGGTCGAGTTTGCCGAAGTATTCGTGCCCGAGATCGTGCCGGTGATCGAGCATTACACCGGCGAATGCCCGGTATTCGAAATCTACAATGTCGAAAGCGAGATTCAAAAGGCGCTCGACCGCAAAGTCAAGCTGAAGTCCGGCGGTCATTTGGTGTTCGACCAGACCGAGGCGATGACGACGGTCGACGTGAACACCGGCGGTTATGTTTCGGGCCGCAATCTGGAAGAGACGATCTTCAAGACCAACCTCGAAGCGGCGCAGGCGATTTCCCGCCAGCTCCGGCTGCGCAACCTCGGCGGCATCATCATCATCGACTTCATCGACATGCAGAGCGACGAGCACAAGCGCCAGGTGCTGCAGGCGCTCGAACGCCATCTGGAGAAGGATCACGCGAAGACCAAGATCACCGAGGTGTCGGTGCTCGGACTGGTCGAAATGACCCGCAAGCGGACCCGGGAAAGCCTCGAACACATCCTTTGCGAGCCCTGCAAGGCGTGCGGCGGCCGCGGCGTCTTGAAAACGCCGGAGACGGTGTGTCTCGAAATCTTCCGCGAAATCATCCGCGAGGTCAGGCAATACAAGGTCAAACAGCTGCTCGTTCTGGCCTCGAACGAAGTGGTCGAAATGCTGCTCGACGAAGAGGCCGACATGCTGGCGGAACTCGAAGCGTTTCTCGGCGTGCAGATCAAGTTCCGCGCCGAGGCCGAGTACAATCAGGAGCAATACGATGTGGTGCTTTTGTAAGGCGAAAGGCGCCCGTCATCCTGCGAAAAAAGCTTCGATCCCAGCCTAGAGCATCCTTGGCTTTTCACCCGTTTTTATGATCCGCCATGTTAGCCGGGCTGCCCGGCATCTGCTTTTCTGGGGATTGATCGCCGCCGCTCTGGGCATGACCGGCGTGCGCCTGGCCTTGTCCGGCGTCGAAGGCTACAAGGCCCGGCTGGCGTCGCGGGTCGGCGTGATGGTCGGCGCTCCGGTCACGATCGGCCGGCTCGGCGCCCGGATGCGCGGCTTCAGTCCCGAGGTCGTGCTCAGCGATATCGGCATCGCCTCGATCGCGTCGGCCGAACGCAATGCGATCGAGCTGAGGGAAATCCGTTTGGGCATTCATCTGCTGAAGGCCGCTCTCAAAAGGGATCTGCTGGCCTCGTCCTGGGTGACGCTGGTCGGCGCGAAACTGACCGTCAAACGCAATGCCGACGGCAAATTGAGCATCGCCGGCCTGAGGGAAGGCGAGGGCGACCCGTTGTGGCTGCTCGAAACCGGCAAATACGAGGTGCTCGACAGCGACATTGCTTGGCAGGACGAGCAGAAACAGGGACGGCCGTTGACGTTCGAGTCCGTCGACATGGCGCTGATCAACGAGGGCGATCGCCATAGGTTGAACGTACTGATGCGGTTACCCGAAAAGTTTGGCGAAACGCTGCGGGTGTCGGTGGACTTCGCCGGCAATCTGTTCGATTTCAAAAACCTGCAAGGCCGCGCCTTTCTCGAAGGCCGCAACCTGAATTTGCCGGAATGGGTGACGCTCGATCTGCCGATGGCGATTACGGTGGCGTCCGGGCACGGCGATCTCAGGATCTGGAGCGACTGGCGGCAGACGCAGGCGGTGGCGGTTAACGCCCAGGCGGATATTCGCGGTTTGAGGTTGAACAGGCCCGGTACCGAACCCTTCGTCGCCGAACAACTGCAAAGCCGTTTCTATCTGGGGCTCAGCGAAAGGCAGTGGCAGCTTAACCTCAAGGAATTCGTACTGAAGACCCGCGAGCGCGACGAGATCAAAACCTGGCCCGATGCGGTACTCAGCATCAAAAATGCAGGCGGACAGGAAAAGGCCGCGCGGCGGATGGCGTTGTATGCCGAGCGCCTGGAACTGCAGGAAGCCGCTCTGTTGGGCCGTTTTCTGCTGCCGAAGGAAAATGCGGCGGCCAAGTCGCTGCGCGATTTCAATCCGAAAGGCGAACTGCGCGATTTTGCGCTGTTTGCGGATTTCGACCGACAAATCCTGTCGGTGAACGGCGGCTTCAACCAGGCGGGCTTCGCGGCGGTCGGTGCACTGCCCGGACTGGAGAATCTGTCCGGACGGATCCGGGGCAACCGGCAGCAGGGCGCGATCGAACTGGCCGGCGAAGATGCGGTATTCCATGCGCCGGGCCTGTTTCGCGAACCGCTCCCGCTCGATCGAGTAGCGGGGACTGTCCAATGGCGGCATACGGACGAAGGGCTGTCCATTGCCAGTCCGTTGCTGACGCTGGAGTCTCGTGGCATCAAGACGGACAGCCGCTTGCAGTTTTCCGTTCCGGACGAAGGCGGCGAGCCGTTTATCGATCTGCAGAGCCGGTTTTCTTGTTCCGACGTCAAAGTGATCAGCCGCTATTTGCCGGCCAAAAGCATCGCGTCCGGCGTGGTGGATTGGCTCGATCATGCGTTTGTGAAAGGCTCCATCCCGAAAGGCGGATTTCTGCTGTACGGCAATCCGGGGGATTTTCCGTTTACAGGCTCCGAAGGCGTCTTCGAAGTTCTCTTCGACGCGGAAAATGTGGAGCTTGCCTATCAATCGGGCTGGCCGAATCTGACCGGTGCGGCGGCCGAAGTCTTGTTTTACCGGCAGAGTCTGAATGTGGCTGTGCGGCAGGGGGCGTTTTACGGCGTAGCGGTGAAGCAGGGCGATGTCGTCATCCGGAGTCTGGAGGCCGCCGGTAAGCTGGCGATCAAAGGCGAGCTGGAGGGTGATATCGGCCAGGCGCTCGAATTCGTGCGGAACTCTCCCCTGGCCGAACGCACGAATGCGTTTTTGCGTATTGCGGCGCCGCAAGGGAAAGCCAAGTTCAACCTGAATTTGGAAATTCCTTTGGAAAACGGCGGCGGTTATCGGACCGATGTGGAAGCGCAGTTCAAGGATGCCGTGTTGGGGCTGAAGTCCCCCGCTTTGACATTGAAAAACCTGACCGGAAATCTCAAGTTCGACGGGAAAGGCGTCTATGGCGATAGTCTTACCGCCAGCTTTCTGGATCGTCCGGTCAAAATCAACCTCGACACGGACGGCTTTAAAACCGAAGTGCGTGCCGACGGGCGAGCCGGCATTGAAGCGCTCCGTATCAAACTCGATATGCCCTGGCTCGATTTCGCGCGGGGAGAGGCCGCTTACCGGCTTGCCTTGCGCCTGCCGCATACGGAGGGCAAGCCGACCTTGACAGCCCAATCCGATTTGAATGGGGTGCGGCTGGATTTGCCCGATATGCTGGCAAAACCGGCAAATCAACAGAAACCTTTGTCGATTGCTTTCGAGTTTGACGATCGGAATACGGCACTGGTCCAACTGCATTACGGCAACGATTTCAGCGCCGCGCTCAAAATCGGTTTGAACAAGCCGCATGTCGAGTCGGGCCATATCCTGTTGGGCGATGGCCGGGCCGAGCCGCGCAGCGAGCCCGGCCTGCTGCTTGAAATCCATCGCGACCGGCTGCAATTGCGGGACTGGATCCGGTTGACCGGCACCCCGTCCTCAGGCCAGAAAAGTAAATTCGATGTCGCGCAGATCAAGGTGCACGGCGGCCAGGGGCTTTGGGGGGAAACCGGCCTCGGGCGGTTCGACCTCGACTTGCGGCGATCGGATGCGTACTGGGAGGGCGGCATCGACACTGCCATTCTGAAAGGTCGGGTCAAGCTGCCGGCCGATTTGCAGGGGCCGGAGCGGATCGAGTTGAATCTGGATCGTCTGGATGTTTTCGCGCTGACCCGATTCAGGCTGGAAGATGAAGGCCGAGGGGAGGCGCGCGACTATTTTCCGCGGCTCTCGGTCCGCAGCGCCAAAACCTTTTGGAATGAAGCCGATCTGGGCCGGTTTGTGCTGGATACCGAACGGGTCGAAGACGGCCTGTCGTTCGACCGCTTCGAATTGCAGGGCAAAGACCAGAGACTGGCGTTGACCGGAAGCTGGAAAAGTGCCGGCGGCCGCTCTCAAACCCGTGCCAGGGGGCGTCTGGAGTTGGTCAAGGGAGGCTCCCTGTTCGCCCGTCTCGGCATCAACAAGGACTTGACCGAAACCAGCGGCGTGATCGATTTCGATCTGAATTGGCAGGCGCCGCCTTACCGTTTTGCGCTGGCCGATCTGGAGGGCGCTGCGGACGTCGATTTCAAGAGCGGGCGCATCCTGAGCATCGAACCCGGCTTCGGACGGGTGCTCGGAATTCTGGCGATGGCGCAGTGGTTCAAACGTCTCCAATTGGACTTTAGCGACGTGTATCAGGAAGGGCTGACTTTCAACAGCATTAAAGGCCGCTTTAATCTGGCCCACGGTAAGGCCGTCACCGACGATCTGGTAGTCGATGCCGTGCCGGCCAAAATTTCGATTGTCGGAGAAACCGATTTCGTGAACCGGACACTCGATCACGTGGTGACGGTGACGCCAAAAAGTGCCGATGCGGTGCCCATTGCTGGTACAATTATGGGCAAGTTTGCGGCCTTGATCGACAAAACGATCACCGGCACCGAGCATGAAGGCTTTTTTTTCGGCTCGCAATATCGGGTCAAAGGCAGCTGGGAAAACGCGGAGATTCTGACTTTGCATGAAAAGGAAGGTTTGCTGCAGAAAACCTGGAGCGGAATTACCGACTTTCCGTCGCTGCTGCAAAAATGAAGACAATAACGAGAGAGGAATGAATGAGTAAGTGTGCGGCCATCCAGATGGCTTCCAGTCCCAATGTCGGCTCCAATCTGCTGGAAGCCGAAAAACTGATCGCGGAAGCGGCAAAGGCCGGTGCAAAACTGGTCGCGCTGCCGGAAAATTTTGCGCTGATGGGCGAGCATGAACTGGACAAGATACGGATCAAGGAAACCGACGGCCAGGGGCCGATTCAAAATTTCTTATCCGAAACGGCCGCGAAATACGGGGTCTGGATCGTCGGCGGCACGATGCCGATCGCGGGAGATGCCGAAAATAAAGTCAGAGCCGCCTGCCTGATCTATAACGACCACGGCGAACGGGTTGCACGCTACGACAAGATGCACCTGTTCGACGTCAGCGTGCCGGGCACGAATGAAGTCTACCGGGAATCCGATTCGATCGAGGCCGGCGCACGCCCTCTGGTTTTCGATACCCCGTTCGGTCGGATAGGCATTGCCGTATGCTACGATTTGCGCTTTCCGGAGTTTTTTAGAGAAATGGCCCGGATGGGGGTGGAAATCCTGATTATTCCCTCCGCGTTTACCGCCGAGACCGGTGCCGCGCACTGGGAACTGCTGCTGCGCGCCCGGGCGGTCGAAAATCTGTGCTACATCATTGCGCCGAATCAGGGCGGATTTCATATTAACGGACGCAAGACCTTCGGGCACAGCATGATCGTCGATCCGTGGGGCGTGGTGTTGGATTGCTGCAAGACCGGCGGCGGCTTCGTGATGGCCGACATCGATCTGGAGCGTCTCGAAAAAGTTCGTACGGCGTTTCCGGTGCTGCAGCACCGCCGATTCATTTAAGGAAGAAGCTATGCGGCTGCATTTCGGTTTACTGTTTGCCGGCTTGTTGCTGGCAGCCTGTGCATCCGAAGATCCGCGTTACCGCGACACCTCGACGCTTGAAAAGCCCCCTACACTGGTGATCGAAAAGCAGGAGCCGGCTGGCGAGGCGCCGGAAAACGCGGGCGCGGATAAGCGGCCGGAAGACGCCGCTTCGGCCGCCGATGAAGACCGCAATGAGGCCAAAGCGAAAATCAAGAAAGGCCTGGGCGATCAGGCCGTCTCGATCAGCGAGGTGCCGCCCTGGGTGCTGACGCTCAGGCAGCCCTTCGATACGGCCTGGAACTCGCTGAAGCGCGCAATGATCCAAAGCGGGATCGAAGTCACCGATCTTGAACATGACAAGGGTAAATTTTACGTCAGTTACGATGCGGACAGTTATGTGTCCAAGCACGGTTCCATGATCGAAAAAACCCTCGGCCTGTTCAGTGACGATTATGAGAAGCGGCCCTACGTGCTGACCGTTTCGCCGGAAGAGTCCGTCACGAAAGTGACCGTTGCGCCAGGGAAGGACGCAGAGTACCGGAAAAGAACCGACCGTGATGATGAAGAGATCGCCGACCAGGCAGATACGGCGGAGGACAAGCCGGCCGGCGGCGGTGCCGAAAAACTGTTGAGATCGCTCTATTTCACGTTGAAAGACGATCTTCGCGAAGATTGATGACTTTATACTGACTTGCGTCCTTTTATTCTAACCGAACCGTATTAATGGAATTGATCACCCTGGCCAAACAAGCCATCCTGAAGCCTTCAGGCATTACCGAAAGCGAAATCGATACGATCATGAGCCGCCTGATGTCTTCCAGGGCGGATGCGGCCGATATTTATTTCCAGTCCACCCGTGCCGAATCCTGGGTCATGGAAGGAGGCATCATCAAAGAAGGCAGCCATAACATCGCGCAGGGCGCCGGCGTGAGGGCCGTGTCCGGCGACAAGACCGGTTTTGCCTACAGCGACCGGATCGAACTGCCGGTCCTGATGGAGGCGGCCAATAACGTGAAGGCGATCGTGCGCCAGGCCCAACAGGCCCGCGTGGGATTGTCTTTGCCGCCGAGCTGGCCGTCTTACTACGCACCGATCGACCCGATCCGATCGCTCGAAGACCGGCAGAAAATCGATTTATTGCGCCGGGTCGAAAGCGAAACGCGCAAGCTGGATCCCCGCATCGAAGAGGTGATCGTCAGCCTGATCGGCGTCCATGACCATATCCTGGTTGCGGGGCAGGACGGTGCATTGGCTGCCGATGTGCGGCCGCTGGTGCGGATGAACGTGACCGTGATCGTCGTGCAGGACGGCCGGCGCGAGCAGGGCAGCATGGGCGGCGGCGCGCGCAGCGACTACCGTTATTTCATCGAACAGGACCGGGCGCTGAATTACGGCCGCGAAGCGGTGCGCCAGGCATTGGTCAACCTCGAAGCGGTCGAGGCGCCGGCCGGCAATATGACCGTCGTCCTGGGGCCGGGATGGCCGGGCATTCTGTTGCATGAAGCGATCGGACACGGGCTGGAAGGGGACTTCAACCGCAAGGGTACTTCCGCGTTCAGCGGCCGGGTGGGACAGCGGGTCGCTTCCGATCTCTGTACGGTCGTCGATGACGGCGCCCTGCCGGGCCGCCGCGGTTCGCTGAATATCGACGACGAAGGCACTCCGACCGAGCGGACGGTCCTGATCGAAAAAGGCATCCTGAAAGGCTACATGCAGGACAAGACGAATGCGCGGCTGATGGGCGTCAAGCCGACCGGCAACGGCCGTCGGGAATCCTATGCGCACGCGCCGATGCCACGGATGACCAATACCTACATGCTGCCCGGTCCGCACCATCCGGAAGAAATCATTCGCAGCGTCGGGAAAGGCATTTACGCGAAAAACTTCGGCGGCGGTCAGGTCGACATTACCTCCGGCAAGTTCGTGTTTTCGGCCAGCGAGGCGTACCTGATCGAAAACGGCAGGATTACCCGGCCGCTCAAAGGCGCCACCCTGATCGGCAACGGGCCGGACGTCTTGACTCGCGTATCGATGGTCGGCAACGATCTGGAGCTGGATTCCGGCGTCGGCACCTGCGGCAAGGAAGGCCAGAGCGTGCCGGTCGGCGTCGGTCAGCCGACTCTGAAAATCGACGGCTTGACCGTGGGCGGGACGAGTGTTTAATCGATTTTTGAAAAAATCATCAGACCTGCCGGGTTTTCAAAATCTGGCAGGTCTTTAAATCATCAGGTCGGGTTCGCCAAGCAATCCGACACGGAACCCCAAGAGTCTATTTTGCAAAACCAGGATCAACTCAACGAATTGAAGGCTATCGTCCAGTCCTTGTTGGACGAGGCTCTTCGGCAGGGCGCCAGCGCCGCGGAAGCCGGCCTCAGCCAGGAAAACGGCCTGTCGGTGACGGCCCGGATGGGCGATGTCGAAACGATCGAACATCACCGCGATCAGGGCCTCGGCGTAACGGTTTACTTTGATCGGCGCAAGGGCTCGGCAAGCACCACGCATCTTTCTCCCGAGGCGATCAAGGACACTGTCGCGGCAGCCTGCAGCATCGCCCGGTACACGAATGCCGACGACTGTGCCGGTCTGCCCGATCGGGAGTTGTTGGCGACCGAATTTCCCGATCTCCAACTGAACCATCCCTGGCCGATCGATGCCGAAGCGGCGATCGCTCTCGCGATCGAATGCGAGGATGTCGCGCGCGGTTACGATCCCGAAATCAGCAACTCGGAAGGCGCCAGCGTGAATACCCATCAGGGCGTCCATGTGCTGGGCAACACGCTGGGCTTCCTGCACGGAACGATGTCCACCCGGCATTCCTTGAGCTGTTCGGTGCTGGCCGAACGCGGCGGCAACATGCAGCGCGACTACTGGTACAGCGTGGCCCGGAATCCTTCAGATCTGGAGTCGGCCATTCATGTGGGTCAAAAAGCCGCCCAACGCACGTTGAGGCGTCTCGGCGCGCGCGGTTTGAGCACCCGGCAATGTCCGGTGCTGTATGCGGCGGAGGTTGCGGCCGGCCTGCTCGGTTCGTTCATCGGCGCGATTAGCGGCGGCGTACTGTACCGGAAGTCTTCTTTTCTGCTGGACTCGCTCGGCAAACAAATTTTTCCGGAATTTATCCATATTCACGAGCAGCCGCATCTGGTCGGTGCGCTCGGCAGCGCCGCGTACGACAGCGAAGGCGTCGCGACCCGTCCGCACGACATCGTCAGCCAAGGCGTCGTCCACAGTTACGTGCTGGGAACCTATTCGGCCCGGAAGCTGGGCATGAAGAGCACCGGCAACGCCGGCGGTGTGCACAATCTGACCATTGATCCGGGCACGCAGGATTTCCACGGGATGTTGAAGCTGCTGGACACCGGCCTGCTCGTGACCGAACTGATGGGGCAGGGAGTGAATATGGTCACGGGGGACTATTCGCGCGGTGCCGCCGGTTTTTGGGTCGAAAACGGCAAGATACAATACCCGGTCGAGGAAATCACGATCGCCGGTAATTTGAAGAATATGTTCAGGAATATCGTGGCTGTCGGTAACGATGTCGATCTGCGCGGCAATGTCCGTACCGGATCGATTTTGATCGAGCGGATGTCGGTTGCCGGCGAATAATATGTTTATTGCAGAATCGCAGGGCGGGTTAGGCGCGCCAACCCTTGAACCTCTGATATACGACAAAGTTTTCCGCGCGCCGTAACCCGCCATTGCCGTTTATATCCACGGTGGGTTTCGGCGCGCGGAAAACATCGCACTACATTTAAAACCTTTCAACTGCGCGCCTAACCCACCCTACGCCGTTACGCCGCATTCAACCGCTTTACGCAGTCCGCAATCAGCTGCGGCCCTTGATAGATCAGGCCGCTGTATATCTGCACCAAGCTGGCTCCCGCCGCGATTTTCTCCCGCGCATCGTCGCCACTCAATATTCCTCCGGCCGCAATGATCGGGCAGCGTCCATTCAATGCTTCCGCCAGCCGGCGTACGACAGCCGTGGACTTGTCCTTGATCGGCGCTCCGCTCAGCCCGCCCGCTTCCGCAGCGAGCGGATGCCCGCCGATGGCGGTACGGTCGAGCGTCGTGTTGGTCGCGATCACGCCGTCGATCGCGAAGGCGATCAACAATCGGGAAATCTGTTCGATTTCTTCGTCGTTCAGATCCGGCGCGATTTTGACGACGACCGGTACGTAACGCAGATGTTTCTCGGCCAGTGCGAATTGCTCTTCCTTCAAGGCCGAAAGCAGGTTTTTGAGCTCGTCGGTTTGCTGCAGCTGGCGCAGATTTTTCGTATTCGGCGAAGAAATATTGATCGTGACGTAGCCGGCCCAAGGATAGACCTTGCGGAAGCCTGCCAGATAATCTTCGGCCGCCTGCTCGATCGGCGTATCGAAATTCTTGCCGATGTTGATGCCTAGAATGCCCCTGTAGTCGGCCTGGCGGACCCGTCCGATCAGATGATCCACGCCAAGATTGTTGAATCCCATCCGGTTGATGATCGCCCGATGCTCCGGCAGCCTGAACAAGCGCGGTTTCGGATTGCCGGGCTGGGGGCGAGGCGTGACCGTTCCGATCTCGATGAAGCCAAAACCGAGCGAGGCCAAGGCATCGATATGGTCGCCGTCTTTATCCAGGCCGGCTGCGAGCCCGACCCGATTTTTAAAATTCAAGCCCATCACTTCGACCGGCGCAGCCTCGATCTCAGGATAGAGCGCGCGGCTGATGCCCGAGGCATAAGCCGCATCGAGCAGGTTCAGCGTGACGCGATGCGCGGTTTCAGGAGATAGCTTAAACAGGAGCGGACGTAATAGAGGGTAAAAATTCATGTCGAAAAAACGATTAATGCGGCCTGGAAAATTGATAAGGTTCCGGCGCAACGCGCGGCGCGCGGTTCAAGATCAGGTCGGCCAGCAGTTCGGCCGAGGCCGGTCCCATTGCCAGACCGTTTCTGAAATGGCCCGCATTGATGTAGAGATTCCCGATTTCGGGGTGCCGGCCGATGTAAGGGATGCCGTGTTCGGTTCCCGGCCTGAGGCCCGCCCAATGTTTGATGATCGGGAAGTGTTTTAATGAAGGCATCAGCGCCCAAGCAAAATTCTTCAACTGATCGTGTATTTTCGGCGACGGCGTTTTGTCGAATTGATCGAGTTCGACCGAACTTCCTGCGAGAATCTTGCCGTCCCGGCGCGGGATCAGATAGCGGTCCTCGTCGAGCACCATATGCCGGAGCGTATCGGGCTTGGCCTCGAACAGCAGCATCTGGCCTTTGACCGGCACGATGTTCGGCGTACAAGCCGGCGGTAGGGCCGGAAACCGTTGCCCGAATAATTCGCCGGTCCAGGCGCCGGCGCTGATGATCAGCCGGTCGACTGCGAATGTACCTTGCGTGGTATTGATTGCATCAATCCGGGATTGATGCATGGATGCCGAAATTAATTCGCACGCTTCGATGATTTTAACGCCTCTATCGATCAAGTCCTGTCTGAGCGATTTGACCAGCCGGGGATTGCGCGCCTGCGCGATATCGGGCAGCCAAAGCGGATTTTCGGGCCGGGTATTCAAATTATCGAAAAAAGCCGCTCCGGGCGCTTCGTAGCGGATCGCATTGCGATGGCACCAGTCGATTGCCGCCTGGATATCGGGATTTTTGGTGATCAGTAAACCACAGGGCGTCCATTCGGGATCCAGCCGCGTGTCTTCTATGAGCTGTTCAGCCAGGATCGGATACAAGGCGAGGCTGCGCATCACCAGGCGGGAAATCGCATCCGGTTGCCGCCAGGGATATAAAGGAAGCAAAATGCCGCCGCCTGCCCAGGAGGATTCCTGGCCGAGCCGGTTTTTTTCGATCAATGTAATGCGGGCGCCGGTTTGGCGGAGTTCTCTGGCGGTTAAAAGGCCGATGATGCCGCCGCCGATTAGCGTAAAGTCTGGATGTTGAGTCATGGATCAATAAAAGCCGGGGAAAGAACCGGGATGTTGATTCAGGAGTATAAATAATCGATAAGTAGATATCGGTTTATCGAAGCGATCGGTTTACGAGGTCTCAAGTGACCTTTGCAACCTAAGAACCGGTTAATCTAACATAATATTGCGGCTTCCGGTTCGGTATTTGATGGTAAGAGAGGGCCAACGCACTTTCGTTTCGGGTTTAGGGTCTTTGTTTTTGGCAATGCCGTTAGGGATTCCAACAAAAATGACGGCCTTAATTGTCCAAAACCAGATTGTGTAAGAGCGGCTTCAGCCGCGATAGATTCTCTAATAGCGGCTGAAGCCGCTTCTACAGGGGCGCGAACTGAATTGCCCGTGACCTTGATTTGAAGGCGAACAAATTCGCCCCTTGCACGCGATATAAAAAATGCTCTGATTATGATAAATAGCGGATATTCATGTCATTAAATTCGGAGCATGAGGAAACCTTTACTTCTCCGCCTTTCAGATACCCGGTTGTTTGATTGTTGTTGAAATGCAACAAAAAGCTTCTATGAAGTATTTTTAGTTTATTAGAAATTACTTTTTAAGACGGGTAGAGGATAGAAAGCCTTCTCGACAACTATATTGTAGTCACGGAAATTGATCGCCGCGTTTGTTGTTTTAGGCGTACAAGGATAAGATTGTTTTTGCTAAAATCATTTAAGTCTATGTTTTTAAATAAAAAAAATATGTTGAAAAAATAACATAAAAACTTGTAATGGAAAGGTATTATTGCTATTATTACGCCGTGGAATACGCTTTGTTGTTTCAAAGCAAAATTTTGTAAAATTACAACCTCATGAGGAGGAATAAATGAGCAAGAAAATTTATACACCCTGTGCTATTGCGGCAGCGGCTTTGACTCTGGCCGGCGTTGCCGCTGCGCCGGAAGTACAGGCTCACTCGAAAGCGGAGCGCGTTGCCGAAGCCGCAAGCAACAAAGCGGACGCTCTGGAAGCACAGTTGCAAGCGGTTCAAAACGAATTGGCCAGTTTGCGCGCCGCAGTCAATGCGCCGCATAACGATTCCGAAAAAGTTCAAGAGCTGGATCAATGGATGCAGCAAGTCAAATCCGCACCGGTTAAGGTTGAAACCAAGGATAACATGGCTTTCTTCCGCGGCGGTTATGCGCGTTACGAACAAAAGAGAGGCGGTACATTGGATCCTTCGGGAAGCGGAGCTCCTTTTGGTGCTATCGTTGGCTCAATCGGTGGTCATGACGCTTGGTATTTCGGCGCTGGCTTCGATTTCAGCATCAACGACGATTTGTTCGGCTTGATGGACAATACCGAACTTTTGGCTGAATTGTTGATCGATTACCGGCAGCTTGGAACCAAGAAATCAAACGGTTTATCTCCTCAAGAGACTGCGGTATTGGCTAGTTTAGGTGTAAACCTTCCTGCCGCCAATACGCAGAGCGCTACTGTCAATCAGTTGTCTTTGGCAGCTTCCCCGAAAATCAAATTCATGAAAGGCAGCGCGTTCAGACCATGGATTATTCCTGTCGGCTTCGAATTGTCGATCATCAGTCCGCCATCCGATGCAATTACCGTACTCAACCCGGGTATGCAGTTCGGCGCTGGTGCGGATTATAAGCTTTGGAAGGATATTTATATCGGTGCGGATGCCCGCTGGCACCAAGCATTGGGTAGCGTGGACGGTGTAAATACCAACGGCGTCACCGCCGGCGGCTATATCGGCTTTGGTTTCTAAAAAGAATCCTTTCCGCTATCAAAAAAGGAGGACTTCGATGGCCCTCCTTTTTTTGTCTGAAATTCTCTACACGTTGTGTGGATAATGGATAGGGCATTCTTCGCTTCGATGTCATCCTTAATATTACACAAGATCCTATCTCTGCTTGTATGATGGACCGACTCTGGCAGGCTGCCAGAAGCGGCACTGGCTGATAAACTAGGAATTAACAGCCTTTCGAGATTGCCATCTTTTCTAGTTCTTGGGCGAATTTAAAAGCGTCATCGGAAATTTTTTGCTGCATTAACAATGTAGTCAATACTGGCGGAACCCAATGTTTCGGTGTTAGATCAAGGTTGAATAACAGCCGAGTTCCACCGTCTACCGATGATAGACTCCAGCGGCCATTTCCCTGCCGAAAATCACCTTGGTTCGGCACGATAGTTATGGAAATATCCCCGTCGGGTAGAAACTGGACATCCTGGAGCCAGTCGAAATGCTGGCAAATGCCCAGTATGCAAAACTCCGATTCGACGCCCATTCTAATCCCTCCATCATCCAGGTCCTTCACAAATTTAACCTGCTTGAAAATTGAGTTGAAGCGGGTAAAGTTTTTATAATCCTTGAGAAGGGAGTGGACCTTAGAAATGGGGGCTTGGACAACGGTTTCCATGTGTATTAGGTATTGACCACCCTGTCTTGTCACCGAACTGCGCAGTACATTGGCACTCTGAGCCGCCAAGGGAAAGAACAAGAGCCCGGCGATTGCCACGCATACGATGGCTATTTTTCGTGGGATGGTGGCGATTTTATACATGATTCTACTCCTTGTGGTATGAGTCTTGCGCAATCCCCAGGCACATGGCGTAATGCCTCAATGCAGATTACAGGAAAGTATTTTATACATTTATAACATATATATGTAAAAAGTTTGTTATCATAATGGAAATACAGAATTTCATGAATACCACTCAAGACATTTCAAGAGAAAAGGAAATTTAGCCGTGGCGTTCGGAAGCAGGATTTCCTGGTTCCATAGGGCCGGTTGCTTGTTCAATACTGGGGATAAGATTTCTCGAAGGCGTGGATGCTCAGCATTTATGGGAGGATAAAGGCTATGTAGCGATGTGTTTGTCGCTCAAGCCCAAGACCGCGAGATGGCGGTTGTCATTCCCTGCGTCGAAATCGCAAGCAATCCCGCGACTACGCGATCGAGACTTGTGATTCGTATCCGCGTACCGTCAACGGGGGAGCTTTGAAGCTTGTTATAGAAGGAAGGTTGTTTAGCCGGTAGGATGTGGGTAGAGCGTCAGCAAAACCCATTGCTGGGGGGCATGTGGTGCATGGAGCTTGGTCATATTCGGATAACAGGAGCCTCGAAACGCTTGTTGTTAGTATCCGGACGACTGTTTGATGGGCTTCGCTGACGCTCTACCCATCCTACAATTACAACAAATCTTTGGATGGTCCCGGCCATTTGCCGATTTCACCTCAGATTATTTTTAACAGGGGATTTGCCGAGGAAGGGATGGTGCGAGTCCGACTTATCCCTGTCTACGTTGCTGAATTAGGAGGCCAATTTCTGTACCGCTTTTTGCGCCAGAGCATTCAAGTCTTTTCCGTCTTCCTGACAGTAAGCAATGATCTGGTTCCGCATTCGAGGATCCCAAGATCGTTTTATATGATTTTTAATGCCTTCGGCTGCGAGTTCCTTGTCGCTTTCCGAATTGAAGAAATCGCTAATATCATTAGCCATTTTGATCAGTTTTTCGAGTTGCATCGCTCAATTATCAGGTAATCAGGGTAGGATAAGTGGTATGAGTCAGCCGTTCGGGGCGGCTGTAGACGACGTGCTGGTCATCCCGGGCGAAACCGACGAGGGTCATGCCGGCTTCTTCGGCGAGGCGAATGGCCAGTCCGGTCGGTGCGGACATGGCTGCCAGCAGGGTAATGCCGGCGCTGGCGGCCTTTTGTACCAATTCGTAGCTAGCCCGGCTGGTCATGAGCAGGAATCCTGAGGCCGGGTTTTTGCCGAGCCGCAATAACAAGCCGATCAATTTGTCGAGTGCGTTGTGGCGGCCGACGTCTTCGCGAAGGTATTGGATGCCTTGTCCCGGCAGAATCCAGGCGGCCGCATGCACCGCGCCGGTCAGTTGATTCAGTGTCTGCTGCTGGCGAATTTCGTTCAGTGCCGCGAACAGCTCGCCGGAGGCCAGCTGCAAATCGCCGCCGACCGTTTTGGTGTCACGCACCGCCTGTTGCAGGGTCGTCGCGCCACAGAGTCCGCAGCCGGTCCTGCCGGTCAGATTGCGGCCCTTGTCGGCCAGATTGGCAAAACGCGTGTCGGGAATTTTAATTCGTGCTTCTATTCCTTTCGAACGGTTATAAACATGAATCGATAGCAATTCGGCAGGATCCTGGATAATGCCTTCGGTAATGCTGAAGCCGAGCGCAAAATCCTCGATATTGGCCGGCGTCATCAGCATCACTACATGCGGCTGGCCGTTGTAAACCAGCGACACCGGCACCTCTTCGGCGATATAGTCCTGCTGGATGCTGTGCTGCTGCCCGCGCCAACGCTCGACCCGGCTCTGCTGGTAGCTCGGCCAGCCCAGCTCGGGCGAAAGCGGCTGCATCACGACATTGGCCATGGTCTATCCCTTTGCAAGCAGTTCCAGCTGTTCTTCGGAAAATGCCCGATAGTTTTTCTGCCATTCCGAAGTCTGACCGACCTTGGTGGCCTGCACGGCGGTGACCTTGTATTCAGGGCAGTTGGTCGCCCAGTCCGAATTGTCGGTCGTGATCACGTTTGCGCCGGATTCCGGGAAGTGGAAAGTCGTGTAAACGACGCCCGGCTGAACGCGGTCGGTAATCAGCGCTCTCAGCACGGTTTCGCCGGAACGGCTCTTGACGCCGACCCAGTCGCCATTCTTCAGGCCGCGATCTTCCGCGTCATGCGGATGGATTTCGAGACGGTCCTCGGCATGCCAGGCCACGTTACCGGTGCGGCGGGTTTGCGCGCCGACGTTGTATTGCGACAAAATCCGGCCGGTGGTCAGGATCAACGGGAACATCCGGGTCGTGCGTTCTTGCGTTGCGATGTATTCGGTGAGCATGAACAGGCCCTTGCCGTTATCGCGCATGAATTGATGTTCGTGCATGGTCGGCGTGCCTTCCGGAGCATCCTCGTTACATGGCCACTGAACGCTGCCGAGGTGCTCGATTTTATCGTAACTGACACCGGTAAAGGTCGGCGTCAACCGGGCGATTTCATCCATGATTTCGGATGGATGGCTGTAGTTCATCGGGTAGTCCATCGCATTCGCCAGCATCTGGGTGATTTGCCAGTCTTCATAACCTGCGAGCGGCGCCATGACCTTGCGTACCGGCGAGATTCGGCGCTCTGCATTCGTGAAGGTTCCGTTTTTTTCGAGGAAAGAGGAGCCGGGCAGGAATACATGCGCGAATTTCGCAGTTTCATTCAGAAACAGATCCTGAACGATGATGCATTCCATCGATTCCAGCGCATGATGCACGTGCTGGATGTCCGGGTCCGACTGCGCGATGTCTTCGCCTTCGACGTAGAGACCTTTGAAGCTTCCGTCGCTGGCTGCATCGAACATGTTCGGAATGCGCAGACCGGGTTCGTCTTGCAGCGGGACGCCCCAGTTTTGTTCGAACAGTTTGCGTGTCGCATCGTCCGAAACATGGCGGTAGCCTGGGAATTCGTGCGGGAACGAGCCCATGTCGCAGGAGCCTTGTACGTTATTCTGGCCGCGCAGAGGATTCACGCCGACGCCTTCGCGTCCGAGGTTGCCGGTCGCCATGGCGAGGTTCGCGATGCCGATTACCGTCGTCGAGCCTTGGCTGTGCTCGGTGACGCCGAGGCCGTAGTAGATCGCGGCATTACCTGCGCTTGCATAAAGACGCGCGGCGGCGCGGATTTCGCCGGCCGGCACGCCGGTCACCGCTTCGGCCGCTTCGGGGGCATGGCGCTCGTCGGCAATGAAGTGTCGCCATTTGTTGAACGATTCATGGTCGCAACGGGCATCGACAAACTCTTCATTAACAAGCCCTTCAGTTACCACGACATGTGCTAGCGCATTGATCAAAGCGACATTGGTGCCGGGGCGTAATTTCAAATGGTGCGAAGCTTTGACATGCGGCGATTTGACCAGATCGATCTCGCGCGGATCGATTACGATCAGCTTCGCGCCCTGGCGCAGGCGTTTTTTCATTTGCGAGCCGAATACCGGATGGCCGTCGGTCGGGTTTGCGCCGATCACCATGACCACATCGGACTTCATCACCGAATCGAAATTCTGGGTGCCGGACGATTCGCCGAAAGTCTGCTTCAGTCCGTAACCGGTCGGGGAGTGGCAGACGCGCGCGCAGGTGTCGACGTTATTATTGCCGAAGCCGGCGCGGATCAGTTTCTGCACCAGATAGGTTTCTTCGTTCGTGCAGCGTGACGAGGTGATGCCGCCGATCGAATCGCGGCCGTATTTGGCCTGGATCCGTTTCAGTTCGGAGGCGGCATAGCCGATCGCTTCCTCCCAGCTGACTTCCTGCCAATGATCCTTGATGCTCTTGCGGATCATCGGTTTGGTGATCCGGTCCTTGTGGGTTGCGTAACCGAAAGCGAAGCGGCCCTTCACGCAGGAATGGCCGTGGTTGGCCTTGCCGTCCTTGTGCGGCACCATCCGGACCACTTGATCGCCTTTCATTTCGGCACGGAACGAGCAACCGACGCCGCAATAGGCGCAGGTGGTTACGACCGCATGCTCGGGCGTACCGAGCTCGATCACCGATTTTTCGATCAGTGTCGCGGTCGGGCAGGCCTGGACGCAGGCGCCGCAGGAGACGCATTCGGAATCCATGAAAGACTGGTTCTGGCTCGGCGAGACTTTCGAGGCAAAGCCGCGGCCGTCGATCGTCAGCGCGAAGGTGCCCTGGGTTTCTTCGCAGGCGCGCACGCAGCGCGAGCAGACGATGCACTTGCTCGGGTCGAACGTGAAATACGGGTTGCTTTGGTCCTTGACGGCGTCCAAATGGTTTTCGCCGGCAGGATTGTAGCGCACTTCGCGGAGGCCGACCGCGCCGGCCATGTCCTGCAGTTCGCAGTCGCCGTTCGCGGCGCAGGTCAGGCAGTCGAGCGGATGGTCCGAGATGTAGAGCTCCATGACGCCGCGGCGCACATCGGCCAGTTTTTTATTCTGGGTCGTAACCACCATCCCTTCGGCGACCGGCGTGGTACAGGAGGCGGGCATGCCGCGCATGCCCTTGACTTCGACCACGCACAAGCGGCAGGAGCCGAACGGTTCGATGCTGTCGGTCGCGCACAGCTTCGGAATATCGATGCCGATGCCGGCCGCCGCGCGCAGAACCGATGTGCCGGCAGGCGCAGTGACCTGGAAGCCGTCGATTTCCAGATTGACCAGTTGATCGGATTGTCTGGCAGGGGTGCCGAAATCTTTTTCTTTATCGAGCGACATAACGAATACCTCTTAATTATCAGGCGGCGTCGGCTTGATCGGCGATGCCGAAGTCTTCCGGGAAATGGTTCAGGGCGCTGAGTACCGGATAAGGCGTCATGCCTCCCAGAGCACACAGGGAGCCGTTAAGCAGCGTATTGCAGAGGTCGCGCAGCAGCGGCACGTTCTTTGCGAGATTGCGTCCTTCGATGATGTCGCTGATCACTTCGATGCCGCGGGTCGAGCCGATCCGGCACGGCGTGCATTTGCCGCACGATTCGATCTTGCAGAATTCCATGCTGTAGCGCGCCATTTCGGCCATGTCGACCGTATCGTCGAACGCGACCACGCCCCCGTGGCCGAGCACGGCCCAAACCGCCGCGAAGGCTTCATAGTCGAGCGGGGTGTCGAATTGCGATTCGGGCAGGAAGGCGCCCAGAGGGCCGCCGACCTGGACGGCTTTAATCGGGCGCCCGGTCGCCGAGCCGCCGCCGAAATCGTAGAGCAGTTCGCGCAGCGTCATCCCGAACGCGATTTCGACCAGGCCCGGGTGTTTGATGTTGCCGGCCAGTTGTAGCGGCAGCGTGCCGCGCGAGCGGCCCATTCCGTAGTCGCGGTAGTAGTTGCCGCCCTTGTCCAGAATGATCGGCACCGAGGCCAACGAAATGACGTTGTTCACGATGGTCGGCTTGCCGAACAGACCGCTGATCGCGGGCAGGGGCGGTTTGAAGCGGACCAGGCCGCGCTTGCCTTCGATGCTTTCCATCAGCGATGTTTCTTCGCCGCAGATGTAAGCGCCTGCGCCGAGGCGTACTTCCAGATCGAATTTTTACCGCTGCCCAGAATATTGTTGCCGAGGTAGCCCGCCTCGTAAGCTTTGGAGATCGCCGCATTCAACGCCTTGTGCGCATGCGGATATTCGACGCGCAGGTAGATATAGCCCTGGGTTGCGCCGACCGCGATACCGGCGATCGTCATGCCCTCGATCAGCACGAACGGATCGCCTTCCATCACCATCCGGTCGGAATAGGTGCCGGAGTCGCCTTCGTCCGCATTGCAGATGATGTATTTCTGCTCGGACGGCGTGTTCAGTACCGTGTTCCATTTGATTCCGGTCGGAAATGCCGCACCGCCGCGGCCGCGCAGGCCCGAATCGGTGACTTGCTTGACGATGTCCGCCCCGGACATGGCGAGTGCGTTTTTAAGGCCGCGGTAGCCTTCGTGGGCGAGGTAATCGTCGAGGCTTACCGGGTCGGTAATTCCAACGCGCGCGAACGTCAGGCGTTGTTGAGCTTTCAGATAAGGGAGTTCTTCAATCGGGCCCAGTGCGAGGGAATGACTGCCGCCGTTCAGAAAATCGGCATCGAATAATCCGGCGACGTCTTGGGTTTGCACCGGCCCGTAAGCCATCCGTCCGCTGGCGGCCGCAACTTCGACCAAGGGTTCCAGCCAGAAGAGCCCGCGCGAGCCGTTGCGGACCAATTCAATCCGAATACCGCGCTTTTCGGCTTCCTGCGCAACGGCCACCGCAACGCGGTCTGCGCCCAATGAAACGGCAGCCGCATCGCCCGGAATGTAAATCTTGTGAATCATGCCGATACCTCCTCGGACTTGATCACGCAGTCGAACAAGTCCGCACTGACGCGTCCGTAAAGCTGCTCGCCGATCTGCATCGACGGCGAGGCGGCGCAAAGTCCCAGGCAATAGACAGGTTCCAGCGAGAACGCGCCGTCCGCGGTGGTTTCGTGATAGTCGATGCCTAGTCTGTTTTTGACGTGCGCCTCCAGTTGCCTGCTTCCCATCGCCTGGCACGATTCGGCGCGGCAGATGTGGACGGTGGTTTTGCCGGGCGGCGTCTCGCGGAAATAGTGATAGAAACTGATGACGCCGTGCACTTCGGCGCGGGACAGATTCAACGCCTTGGCGATGTCGGGAACGGTGGCGGCCGGGATATAACCGAGCTTGTCCTGGATTCCGTGCAGGATCGGTAACAGCGCGCCGGGGAGGTCTTTCAACTTGGCGATGATATCGTGCACTTCGGCATGGCTGGCGCCGGATTCAGTCATGTTTGTCTCTCTGGCTAAAAAATTAGAACAATCGAACAGATTTTTTGCGTTGCTCATAAAAGTGGTTTGTCCAGATTAACACAATTGAATTTCGAAGTAAAAGGATCATAAAAGTGACAAAAGATTATGTTATTGAAACTTCAACATTGTAAAAAAGAGCGGAAATAAACAATTCGATAGTCGAGCATAAATAAAAGTTTCGGATAAGAAATGAGGCAGGCGAACCGGAGGCAATACCGTTACGGCAGAGTGGAAAATGCCGAATGAACGGGCGCGGCATTTCTACTTCAAGGTATGAGAAGAGCTGTCGTTCAAGGCGTTTGCAGCGACTGCGGCGGGCGTTTACGTCGCGAATCGTCGAATACCTTTGATCAACCTGCTGACGGCGGCATCGAGTTGCGCTTGATCCAGCATACCGTACGAAATGCGCAGACAGCAGCCGTCGGTCAATCCGAACGCGCTGCCCGGAATGGCGGCGACTTTGAAGTCGTCGATCAGCATTTTAGCCAGTTCGAGGTCGTTTTTCTCGGTATCGATCTTCAGCAGCAGATAGAAAGCGCCTTCGGGCTCCGGGATTTCGCACAAGCCCTTCAGCGGCTGTAGCCGGGCGATCAACCGCTCGCGTTTTGCAGCCAGTTCCGGCAGACGGTTTTTGCAATAATCGGCGCCGGTTTCCAGGGCGCCGGCGGCGGCGATCTGACTGATCAGCGGCGGGCAGATCAGGTTGGTGTCCTGGATCTTCAACAGCGAGGGTGCCAGGTTTTCGGGATAGACCATGTAACCGATCCGCCAGCTCGCGAAGCCGTAGGCTTTCGAGAGCGAGTAGAGCGAAATCGTATGCGGCGCGGCGCCGGGCAGCGAGCCGGGCGAAAAATGCCGGATTTTACCGTAGGTGAAATATTCGTAGGCTTCGTCGCTGATATGGTACAGCCCGTATTCGCGGCACAGCGCGTTGATGGCGCGCAGCGCGGCTTCGGGATAGACCGCGCCGCTCGGGTTGTTCGGCGAGATGGTCACGACCGCGCGGGTTTTTGGGGTAATCGAGGCGCGAAGGCGCGCAATGTCCGGCTGGCAGCGATTGTCGGTGTTGACGCCGACCGGCGCGCAGCCCAGCATCCGGATCGCCATTTCCTGATTGAAATAATAGGGCAGGGGCAGAATGATTTCATCGCCGGGATCGGCGATCGCAAGCAGCGCGTTCAGAAACGCCATGTTCGAGCCCGCGGTAACCATCACGCCGATGCCGGCGCCCGTATCGATGCCGTTTTCCCGGCGCAGCTTGTCCCGGATCAAGTCCAAAAGCGGCGGATAACCGAACGCCGAACCGTAAAGATGCTGCTCGGCCTGCCTGCCGAAATCGCGGATCGCGTCGAGGGCCGAGTCGGGCGGCGGATAGGAAACCATGCCCTGGCCGAGAGAGAGCGTGCTGGGATGGTTACGGGTCCAGGCGCCGACGACCGGGATGATCGGCGATTGCACGGCGGCGATGCGCCGGCTCGGGGCCGGGTATAGGTGTCGTTCCATTTTACCGTTCATTTTGAGTCTCCAGCGCGGCCAGTTCGGACATCGTATTCACGTTGGCGAAAATTTCCGGCGTGGCGCTGAAATCGGCCAGCACGAGCCGATGCTGGCCGATCCAGTGGCCGACTTTGCGCTCGCCGCGGCTCAGGTATTCCTGCAGGCTATTTTTTAAATCGGTTTTGAGCGCGAGGAAAACCGGATGCAGATGCTCGCCGTCGTGCGCGGCCGCGATGTCCGCATCGTGCTCGTCCCGTGCCGCGAGTAATTTCTCGATATGTTCGGTCAGAATCAGCGGCGAATCGCAGGGCAGCACCACCAGGACTTCCGCTTCGGTATGCCGCATCGCTGCCAGGATGCCCGCTAATGGTCCGTCGAAACCGGCGGTCAGGTCAGGCACGACCGGCCGGCCCAGCGCACGGTATCGGTCGGGATGGCGGTTGGCGTTGATGATGATTTCGGAGACCGCGCCAGCCAGCGCGTCGATCGCGTAACAGACCAGGGGACGGCCGCGGTACGGAATCAGCCCTTTGTCCTGATTGTGCATCCTGCGCGCCCGCCCTCCCGCCAGGATCACGCCTGCCGTTGTTGTTCGATGGTTCATAATGTTAAGCTGTGCCGGTTGTTCACTTTTCGGTTTGACCATGTTCCGATGCGCCGTGATTTTGATCAGCCTGTCATTCCTTGCCGGTTGCGCAGGGATTAACGGCGCTGCCCCGGTGTCCGGCGAGTATGTGTACTATTACCAGGTCGAAACGCGGAAGCCCTACGACGAAGTGCTCGACGAGCTGAAAAGCGCGATTGCGGAAAACAATTTCAGGATAACAGCACACAGTCGGGTCGGTAAAGTGATCCGCGAACGCGGCGACAAGGATTTTCCGGATTTCGACACGATCCAGTTCTGCAATCTGACCCATGCAAGGACGATGCTGAAGATGGCGCCGGAAGCGATCAAATACATGCCTTGTAATGTCGTAATGTATCGGCGGGACGGCAAGACTGTCGTCAGGACCCACCTGCTGCCGACCGATTCGGACAATCCCGAATTGAATCGTTTCCTGGAGACGATGAACCAAAAGCTAAAAGAGATTCTCGACTTTGCCGTCGAGGAGTAGGAGGACGGGCGCGTAACGCCTCCCGGTGGGGCAACACCCGGCGGGCGCCGGAAACCGGAAGCGATTTCCTTACATCAGCTTGGATGTCCATTTGGTATGCTTATTTTCCTCTCGCGCTGTCTTTTTTTCCGCTATATTCCACTCCTATTGGCAAATCCCGATAATTACTGATCGGGAGCGTTTCCGCTTCTATTTGTCGTCAGGCCGTCAGGCGATCGGCTTGAGGGCACCGGGTTTTCGTTATGTTACGGTACGATCGGCGGAGTATGGAAGATCGAGGAGAGGTATATATCCTTCGCGGCCTCGCCAAGAATGAGGATCAGTAAAGGCCCAACTGCAACTGCGCCACTTCCGACATCATCTCGCGCGACCAGGGCGGGTCGAGCACGATTTCGACCGTGACCTGGTCGACGCCCGGCAGCGCGCGGATGCCTCTTTCGACGTCGCCTTGAATCACCGGGCCCATGCCGCAGCCGGGGGCGGTCAGCGTCATCCGGATCTGCACGTCGTTCAGATGTTCGCCGACCGGCGTGACCTCGCAGGAGTATACCAGCCCGAGGTCGACGATATTGACCGGAATTTCCGGATCGTACACGGTCTTCATCACTTCCCAGCAGTTTTTTTCGACCGCTTCGGGGCTGGTGTCGGACATCAGCGTATGCAGTGCGTGCGCCTCCTTGCCGAGCGCGTCTGCATCCTTGCCGTCGATCCGGACCATATGCCCGTATTCGGTTACCACCGTATAATTGTTGCCCAACGATTGGTGAATCACGACCGTTTCCCCTTCTTTCAGCTTGCCGGGAACGCCGTCGGGGATCGTGATGACGTCCACGTCGCGGGTCAGGACAAAGGCTTCTCGTTCTGTCATAAAAGTGCTTTAGAGATGAAAGGTCCGCGCATCGATCACCTGGCCGTTCACGCCGATGCTCTGCGGGCCGAAAAGATAAAGGTAGACCGGCGCCAGGGATTCCATCGACGGCAGTTTGCTGTTGTCCACGCCGGGATAGGCTTTTTTACGGAGCGGGGAGTCGACCGGGCCGGGCACCATGATGTTGACCCGGATTTTGCCGGTGCTTTCCACTTCTTCGGCCAAAATCTTCGCCAGGCCTTCGACGGCGAATTTGGACACGCCGTAGGCGCCGGAATAAGCCGGGGCGTTTCGGGCGGACGAGTCGGAGATAAATACGATCGAGGCATGCGGGCTTTTTTGCAGTACCGGCAGCAGCACGCGGCAGAGCAGAAACGGCCCGTTTAGATTTACGTTCAGCGCATGGCCCCATTCCTTGGTGCCAAGCAGCGAGATCGGCGTAAAGCCGCTGAATTCGACTGCTGAATGCAGAACGCCTTGCAGCGAGCCGTATTTTTCGTCGATCCGGTTGGCCAGTTCCTGAAAATCGTTTTCGCTCGCGCCGGCCAGGTCGAACGGGTACAGGATCGGTTCGGGAGCGCCGGCTTCGACGATCTTGTCGTAAACCGCTTCGAGTTTCGGAATTTTGTTGTCGAGCAGAATCACATGCGCGCCGCGCTTGGCGAGCGTCAATGCGGCGGTCGCGCCGAGGCCGCCGCCCGCGCCGGTAATCAGTATTACTTGGTGGCTCAGCGGCATCGGTGCGCTCCTATCCAGTCGGTAATTTGCAGGGGCGAATCGATCACCGAGTCGGCTCCCCAGGTTTCCGGCCGGTCGCCGGGTTTCAAGTAGCCGTAGCTTGCTGCCAGGGTTTTCATGTGGGCGTTTTTGCCGGCGGCGATGTCGTGAACCGCATCGCCGATGTAGACGCACTGCTCCGGTTTTACGCCGGCTTGTTCGCAGGCGGCCAGCATGGGGCCCGGATGCGGTTTCGAATAGGCGGTGGTGTCGCCGCTGACGATGCAGGCGGCGCGGTCGGTCAGGTTCAAGGCCGCCATCAACGGGTTCGTGAAACGCTCGCGCTTGTTTGTCACGACGCCCCATTTCAGGCCTTGCGCTTCGATTTGCGCCAGCGTCTCTTCGATACCGGCAAAGAAGCTCGACTGATCGGCGATATGCCGTTCATAACAGTCGAGCATCGTCGCAAGCAATGTTTCCCGAACGCCGGAAGCGACCGGTTCGGCCAGGCCGGCAGCGATCATGGCGCGGGCGCCGAACGAAATGAACGGTTTAACCGCAGTGTCGCTGGCTTCCGGAAAGCCGTGCCGGGCGAGCGAGAGGTTCAGGCAGCGCATCAGATCGGGCGCCGTGTCGACCAGAGTGCCGTCCAGATCGAATAGGATGCAGGCAAGTTCCATCGGCGTTTACTCGGGGCGCCGAAAAGCGGCGATATAGTTTACGTCGATGTCGTTGCCGAGGCTGAAGCGTTGGGTCAGCGGATTGTATTCGATCCCGACCACGCCGCTCAGCTGCAGGCCGGCGTTGCGCGCCGATTGGCAGAGTTCGGAAGGCTTGATGAAGGTCTTGTACTCGTGGGTGCCTTTCGGCAGCATCTTCAGCACGTGCTCGGCCGCGACGATCGCAAGCAGATAAGCCTTCGGCTTGCGGTTCAAGGTGGAGAAGAACACCATGCCGCCCGGCTTGACCAGCGTCGCGCAGGCGTTGATGATCGCGCCGGGATCGGGCACGTGTTCGAGCATTTCCATGCACGTCACATGATCGAAGCCGGCTGGCTGCTCGGCGGCCAGGTCTTCGGCGCTGATTTTTCGGTACTGCGTAGGGATGCCGGATTCGAGGCCGTGCAGGTCGGCGATGTCGAGCAGTTCTGCGCTCAAGTCGATGCCGAGCGCATCCGCGCCTTCTTTGGCCAGGCCTTCGGTCAAAATGCCTCCGCCGCAGCCGACGTCGACGATCCGCGCGCCTTTCAGGTCGATAAAGCGGCGGATGAACTGGAGTCTGAGAGGGTTGATGTCGTGCAGGGTTTTCAGTTCGCCCTGCGGATCCCACCAGCGCTCGGCTTGCGAGCCGAACTTGTTGATTTCGTGCGGGTGGACGTTATTGGATGCAGTCATAAGCGTTAGCGTGGGTGGCTATAGTTTAGTATTTTACTAGGTTATTGATCTTGGTCAATACGTCGGAGGACGTTGTGCGTACCTTTTTCGCGGCGAAAATCATACGTAATGCGCGCGCCCTCAGATAAACCGATCAGGATGAAAGCCGTTCTTTCCAATGGCCGATCTTTCCGCTCAATTCGTTGGAATTGATCGTCGTCAATTCTCTTTGTTTCAGCAGGCGTTTTCCGGCAACCCAGACGTCGCTGACCTGCCGGCGGCTGGCCGCATAGACGATCTGCGAAACCGGGCAATACAAGGGCTGGGTTTCGAGGTCGCTCAAATCGACCGCGATCACGTCGGCCGCCTTGCCGGTTTCGAGCGAGCCGGTTTCCCGTCCGATGCCGAGCGCTTTGGCGCCGTTGATCGTCGCCATTCTCAGCGCCATTGACGCAGGCAGGGCGCTCGCGTCGTTCGCGACCGCTTTGGCGAGCAGCGCGGCGGTGCGCATTTCGCCGAACATGTCGAGGTCGTTGTTGCTGGCCGCGCCGTCGGTGCCGAGCGTGACGTTGACGCCGCGGGCCATCAATTGTGCGACCGGGCAAAAGCCGCTGGCCAGTTTCAGGTTCGATTCCGGGCAATGCACGACATGCGCGCCGGTTTCCGCGAGCAGGTCCATTTCGTCCTCGGTCAGTTGCGTCATATGGACTGCCGACAGCATCGGACTCAACAATCCCAAGGCTTTCAGGCGTTGAAGCGGCCGCAGGCCGGTCTTGGCGAATTCCTCCTCGACCTCGTGCTTCGTCTCGTGCACATGCATGTGTACCGGCAGTTCCAGTTCGTCCGAAAACATCCGGATTCTTTTGAGCGGCGCATCCGATACCGTGTAAGGCGCATGCGGGGCGAACGCGGTCGTCAGCAGCGGCTCGTAGCGAAGCCGGTCGCGCAACGCCAGGCCTTTTTCGATGTAGGCGTCGCCGGTTTCGGCCCAGACGGTCGGGAAATCGACCACGATCAGGCCGATACTGGCGCGGATGCCGTGCTGTACGGCTTGCTGCGCCACGACTTCCGGGAAGAAATACATGTCCTGGAAACAGGTCGTGCCGCCGCGGATCATCTCGGCGATCGCCAGTTCGGTACCGTCCCTGACGAACGCTTCGCCGACCCAGCGCTGTTCGATCGGCCAGATGTGGTTCTGCAGCCAGTCCATCAAGTGCAGATCGTCCGCAATGCCCCGCAACAGCGTCATCGCGGCATGGGTATGGCAATTGATCAGCCCCGGCAGCAAGGCGTGGCTGTCCAGGTTTTCGATATGCGTCCCGGTATATTTTTGCCGGGCCTCCTCGGTTGGCAAAAGATCGACAATCCGGCCGCCGTCGATTGCCAGGGTGTGGTTTTCGTAGGTTACGGATTCGGGTTCAACGGGTATAATCCAGCGGGCATGGATCAGGGTATCGACTTGCATGGGCATTCCTTGATTGAAGCGCGGAATTATAACTTTATATACGATGATTTTTGACTAAATAATGACGAAACAAAACAGATTGTCTGTCGAAGCTCTCAAGTGGACCGGTAATGCGTTGCAGATTCTGGATCAGCGGAAAGTGCCCGAACGGATCGTTTATCAGGATTTTGACACGGCCGAAGAGGTGAGCCGTGCGATTGCTTCGATGCGAGTGCGCGGGGCGCCGGCAATCGGGATTGCCGCTGCCTATGGGGTGGTATTGTCGGTGAGGCGCCATGCCGGCGAAAATGCAGCGGACTGGCGGGCCAAGGTCGATGCCGATATCGACGGGCTGGCCAAATCGAGGCCGACCGCGGTGAATCTGTTTTGGGCGCTGGACCGGATGAAAAAGACGCTCGATGCGCACCCGGATACGCCTTTGGCCGCGGTGCTTGCGGAAGCCGAAAAGATCCATGCGGACGACATTGCCGCGAACCGGGCGATGGGCGAACGCGGCGCGGACCTGATCGGCAGCGCGAAAGGGGTCTTGACGCACTGCAATGCCGGCGCGCTCGCCACCGGCGGCTATGGGACCGCGCTCAGCGTGATACGCAGCTTGTACAGCCGCCGGCCGGTGCAGGTCTATGCGGGCGAAACGCGGCCCTGGCTGCAAGGCGCGCGGCTGACCGTCTGGGAATTGTCCCAGGACGGCATACCCGCGACTTTGATTGCCGATTCGGCGGCGGCTTGGCTGATGCGCTCCGGCGCGGTCGACTGGGTGATCGTCGGCGCGGATCGGATCGCGGCGAACGGGGATGCGGCGAACAAGATCGGCACTTATGCCTTGGCGGTTTTGGCTAGGCAGCACGGCGTCAAATTCATGGTGGTCGCGCCGACTTCGACGATCGACTGGACGATCGCCGACGGCAGCCGTATCGAGATCGAAGAGCGTGATCCGGCGGAACTGCTGCCTGCCTGTTACCGGGAGCAGGATTCGCTGGTCCAGGCCTGGAATCCGGTTTTCGACGTGACGCCGTCGGAATTGATCGATGCGATCGTGACCGAAACGGGAGTCGTGCCGAATCCGTCCGCCGACGGCATGGCCCGCTTGCGGATGTCCTGAGCATAATAAATACGGGAGGTATGGCTAATGATGTTAGATCGAAAAGGGAATAATCCTTTGCTGGCGATTAAGTTTTTCGGGGAGGGAATCCGATGGCTCGGCAATTCGAAGCTGCGAAAATTTGTCGTGATTCCGGTACTGGTCAATCTAGTGCTGTATGCGGTCGCATTCGCGCTGGGATATCTTTATCTCGGCGATATGATCGATCGATTGATTCCGGACTGGCTGCAATGGCTGCGCTGGATATTATGGCCGCTATTCTTTATCGGTTTTTTTATCGGCGGATTTTTTACCTTTACAGTATTGGCCAATCTGATCGCGTCGCCGTTTTACGGGATGTTATCGGCCGCGACCTTGGGGATTGCCGCCGGGGAATCGGCAACGGTGATGGAAGTGCCCTGGCTTCGGGTCGTCAAGGCCGAATTGCGGCGGGCGGCTTATTTGGGGGTACGCGCAATATTGCTGGTAATCATTTCGATTATTCCCGGGATTAATGTGATCGCGCCGTTATTATGGGCATTATTCGGCGCTTGGGGAATGGCATTGGAATATCTGGCCTATCCGTTGGAAAATGCGGGTATTCTGTTTTCCGAACAGCGTAAACTCATCGGCAGCGTCAGGTGGGGGGCTTTGAGTTTCGGAGGGCTGGCGGCAGCGGGTTTGGCTGTGCCGATCGTGAATATCGTCGTTGCGCCTGCCGCAGTGATCGGGGCGACGCTGTATTTACGGGAAATCGAAAAAAAGTGATCGCTTTGAAATGGGGATAGTCTTTTTGTCGAATATCCCCATTTTTGCCCATAGCATCAGTTCACGCTTGAGGTTTCGCCTCCTCTCGTCAGGCGGCAGCCGCGGAATCCCATTGCGGAACAGTACAGGGTGTTAGAACGATTTTTTGCTTGAAACAGTTTCAGATTTTTCAAAATCGATTTAGATTTTGAATTCCGAACTATCGTGCCCTTCTTCGATTAAAGTGCGCAGCCATTTCGGCATCATGCCGCGTCCCGTCCAGATCTTGCTGGGATCATTAGGGTGGCGGTATTTTGCGGGCACTTTAACGCCTTTCCGGGGCGATTTTTTATCGTTCTCGATGATTTCCACCGTCACGTCGATCGAAGCGGCCAATTCTTTTATCTGCGTGATGATTTCTTTGCGATGGTTGACAAGCTTATTTTTTAACGCCTTCTCTGCGTTTTCGATAACCGTTTGTAATTCGTTCACAGAAAGATTCTGAAAATCAGTCATAATGTATTGCTCAAAATTTTAGTGAGGTTGAATTTTATCATAACCCCTATCGATTTTAAAACATGCCTTATATCATTTAGTGAAATTGATCACGTTGATTCTCGGAATCAGCAATCCTGCATCCGGCATGGTTGAGATTATTAAGAAAAACAAAACCCCCTGTAGAAGAAAATTCCATCCGATATTGAGATATTGATTATGTGACCAAAGTTTTAAGGAAACATTCAGTAATATTTAACTGAACGGCAGGGTGCGTTTTTATGCGTAATATAATTCAAGGCTACAAGCCGGGAGGCAGACCGGATTATTCGGCCGATACGGTAAAACGTATTTCATTCATGACCGTGCCGTGATTGTCGATAGTCCGTACGGACCAGTTCCCTCGGTCGTTGAGGCCAAGTTCGCGTTGGCTGGAGGTGCGCCATCTTTCCGCGGCGATGGCAACAGGGTGGCGTAGCACCCTCTGGCCGTTTCTAAGCCATTCGTGGAACAGGGTTTGTGCCGTTTTGCCCCTGACTTCGGTGAAGTAATACATCTGCACGGGTTTTCCGTTGCCGATACTGACGTTGCCCTCGATCAAATCAGCCGGTTCTTTATCGACGATGCGGTAGGCAAGCGCAGCCCGTCGGATTCGACCGCCGTTGCCTGCAGGGGCGGAAGGTTCGGCGTGAGTGGATACTGCCGGAGGGGAAGAGAGATTCGGAATCGCAGCCTGCTTCTCCGGGGTTGCCGAAACCTCTGGCGAGGAAAGCTTCGGGCCGGACTGAATAGCGCTTTGGCTTGCGGAAGGTGTCGGTGGCAGTGCAGTTTCGTTCCGTGCGGCGACTTCCGGTTCGGAATTGCCGGCCAGCAGGAGGAACAGCGCCGTAATCGACAAAATCAAGACGCTTACCGTGCAGGCGATGCGTTTGATGTTCCACTCCGTGATCATTTTCACGTTCGAGGCCGACGTTTCTGCAGCGGTGCCGGGCGTCGTGTATTTGACTTTGATTACGATGTTTTTAGGGTCTGTCATACGTTTTTCGATTACAGTTCAAGAAATTCCGTTGTCTCAAGTTTTATGCGCGCATTTATCGCGCATTTATTTAGTGAGCAAAGGCCGTACATACTGGTAATATACCACTACGCTATTGCGTGCGAATATAATCCGGACAGACAGCCGTTTCCGCTTTTTCCCATCAGGATACTTAATCATGGCTTCGCTGCTTGAAAAATTCCGGGAATCTTCCTCCCTGTATGGAAGCAACGCCTGGTTTATCGAAGATTTATACGAGCGTTATCTGAAAGACCCCGA
The DNA here is from genome assembly GCF_000733855.1 of Methylomicrobium agile. NCBI lineage: Bacteria > Pseudomonadati > Pseudomonadota > Gammaproteobacteria > Methylococcales > Methylococcaceae > Methylomicrobium > Methylomicrobium agile. The sequence goes on from NZ_JPOJ01000001.1 coordinate 3,096,065, forward strand.
GTCGGTCGATCCCGATTGGCGGCAGCGTTTTCGCTCGATTCAGAACGGCGGCGGTTATGAGACCCCGCACAGCCCCATTGTCGAACGGTTTGCCGAACTCGCGACGAAATCGCAGGGGCGGCTGGCCCAATTGCAGGGCTTTACCGAAGAGAGCGTCAAGAAGCAGGCTGCGGTCGCGCGGCTGATCAATCACTACCGGGTGCGCGGGCATCAGATCGCCGACAACAATCCCTTCGGCAAGACTCTGCCGCCGCCCCCGGATATGGATCCGGCCTTTTACGGACTCTCCGAACTCGACATGGATACCTGGTTCGATACCGGCATCCTGCACGGCGTCGACCGCCTGCCGTTGCGCGAAATCATCGCGAATCTGAAAGAGATTTACTGCGGCAGCATCGGCTCCGAATACATGCATATCGTCGATACCGCGACGCGCCGGTGGCTGATCAGCCGGATGGAAAACGCCAAGGGCAATCTGACGCTCGATGCTGAGAAACAGCGCTGGGTGCTGAAATTGTTGACGGCGGCCGAGGGGATCGAAGTTTATCTGCATAACAAATTCGTCGGCCAGAAACGGTTTTCGCTCGAAGGCGGGGAATCGCTGATCCCGATTCTCGACGAGCTGGTCATGGGCTGCAGCACCAAAGGGGTCAACGAAATCGTGATCGGCATGGCGCACCGCGGACGCCTGAACGTGCTGGTCAATATTCTCGGCAAGAGTCCGGCCTTATTGTTCGACGAGTTTGCGGGTCACTCGGCATCGTCGCCGCCGGGCGTCAGTTCGGGCGATGTCAAATACCACATGGGATTTTCGTCGGATATCGATACGCCGACCGGCCCGATTCACCTGACGCTCGCGTTCAACCCCTCGCATCTGGAGATCATCAATCCGGTGGTCGAAGGTTCGGTCCGGGCGCGGCAGGACCGCGCCGGCATCGACGGCAAGGATCAGGTCGTTCCGGTCCTGATCCACGGCGATGCGGCCTTCTCGGGGCAGGGCATCGTGATGGAAACCTTGAACATGTCGCAAACCCGTGCCTTCGAAGCCGGCGGTACGATCCATATCGTGATCAACAACCAGATCGGTTTCACCACCAGCGACCCGAGGGATGCTCGTTCCACGCTCTATTGCACCGATATTGCGAGCCTGATCCAGGCGCCGGTGTTTCATGTGAACGGCGACGATCCGGAAGCGGTCGCCTTCGTCAGCAAACTGGCGCTGGATTTCAGGATGACCTTCAAGAAGGATGTGGTGATCGATCTGATCTGCTACCGGCGGCTCGGCCATAACGAGGCCGACGAGCCGGCCGCGACGCAGCCGATGATGTACAAAAAAATCCGCCAGCTCAAAACCACCCGCAGGCTATATGCCGAAAAATTGATCGCCGAAGGGGTGATTGCGGCGGAAGAAGCCGCGGCGATGGAGCAAAACTATCAAAAAATGCTTGATGAAGGGCAGGTCGTTTCGCGGCCGCTGTCGCAAAATCCGAAATATTCCTATACGCACCAGTGGAATCAGTTTCACGGCCAGCACTGGGAAGCGCCGTGCGATACGACGGTCTCGCTCGACCGGATCCGCTATTGCAACGACCGTATGCTGCGTTTGCCGGCCGGCTTCGAAATTCATTCGCGCGTTGCCAAGGTGATGGACAATCGCCGTAAGATGGCGGCCGGCGCGTTGCCGCTGGATTGGGGATTCGCGGAAAACCTGGCTTATGCGACGCTGCTGATGGAAAAATACCATGTGCGCCTGACCGGCCAGGACGTGGGCCGGGGCACCTTCGTACATCGCCATGCGGTGCTGCACAACCAGCTGAAGAACGAAGAATACATTCCGCTGAAACACCTCGATAAAGACCAGGGGCGCGCGGATATTTACGATTCGCTGCTGTCCGAAGCCGGCGTGCTGGGTTTCGAATACGGCTACAGCACCACGATGCCTAACACGCTGGTGATCTGGGAGGCGCAGTTCGGCGATTTCGCAAACGGCGCCCAGGTCGTGATCGACCAGTTCATCAGTTCCGGCGAAACCAAATGGGGGCGTTTGTGCGGCTTGGTGCTGCTGCTGCCGCACGGCTATGAAGGGCAGGGGCCGGAGCATTCTTCCGCCCGGCTGGAGCGTTACCTGCAGCTCTGCGCCGAACACAATATTCAGGTTTGCACGCCGACCACGCCGGCGCAAATTTTTCATCTGCTCCGCCGCCAGTTGATCCGGCCTTACCGGAAACCGCTGATCGTGATGAGCCCGAAAAGCCTGCTCAGGCACAAGCTGGCCGTTTCGACTCTGGAAGAATTGACCGGCGGTCATTTCCGGGCGATCATCGGCGAGACGGACGAGATCGACCCTCGGCAGGTGACCCGCTACGTGTTCTGCGCCGGCAAGGTTTATTACGATCTCCTGGAAGCGCGCCGCGAAGCCGGCCTGAAACAGGTCGCGATCGGGCGAATCGAACAGCTTTATCCGTTTCCGACCGAATTGTTCAAGGCCGAGCTGGCCAAATATCCGAATCTGGAAGAGTTCGTCTGGTGCCAGGAAGAACCCAAGAATCAGGGAGCCTGGTATCAGTCGAACCATCATTTCCGCGACAACCTGGCGCCGCATATCCGGATGAGCTATAGCGGACGCGAGGCTTCCGCGGCGCCGGCGGTCGGCCATTTCCATGAACACATCCAGCAACAGAAAGCCGTCGTGGATTCGGCTTTATACGGCAATTCCTCAGGAAGTTAATATGAGCATAGAAGTGTTAGTCCCCAATTTACCCGAATCGGTCGCCGACGCCACCTTAGTGAACTGGCATAAAAAACCCGGCGATCGGGTGGCCCGGAACGAGAATCTGGTCGACCTGGAAACCGATAAGGTCGTGCTTGAAGTTCCGGCTCCCGAAGCGGGCGTGCTAAGCGGCATTCTGAAGGAGAACGGTACGGTCGTGACCGCGGGCGAGGTGCTGGCCGTCATCGATACTTCCGGGGCTGGCGCCGATGCCGCCGAGACTCGGCCGCCTGCTGAAAGCCCCGCGGCGGCGGCGAAAACCGAGGAGCCTCGCCAGGAGGCCGCGGAAATGCCGTTAAGCCCTTCGGTCAGGCGCCTGCTTCAGGAAACGACGCTGAGTCCGCAGGAAATTACCGGCACAGGCAAAAGCGGACGGATTACCAAATCCGATGTGCTCGACCATCTCAAGAAGCAGGCTGCGCCCGAAGCCGGGCAGAAAGCGCCCGCGCCCGCACCGGAACAGGCGCCGCGTCCGGCGCCCGAGCAAAATCGCGGGGCTTCGAACCTGCGTCCGGAACAGCGCGTGCCGATGACCCGGCTGCGCGCGAAAGTCGCGGAGCGGCTGTTGGAGGCGCAGCGGAACGCGGCGATGCTGACTACCTTCAACGAGGTCAACATGCAGAGCGTGATCGACCTGCGCAACCAGTACAAGACGCGATTCGAGCAAAAACACAGCACCAAGCTCGGCTTCATGTCGTTTTTCGTGAAGGCTTCGATCGAAGCGTTGAAAAAATTTCCGGCGGTCAATGCGTCGATCGACGGCAACGACATCATTTATCACGGCTATTTCGACATCGGGATCGCGGTTTCGACTCCGCGCGGCCTGATCGTGCCGGTGTTGCGCGATGCCGATCAACTGGATTTTGCCGGCATCGAAAAAAGCATCGCCGATTTCGGCGAGAAGGCCCGCACCGGCACGCTGAGCTATGAAGATCTGCAGGGAGGCACCTTCACGATTACCAACGGCGGCGTGTTCGGCTCGATGCTGTCCACGCCGATTCTGAATCCGCCGCAATGCGCGATTCTGGGCATGCATGCGATCAAGGAACGGGCGGTCGTCGAGAACGGTCAGATCGTGATCCGGCCTATCATGTACCTGGCGCTGTCTTACGATCATCGCTTGGTGGACGGCCGCGAAGCGGTGCAGTTTTTAGTCACGGTCAAGGAGTGTCTGGAATCGCCGGCCCATTTACTGCTGAACATTTAAACATGCCGATACAACGAGCGAAGTACGACGTCATCATCATCGGTGCAGGTCCTGCGGGCTATGTGACGGCGATACGCTGCGGCCAGCTGGGGTTGAAAACGGCTTGCGTCGACAGTTGGAGCGATAAACTCGGCCGGCCCAATCTGGGCGGGTCGTATTTGAACGCGGGCTGCATCGCGTCGATGGCCCTGCTCGAGTCGGCGAAGATTTATCATTCGCTGACCACCGGCCTGGCGCAGCACGGGATCGGCGTCGAAAACATTTCGCTCGACGTCGGGCGGATGATCGAACGGAAAGACCGGATCGTTGCGGAGATCAACCGCCACATTGCCGGACTGTTCGGTTTTCACAAGATCGATCATATTCATGCCAGAGCCAAATTGCTGCAGGCGGGACGGGTCGAGATCGTTCCGGTAAAAGGCGGCGAAGCGTCTTATCTGAACGCGGACCATATCATTCTGGCGACCGGCTCCAAGCCGCTGGAGTTGCCTTATGCGCCGATCGACCGGGAATACATCATTGACACCGGCGACGCATTGAACCTGGATTCGGTCCCCAAACGCCTTGCGATCATCGGCGCCGGGATCAAGGGGCTGGAAATTGCCAGTATCTGGAACCGGTTGGGAGCCGAAGTGATTTTACTCGAAGCCCAGGAAAATTTTCTGAATCTGCCGGACCGGCATATTTCGCTCGAAGCTTACCGTATCTTCACCGGCCAGGGTATAGAGATGCGGCTCGGCGCGCGCGTGATTTCGGCGAAGAAAAGCGAGGGCAAAGTCGTGATCGAATACCAGAATCACGAGGGCAACGATACGCTGCATGTCGACAGGATGATTGTCGCGATCGGCCGGAAGCCCAACTCCGAAGGACTGGCTGCGCCTGAAGCCGACCTGTTGCTCGACGAGTCGGGTTATGTGCATGTCGATGAAAATTGCCGGACCAATCTACCCGGCGTTTATGCAGTCGGCGATCTGACTCTGCTCGGTCCGATGCTCGCGCATAAGGGGATCGAAGAAGGGGTGTTCGTGGCCGAACAGATCGCAGGCCTCCATCCGATCATCAACTACGATCTGTTGCCGAGCGTGATTTATACCGATCCGGAGATTGCCTGGGTCGGACACACCGAGCAGGCGCTCAGGGCGCTCGGCGAACCGGTGAAGGTCGGTTTTTTTCCGATGAGCGCTTCGCCGCGCGCGCTGACGATGGGGCGCACCGAAGGGCTGGTCAAAGTGATCGCGCATGCCGAAACCGACAGGATTCTCGGCGTTCACATGATCGGCGCGCAGGCGTCCGAACTGATCGCCGAAGCGGTGCTCGCGATGGAGTTTTGCGCCAGCAGCGAAGACCTCGCGAAGACCATCCATGCCCATCCGACGCTGTCCGAAGCGCTCTACGAAGGCGCACTGGCGTTGCGGAAGATGGCCCTGCATTTGCCGATGAGCGAGTGACTATGTATTTGCCGCACCGCTGAGCAGGATGCTGTTGTCGGTTCTGGAAACGCTGTTCAAGAGGATCTTCTGGGTCAGCGCATTGCTTTGGGTAAGCCTGTACGTCTACAAGGACAGACTGCCCGAACCTTCCTATTACGATGCCGAGGCGCTTCAGGAGCCTCAACAGGAGCCGACCGATGAAGCCGCCTTCACAGCGCAAGTCAATGGGCGGCATTATACGGTAACGCCCAGATTTTCCTACCGGCTCGACGGCGTGGTGGTCAGCCTGCACGATGCGGATCAACTGGACGATATCTGGCATCACGGCCGTTGGCAGGATTTTCTGAACCTGCGCGATTTGTGCGTGGTCTGGGGCGAGAATGTGCAGTCCGGCATCTATCGCCGGATCGACTTTCGTAACGACTCCTGGACCTGCTGGGTTTCCTGGCAGGATAGCGAGACCGGCAGTGCGTTTAAGATGAATGCGCTGTCGAACAATCATCTGCTGGCCGACCAGGAGACGGTCAAAGCCGCGCTGATGAAAGCCGAGCCGGGCGATCACATCCGCCTGAGCGGCCTGCTTGTCGAGTATGCGAATCCCGCCAACGGCTTCTACCGGGGCACCAGCACGACGCGCGAGGATACCGGCAACGGCGCTTGCGAAACGATTTATCTGAACGAGTTTACGATCGTCAACAAGGCCAACCGCAAACTGCGCCGGCTTTATACGTTCGTAAAATGGCTGGCGCTCGGTTCTGGATTAGGATTTTTGATCATGCTGCCGATCGCGCCGGTCAGGCTATCCCGTTAAAGGTGCGGATTCGTCGGCGCCTTTTTCGAACGCGAAAACGAAATATTTGATCAGTTCGAGACGGCTCAGCAGTTCCAATGCAGCGGTTTCAACCATCGCGAAGCCGTTAAAATAGCCTGCCTGCCGGGCGAGGCGTCTGAGGTAAGGGTAGGTCGGCAGCGTATTTCTCGTAATATCCCGTTCGCAAAGTAAGGTAAACCGGGAGCCGGCGGCCAATTGCCGATAATCCGCAAGCGTATATCGCACGTTGCATTTACCGTAAAATCCCCGGCTTAAACGCTCCGGCAGCCTGATCTTGGCGAAAGGAGCGATCACCGGCGCGGGAATGAAATCGGACAGAGCGAGTATGCCGCCCGGCTTCAATACGCGCCAGGCTTCCCGAAAAAACCGCTCGCGGCTCGGAAAATGGAAAATACATTCGACGGCCAGCACCGCATCGAAGCATCGGTCCGGAAACGGCAGTCGGCAGGCATCGCCCTGGACGAAGCCGATCCGATTCCGGGCTTGAGGAACGGTCCGGTCGCGGGCACGCTGTAACTGGCGGGCGTCCAGATTCAAACCGGTCAATTGCATGTCGGCGTAGCGGTCGTTCATATGCGCGATCGTCCCGCCGAAACCGCAGCCGACATCCAATACGGCCAGCCCCGTTTTTATCGAGGCGGCCCGGCAGAGTTCCCGGCTCAGGTTCTCGGCGGCTTCGGCAAAACCGGCGGCGCTCGGAAGAGCTTCCTGCGGATGTTCCCAATATCCCCAGTGCACATGCCGTCCGAAACTCTGCTCGACCGCCGCATTGCCGCTCTGCAGCAGTTTCAGCAGCGCGTCGAAATAGGGAAGATCGGCCGTTTTTAGCGCGTTAGGCTCGCCCGAATGTGTAGGTCCGGGGTTGCCCGGAAATAGGCGGCCCTCTACTTTATCCACAAAATATGCTGCGTTTCGATCGGAACCAGACAGCCAGGATGGCGGGGAATGATACGGGGCGTGTAATCCTGGATCGGGCGGACCGCCGGAATCGTGAGGCTGTACACATAGCCGTTGACGGCGCCCGGAATCGGGTGTGCGATCGGAATCGGGTAAATGTTTTCCGGAATGTCGGCCGCAGGTTCGGAAAACAGCTGCACCGAAACGTCATCGGCGGTCAAGTCGCCCAGGTAGACGTGCAGTTTGAAGGTTTGCTCTGCGCCGTGGTCTTCCGCCTGCCCCTGCTCGACATGGATTTTGGGCCAGAAATCCTGCAGGCGCTGCAGCCATTGCGTCAGCCTTTTGCCCGAGTCGCCTTGCGCCGCCGCCCTTTGATGATACTGCGCGGCCAGAGGCAGATAGAAACGCTCGGTATATTCCCGGACCATCCGGTTGGCGGAGAAATGCGGGGTCAGCAAGCTCATGCTGGCGCGCATTTTTTTCGTCCAGCGTTCCGGAATGCCTTGTTCGTTGCGCTCGTAAAAGGCCGGAACGATCTCTTCTTCCAGCAGCCGGTAAAGTATCTCGGCCTGTTCCAGGTCGCTGTGTCCGGCTTCGTCGCCGTTCAAGGCCCAGCCGACTTCGGGCGTATAAGCCTCGGCCCACCAGCCGTCCAGCTCGGAAACGTTCAGGCCGCCGTTGACCAGGATCTTCATGCCGCTGGTGCCGCAGGCTTCCCACGGCCGCCGCGGCGTATTGATCCAGAGATCGACGCCCTGCACCAGGTATTCCGCGGTGATCATGTCGTAATCGCTCAGGAATACCGCGCGCTCGCGGATCTCGGGGCGGCGCATGAATTGGTGCCAGTCCTTGATCAGTTGTTGTCCCGGCATGTCGGCCGGATGCGCCTTGCCGGATACGACCAGCTGCACGGGCCTTGAAGGATGGCATAGAATGCGGGCCAGCCGCTCCGGATCGGTCAGCAGCAGGTTCGGGCGTTTGTAGGTCGCGAAGCGGCGCGCGAAGCCGATCGTCATCACGTTCGGGTCTAACAGGCGCAGGACGTGCTTTTCGAGTTCGTCCGGGTTCAAATTGCTGTGGATGTTGATTTCCCGGCTGTATTCGTCGCGGACGAAATGGACTAGGCGGTCGCGGTTTTTGGCGCGCATGTTCCAGAGTTCCAGGTCTTCGACGCGGTTGAAGTTTTTGCCGAGAATCTCCGGGTCGCACAACCAGCGGGTCTTGCCGCATTGGCGCGTCCATAATTCGTCCGCCTCTTTGGAGTCCCATGCCGGCACATGCACGCCGTTGGTCACATGCGTGACCGGAATGTCATGGCGGGACCAGTTCGGAAACAACGGGGTAAAAATATCCCGGCTGACTTCCCCGTGCAGCCGGCTGACGCCGTTGACCGCGGTGCTGCCGCGTATCGCCAGGTAAGCCATGTTGAATAGGGCCTGCGGATCGTTGCAACCCGGCGCCCGGCCGAGGCTCAGCAGTGTCGGCATGTCGATGCCGAGTTCTTGCGCATACAGCCCCAGCTGGGTGTTGATCAGTTCCGGGCTGAAGCGGTCGAAACCGGCTTCGACCGGCGTATGCGTGGTGAACAGGTTGCCGGCGCGGCCGATCGTCACGGCGGTCGCGAAATCGAGATTTTTCTCGCGCATCAGGTCGCGCGCCCGCTCCAGCACCACGAACGCGGCGTGCCCTTCGTTCAGGTGGCAGACGTCGGGCGTAATGCCCAAGGCCTGCAAAACGCGCCAGCCTCCGATGCCGAGCAGAATTTCCTGCGCCAGGCGGTGATTGGAGCCGCCGCCGTAAAGTTCCGTGGTGATGCAGCGGTCGACCGGATGGTTGATCGGGTCGTTGGTATCGAGCAGGTACAGTTCGATGCGGCCGATTTGCGCCTTCCAGACGCGCACCCAAAGCTGATAAGGAGTCAGCAGTTTGATGCGCAGCCATTCGTCGTTGGCATCGCGCACCGGAGTGATCGGCAGATCGCTGGTGTTGCTGGAAGGGTAGAGCGCAATCTGGTTGCCGCGCGCATCGAAGTCCTGGCGGAAATAGCCGTTCTGGTAGAGAAGGCCCACGCCGACCAGCGGCAGGCCCAGATCGCTGGCGGCTTTCAAATGATCGCCCGCCAGCAGGCCAAGGCCGCCGGAGTAGATCGGCAGCGCCTCGCTGAGCCCGAATTCCATACTGAAATAGGCGATCTTCTTCAGGGAGGCCTGCTGCTGGTAATGATGCTGGAACCAGCGGTTTTCGGACAAGGCCAGCCGGTGCGCCGATACGATCGTGCGAAGCTTTTGGCAGAAGTCCTGATTTTCGGACAGTTTTTCCAGATGCGAATAGGACACCGATTGCAGCACCAGCCACGGGTTTCGGGTCAGCGTCCATAATTTCTTGTCGAGTTCGCACCAGACTTCGTCCGCGCCGTGCGCCCAGGTGTAACTGCAATCAATGGCGAGCTCGGCGAGGCCGTCGAGCTTCGATGCCATGTCCGGACGAAAGAAGGCAGGGGTTTTCATCGTATGTTACCTCAAGGGGAGGAGGGAAAGAGGCATCCTTTCAGGCTTGATCCGACTGGGATTTGGCGTAATCCTTTCTTATCGTCGTAAATTGCTGCAACTGCCCGTCGACCTTCGCATTGAACGATTCCTGCGGGTAGGTGCCTGCGGCGTCGGCTTCGCCGGCTTCGATGCCGGTCAGTATTTCCAACGCCTCGTCGACGGTAGAAACCGCAAAGATCGAGAATTGTTTCGTTTGCGCGGCATGCACCACGTCCCATCGTAACATCAGGTGCTTGATATTGCTGGCAGGAATGATCACGCCCTGGTTGCCGGTCAGCCCCTTGGCGGAGCAGATGTCGAAGAAGCCCTCGATTTTTTCGTTCACGCCGCCGATCGGCTGCACCTGGCCGAGCTGGTTGACCGAGCCGGTCATCGCGATATCCTGCCGGAGCGGCACCCGCGCCAGCGAGGAAAGAATTGCGCAGAGTTCGGCCAGGGAGGCGCTGTCGCCGTCGACATGGCCGTAAGACTGTTCGAAAACCAGGCTGGCGGACATCGAAAACGGGCTTTTCCGCGCATAGCGCGCGGCGATGAAGTTCGAGAGGATCAGCACGCCTTTGGAATGGTGGGCGCCGCCGAGCTCGGTTTCGCGCATGATGTCGACGATTTTGCCGTTGCCGAGGCGCGTCGTCGCGGTAATTCGCGACGGCTGGCCGAACATGAAATCGCCGAGCTGCAACACCGACAAGCCGTTGATCTGGCCGACGACCGTCCCTTCTGTATCGATCATCAGAGTGCCGCGCAGAATGTTTTCGTAAAGTTTCTCGCGCACTTTGTCGAGCCGTTTGATTTTGTGGTCGATCGCCTGCTGCACGTCGCTGTTGGTGATCTCGGTATGGCCGTTGCTGCCGGCCCAATAGTCAGATTCGGTCAGCAGGTCGGTAAGGCTGCGCAGGTGGGTCAGGAGCTTCTCCGTATCGCCGGCCATCCTCGCGCTGTGTTCGATGACGCGGGCTACCGCCGCACGGCTCAATGGGCGAAGCTTTTCGCGCCGCGCCAGCGTTGCCAGGAGTCGTGCGTAGTCCCGGGTTTCGGTTTCGCGCGATACCGTATCGTCGAAATCGGCGGCGATTTTAAAGAGATCGTGAAATTCCGGATCGTAGGCGCTCAACAAATAATAGTAAATCGGTTCGCCGATCAGGATCACTTTGACGTCCAGCGGAATCGGCTCGGGTTCGAGCGATACCGTGCTGATCAGGCTCAGCGCGCGTTCCAGCGATTCGATCCGGATTTCCTCCATCTGCAGGATTCTTTTCAGGCCCTCCCAGGCATAGGGCTGGAACAGCAGTTTTTGCACATCGAGGATCAGGAAGCCGCCGTTCGCTTTGTGCAGCGCGCCGGGCCGGATCATCGTGAAGTCGGTGACCAGCGAACCCATGTAAGCCTGATGGTCGATCCGCCCGATCAGATTGCCGTAGTTCGGATGTTGTTCGAAAATGACGGGCGCGGACCTTTTGTGGCTGAAGTCGACCATCAGGTTGGCCTGATAGCGTTTGAACGGACTCTGTTCCTGCGGCATTTCCATGAAAGGAAGTACTTTCTCGGCATGCGGAATGAAATCGCGGATATGCTCGATGATGTCTTGTTTGACATCTTTCAGGTAGGCCATGATTGCATCCTGCCGGCTGTATTTGGCGAGCAGGTCGTCGATCGAATGGTTGACCGCCAGTTCGGCGATTTCGCGGTTCAGGGCCTGCAGTTTGCGCTTGGTTTCCTTGCGCCACGCCGGAAATTTCTTGAGCAGGTTCTGCAGGCGTTCCTGGAAAGCGAAAATCGCTTCCTGAATTTGATGCTGCCTGTCTTTATCGAATTTGTTGAACTCTTCGGCGCCGATCGGCTCTCCCTTATCGTCGGCCGGAACGAACGCATAGCCGGTCGGCGTTTCGGTCAGGATGACGTGCGCTTCGGCGGCCTCGTCGCGAAGCTGACTGAGCTGGTCGACTTCATGCTGGCGCGATTTGCTCTCCAGTTCGCCGACTCGGGAGCGGTACTCGTCGCCGTCGAACGCGGCGGGAATCGCAATGCTGAGTTCGTCGACCAATTTTTCCATATCGGTCTGAAAAATGCGCCCTTCGCCGGGAGCGAGCCTGATTGTCTGCGGTCGGGACGGCTGGGCGAAATTGTTCACGTAACACCAATCGGCCGGGGCTTCATGGCGGCTGGCTTCGTGTTCGGCCAACTGCAGCACCGACGTCAGCTTGCCGGTGCCCGAGGGAGCCATTGCGAAGACGTTGTAGCCTTTTTTGGCGATCCGGATACCGATTTTGAGCGATTCGATCGCGCGCTCCTGGCCGACCGTCAGGGCGATATCCTCCAGTTCCTGTGTGGAAGCGAAGTTTAACTGTGAGGTATCGCAGGCTTTATAGAGTTGTGAAGATGGCAGCGGTGTCATTTTCATTCAATATTACTCATCCAATGAAGCGGGAGGGGCAAGAGCGGTTACGCCATTTCTATTTTAGCCGAGACTGATCATGAATATAGGGGCTATATCCATTAAACCAAAAGACCCGAAGTTTTAATTATAGTTTTCGTGGATTAGGATTATCATAACTTTCAGCGTTTTCCAACCTTTTGCCGAAGCCAATGGAATATAAAGATTATTACAAGATCATGGGTGTTGATCGTAAGGCAACGCCGGAGGAAATCAAGAGAGCTTACCGCAAGTTGGCACGCAAATACCATCCCGATGTGAGCAAGGAAAAGGATGCGGAAGCCAAATTCAAAGAACTGGGCGAGGCTTATGAGGTTCTGAAAGACCCGAAGAAGCGCGCGGCTTACGATCGGATCGGCCAGAATTGGCAGGAAGGGCAGACCTTTACCCCGCCACCCGAGTGGCAGCGCGAATTCGATTTCGGTACGGGGTTCGCGGGCGGCGGCCGGACAACCGGCTTCAGCGATTTTTTCGAAGCGTTGTTCGGAGGCGGCTTTTCGCCGCATCAAGAAGGCGTGTTCTATCGCGGGTTTCAGGCTCAGGGCGAAGACCAGCATGTGCGTATCCTGATCGATCTGGAGGATGCGTACCACGGCGCGTCGCGGACGGTTGCGCTGGATACGCCGGAAATCGACGCCCAGGGCCGCATCGTATCGAACAGGAAAACGCTCAATATCAAAATTCCGCGCGGGATTCAGGCCGGCCAGCGCATTCGCCTGACCGGGCAGGGTATGCCGGGCATGCAGGGTGGAAAAAACGGCGATTTGTACCTCGAAGTCGAATTCAACAAACACCGCTACTTCCAGGCGAAAGGAAAGGATATTTCGATCGAGTTGCCGGTGACGCCCTGGGAAGCGGCGTTGGGCGGCAATGTGCCGGTTCCCACGCTGGGAGGGAAAGTCGAAGTCAAAATTCCTCGCGGTTCGCAAGCGGGGACGCAGTTGCGTTTGAAGGGACGCGGATTGCCGGGCGTGACGCCGGGCGATCAACTCGTCACCTTGAAAATCGTGACGCCGCCGGCGCCCGATGAAGCCGCCGCCGCGCTGTATAAACGGATGGCCGAGCTGATGCCGATGAATCCTCGCCAGAACATGGGAATCGACTGATGAAAAAAGAACTGTTGGTGATCGCCGGAACGGTCATGGACGAATCGGTCCAATTTTCGCTGGTGGAATTGTGCGAGTGCGCGAAAGCCACCCGGGAGCAGGTGGTCGAAATGGTCGAGGAAGGCATTCTGGATCCGGAGGGGGCTTCGATCCATACCTGGCGCTTCGATACGCGGGCGCTGAAGCGGGTCCAAATCGCGATCCGCTTGCAGCACGATCTGGGCGTGAATCTGCCGGGTAGCGCGCTGGTGCTGGATTTGCTCGAAGAAATGGAGACGCTGCGCCGGCAAATGCGCGATTTCTGATTTTTAACGGTCAATCCACTGGGCTGAGCCAGGGCGCCATTCGGAGTAAGCCTCAGCCCAGCTTACGGTATAAAGTGCTGCGGTCCAGGCCAAGTATCCGCGCGGCCTGTATTTTATTGCCGCCGGTCGCTTCCAGTACATGACGGATATAAGCCCGTTCGATATTCGCCAGCGTCCATCCCTGCTGCATGGCCGACTCGAGAAAATCCCCTTCGCTCGGCGGCAGTTTCGAGGCTTGCGCCAGATCTTCCAACAGCAGGGTATCATGCTCGGCAAGTACGATGGCCCTTTCCAGCGTATTGGCCAGTTCCCTGACATTGCCGGGCCAGTGATAAGCCCGAAACCAGCGTAACACTTCCATGGAAATATTGACGGATTCCTGTTTGCCGAGCCGCCGGCAAATCCTGTGAAGCAATACATTGACCAATTCGTCGATATCCTCCTTGCGCTCCCTTAAAGAAGGTACTTCGAGATTGATCACGTTAAGCCGGTGATAGAGGTCGGCGCGAAACGTTTTATCGTTGACGCGCTGCGCCAGAGGCTGGTGGGTCGCGGCGATCAGGCGGACGTTCAGCCGGATTTCCCGTGTGTCGCCCAGCGCCCTTATTTTTCCGGTTTCCAATGCCTGCAGCAGTTTCGGTTGAATTTCCAAAGGCAGTTCGGCAATTTCATCCAGAAACAGCGTTCCCGAGTCGGCCTGTAAAAACAGCCCCGGACGATCTTTGCTGGCATCGGTAAAAGCGCCTTTGCGTACGCCGAACAGTTCGCTTTCCACCAAGCTGTGGGGCAGCGCCGCGCAATTCACCGCGATAAAAGGGCCCGAACGGTTCGGGCTGTGGTCGTGAATCCAGCGGGCCACCGCGCTTTTGCCGGTGCCGCTTTCGCCGGTCAGCAGCACCGTGGAATTTACCCCCGCCGCCCGGGTGGCCAGATTGATCAGTTGAAGCATGCAAGGGCTGCGGGTGATGAAAGTGCTTTCGTCAGGGTTTTTACCGCCGCTCTCGCCGATTTTTACCGCCGTGCGGCGCATCTGCCTGTCCTCGAACGCGCGCGTTACCGCGGCATAGAGTTCTTCGATGCGAAACGGCTTGGTTAAAAAATCGCAGGCGCCGGCGCGCATGCTTTGTATCGCCAAATCGATGCTGCCGAAGGCGGTGATCAGCAATACCAACTGTTCGGGCCGTTTGCGGTGGATCGCGGCCATTAATTCGAGGCCGCGCATTCCGGGCATGACCACATCGGAAACGACCAGGTCGAACGGTTCTTTTTCTATCGCTTCGAGCGCCTGTCCGGTTTGCGTGCAGCCGGTAACCGAATAACCCTGCTGCCTGAGCATTTCGAGCAGATAATCCACAACGCCGGGATCGTCATCGATTACCAGCAGGCGAGCGTTTTCTTCGGTCATAACGGATTTTTCCAGGGCAGATAGACGATGAACCGGCTGCCTTTGCCGGCGGCGGTTTCGGCGGCGACAGTGCCGCCCATTTCGGTTACCAGCGTTTTGACTACGGCCAGCCCGAGGCCGGTGCCGCCCTGTTTGCCGCGGGTGGTGAAGTAAGGTTCGAAGAGATGGGGGAGATGCTCCGGAGCAATGCCGGTCCCGGTATCGCGGACGGTCAGCCGGAGCGCCGTGACCGGCTTGTCGGCATAGGCGATCGCTCCCTGCGCCAGATCGATGCCGATCTCGCCCGGGCCGACGATGGCCGCCAGCGCGTTGGACAGCAGGTTCAACACGATCTGCTGGACGCCGTCTTTGTTGATCATCCCCAACGGCAGTGTTTCGGGATGGGTGTAAGTCATGGTCACTCCTTGTCGGCGCGCTTCGAAACCCAGCATGTCGATGACTTCCGCGACCGTCTGGATGACGTCGCATGGCACGGGTTCGGCGGGATGGCGCGGGGCAAATTCCAGCAGGCGCTGGACGATGCGGGTAATACGGTCGGTCTGGTCGACCAGAATATTGGCGATTCGCCGCACTTCTCCCGGATCGTCGCCGCCGTTTGCAAGCGCTCTTGCCCGGCCGTTGAGGATCTGCAAGGGCGATCCGATTTCATGGGCCAGCCCTGCCGACAGTTGGCCGATCGTGATCATTTTGTCGGCATTCTGCAACGCGCGCTGGAGCTGCCGGCGTTGCTGGGTTTCGGTTTCGAGCCGGCAATGCGCCGAAAACAATTGGGCCGTCATCCGGTTGAATTCCTGCCTTACCGACGCCAGCTCGTCGCTGCCGTTCACCGGCAAGGGTTTCGGCGGCTCCTTGCCGTTCCCGAAGGCAAGCATGGCCTGGCGCAGTTCCCGTAAAGGGCGGGAGATGTAGATCTGGCCCAAAAAGAAGCAAAGGAGGGTGATAAATAAAATGAAAGAAAAAAAGGACACCGCGATATAGGTCTTCATGTCGCTCAAGTCCGCTCTCATTTTCTGCAGCGAGCGCACCAGAGCCAGATTGCCCGGCGGAATGGCCCCGGAATCCTTGCCGAAAGGCAAAGACACCACAAGAAAGTCGGGATCTTCGACAGGAAAATAAAATTCTTTTCTTTCACCCTCAAGGGTGGTCTGGAAGAGGGTACGCTCTACGGGTTCCGGCCAAGCCAGCCCTTCCGCAGCCGAACGGATGACGTTGCGGTTTCGAATATAGATGCGTACGTCGATGGAGGGCCTGAGCCGGTCTATTTGCTGCAACAGCGCCTGCACGTCTTCCGTTTGTTCATCCCGCAAGGCGTTTTCTACCGAAACGAGCAGGCTGTAGGCCAGCAAGCGCGTTTCCTGTTCGACTTCATCCCGCAAATTTTGCGATTCGGCCCGAAGCTGATACGTCCCGTAGATGCCGAACACCATGAGAGACAGGGCAAACAGGGAGAGGGTCAATTTATAAATCACCGACATGGTGACGTATTTTGCGCCGCTTTGTTGCAAGACGCAACACATCGGTAAGCGAATAAAAAATTACTTCCAAGCAACCCCATGAAAACCCCATGAAAAACGGCATGAATTTATTTCCGGCTTAAGGCGGCATGATCATTGCATAAATTTTAGGATTGCCAATGACATCCCTCTTTCAATGAAAAACAGCCGAACCGCATTGCTCGCCCTGTGCCTGGCCTTGGCCTCCTGCACTTCAGAAACGGAGACCGAAACTGCGGAATCCCGCGAAGTGATCCATCCGATGGTAAAAGACATCACCCGGAGCAGCGACTACGTCGCCGAAATTCAGTCGGTGAAGTATGTCGAAGTCCGCAGCAAAGTGAAAGGATACATCGACAACATTCATGTGGACGAAGGTCAGGCCGTCAACAAAGATCAATTATTGTTCACGTTGAGCGCATTGGAGTTTGAAAAGGAGCTTCAAAAAGCGAATGCGGTCTATAAAAATACTCTGGCCGATTTGAAGGCGGCCAAGGTGGACTTAGCCAATGTCAAGCTGCTGGCGGCCAAAAACATCGTGTCCGGGACCGAGCTCGAAGTCGCCCAGGCCAAAACCGAGGCCTTGGCGGCCGACGTGGAAGAGGCCAAGGCAAACAGCGAAAAAGCGGCTTTACACATTGCATTCACGCAAATCCGGGCGCCTTTCAACGGCACCATCAACCGCATACCGAACAAGGTCGGCAGCCTGATTCTGGAAGGCGATATGCTGACCTCCATTTCCGACAACCGGGAAGTGTTCGCTTATTTCAATCTTTCCGAAATCGATTACCTCAATTACAGGACGAACGGGGAAAAGGAAATCAGTTCCGTCGGCTTGAAGCTCGCGAACAATGCGTCTTATGGTTACAGAGGGAAAATCGAAGCGATCGAAAGTGAATTCGACCGTTCGACGGGTAACATCGCTTTCAGGGCCCGTTTTCCGAATCCGGACGGCCTGTTGAAACACGGAGCCAACGGCAAGGTCATTGTCGACGAACGGCTTAACAATGCGTTGCTGGTGCCGCAGAAGTCCACTTTCGAAATTCAGGACAAGATTTATTTGTTCGTGGTCGATAGCGAAGGGCGCCTGAAACAAAGAAACATCGTCCCGAAAATGCGTTTCGAAGATTTTTACGTCGTGGAATCCGGCCTGTCGGAAAACGAGTGGGTTCTCTTCGAAGGCGCCGGCGACGAAAGGGAGGGCAAGAAAATCCGGCCCGTTCCCGTCGATCCGGCTGCAGTGATGCCGACAACCGGCAAGTTCTAACCGACGGCAAGAAATCCTCATGACCAGTAAATTCATTCATCGTCCGGTCCTGTCGATCGTGATCTCGATTCTGATTACGTTGATCGGCCTGTTGTCCTTGATCCGGCTGCCGGTGACGCAGTTTCCCGATATCGCCCCGCCCGAGGTCAACGTCACTACCCAATACACCGGCGCCAATGCGGAAGTCGTCGTCAAGGCGGTGATCACGCCGCTCGAGCGGGTGATTAACGGCGTACCGGGCATGGCCTATATGTCGTCCGTTTCCGGTAACGACGGCGCCGGCCAAATCCAGATTATTTTCAAGGCCGGGACCGACCCCGAGGTGGCGGCGGTCAATGTCCAGAACCGGGTATCTTCCGCTTTGGACGAATTGCCCGCCGAAGCGATTAAAGCGGGCGTGATCGTCGAGAAAGTGCAAAACGCGATGCTGCTGTATATCAACATACTCAGCTCCGATCCGTCGCTGGACGAAAAATTCCTTTACAACTTTACCGACATCAACGTCTTAAAAGAGCTGAAAAGAATCGAGGGCGTGGGCTTCGCCGAAATATTGGGGTCCCGGGAATACGCCATGCGGGTCTGGCTCAAGCCCGACAAGATGCTGATGTACGGCATTTCGGCCGCCGAAATCATCGATACGCTCAAGGCGCAGAACGTCGAGGCGGCGCCCGGCAAAATCGGCGAAAGCTCGGGTAAAAAAGCCCAGGCGCTGCAATACGTTTTGAAGTACACGGGCAAGTTCAACACCCGAAAAGCTTACGAAAACATCGTCCTGAAAAGCCGAGAGGACGGCGAAATTCTGCGGCTGAAGGACGTAGCCGAGATCGAATTCGATTCGCAGGATTACAACGTCCTGTCGAAAGAAAACGGGCGGCCTTCCGCCGCGATTTTGCTGAAGCAGCGTCCGGGCAGCAATGCCAAGGAGGTGATCGAGCGGATCAAAACCACGATGGCGACGATCAAATCGGCTTCTTTCCCGCCGGGCATGGACTATACGCTGAGTTACGACGTTTCCGAGTTTCTGGACGCTTCCATCCATGAAGTGATCAAAACCCTGGCCGAAGCTTTTTTGCTGGTCGCGTTGGTGGTGTTTGTCTTTTTACAGGATTTCCGTTCTACCGTCATTCCCATCTTCGCGGTGCCGGTATCGCTGATCGGCACGTTTTTCTTCATGCAGATGATGGGTTTTTCGCTGAACCTGATCACCTTGTTCGCGCTGGTGCTCGCGATCGGCATCGTGGTGGACAATGCGATCGTGGTCATCGAGGCCGTGCACGCCAAGCTGGAACATGCGCGGATAGGGCCGCGTAAAGCTACGGAGCAGGCGATGCGCGAAATCAGCGGAGCGATCGTCGCGATCACGCTGGTGATGTCGGCGGTGTTCGTGCCGGTCGCTTTCATGGAGGGCCCGGAAGGCGTGTTTTTCCGACAGTTTTCGCTGACGATGGCCTGTTCCATCGTGCTTTCCGGCATCACCGCGCTGACCCTGACTCCCGCGCTGTGCGCGGTGTTTCTTAAAAACGGCCATGACCCCGACCATCCGAAAAAATCCGGGGCCCACCGGTTTTTTACCCGCTTCAATGCCTGGTACGACGGGCTGTCCGAAAACTACCGGAAACTGGTGGGCGCGATCGCCGGCAGAAGGCTGGTCACGTTCGGGATATTGCTCGGTTTTTCCGCGGGCGCCGGCCTGATCGGCGCCCTGGTGCCTTCCGGCTTCATTCCCGAGGAAGACCAGGGGACGATTTACGTCAATATCACCGCTCCGACGGGAGCGACGCTGGAACGCACCGAAAAAGCCTCGGACGCCGTGCAGCGGATCGCTTCGAGTCTGGCGGACGTGAATTCGGTGTCCAGCTTGGCGGGATTCAGCCTGCTGTCCGAAGGCACGGGCGCCGTTTACGGCATGAATCTGATCAGTCTGAAAAACTGGGAACAACGCAGCGTTTCCGATAAGGAGATCATCCGCCTGCTCGAAGAAAAAACCCGGCATATCCAGGACGCCGGCATCGAGTTTTTCACGCCGCCGCCCGTGCCGGGTTACGGCAATTCCAGCGGCTTCGAAATGCGCCTGCTGGACAAAACCGGCGAGGGCGACCTCCATCGCCTGCAGAAAACAGTCGACGCCTTCGTCGAGGAACTCAACAAGCGGCCCGAGATCGTGAATGCCTTTACGACCTTCAACACCCGCTTTCCGCAATTCCTGCTGCATATCGACGGCGACAAGGCCGCGCAAAAAGGCATTACCGCCGAGAATGCGATGAGCACCCTGCAAACCCTGATCGGCAGCGAATACGCGACCAATTTCATCCGTTTCGGCCAGATGTACAAAGTGATGGTGCAGGCGCTGCCCGAATACCGCGCCCAGCCCGACGACCTGATGAAGCTGTACATTAAAAACGATGCCGGGAACATGGTCCCTTTTTCGTCCTTTCTGCGCGTCGAAAAAGTCTACGGTCCGGAACAGGTGACGCGCTACAACATGTATCCCTCGGCGATGGTCAACGGACAGCCCGCGCCCGGGTACAGCAGCGGCCAGGCGATCGCCGCGATCAAGGAAGTCGCCGCCACGAAACTTCCGAAAGGTTTCGGCTACGATTGGGCCGGCTCGTCGCGCGATCAGGCCCAGGCGGGCCATCAGGCGGTGTACATCTTTCTGATCTGCCTGTTGTTCGTGTACCTGCTGCTCGCGGCGCAATACGAAAGTTTCATCCTGCCGATGCCGGTGATCCTCTCCTTGCCGACCGGCGTGTTCGGCGCCTTGTTTTTTCTGTGGCTGATGGGGCTGGAGAACAATATCTACGCGCAGATCGCGATGGTCATGCTGATCGGTATTCTCGGTAAGAACGCCATTCTGATCATCGAATTCGCGACCCTGAAGCACCGGCTCGGAAAAACGCCGTTCGAAGCAGCCATCGAGGCGGCGACGCTGCGTTTGCGTCCCATCTTGATGACCTCCTTCGCCTTTATCGCCGGGCTCGTTCCGCTGATGTTCGCTTCCGGCGCGGGCAAGATCGGCAACAATACCATCGGCTCCGCGGCGGCGGGCGGCATGATTTTCGGAACGCTGTTCGGGGTGATCGTGATCCCCGGTTTGTATGTGGTGTTTGCAACCCTCGCCGATAAGCGCAATCCCGAAAAAAGAAAAGAAGAAATTGCCTACACCGAAACACTCTAAAAATGAAATTGAAATGTCGAATTTTTTCCCGCACGGTCCTGTGTTTAGTGATTTCGGCGGCCACCGGTTGCGGAACGCTCAATACCGACCTGTCCGTTCCGGAAAAGGAAATCCCCAAAACCTTTCCGAACCCAAAAGGCGATGCCACGATCGCCGGCATCGACTGGCGCCAATACTTCACCGACCCGCTGCTGGTCGAGCTGATCGATACCGCGGTACGCAATAACCTCGATTTGCAAATCGCCCTGCAACGCATCGAGATGTCGCGTTCCAGCGTGAAGCTGGCGAACGGCGCGCTGCTTCCGAAAGTGGGCCTGAACGTGGGCGGCGGGGTGCGGAAATTCGGGCTGTACACGATGGACGGGGCGGGAAACGCGTCCACCTATATCACGCCCGGCCAAATCGTTCCGGAAAATTTAACCGATATCTTCCTGGGGCTGCAGGCGTCCTGGGAAGTGGATGTTTGGGGCAAGTTGCGGAACCAGCGCAAGGCCGCCATTTCGCAATACCTGGCCAGCGTGGAAGGGAGCCGGTTCGTGATTTCTAACTTGGTCGCCGATGTGGCGATCCATTACAACGAATTGCTGGCGCTGGACAACGAACTGGACATTATTCGGCAGACGCTCCGGAAACAGCAGGAGGCGCTGGAGGTGATCAAGCTCCAGAAAGAAACCGGCCGCGCCAACGAATTGGCCGTGCAGCAATTCAGCGCCCAGTTGCTCAATTCCGAGGTGCTTGAAAAACAGACGCTGCAGCGCATCACCGAAACCGAAAACAGGATCAACTTTCTGCTCGGGCGCTATCCGCAGCCCCTGCCGCGAAACAAAGACGTTTTGTTCCAGGCCGTTTCCCGGCAGATTTTGGCGGGCATTCCTTCGCAACTGCTGGAAAACCGCCCCGACATCCGCGCGGCCGAATTCGAGATCGAGGCCAGCAAGTTCGATCTGAAGGCGGCGAAGGCGGCTTTCTATCCGAATTTCAACATCACCGCGACGCTGGGCTTTCAGGCCTTCAATCCGGAATTTCTGTTTCAGTCGCCGGCCTCGCTCGCCTATTCGCTGATGGGGACCCTGGTGGCGCCGCTGATCAACATGAATGCGCTGAAAGCCCAGTTCAATACCGCCAAGGCCAATCAGTTGACCGCCATGTACAACTACCAGAAAACCATTTTGAACGGCTATGTCGAAGTGGCGAATCAGCTCTCCAATCTCCGGAATCTGCAACGCATGCAAGAGTTGAAAAAGCAGCAGAGCGAAACGCTGCAAAAGTCCGTCGATACCTCCAAGGAGCTTTATAGGTCCGCGCGGGCAACCTATCTGGAAGTCCTGATCGCGCAGCAGAACGCTTTGCAGGCCAATCTCGAATTAATCGACGTGATCAAACAGGAACGGCTGTCGACTGTCAATATTTACCGGGCATTGGGCGGCGGCTGGCGATAATCGCGTCAAGCGCCGGCAGGATCTGGCGGCACCCTGCCCAGGCGCCTCCGGGTTTCATGCGTGCCGTTCATTATTAAACGGTGTTTTTTCGAATTCATGGTTTTTTCAAACCATTGTCCTTTGATGAATATCTTCTAAGATTTGTGTAAATAACTGTTTTTAAAAGGTATATTATGCAAATGGTTTCTGGCATTAGAATTGCTTACGTTTTAGGTTTATACAGAGCTCCGCCCGAATCTTCGAATTTTAATCGACCTTGGTTATGCGCATACCCTGAGCGGGACACGGTTGATAACCCCGTTTCCCACGTTTGAAGACCTATCGCCAGCATAAAATCATCGTCTGTGTTCGCGCGATTCCAAACGTTACGAACGGGATAAATATCCCGTCCGGCATCGGTATCTTACAGGTTCAGCCCCGTAGGGTACGCTGTGCGTACCTTTCGACATTGACGGTACGCACTCGGCAATTGCTCCTGCATTGCTCTCGATCGCGTGTTCCCGACGCGATCTACCTTCCCCATCCCTGGGGTCGTACCTCCTGCATCCCTGCAGTCGAGCGTACCCTACGGGGCTGGCTGGACTTAACGGCAGGGCGCCCTTCAGACGGTGAGGACTTCCCTATTCGCGATATGAAAATGCTCTAGTGTCGGCAGGACTCGGCGGGGCCGAGGTCAGTGATCGAAGGGGATCCGCGCCAAGTTTGCGCGATGCGTTATAATAGCGAATCGAAAAAAATAATTGCGCCAAATTTTATTCGAACTGCCGAAACCTGGAATTATCTTCTATAGTCCTTTCTTGAGATTCATGGAGTTTGCCGATGTTTGAACCCTATCCGTTCCGTTAACAAAATAGAATTGACAACATGCGTATAAGCACCCGCATGCATTTGAAGAGTAAGCGTTTTTCTTCTGCAATTTCCGCGCTGATTGTGATGAATGGGTGTACTCCGCCCGCGTA
Organism: Methylomicrobium agile; assembly: GCF_000733855.1. Taxonomy (NCBI): domain Bacteria; kingdom Pseudomonadati; phylum Pseudomonadota; class Gammaproteobacteria; order Methylococcales; family Methylococcaceae; genus Methylomicrobium; species Methylomicrobium agile. The sequence continues at coordinate 3,119,333 of NZ_JPOJ01000001.1, forward strand.
TCAGCCCCTCCTGCCGCCGGCCTACATGCAGGATTTGAAGGAGACTGCTGACGATTCGGTCTCCATTCCTGAAGCCGAAGCGTTACCTCTCAAGGATGAAAAGCCCTCTTCGCCGCAAATCGAGGCGAAGGAATTCAATTTAAATCAAGTCATTCAAACCGCCTTAAAGGCCGATCCGGTCATTCAGTCGGCCTTTGAGAATATTCATCAGGCTGAAGCGGACCTGATCACGGCCGGGCTTTTGCCGAATCCCGACGTGTCGGTGAGCGGCTCCTTGATGCCTTTGGATCGGACGTTTACCGTGGACCGGCAGGGCGGTCCGCCGCAATTCGATGCCGGGATTTCGATGCCGATCGACTGGTTTTTATTCGGCAAGCGTGCCGCCGCGATAGTTTCCGGCCGGCACGGCGTGGATATTGCGGCGGCGGATTTCGCCAATACGGTCAGGCTTCGGATCGCTTCGGCGATTTCCGCCTTTTATACCGTACTCGAAGCGCAGGCCATGCTGGAGCTGGCGCAGGAAAACAATGCCAATCTGACCCGAGTCGAGCGGATTATTCTAAATCGCGTGGCCTTGGGAGGCGTCGGCACGATAGAGGCGGATAGGATTCGCCTGTCCATCTTCAGCAGCCACCGTGATGTCCATGCGCGGGAACTTGAGCTGAATGCGGCGCAGAATCAATTGCGCGCCTTGCTCGGCATTGCCGGAAATGTGCAGGTTGCGGTCAAAGGCAGTCTGGATGTGGCCGATCCCGCTATGCCGATCGAAATTGAAAAGGCTTTCGAGCTGGCGGAGGAAAACCGGCCCGATCTTTTGTCTCTGCAACGCCAGCTCGACAAGGCGAATGCCGATATTGCCTTGCAGGAACGCAACGCCTATCCGCAAGTCGTGCCGAAAATCGGTTATACCCGCCAGTTTCAGCAGCAGGCCATCGGTTATCCGGATGCCAATTCCTGGGGAGCCGGTGTCGACATCGTCGTGCCGCTTTTCGACCGCAATCAGGGCAATATTGCCAAGGCGCGCTCGGTATTGATCCAGTCCAGAGCCAATCTGCAAGCGCAGTTGACTGCGTTGCGCAGCGAAATCGATCAGGCGGTCAGGGCGTTTGCCTCCGCTCACCAAGTTTTGATCAACGATGACCCCGGCCAGTTGGATGCGGCCAGAAATGTGCGCGACAAAATCAACCAGGCGTATGAATTGGGCGGCAAGACGCTGATCGAGGTATTGGATGCCCAGCGAATCTACCTTGAGACCTACCGTCTGCATATCACCAGCCGTTCCAGTTACTGGCATTCGCTTTCTCAACTCAATGCTGCCGTCGGCAAAGAAATCTTGCAATGAACCATCCTTTTTTACCCCGTTTCGGCAGGCGTGTGTTTTTTTACGGTTGCTGCATCGTCATCGCCGCGGCCTTTTTGTTGATGATGGCTTCCGGGCGTCCCGGCCATGCCGATCAGAACGCCGCCGACAACACGGCGGTAGTAAAGCTGGCCGGTCCTAGGACCGTTGCCGTCAGGGCGGGCAGCCTTCTCGAACAAAAGCTGGATATTTCGACCGTTCCGAAGGATCAGATCACCACCCCGCTGTTGCTGGCGACGGGTTCCGTCGTCGCCCATTTGGCACCGGGCTCCAACCCGAGCGAAGATCGCTGGCAGTTCAACAGCATCGAGCTTTCGGGAGTCTATGCGGACTGGCAGCGCGCACGGGCGGAAAAGGAATTCAATATCAAACGGCTGGAAAAGATCCGCGAATTGACCGCCGCACAGACTCAGTCACAAAAACTGGTGGTGGACCGTTTACGCAAACTGGTCGCGACCGGCACCGAAGCGATCCGCGATCTGACTGCCGCGGAGGCGAATCTGTTGCAAGTGCAACTGGAAGGCCAGAAGGCAGTCTACGAGGCCGAGACCGCGTTGACGGTCGCGACGCGCAACCGCGCGGCGCTGGAAAGAACTTTGCTGCAGGACGGCGTCGATCCTTCGTTGCTGGAAAACGCCGCTTCCGGCACGTCGTTGATCAAGGCGGATGTTCCGGAATTGAAGATCAATTTGGTTGCGGTGGGGCAGGCCTGCGTGACCAAATTTTATGGCTTGCCGGGACAGTCCTTCATCGGCAAAGTCAAGAGTCTGGCTCCGGCTTTGTCGGCGGAACAGCATACTTTGCGGGTGTTCTTCGAGCTGCCGGATCCGGATAATAAATTCAAGCCGGGCATGTACGCGGAAATCGGCCTCGGCACCGATCCCCGGATGGCGGTTCTGGTGCCGTCGGATGCGGTTTTGCACAGCCGGAACGCCGATTTTGTGTTCATAGGCGCTGGTCCGGGATTATGGAAAATCACTGAAGTTCAGGTCGGGGAAAGCATCGGCGACCGGGTCGAAATTCTGCAGGGCCTGCAGGGCGGCGAAAAAATCATCGGCAATGGCGCGATCCTGTTGAAACCGATGCTGGTGCAGGCGCTGCTGAATGAGGATATTGCTAAGGAAATGCAGCCCGAGGGTGTGAAGGAATGATCCCGCGCCTGTTGAACAATGCGATGCACCATCGCCTGATCGTGCTGGGCATCGCGGTGATTATTACGCTATTGGGGCTGTGGTCTTTTTCCAGGATGCAGATCGATGCCTATCCCGACATCTCGGCGCAAATGGTGCAGGTAATCACGACCTACCCGGGAAGGGCGCCCGAAGAGGTCGAACGCCAGGTCACGGTGCCGATCGAAATTCAGATGCGTAACGTGCCGCGCGTCGATACGATCCGTTCGCGCACCATCTTCGGTTTGTCGGTCGTGCAGTTGATTTTCGAAGAGGGCGTCGAAGGATACTGGGCCAGGCAGCGGGTCCAGGAAAAACTGACCGGTCTCGATTTGCCCGACGGCGCCTCGGCCGAATTGGGGCCCTTGGCGACCGCTTACGGCGAAATCCTGCGTTATGAGCTGGTTTCGGACGGGCGCTACGATCTGATTGAACTGCGTTCGATCAATGACTGGATCGTGATACCGCATTTATTGCGCGCTTCCGGCGTCGCCGACGTGAGCAATTTCGGCGGTTACGAAAAACAGTACGCCGTGCTGATGAATCCGGCGCAATTGCAGCGTTTCGGCCTGTCTTTGAGCGATGTGGTCGAGGCGATCCGGACCAACAACGAAAGCGCCGGCGGCAGCGTGCTGTCGCGCGGCAGCATGTCTTTCGTCATCAGGGGACGCGGTGCGCTGCAAAGCGTCGAGGAAATCGGCAATATCTTCATCAAATCGCATGGCGGTACGCCGATCTATGTGCGCGACGTGGCCGATGTCGAGATCGATTCGAAAGTGCCTTCCGGGATTCTCAGCAAAAACCGCAACGATGCGACGATCGAAGGCATTGTGCTGATGCGGCGGGGCGAAAACCCTTCGACCGTGCTGAACCACGTCAAGGACGTCATTACGGTGCTGAACCAGGTCGATCTGCCGCAGGGCGTGCAGGTGGTGCCATTCTACGACCGTTCGATGCTGGTCGACAGCACCCTGCATACGGTCAGCCACAGCGTCTTGCTCGGTATTTCGCTGGTGACGGTGGTGCTGCTGTTTTTTCTGGGACGCCCCTCCCTGGCCCTGCTCGTCGCCTTGACGATTCCGTTTTCGCTGTTGTTCGCGCTGGTGCTGATGAATGCGATGGGCATTCCTATCGGCCTGCTCTCGATCGGGGCGATCGACTTCGGCATCATCGTCGACGGCGCGGTGATCATGGCGGAAAATATCGCCCATCGCATGCACGAGGCGACGCTGCAACAAAGCCGGACCGGCGCCGCCAAAACGGTGCTCGATGCGTCTCTGGAGGTCGAACGCCCGGTGTTTTTTTCGATCCTGATGATTGTCGGCGCCTTTTTGCCGTTGCTGACATTGACGCACATCGAAGGCTTGCTGTTCCGGCCGATGGCGTTGACGATCTTGTTCGCGCTGTTCGGCGCGATGCTGTTTGCGCTGTTCGTGGTGCCGGTTCTGGCCAGTTATCTGTTTCGGCACGGTTACCGGGATTGGGAAAATCCGCTGCTGAGGTGGCTTTATCCGCGCTACTCCATGCTGCTCGAAACCTTGATGCGCCGCCGCTGGCCTACCGTAATGGCCGCCGCAACCGTGCTGGTGGTCAGTTTGGTGTCCGTCGTGCCGCGCCTCGGCACCGAATTTCTGCCTTACATGGACGAGGGCGTCGCCTGGGTGCGGGCGAATTTTCCGGAAGGCACCGCCTTGCAGCAGACGTCCAAATTCGGGCAGCGGCTGCGGCAGATTGCGCTCGAGTTTCCCGATATCGATTTCATCGTCGTGCAGGCGGGACGCAGCGACAGCGGCACCGATCCTTTTCCGCCCAGCCGGATAGAGATGCTGATCAGTCCCAAGCCGCGCGATCGGTGGGTGCAATTTTCAAGCAAGCAGGAACTTCTGGCCGCGCTGGGAAACCGTTTTCGCGCCGAGTTTCCGACCACGCGCTTCAACTTTACCCAGCCTATCATCGACAGCGTGACCGAGGATGCGAACGGCACCTCGGCGAATCTGGCCGTGGAGTTTTCAGGCGCCGATTCGGATGTGCTGTTGCGCCTCGCCCAAAAAACCAAGGAGTTGCTGGCGAGGGTGCCGGGTGCGGAAGACGTCAGCATCGAACAGGAAGGCCCTCAGCCGCAATTGGTGATCAAGCCGGATCGTTTCCTGTGCGCGCGTTACAATGTCAGCATCGAGGATGTGAATCGGCTCATCGACGTTGCGGTCGGCGGTTCGCCGATCGGCCATTTATTTGAAGGAGAACGGCGCATCGATATCGTTGCCCGCTTCGCGAAGGAATATCTGAGTTCGCCCGCCGCGATAGGGCGGCTGCCGGTCTACAATACCGAGGGCATACCGATTCCTCTGGCGCAGGTCGCGCATATCGATATCGTCGATGGGCAGACGATCATTGCGCGCGGAGACGGCCGCCGCCGATTGACGGTGCGTACCGATATCGTGAACCGCGATCAGGGCGGTTTTGTGGCGGAAGCCAAAAATCTTTTCGCGAAAGAAATCACCGTTCCGAGCGGTTACCGGGCGGCTTGGCTGGGCATGTTCGAAAATCTGGAACGCGCCGCGCAACATTTCACCATTCTGGTGCCGATGAGCATCGGCGTGATCTTCATGTTGCTGCTGGCGACTTTCGGTTCGCTGCGCGCGGCGCTGATCCTGCTGTTCGCGATCCCTTTTGCGTTTGTCGGCGGCGTAGCGGCGCTGTATCTGCGCGACATGCATTTGAACGTGTCTTCGGGGGTCGGATTCGCGGCGGTTTTCGGCGTGTCGATCATGAATGGGGTGCTGATCGTCCGTACGATCACCGAATTGCGCATGAACGGTGCCGCGCTCGAAGCCGCGATCATTCAGGGCTCGGTGCGTTGCGTCCGGCCGATTCTGATTGCCTCGCTGGTCGCGATTCTGGGGCTGGTGCCCGCCTCGCTGGCGACCGGCCTGGGGTCGGATGTCCAGCGGCCTTTGGCGACCGTCATTGTGTGGGGACTGTTCAGCGCCACGGTGATGACCGTGCTGCTGGTGCCGGTGCTCTATCGCTTGTTCGAGCCGCCGATCAATTTGCCGACAAAGGAAGAGCTCGAATTGGATAAGGACTGATTCCATTTTGATTCAAAGCTCGCTGGATAGAGCGGAACGCATTGCTCCATCTTCGCGCCGGAGCCGGAAGAGCGTACATAACCTGAACTTGGGATAAACCTTTGGTCTGAGCAGGGCAATCGCGCTATGTTGAAACTTCCGCCGGACTGAGTGGGACGGGGTTTATCACCCTGTCCCCGCTGTTTGAAAATTCTCCGCCAACACCAAATCATCTTTCCTATCCATCCCGCTTTAAATGTTACGGACGGGATAAATATCCCGTCCGGCACCCGTATCTTACGGGTTCAGCTCCCGTAGGGTACGCTGTGCGTACCTTTCGACATTGATGGTACGCACAGCGTACCCTATGGGGCTGGCTGGACTTAACGGCATGGCACCCCTCAGGCGGTGAGCATTTCCCTACACGCGATATGAAAATGCTTTAGTGCCGGCAGGCTTCGATGGGACTCGATTTCAAGCGCCTTCGAGCTGAATACGCGCCGTTCGTGTAAAATCCGTGCTTTAAATACTTGAACCGTACCTGACGAGGCTGGCGGCCGGCATGATGGACATTGCGCTTATTGTCATTTTGATTCTGATAAACGGCCTGTTCGCCATGTCGGAAATGGCGTTGGTTTCTTCCGGCAAAGCGAGGCTGCAGAAATTGGCGGACGAGCATCGGCCCGGCGCCCAAGCCGCCTTGAAGCTTCATCAGGAACCTTCGCGGTTTTTATCGACCGTCCAGGTCGGGATCACCTCGGTAGGCATTCTGAGCGGAGCGGTAGGTGAGGGTGCACTGGCCGAGCCGCTGGCCGTCCAGTTTCGGCAAGTAGCATATCTTGCGCCTTATGCGGAAAATCTGGCTTTAGCGGCAACGGTCGTCTCGATCACTTATTTTTCGGTCGTGGTGGGCGAACTGGTGCCCAAACGCCTGGCATTGCTGCGTCCGGAAAGCATCGCCCGCGTGATGGCCGGGCCGATGAACGGCCTGGCCCTGGTCGCCGCGCCGTTGGTGTGGCTGCTGTCCGCTTCCAGCAACGTGCTGCTGCGCATGATCGGCGCCCATAAGCCCCGTAAGGTTACAGTGACCAACGAAGAAATCAAAATCCTGATGGACATCGGTTCGGAAGCGGGTGTGTTCCATGACCAGGAAGGGCAGCTGGTCTCGAATGTGCTGAAGCTCGACGAGCAGCGGGTCGGCGCCATCATGACGCCACGCAAGGATATTTTTATCGTCGATCTGGAGGATGACGAGCGGGCGGTCAAACGCCTGATTGCCGACTGTCCTTATGCGAAGGCCGTGGTCTGCCGTGGCGGCGTTGAAAACATATTGGGCATTCTGCACCGCAGCGATTTGTTGAAAATCCTGATGGACGGGGGCGAATTCGATGTTGGGCCTGTGCTGCGCGCGCCCCTGTATGTGCCGGATTCGTTGATGCTGCCCGAGCTTCTGGAGTTTTTCAGGGAAATGCACGACGAGTTTGCGCTGATCGTGAATGAATACGGCGAACTGGAAGGTCTGGTTACCTTGAGCGATGTATTGAAAGCGATCGTGGGCGATTTGCCGAGCCCGGAAGCTGAATTCGATCCCGACATCGTACGGCGCGATGACGGTTCCTGGCTGGTGGACGGCAGCGTCTCGATCGTCCGGCTGAAATCGGCGATCGGCATGACGGGGCCGTTTCCCGGCGAGGCGGTAACGGCGTTCAATACTGTCGGCGGATTCATTCTGTTCTATCTGGAAAAAATACCCCATGTGGCGGATCACTTCGTTTACGACGGCTGGTATTTCGAAGTGGTCGATGTGGACGGCACGCGAATCGACAAAGTTCTGGTTGCAAATGAGAAGGCCGATCTCAAAAACAAGAGGCCGGCTCAATAAAAATTGCCGTGCAGGCCCGGTATGCCGATATTCTGAATGTGAACCGCATTGCGGCCTTCTTCGTAGGCCAGCAGTCTGCCTTCCTCGCGCCAGAGCCGGAAAGCCAGCGCGTAGGATAATACCCGCACCGGATAGCCGCGCGGCATTTCCTGCAGATAGGGCTGGATGGTCGTGAAGTCGGAAGCATGGTACTTGTCCATGATGAAGCGCAAACCGCCGTTGGCCGGGCCGATGTTGTAGGCCAGAAGGCCCAGGAACAGGTCGCCGTTCATTTCGTTCAGGTAGTGTTTGAACGTTGCGGCGGCAATGAAGGCGTTGTGCTTCGGGTTTTGCAGATCCAGTCTGTCGACCTCCAGTTGCTCGGCGGCTTCGCGGGCGATCGTTTTCGGCACCTGGGTGATTTGGAACAGGCCACGGCCGCCGTCCGCGCTGTCCCGCGGCATGAACGAAGACTCGGCAGCCGCGATTCCGTGCAGGATATTCGCGTCGACGTCGAACGCTTCGGCCGCCGCCTCGATCGCGGGCTTGAAGGCCGCGGCCCGGTCCAGCATTTTTTGCATCGCTTTGGTGCCGTAACGCCGGTATGCCGCATAGACCTGATGCGCCAGCGTCACCCGCCCGGCTTCCACCTTGCCGCCGACCAGCGTTCTGAAATGTCTGTAAGCCAGCGCGAAATTATCCTGCACGCTGATCCAGCCGATCACGACGGCAAGGCCTGCGGCAACCGCCGGCGCCAGGATCTCGGCTTTCTGATGCAGCGATTGGCGCAGCCGCCACCAGCCGAGCAGGAAAAATGCCGCCAGCAGGACCAGCAGCAAGATGCCGAACGCGAACGGCAGCAGGTTGGCGAAAAAGCCGGTGCCGGTGAAGTGCGCGGCGGAATAGCCGAGCAGCACGATGATGGCCGAAATCGCGACTCCGATGAGGCTGATCACTTCGATTGTAAGCAGGGCCAGCTTGCGCTGCAGATAACCGGGAGGCGGCGTTTTTTTCTTCTTTTTGGTGGTTGATTTTGAGGCGGCTGGCGATTTCGAGGCGCCTTTTCTGCGTGGTGCCGATGGCGATGGATTGCGTGTCCGGGCAGGTTTCGGCGGCTTTGCCCCGGCCGTGTCGGCCGTTTCCGTTTCGGGAAGTCGCTCCTGCTTTTCCATCGCGCGGCTGTCGGTCATTTATGCAAATGATTGTCCGGACAGACGCCGTTGCGCAGGCTGATGATCGGCCAGTTCGCCGATTCGGCGTGCTGCTTCAATGTCGCGTCGGGATCGACCGCGACCGGATTTTCGACCCTGCTTAAGAGAGGCAGGTCGTTGTGCGAATCGCTGTAAAACCAACTGTTTTTTAATGTCTCGTTCGAATCTTGCAGCCAGTTTTCGAGATAGGCGACCTTCCCCTCCCGGAAGCAGGGCAGGCCGATGAAACCGCCGGTGTAACGTCCTTCCTTGAATTCGGGCGTAGTCGCGAGCAGGTTTTCGATCCCGAACAGCTTCACGATCGGTTCGGTCACGAAGCGGTTGGTGGCGGTAATCACCAGCAGCGTATCGCCGCGCTTTTTATGTTTGCCGACCAGTTCCAGAGCAGGCTGCAGCAGCAGCGGACGGATGACGTCCTCGACAAACTCGGCCCGCCATTGATGAAGTCGATCGGCGCTATGCAGAGAGAGGGGGCGCAGCGAAAATTGCAAAAATTCGACGATATTCAAGGTGCCGCGTTTGTAGTCGTCGTAAAACTTCACGTTCGCCTGCTCGTACTCGTCCTTGTCGACGATGCCGCGATCCACCAGAAACTGCCCCCATAGGTAATCGCTGTCGTCGGCTATCAGGGTATTGTCCAAATCGAAAATGGCTAAACTCACGGGTATCCTGTCCAGATTAAAAGGCTAGCTGCCTATGGAAACTCGGTTGATTTTATGGTTCAATGAGGTATTCATTATAACTGCCTTACCTGCCTCGTCATTTTATCATACGCGCGCCGGGGAAAAGGTGGGGTAAACAACAAGGTTTTAACATGATAGACTCGAAAGGATACCGGCCCAATGTCGGGATCATCCTTTGCAATGACGAGGGTCGCGTGTTTTGGGCAAAACGGATGGGGATGAATGCCTGGCAATTTCCTCAGGGCGGTATCAATCAAGACGAAGACCCCGAAACGGCGATGTATCGTGAATTGTGGGAAGAGACCGGGCTGCAGCAGCAGCATGTTCAGGTACTTGGGCGGACACGCTATTGGTTGCGTTATAAACTGCCCGAACGTTATATCCGTAAGAATACCGCGCCGATCTGCATCGGACAAAAGCAGATCTGGTTTATTCTGCGGCTGCTCACGCATGAATCGAACGTGCGTTTCGACCATTGCCCGAAACCGGAATTCGACAGCTGGCGCTGGGTGGATTACTGGGAACCGCTGAAAGATGTCGTTTATTTCAAGCGCAAGGTTTATCAGCGGGCGATGACCGAATTGAGCGAGATTCTGGCCATCGAAGGCTTGCCCGTCGATATGGCCGGCAAAACGGTTAAGGATCGGATGCCGCCTGCCAGGCTGAAAGGCAGCCGCCGGCCGAGACATAAAAAGGCCGCCGCCAGGGCATAACGGATTTCAGGCAAGAAGGCTGTCAATAAAGGTCTATTTGAGACCCTAAACCGCCGGTTTTTGGGGCAGGCGGTAAACGGCGGTTTCCAGGCTGCCATCGGGGTAAAGATAAACGATCCGATAACCGGGCCCGGCGTCGTCAAGGCTGAAAGCGAGGCTATCGGGTTCGAACTGAAAGCAGGTCGAAGGCGCGCTGAATACGCGTACCGCATCGGTCCGCTTGTCCATCACCTGATGAATATGGCCGCAGGTGACCGCCCTGACCTTCGGGTAACGGCGCAGTACCGCAAGAAATTCCCCGCTGTTGTCGATGATCATCGTATCCATCCAAAGGCTGCCGGTTTTCAGGCAGTGATGGTGCACCGCAATCAGCGCATACCGGTCCGGACAAGCGCGCAAGCAGTCTTCCAGAAACCGCAATTCCTGTTCATCGAGCCGTCCGCCCGGTTTACCCGGAATCAGGCTGCTCAAGGCAATGGTCTGCCAATTGCCGAGAAACGTTTGTTTATTGCAGCTGACCCGTCCCCTGTTCAAAGCGCTTTGCATCAGCGCCGGATCATCATGGTTTCCCGGCAGGCAGATGCAGGGAATTCCCGCGCTCTGCAGCTTTTCGGCGATGCGCCGGTAGCTGTCGAGGCAAGGTTCCTGCGTCAGGTCGCCCGTGGCCAGGATCAGGTCGATGTCAGGATGCGCCGCCAGCGCGTGTTCGAGCACCCGGTGAAAATAATATTCGGTGTCGATGCCGTACATCGTATCTCCCGGATGCGGGAGAAGATGCAGATCGGAAATTTGCAGGAGGGTATGCGCGTGCGCCGGCATGGCTGGATTTCAGTCGATTTTTTTATTCAGTATCTTGGAGTTCCGCTGCGGATTATAAAGGTTCTTCAGCGAATCCGGCAGGCTGGCCAGGTCCGATTGGCCAAATCCCCGCTCGATGAACCAGTGCATCGTTTGCGTCGACAAGGCGTAGATCCTTTTCAGGCCTGACTGCCTGGCTTTGGCATAGGCATGATCCAACAGCCGGCTGCCTCGCGAACCGCCCCGGTAGTCCGGGTGGACCGCGAGGCAGGCGATTACGCCGCTCCGGCTCGGTTCATCCCGATGCAGCGCGGTGCAGCCGATGATCAGCCCATCGCGTTCGACGACGATATAATCGGCGATTTCCATTTCGATTTTTTCGCGCGAACGTTTGGCTAGAATGCCTTGCTGTTCGAGCGGCTTGATCAGTTCCAGAATGCCGCCGATGTCGTTCAGCGTTGCGGACCGCAATTCTTCGAACGGCATCGCACTGATCAGCGTGCCGACACCGTTGCGGGTAAACAGTTCGAGCAGCAGGGCGCCGTCGGTCCTCCGATCGACCAGATGGACGCGGCCCACGCCCGCGTTCGAACACTGGATCGCGGCTTTCAGCGGCAGGGCGACAATATTCGGCAGCTCCGGATGCCGATCGAGGAAATCGCCCGCTTCGGCGGTGGTCATTTGCAGGATCTGCTGGCCGCTGCCGGGATCGCAAAAGCTTTGCTCGGTCAACAGGATCAGCTTTTCGGCTCTCAAGGCAATCGCGACCTGGGTGGCGACCTGTTCGGCGGACAGGTTGAACACCTCGCCGCTCGGCGAATAGCCGATCGGCGAGATCAGCACGACCGCGTCCTGGTCGAGCTGCCGTTCGATCGCCGCGCCGTCGATCCGCCGGACTTCGCCGGTATGGCCGTAATCGACGCCGCCGATCACGCCGATCGGTTTGGCGGTCACGAAATTGCCCGAAGCAACCCGAAGCCCGTATCCCGCCATCGGCGTGTTCGCGAGGCCCAAGGACAACAGCGCCTCGATCTCGACCCGTGCGGTGCCGGCCGCTTCCTTCACGCATTGCAGCGCCAGCTCGCTGGTAATCCGGAGATTGTTGTGGAATAGCGCGGGAGCGTCCAGTTTCTTCAGCCGCTCGTCGATCTGCGGACGAATCCCGTGCACCAGCACCAGCCGAATGCCGAGGCTCTTCAACAGCGCGAAATCGTGGACCAGATGGTCGAAGTCCGGGTCGAGCAGCGCCTCGCCGCCGAAATTGATCACGAAGGTTTTATTTCGGTGCGCGTGGATGTAGGGCGAGGAATCTCTGAACCAGTTGACGAAGGATTGGTTAGGTAGCATCAAAGGAAAGGATTGATCGAAAATGTGATTTTTGTAGGTTGGGTTAGGCGCCAGCCGTAACCCAACATTGCAGTCTTCGATGCGTTGGGTTACGGCTGGCGCCTAACCCAATCTACGTTCTTCGATCGCGGAAGCCATCATATTCGCCGTGTGCATGCAGCCGGGCATGTCTCTGTTCCGGGAAAAGTTGAAAAAGCAAAGAAGAACAGCGGGCGCCGGTGTTGACGGTTAATAAAAAGTATCCCAATTGCTCGATTTGCGCCGCCAGCTCAGCTTCGGCAGCACGAATCCCAGGATCATCCCGATCGAGGCGACCATGCCGCCATAGAGAAACCAGTCCTGCTCCGAGCGGTCCTTGAGTGCCGCATTTTCGCGTTCCAGCTGCTTGGCTTCTTTTTCGATCTGTACGTAGCGTTCCTCATAATTGTCGCGTTCGGCTTTGATCCGGATCGCATCGGCCGACGTTTTTTTCAGCTCGCTGAGTTCATGGATCAATTTATCGCGTTCCTTGGCCAGGGATTGTTCGAGCGTCGTGCCGGGCGTCAGGAATTGTTTCAGCTTGATCAGTTCGAGTTTCAGCGCCGCATTTTCGGATTTCAGCGCGGCGCTTTCACGGGTGGCCGATTCCAACTGCGTCCGGCTGGGCGGTTCTTTCATTGTGTTGCGGGTCAGAATATAACCCTCGGTGCCGTCTTCCAGCCGGACGCGGGAATAGCCGCTTTTCTTGCTGACTTCCAGCACGGTCAGGGGGGTGCCGGTTTCAAGCGAGCGCACCAGGGCGCCTTTGTTGCTTTCTTCGCTGCGCAAGGCGATGATGTGGGTGTCGGTCACATAGACCGTCTTGTTCGGCTCTGCCGCATGGACGGCGCCGACGACCAGCAGGGAAGCGATGAGTAGGCGTTTCACGATGGAATCTCTAGGGTATGAGGAAGTCCGATTTTAACGTTATTTACCCGGGATGAGAAATTCGAGCAGCGCTTTTTGGGCATGCAGGCGGTTTTCGGCTTCTTCGAAAACGACGCTCTGCGGTCCGTCGATCACCTCGGCGGCGACTTCTTCGCCGCGGTGCGCGGGCAGGCAGTGCATGAACAGCGCGTCGGGCCTGGCGGCGCGCATCACTTCGGCGGTGATCTGGTAATTCTTGAATGCCAGTTCCCGCAATTTTTGTTCCTCTTCCTGTCCCATGCTGGCCCAGACGTCCGTGACCAGAAGATCGGCGTTCCGGGCCGCCTCGATCGGGGCCGCGAAGAATTTCACATGATCGCCGGCCGCCTCGACGATCGCTTGATTCGGGCGGTAACCGTCCGGACAGGCGATATGCAGATGAAAATCGAGCAGCATCGCGGCATGAATATAGGAATGGCACATGTTGTTGCCGTCGCCGATCCACGCGACCGTCTTGCCCTTGATGTCGCCGCGCTTTTCAAAATAGGTCTGCATGTCGGCCAATAGCTGGCAGGGGTGCTGCTCGTCGGTCAGGCCGTTGATGACCGGCACGCGGGAGTTCAGTGCGAAGGTGGCCACCATCTCATGGCTATGGGTGCGCAGCATCACGCAATCGACCATGCTCGAAATCACTTTCGCGCTGTCTTCGATCGGTTCGCCGCGGCCCAACTGGGTATCCCTGGGCGAAAGAAACATCGAACTGCCTCCGAATTGCGCCATGCCGGCTTCGAACGAGACGCGCGTGCGGGTCGAAGATTTCTCGAAGATCATCGCGAGCACCTTGCCTTTGAACGGATAATAATTCCGGTCGCGATGTTTTTTCAGTTCGATGGCCCGGCTGATCAGTTTCCGGAACTCGTAGCCGGTAATGTCGAGCAGGCTGATGAAATGTCTGACTTTCATAGGGTTACATCTTGTGCTGTGTAGTCTTTGACGAGACCGGATAAAATGGCGACGAGCAATTCGATCTGGGCCTCGTCGAAGATCAACGGCGGCAGCAGGCGGATCGTCTTTTCGTTCGTTACGTTGATCAGCAGGCCTCTCTCCAGGGCGGCGGAAACCAGACCGCCGCACGGGCGATCCAGCTCGATGCCGATCATCATGCCTTTGTGGCGAATGTCGACGACGCCCGGCATGCCGTCCAGGCTTTCGCTGAATGCTGCCTGGATCGCCCGGCCGTGGCGTTCCGCCTGGTCGGCCAGCTTTTCCTGTTCCAGCGTGTCGAGCACGGCCAGGGCCGCGCTGCAGGCGAGCAGATTGCCGCCGAAAGTCGAGCCGTGGTTGCCTGCGGTGAGGACCTCCGCCGCTTTGCCGTGCGCCAGGCAGGCGCCGATCGGCACGCCGTTGCCGAGCGCTTTCGCAAGCGTGACGACATCGGGCAGTATCCTGTTGTGCTGGAAGGCGAGGAATTTGCCGGTGCGGCCGATGCCGGTCTGGATCTCGTCCAGCATCATCAGCAGGTTATGTCGATCGCAAAGGGCGCGGATCCGGTTCAGATAGTCCGCAGACGGCACATTCACGCCGCCTTCGCCCTGCACCGGTTCGACCAGCACCGCGACCACGCCGCTGTGTTCGGCCAGCGCCCGTTCGAGCGCGGGCACGTCGTTGTAAGGCACGCGGATAAAGCCTTCGACCAGCGGTTCGAAGCCCTGCTGGACCTTCGGATTGCCGGTCGCGCTCAGGGTGGCCAGCGTGCGCCCGTGGAAACTTTTTTCCATCACGATGATCCGAGGAATATCGATGCCCAGGCCATGGCCGTATTTGCGCGCGATTTTGATCGCGGCTTCGTTCGCTTCGGCGCCGGAATTGCAGAAAAAGACATTGTCCATTCCGCTCAGGGCGGCAAGCTTGGCGGCGAGGTTTTCCTGAACGGCGATTTGATAGACGTTCGAAGTGTGCAGCAGGGTTTCGCTCTGTTTACAGATCGCGCGATGAACGGCCGGGTGCGCATGCCCCAGGCTGCAAACCGCGATGCCGGACAAGGCGTCCAGGTAGCGCTTGCCGTCGGTATCCCATAACCATGCGCCGGACCCGCGCACGAAGGTCACCGGCAGGTGCCCGTAAGTCGGCATGATGTGACTGTTCATTTCATTGACCTGTAAATGAAAAAACCGGCAGTAAACCCCAGCCGGCAGAAAAAAAGGTCCGATTATAAATTTCTATTGTGTATCAGGCAAGTAGAGGCTTAAAGATTTGCTTTTTTAATGAGTTTAAACTTGTTAGAATCAACCAATTTTCATTATCGAGTGTTAAAAAATCATGAGCGTTATCGAAAGAATTCAATCCCAACTGGAATCCAATCCTGTGATCTTGTATATGAAAGGTTCGCCCGATTTTCCGCAGTGCGGATTTTCAGGGCAGGCGGTGCACATTCTGGATGCCTGCAGCGCAAAATATGCCTATGTGAACATTTTCGAAGACCCCGAATTGCGCGAAGCGTTGAAAAGCTACTCCAACTGGCCGACTTATCCGCAGCTTTATATCGCCGGCGAACTGGTCGGCGGCTGCGACATCATGATCGATCTCTACCAAAAAGGCGAACTGGCTAAAATGTTGAGCGCAGCCAATTCGGTCGCCGAATAACCCGCCATCCATTATTTCTTTCCGAGTCTCGTCCCGCCGGTTCCGCGGAATCCGGGACGGCGCCGTCGTTTCCGGCTACGGCAATCGGGCCGGTCCGTTCAAACCCGAATGCGATAAGGCATCCGCCGCGACAGGATGCGTCCGTGATTTCGCCGCTCGTGGTCCCGGTTAGACAGTATCGACAATGCTTGTTAAGCTACAGCGCTTACACTTACACGACAGGGCGCAGGCGAATGCGAGAGCGGACAACTTTATGGCTGGGCGGTTTGACCGCGCTGTATCTGCTCTGGTTGACGTTCTGGGTCGTGTTGGGCGATCAGTCTTTCGGCCTGAATTTTTATAACTGGGATCAGGCTTCGGCAGCGGTGGCGGCGGCACTGGCCGCATTCCTTACTGCCCGGAAAACCGCGAGGCCTTATACGTTTTTTCTGGTTTTCCACGGCCTGAGCCTGATCATGATGAGTGTGTCCTGGATTACCTTCGATCCGGCGGACGTTCATCGGTCTTTCCATTTCAGCGGCGACCTGCCGTCCTATTCGAACATCAGCTACGGCGGATTCGTCTTCTTCGGCGTGTGCGCGTGGGGTTATCTGGTACTCGAACAATGGCGGAGCTATCCGCCGACGGCGCTGACCCAGGGCGTTTTTGCGCTGTTGTTCGCCGGTTTGTTCTTGATTCTGGCCAATTTCTACTATCCCCAATATTTGCCGCTGCTCGGCGAGGCAGCGGGCCGTCTGGATGCGGTGGTGTCGGGCTTCGAGTTCCTGATACTGGTTTCCGGCCTGATCGCGGTCCTGTTGAAACAATCGCCGGCGGTGAGCATGACGCTGGTGGCGACCGCCTTGCTGCTGGCAAGCGATCTGGCCTACAGCGACAACGATGTGCCGTACGGCATCGAGGCGGTCTGGATGTTCGGGCAATTATTGATGCTGGCCGCCCTGACCCAGTTTTCCGGCACGCCACAGAAAACCGAGAGCGGCCAGGAGCCGGGCAAGGGGCGATCCGGCCTTTCGGCGCTGCTGATATTGCTGTCGCTGGGCGGGCTGCTGCTGGCGGTCGCGGTGGGCTTTTTGCCGATTCATCGGGTCTGGAAGTCATTTTATGGGGTGTTGTTCGTGGTTGCGCTGGTCGTGATCGAGGTCTGGCTGACCGATCGTTTCGACGAGACGGTGAGATATCTGAAATCCCATACAAAACACCTCTTGCGGAACCGACTGACCGGGGAGGAGTGGCGCACGGCCGATACGCGCATCTCTGCGGCGCTGCAATCGACCGGTCTCGGGGCTTATCTCGACTTTCTGGATGCTTCCGCGCGCCGGCTGAAGAAGGATGTAATTTTTCTGGGGCCGGAAAAACTGTTTCCTGCGTCCGTAACGGATAATGACGGTTCGAGAACAAGAACGTGCTTCCTGGTGATGCCTTTCAGTTACGCTTGGTCTAGCGACGTCCACAAGCTTCTGGCGGATGCCTGCAAAGCGCTGTCGGTGCAGGCGGTGCGCGGCGATGACGTGTTCACGCCCACCGATATCCTGGTCGATATCTGGAGGAGCCTCAATATGGCCGATTTCGTGATCGCCGACATCACCGGCCGCAATCCGAACGTGCTCTATGAGCTCGGCATCGCGCACACGCTCGCCAAACCCGTGCTGATCATTTCCCGGAACGCCGGCGACATTCCGATCGATTTGAGCACCCGGCGCGTGATTCTCTACGGTCAGAACGAAGAAAACTGGCAAGCGGACCTGGAACTAAAAGTCACCCAGGCGATCTCCGAAATCGTTCGCGTTTACGGTTTGTAAAAAAGAACAGCCATGAAATCGCGCATTATCCCTGGGCAAGCATTTCTTGCCTTCCTGTTCATGAATCTTATAGGCGCTGTCGGTCTCCGGGCGGCGGAGCAACCGCCGCTCGCCCCCGGCTACGGCAATCTGCAATTCGCGTTGCCGGCACCGGGCACTTATGCGTTGCCGCCTTTGGGCGAGGCCGCCAACGGCGAGGTGCTGGACAGCGACGGCAAGGCGCTCGAACTGTACGATTTGATGGGCGACAAGATCGTGCTGCTCAGTTTCGTCTATTCGACCTGCAGCGACGTGAACGGCTGCCCCTTGGCGATCGCGGTGCTGCATAAAATCAAACGGCGCCTTGCCAACGAGAAGGATATCGCCGCCAAATTGAGACTGATTACGCTCAGCTTCAACCCCGAACACGATACGCCCGACACGATGGCGGCATACGGCAAGGAGTTTCAGGCGCCGGGCATCGAATGGCATTTTCTGACGACGCGTTCCGAGGCCGATCTGCAGCCGATTCTCGGCGGTTACAACCATACGGTGCAGAAGGTTTACGACGCGGAAGGCAAAAGCACCGGGACGTTTTCGCATGTGCTGCGGGTTTATCTGATCGATGCGGACAAACGCATCCGGAACATTTACAGCGTCTCGTTTCTGCATGCGGATACGTTGATCAATGACATCAAGACCTTGCTGAGCGGCGAACCCCGGACCGTAGCGGTCAAGACGCCTGCGGCCGGCAAGCCGTCCTTGTATCGGGCCGGGGACGACAAGTCCGATTACGAAAGCGGCGGCTATCAAACCCATTCGCTGGCAATGAAGGAACGGCGGGGCAAAGCGATCGACCTGCTGGCGACGATTCGAAAACCGATGCGGGGTTTGCCGCCCGTGCCGGTGCCGAAGGACAATCCCTTGACCGAGGCGAAAATCGGCCTGGGCCGCAAACTGTTTTACGATCGCCGCCTGTCGCTGAACAAGACCTTTTCCTGCGCGATGTGCCATATTCCGGAGCAGGGCTTTACCAGCAACGAAATGGCGACCGCGGTCGGCGTCGAAGGGCGGACGGTCCGCCGCAATTCGCCGACCCTGTACAATGTCGCTTATCTCGATCAGCTGTTTCATGACGGCCGCGAAACGGCATTGGAGCGACAGGCATGGGGGCCGCTACTCGCGCACGACGAGATGGCGAATCCGTCGATCGGCTATGTGTTGGAGACGGTCGCCAACAGCGAGGACTACCGGGGATTGTTTCAAAAAGCCTTCGGCAAAGGGCCGGGCATGGAAACCCTCGGGATGGCGATCGCCAGCTACGAGCGTACCTTGAACTCGGCCGATTCGCCGTTCGACCGTTGGTTCTACGGCAAGGACCGGAAAGTGCTGAGCGAAGAGGCTCAGCAGGGTTTCAAATTGTTTACCGGCAAAGCCGGGTGTTCCGGGTGCCACACGGTCGATTCGAAATTTGCGTTGTTTACCGACAACGGCTTCCACAATACCGGAATCGGTTTTGCCGCGGCGATGGACGGCTCGAACGCGAAGCGCCGCGTGCAGATTGCGCCGGGCACTTTCGTCGAAGTCGACCGCGAGGTGATCGATTCGGTATCCGGCGATAAGGGCAACGATCTCGGCCGTTATGAAATCACCCAAAAACCCGAGGACCGCTGGAAATACCGCACGCTTTCCCTGCGCAATATCGGTTTGACCGCGCCGTACATGCATGACGGCAGCCTGGGGACGTTAGAGGAAGTCGTGCAATTTTACCGGCAAGGCGGTCGTCCGAACGAAAACCTGGATCCGCTGATCCGGCCTTTGCCGCTGAACGATCGGGAAGCGGCGGCGCTGGTCGCGTTTCTGAAGAGCCTGACCGGTTCGAACGTCGGCGACTTGGTCGGCGATGCGTTTGCGGCGCCGATCGGCGATGCGAAATGACAAATCGGGTTTCTCTGGCTACGACGGATTTTGGTGCTGGAGAAGCTCAACCGTTTGATGATAACATGAGGACTTTAAAATCAACGAAATCCGCGCTCAAGAGCGATCATGAACCCCAATCACCGAATCCTGTTTGCCGGCGATCCGCACGGAAATTTTCGGCCGCTGATCGAGGCGGTCCGAAAATGCCGTCCCGAAGCGGTCGTGCTGCTCGGCGATTACGATTTGGAGTGCCCTTTGGAGCACTATCTGGCCGAGATCATCGGCTTGACCGAAATTTGGTGGATCGCGGGTAACCATGACTTCCAGTCGCCCTGCAAATACCACAGCCTGTTCAACTCCTCGCTTGCCGACTACAGTCTGCACCTTCGCGTGAAGGAAATCGCCGGGTTGCGGATCGCGGGACTCGGCGGGATTTTTTTGGGCAGGGTCTGGTATCCGCCTGCCCAGCCGAAGTGGATCAACAAACGCCATTTTCTGAACAGCCAGAAAACTGCGCAGCGCTATTCCGAACTGTCGCTAAAATACCGGTCCGCGATCTGGCATGACGAGTTCGAAGCGATGAAAGCCCTGCAGGCCGATATCCTGGTCACGCACGAAGCCCCGTCCTCGCATCGGTTCGGGTTTGCGGCAATCGGCGAGCTGGCCTCCGCGATGGGAGTGAAACATGTGTTTCATGGCCATCTGCACGAAAATTATGCTGCCACGATTCGGCGCAATATCCGCGTGGTGGGTGTCGCCGATCAAGTGGTGGCCGATCTGGCCGGCAATCTGGTGAACGCCGGGGAACTGGCCGTTTCGGATTAGGTCTGCTTTTTCGAACCGGCGGCGCCTGGGAATTTGTCACTGCCCCGTTTCGGCGTAAGGTTTTGACAGGCAGCCGGAGAAAACCCGTAGCAGCCGTCTCTTCGCGCCATGTCCGGCTTGATGATCATTCGCAAGCCGGCATTTCCAGCCGGCCATGATCGAGAAAATGCCCGGTGCGGCGGATAAGCGAATTACGCTTTTCAACAGCGTCCCTTGTGGTAAAGTTCCGCCAGGTCGAACGGATCGGCGCCGAAAAAATTCCGAAGCCGTAACGTCCACATCAATAAAATCGTCTTCCAGACTCCGAATGTTTCCCAGCGGCGGCCGAAGCGGGTGGCTTTTGCGGTCAGGCAAATCGACGGGCCGATAGTTTTAAGCAATTTCGACAGGTATTCCTGAAAGGGGATGCAGAGATGAGTCGATTTTTATCCTCGCATAAGGATTCAAGCGTTTATCCCCGTCTCTTTATCCGGATGTTATCAACCGGAAAGAAATTGACAGTTTCACCAAGCCTGTCTATATTGCCTCGTCATTTTTAAAAATGGCGAGGCAATTGATTTTATTGTTTGACCGTTCCCGTCAGCAGTTGGGAAAGTAAAGGCTTGATACCCTCAAGTCGGCTGTTATTCGTTTGTTTTTTAATTTAGGTTTGGGATGGGTTGACCGTTACGGACTTTGGGTTCGGGACGGTGAGGAAGCATTCCGTAAGGAACGCGCATCCGTAGGATTATCCGATTTACTTATCATGAATTGCAGGAGAATGAACATGAAGCAAATAGGCGCCGAGTTTTTGGGAACTTTCTGGTTGGTTTTGGGCGGATGCGGCAGCGCAGTATTGGCGGCCGCGTTTCCGAATGTGGGCATCGGGTTACTGGGGGTTGCGTTTGCTTTCGGGCTTACGCTTTTGACGATGGCGTATGCGATCGGCCATATTTCCGGTTGCCATCTGAATCCCGCCGTATCTATCGGCTTGTGGGCCGGCGGACGTTTTCCCGCGAATAAATTGTTGCCTTATATTCTGGCTCAGGTGGCCGGAGGATTGGTCGGAGGCGGCATTCTCTATCTGATCGCCAGCGGCAAGGCGGGTTTCGATGCCGCTGCCGGTTTTGCGGCGAACGGCTACGGCGAACATTCGCCAGGCGGTTATTCCCTGGGGGCCGCGTTAGTGACCGAAGTCGTGATGACCATGATGTTTATACTGATCATTCTTGGCGCCACCGATCGCCGCGTGCCGCAAGGTTTTGCCCCTATCCCGATAGGCTTGGGCCTGACCCTGATACACCTGATCAGCATACCGGTCACCAACACCTCAGTCAACCCCGCCAGAAGCCTGGGCGTCGCGGTTTATGCCGGCGACTGGGCGCTCGGGCAGGTTTGGCTGTTCTGGGTCGCTCCGATCGCGGGCGCGCTTTTGGGCGCTTACATTTATCGGTTGATTGCCGAAGAGCGGATTGAAGATACGGCGGCTCCCGGCTTCGTCAAACAACAATAAAAATCGTTCATTCATCGAACCGACATCTGAGCTTCTCGGCTTTTTTTGACGAGAGAAAGGTTTCGAGAAGCCCGGATACTGAAGATGGATGGCAAGGGCATTATTATGCAGAGAGGGGGAGGGTATGGAAAAAGATCGATCCGCAACCGGTTTTGCGCAAGTTCGTCAGGAAGAACTGGAAGTCATCAAAAGCCAGCGGCTGAACCGGGGCGATATTCGGGAAGCCGATGAAGCCGCACGCCTTGCCGGACTGGCGATCAGCGGCGGCGGTATCCGTTCCGCTTCGTTCGCGCTGGGCGTCCTGCAGGGGTTGAACAAATACCATATTTTGCGTCGGGTGGACTATTTGTCGACCGTTTCGGGCGGCGGCTATATCGGCTCCTCGCTGACCTGGTTCAATTATCAGAACAAGAAGAACGGTTCGCCCTGGACTTTTCCGTTCGCTTCCGATGCAGTCCATTCGCCGCTGAATTTCCTGAGGCAGAACGGCAATTACCTGCTGCCGAACGGGCTGTCGGCCTTGTCGCTGCTGGGCGTCCTGCTGCGTAATATTGCGCTGGCGTCCTCGGTCTATCTCGCGGTGATCGTCAGCCTCTTTTATCTTTTCGTCAATCTCCGGCTGTTCGTGCCGAAACCCTGGATGCTGCCGTTTACGGACGGCTGGCAGCCGGCCTCCCTTTTCACGCAAGCCGCGCTGATCATGGTGCTGGTCTTCGGAATCACCAGTTTTTTGTATGCCTGGATGACCTGGCGGAAGTTAGGGACGGAGCAGCGCGGGTATCGCGGGCGTTTCTGGTTTCAGCGCGTGCAGGGCAAGATCATTTTGCTGGCGCTTGCATTCTGGGTATTGGCGTTGCTGCCGGGAATCAACCAATTCGTCAGCGATAAACTGCGCGGAATGGAATATATGACCACTTCCTTTCCGGCGCTGCTCGGCATGATCGGATCGATCTACGAGTTTTTCCAGCAGCAAAAGGGCAACCAGGCCGGCAAAGGCGCGATGACGGAGATTCGTATTCTGCTGACCTCGGCATTGCTGATCTTCGGCATCATGGCGGTCGGTTATAAATTCGCGCTGGATTGGGATCATTCGGACATGCAGTGGCTTTACGGATTGGTGATCGCCGGCGTCGTCCTGACCGGATGGTTCGTCAACCTGAACCTGTTCGGCATCGGGCGAATGGACCGCGACCGCCTGATGGAAGCCTTTCTGCCGAATCCGCAAGCGGTGAACAACACGCGCTGGGAACTGGCGACCGAAGCCGATGTGGCTTTTTTTACCCAAGTTTCCGGACCCGATCAATGGGGGCCTTACCACATCATCAATACCAATGCCGTTCTGGTCGATTCTCCCAATGCCAAATACCGGGGCCGCGCCGGGGACAATTTCATCATGTCCCATCTGTATTGCGGCGGCGACGCGGTCGGTTTTCATCCGATGGATGCGCTGTCCGACGGCGAAATGACGCTCGCGACGGCGGTGTCGATTTCGGGCGCCGCGTTGAATCCGAACGCCGCCAACTCCGGGCAGGGCACCACCCGCAACCGCCTGGTTTCGTTTCTGCTGACGTTTTTCAATATCCGGCTGGGCTTCTGGATACAGAATCCGGCGGTGACCGGCTGGCGGAAAATCCTGTCGGATATGAACAGGCGCCCCAACTTTTTCTATCCGGGCTTTTTTCAGGGGTTACTGGGACAGGATCTCAGGGAAAACGTGGGCTATCTGGAGCTGACCGACGGCGGCCATTTCGACAATACCGGGCTGTATGAATTGATCAGAAGGCGCGTTGATACCCTCTATTTTTCTTCGGCCGGCGCGGACCCGAATTTCACCCTGGACGATATCGGTAGTCTTCTGGTGCGGATCCAGGTCGATTTCGACGTCACGATTACTTTCCATGACGAGCTGGAAAGCCTGATGCCGGGATCGGACGGAGAAAGCGTGTACGCGAAGCGCTTCGGCTTTTCGAGAATGGGCTTCGACAGAGGCACGATCCATTACCCGGCCAGCGCTCTGGGGCCCGCCAAAAAGGGTACCCTGTATATCGTCAGGGCGACGCTGGCCAAGGATTTGCCTGCGGAAATCTACAGTTACCGCGCCCAGCACGAGGAGTTTCCGAATCAGTCCACGAACGACCAGTTTTTTGATGAGGTTCAGGTCGAGGCGTACCGGGAGTTGGGGTTCCGGTTGACCGCGCAGATGTGCAGCGCGCTGTCGCTTTCCAGCGAAGAAATTACCCCGGTTTCGGAGATTTTCGCGGAAGCGGCGCAAGCAGCCGTCGAAGGGGTACAGGAGGACGTCGAAGGCGTGCCGGAAGTGTAACGCATCTGCGTTGCGCTTTCATGCAAGGGGGACTTGAACGCCGATGTCCCGGCCGCCGACGGTTACCGGCTCAGCTTTTGCCACCACGCAACGGCTTGCGGCAGGGCTTTTCGCCCGGATTCAGCGGCCCGCCGCCCGAGCGCAAGGCCCAGGCGCCAAGCCAGGGCGAGGATTCGGTAACCGGCTTTTTTCACAGGCGTAAAATCGACCGCGCGATCCCGAAGCACGCCGCGCCGGCACAGCCATCGGAACAGGCCGCTCAGATACAGAAAAAACAGCGCCTGTCCTGCCAAAAACCAGAGCAAGCGTCCCGAGGCGCCCAAGGCCTCGCCCGAATGCAGCGGCCATAGCCAGGCCGCCGCGGTTTGTCCGGCCGTAAAGCGGGCCGGGTCGCGCACTTCCAGAATGTGGCCGCTCCAGCGGTCTACCCAGACCGTGGTGAAAGGATGGCGCTGATTGATTTCGCCGTCCTGGCGAAAATGGATTTCAAACACCCCGCTGTCGCCGACCGGCGTGCTGATCCGCCGTAATTCGGCGTTCGGAAACGGGGCGCGGGCGATGAACTCGGCGCCTTCCAGACCGACTGGATGATCGTTCGGTACGGCGGTGCTGACGATCGCGCCGTTCGCCTCGCCGTGGCCCATCCCGGCCTCGCCGGTCAGCGTTTCCACCAGTGCCGGGTAAGAGAGCAAGACGCCGGTGCCGGCCAGCGTGAGGATCGCTGCGGCGCTCAGAAAACCGGTGATCCGGTGCAAATCGGTCGCAAAACGCAGCAGGCCGGATTGCCGCCGTATCGTCAGCGCTTTGCGTAGCCCTTTGATGCCGGGCCACCACAAATACAGCCCGCTGCCCGCCGACAGCATCAACAGCAGTCCCAAAGCCCCTACCGTTTTCCGTCCGGTCAGGCCGAGCAGCAGATGGCTGTGCAAATCCAGGAACCAAGTCGTAAAGGTCGAGCCCCAGAAGCGGCTCGCAGCGACCTCGGCGGTGTAAGGATTGACCGAAACCATCAAGGGAGCGTACCACTCGAAATACGTTTCGCGCGGTTTTTCGAACCAGGCGGTAATCATTCCGTGCGGCGATCTCGGCATTTCGAGCGTCCAGGCGCCGTGCCGGTCCGGATGTGCCGACCGCACCGCCGCGATGATCTTGTCCAGCGATTGGTGAGCGCCTTCGGGATGGTCGATCACCAGGCGTGGATTCAGCAGTTCGTCGATATCTTCCCGGTAAATGCTGAGGCTGCCGGTCAGGCCCAGCAGGGCAAACAAAAAACCGGCGCCGAGCGCCAGCAGCAGATGCAGTTTGAGCCAGACGGCCCGACCGCGCCGGGCCTTGATGATCGCGTGGGTCATTCGGGAAAAGGGCTTCGGAAAAACTGCGAATTATCCCACGGATCGGCTTTTTCTGTCAGGCCGGGCGCATCAATCGTGCGCGGCCAGCGGATGGTGCTGTGAGTGTTCTTCGGCGATGACTTCTTCCAGCGACGGCTGGCCTTTGACAGCGCGCTTTATCGCCAGTTTGACGGCTTCGTAATTCCAGTCCTGGATTTTGCTGTTATCGGTAGCGTCCCAGTGAATGAAGACACCTACGCAGATAAATATATGCGTAGCCTCCTCCAACGGAATGATGCCTTCCTTGACGCAGTCGGCAACCGCCGTGGCGACCCCTCTTTGCGCCGGGCCGAACATCTGCTCCGCCTGCCGCCCGTTGGTGATTTCCACCTTGTTGAACATGACCGTCGCCGGTTTGGTCATCAAGTTGGGCGCTATCAGCGCCAACAGCGCATTATCGCCGCGTTTCTGGTTGGTCAATGCATTGCAGAAAGCGAATTCCGCGGCGCTGCCGCGCGGTCCCATGATCAGGTCGATATGCGCCACTTCGTTCCCTTCTCCAACCAGCGCTTCACCAACCAATACATGATCTATTTTGGGTTTGGGGATATTGATATTCGGCATGATATTTCTCCGGTTAGCTGTAACTTTAGGGCTCAATGGAATAGCCGGCATTCGCCCAGTCTTCCAGGCCGCCTTCGAATGCGGAGACTTGCGAATAACCGGCCGCGGCCAGCCGATTGGCTGCCTCTTTCGAGGCATTGCAATGAAAGCCGGCGCAATAGGTGACGATCGGACGGTCCTTGCCTTGCGGTCCTGCCAGCGTGGCCACTTTTTGTAGAAACTCGCTTCCGGAGACCGGCGCATTTTGCGAGCCCGGAATATGGGCTTTTCGGAAAGCATCTTCCGAGAGCACGTTCAGCAGCAGAAAATCTTCCCGATTATCCTGCATATTTTTCAATTCGTTTCGCGTCAGGATGTTCATTTTCGCACCTCCTTAACTGAGTGTTTCAATCGCATTTAACGGACTGCCGTCCGTTTTTTTCCGGTAATGCGCCGGTTCGGGCGGCGATTCCGGCCGGGTTGTTTTTAGTGGTTTTTTATTAGAGGGCGGGCGCCGGAAATAAATCCCGACGCCCGTTCGCGAGGCCGGTTTCATTCGCGGCAGGAAGGAGGCGGACCGATGTCGTTAAGTCAGGATGGGAGGTGTTGCAAAGCTCGCTTTGCAAACATCCGCCTCTAAAGCCCGAGGTCGCTGAGCCCCGGATGGTCGTCCGGCCGGCGCCCTTGCGGCCAATGGAACTTGCGTTCGGATTCCGCGATCGGCAAGTCGTTGATGCTGGCATAACGGCGGCGCATCAGGCCGTTCTCATCGAATTCCCAGTTCTCGTTGCCGTATGAGCGGAACCATTCGTCCTCATGGTTGTGCCATTCGTAAGCAAAGCGGACCGCGATCCGGTCGCCTTCGAAGGCCCATAATTCCTTGATCAAACGGTATTCAAGCTCGGTCCGCCATTTGCGGATCAGAAATTCGACGATCTGTTCGCGGCCGACCGGAAACTCGGCCCGATTGCGCCAGCGGCTGTCGACGGTATAGGCCAAGGCGACACGTTCGGGATTTCGATTATTCCAGGCGTCTTCCGCCATGCGGACTTTTTGCGCGGCGGTTTCGCGGGTAAACGGAGGAAAGGGCGGTCGCGGTTCATGGATGACGGTCACGGAAAACTCCTTAGCGGTGAGTGAAGACGGGAGAAATGCCGGATTTTAATGCCGGCAGGCCTATTGTATTCCGAAATCTCGACGAGAAAATATCTCATCCCTTTTCACTCATAAACCATAACTGCATGGCCGGCAATTTGACGCGCAAATTCGGCAATCACCTGGAAGGAAAACCGTGTACACCTTTTATGGCCGACATGAAAGTCCGGCTCGGTAGGGACTACGTTTATCCGGATGTCGTCGTCGATTGCAGCAAAATGAGCGGTTCCGACATGTTTTCGGAAAACCCGGCGCTGATCGTCGAAGTGCTGTCGAAGTCAACCCGAAAAACCGATACGGCGGTGAAACTTTTACGCTACATCAACCTGCCGTCATTGCAGGAATATGTCTTGATCGAGCCGGATTTTGTTTGGATGAGGTGGTTTGCTTCGCGAAACCGCCCTACAGTAGGTAGCTGAGTAGGTCGGGCACGCTTTTTTGTGCCCGACATGGCAGGGGGTCAATGGGGTAGCGGCTGCGGATTGTCGCAATAGCCCTTGCGGATTCGCCGTCAGGCAATCCGCCATCGCTTTGCAGCCGGTTGGCGTTTTGCGATCGCGAAAACACCCTACAACAGAGGATGGGTAAGGCGGAACGCGCTAGCGGTTCCGCCATCAGGGTTTCAATATCAACGGCCATCGAGCATCGTGACGAAGGCGTCGCTCCCACAACGCTATACCAACTTGATCACATCCAGCGCGCCGTCGAAAACCAGCCCTTTCAAAGGCGTGGTGCCGACAATTTCGATCTGAAAATCGCCGTCGTCAAAACTGCCATTGCCGTTCAGATCCATCTGCAATACACCGTTTCGATAGGCTACGCCATTATCGTCATTCAACGTCGCGCCGATGGCCACTTTGCGCGCCGTGATATCGGAGAGCGCCTGCCCGCCCAGCTTCAACTGGCTCAATATCGCCGCATCGAAGCCGAGCCGGCTGCCTTTACCGTCGATGAGCCGATCGTGCCCGTTCGCTTCCAGGTCGGCGGCCGCCCAATAATACAGATCGCGCCCGGCCCCGCCGACCAGCATATCGGCGCCCTTGCCGCCGGTCAGTTTATCGCGGCCGCCGGCGCCATAGAGGATATCGTCGGCGGCGCCGCCATTCAGATCATTGGCTTTATTATCGCCAATCAGAGTATCGGACTGCGGGCTGCCCGTCATCGGCAGCGCCGCTTTCGGCCCTTTGCCGTTCAAGATCAACAGGTCTTTGTTGGTATCGAACCGCAGCGTATCGGCCGTACGGTTATAAAAACGCACCTGAAAGTCGTCATCGGCATTGAAGACCCCATCGCCATTCGCATCGACTTGCAAAATACCGTCTTTAAACGCCAAGCCGTTATTGGCGTCGATCACGCTGCCCAAGCCATTTTTTCCGCCCGTTAACTGACTCAAGGCCGTGCCGTTCAATTTCAACTGGCTCAACAGGGCGCTGTCGAAGGCGATGAGGCTGCCGTTGTCGTCGACGATCCGATCCATGCCGCCGGCCACCCGATCGGTAGCGGAAAAATGGTAGGTATCCTTTCCCTTGCCGCCGACCAGCCAGTTATCGCCGGAACCTCCGAATAAATGGTCATTGCCGTTATTACCTAACAGCACGTCGTTGCGGCCGTTCTCGCCATACACATGATTCCCTTTGTTATTGTCATTGATCAGCTGACCGAGCGGGGGCAAAAACGCCGGCGCGCCCGGATCGCGAATCACGCCGTTGGCAAGACCGTCGCTATCGAATTCGCCGCCGTCGGTGATTTGAAAGTCGAGCCGCGTTTTATCGCCTTCCGTGGTCATCGCGCCGCCATAAGCGGCACTGGCCAAATTGACCCAGGTGCCCTGAGCGTCTTTTTTCCAATAGCCGTTGACATGAATATCGTCGTCGAGATAGAGACTGAAGGTCTCGGTGCCACCTTCTTCTTGCGTCGTCGCGGAGAAACCGAACAAGCCCAGGGGAATAGCGCCCGCGTCCGGAAAATCGGCGGGCGCATCGAGTTGCTCAAACTCGGTGATGCGCGAAGCCGACGGCCCTGTCACGTTCGCTTTACCGGCATTCGAATCGGCGACCAGGGTCACATACACAGGCAATGCCCCGTCGGAATGGCTGACGGCCGTCGGCGTATTCA
Organism: Methylomicrobium agile; assembly: GCF_000733855.1. Classification (NCBI taxonomy): domain Bacteria; kingdom Pseudomonadati; phylum Pseudomonadota; class Gammaproteobacteria; order Methylococcales; family Methylococcaceae; genus Methylomicrobium; species Methylomicrobium agile. Next base: position 3,148,613 of record NZ_JPOJ01000001.1, read on the forward strand.
AGACTGCCTGCGAGAGCACGTTGGTTTGTCGGCTATCGGCCACGCCATCACCGTTGCCGTCGCCGGCGACCATCGCGCCATTGCCGTCGGCCAACACGGGAACGTTCATTTCTATCTCTGTCGGAACGCCGTCGTTGTCGTCGTCGGATTCCGGCACGTTCGTCACGGTCAGGATCACCGCTTGAGAAGCATTCAGTGCGATACTGGCGTTATCGGTTGCGATGACCGTGAAACGGTAACTATTTCGCGTCTCAAAATCAGGGATGGTCTTTAAAGTGACCGCGCCGCTCTCGGCGTCGATCTCAAGCAAGCCGGCATCGCTGCCGTCCAAACTGTAGGTCAACGTTTGTCCCGCGTCGGGATCGCTAGCGATCGCCGTGTAGACCACCGTGCTCGGCGGACTGTTTTCGGCGACGCTCGCGGTTGTGCCGGAGGTAAATACCGGCGCTTCGTTGAGGTCATCGATCGCCAGCGCCACCGTTCGGATAGCCGTGTTGCCGGCCGTATCGGTCGCGATCACCTCAAAACTGTAGCCGGCCTGCGCCTCAAAGTTTGGATCGTCGATCAACGTCACTTCGCCGCTGTTTTCATCGATGCTGAACGCCGCCGCATCGGCGCCGCCCAGGCTATACACCAACGGAATCGATGGACCATCGCTGGGGTGCTCGGTATCCGGGTCATCGGTGGCTTGCGCGCGATAGACGACTTGAGCGGCGCCGCTATTTTCAGCGATCGCCGTTGCCGTGGCCCCCGAGGTAAACACCGGCGCCACTTCGTCCACGTTATTGACAGCCAGCGTCACCGTTTGCGTCGCGGCATTGCCGGCCGCATCGGTCGCGGTCACCTCGAAGCTGTAGCCGGCTTTTATCTCGAAATTCGGGTCGGCGGTCAGCGTTACTTCGCCGGTCTCGGCGTCGATCGTCAACGCCGCCGCGTCGGCACCGCCCAGACTGTAGACCAGCGGGTTGGACGGGCCGCCGTCCGTCGCCGGATCGTTCGCCGCCGCAGTATAAACGACTTGACCGGCGCCGCTGTTCTCAGCGATCGCCGTTGCCGTGGCGCCCGAGGTAAACACCGGCGCCACTTCGTCCAGATTGTTGATCGCCAGCGTCACTGTTTGCGTCGCGGCGTTGCCGGCCGTGTCGATGGCCACCACCGTAAAGCTGTAACTGGATTTCGTTTCAAAGTCAGGATCGTCGATCAACGTCACTTCGCCGCTGTTTTCATCGATGCTGAACGCCGCCGCATCGGCGCCGCCCAGGCTATACGCCAACGGAATCGATGGACCATCGCCGGGGTGCTCGGTATCCGGGTCATCGGTGGCTTGCGCGCGATAGACGACTTGAGCGGCGCCGCTATTTTCAGCGATCGCCGTTGCCGTGGCCCCCGAGGTAAACACCGGCGCCACTTCGTCCACGTTATTGACAGCCAGCGTCACCGTTTGCGTCGCGGCATTGCCGGCCGCATCGGTCGCGGTCACCTCGAAGCTGTAGCCGGCTTTTATCTCGAAATTCGGGTCGGCGGTCAGCGTTACTTCGCCGGTCTCGGCGTCGATCGTCAACGCCGCCGCGTCGGCACCGCCCAGACTGTAGACCAGCGGGTTGGACGGGCCGCCGTCCGTCGCCGGATCGTTCGCCGCCGCAGTATAAACGACTTGACCGGCGCCGCTGTTCTCAGCGATCGCGGCTGCCGTGGCGCCCGAGGTAAACACCGGCGCCACTTCGTCTACATTGCTGATCGCCAGCGTCACCGTTTGCGTCGCGGCGTTGCCGGCCGTGTCGATGGCCACCACCGTAAAGCTGTAACTGGATTTCGTTTCAAAGTCAGGATCGTCGATCAACGTCACTTCGCCGCTGTTTTCATCGATGCTGAACGCCGCCGCATCGGCGCCGTCCAGGCTATACACCAACGGCGCCGACGGCTGGCCTGCGTCCGTTGCCTGTGCCGTGTACACCACCTGCCCGGCGCCGCTGTTTTCAGTGATCGCCGCCGCCGTGGTATCCGAGGTAAAGACCGGCGCCACTTCGTCCAGATTGTTGACGGCCAGCGTCACCGCTTGCGTCGCGGCGTTGCCGGCCGCGTCGGTCGCGGTCACCTCGAAGCTGTAGCCGGCTTTCGTTTCGAAATCGGGATTGCCGATCAGCGTCACTTCGCCAGTTTCGGAATCGATCGTAAACGCCGCCGCGTCGGCGCCGCCCAGGCTGTAGGTGCGTGCCGACGGGCCATCGTTCGGGTGGCTGCCATCTGGATTGTCGGTTGTCGTGGCCGTGTACACCATCTGGCCGGCGCCGCTGTTTTCGGCAATCGCGGCTGCCGTGGCGCCCGAGGTAAACACCGGCGCCACTTCATCCACGTTATTGACCGCCAGCGTCACCGCTTGGGTTGCGGCGTTGCCGGCCGCGTCGGTGGCCACCACCGTGAAGCTGTAGTTGGGTTTCGCTTCAAAGTTCGGATTGCCGGTCAGCGTCACCGCGCCGGTATTGCCGTTGATCGTCAACGCTGCCGCGTCGGCACCGCTCAGGCTGTAGGTGCGTGCCGACGGGCCGTCGTTCGGATGGCCTGCATCCGGGTTGTCGGTCGTGGTGGCCGTGTACACCACCTGCCCGGCGCCACTGTTTTCGGCAATCGCGGCTGCCGTGGCGCCCGAGGTAAACACCGGCGCCACTTCGTCCACGTTATTGACGGCCAGCGTCACCGCTTGGGTTGCGGCGTTGCCGGCCGCATCGGTGGCCACCACCGTGAAGCTGTAGTTGGGTTTCGCTTCAAAGTTCGGATTGCCGGTCAGCGTCACCGCGCCGGTATTGCCGTTGATCGTCAACGCCGCCGCGTCGGCGCCGCTCAGGCTGTAGGTGCGTGCCGACGGGCCGTCGCTTGGATGGCTGCCATCCGGATTGTCGGTCGTGGTGGCCGTGTACACCACCTGCCCGGCGCCGCTATTTTCGGCGATCGCCGTCGCCGTGGCGCCCGAGGTAAACACCGGCGCCACTTCGTCCACGTTGTTGATCGCCAGCGTCACCGCTTGGGTTGCGGCGTTGCCGGCCGCATCGGTGGCCACCACCGTGAAGCTGTAGCTGGGTTTCGCTTCAAAGTTCGGATTGCCGGTCAGCGTCACTTCGCCAGTTTCGGAATCGATCGTAAACGCCGCCGCGTCGGCGCCGCTCAGGCTGTAGGTGCGTGCCGACGGGCCGTCGCTTGGATGGCTGCCATCCGGATTGTCGGTCGTGGTGGCCGTGTACACCACCTGCCCGGCGCCGCTATTTTCGGCGATCGCCGTCGCCGTGGCGCCCGAGGTAAACACCGGCGCCACTTCATCCACGTTGTTGATCGCCAGCGTCACCGCTTGGGTTGCGGCGTTGCCGGCCGCATCGGTGGCCACCACCGTGAAGCTGTAGCTGGGTTTCGCTTCAAAGTTCGGGTTGCCGGTCAGCGTGACCGCGCCGGTATTGCCGTTGATCGTCAACGCCGCCGCGTCGGCGCCGCTCAGGCTGTAGGTGCGCGTCGACGGGCCGTCGCTTGGATGGCTGCCATCCGGATTGTCGGTCGTGGTGGCCGTGTATACCATCTGGCCGGCACCGCTGTTTTCGGCAATCGCGGCTGCCGTGGCGCCCGAAGTAAACACCGGCGCCACTTCGTCCATGTTATTGACCGCCAACGTCACCGCTTGCGTCGCGGCGTTGCCGGCCGCATCGGTGGCCACCACCGTGAAGCTGTAGCTGGGTTTCGTTTCAAAGTCAGGATCGTCGATCAACGTCACTTCGCCGGTATTGCCGTTGATCGTCAACGCCGCCGCATCGGCGCCGCTCAGGCTATAGACCAGCGGGTTGGACGGGCCGCCGTCCGTCGCCGGATCGTTCGCCGCCGCGTTATACACCACCTGCCCGGCGCCGCTGTTTTCAGCAATCGCCGTTGCCGTCGTGCCCGAAGTAAACACCGGCGCCACTTCGTCCAGATTGTCGAGATTGACGGTAATGGTCGCCGTATCGCTCAGCGCGCCGTCGCTGGCCGTCACCGTCAGCGTGAAGCTTGGCTGGGTTTCGAAATCCAGCTTCGTGCCGTCGGCCACCGTGATCTTGCCGGTCGATGCCTCGATGGCGAAGCCGCCCGAGCTATTGCCGGCGGTGATGCCGTAGGTGATGGCTTGGCCGTCGCTGTCCAGGTCGGTGCCGGTCAGGCTGTCGTTTACGTCGTACACGAGCGTGCCGTTGGCGCTATTTTCATCGATCGAACGGCTCGCATCGGCCAGGCTCGGCGCGTCGTCCACCGGCGTCACGTTTACCGTGAGGGTGTTGGGCGTGCCGTCCAGGTCCACCCCGCCGTTGGCGGCGCCGCCGTTGTCTTGCACCTGAAAGGTGAAGCTGGCGTAGCCCGTCCCATTGGCGTTGGCCGCCGGCGCGTACGCCAGCTTGCCGAGGTCGCCCGCCACGATCGTCTGGCCCGCCGTCACGGCCGCGCCGTCGAGGGTGAGGCTGCCGGCCGCCGGCAGCGTGGCGATCTTGACCGCCAGCAGGCTGTTGGGCGGCGTGTCGTTCGGGTCGGTCAAACCGAAGTCCGCCGCCGTAAACGCGTGGCTGCCGTCTTCCGGCACCGTTACCGTCTTGTCGGTGCCGCTCGGCGCGTCGTTGACCGGCGTCAGCGTCAGGCTGGCGCTGCTGCCGGCGAAGGCGGCGTGGCCGTCGCTGACCGCGTAGCTGAAGCCGACTGGGCCGTTCAGGTTGGCGGCGGGCACGAAGGTCCAGGAAATGCCGTTCGGTTCCGCCGTCAATTGGCCTTGCGTGGGATCGTTCAGGCTTAGCGCGGTGATTTGCAGGGTATCGCCGTCCTCATCGCTGGCGCCGTCGAGCAATTGCGCGGCGGTGATGGTGACGCCGGGACTGTCTTCGACGGCGGAGCCGAGCGCGACCGGGGCGGCGGCGGGCGCATGGTTGAGCGTCACTTGCACCACCGACTCGACCGGATTGCCGTCGGCGCCGTAGCGCTGGCCGTAGATACCCGAACCGTCGCCGTCCTGGTTCTGAGACTGCCAGGTTACCAGGTAGCCGCCGTCGTTCAGCGCGGCGACGGCGGGAAGGGATTGAGAGTTGGCCGTAGTCGTGTTGACCCGAAACTCCTCGTCCTGGGGATCGCCGTTGGCGTCGTAGCGCTGGCCGTAGATGCCGCTGTCGCTGCCGTCCTGGCCAATGGACATCCAGGTCACCAGGTAGCCGCCGTCGTCCAGTGCGGTGACGGCGGGATATATTTGACCGTAGTCCGTAGCGGTATTGACCCGAAATTCGTTGCCCTGGGGATCGCCGTCGGCGTTGTAGCGCTGGCCGTAAATGCCATAGTCACTACCGTCCTGGCCAAAAGATGTCCAGATCACCAGGTAGCCGTTGTTCAGCACGGTGACGGCGGGATAGCTTTGATAGTCGTTTATGGTGGTATTGACCAGAAACTCACTTTCCTGAGGAGTGTCATCGGCGCCGTAGCGCTGGCCGTAAATGCCATAGCCACTACCGTCCTGGCCATAAGACATCCAGGTCACCAGGTAGCCGCCGTCATTCAGCGCGGCGACGGCGGGAGCGGATTGATCGTTGGCCGTGGTGATGTTGACCCGAAACTCGTCACCCAGGGCGCTGCCGTCGGCGTCGTAGCGCTGGCCGTAGATGCCCCCGCTATCGCCGTCCTGGTTCCAGGATGTCCAGATTATCAGGTAGCCGCCATCGTTCAGCACGGCGACGGCGGGATCGTGTTGATCGCTGGCCGTGGTGGTGTTGACCCGAAACTCCTCGTCCTGGGGATCGCCGTTGGCGTCGTAGCGCTGGGCGTAGATGTCATAGTCACTGCCGTCCTGGTTCCAGGATGTCCAGATTATTAGGTAGCCGCCGTCTTTCAGCGCGGCGACGGCGGGAGCAACTTGATCGCTGGTCGTGGTGGTATTGGCCCGAAACTCGTCGCCCAGGGCGTTGCCGTCGGCGTCGTAGCGCTGGCCGTAAATGCCATAGCCACTACCGTCCTGGCCATAAGATATCCAGGTCACCAGGTAGCCGCCGTCATTCAGCACGGCGACGGCGGGATAGGCTTGACTGTTGGCCGTGGTAGTGTTGACTTGAAATTCGCCGCCTCTGATCTGGGGCGTGGCAATGTAGTCGCCATCGGCAAAACGCAGCGTGAGATCGTCGAGCAAGGTGTCGGTGCCTTCATCGCCATCGTCCATATGGATGTCGCGCACGGTCACATGGCCTTGGGGGTCCAGGCTGAATTGGTAATCGGCCCGGTTGCCGGCGTATTGGGCAATATCCTCGCCGGGCCCGCCCAGCAGCCGGTCGTTGCCGCCGCCGCCAGACAGGATGTCGTCGCCGGCGCCGCCTTCCAGAGTATCGTCACCGAGGCCGCCGTGCAGAGTGTCGTCGCCGGCACCGCCTTCCAGGATATCGTTGCCGCTGCCGCCGCCCAGCATGTCGCTGCCCGCCTCGCCAAGCAACATGACGGGCAGGGCCGTGTCGGCCGCGATGCTCAGGCTGTCGTTTTCGGGGCTACCGATCAGTTTCGGGCTGCCGAACGGCTGTCCGTCTACATCGTAGCGCTGGCCGTAGATGCCAGTGCCGCTGCCGTCCTGGATATTGGACTGCCAGGTCACCAGATAGCCGCCGTCGTTCAGCGCGGCGACGGCGGGATACAGTTGATTGTCAGCCGTGGTGGTGTTGGCCCGAAACTCGACGCCCACGGCGTTACCGTCGGCGTCGTAGCGTTGGCCGTAAACGTCCCAGTCGCTGCCGTTCTGGTTCAGAGACATCCAGGTCACCAGGTAGCCGCCGTCGTTCAGCGCGGTGACGGCGGGAGCGGATTGATCGTTGGCCGTGGTGGTGTTGATCAGAAATTCGTCGTCCTGGGAAGTGCCGTTGGCGTCGTAGCGCCGGGCGTAGATGTCCAACCCACTGCCGCTCTGCTCAGACTCCCAGGTCACCAGGTAGCCGCCGTTGTTCAGCACGGTGACGGTGGGATTCGTTTGATTGTTAGTCGTGGTGGTGTTGATCTGAAACTCGTTGCCCTGGGCGCTGCCGTCGGCGTTGTAGCGCTGAGCGTAGATATCCCAGTCACTGCCGTTCTGGTTAGACTGCCAGGTCACCAGGTAGCCGCCGTCGTTCAGCGCGGTGACGGCGGGATGCATTTGATTGTTAGTCGTGGTGGTGTTGACCTGAAACTCGCTGCCCACGGTGCCGCCGTCGGCGTCGTAGCGCCGGGCGTAGATGTCCCAGTCACTGCCGTTCTGGCCATAAGACATCCAAGTCACCAGGTAGCCGCCGTCGTTCAGCGCGGCGACGGCGGGAGCGTATTGATCGTTGGCCGTGGTGGTGTTGGCCCGAAACTCGCTGCCCAAGGCATTGCCGTCGGCGTCGTAGCGCCGGGCGTAGATGTCCCAGTCACTGCCGTTCTGGTTAGACCTCCAAGTCACCAGGTAGCCGCCGTCGTTCAGCGCGGCGACGGCGGGAGATAGTTGATCGCCGGCCGTGGGGGTGTTGACCTGAAACTCGCTGCCCAAGGCATTGCCGTCGGCGTCGTAGCGCTGGCCGTAGATGCCCCAGTCGCTGCCGTCCTGGCCCAGAGACACCCAGGTCACCAGGTAGCCGCCGTCATTCAGCGCGGTGACGGCGGGAGACAGTTGATTGTTAGTCGTGGTGGTGTTGACCTGAAATTCGTTGCGCACGCCGGTGCTGCCCACGCCAATATCGCGATCGGCAAACCGCAAGGTTTGAATGCCGAACAGCGTATCCGTGCCTTCGTCGCCGTCGGCTGGATTCTGGTCGCGTACTTGCAGGCTGCCGTCGCCAAGGGCGGCGATTTGGTAGTCGGCCAAGTTGCCGGCAAATACCGCGACATCCTCGCCCAAACCGCCTTGCAGAAGGTCGTCGCCCAGGCCGCCGGTCAAGATATCGTCGCCGTCGGTGCCGGTGAGCGTGTCGTTTCCGTCGGTGCCGGGGATGTCCAGCAACAGGCCGCCATAGGGCAGCGCCAGGCTGGCGGTTTCCACCGGGCCGGTCGCCGCTTCCAGTCGCCAATCGCCGCCCAGTTCGGCCGCGCCGGTCAGGTCGGTCGATGCCGCGACGTCCGCCCCGGTCAATTGCGCGAGCCGTTCGATGAACGCCTGCCCGGCATCGCCCTGGGCCACGTCGCAGCCGTAGAGCAGCAGGTCGCCGCCGGCGGTCAAATGGCCGCCGATTTCGGCCAGTTGCGCGGCATGATCCGCCAGGTTGCCGCCGTTCAGGACGCCGGCGCCCAGGGTCAGCGATCCCGGCGAGCCGTGCGACACGATGTCGATCGCGTCCAGCGCGGGCCGGTTTTGCAGGGCCTGGGCGATTTGTTCGAGGCCGTCCCGGTTCGGATCGAGCACGATGGCGTCGACACCGTCCGGCAGGGCGGCGATCAGGGCTTGATAATTGCCGATACGGGCGTCGATAAAGGCGATACGAAGGCTCATTGGGGGGGTTCCTTATTCAATGATTGGGTACAGGGGATGGAGTAATGTCGTTAAGTTAAGAGGAGGAATTCGTCATTCCGGCAAGGAATGCCGGAATCCAGGCGCCAGGGATGGCGAGCTTCAATACATCCCTGTAGTCTGGATCTCGGCAATCCGTGCCGAGATGACGGCTTAATTTAACGGCATTGGGAATGAGGGTGTCGGCAAGCGGCTGTTTTCGCTTGCGGCGGTTATCGTTGCTGTTTTTTTTGTCGCACATGGAGAAACGTCTTCTAACGGTAGAAATAACATGGAGCTTGTTAATTTATTTCATGGCATGCGAGCCTGTCATCGGTCATTTGACTGAAATGTTTGCCGAAGATAGCTGTAGCCGCGTAGGTCGGGCACGTTTTTTTGTGCCCGACATGGCCGGGGTTCAATAGGGTGGCGGCTCCAGGTTGTTGCAATAGCGAAGCAAGATTGCCGCCTATCGTCGGGCAACGATGAAGCTGTTGCCCGACCTACTCGGCTACCCGGCTAATTTATTTCATGGCATGCGAGCCTGTCATCGGTCATTTGACTGAAATGATCGAGTAGGTCGGGCACGTTTTTTTGTGCCCGACATGGCCGGGGTCCAATGGGGTGGCGGCTCCAGGTTGTTGCAATAGCGAAGCAAGATTGCCGCCTATCGTCGGGCAACGATGAAGCTGTTGCCCGACCTACTCGGCTACCCGGCTAATTTATTTCATGGCATGCGAGCCTGTTATCGGTCATTTGACTGAAATGATCGAGTAGGTCGGGCACGTTTTTTTGTGCCCGACGCTACCCGGCAGTCGTGTCGGCAAATCCACCTTACGTTTTACGTTGCTGCTCGAATTATAAAAATGCCGCGAGTTTGCTACAATCAAGCCAGACTTGGTATTTCACCCATGGGATGTGTTTTTTATGGCTGTACATGAAAAAATTCGCCTGCTCAGACAGTTGAAAGGCTGGTCGCAGGAAGAGGCGGCCAGTAAGCTGGAAATGTCGCCGAACGGTTACGGCAGTATCGAGCGCGGCGAAACGGACGTGAATTTGTCGCGGCTCGAGCAGATTGCCGCCTTGTTCGGCATCAAGCTCGTGGATTTGCTGGAGCTAAATGAAAAAAATGTTTTCAACCAGACTGGCACGCATAACAAGCAGGGCAATTGGTACATCGGTGAGTCCTCGCCCGAATCCATGCACTTGCAAGTCGAGCTGGAAAAACTGCAATTGCTCGTCGAGCAGAAAGACAAAGAAGTGGCGTATTTGAAAGAAATTATCGATTTGCTGAAGGCGCCCAGAAACGGTAAATCATGATGACTTCCGGACGTTGCATGTTCTTGTTTTTTCGATGGATGGGTTTCGGCTGGCGCCTTTACCCGTGCTACGCGCTGTCATTAAGTTAAGAAAAATGGAGTCCAAAGCTTGCTTTGGAAAATCAACCAAAGCAAGCTTTGGACTCCACGCGAGCTCTTGTAGGGCGGATTCGCCTTTAGGCAATCCGCCTCCGCTTTGAAGGCTATTGGCGTTTTGCTATCGCGAAAACGCCCTACAGCAGGTAGCCGAGTAGGTCGGACACGCTTTTTGTGCCCGACATTGCAGGGTTTCAATTGAGTAGCGGCTGCGGATTGTCGCAATAGCGAGGCAAGATTGCCACCGAATGTCGGGCAACGATGGGACTGTTGCCCGACCTACCCGGCTCCACGCGAGCTCTTGTAGGGCGGATTCGCCGTTAGGCAATCCGCCTCCGCTTTGAAGGCTATTGGCGTTTTGCTATCGCGAAAACGCCCTACAGCAGATAGCCGCGTAGGTCGGGCACGTTTTTTTGTGCCCGACATGGCCGGGGTTCAATGGGGTGGCGGCTGCGGATTGTCGCAATAGCGAGGCAAGATTGCCACCGAATGTCGGGCAACGATGGGACTGTTGCCCGACCTACCCGGCTATTGGCGTTTTGCTATCGCGAAAACGCCCTACAGCAGATAGCCGCGTAGGTCGGGCACGTTTTTTTGTGCCCGACATGGCCGGGGTCCAATGGGGTGGCGGCTCCAGGTTGTTGCAATAGCGAAGCAAGATTGCCGCCTATCGTCGGGCAACGATGAAGCTGTTGCCCGACCTACTCGGCTATATCGGCAGCAGCGGCCGGGTCTCGGAAGTGCTTAACCGCAAGCGTCCGTTGAGTTTAAGGATGATTAAGCGCTTGCACGACGGGTTGCATATTCCTTATGAGAGATTGCTGACCGAGAGCGCGTAGGGCGGAACGCGCTAGCGGTTCCGCCATAAGGGCTTTTTCCCTTCTATTTATCTAATCTCTAAACAATCAATACGCCTGCGGCTCAAATTTCTCCGGCGTGTCCATCTCGAAGACGCTGTCATGGATGCGCGCGACATAAAGCCCTTCACTGAGCGCGCGCTCGCGTAACGCCGGCGTCATGTCGACCGCCGCCAGAATGCCGTAGACCGTTTTGTTTTTATGCTCGGGAAAATAGTCGCGGAAGCGTTTCAGCAAAGTCAGGATTTGGCTGATCGCTTCTTCGCGCACATGGCTTTTGACTTCGACCACGTAGGCGCGATTGAGCTCGCCGTTGGTGTAGGCCAGCACGTCGATTTCGATGTGTTCGCCGCCTTTGCTGACGCGCACGCTGGGGCTGACGACCTCCATGCCGAAACGTTCGCGCAGGATTTTTTCCATCGACGGCAACGCCAAACCTTCGGTAAAGCTGCCGAATTTTTCTCCCAAGCCGCCGATTTGCTTGCCGAGTTCCTTGAGTTTGCGGTCGGTTTCTTGAAACTTGCGGTCGGTTTCTTTTTGCGATTCGGCCACTTCCCGCAAAATGGCCCAGATGTCTTCAGCCGGTGTGGACATGGAGGTTTAACTCAGTGGAAAAATAAGGGTTTGCACTATAACACATTTTCGCGTTTGGGTTATTTGCCGAAAATATCTGCTACGGCGCGAATAGAATGGATAAGAGACTCGGGAAGAATTCCGAACCAGACCAGCAACAGGCTTAAAACGGCAAGCGTTAGGGCGGATAACTGTTCGCCGGGCATTGTTCGAAGTTCGGTTTCTTTTCCTTCATCCTCCTCCGTAGACATCGTCACGATAATCCTGAGATAGTAGAAAAGCCCCAGCCCGCTGCCGACGATGACCGCCGCCAGCAAGCCCCAGAGCTTTCCGTCGGCGCCGCTGGCGAAAATATAGAATTTGCCGATGAAGCCGGCGGTCAAAGGAATTCCGGCCAGCGACAGCAGCATCAGCGTAAACGTGCCGGCCAGCCAGGGGCGCCGCCAGAATAAGCCCCGGTAAACGGCTATATCGCCGGCTTCCCGATCCGCCGAAGAAAGCACCGACACGACGCCGAACGCGCCGATCGTGGTGATGAAATAGGCGACCAGATAAAAGCCCACCGATTCCACGACCAAAGGCTTGGCAATCCGCGCGCCGGCGATGAAGGCGACCAGGAGATAGCCCATGTGGGCGATCGACGAATAGGCCAGCAGGCGCTTGACGTTCTTTTGCAGCAGCGCCAGCAGGTTGCCGCCCAGAATCGACAGGACCGCGATGAAGCCGAGCACCGGCTGGAGCGGCGTGTACGCGTAGCTGCCGGTCTCGGCGAACAGGCGCAGCAGCAGCGCGAAAACGGCCCCTTTCGAGACGGTCGCGATAAAAGCGGTGACCGGCGCGGGTGCGCCTTCGTAGACGTCCGGCGTCCACAAATGGAACGGCACCAACGACAGTTTGAAACCGAGTCCGGCCACGATCAGCACGATTCCGCTCAACACGACGGTGTTCATTGCCGGTTGGGACAGGATAAAGCGATTCATGCCGTTGAAGCTCAATTCGCCGCTTTGTGCGTAAAGGAATGCGATGCCCATCAGCAGAAAGGCGGAAGACACGCCGGACAATATCAGATATTTGATCGCGGCTTCGAGCGGGCGCAATTGATTGACCGGATAGCCGATTAGCGTGAACAACGAAATGCTCAGTATTTCGAGCCCCAGAAAAAAGGCCGCGAAATGGCTGCTGGCGGCCAGCACCGAGCCGCCGAGCAGCGCGGTGACGAGCAGCAGCGGAAGTTCTTCGTTTTCGCCGCCGCGTTCCTTGAAATAATCATGACATAGGCCCAGCACCGCAAGACCTGCGCACAGCAGCAAGGCGATAAAGAACAGCGCGTAATCGTCTATCCGCAGCAGCGGAGTTACTTGTGCCGGAGCCTGCTGTCGGGCCGGAGCGAGCAACAGCAGCGAGATCACGATGCCGGCGCCCGCAATCCCGTTAATCAGCGCTAAATTCCGTTTGACCGCGATCGCGAGCATCGCGGCAACGGCCGTGACGGTCATTGCCAGAAAAGGCGCCAGAGCGATCAGCGAACCGAGTTTCATCAGGTCTCCTTTGCATTGAGGTTCTGCACCCACGGCTGCAGCGCCGGCTTCGAAACGTCCAGGACGGCCTGGGGATGCAGGCCCAGCCAGACCAGGGCCGCGACCAGCAGCCCCAGCGAGGCCAGTTCGCGGACGCTGCAATCAGCCAGCAGGGGCCGTGTTTGCAAGGGACCGTGGTAGGCTCGCTGGATCACGATCAGCGCATAGACCGGCGACAGGATCAGTGCGAGCGCGGCGACTGCGGCCGCGGCCGTATTTGCCTGGAAGACCCCGATAAGCACCAGGAACTCGCCGACGAAATTCCCGAGTCCCGGAAGCCCCAGCGTCGCCATTATGAAAAACAGCGTAAAGGCGGACAATTGCGGGATGACCTGCCACAAGCCGCCCATCTTTCCGAATTCCCGGCTATGCAGGCGGTGCTGCAGGGAACCGGCAATCATGAACAGGGCGCCGGCGCTGAGCCCGTGCGCGAGCATCGTCACGACCGCGCCCTGCATCGCGAGCAGATTCCAGGAAAATGCGCCCAGCAGAATGAAACCCATGTGGCTGACGCTGGTGTAAGCGACCAGCCGTTTGAAATCGGATTGCGCGAACGCCATCAGCGCCGCGTACAGCACGCTGACCACGCCGAGCGCGAGCGCCACCGGCGCGAACCGGTGCGCGGCATCCGGAAACAGCGGGATCACGAAGCGCAGCAGCCCGTAGGCGCCGGTCTTCAGCAGCACGCCGGCCAGAATCACGCTGCCGCCGGTCGGCGCCTGCGTATGCGCGTCCGGCAGCCAGGTATGGAAGGGCACCGCCGGCAGCTTGACCGTAAACGCGATAAAAAAACCGAGCATCAGCCAGATGGACAATTCGGGATCGAGCCTGGCGTTCAACAGAACAAAATAATCGAACGTGAAGGCGCCTGTGGCATGGTAATGGACCAGCGCCAGCACGATGATCGAGATCAGCATCAACAGGCTGCTGACCTGCGTGAAAATCACGAACTTGATCGCCGCGTAAATCCGGTTTTCGTGTCCCCAGATGCTGATCAGGAAATACATCGGGACGATCATCACTTCCCAGAACAGAAAGAACAGGAACAGGTCGACCGCCAGAAACACGCCGACCGTGCCGGCCAGGCAGGTTAAAAGATTGAAGTAAAAGAAGCCGGTCCGTTGGTCGATTTCGGTCCAGGAACTGCTGGCCGCCATAAAGCCGAGCAGTACGGTCAGTGCGATCAGCAACAGGCTCAGGCCGTCGGCGGCCAGGTGAAAACCGATGCCGAAGCGGGGAATCCAGGGCAAATCGACTTCGGCCAGCCACGCGGATGATAGACTTGGTGTAGAGAGAAGGGTGGTACTAGCATCAAGCCCCGCAAATTGCGAGCCGGCCAGCAGGGCTTCCAGGGCCAGCGTACCGATCGCGATCCAGCGCGGCGCGCTCGGGTTCCAACGTTCGGCCGTCCAGGCGGCGATGCCGCCGAGAAACAAAACGGCGATCAAAGAAGACAGCATCATGACAGCAGCCCTATCGCGATCACGATGGCGGAGCCTAACGCCATCGACGTAGCGTACCCGCGGACGCTTCCGGTTTGGGTGACTGTGGCGAGTGCGTGCAGTTGCCGGCTCAGCCGGGCGATGCCGGCGTACAGGCTGTCCACCCGATCGTTTTTATTCGATCGGGCCAGTGCGGCGAAAGGATGAATCAACAGCGCCCGATAGATAGCGTCGAAGCCCCAGCCCGAGAATAGCAGCCGCCTGATCGGCTCGTTCGCGAAAGCGGCCGGCGAAAACGTGCCGGTCAGATAAAAAAGCGCCGCGATCAACAAACCCAGTATCGGCATGCTCAGCGTGACAAGGGAGACCAGCGGAGAAACAGCCTCGGCGTGGGAGACCGGAAAGACCGAATCGAGCGGGATTTGCAGCATGCCGCCCGCCAATGCCAAAATGCTCAGCAGGACGAGGGGAATACCCATCCGGTGGCCGATGGTCGTCTCGACTTGCCGGGTTTGGCTACCAAAAAACACCACGAAGACCAGCCGGAAGCTGTAGATGCCGGTGAGCAAGGCGCCGAGACAGCCGACTCCCCATAACGCCGGCGAACGCGAGAAGGCCGCCAGCAGGATTTCATGCTTGCTGTAATAACCGGAAGTGAAAGGCAGCGCGGCCAACGCGGCGCTGCCGATCAGGAAGCTCCAGAATGCAAGCGGCATCGCTTTGCGGAGGCCTCCCATTTTAAAAATGTCGTGTTCGTGGTGGAAACAGAAGATCACCGCGCCGGCCGCCAGGAACAGCAACGCCTTGAAGAAGGCGTGCGTGAGTAGGTGGAAAATCGCCGCCGACCAGGCGCCGCCGCCGAGCGCGAGAAACATGTAGCCGATCTGGCTGATCGTCGAATAGGCCAGGATCCGTTTGATGTCGGTCTGCACCAGGCCCGACAACCCCGCGATCAGTAAAGTAATCCCGCCGACCACGGCGACTGCGGTTTGCACAGGTGGGGCGAGTGTAAACAATACATGCGTCCGCGCGATCAGATAAACTCCCGCGGTGACCATCGTGGCGGCATGGATCAATGCGCTGACCGGCGTCGGGCCGGCCATCGCGTCCGGCAGCCAGGTTTGGAGCGGCAACTGCGCGGATTTGCCGACCGCGCCGCCAAGCAGCAGCGCCGCCGCGGCCACAGGCAGGATCGCGCCGACCGTCCATTGGCTCTGCGCCCGCTCCATCACCGTTTGAATATCGAGCGTATGCAGTTCGGTGAACAGTAAAAACAGGCCCAACGCCAGCGCCATGTCGCCGATGCGGGTCATCACGAACGCCTTGCGCGCGGCGTAACCGTTTTCCGGATTTTCGTACCAGAAGCCGATCAACAGATAGCTGCCGAGTCCGACCCCTTCCCAGCCCAGATAGAGCAGCAGCAGATTGTCCGCGAGCACCAGCACTAGCATCGCGGCAACGAACAGGTTCATATAGGCGAAAAAACGCGCATAGCCGGCATCTTCTTCCATGAATTCGGCCGAATACAGGTGGATCAAAAAGCCGACGCCGGTCACCACGAACAGCATCGTCAGCGACAATGCATCGAGATAAAGGTCGAACGGAATCGCGAGGTCACCGCTGCTGATCCAGGCGCCCAGCGCCAGCCGGTAGGGCGCCATCGAGCCGCGCAGGAATTCGAAGCCGACCAGGAAGGCCAGCAAGGCCGAAATTCCCACGCTGCCGACGCCGATCCGGGCAATCGTCGGCTTGGACAGGCGCCGGCCGAAAAAAACCAGGCTTAGGAAGCCGAGCAGCGGAAAAAGCGGTATCCAGCCTAACAATTGCAACACGGTCGAATCCTCCTGTACGGCTAAGTCCAAAGAACGATTCCTTCCCCCTTGGGGAGAGGATGAGGGCAAAATAAAGTTGTTATTTAACAACTATGGGGCTGCCATCCATACCTCGGCAGATGAAAAATGCGTAGGATGTGCTGAACGAAGTGAAGCGCATCAAATGCCCTTCAGGGTATCGCATCGCGAACGATGCGCCTCCTTCGTCGGCACATCCTACCTGTACTAACCTCGCATTTCGCTGACCGCATCGGCGTCCAGCGTTTTGAAACGGTGAAAAATCTGTAGCGCCAGCCCCAGTCCGATACCGACTTCCGCGGCCGCCAGCGTCAGCACCAGCAAAAACATGATCTGTCCGTCCGCCTGTCCCCAGCGCGAACCCGCCACGATAAACGCCAGCCCCGCCGCATTCAGCATTACTTCCAGCGACATCAGGATCATGATCAGATTGCGGCGCGCCAATACGCCGATCAAGCCGAGCACGAACAGCACCGCCGACAGCATCAGCCCGAATTCCAAAGGAATCGTGTTCATGGGCCGCTCTCCGGAGGTAACGTTTTCGGTATCGGCCTGCCGAGGTGGTAAGCGCCGACCAGCCCGGCCAGCAGCAGGATCGAGGCCAGTTCGACCGCGATCAGATAAGGGCCGAATAAGGTGATGCCGACTTGTTTCGCACTTACGATCCGGCCGGTTTCCATATGACCGCCATGAACGATGATCACGGCCATTTCGGCGAGCAGAATTAGGGCCAGCAACGATGGCCCGATCCAGACGCCGGGCTGTAGCCAAGCACGCTCCTGGGCGGTTGTCGTCTGACCCTGGTTGAGCATCATGATCACGAATACGAATAGCACCATGATCGCGCCCGCGTAGATGATCACTTCCAGCACCGCGGCGAAATAGGCGCCCATCAGGAAGAAGATCACGCCGACCGCCAGCAGCGACAGGATCAGGTACAGGAGCCCGTGGACCGCATTCAGCCGGGTCAGCATCATCACCGTCGCGAACACCGCGACCGCGGAGGTCAGGTAAAACAGGATCGGCGCCATAGGGTTTCCTTCAGGGCAACAGGGTTTTCACATCGACCGGCGGGGCTTCGTTTTCGGCCTGTCCCTTCGCTTTTCCGCCGATCGTCATTCCGGCAACCCGGTAAAAGTTGTAATCGTGATATTTGCCGGTGCCGTCGATCAACAGATGTTCCTTTTCGTAGACCATGTTCTGCCGGTCGTATTCGCACATCTCGAAGTCGGGCGTCAGCTGGATCGCGCAGGTCGGGCAGGCTTCCTCGCAAAATCCGCATAGAATGCAGCGCGAAAAATTGATCCGGAAAAATTCGGGATACCAGCGGCCGTTTTCGTCCTCGGTTTTCTGCAAGGCGATACAATCGACCGGGCACACCACCGCGCAGAGATTGCAGGCGACGCAGCGCTCCTCGCCGTCCGGGTCGCGGGTCAGCACGATGCGTCCCCGGTAGCGCGGGGACAGCGCCGGTTTCTGTTCCGGGTATTCGACCGTATCCGGCTTGACGAACGTGTGTTTCAACACTTCCCATAACGATCGCAACTGGCTCAGCATCATAAGCTCCTTGTCTCGATGGTCAGCCCGGCGGGAGTGCCAGCGCGCCGGTGATCACCAGGTTCAACAGGCCGGCCGGCAGCAGGATTTTCCAGCCGAAGGCCATCAACTGGTCATAGCGCGGGCGCGGCAAGGCGCCGCGGATCAGGATGAAAAACATGACCCCGATGCCCGTCTTCAGGCAGAACCAAGCCAGGGGCGGCAGCCACGGTCCCAGCCAGCCGCCGAAAAACAGCGTCGCGATGATCGCGGAATTCAGGATGATCGCGACATATTCACCGACGAAAAACATCCCGAATTTCATTCCGGAATACTCGGTATGGAAGCCGGCCACCAATTCCTGTTCGGCTTCGGGCAGGTCGAGCGGGCCGCGGCGGCTTTCGGCGACAATCGCGATCAAAAAGATCACGAAGCCCAAAAACTGCGGCACGATGAACCAGCCGCCGCGCTGGGCCTCGACGATTCCTCTTAAATCGAACGTCCCGGCCAGCATCACGACGCCCATGATCGAAATGCCCATGAAGACCTCGTAGCTGACCGTCTGCGCGGCCGCGCGCAAGCCGCCGAGCAGCGAATATTTGTTGTTGGACGCATAGCCGGCCAGCACGATGCTGTAGACCGACAGCGAAGACAGCGCCAGAAAATAAAGCAGCCCGAAATTGAAATCGATGATCCCGACGCCCGGCGCGAACGGGATCACCGCGAAAGCCGCGAGCGCCGTCATGAAGACGATCGTCGGGGCGATCACGAAGATTGGTTTGTCCGCAAAAGGCGGTATCCAGTCCTCCTTGAAAAACATCTTGATCATGTCCGCGACCACCTGCATCAGCCCCAGCGGTCCGACGCGATTGGGGCCGAGCCGGTCCTGCCAGACAGCCAGAAGGCGCCGCTCGACCCAGATCAGCAGTGCGGCGACGACGATCACCGCAATCAAAATACCGGCGATGTCGGCGGCTTCGCCGAGTTCGGCGTTCATAGGCGATCCTCCTCTTGGACCGAAGCTTTTTTCAGCACGACTCGGGCGTCGTTTCGCATATTTTGAAAAGGCGGCAGGCCCGAGGTCACGCCGAGCAAACCGGGCGACAAGGTCGGTTCGATCCGGACCGGAAGCTGATGTAAGACGAATCCGGCCACATCGGCAATCTCGACTGGATCGTTGTCGCGCACAGCCAACCTTCCGGCATCCTCGGGATTCATGAAGATACACAGGTCCGGAAGCCGTTCCGCGATCGGCGGCGAATGCCGGCTCAATTCCTCGCCGGCGAAAATATTCGGCAGTCTGATGATCCGCCAAAGCGTTGGATCGGGCGTGTAAGCCGGCGGAATCCCGTCGAACCAGGGCAGGGTTCCCGAAGCTTCGACCAGCCGGATACCCGGGTCGCCGCCGTGCAGCGGGCCGCCGATTTCGTCCTGGAACTTGCCGATCGCCTGATTCGAGTTCCAGCCCGGCGCCCACACGACCGGCACCATCGCGGGCGGCGCATGGACGGTGTCGCCTTCCATCGAAAAAGCGAACGGCGTTTCATGGTCTTCCGGCGAAGGAGGCTCGCTGACCTTAATGTTGGCGTACATCGCGGTGCGTCCGCTGTAGCGGTGCGGCTGCCGGGGGATTTTTCCCTCGACGGCCGGCACATTTGCCTGGCCGAGGCGCGCAATCCCGGCAAGCGCAGGAATTTCCGCCGCACAGGCCGAAGACAAATCGCCGAAATGGTTCCAGCGGGGTTTTTCGATAGCGCGATCCAGCCATTGCCAAGCGGCGAGCACCGGTTCTTTCGTCGGATAAACCGGGAAATAACGTTGGGCTCTGCCTTCGTTACTGACCAAAGTGCCTTCGGATTCGGCAAAGGTGGCGGCGGGCAGCAGCAGGCCGGCTTTTGCGGTCGTCGTGTTTTCGAGATGGTCGATCGCGACGGTTTGTTGTGCCGAATTTAAAAAATCATCGACCTGTGCCTGCGGCGCACGCCGGTAAAGGTCGTTTTCGAGAATCACGACCGTGTCGGCCGAACCGTTTTTCACGTGCGCGAAGGCTGCTTCCAGCCGTTTGCCGCCGAGCATCGCCAGGCCCAAACTGTTCGCCTCGGGCAACGCGAAAATCAATCCTTTGTCCTGAGCCGGCAGCGCTTTGGCGACATTGTAGGCCGCTTGAATTACCGCCAGACTTGAGCCGCTTGTGCCCGAAACGATCAGCGGCCGTTTCGCCTGGCGCAACTGGGCCGCCATACGGCTTGCCAGCGCATTGTCCGCTTCGTCCAGGCCGAAGGGCAGGGGCGATTCCTGATTCAGGTAATGCGCGATCGCGAAGCCGAGCCGGGCGATCGCTTCCGGACTGCCGTGAAAGGTTCCGGCTGCGATATCGTCCAGGCGCGAAGCGTAAACGGAGGCGATGAACAGCGGGCTTTGCGCCTGTCCCTGTAATTGCCGGACCGCGTTGTCCAGCCAATGCGGGATTTTCAGTTTTTTGGCCAGTTCGATCGTCGCGTTCCTTACCGCCTGACGGAGCGACAGGGCGAGGCGGGGCGCGCTGTGGGTGAGGTCCTCGCCCAGAATCAGGACCGCGTCGGCCTGTTCGGTTTCGCGAAGGGATGGCGTATGGATGCCTCCGCTCGTGATAACGTGATGGATGGTTTCCAGCAAGGTGTGCTCGGTATCGTCGAGCCCGAGAAAGAAGTTGTCTTCGCCGACCCGTTCGCGCAGCGCGAAATTTGCCTCGATCGATGCGCGCGGCGAACCGATTCCGATCAGTCCCTGTGCGTCTTGTAACAGTGCCCGAAAATGTTCTATCGCGATTTCCGAAGACGCAGCCCTTTGGCCATCGATGCGTGCGGTTCGAATGCGCAGATCGCTGTTTACGAAGCCGTAGCCGAAGCGTCCCCGGTCGCACAAGAAATAGCCGTTCACGTCGCCGTGGTAGCGGTTCACGATCCGGCGCAGTTCGCCGTAGCGTTCGCCCGGTGCGGTGTTGCAACCGAGGCTGCAATGCACGCAGACCGAAGGCGCGGTCTGCAAGTCCCATTTCCGGGTATAGCGGTCGCTGAACGGCTTGTCGGTGAAGACGCCGGTCGGGCAGACTTCAACCAGATTGCCGCTGAATTCGTTTTCGAGCGTGCCGTCCTCGAAGCGGCCGAAATACACGTTGTTGTGGATGCCCAGCACTTCGAGGTCGTTGCCCCCCGCGTAGTCGTTGTAGAAGCGGACGCAGCGGTAGCAGGCGATGCAGCGGTTCATTTCGTGATTGACGAAAGGGCCGAGATATTGATTCCGGTGCGTCCGCTTGCGGCCGCGGTAACGGCGCGCGGTGTGGCCGGTCATCAGCGTCATGTCCTGCAGGTGGCATTCGCCGCCTTCCTCGCAGACCGGGCAGTCGTGCGGGTGATTGGTCATCAACAGCTCGATGTTGTCCTGGCGGAATTGCCGGGCCAAGCCGGCATTCAGAGAAATGCGCAGGTTATCCGCGACCGGCGTGAGGCAGGCCATCACCAGGCGGCCGCGAGGGTCTTCCGCATCCTTGTACTGGATCACCGCGCATTGCCGGCAGGCGCCGACCGACCCCAGCGCCGGATGCCAGCAAAAATAGGGCAGATCCAGTCCCAGCGACAGACAGGCAGCGAGTACATTGTCGCCGTCCTTCACGTCGTGCAGGTTGCCGTCGATTTCGATCCGGGCCATCAGACGGCCTCCTTGAGCGGGCGGTTTTGAAAAATGTAGCGTTCGAAGTCTTCGCGGAAATATTTCAGCGCGCTTTGCAGCGGTTCCATCGCGCCCGGCGCGAGTGCGCAAAACGTGTTGCCGGGGCCGAGCATCCGGGTTAAACCGGCCAGGGTATCCAGATCTTCGGGGCGGCCCCTGCCTTCGACGATGTCCTGCAGCAGCGTCACTGTCCACGGCAGGCCGTCCCGGCACGGGGTGCACCAGCCGCACGATTCCTGCGCGAAAAACCGTTCCAGATTCAACACCATCCGCACCGGGCAGGTCTTATCGTCGAGCACGATGATGGTGCCGGTGCCCATCCGGCTGCCGGCCTTGGCGACCGTATCGAACTCCATCGGCACGTCCAGATGCTCGGGCAGCAGAAAATCGGTCGAAGCGCCGCCGGGCAGGAAGCCGCGCAGTTGGTAGCCGTCCTTCATGCCGCCGGCATGCTCTTCCAGGATTTCGCGAATCGGCGTGCCCATCGGCAGTTCCCACAGGCCGGGGCGTTTGACGCGGCCGCTGGCGCCGAACAGCTTGGTGCCCGCATCGGCGCCGCGTCCGAGCCCCTTGTACCAGTCCGCGCCGTGGCGCAGGATGTGCGGCACGTTGCAGATCGTTTCGACATTGTTCACGACCGTCGGCCGCCCCCACAGGCCGCTGACCACCGCGAAGGGCGGTTTTGGGCGCGGCGTGGCCCGCTTGCCTTCCAGTGCATTCAGCAGCGCCGACTCTTCGCCGCAGATATAGCGGCCGGCGCTGGTATGGAGATGAATATCGAGCGAGAAATCTGAATCGAGGAGATGCGCGCCGACATAATGTGCCGCACGGGCCTCCTGCAGGGCCCGCGTCAAGCGCTCGGCGGCCAGGCGGTATTCACCGCGCAGAAAGATGTAAGCGGTTTGCGCCTGGATCGCGTAAGCGGCAATGGCGATGCCTTCGAGCAATTGATGCGGGTCCTTTTCGAGCAGCAGCCGGTCCTTGAAGGTGCCGGGCTCCATCTCGTCCGCATTGACCACCAGATAAGGGGGGTGGTCCGGCGCCGGGTCGATCGGCACCAGGCTCCATTTGAGCCCGGTGCCGAAGCCGGCGCCGCCCCGGCCTCGGAGTCCTGCGTCCTTGACCCATTGCTGCACTGCCTTCGGGCCGAGGTCGGTTACGGCCTTCCTCAGTCCTTCGTAACCGCCGGTTTTGCGGTAATCCGCCAGGGTGGCGAAGTCACGGTCCGCGCGGATGTTCTGGGTTAACGGTCTGTCCATCGTCGCCATCTCGCCTTATTCTCCGAGGAGTTCCTGTACGATATTGTCGGTCAGATCCGGCCTGAGTTCGCCGTTCACCATCGCGACCGGTGCGCGGTCGCAGGCGCCCAGGCAAACGATCGGCAAAACGGTGTATTCGCCATCTTGCGACGTCTCGCCGAGCTTGACGTTCAAATGCCGGCACAGCTTGTCGCGCAACCGGTCGCCGCCGAGCATCCAGCAACTCACGCTGTCGCAGACGTGAATCACGGTGTTGCCGACCGGCCGGCGGTAAATCAGATTGTAAAAGGTCGCAACCCCTTCCAACTGCGCGGGCGATATTTTCAGGTATTCGGCGATTGCGGTGAGGCTGTCGTCGGAAACCCAGCCGCGGTGTTTCTGAACGATCTTCAATGCTTCGATCGAGACGGCCGACTTGTCTTCATAGTGCGGCAATTCGGCGTTGATCTCGTCGATTTCGGTTGCGCTCAAAGCGCGTGTATTCGTTTCTGCCTTCATCTCAACGGTCCACGTCGGCCATTACAAAATCGATGCTGGCCAGTATCGCGATCAGGTCGGCGACCATCATGCCGTTGCACATCATCGGTATCATTTGCAAATGCGGGAAAGAGGGGGTGCGGATGCGGGTGCGGTAGGACATGCCGTTGCCGTCGCTGGTCAGGTAGTACGCGTTCAGACCCTTCGTGGCTTCGACGGTGACGGCCGCTTCGCCGGCCGGAATCACCGGTCCCCAGCTCACGTTCAGGAAATGCTGGATCAGCGTTTCGATGTCGTGCAGCGTCCGTGTTCGCGGCGGCGGCGTGGTCAGCGGGTGTTCGGCCTTATAAGGCCCTTCGGGCATGTTGTCCAGGCATTGCCGGATGATCCGGACGCTTTGGCGCATTTCCTCGACCCGCACCGCGCAGCGGTCGTAGCAGTCGCCGTTCTGCGCGATCGGGATTTCGAATTCGAAGTTCTGATAGCCGGAGTAGGGCCGCGCCTTCCGGTAATCCCAGCCGAAGCCGGTCGCCCGGAGCCCCGGCCCGGTCGCGCCCCAGTCGATCGCTTCCCGGGTGTTATAAGCGCCCACGCCTTGCGTGCGGCGTTTGATCGTGCCGTTTCGCATCACCAGTTTGTCGTAGTCGTCGAGCCGTCCCGGAAAACGGTCGAGAAACTCCCGAATCCGCTTGTCCCAGCCTTTCGGCAAATCCATCGCGACCCCGCCGATCCGGAAATAGCTCGAATGCATCCGGGCGCCGCTGATCGATTCCAGAATGTCGAAGACCTGTTCGCGATCGATAAACATGTAAAAAATCGGCGACAACTGGCCGATATCCTGAGCATAGGTGCCGTAGAACAGCAGATGGCTGGCAATTCGGTAGAATTCGGCGACCATCACCCGGATCACTTCCGCGCGCGGCGGGACCTCGATTCCGGCCAGTTTCTCGACGGCCAGCACGTAAGGCAGGTTGTTCATCGAGCCGCCCAGATAATCGACCCGGTCCGTGTAAGGAATATAGGTATGCCAGGACTGCCGCTCGCCCATTTTTTCCGCGCCGCGGTGGTGGTAGCCGATGTCGGGCAGCGCGTTGACGATCTCTTCGCCGTCGAGTTGCAGTGCGATCCGGAACACGCCGTGGACGCTCGGATGGTTCGGCCCCATGTTCAGGAACATGAAATCGCTTTCTTCGCTGCGCCGGCTCATGCCCCAGTCTTCCGGCACGAAACGCAGCGCATTCTGTTCGATGTCCTGGCGTTCGTCGGGAAGGGTGAAAGGCTCCTTTTCGGTGGCGCGGGCATAATGATCCTTGCGCAACGGATGCCCTTCCCAGGTCGGCGGCATCAGAATCCGGCGAAGATGCGGATGGCCCTCGAAGACGATCCCGAACATGTCCCAGGCCTCGCGCTCGTACCAGTTCGCCGACGGCCAGAGGTCCAAAACCGTCGGGAGAAGCAGATCGTTTTCGCGCAGGGCTACCTTGAGCCGGATATCTTCGTTTCGGGAAAAGGAAAGCAGATGATAGATGACCGTGAAATCGCTGTCCGGCAAGCCTTGGCGGTGAATGCGCTGGCGCTCGTCGATCGCGGTCAAGTCGAACAGCATCACATGAGGAGAGAGGAGCTCGTGTTTTAAACAGTGCAGGATCGTGCGCAGCTTCTCGCGGGGAACCCACAAGGTGGTGATCCCGTCGGCGGTAGGTTGGGGGATAAGGCCGGCAACTCCGAGCCGTTCGGCAAGCGCCTCGGCGATCTCGGAGGCGGCGGGAGAATACACGGTATTGCCTGCCTCGGCGTTCATCGATGTTTATCCTTCCAAGCCTTCATGCTGACCTTGGGGCTAGAGTTCGTCCGGGCTTCTCAACTCGCGAGCGCGCATCCTCGCCTCGGTGAGCAGATCGCGGTAGCTGGGTTTTTCGGCCGGTTTGATGACCGTTTGCTCGCCGACGGTCCAGCTTAAAGGCCGCCTTTCCCGGCCGATCGCCTGCTGTAGCAGCATCAGTCCCTGCAGCAGCGCTTCGGGGCGGGGCGGGCAGCCCGGCACATACACGTCGACCGGCAAAAACTTGTCCACGCCCTGCACCACGCTGTAGATGTCGTACATGCCGCCGGAATTGGCGCAGGAGCCCATCGAGATCACCCAGCGCGGTTCCAGCATCTGGTCGTAGAGCCGTTTGATGACCGGTGCCATTTTGCGGAATACCGTGCCCGAAATCACGATCAGATCGGCCTGGCGGGGCGACGCCCGGATCACTTCGGAGCCGAAGCGGGCCATGTCGTGCCGGCTGGTGAAGGCGGTCGCCATTTCCACATAACAGCAGGACAGCCCGAAATTGAAAGGCCAGACCGAATGGGCCTGTCCCCAGGCGACCATGTCTTCGAGCCTGGCGAGCAGAAAGCTCTGGCGCAGGGTTTCCTCATTGGCATGTCCTCCCGGTTGCGGGGCGGGATCATCCTCGGCGCGGGTCAAGGTCCAATGCATGCTTCTCTCCCAAGTGTTGGCGGTGGGCGGCTTCAAGGCGCTGCCGTCGGGTTCGCCAGTCGAGCGCGCCGATCGCATTAAGATAGATCAGCGTCGCGATCAGAATACCGATAAAAATCGACGCTTCGATAAAGCCCGTCCAGCCGGTCTGCTTCACGGCGATCGCCCAGGCAAACAGAAAGACGGTTTCCATATCGAAAATCACGAAAAAGATCGCGATCAGATAAAACTGCACCGAGAAGCGGAGATGCACGTCGCCGGTCGGTACGATGCCGGACTCGAAGGGTTCCTCCGCGCGCGGCGCGCGATGCCGTTGGCCCAGCAAATAGGCGCCGCCGAGCATGACGGCGGTAATGGCGAGGATGGCCCCGAAATAAACGAGCAGCGGCAGGATATGCGAGACGGAAGAGGCTTCGGCAACCATCGATGAATGCTCCGCTTACGGTGAATGACAAGTGGAATGGTCCGGCTGACGGTTCCGAAACGCCCTGGCTCGGGTTTTGGGAAGCGCCGGGCGTTTGTATCCTTAATCCGGTCGCCACGATCGCAATGAACTTGTCATTGAGTCCGGTGCTTACAATTCTAAAAGAATTAGACAATATCGTTAGGCTGGAGTTCAAGAAATAAGGCTATTTTTTTCAAAGCGTCTGCATCGATCGATTCTCGTCGAACGCTACCTATCTTCCGGCTCCCCGAAGCCCTATCAGATTGACGAGACGATTATTCAGGATTCGAACGCGGTTCCCTTGGCTTTGCCGGAAGTGGCGGTTTGTTCAATTTCCCACACCGTGCAAAAGGCCGAGCATTGGAGATCCTTTCATTCTCGAACGGGAAGCGGATGCCGGCGGGTGCTTCCTGCCTCAAGATCCAATTCAAATAGCGAAAAGCCGTCAGCATGGGACGAGTATTTCGCCGAAGACCGGGTTTCATGCGCTGCCTATTGCGCCACGCTCTCCGGGATTGCTTTTATCGCTCGCTCCTACAGAGTCAGCCTAATACCTTATCGGGATCAGCGGTTAGCTCCTCTTCTGCGGAAAAGATACTCTTTACCAGGAACGGTAGTGATTTGCGCACACGAAACCGCCTTCCAGCCGTCGACTGAATCGACAAGTTTCGTCCGGAGCACAATCCGGGCTATTCGAGTTCCTGGTTCATCTGCTCGTCAATCCTTTCCTGATCTTCGGACGAACAGGCGCAAACAGCGTAGATCAGGTCCCTTAAATTGTAGCCGCTGTTGGTTCCTATGGGCCCCTCGCAGGTCAGGCCGCCATAGTATTCGCCTACCTCGTAACATTCGATTTTTTCGCCATTGTTTGAACAATTACCCGCCACACCGATTCGGTCGGCTACATAAATATCCCGTTTATTGACAATATCGCAGGCAGATAAAGGACTATTGATAAGAATCGCGAACAAACCCGCTAACCCAACTATTACTTTCATACTTCCTCCTCATCATTGCGGCAGGAGCAATTTCATTGCCTTTACGCAACCAATGACAGGAAATAAATCGATAAGTTACATTGAGATTCCTGGCTTGGCTGAAGCCGGGCAGGTGGGGTTAACCGCTTTACCGTTAACCCAACACGCCGGTACATCTTGATAAGAGGCGCTGAACCTTGCGCAGCGCATCAATCGCGAACGATGGGTTTCCCTCGCCGGCCCGCCCTACGGGCTTTGAAAAAGATCAGGCTGCAAAGTACCTTGCCGTAAGCGATCCGTATCGAGATCTGCATATCCGCCCGTGGCTAATCGATTCAGATTGCAGAGCAGCGCTCCAAAGATTCGAAGGCGGTTTCCCGATCATTGCCGGGATGTAGTTGGTTTGTTAGACTGTCGGCGCCGGTTAAAAGGGCCGAGCAATTAAATGTCCCGATGATCTATTTGCCACCGAACGAAAGGCTGACTTCGGCAGAAGCTGCGCACGCCATTCCGCTGCGGCGGCGAAGGCCGCCTTGTGGATATCGGGGACAAACTCAAATTGTGAAAAAATATAAAGCCATGGAGCAACTCACCGATTTAAAAGCCATTCTGCATTCCAAACGCGCCAACATCTATTACCTGGAAAAATGCCGCGTCATGCAGAAAGACGGGCGGGTGCTTTACCTGACCGAAGGCAAAGAAGAAAAACAGTATTGGAATATCCCGATTGCCAATACTACCGTGATTTTGTTGGGGACCGGTACGTCCATCACCCAGGCCGCCGTCAGAATGCTGGCATCGGCAGGCGTATTGATCGGTTTTTGCGGTGGCGGCGGAACGCCGTTACTGGCTGGCAATGAAGTGGAATGGCTGTCGCCGCAAAGCGAATACCGGCCGACCGAATATGTGCAAGGCTGGCTGTCGTTTTGGTTCGATGAAAGCAAGCGCCTGCAAGTTGCCAAGCGGTTGCAGCGGCTTCGGCTCGATTATTTGCAGCGGGTCTGGGGAAAAGACAGGGAACTGCAAAATTACGGGTTTTATGCCGACGATGCGGACGTGGAACGGGCTTTGAACAGCTTCAACGCCAGAATAACCCAAAGTCCGAGTGTGACCGATTTACTGACCATTGAAGCGCAGTTGACCAAAAATCTGTATAAAATCGCGGCCCAGGCCACCCGAACGGACGGGTTTACGCGGGACCATGCCGGAGAAGACGACGCCAACGCGTTTTTGAATCACGGCAATTATCTGGCCTACGGCTTGGCGGCGACGACACTCTGGGTCCTCGGCATTCCGCACGGCTTTGCGGTCATGCACGGCAAAACCCGGCGCGGCGCGTTGGTGTTCGATGTCGCCGATCTGGTCAAGGATACGCTTGTGCTGCCCTGGGCCTTCATTTGCGCCAAAGAACGGAACAACGAGCAGGAATTCCGCCAGCAGTGCCTGCAAAGTTTTGCAGAACATAAGGCGCTGGACTTCATGTTCGATACGGTCAAAAACCTCAGCCTGGAAGGTCGCCTTTTATGATGGTGACATTCGTCTCGCAATGCGAGAAAAATGCGCTCGATAAAACCCGGCGCGTGCTCGACAGTTTCGCCAACCGGATCGGCGACCGTACCTGGCAGACGGTAATTACCCAGGATGGCCTGGATGCGGTCAGAAAACTGCTGCGCAAAACCGCTTCCAAGAATACCGCCGTCGCCTGCCATTGGCTGCGCAGCCGCGGCCGCAGCGAACTGGTCTGGATCGTCGGCAATCGAAGCCGATTCAATGCGCAGGGCATCGTGCCGGTCAATACCACCCGGCAGGAAAT
Source organism: Methylomicrobium agile (assembly GCF_000733855.1). Lineage (NCBI taxonomy): Bacteria > Pseudomonadati > Pseudomonadota > Gammaproteobacteria > Methylococcales > Methylococcaceae > Methylomicrobium > Methylomicrobium agile. The sequence continues at coordinate 3,177,476 of NZ_JPOJ01000001.1, forward strand.
CGCCGGCAGAGTCAGGGAAAACGATTGGCATGATTTGCCGTTGATCAAAACTCTGGCCGCGCTGGCGGCGCTGTTTCACGATTGGGGCAAGGCGTCGCTGTGGTTTCAACAAAAACTGCGCGCGAAAATGCCGCCCGATCCGCTGCGCCACGAGTGGGTTTCGGTGTTGCTGCTGGCGGCCATGATCGACGGCGAGCCGAGCGATGCGGTATGGTTGAAACGCCTGGCGGAAGGCGTTGTCGACGAAACGGCGCTGGCCGAAAAAATGCGCAGCCTCGGCGACAAACCGATGGCTGCCCTGCCTGACGTGGCATGCCTGATTGCCTGGCTGGTCGTAACGCATCACAAACTGCCGGACTTCAAATCCAGGGACGTGGCCAGGGAATGGCGCAGTACGCCGGCCGAAAGCCTGCAACAGGCGTTGAAGCGCATTACCGCCGCATGGGCTTATCGCAACGAAGCCGAAGCAAACCGTCAAGGCGACTGTTTGACCTTTTCCGACGGCTTGTTGGCCCATTCCCAAGCTTGGCTGGAGCAACTGAAAAAATGGGCCGGCGAATTGCTGGCCCGCCTGCCGCAAGTCGAAGCGGCGCTGGCCGACGGCAGCTACCGCCTGTTGCTGCACCATGCGCGTTTATGCCTGATGTTGGGCGATCACCAGTATTCTTCGCAGGATGCCGACGGCAACTGGCCCAAGGATCTGCCCTTATTTGCCAATACCGATAAAAATGCCGATCTCAAGCAGCGCCTGGACGAACATTTGGTACGCGTCGGCAAATGCGCGACCACGATCGCGCGCCGTTTGCCGCTGTTCGAAAGCGACCCGCCGCCGGTTTACGATGTCAAATGTCTGAAAAAGAAAAGCACGAACAAAAGATTTCGCTGGCAGGATCAGGCGGTGGACAAGATCAAAGCCTGGAAAACCGAAGCGAATGCCGACGGCGGCCGCTACGGATTTTTCGCGGTCAACATGGCCAGCACCGGCAGCGGTAAAACCCTGGCCAACGCCAAGATCATGCAATCCTTGTCCGAAGGCGGCGACAGTCTGCGCTACGTGCTGGCCTTGGGTCTGCGCACGCTGACCTTGCAAACCGGCGACGAATACCGGAGCCGCATCGGCCTGGACGATAGCGAACTGGCCGTCATGATTGGTTCGCGGGCGGTGCTGGAACTGCATAAGCAGGTGCAACAAAATTTGAAAGAAGACGCCTCCGCTAGCGAACAAGGCGGCTCGGAATCGGCGGAAGCGTTGTGGGAAGACAACGAGGTGGATTTCGATATTCCCGAAGCGGCGCTCAGTGCGCTCGGCACCGTCTGGACCGATCGGAGCGGTAGAATCGACAAACGCAAACAAAAATTTCTCTACGCGCCGGTTTTGGCCTGTACGGTCGACCATCTGATGGCGGCAACCGAAACCCGGCGCGGTGGCCGCTACATTTTACCGTGCTTGCGCCTGATGTCTTCGGATCTGGTCATCGACGAGATCGATGACTTCGACGGCGACGATTTGGTCGCGATCGGCCGCCTGATCCATCTGGCAGGCATGTTGGGACGGAAGGTGATGATTTCTTCGGCCACCATTCCGCCCGATCTGGCCGAAGGCTATTTCAACGCTTACCGAAACGGTTGGCGGCTGTTTGCGCAAAGCCGGAGGGTCAAGAGCCAAATCGGCTGCGCCTGGATCGACGAGTTCGATAGCCGGGTTCGAACGCTGCAAAACGCCGATTTGAGCGGCTACCGGCAAGCGCATGCCGGCTTTATCGAAAAACGCTGCGCCAACCTGCAAAACCCGGCTAAAACGCCGGTCAAGCGCATCGGCGAAATGGTCGAATGCCCCGGGCCGGGCGGCGACTTAGACGGGCTCAAGCAATCCTATTTCGCCGCGATTCGGCAAACGATCGCGCGCCTGCACCGCCGCCATGCCTTTCTTGAGCCCGACCACCGCAAGCGGGTATCGTTCGGCGTCGTGCGCATGGCCAATGTTACGCCCTGCGTCGAGTTGGCCCGTTATCTGGCGGCGGCCGGCTGGCCCGAAGGCATCGATATCCGCGTCATGGCCTACCACAGCCGGCAGGTGTTGCTATTGCGTCATCACCAGGAACGGCATCTGGATGACGTGCTCAAGCGCAACCGGCCCAACGCCGGTTGCGACGATCCAGTCATTCGAAGACATCTTCATGAAAGTCCTGCGGAAAATCTGATCTTTATCCTGGTCGCAACGCCGGTCGAAGAAGTGGGGCGCGACCACGATTTCGACTGGGCCGTGGTGGAGCCGTCTTCCTACCGTTCGATCATCCAGTTGGCCGGACGCGTGCTGCGTCATCGGGAGCTCGTGCCCTCGGAACCGAACATCGCGCTGCTGCAATACAACCTGCGGGCCTTGCTCGGGACGGACGGCGAACCGGCCTATTGTTACCCCGGTTATGAAGACAAAAACAACCGCCTGAATACGCACGATTTATCGGAGCTGATTCCGGCGACGCAATTGTCGAGCATCGATGCCCTGCCGCGCATCCGGTGCAGCGCCAAGCCGCAGCCCGGAAATAATCTGGCCGATCTGGAACATCGCCGTATTCAGTCGCTATTGACCGCTTATGTGCAATGCGGCCCCGAAAGTTTGCAGGGCTGGCTGGACGGCTGTTGGTGGTTGACCGGCTTGCCGCAAAATCTGACGCCGTTCCGCCAACAGACGTGCGAACAAACTTTGTATGATGTGCCGGACGAAAAAGGCAACTCCCGCTTTGTCGAAAAAACGTGCGAAGACGGCATCAATACCGTCGAAAAGACTTACAAAGTGTCTCGTGTGGAACTGACTGGCCGGGAGAAGGAACGCTGGTGGCTGCACCGCGACTATCGGGAACTGCTCGAACAGCAAGCCGAAAAATCCGGACTATCGCTGCTGGGGACGGCTTTACGCTACGGTGAGATCAACGTGGAAGTCTCTGAAAAAGATATCAACAACGGCAGATGCTTCGCGTATGGCGAACAATTGGGATTTTGGAAGATCGACGATCGTTAAAGCAGCGGTTTCATTGCCGAGAAAGGCAGCACCAGCAGGTTTGGGGTGACGATCAACCTGATGAACCCGAATTTCTCGTAATAAGAAACCGCTCGATCGTCCTTTGCTTCGACGACGATACCCAGGATACCGACTTTTTCCGCCGCTTCCGCGGTAGTTTTGAAGGCATGAAAAATCAAGGCATCGCCGTAACCTCGACTCTGGAAACGCTTGTCGACGGCGAGACGCCCCAACAGTAAAAAAGGCGCTTTCGCATAAGCTCCGAATTTCTCCTTGTCCGGCAAGGCATCGGTAACGACAGAGTCCGCGCTGATCGTGTAATAACCGATAATATGCCGGCCTTCCGATAGCACATAAACACGGCTCAGGCCGCGCTTTTGGTCCTGATTGGCGAAACGCTGCAAATACAGGTTCAGCGCCGGAACGCCGCAATCGAACGATTTTCGGTCATGCCTCTCGGGTTCCAAAAGCTCAAACTTCTTCATTATCAATTATTTTTTTATAAGTGGAGGCTGCTTTTTTCATACGTTCGGTAGGTTCTGGCGGATTATCCAGCATCTCGAAAAACACCCGCCAATCTTCCTCGCCAAAGTGCGTAGACTCATGTTCGGCAATAATCGCCTCTGCTTTTTCGCGGATACATTGCCGTGTGAATTTACTTTTATCCAAATCGACGTAGCTTCTGGCCCGTTCCAGTAACTCCAAGGTTATCGCGTCCATGCGGACCTTTAAGATATTTTGATGGTTTGATTCGCTTTTCATATATCACCCTTTGTTCAAGTTCGGTGATATTGTACCTACAAATAAAACAAAAATCGCCTATTTAGTGGGTACATATGGCGAATCGTATTGCCTTTAAATTTAAAGCTGCCTGTGCGGCAGTGAATGCAACAACGTTCATAAAACATTTCTAAACTGCCTATTCGGCAGAGTTTCATTATACAACTTTCATTAAACAGGTTGAATTAAACTTTCTCCTGTAATACACTCTCATTTGACTTTATTTTGGAAGGATAGCAGCATGTTAGACCCGGTATTGCAAACATTTTTGACGGGACGACTCAAGAGCTCGTCAAATCCGACTTTGCCAGAATTAGAAAAGGAGCTGGATGACTGGCTGCCAAAAGCAGCGAAAAAAGCTGGCAAATTGTTTCGAGTCAGTCACCCCGTTAAATTCAGCCACCCTGACGCTAAAAATACAAGCGAAGTTTGCGCATCTGCTTTGCACAGAAACGACGGTTTTTTACGGACGGGAAATAGCGATACTGACCTTGATACTATTTTCGATACGTCGGCAAATATACCTATATGGAAATTTTTGGCTCTGCGGATGGCAGATGGTAAATCGGTCCTTGAACATCTGCAGCAAAACACCGAAGCGATCAAACAGCAACTGACGATCCCTTCAATGGACTATTCCGATATACGGACAGGCTTGTTAGCGATCACTGAGCTTTCCGGCACGATAAAAACCTCCGAAAAAATCAAACAAGTCTATTTTCCGATCGAAGGCGGCTATCACCTGCTGTCGATTCTGACGCCTTCAGGCCTGGTGTTCAAATTGAAAGAACGCATCAACGCCATGCGTTTTTCGGAACAGGCCAAACAAGCCCGCGACGACCGTCGCAATCAAGCGCATAACGAACATGGCTGCGACGAGATTTACAATCTGGCCGCGATCGGTTTCGGCGGCACCAAGCCGCAGAACATCAGCATACTGAACAACCAAAACGGCGGCATTGCCTATTTGCTGCCTTCGTTGCCCCCGGTTTTGGCGCAACGCGTCGTCCGGCGGCCGAAATCCAGTTTCTTCAAGGACAGCCTGTACTTCAAGCCGTACCGGGAAGAGTTCTTGGCATTGCACCGACTGTTTATGGCAAAACCCAACAACATCGATATCCGTGACGGTCGGGATGACTGGATCATTTCCATCGCCGAACGCGTGCTCGAAACGGTTGGGCAATTAAGACAGGAAACGGCGGGCTGGTCCGAAAACACGCGCTTGCCGTTGGCGCAAAAGATCTGGCTGGATTCCGCTTTCGATGTGCGGCGCGAGCAGGAAGACGAATGGCTCGCCGAAATCATCGTGAGTCTGGCCGATTGGTTCCGTATCGCCTATCGGAATGTCATCGGCGCGGAGAAAGCGATTGCGATGGGCGACGACGAACTGAAGCACATTAGAAAAGTGCTCGGTGAGCATGAGGAGCTTTTGCGATGAACCGGTTCTTGATCGTCCCACAACTGAAAATCCACAACGCCAACGCGCTGTCCAGCCCTTATACCCTCGGCTTTCCGGCGATGACCGCCTGGTTCGGCGGCATCCATGCCCTGCAGTGCCAACTGAATGCCGGCGTATTCGGAAGCTTGCGCTTTACCCGCGCCGCCGTCGCCTGCCATCGGATCGATCTGCAAACCTATAAAGGACCGGGCGATTTCGTCCATTCGATCGTGGGCACCGGCAACCCGCTTGATAAAACCGGCGAGCGCCCGTCTTTCATCGAAGAAGCCCGCTGTCACTTGACCGTATCGTTGGCGATTGAGTACCAGGGTGTCGGCCAGGACGATAGCGCAAAACTCACCCAGGCCGTGGAAAGCCGGCTTTATCAATTGAAACTGGCCGGCGGCGATATTCTATCGTTCAAAGCACCGGAAACGCTGTCAATCGACGGCGACAACGAACTGGCCAGACTGATCCGCAAGCTGATGCCGTCCTACGTGTTGCAGGAACGCCGCGAACTGATGGCCGAAGCGATGCGGAACGGCCAGGATGCGATCGACGCCTTATTGAGTTATCTCAAAGTCGAACACCGCAGCCGGCTTCTCGACAACGGCAAAGGCGAATGGACCGCCAAGCGTAAAGCCGAGGGCTGGCTGGTGCCGATTGCGACCGGCTTTCACGGCATTACCGAATTAGGCTTCGCCGAAAACCAGCGCGATCCCGGTACGCCGCACCGTTTTGCCGAAAGTCTGGTCACGCTCGGCGAGTTCGTGATGCCGTACCGGATCAAGCGCCTGGACGACCTGCTTTGGCACACCCGCTACGATGCCGAAAACAACTTCTACCTTTGTCAACAAAACAACCGCTCTTAACGCAAGGAAAACCGATCATGGCCAATAAAAACAACAACCTCGTTTCCGCTTCGGTACTGGCATTCGAAAAAAAACTGGTGCCTTCGGACGGACGATTATACGGCACGACCTGGGAACGCCGGGTCGAACAGGCAACAGCCTTGACACTGCAGGAAAAGTCGGTGCGCGGTACCATCTCCAACCGCCTGAAAAAAGCCTTGCAGGACGATCCGGCCAAACTGGACGCCACAATCGAAAATCCCAACCCACAAACCGTCGACAGTTGCGCGCTGGGCAGCGACCAGGACACGTTGAAATTGACCTTCACACTGAAAATCCTGAGCGGCGTGGAAAAACCCTCGGCCTGCAACAGCGCTGAATTCAATGCCAGCTATGCCAAATCCGCAAAAGCTTATATCGATAGCGAAGGTTTCCGCGACTTGGCCTCGCGTTATGCGGCCAATATCGCCAACGGTCGTTTTTTGTGGCGCAACCGGGTCGGCACGGAAAAGATCGAGGTTGCGGTCAAGGTGTTGAATCAAGGCGATCGCTCCGCATGGCTATTCGATGCCAAGGCCGTCAGCACCCGGTATTTCGACAATCCCGATCCGCAAATTGCCGAATTGGCCGGCAAAATCGCGGATGCCTTATCCGGCAAAACCGAATTCCTGTTGCTGGAAGTCAACGCGTATGCGCAGGTCGGTCTGGCGCAGGACGTTTATCCGAGCGAAGAACTGGTGCTGGACAAAGGCAGCAGCAAATCGAAAAAAAGCAAAATCCTTTATGAGATTGACGGCATCGCCGGCATGCATTCGCAAAAAATCGGCAACGCCTTGCGCACGATCGATACCTGGTATCCAGGCTACGATGAGGCGCAAATTGGGCCGATCGCAATAGAGCCTTACGGTGCCGTCACCAATCTGGGCAAAGCCTACCGCACGCCCAAGGATAAAGCCGATTTTTACACGCTGTTCGACCGCTTCGCGCGCGGCGAAAAATTGGCCGAGAACGACGAACACTATGTGATGGCGGTCTTGGTACGCGGCGGCGTTTTCGGCGAGAGCGGCAAGGACTGAGCATGAAAGTCTATCAGGACATCAATTTGTTGCCCGATGCCGAAATCGGCCTGCATTTTTTATGGGAAAAAGTCTATCAACAGGTGCATCTGGCGTTAGTGGAAATGCAGGACGCCGACGGCAAAGTGCCGATCGGCATCGCGCTACCGGCGTACGATGCGGAAAATCGCCGGTTGGGCCATAAGCTGCGGCTGTTGGCCGAAACGGAACGCCAGCTCGAACAGTGCAATGTACGGGAATGGCTAAGCCGTCTCAGCGATTATGTCCACTTGACTCAAATCCGCGCCATTCCCGATCGCGTTCGAACCCATGCCTATTACCGGCGCATCCAGTCGAAAAGCAGTAGCGCCAGACTGGCGAGACTGGCAAGGCGCAAAGCCGAACGGGAAAACATCGGTATCGAACTGGCGATTGCAACGTTCGAAAACTGCGTGGAGCAGCGCATCGAGGCGCCTTTCGTATGGATGAAAAGCCAAAGTAGCGGGGAAAGATTCCGTTTGTTTATTGAGTATGTGGAAACCGGTGAACCGACGAAAGGCGGTTTTAGCACCTATGGATTGAGCCATTCAAGCAGCGTTCCCGTTTTTTGACCAATGCCGGAAATAGCTTTTTAAAAATACAGAAAAATCAATTAGTTGTCTTAGATGGGTTTTTCGTTGGTAAAAACGGAAAATTCCGTCCAAGGTATTGTTATGCTTATCTAAATTGAAGTCGATCCACAGTTCACTGCCGTACAGGTAGCTTAGAAAAAAGAAGTGATCGACGACTTGAGCGGCATCTTGTTCACTGCCGTACAGGTAGCTTAGAAATCGCGATAGGTCAATCGCCGGGCGCTATCCAGGTTCACTGCCGTACAGGTAGCTTAGAAATGATGAAAGTCAAGGCCGTCAGAGACGGGTTTGTTCACTGCCGTACAGGTAGCTTAGAAAAGGATAATTGGTCCTGAACCACGTTACGAACAGTTCACTGCCGTACAGGTAGCTTAGAAATTTACGACAAATTTATGTCGGTCAACCGCTGTGTTCACTGCCGTACAGGTAGCTTAGAAAGCGGTATCCGCTCGCACGGCCGCCGCCGCGGGGTTCACTGCCGTACAGGTAGCTTAGAAATGCAGACGCTGAGCAACTGGCACAAGGATAAGGTTCACTGCCGTACAGGTAGCTTAGAAAAAGCGACATGCGCAGAGAGCGGCTGCCCTACAGTTCACTGCCGTACAGGTAGCTTAGAAAGATAAGCTGATCGACGTCTTCACCGGCCCCGCCGTTCACTGCCGTACAGGTAGCTTAGAAAGCCCCAAGTGAGGCGTCATATATGCCGATAATGTTCACTGCCGTACAGGTAGCTTAGAAAATCATTGACTGTCCATGATTCGCCGTCTATGTGTTCACTGCCGTACAGGTAGCTTAGAAAAGCTGCAAAAGGCTGCACGAAATCTACCGGACGTTCACTGCCGTACAGGTAGCTTAGAAAATGCACGGGTTCAATGCGCCGATTAAGCAAGAGTTCACTGCCGTACAGGTAGCTTAGAAATCTCTGCGCGCGAAGCCGCGTCACTAGTCAATGGTTCACTGCCGTACAGGTAGCTTAGAAAAATAAAAAAACCAAGGAGCTCAAGGAATTGGTGTTCACTGCCGTACAGGTAGCTTAGAAAGGAAAAATGAGCGCCGAAGAATGGGCAAGGCGGTTCACTGCCGTACAGGTAGCTTAGAAATTACCTTTAACCGGCTGCCGACGTTCGTGCGCGTTCACTGCCGTACAGGTAGCTTAGAAAGATACCTCTATTTTCATCTCTACGCTCATGATGTTCACTGCCGTACAGGTAGCTTAGAAATGCTGGAACAGCTCTTTCGCGTCGGTCAGGATGTTCACTGCCGTACAGGTAGCTTAGAAAATCACGCCGAGGCAGCGTTTAACTGCCCGGTAGTTCACTGCCGTACAGGTAGCTTAGAAAAGCACTTTGTCCGCGCTTTGCGTCACCGATTTGTTCACTGCCGTACAGGTAGCTTAGAAAGACAAATCGATCGGCATCGAACTTATGCAAACGTTCACTGCCGTACAGGTAGCTTAGAAAATTGCTCCATAGTGGCTAAGTATTTTTCGCCCGTTCACTGCCGTACAGGTAGCTTAGAAAAAACATTGTGAATAATTTGGGCGAGGCTGTCAGTTCACTGCCGTACAGGTAGCTTAGAAAGTGGAGAAAGTCGCGCTCGACACGAAAGCGCCGTTCACTGCCGTACAGGTAGCTTAGAAAAGTTTCCCGCTGCCGGCGTTCATCATCACGCAGTTCACTGCCGTACAGGTAGCTTAGAAAAGACACCGGGCTTCGTTTTTTCTAATGTTCCAGTTCACTGCCGTACAGGTAGCTTAGAAATAAGCTGGATTTCCTGCCCTGCCGCCGACTTGGTTCACTGCCGTACAGGTAGCTTAGAAATAATTTTATCAAGTGAATCCCATGAATGTATTGTTCACTGCCGTACAGGTAGCTTAGAAATATACCGCCCCTGACCAAAACGGGATCTTGAAGTTCACTGCCGTACAGGTAGCTTAGAAACGCCCAAGGTGGCAATATCGAAACTGGTTAATGTTCACTGCCGTACAGGTAGCTTAGAAAATCATCGCCAATCAAAACCGCTGACCGCAATTGTTCACTGCCGTACAGGTAGCTTAGAAATCGGCTGCTGGCTCCGTCCAACTTCCGCTATCGTTCACTGCCGTACAGGTAGCTTAGAAATTGCTGGAGCGGAATCGGCAGCGCGATCTGATGTTCACTGCCGTACAGGTAGCTTAGAAAAGGAAGCCGCTGTGCAAATGGGCGATATGGTGGTTCACTGCCGTACAGGTAGCTTAGAAAATATTATTACAGGCTGAGATGGCGATGAATAGGTTCACTGCCGTACAGGTAGCTTAGAAATTTAACGAAACAACCGGAGAGCACAAATGAAAGTTCACTGCCGTACAGGTAGCTTAGAAATGCCCCGCTCGATCGGGGATGGCGTGCGCGATGTTCACTGCCGTACAGGTAGCTTAGAAAATTGTCATCCCTAATTTTATCAAGTGAATCCCGTTCACTGCCGTACAGGTAGCTTAGAAAAACGGCTACGCGCCGGTACGCTGCAGGGTGTAGTTCACTGCCGTACAGGTAGCTTAGAAAAGCCGAGCCCATCAATGCCGGCAGCGCATTTAGTTCACTGCCGTACAGGTAGCTTAGAAATCACGATCCACCAACAGCCCGCCGTCCGGTAGGTTCACTGCCGTACAGGTAGCTTAGAAATCAACCGTCCATTTGTGGATGGGGCGATAAATGTTCACTGCCGTACAGGTAGCTTAGAAATGCCGAACCGGGTTTCTGACGCTGGATTACGTGTTCACTGCCGTACAGGTAGCTTAGAAAAATGTCCTGCCGAACCGGGTTTCTGACGCTGGGTTCACTGCCGTACAGGTAGCTTAGAAAATTCCATGACGCCGCGCATTCGCGCATAGACCGTTCACTGCCGTACAGGTAGCTTAGAAATCGGACCCTTACCAGCAAGGGCTGATTACTCGGTTCACTGCCGTACAGGTAGCTTAGAAACAACCGTTGGCGGCAAGGCAGGCGCAATCAAAGTTCACTGCCGTACAGGTAGCTTAGAAATTGGCAGCGCATTGGCGATTGTGCCGCTGACGGTTCACTGCCGTACAGGTAGCTTAGAAATAAACCCTGTCCTACCATGTCCGGGGCCCGTGGTTCACTGCCGTACAGGTAGCTTAGAAATGATCTGGGTATGCGTCGTTTGTTAATTTTATGTTCACTGCCGTACAGGTAGCTTAGAAAATAATGGCGGTCGGCGTCATGTCGCCAGGCGCGTTCACTGCCGTACAGGTAGCTTAGAAATGGTCTTGCACGTCCATGACGCGTGAACCTTGGTTCACTGCCGTACAGGTAGCTTAGAAATGAGGTTTCATGCGTGATTCTGGCGCGACCTAGTTCACTGCCGTACAGGTAGCTTAGAAAATCGGCTTCGGATTCGGCGTAGGCCAATGCAAGTTCACTGCCGTACAGGTAGCTTAGAAATTATCCTGCGCCAATGGGATCTCCTGACCAGTGTTCACTGCCGTACAGGTAGCTTAGAAAAGCAAATATTCTCAGTTTGCAGTCTAAAAATTGTTCACTGCCGTACAGGTAGCTTAGAAATATACCGGTCATCAATTCGGCATCATCGACCAGTTCACTGCCGTACAGGTAGCTTAGAAATGGAATCGAGCAAAGCCGTTGCCAACGTCAACGTTCACTGCCGTACAGGTAGCTTAGAAATACTGCCTAGTCCACGATCTCCCCCTCTCCGAGTTCACTGCCGTACAGGTAGCTTAGAAAAAGCCCATGAGCAGGCAATACAACCGCCATCTGTTCACTGCCGTACAGGTAGCTTAGAAATCCGGACTGTCGCGCCTTTCGTGGCTGGCGCAGTTCACTGCCGTACAGGTAGCTTAGAAAGGTGACTTCAAAACCGAAACGCAGATCGGTATGTTCACTGCCGTACAGGTAGCTTAGAAAATGCCCTGCTTTTCTTTTTCTGAGATCAATAAGTTCACTGCCGTACAGGTAGCTTAGAAATGAGCGGACAATGCGTTGCAGCGGTGCTGTCAGTTCACTGCCGTACAGGTAGCTTAGAAATTCACGAGCGCTTCCATCAGTACAGGGGGAACGTTCACTGCCGTACAGGTAGCTTAGAAAAGAAGGCCTATCACGAGAAAAGGAAGCGTAGAGTTCACTGCCGTACAGGTAGCTTAGAAATGAGCGGACAATGCGTTGCAGCGGTGCTGTCAGTTCACTGCCGTACAGGTAGCTTAGAAATTCACGAGCGCTTCCATCAGTACAGGGGGAACGTTCACTGCCGTACAGGTAGCTTAGAAACATGTCCTGAAGCGACCGAGAGGCGTCCCGCGGTTCACTGCCGTACAGGTAGCTTAGAAATTCACGCAAACCGTGGTGCAGACCTTCAGCAAGTTCACTGCCGTACAGGTAGCTTAGAAAGACAGCGATCGTTGTCGCGTTGGCAATGGCCGGTTCACTGCCGTACAGGTAGCTTAGAAACCTATCGAGCCGGGGTTGATGTGGTCGCTGCAGTTCACTGCCGTACAGGTAGCTTAGAAATGCTCGATGCGGTTTTGCAGCCCTTTCAGGCCGTTCACTGCCGTACAGGTAGCTTAGAAATTGTTGATCTGCGCAATCTCGCTGTTGTAGCGGTTCACTGCCGTACAGGTAGCTTAGAAAAGTTACGAGACGTGGCTTACGTTCATCAGCGGGTTCACTGCCGTACAGGTAGCTTAGAAAAGCAGCGTTGGGGAGTGTTCACCGCGAGCGAAGTTCACTGCCGTACAGGTAGCTTAGAAAATGCACCACGCCGCCATCATGATGGGCGAGTTGTTCACTGCCGTACAGGTAGCTTAGAAACGTTCGTAATCACGCAGTTGACCGGGGTCGCAGTTCACTGCCGTACAGGTAGCTTAGAAACTGAAAACTTCGATGCCGAGCTGGGCCGAAAAGTTCACTGCCGTACAGGTAGCTTAGAAAAAGGCTGAGGAACTGCTCGAACGCGATACCCGGTTCACTGCCGTACAGGTAGCTTAGAAAGTCGGCATCAGCATCAACGCCACCCACGGCGCGTTCACTGCCGTACAGGTAGCTTAGAAATGATGCTGGCCGGAGACATAGACCTGATCGTAGTTCACTGCCGTACAGGTAGCTTAGAAATGACTGCCGCGCCCTTTTTTCTGTTTGATGACGTTCACTGCCGTACAGGTAGCTTAGAAACGGGGCGAACGACATTGAAAAATCCATCATCGGTTCACTGCCGTACAGGCGGCTTAATTTCGTTTGCAGCCAGGCGTTTCAATCTGCGGACGAGAATCGCCGCTATGCGGTTGTGGATCGGCCGCACATGGCTTTGACCTTAAAAGAAGGTCTCTACTCGCTGTTGTCGCTAGGCTTGTCTTCGTCGTCGGCTTGATTATCCAGCGAGCCCATCTTGGTAAAAAACACCAGAGATAAAATAACCGCCAGCGCCATTACAATCTCGAAAACCATTCTCAACATTGCCGCCACCTTTGAGTCAGGGATACTTCGGATTCTGATCCGGAATACAAAGGATTGCAAGATATCTTGGAGAGCGAGATAAACGCTGTTAGTGACGTCAAGCCCTATGAAGAATGGGCTCGAACGATTTTCCCGGCGTCAGGACGCCGAAAGCGACATGAATGGCTTGCGCATCAATTGGAAAATGCAATCCATCGCTAGTGGCAATGCCGTTAAGGAGGCTCTGATGAGCTGCAAAGCTAGCTTTGCAACTCATCGAACCGATTGACAAAGCCGGCTTTGTCACGCCATGAAGCGGCCCGATTCCGGCTTATCTTAACGGTATTGCCATCAAGGCGAGAAGCGATTGCGCTGTCTTCGGCTGACCTTCATGATGACCGGCAGCGTATCAAGACCTATGCCTCCGCCAGTGCCTCGAATCCGTCCAGGTCGCTGATGGCGCATGCGGCGCGCCGGATCATTTCGAGGTTGGCGTTTTCTTCCATCATGCCGCCGATCGCCAGGGTGGCGACCATCGCCTCGAAAGGGTAGGAAAGATGTGCGCGGTAGCGCTGCCAGAGTAGGTCCGGCGTAGTTTCGGCGGCCTTGTGCGCAGCCAGCGTCTGCCGGTATAAATCCAGCAGCGGACGCTCGTGCGCTTGCCGCAGTTCGGGCTCCAGCGCCGTCGCTAGAAAATAGGCAATATCGGCGACGCCTTCGCCGATCCGGACCAGTTGCCAGTCGAGGAATCCCGGTTGCGAGTCGCTCCAGAAAAAGTTGCCGGGATGGCAGTCGCGATGGATCAGCGTTTGGGTGCCGCCGTTCAGGAACTGCATGATCCGCCGGCGGTGGCGCGCGTAATGGAGCGCGGCCCGGTGCAAACGGGCGGGTACGGCTCCTGCGGCTTTTTCCAGACCCAACTGCATCAATGGCACTGCCATCAACGTGCCCAGCGTGTCTTCCAGACGGCGGATAGGGCCGCCCAGCCAGCGGTAGTTCCGATCGTGGTGAATGCCCCAAAAGGCGGCATGAAAGCGGGCCAGCTGCTCGACGACGGCGGCGGCCTGAGGCAGCGTCAAGGCTTCGCCGGCCCGGCCGGGCAGAGCCCCGCTTTCGGCGATGTCGGACAATACCAGCGTGGCCCCTTTGCCGAATCGGCTCTGCGCGGCCAAGAGCGCAGGTCTGGCCAGCGGAACCGCATGGGCGATGTCGCGGTAAAACCGGGTTTCGACGTGCAAAAGCCGGGGCAGGGCGGTGATCAGCCGGGCCCGCCAGGCCAGCGAGGGAATTTTGACAAACCAGCGGCGAGGCAGCGATTCCGGACCGTCGTGGTCGACCGCCAGGCGTACGCGGGTCGTCGTGCCGACATCGGCGGAAATGAGTTCGATGTTTTTGACGCGGGTTTCAAGGCAGTGGCGTTTGACAATCCGTTGCGCCCAGGTAACCGTAAAGTCGTGAAGGCGGTTCACCATGATGTCTGAATGATGATCGGCAATGGCGTATTGCATGAGGTCTTGGGGCTTTATGGGTTTTGGAAGCGTTGTTTTTCAATAGGAAAAGGCCTAAATTCCGTACCGCCGGATCGTTCCGCGGGAAGGGCATCGGCTGGTTTTTACATTATTGTAAGTAGGAATTAAGCAAAAGCAAAGCGGCGGCTGCGCCACGGCTACCGCGTTCCCGGGTTGGCGCGTAAGTATGTTTTTATCTTAATATCAACAGTTTGGGGTGTATTTTGACTGGCTGACTCCTTTCCGGTTTTCCGGAATACCTTTGCGGAACAATAAGGCCTGCCCATCCTCAAAATGTTCCGCCCGATGAGTGGCCGCGCTGTGAAAGTCGGGTCATACACGGCTTGGTTCTGTTATAATGCGAGGTTTATTCGGGCGCGGTTCGGCACGCTCCAAAGTCATTGGACGATCATTCCTGATTTATCCCGCCTTCCGTTCAGTTTCATTGACAGACTAGAAAACGCAGTGGATTTAAAACATATCAGAAACTTCTCGATCATCGCGCACATCGATCACGGCAAGTCGACGCTGGCGGACCGTTTCATTCAGATCTGCGGCGGGCTCAGCGATCGGGAAATGTCCGCGCAGGTGCTCGACTCGATGGACATCGAAAGAGAACGCGGGATCACGATCAAGGCGCAGAGCGTCACGCTGGACTACAAGGCGAAGGACGGCGAAACTTACCAGCTGAATTTCATCGATACGCCGGGCCATGTCGATTTCTCCTACGAGGTTTCGCGTTCGCTGGCCGCCTGCGAGGGCGCACTGCTGGTCGTGGACGCGGCGCAGGGCGTCGAGGCCCAGAGCGTGGCGAACTGCTATACCGCGATCGAGCAGGGCCTGGAGGTGATGCCGGTCCTGAACAAGATCGACCTGCCTTCGGCCGAGCCGGAGCGGGTCATCGCCGAGATCGAGGATGTGATCGGGATTCCGGCCGACGACGCCTTGAAGATCAGCGCGAAGACCGGGCTTGGCGTGCAGGATGTGCTGGAGCAACTGGTCACCAAAATCCCGCCGCCCACCGGCAATGCCGAAGGGCCGCTGCAGGCTTTGATCATCGATTCCTGGTTCGACAGCTACCTTGGCGTGGTATCGCTGGTTCGTATCGTGCACGGCAGCATCCGCCGCAAACAGAAGATTACGATCATGTCGACCGGCAAGTCGTTTCTGGTCGAAAAGGTCGGCGTATTCACGCCGAAGCGGCTGGAAAAGGAACTCCTCGATACCGGCGAGGTCGGTTTCGTGGTGGCCGGTATCAAGGACATTTTCGGCGCGCCGGTCGGCGATACGATCACCTGGACCGACAATCCGGCCGCCGAGCAGTTGACCGGCTTCCAGAAGGTGCAGCCGCGCGTGTTTGCGGGGCTCTATCCGGTCAGCTCGGACGACTACGAGGAACTGCGCGAAGCGTTGAAAAAGCTGAATCTGAACGATGCGGCGCTGCAGTTCGAGCCGGAAACCTCGCAGGCGCTCGGTTTCGGTTTCCGCTGCGGTTTTTTGGGCATGCTGCACATGGAAATCGTGCAGGAGCGGCTCGAACGCGAATACGACGTCGATCTGATCACGACCGCGCCGACCGTGGTCTATGAAGTCGTGACGCACGGCGGCGAAGTCGTGATGGTCGACAACCCGGCCAAATTGCCCGAAGCGGGTTTGATCGAAGAAATCCGCGAGCCGATCATCCGCGCCAATATTTTCGTGCCGCAGGACTACCTGGGCAGCGTCATCAATCTGTGCATCGAAAAACGCGGCGTGCAGAAAGACATGCAGTTCGTGGGCAGGCAGGTATCGATCCATTACGAAATGCCGCTCAGCGAGGTGGTGCTCGATTTCTTCGACCGGCTCAAATCGGTCAGCCGCGGCTTCGCCTCGTTCGATTACGAATTTCTGCGCTTCCAGGAAGCGCCCCTGGTCAAGCTCGACGTGCTGATCAACGGCGACAAGGTCGATGCGCTATCGGTGATCGTGCACCGCGACCAAAGCCAGAGCCGCGGCCGCGACTTGGTCGAAAAAATGAAAGATCTGATTCCGAAGCAGATGTACGAAGTTGCGATCCAGGCCGCGATCGGCGCGAAGATCATCGCTCGTTCGACGGTCAAGGCAATGCGCAAGAACGTGACCGCGAAATGCTACGGCGGTGACATCACCCGCAAGAAAAAACTGCTCGAAAAGCAAAAGGCCGGCAAGAAACGGATGAAGCAGGTCGGTAATATCGAAATACCCCAGGAGGCTTTCCTGGCGGTCCTGCAACTGAACAAGGAATGAGCGGTCCCACCATTTTTTAATCATTACTCGACTGGATAGCGATGGACTACGATTTTTCGTTTTTTCTGCTCGTGGCGACGGTGGTCACGGGCGTCATCTGGGGCGGCTACGCCGCCTATTTAAAGAGCAAAGGCCAACCTTACGATGCGGAAAACGAACCCTGGCTGGTCGAATATGCGCATTCCTTTTTCCCGGTCGTGCTGATCGTGTTTCTGCTGCGTTCCTTCATTGCCGAACCGTTCCGGATTCCGTCCGCTTCGATGATGCCGACCTTGCTGATCGGCGATTTCATTCTGGTGAACAAGTTCACGTACGGGATTCGCCTGCCGGTGATCAATAAAAAAGTGGTCGATTTGAACGAACCCCAGCGCGGCGATATCGTGGTGTTCCGCTTTCCGAAAGACCCGACGGTCGATTACATCAAGCGCGTGATCGGTTTGCCGGGAGACAGGATCGGCTATTTCAACAAAACGCTTTTCGTGAACGATATGCCGGTGGCCCAGAAACCTATCGGCACTTATGAAGGCTTTGGGCAGGGTCAGGATATGAGTGGAGCGGTCGAGCTGAACGAGGATTTGACCGGCGTCGAGCATAAAATCCTGGTCCGCCAGGAAGCTCCCTCCGTGGAAGGGGTATTCGTGGTGCCGCCGGGCCATTATTTTGTGATGGGAGACAACCGCGACAACAGCAACGACAGCCGTTACTGGGGCATGGTGCCCGAGCAGAATCTGGTCGGCAAGGCGTTTTTCATCTGGATGAGCTGGGATTGGCAGCATAAAGGCGTCGGTTTCGACCGCATTGGCACGGCGTTAAAATAAACTAGACTTAATGGATTCGTTCATTATCGATCCGGAGCCGTCATGCAAACATTGCCGAAACATCAGCGGGGGCTTACGTTTATTTCGTTGTGCGTTCTGCTCTTTATTTTCGGGTTTTTCGTCTTTCTGATTTTGAAGATCGGGCCGATTTATCTGAATCACAACAAGGTCGCCGGCGTCCTGTCCGCGTTGAAGAAAGACCCCGCATTTCCTAACATGAGCGAATCGGAAATCCGGCGTAGCCTCAGTAACCGTTTCAATATCGGTTATGTCGACTTCATTGACTCGGGGGACATTAAGATCAGCAAAAGCAGCAACTCTGTGAAGGTCGAGATCGAATATGAGGTCGTCGAGCCGATGGCCTACAATCTCAGCGTATTGGTCGAATTTCACGACATGATAGAAGCCGGCGGGGACAGCAACGTGTGATCAGGGATCCGAAGATTTTATCCCGTAACCTGGGATTGACATTCAATAATCCCGAGCTCTTTTCGACCGCGCTGACCCACCGCAGCGCCGGCGCGAAAAATAACGAACGCCTGGAATTTTTGGGCGATTCGATTCTGGGGTTCGTCATTGCGGAGATTTTGTACGAGAAATTTTCCGAGGCGCCCGAAGGCGTGCTGAGCCGGCTTCGGGCCAATCTGGTCAATCAGGCTTCACTGGCCGAGCTGGCGCGCGCGCACCGCTTCGGCGATTATCTGCTGCTGGGATCCGGCGAATTGAAAAGCGGCGGCTTCCGGCGCGAGTCGATTCTGTCCGATGCGCTGGAAGCGGTGATCGGCGCCTTGTTCCTCGACCAGGGCATCGAAGCCTGCAAGCAATGGATCAGACATTTGTTTCAGGAAAAACTGCAGGCCCTGACGCTGGACAATTGGCAGAAAGATCCGAAGACGCAACTGCAGGAACTGATGCAGTCCAAAAGAGTGGAACTACCCGAATATACGCTGCTGACCATGTCCGGTTTGCCGCATCAGCAAACTTTTAAGGTCAGATGCACGATTCCGTTGCTCAAGGATGCCAGTATCGGTACCGGGGTGTCGAGAAAACGGGCGGAACAGGCGGCAGCCGAAAAAATGCTGCAATTGCTGGAGAATAAAGGTCAATGAAATGCGGTTTCGCAGCCCTGATCGGGCGCCCGAATGTCGGCAAGTCGACATTGATGAATCATCTGCTGAAACAAAAGATCAGCATTACCTCGCGCAAGCCGCAAACGACCCGGCACCGGATCGTCGGGATCAATACGACCGAGGCCGGACAGGTCGTTTATCTCGACACGCCCGGCATGCACCAAAGCGACAAGCGTGCCTTGAACCGCTATCTGAACCGGGCCGCCGATACCGCTCTGCTCGGTGTCGACGTGGTGGTCTGGCTGATCGACGGCCTGTCTTTTCATGAGTATGACGAGGTAATTTTCAAAAAACTCGAGCTGGCAGGTTTGCCGGTCATTTTGGCCGTCAACAAGGTCGACCGGATCAAGGACAAGGAGCAGATTCTGGCGTTTTTCGCCGAGGCGCAGCATCGTTTTCCGTTCAAGCATCTGGTGCCGATTTCGGCACTTAAAAACACCCATCTCGACGCGCTCGAAAAAGCGATCTTCGAATTGCTGCCCGAAGGCGGGCTGATCTATCCCGAAGACCAGATTACCGACCGTCCCGAGCGCTTTTTGTGCGCCGAAATCATCCGCGAAAAACTGACGCGCCGGCTCGGCGACGAGTTGCCGTACGCGTTGACCGTCGAAATCGAGCTGTTTCAGGAACAGCCCGGCATCACCAAGATTTATGCGGTGATCTGGGTCGAACGATCGGCGCAGAAAACGATCGTGATCGGCAAGGATGGCGAGATGCTGAAAAAAGTCGGCACCGATGCACGGTTGGATATCGAAAAGCTGCTCGATCGGAAGGTCTATCTGCAACTGTGGGTGAAGGTCAAAAAGGGCTGGTCCGACAACGAGCGCGCCTTGCAGGGCCTCGGCTTTAATGACTGAAAACCGGGTCTTCCTGCAGCCTGCCTATATCCTCCAGCAGCGGGACTATCGCGAATCCAGCCTGATCGTCGAAGCGTTTACCCAGGATTTCGGACGTCTTTCGCTGCTGGCGAAAGGCGTCCGGAAGGCCAGATCGAAATCGCAGGGCCTCTTGCAGCCCTTCATCCCGTTGCGGCTGAGCTATCTCGGCAAGGCGGAATTAAAGACCCTGACCGATGCCGAACTGGCGGAGCCGTTTCGGCCGTTGACCGGGTTGGCGTTGTACTGCGGTTTCTACCTGAACGAATTGATCGAAGCTTTTTTGCACAAGGACGATCCGCACCCCGAATTGTTTGCCGATTATTGCCAATGTCTGACCGATTTGCGGCAGGGCGGCTCGCTCGAAGCGGTGCTGCGAAACTTCGAACTCAATTTGATCGAGAAGGCGGGTTACGGATTGCAGCTTGCGTATGACATGCAGCACGGTAAGCCGGTCGAACCGTCGAAATGCTATCACCTCGGCGCCGAGCTGAGTCCGGTCGAAGCTGCCGAGGGCATTTATACCGGAAAAAGCTTGCTGGCGATTCAGGCCCGGAATTTCAGCGATCCGGCTGTGCTGGCCGCGGCGAAAGCCTTGCTGAGGCAGGTACTGGACCAGTTGCTGCACGGGAAACCGCTGAACAGCCGCAAGGTTCTCAACGAAATCATCAAACGTTTGTAAACTCATGGACAGCAGAGAAATTTTATTAGGCGTCAATATCGATCATGTGGCTACCGTCCGGCAGGCGCGCGGTACCGTGTACCCGGAGCCCGTCCAGGCGGCCCTGGCGGCCGAGCAGGCCGGTGCGGACAGCATCACCGCGCATCTGCGCGAAGATCGCCGGCACATTCAGGATCGCGACCTGTTTTTATTGAAGGAGATGATCCAGACCCGGCTGAACATGGAGATGGCGGTGACCGAAGAAATGGTCGGCATCGCGGAAAAACTCAAGCCGGCCGCCTGCTGCCTGGTGCCGGAAAAGCGTGAGGAGTTGACGACCGAAGGCGGATTGGACGTGGCCGGGAATCTGCTTCACATCGCCTCGGCCTGTGCTAGGCTGGCGGCCGTCGGAGTGGAGGTATCCCTGTTCATCGATCCGGAAGCGGCGCAGATCGAAGCTGCGGTCAAGGCCGGTGCGCCGGTTGTCGAACTGCATACCGGCCGCTATGCGGAAGCGCCGACTCCGGCCGCCCGCGCCCTGGAGCTGGAACGCATCCGGACAGCCGCGCGCCTGGCTGACCGCGCCGGCTTGCAGGTCAACGCAGGACATGGGCTGAATTACCATAATGTCCAGGCTATCTGCCGGATTCCCGAAATCGTCGAATTGAACATCGGGCACTCGATCGTTGCCCGGGCATTGTTCAGCGGCTTTGCGCAGGCGGTCGGGGATTTGAAACGGTTGATGGTGCAAAGCCGGTTATCCGGCCGTTAAAGCATCGTATGAAGCTGGTCCATCACCAATTGACTTCGCCGGGCGACCGGGAGATCAACCAGGACTGCATGGCTTACCGGATCGGCCACGACTTTGCCGTGTTTGTCGTCGCCGATGGTCTGGGCGGACATTATGCCGGGGAAAAAGCGTCGCGTTTCTTTTGCCACGGACTGATCAAGAATACCCAAGCCTTTGCGGATCTGATGTGCGGGAAACCGGCGGCCACGATGTCGCTATGGGTGGATGCGGCGATTGAAGAAATGCGGTATCTGTCGGCGAATGATCCGGAGGCTCTTCAGGCGCATACCACCTGCGCGATTCTTTATCTCGGCAAAGCGTGCGTGTTAACGGCGCATTGCGGCGATTCGCGGGTGTACCGGCTGAATTCGCAGGGGATCGTCTGGCGGACGCGGGATCATTCGGTTCTGCAGGGACTCCTGGAAGAAGGCAAAATCACCGAAGCCGAAATGGGCGGTCATCCGGAGCAGAATTGCCTGTTGCGCAGCATCAATATCGCGATGGGGTACGAAGTCGAGATCAATGTTTATCCGGCTCCGCAGGCGGGAGAAACCTTTGTTCTCTGCAGCGACGGATTTTGGGAAAATGTGAAAGCTCAGGAACTGGTTCAGCTGGCGCAACCCCAAACCGAACTGGATGACTTGGGAAAAATAGCCAGACTCTCGCTGTTGCGCGCAAGTGGCAAGAGCGACAATATTACCGTGCAGTGGGTCCGCTGTCTGGCGACGTGAAGGCGATTGCTGGTTCCGTTTGCTGAGAATTTGGTCGATCATTACTTCCCCGCCGAGTGCTCGCTTATCGTTAGCCCATCTTCTTGCCTAGCTTGAGTTGTCAGCCGCTGCTGTAGGGTAGGCTGTGCGTACCATTGGAGTGAAAAGGTACGCACAGCGTACCCTACATGCAAAATAAGGGGAGGGGGAAGGGCGTATTTGCCCCGTTGTCGCCGTCCGAGGTCGCGCAATGTGGATGAACGATCGGGCAGCCCTGTCTTAAGCCGGTTTGCGGATGGTTTATTTTAATAATGGGACGGAGGGCTTTCCCCCGGTACATTTCTACTGCGCGGCGAAGCCGTGCTTGCGCATCCGGTAAAGCAGCGTATCCCGGGAAAGACCCAGCAATCGTGCCGACTGGCTGCGGTTGCCATGAGTCCGATTCAGGGCCTGATAGATCAGGTCGGCTTCCAGTGTGTCCAATTGCACGCCGCCTTCGGGAAGCTTGAAGCCGGTTTCGAGATTGCGTTCTTCATCCACGCCGCGGGTAAATTCAAACGGCAGGTTCTCGGGTTCGATGGTTCTGCCCGCCAGCAAAATGCACAGCCGTTCGCACAAATTGCGCAATTCCCGGATGTTGCCCGGCCACGGATAAGCCTTCAGGATTTTGAGCGAATGCCGGCTGAATTTGGGGGCATCGATTGAATGCGTTTTCGAGAATACATTCAGGAAGTGGTTGATCAGCGGCCCGATGTCTTCGGATCGCTGGGCCAGGGAGGGCAGTTCCAGCGGCACCACATTCAGCCGGAAATACAAGTCTTGCCGGAATTCGCCGGCGGCGATTTGCTGGACGAGGTCGCTGTTGGTCGCGGCGATCACGCGCACGTTGACTTTATAGGGCTTGGTGTCGCCGACCGCGAGGCATTCGCCCGAATCCAGAAAGCGCAGCAGCTTTGCCTGGATCGAAACCGGCAACGAGTTGATTTCGTCCAGAAACAGGGTGCCGCCGTCGGCGGCCTGGAACAGGCCCTGCTGGTTCGCAATCGCGCCGGTGAAAGCGCCTTTCCTGTGGCCGAACAACTCGGATTCGATCAGGGTCTCGGGCAGTGCGGCGCAGTTCAGCGTAATGAACGGCTTGCGCGCGCGCGGACTGGCTTTTTGCAGGGCATTCGCCAATACTTCCTTGCCGGTGCCGGTTTCGCCCTTGATCAAGATTGTGACATCGGTCATGGCGGCGATGCCGGCGCTGCGCAACAACGATTCCAATGCGGGGGATTGACCAATGATCGAGCTAAAAGGGTTCATAAGTGGATCCTCTCAATGAATTGCGGAATGCGCCGTGTAAGCCATCGGATTCAGCCACGGCAGGGCGGCGAACAAAGCGAGCGCAATCATGATCAGGCCTGCAGCCTGCTTGAAATAGCGCCATCTGGATAACCGCACCAATGATCCTGTCATTATACCGATACCCATGACAGCCGGTAAAGTGCCGAGTCCGAAAAAAAACATCGTCAGCATGCTGTGCGGAATACTGCCGGCAGTGGCGGCCAAGGCCAGCGCCGCATAGACCAAGCCGCACGGCAACCAGCCCCAGACTATCCCGAACAGGAAGGCGTGCCAGCGGTTCTTGACCGGGATCAGTTTGCGTCCGTAAGGTTCGATCAGCTTCCACAACCGCAGGCCGGCTTTTTCGACATAGGCGAAACGCGGAAACCAGCCGGCAATATAAAGGCCGGAACCGGTCATGATCACCGCGGAAACGATTTGCAGCAGCCGGTAGCCCTGTATGCGCCCGACCGAATGCAAAATCAGCAGATCGATCATGCCGGCCAGGGCGCCGGCCAGTGCATAGCTCAGGATGCGCCCGGCATTGTAGTTGAAGACGTAGGGAAGCAGCGAGGATTTTCTGGCGCGGATTTCGGCGCTCAAGCTGAGCGTCAGCGTGCCGATAATCGATCCGCACATCCCGATGCAATGGACGCTGCTGAACAGCCCCATCAAAAACGCGACCGGATAGGATGTCGAAAAGGCGGGGTCAAGTACCATCGTTTCCCCGCATTAACGCACGGTCGGGCAAAGCATTTGCGAGCAACAGAAACACCGGCTCAACGGAATTGATCGCGAATCTGTCCCTGAATTTTTTCGGCCATCGCTTTCGGATCGGCGGCGTCGCGTATCGGCCGGCCCACCACGATATAATCGGCGCCGTTCCGGAAGGCGGTTTCGACGGTCGCCACCCGTTTTTGATCGTCTTCTTCGCGGTTATCGACCGGCCGTATTCCCGGCGTGACGACCAAGAGGCGCTGGCCCAGCTCCTCGCGCAGCATCGGCGCTTCGAGCCCGGACGAAACGACGCCGTCGCAGCCGTGCTGCAAGGCGCGCCGGGCGCGCGAAAGCACCAGTTCGCGCACGTCGCACTGGAAACCGAGGTCGTTCAGGTCGCCCCGGTCCAGGCTGGTCAAGGCGGTGACCGCCAAAACCTTCAGCGGACCCTTATCCTTGGCGGCCGCTTCCATGATCGCGTCGTTGCCGTGAATGGTCGCGAAATCGACGCCTTTGCTGCTCAACGCCTTGATCGCACGTCCGACCGTTGCGGGCACGTCGAAAAATTTCAGATCGACGAAGACTTTTTTATTGCGCTGTTTCAGCCATTCGATGAAGCCGAAATAATCGCCCGACATGAACAATTCCATCCCCACCTTGTAAAACACGACGCTGTCGCCGAGCCTTTCGACCAGGGCGCGTGCTTGTTCGAAGCCGGGCACATCCAGGGCCATGATCAGGCGTTCTTCGTTCGGGATGGGCTTTGTGGAAAGAAAGGAATCGTTCATCGGGCAGGGCAATCGGATTGAGTAGAATAAAAAACCGGAAAATTCGCCATATCATACCATGCACTCGAATAGAGTGAGATGTACGGGATGACTCACCGGCCGGCAAAAGCGCAAACGGTGCGGCGAGGGTGTTTCGGCCCTTACTTGACCAGATTCCATTTTCCGGTTGTTGGATCGAGGCAAGCCGTCCGCTTTTCGCGGATATTTTTGCCGTCCGGCAATATGACGGTTTCTTCGAGATTCTGGCATTTCTGCTGGGTTTGCGGGTTCAGGCTGAGCTGGCCGATCGGATTGATCGCAACTTGACTTCCGGTTTGCGGGTTCAGCCATTGCTGCGACTGGCCGATATTGCCCGTTTGCAATAATCCGCCCAATTGTTGGAGACGGAAGTTCTGGTCGACAGGCGCGAGCTGCGAGCCGATTTGTCCGTTGAGAACGCTGCCGGCCATGCCCTGAATAATGGCCGCGATGACTGTCCCCGAAATCGAGCCGAGCCCTGTCTGTGCACCGGTATTCGGATAGCCGCCGTACGAATATCCTTGATTGGGATAACCGGAGGTCGGGTAGCCCTGCGCAGGATAGCTGCCGGGGACTCCCCCCAGGCATCCCGTGATCAAAGCGGCAGAGGCGAGTGAGGTAATTTGTCCGAATCGATAAAGTTTATTCATAGTTAATTAAAGAAATTGTTGTGAAAAAATTGGCTGGGGATGATATTCGAAAAGCCTTTCCCGGTCCACTACGGACGACCCATATCATCGCAGTTTATTTTCATGGGCGAAAGCCGGCCTCAATCGTTTGAACGGCGCATATCGATCGGGCGTTATTATCTGGCTTCAAACTTAATGCTTCCTGAACCGCAGGATTGCTGGAGCCGTTAACGAGAATGGCTCCCCATGAGCTGGCCAGCCGTCTGGCTACCCCATGAAATCCGCACGGGTTACAGAAATTAACGGCTTTAATGATGTGTTTTATCGCAGCGCACATTCGGCCGTGTTTCAACAGGCGATTGATTCGTATCGGTAAATCTGCCGGCTACCGCAGCGGCGCTTTGCATGCCGTCGAGGTAGGCGGATAATTTTAATGAAATATTCAGCACGATATTTATAATATCGCGCCAAATTTGATTTGATTGGTTCATTAATAAGTCGATTATGAAAATCCTCATTCTCGGAGCGGGCGTAACCGGCTCGTCGGTCGCCGAGGCTTTGGCAAGCGAAGAAAACGATATCATGGTGATCGACTTCAAGCCCGAGCTCCTGGACGCCTTGAAGCAGCGCTTCGATATCGCGACGGTGAGCGGCAATGCGGCGCATCCGAGCGTACTCGAACAGGCCGGCGTGCATAATACCGACATGGTGATCGCGGTGACCGACAGCGACGAAACCAACATGCTGGCCTGCCTGATTATCAACGCGCTGTACAGTCGCCCGAAAACGATCGCCCGGGTGCGTGCGATCGATTACATGAAGAACCCGAATTTATTCAGCCCGGCCGGCATTCCGATCGACATCGTGATCAGCCCCGAGCAGATCGTGATGGAGTCGATCCGCAATTTGATCGAGTTTCCCGGCGTGCTGCACATTTCCGATTTCGCGGGAGGGCTGGTACGGCTGTTTTCGGTCAAAGTGGTGCCGAACGGCTTTCTGACCGGTAAAAAGATTCGTTCGTTCAAAGAGCATTTATCCGATGCCAAAATCCGGATTGTCGCGATCTTCCGGGACGGCAAGCCCCTGGTCGTGAACGGCGACGCGACGATCGAAACCGGCGACGAGATTTTCCTGGTCGCTCCGCGCGAGCAGGTCCGGCAGGTCCTGAAATCGTTGCGTAAACTGGAAGCGCCGTTGAAGCGGATCATCATTGCCGGCGGAGGGCATGTCGGCAAGCGGCTGGCGCTGGCGCTGCAGAACGACCATCAGGTCAAGATCATCGAACTCAATCCGAAACGCGCGAACAAGATCGCCAACGAGCTCGAAAAAACGGTCGTACTGAACGGCGATTGCGCCGACGAAGCTTTATTGATCGACGAATCGATCGGCAGTACCGACCTGTTTTGCGCGATTACTGAAAACGACGGAGTCAATATCATCTCGGCGTCGCTGGCGAAAAGCCTGGGTGCGCGCAAGACGATCTGCCTGCTCAATCATAAGTCCTATACGAAGCTGCTGGCCGATACCGATATCGACGTCGCGGTGCTGCCGAACCAGGAAACGCTGGGCAGCATTTTGAAGCACGTGCGCCGCGGCGACGTGGTGCAGGTGCGTTCATTGTGCGGCGGCAGCGCCGAAGCGATCGAGGCGATCGCGCATTACAGCGGCGACAGCGATCCGAACTCGGTAGTCGGACGGCGCGTGGACAGTATTCATTTTCCGTCCGGCATCGTGATGGGCGCCCTGATACGGAACGGCGAAGTCATTCCGATCCATCACGACGTGATCTTCGAGGAAGGCGATCATGTGGTGATGTTCGCGATGGACAAAAAACTGGTCAGCAATATCGAAAAAATCTTTCAGCCGTTGCATAAGGTCTGATAACACCGAAGCCATGGACGATTTTCGCGAGCTTTCGCTCGTGCCTACCCCTTTTGAAACTCTCCCTCCGGTTCTTCTCGATTTTTCGATGGGTTTAGAGGAATGGCCGAGGCTTCATACCGCACGGACAACCCCATGATTTTGACGATTTTCCATATTTTCGGTCTGGTCACAATGGGCTTCAGCGGCCTGATGGCGACCAGCCTGATGACGTCCTATTTTGCCGATGACGGCGCGACGCAGGCTTTTTTCCGGGGCACGGGCATTACTTTGCTGTCCGGTGCGGCGCTGTTTTTTCCGACGCTGCGCGTTCCCAAGAAAGTATCGCGGCAGACCGGGTTTTTACTGGTCGCGATTACCTGGTCCGCAACGCCCGTATTCTGTACCTTGCCGCTTCTGTATTATTTTCCCGGCATGAGTTTCATCGACGCCTATTTCGAAGTCGTCTCCGCCCTCACGACAACCGGTTCGAGCGTGATGAGCGGGCTCGATCAATTGCCGGTATCGATCAATCTTTGGCGCCATGAACTGAGCTGGATCGCGGGCCTGGGCATCATTATCTTCGCCGTCGCGATTTTACCGATATTGGGCATCGGCGGGATGCAGCTGTATATCGCCGAAACGCCGGGATCGGTCAAGGAATCGGATCTGCCCCCGCGCATTGCGCAGACCGCGAAAGCCTTGTGGATGGTGTATGCGGGCATTTCGGTCGTCTGCATCATCGCGTTGAAACTGGCCGGAATGAACTGGTTCGATGCGATTTGCCATGCCTTTTCCGCCATGAGTCTGGGCGGCATGTCCACGCATGATCAGAGCGTCGGTTATTTCAACTCGTTGCCGATCGAGATCGTGCTGACCGTGTTTCAGTTGATCGCGGCAGTCAACTTTGCGACTCATTTCATTGCGATACGGAAACTTTCGCTCAAGCCCTATGCGGTCGATATGGAGGCGCGGAGTTTCCTGGTGCTGATGCTCGGAAGTTGCGTCATGACGGCGACGATATTGTGGCAGGAAGGCAGTTATCCCGATTTTTGGATCGCTTTTCGCCATGCGACCTTTAATCTGGTCACGATTGCGACGACTTGCGGTTTCGCGACGCAGGATTTCAATCAGTGGCCGATTTTCGTGCCGATGTGGATGTTGTTTCTGAGCTGTATCTCGGCTTCCTCCGGTTCAACCGGCGGCGGCATCCGGATGATCCGGACGATCATTCTGTTGAAGCAGGCGCGCCTCGAATTGTTCAAATTCATTCATCCGCATGCGATACGGCCTTTAAAAATCGGCGAGCAGATCATCAAGAATTCGATCGTGACTTCGGTGACCGGCTTTATTTTCCTGTATTTCATGTGCATCGTGATCCTGGTGTTCACACTGCTGTTCAGCGGGATGGACTTCATCAGCGCCCTGTCCGCGGTGATTTCCAGTATCAACAACGCCGGTCCCGGCTTGAATCAGGTCGGGCCGGCTACCACTTATGCCAGTCTGACCGATTTCCAGACCGCGGTATGCACTTTTGCGATGCTGCTCGGACGGGTGCAGATTTTTTCGATCATCATTCTATTCTTGCCCGAATTCTGGAAAAAATAACCGCGGCTGCGGATTTTGCCGCCAGCGGCTGGCTCAGCGATCGACGATTTCACTGACAAATTGACCGTCCGCCACCCGGATTCGGATTCTGTCGCCAACCGCGAGCTGCCGCGCCGAACGCACGAGGCTGCCGCTTTCCGCCTCCGTTACCAGCGCATAGCCCCGATTCAAGGTCGCGAGCGGGCTGACCGCGTGCAAGGTCTGGCGGGTGTTCGCCAGTTTGAGCCGGTTTTGTTCCAGTTTGTTTTGCATCGCGAGCTGCAGGCGCTGTACCAGATATTGTTGCCGCTGCTGCTGGCTGCGTATCCGCGCGGCCGGGTTGAAACGCCATAATTTGGCGTTTGCGGCGGCAAGCTGATGAAGATGCTGTTGCTGCTTGCGTTGCATTCCTTGCGTCAGGCGCAGCGCCAGTTCGTCCAGCCGCTGCGCGTTGCGTCTGAGCTTTTGTCCGGGATGTTGCTGTTTCAGGCGTTTATCGAGCCATGCCAGGCGTTGGTGCGCGCCTGTCAGTTTGCGCTGCAGCAATTGTTCGAGGCGTTTTTCCGATTGCACGAAACCGTTGAGCCACTGCTGCCGGTCCGGCGTGGCATGTTCGGCGGCGGCGGTCGGGGTGGCGGCGCGCAGGTCCGCCGCGAAGTCGGCGATCGTCACATCCGTTTCGTGGCCGATTCCGGAAATGACCGGAATCGAACTCGCGGCAATTGCGCGCGCGACGATTTCTTCATTGAAGGCCTGCAGGTCTTCGAGCGATCCGCCGCCGCGCGCGACGATCAGCACCTCGCAGTCCGCGCGCCGGTTGGCGGTATCGATTGCCGCCGCCACTTCGAGTTTGGCATTGGCCCCTTGGACCGAGGCCGGATAAACGATCACCGGAATGGCCGGGAAGCGCCGTCTTAATACGCTGAGAATATCACGCAATGCGGCGCCGGTCGGCGAGGTGACGATGCCGATGGCCCGCGGCAGGGATGGCAGCGGTTTTTTGCGGGACGGATCGAACAGGCCTTCGGCGGACAGTTTCCAGCGCAAGGCTTCGAAAGCCCGCCGTAGGGCGCCGTCGCCCGCCGCTTCCAGCCGCTCGATGATCAATTGGTAATCGCCGCGCGGCTCGTACAGGCTGACCTCGGCCCTGACGATGACCTGCATCCCGTTGGCAGGTTTGCAGCGCAGTCCGCGCTGCTGATTCTTGAACAGCGCGCACCGCACCTGCGCGCCCGCATCTTTCAGCGAGAAATACAAGTGGCCTGACGAAGGCGCGCTGAGATTGGAGATTTCGCCTTCGACCCAGACCATCAAAAAATGTTCGCCGAGCGCAAGCGCGGCTTCGCGGTTCAGTTCCGAGACGGTATAAATTCGGGGTTGTAGGGTGATTGCGCTCATGGCGCGGCATTCTATCATTTTTAAAATCGTTCAGTTCGGATTCAACTTGCCGAGGTTAATCTGTCGCCGTCATCAACAAAGGAGACAGATCATGAAAAAGACAAAAATTTTGGGCGTGTTGTGCGGCTTGTTCCTGATCGGCACCGCAGAGGCGCATTCCCAGGATTATCATGGCGGGGCGGATTTTTACGGCCAGAGGGGAAGCGGCAGAATCAACGCCGACCAGTGGCAGCAGCGCCAGCGCATCAAAAGCGGGTTGGCAAGAGGACAGTTGACGCCTCGCGAATATCAGCAGTTGGCGCGTCAGCAGCAGCATATCGAGCGAGTCGAACAGCGCTTCAAACGGGACGGCCGTCTGGACTGGCGGGAGAGACAGATCCTGAAGGCAAAGCTCACGCGGGCTTCGGAAGACATTCGCGACCTCAAGCAGAACGGCGGCTATTACGGGGGCAATCGTTTTTATCGCTAAACGTTTGCGTAATAGGTTCAGAAATCCGACAGCGATTTCGGCGGCAGCGCGGCGCGCAGCGCATTCAGAATCGCGATCACATCGATCAATTCCTGCGCCAGAGCCCCGGCGACCGGGCTCAGATAGCCCATCCCGGCGGCTCCCATTCCGACCGTGCTTAATACCATGCCGCCGATCGCGCTTTGCAGGGCGATCCGGCGCATCCTTTTGCCGATATGGAACAGTTCGTCCACTTTCAAGAGCGAACTGTCCATGATGACCGCATCGGCCGCTTCGCCGGTAATGTCGCTGTTCTGCCCGAACGCAATCCCGATCGTCGCGGCGGTCAAGGCCGGCGCATCATTGATTCCGTCGCCGAGAAACACCGTTTTGGCATTCTCCGTTTCGGCCCTGACCAGCGCCAGTTTCTGTTCCGGGCTTTGGCCGGAATATACATGATCGATCCCGACCCGCTCGGCCAGATAACGGACTTCGGATTCCCGGTCGCCCGAAACCAGCATCACCCTGTCGAACAAATGGCTCGGCTGAAGATGATTGATGAACGAGGAACTGTCCGCGCGGACTTCGTCGCGGAATTGCAGCGTTGCAGCATACCGCCCGTCGACCAGCACGATGCATTCCAGGCCGCCCGATATTTCCGGCAAACGCGCGAGCGCATCGGGAGAACGGGCGATAAACGATTTGCGGCTGGTGATCGCCACTTTTTTGCCCGAGACCAGGCCGGAAATGCCTTGACCCGGCCGCTCGGTGATTTGCTCGACCGGCCGCAGAGGGAGCGCCGTTTTCTCTGCCGCTTTCAGAATCGCGCCCGACAAGGGATGTTTCGAATAGCGTTCGAGGCTTGCCGCCAGCGCCAGGACTTCGCGCTCGTCGAAGGCGGGATCGGTCTCGATCGCGACCAGGGACGGACGGCCGTAGGTCAAGGTGCCGGTCTTATCGAAAATGGCGGTTCGGCACAGGCCCAGATTTTCCAGAACCGCCGGGTTCTTGATGATGATTTCGCGCTTAGCGGCCAGCGAGATCGAACTGATGAGGGTTACCGGAATCCCGATCAGCAAAGGGCAGGGGGTTGCGACCACCAGCACGGCCAGAAAGCGGGCCACGTCGCCGCTGAAATACCAGGCCGCCGCCGCAATCGCGAGCGCGAGCGGCGCGTACGAGGCGCCGAGCCGGTCGCCGAGCCGCCGGATTTTGGGACGAGAGTTTTCCGACGCGCGCATCACTTCCATGATCTTCGCATAGCGCGAGTCCGCCGCCAGTTTATCGGCGCGTACCGTTAGCGCGGCGTCGCCGTTGATCGCGCCGGACAAAACCGGAGAACCCGCGGTTTTTGACATCAAGTACGGTTCGCCGGTCAGATAGGACTCGTCCATCGTACTCGTGCCTTCGAGCACGGTGCCGTCCACCGGGCAGATTTCATGCGGCAGGATCACCAGTGTATCGCCGACCTGGATTTTTTCGACCGCGACATCGGCCAGCGCCTCGCCGGTTTTCCTATGCGCGATCGACGGCATTCGCTTCGCCAGCGCTTCGAGTACCGAAGAGGCTTTGCGCAACGCATAGGTTTCGAGCACCGCCCCGCCCGACAGCATCAGCACGACCAGACTGCCGGCCAGCCACTCGTCCAGCCACACGGAGGTGACGATCGATGTGCCGGCCAACAGATCGGCGCCCAGATCGCCGTGCAGCATTTTCGCCAGCAGGCGGTAAAGCAACGGGACACCGCCCAGAACGAGTACAGAGATTAAGGGGAACTGCATTAGCGCAATGGCGGCGTCGAAACCGTAACGGAAGACAGGTTCAGGCTCGGGACCGAACGAAGCCGAAAGTGATAGTCGATAGGTTTGGCCGCCGGCAGCGGATGCATAGCGGAGCCACAGGTGAGTGCCGATGCCGGCCAGACTTAACAAAGCTATTCCTTGTTCGGAACCGAACGGGGATGATTTTGCATACGAGAACTTCGGCATCGGGATTTCGAAAATCTGTCCTTAAAAATGAGTGAATAGCCGCGGGCGGGTGCGCTGATGATATTGCTTATCCGATAACCGGCGAATATTGGTTATAATTTCGGCCGTTTTTTATAAACGATAAACAAGCGGCATTGTGGCCTGCTTTTTCCGATGCCGCGACAAATCGATAATTACAATAAATTCCTGATTAGGTAGAGTATCATGCGTCAATTTTTCCTGGGTTCATTGCTGGCTGCGGCGGCGTTCGTGGCGTTTCCTGTCCGTGCGGAGGTGTTAGGCAAAGACGGTTTGCCGGCGCCGGTCGTCGATCAATTGTATAAAAAGCATCCGAATGCGGCGGACATCAGTGCGCTGCCCAAAAAGCACTTCAATCAAGAACTGTATCAGATTCATTTCAAGGACGGCGAAGAATCGCTGATCGAATATTATCGCAAGAACGGCTATTTCTTCGTCAGCGCGCCGGTGATCGATCCCTCCGGCTTGTTGCCGCCCGGAACCCTGGAGAATCTGAAGGCCGAATTTCCGAACCACGAGATCAAGGAAGCGATTCAGGTTGCGAATCCGAACGGGGCGGGGGAGGCCTTCGATTTTACCCTCGACGTTTCCGGTGCCCAGTGGGCTGTCTCGGTTGACGGTGACGGCAAAATCACCGAGAAAGAGCGTTTCTGATCGACGCGCTTCGTTCCCGCGCAGGCACGCGGGAACGGGATCGCCCTATTCAAGCCAATTGCTCCTCGATTTGTCCATCCTGGGCGCAAAACACTGCGCTGGCCAGACGGCTGAAAATGCCGTGTTCGACGACTCCCGGTATCCCGTTCAGCACCGTATCCAGTTTGCGGCTGTCGAACGCTTCAGGAAAAACCGTATCCAGCACCAGACTGCCGTGCGAGGTTACTACCAGGCCGTCCTTGTTCGGCGTCTGCCGCAGTTCGGCCTTGCCGCCGACCGTGGCGAGGCTTTCCCTAACCAGCCGCCAGGCGAACGGAATCACTTCGACCGGGATCGGATAGCGCTCGCCGATCCGGCCGACGCGCTTGCCCGGATCGATCAACACCCAGAATTCCCGGCTTGCGCCGGCCAGGAGTTTCTCGCGGACCAGGTCGTAGCCCCGGCCTTTCAATAAGGTCATGTCCGGCGCAACTTCGTCGGCGCCGTCGACATACACGTCTAGGCCGGATAACTGTTCGATCGGGATCTGCGGCAGCCCGAGTTCGCGCGCTTTGATCGCGCTGACCATGGAACTGGCGATCGTCTTGATGTTCAATCCCTCCTGATGCCGCTTCGCGAGCGCTTCGATGAAGCAATTCGCGGTCGAGCCGGTGCCGAGACCGACGATCATGCCGTCTTCGATTTTCTGCGCCGCATGCTGGGCGACCAATGCTTTGTCGTTCATGATTGGTTTTCTCCGGTGAAGAAAGAGCTTTCCCGTCAGCCGAACGTCGAACCGTTCCAGCCCCAGAATTCGGCCGGGCAATTGCCGAATTCGATATAGATCCGGTTCGCAGGAATCGCCAGGGCCGTTTCGAGCTGCCGGCTCAAGGCCGCGGACAGCGATTTCGCCTGCTTCGCCGAAAGGCCGATGCTTTTGCATTCGAGATAGGCCAAGGGCTCGGCGCTGCCCGCGAACAGCATCGCCTTGCCGGCATTCAGTTCGACCAGCACATAGCGTTCGGGTTTGCCGGTTTCGGCGGCGACCAACTGCGACAATTGGCTCAGCAGTTCGGGGGATTTGGCGTTGTCGACGTCGACATTCGTGTTCAGTTTTAGATAGGGCATGGCGTTTTAGGGGCGGTGGGTGGAGGCGTTATCGCCGATTATAATGCCGCCTTCCGGATTTGTTAATCCGGGACGGGGTTCGGTTTCCGCTCCGGCTTTTGTCGGTGTTTGCCAGGTTTTCAGCACCCGGTAGACGACGCCTTCCGGTGTCGAGCGGGATTCGACCAGGCAGAAAGCGCCGGACTGCCAGACGATCGGTTCGAAGGCCAGCGGAGGCAGTGCTTTGGCCTTTCTGAGCAACGTCACGTGCGCCTGATAAGGTCGGTCGTCCGTACGGATTTCCAGCGCGGCGGCGATCCGGTTCAATGCATCGACCAGCGAGGTTGCCGCGGTATCTTCCGGTTTGCCGGTCAGGCAAATGATTTGGGGCCTGCGCCAGTAATCCAGCGCGTCGAAACGGATTGAAATCTTCGCGAAGTCGACCGTTCCGGCCGCCTCAATGAGCTTCGCTTCGACCGTTTCGTCGACACTGCCGATGAAAACCAGCGTCACATGCAGGTTATCCGCTTGCACCGGCCGGCCGGCGGTTTTCAGCGCGGCGGAGACCGCCGCGCATCTTGCGCGGATTTCAGGGACGGGCCAGAGGGCAAAAAACAAGCGTTTCAATGGCGTGATCTCCCGCCTTTTTTCCGAGGCGCGTGCACTGTGAAATCCCTTATCGACTGTCGACAGCTTTTTTGCGAGTCCATTTCGCGGTCCTTCTTTCGGGACGAATCCGCCGCCTCTGCCGAAGCTTCGAAAGGAGCCGGTACGAAGATACCTCAACGGCTAAGACAAAGCCAATCGCTTTTTGTTATGATGCCGCCAAAGCGATTCCAATACGCCGCAGATCCCGTTTGATGCGGCGGTCCCGTCAGCCCACGATTGCAAAGGAGACGCCTATGACAGGTCCCACGCTGATTCCGCCCCCCGGCGGCGTTCCGATTACCATGCAGAACGGCAGGCTGGCCGTTCCGGACAATCCGATCATCCCTTACATCGAAGGCGACGGCACCGGGCCCGACATCTGGCGCGCGACCGTGCGCGTGCTGGATGCGGCGGTCGCGAACGCATACGGCGGCCGGCGCAAAATCCATTGGCTCGAAATCTTTGCCGGCGAAAAAGCCTTCCGCGAGTTCGGCACTTGGCTGCCGGATGCGACCGTCGAGGCCTGCCGCGATTACCGGGTGTCGATCAAAGGGCCGCTGACCACGCCGGTCGGCGGCGGCATCCGTTCGCTGAATGTGGCGCTCCGGCAATTGCTCGACCTGTACGTCTGCCTGCGCCCGGTCCGCTGGTTCAAAGGCGTGCCGTCGCCGGTCAGAAAGCCCGAGTCGGTCGACATGGTGATCTTCCGGGAAAACACCGAAGACATTTATGCGGGGCTGGAATTCGAGCAGGGCAGCGAAGAGAACCGGCGTTTTCTGGCTTTGCTGCAAGAGCATTTCCCGAAGCATTATGCGAAAATCCGTTTTCCCGACACCTCGGGCATCGGCATCAAGCCGGTTTCGCAGGAAGGCACCGAGCGCCTGGTGCGGGCCGCGATCTCTTATGCGCTGATGAATCAGCGTAAAAGCGTCACGATCGTGCACAAAGGCAATATCATGAAGTTTACTGAAGGCGCGTTCCGGAGTTGGGCTTATGCGCTGGCCGAGCGGGAATATCCCGAGCAGACTTATACCTGGTTGCAGTGGGAAAAAACCAGGGCGGCTCGGGGCGAAGCGGCCGCGAATAAGGAGCAGGCCGACGCATTGGCGCAGGGCCGGCTGTTGATCAAGGACGCGATCGCGGACATTACGCTGCAACAGGTGTTGACGCGCCCGGACGACTTCGACGTGATCGCCACGCTGAATCTGAACGGCGATTACCTTTCCGACGCGCTGGCCGCGCAGGTCGGCGGGATCGGCATCGCGCCGGGCGGCAATATCAACTATCAGAACGGCGCCGCGGTGTTCGAGGCGACTCACGGCACCGCGCCGAAGTATGCGAATCAGGACAAGGTCAATCCGGGATCGCTGATTCTGTCCGGCGAAATGATGCTGCGTTATCTGGGCTGGACCGAAGCGGCCGACGCGGTGATTCGGGCGATGGACGCCGCGATCGCGGGTAAACGGGTCACCTATGATTTCGCCCGGCTGATGGAGGGCGCGACCGAGGTCAAATGCAGCGAATTTGCGGATGTAATGATTGCTCGTTTAAAAGAGCGACCGTAAAAGATGCAGCCTTTTGCAGCGCTGTAAAAGGCTATCCTACTTCACCTTAACGAGGTTCTTTATTTAATGACCCTGCAATCTGGAATGCCGCCATCATCCGGCCTGGATGCCTTGAAGACGAACTGGCGCAGCGATCTGCTCGCCGGTTTTTTTGTGTTTTTGATCGCCTTGCCGTTGTGCCTGGGCATTGCGATCGCCTCCGGCTTCCCGCCGTCGGCGGGCATTATCACCGCCATCGTCGGCGGGCTCCTGGTGTCGCGGGTGAACGGTTCCCATGTGACGATCAATGGCCCGGCGGCCGGCTTGATCGTGGTGATCCTCAGCGCGGCGCAAGCGCTGGGCGATGGCGATCCCTTGGCCGGCTACCGCTATACGCTGGCCGCGATCATGCTGGCCGGCGCTTTGCAGGTGCTGATGGGCGTGTACAAGGCCGGCCAGTACAGTGCGTTTTTTCCGCCTGCGGTCGTGCACGGGATGCTGGCGGGGCTCGGGATCATCATCATCGCCAAACAGAGCCATGTGATGCTGGGCGCCGGCCCTGCGGAGGGAAGCATTTTTGCGACAATCGCGCAGATTCCGCACAGCCTCTTAAATCCCGATCCGGTGATCGCCTTCATCGGCCTGAGCGGACTGGCCCTATTGATTTTCTGGCCACGGCTCAAACAGCCGAAATTGAAAGCGGTTCCCGCCCCGTTGGTCGTGCTGCTGACCGGGATGGGGCTGGGGCAGATTTTCGGGGTGCAACATGAGCATTGGCATCCCTTTCTGTCGGACTCGGAGCTGCAAGCCGGCCATGCGCATGCGATCGCGCCGCGGTTTCTGGTCGATATTCCGGACGAATGGTCGTCCTTTTTCCAACTTGCCGACTATTCTAAGGCGCTGACGCTGAAATTCTGGGGCGCGGTGCTCAGCATTTGCCTGGTCGGCAGCCTCGAAACGCTGCTGAGCGCGACTGCGGTCGACAAACTCGATCCTTACAAGCGCAAGTCCGATCTCGACCGCGATCTGGCGGCGGTCGGCCTGGGCAATACGGTCGCCGGTTTTATCGGCGGTTTGCCGATGATCGCCGAGATCGTGCGGAGTTCGTCCAATATCCAGTACGGCGCCAGGACCGGCTGGGCCAATTTTTTCCACGGCCTGATCCTGTTGGCGTTCGTCGTGTTGTTTCCGCACCTGATCCATAACATTCCGCTGGCGTCGCTGGCGGCGCTGCTGGTTTACACCGGCTTCAAGCTCGCTTCGCCCAAAACTTTCAGCCAGGTCTGGGCAATCGGCGCCGAGCAGTTGGGTTTGTTCTTGATTACGATGATCGGCGTATTGGCGACCGATTTGCTGATCGGCGTCACGCTCGGCATCGCCGCTAAACTGGTCATCCACCTTGTGCGCGGGGTGTGGCTGAAAAACATGTTCAAAATCCATTTCTCCATCCGGCAGACAGGAACCGATACGATTGTCGTCAAATTGTCGGGTTCGGCCCTGTTTTCGAACTATCTGCCGCTGAAACACGCCGTGGAAGGTTTGGAAAAAGGCAAGACCGTCATTTTCGATTTCACGGACGGCTATCTGATCGATCATACCGTGATGGATTTCATCCACGATTTCAGCCGGGATTATAAAGCGCAGGGCGGCGTTTGCCGAGAAGTCGGCCATGCGCTGGAGCGGTTTTCCGATCATGCGCTGGCTGCGAGATTGATGACCGCGGACGACAGGAAATAATACCCTGAAGTAATTTGTTCATTTACAAAGTTCGGAGACCGGCGGCAACGCTCGCTTGGCGCTGTCGTTGTTTCCGAGCCGGGCACGCCGGTATGGTTTCAGTGCTGGAACGCTGCCGAATCCACTCGAAAATAATCCCTTCCGGTTCCACTCTGGGTAAGCATTGGCTTTGAACGAGATCAGTTACTGTACTGTGATCTACCGCGCGCTTTATGCTTAGGATTTGGTCGACATTACTCCCTCTCGTTCCCCCGCCGAGCGCTTATCGTCATATCCCCGGCTTGGGTTATACCCTCAAAGAGCACAAACCGTTGCAGGGTACGCTCGACTGCAGGGATGCGGGAGTTAGGGCAACGCATGGAGCAGTCCGAGTGCGTACCTTTTCAATCCCTCAGGGTACGCGCAACGTACCCTACGACTGAAAACAGGAATGATCGGGCGGCATGCCGGGAGGTTATTTTTAGCCACATCCTTAAGGTTTAATTTCCTTATGTCGTTTACTAGATAAATTTCCTACCCCGAGCGCGAGCTGACGTATAATGCTGAGCGTTTTCAACGAACCGGTTTCGGCCGGCAACACTTCTTGAGGAAGCGCCTTGGAACGGCTTTCTCGTCCGCTAAAACAATAACAACCTATTGATCGACAGGGGGAAAATTCCATGACAATGCGACACCAGCTATTCAGATTGAAATATCTTTCTTCCGTTACGTTAACGGCCGCGGCTTGCCTATTGCCCGGACTACAGCCGGCCAATGCCGCACCCGGCCCGATTTATGCGGAGCAGGGCGAGCAGTGGACTGCGGCGGCGCGCCTGCAATATTATTCCCAGGATCAGGGCTCCAGAGTCATGCCGCTACAGTGGTTCCAGGCGCTGAAACAGCTGAACGGCAAGCCGTTTTTGGAGGACAGCCTGTCCCGCTACGGTTATTTGCCGAATCCCGCCGGCAAGATCAAGGGCTTACCGGTTGGCTTTACGACCAACGGCAGTTCGGTCGGGATGACCTGTTCCGCCTGCCATACCCGGGAAATCGAGGTGGACGGCCAGGGCTACCGGATCGACGGCGGACCGGCCATCGCCGACTTTCAAAGTTTCGCGGCCGATCTGGACAGCGCGGTCGGGCAGATCTTGGACGATCAGAAATCCTTCGATGATTTCGCGGCCGCTGTGTTGGGCGGCGTTCCCTCGGCCGAGCAAAAGTCGAAGCTGCGGCAGAACGTCGAGACCTGGTACCTGCCTTATCATACGATCATGAGCATCGCATTGCCGAAGGACAAGCCCTGGGGGCCTGTGCGCCTCGATGCAGTGGCGATGATCCTGAACCGGCTGACCGGGCTGGATATCGGCACGGCACCGGATCATATCATTCGCTCGAATATCCGGCTGGCCGACACGCCGGTGCGCTATCCGTTTGTCTGGAACGCCCCGATCCAGGACAAGACCCAGTGGCCGGGCTTTGCGGACAACGGTAATGCATTACTGGGATTATCGCGCAATTACGGCGAAGTACTTGGCGTGTTTGCGGATTTCTATCCGCAAAAGGTGCCCTGGCGGATTCTCGGCTACGATTATCTGCAGCACAATTCGGCCAATTTCGACGGGCTTAAGTCGGTCGAAAACCTAGTCAAGAAAATCGGCCCGCCGGAATGGCCCTGGAAAACCGGCAAGTGGGCGGTCGATGCGAAACTGGCCGCTCGGGGCAAGCGGATTTACGAAAGCAAAACCCAGACCGAAAACGGAGGCTGCGCGGCCTGTCACGGCATTCGCGATGGCGTGCCGCGCGCCTTGAATAAAACCTGGGCGACGCCGCTGTGTTATGTCGGCACCGACGCGAAAGAGTTCGACTTGTTTGCGTTGACCGTAGATACCGGCGTGCTGGCCGGAGCGAAGATTCCGTTCCTCGAACAGCCGCTGAAGGCACAGGGCGAAAATGCGGTCAAGGTCTTGAGCTTGGTCGGTATGGGAACGCTCCTGCAATATACCGCCTCGCCGAAAGCGCTCGATCTGGAATTGAAGGCGCAAACCAAGCTCGGACTCGTCGAGCGGTTGGCCGGCGACGTCAAGAACGGCAAACTTAAGGAAATTACCGATCAGCTGCGGAAACAACAGGCGGACATGGTCACCCCGGAAAATGCGGTGCTGAAAGGCATGTATCATTCGATGCCGACGGCTGCCAAGGCCCCAACCGACGGGTACCGCTGCAAGGATAAATTCACCGATCCGAATCCTGCGATTGCCTACGAATCGCGCGTTCTGGAGGGCATCTGGGCAACCGCGCCTTACCTGCACAACGGTTCGGTGCCGACGCTGGCGGCGCTGCTGGAACCGGTCGAAAACCGCCCTGCCGAGTTCAAAATCGGTCCGGCCTACGATCCCGAAAAAGTCGGGCTGGCGGTCGAGCAAAGCAAATTCGATTACGTGCTGAAAACGACCGATTGCGAAGGTGCCAACGCCAAATCCGGCAACAGCCGCTGCGGCCATGAGTTCGGTACGAAGCTGTCGAAAGAGGAAAAGGCCGCGTTGCTGGAATATTTGAAAATTCTATAAAGGAGAGTGGCGGCGATTGCTCGCCGAGGTTGTAAATGGGGTTCCCGGGCAGGGCGCGGGAACCCCAAAAGGGAATTATTGAGTTATTTGTTCAGCCTGTATTGCGCCGAAATCTCATCAATCCTTTTTCGTAGCCGATTGATGCCGCCGATCGGCTGGTATTCGGGCAGGGCGTGCCACGGAGTAAACGCCAATCGTTCGCAACGGGCGATCGTTTCGGGACTGTCGATCTCCTGCGGAGAAGGGATCGTAATCCTGGCCACTTCGACGAACGGGTATTTTTTTTCGTCCCATACCGTTGTGGCATTCTCAATATCGGCTTCAGATACATCGTTTCTGATTTGGACGCGAAAATCGAAAACGAGCGGTTCGTTTCCTTTCAGGGACTCGATGAGCGAATTGCGGAGATAGTTGTCTGCGGACGGGTGGGGAACTCTGGTCGGCGGTATTTCGATACGAGGACGGGCGGAAAACTTCATCACGCGGTCGGGCCCGAAAAGAAACGGCGCGGCACTGAAATAAGAAACGCCTAACGGATTGGCTATCGGCGTGGTTTGGATCGACTGCACGATTTTGAAGGTTGACAGGATGGACTGAATGTCGTCGGACTCGATCTTTTCCTCCTCCATATATTTCATGACTGCTTTTTTCTCGATATCGTCCAGCCTCGGATCCCGGAGACAGCATGGGGCAAAAAAAACTGCCGGCCTGTCATTGTGCGTGCCTGGAATCCGATGCAGCCGATGATAATCCTCGATATTCGCAAACGTGAAATTCGGCTGATCGATCATCAAAAAATCCTGGTTGTTCTCTCCTTGATCTTTGCTCAATACGTTTCCCTCGACATCGAACACTTTGATCGCCATGCCGCGGCATCCATGCTTTCCGGTTTTGTCGATATCCGGACTTACCAGGGCGACCGTACTGGAAAACCGGATGATGGATTCATAGCGTTTTCCGGGCTTGTCGAACAAACCAATCCGATATTCCTTCGGCAGCTCAGGATCAATTTGGAAGACTGCTTCTACGCAGCCGTGCGATTTGGGATGAACGTCTCGAAGTAGCCGGGCAGACTCCGGATAACCCTCGCTCAGAAATTTCCGTTGTTCCCCGGTAAGCGAACAATGTCTTTCGAGCAGTTTGACTAGAACATCCGCAATCTCGTCAATCAGACGGTTTTCCAGATCGGGATCGGGTATGTGCTCGAAAGAGGATTTCGGAATTTCGGCGGTACGTTTTCCGGAGCCGCCCCGTGCGGAATTTTTAGGAGGTCTGGGCATGGTAACTCTCCAAGTGAAGTTTTTGAAAAATTCGCATAGAGTCTGGAATGTATAGTTATTCGACCATTCCGGTTTTTTGGCTTTTATACCTTCGGATATAATAGATTGATTAATAAACCAAGCTTTTGTATTGGTTTTTGCAGAGGGCACCGAAAGGGAAGAAAGCATTCGGAATGCAAACCGGCCTAGCTTATTTGTTGGATTTATAAAAAAATATTAAATTAATAGAAGTAAATCCTAAGACTGGTTATACAGATAGACAAAGGCTTAATTACAAGGTCATCAATTTAAAACAAACGCCATATATCATTCAATTTTTAATATATCAGTAAAAAATTAAGATTACATTAATTGAGTGCTATTTTTAGACGTAAAAAATTTATTAATCGTTCTTTATATTAAAATTAAATTAAAATATCAAGTCATTTGTTCTCTAAGTAGGTATGCATAAAAAACCGGGTAAAATCAGGGTATGTGATGGCAGGTTGTAGAGCGATCAATGAAGTATGTGAATCGATTAAGCGAAGCGGAGCAGCGCCCGCTGTTGGAGGCTTCTCGTTATGTCTCGTGGCCGCGTTTTTGGTAGCGGGCGTATGCGGTGCTTTTGAGTGGTAAGCGCTACCGTTTAATCCAGTTAGCGGATACCTTTGCGGTCGATCGAGACACGGTGTCGGGATGGCTAAAGGAAACTCTGAATAAGTCCAACCTCTGCGATAAGATATCCTTACCGCCATTTTCGAGAGGATACCCGCATAAAGCAACTTGGCCTGAGCGCTACGCTGTTTGTGAAGAAGCCGAAGCAAACGCGGCGTCAACGATTTCTACAGGAAATGGAGCAGGTGATGCCATGGCGTTTGTGGGAAAGACGAATTGCCCCGCACTACCTTCGTTCGGTTTCAGTCAGTTTTACGCGATATTTTTTTGCTGGCATAGGGTAATTATTTCAATTTCATTAGTTTGCTGCAGGAAATTAAAATATTACATAGAAGTTACGCATTGACGTCAGCCTGAAATTCTGGGTTCAAATGCGCCATAGTAGGCATAAG
Organism: Methylomicrobium agile; assembly: GCF_000733855.1. Lineage (NCBI taxonomy): Bacteria > Pseudomonadati > Pseudomonadota > Gammaproteobacteria > Methylococcales > Methylococcaceae > Methylomicrobium > Methylomicrobium agile. Next base: position 3,220,767 of record NZ_JPOJ01000001.1, read on the forward strand.
AATACCAATAAACCTGGCAATGACGCCGTTGAACAGGTGGCGCTGGACACTGTAACAGTTGTCTATTAACCTTTGGTGCTGGTTTTTATTTAAAGATTGAACCCCGCGATGGATAGAGGAACGAACCCATCGTTCAGCGCAGGCAAGCCGTCCCAAGCGATCAAGAGGTTGAAAGCCGCTACCGCCATGGCGAGATGGGCCTGAAAATAGTCGGCCGTTTGATGGCGCATTTTTTTTGTATGGGAAACGACGGTGAGCATCGAGTAAACGGTTTCCACTAGCATTCTGCCATTCCACTGGACTCGGGGACAGATCTTGAGATTGGGCGGATCGCCTTTTGCCGCATGGAAACTGGTATCAGCCAACATCACGCAACGGTCCTTAAAGACCTCAACGATCGGATGGAACCACGTATCGTGAGCATTGGCGATCGCCCAGGCCCAGCCGATGATTTGGCCCAAATGGTTGAGGGCCAGGCATAACTTGCCGCCCACGATCCAGCGGTGGTTGAAAATACCCGGTTCCCCCCAACCCTTGGGGTTGCGGCCCCGGCGTATCGGGTGGATCAGTTCGATGCCGTAGCTGTCGATGACGCCGAGCAGACGGGGTTGGGCAAGAAACAGCTGAGCCCACTGCCAATGCGTCTTCAGGCGGCGAAACAAGCGGGTACGCTCGGGCAGGGTGGGAAAGCAAGCCGTGCAATTGCGTGTCAGCCAGCGGTAGAAGGCACGACTGCCGACACCTTTGAGAGCGAACAACAGACCAATGGTCACCAGTTCGCTTGGCCAAAGCGATGCCTGGTTATGGTCAAACACTTAACACTCTTTAGACCTTCTCCATGGCCCACCTACCATTTAGCTAGCACCAAAGGTTACTACAGTAATTTAGATGAATAAAAGCCACTGAGCGGTTCACCCCCACGCTCGTGGGGAACACCGCCATGGCCGCTGTTAATGGCCAATTAAACTGAGCCAAATTGGCCAACAATTTTGAGCCACTTTTTCAGACTTTATTTTTCTCAAAGTATTTGCCACAGTCCCTGATTTTTGTTCAGGGACCGGCATGAAGGAGTGGATCGTGATCCATCAGATCAAAGCGTTATACAACCATGGCAATGGCTTATCGGAGCGGCAGATTGCCAAAGCATTGGGGATTTCCCGCAACACCGTCAGCAAGTATTTGAAGCTACCGGAACCGGCGATTACGACCCTGTTGTCCGACACGGACCGCGTCAAGAAACTGGACGATCACCGCGACTACATCATTCAACAGCTGCAAACCTATCCGGGCCTGTCGGCCGTGAAAGTGCTGCGTAAGTTGAAGGCCAAAGTCGATGATATGGCGGTGTCCGACCGGTCGGTACGGCGCTATATCCAGGCGTTGAAGCAGGAGATCAGCTTCAAACAGTCCCGCTATTACGAACCGGTGCTGGATATGATCCCGGGCGAGCAGTGCCAGGTCGACGGCGGCGAGCTGCGCGGGGTGATGATCGGCGGTAGAGAAACCACGGTGTATTTCACGGTATTCGTGCTGTCCTATTCGCGCTTGCTGCATGTATCGGTATCCCAGCGCCCGACCGATACCGGCATGTTGATTCACCAGCACGATGCGGCCTTCCGCTATTTTGGCGGCATGCCGCAGGAATGCGTGTACGATCAGACCAAGCGGGTGGTGATCAATGAGGTTTTCCGGGAGTTAACCTTGAATCAGCGTTTCCATCAGTATGCGACGGCCGCCGGGTTTCATATCCGGACCTGTGAAGGTTATGATCCGGAAAGCAAAGGCAAGGTTGAAGCCGGGGTCAAATACGTTAAACACAACGGGCTGTACGGCGAGACCTTCGTCGATTGGCGTGATCTGGAGCAGTATGTGGCCGACTGGCTGGACCGCACCGCCAATCAACGCCGCCACGGCAGCACTGGCCAGTCTCCGCGTGCCTTGTATGCGCGTGAGGAAAAAGCCAGGATGTTGCCGTATCTGCCCCCGTCCTGTCTCGATGCCGCAGCGGCCGTCGTGGTGACGCGTAAAGCCGACAAGACCGGCCTGATCGCCTGGCAATCGAATAAATACTCGGTGCCGATGGCGTATCAAAATGCGCGGGTTGGCGTTTGCGAACAAGACGGCCAGCTCCGCATCAGCGACTTGAGCAGCGGCGAAGTGATCGCCGAACATGGCGTGTGTCTGGACAAAGGGCAGATCCTCAAGAACACCCATCATTACCGCGACAGGGACCTGCGCGTCGAAGCGCTGGAACAGGAACTGCAACAGTTGTTGGGTCACCCCGATCGGGCGTTGGCGCTCTGCACGGTGCTGAAAGCCTCTTCGCCGAAAATCTACAAAGACCAGCTGGCGGGCGCCAAACAGGTGCTGGCCGAGCACCTACGCTGCCACGGTGCCTTGCCGGAAGCGCTCTGGCAACGGCTCCTCGACACGCCGCGCCTAACCGCCACCGGCCTTAAGGAACGGCTGGCCGCCTACCAGCAACACCCTGAACGCATCACACCGGCCGAGGTAAAGCCGGCGACCAGTCCGGCTCGGCCGTCCTGGCCCGTTATGCCGCCCTGCATGGCCACCCCACTGGCCAGGGAGTGAGCCATAGCGTCCATTAACAGCGTCGCCCAGAAGTACCGCAGTCTCTGCCTGGCCGGTATTGCCGACGCTCTGGAACAACTGTTGAACCAAGCCGAAGCCCATGAAAGCTCCTATCTGCATTTTGCCGAAAGCCTGGTCCTGCACGAAAAGCAACAACGCAACGGCAAGCGCATCGAGCAAAACCGTAAACGCGCCGGCTTTCCGCTGCACAAAAGCCTGGAAGAGTTCGATTACCGGTTCTAGACCACGATCAGCAAACGCGAGGTCAACAGCCTGCTCGACTTCGGCTTTATCGACAACCGCGACAACGTCGTCTTTATCGGACCGCCCGGCGTCGGCAAGACCCATCTGGCCATCGGCATCGGTCTGAAAGCCATCGACGCCGGCTACAAAGTCTGCTTCCACACCGCCCTCAGCCTGATGGAAACCCTGGAAGTGGCCGAACTCAAAGGCGAATTAACAATAATGGGAAATCCCCCGGCTCTGCCGGGGAGACAGCAAAAGTTTGACAATAAGAGGAGTCCATCAGGAAACTGACTACCGTGAACCGCCAAGCACACGATAGAGGAGAACCTGATGGACGAGAACGAAAGCTTAAGTCACTCCCGGTGGGAGTGCAAATATCACATTGTATTTATCCCGAAATGTCGGCGACGAACGTTGTATAAGGAGCTGCGCCAGCACTTGGGAGAAGTCTTTAAAAGACTGGCGAGCCAGAAAGAAAGTCGGATCCTTGAAGGGCATTTGATGCCGGATCACGTGCACATGCTGATTGCGATCCCGCCGAAGTACGCAGTGTCGCAAGTGATCGGTTTCATCAAAGGCAAGAGTGCCATCCATCTCGCGCGGGTTTACGGAGAGAAGAAGCGCAATTTTGTAGGCCAGCACTTTTGGGCGCGTGGTTACTTTGTTTCGACGGTAGGTCGAGATGAAACGATGATTCGAGAGTACATAAGGCATCAAGAACAAGAAGACCAGAGAATTGAACAGTTGAGTCTTTGGAGCTGAAGAACTGAAGGCCGCCTTTAGGCGGCTATTAAACTGGGGCCGCGTTAGCGACCCCTCTTACCGCTTTGAGCGGTTCACAACATAAAGCCCCCGGCTTTGCCGGGGGATATTTACAAAAGAAGATCAACCAGTTGCTCAAGTTCGATGTGCTGATCATCGATGAACTGGGGTATCTACCGATGAACAAGCAAGGTCGGCATAACCTGTTTCAGCTCATCCATGCGCTGTATGAATACCGGTCGATCATCCTGACCACCAACAAGGACTTCACCCAGTGGAGCGAATTCTTCCACGATGATAACGTCGCCGTGCCGATCGTCGACCGCATTATCCATCACTCCCACATTTTTATGCTCGGAGGAGAAAGTTACCGACTCAAAACAAAACTGAATCAGCCATCTTAATCCTGGTAAAGTGGCTCAATTTTAATGGCCGAAACTGGCTCAAAATTATTGGCCATTGACAGCCGCATATCCAATGCACGATGGAACGGTTCATCCCCGCGCTCGTGGGGAACACTTTCAACATCCAAGTTTTAGCGAATCAAAGTACGGTTCTGATGTGTCAACACCTTACCGGACACAAAGTTAAGCAGTTTTTAGCTGCAGTTCGTAATCTACGGGCGACATATAACCGTTGGCGGAATGGAGCCGCTCGCGATTGTAAAAGACCTCAATATACTCAAATATCGCCTGTTTAGCCTCAGCTCGGGTTTGATAGGTCTGCTGATGCGCCCGTTCGGTTTTCAAGGTATGGAAGAAGCTTTCCGAAACACTATTATCCCAACAGTTGCCTTTACGGCTCATGCTCTGGCGGATGCCATGCTGTTTTAACAGCGCCCGATGGCTTTCCGACGCATACGGGCTGCCGCGATCGCTGTGCCACAACAGACCTTTATCCGGCTTTGCGCTTCCAGAGAGCCATCAATAGCGCGTCGTTGACCCGCTGAGTGCGCCTATGTTCGGCCATCGACCAACCGAACACCTGCCGAGAGCATAAATCAATGACCACCGCCAGGTACAGCCAGCCTTCCTGCGTGGCGATAGAGGTGATGTCGCCGGCATAAACCCGGTTGGGCTGCATGACCTTGAATTGACGGTCCAATACATTGTCCGCTACCGGTAGATCATGCTGGGAATGCGTGGTCGCTTTGAATTTCCGTTTCGTTTTACACGTTAAGTCCGCCTGGCGCATCAAGCGGCCGATCCGGCGCCGGCTGACGGTTTGCTTCCGCTGAAACAACACCACTTTAAGGCGGCGCGTCCCATAAGTCGCAGGGCAATCGCGCTATGTCCGTTTTTTTCCGAAGATCAGTTCGGCACGGTAACGGTCGCTCAAACAAGCCCGTAGCTTTCGTCGGCGTAGGCTGTCTTTACTGGGTCCGTTGTTATTCAACAGATTCAACGCCGCGCGCCGGATTAACGCCAAGTTTTCCGGCGAATGATCTTTTCGGGCCCGGTTGTCGTCTTCCCTGAACTGCACATCTAATACCCAATGCTGCTGGTTTTCAATGGCCCAATGCTGGCGTACACTCTCGGCAAACCGTTCCAGATCGATGAATGAACACAGATAATACCGGGTTTCGACGGACGTTTTATCGCCGATAATGCGTGTCGATTCCACCCGGCCGACAGCGGCTAAGCCTTTCCATTCCGACTTCTGTTCGAGCCAGTCGATCTGTGCGCTTAAATGGCAGCGGCGAATTTCAATGCGCCCATGGTCTTTATCCACGGTTTCATGCATAGGCAGGTGTCCGGCCGTCGCTTCGGTATCGAGCCAAAGCCTGACGTCGCCGCACAAATCCTTGTGATTGTCCTTCAGTGCCAGTAGGTAATCAGCTTGGGCATCAATAATCGTTTGGGCGATGCGCTTCTGACAGCCCATCGCGTCAATCGAGACCAGCGCACCGGTCATGTCCAGCATCGATAACAGATCGGGAATCGCCGTAATCTCGTTGGTTTTCTCGCCGACCGCCTGTTGCGCCAACACCCAGCGCGCTTTGGCCGCATACGCACTCAGCAAATGTACGGCCTTGTCGCCGACGCGACTTGAACCGCCCCGGGTTTGTCGGAGGCTGATTGTTGTGAGTCATGCCGCGATAGCAGACTCATAAAGTTGTTGATAATACCTTGCCTCGGCTTCAGCGGGAGGCATATTACCAATCGGTCCTAGCAGTCGTTGATGGTTAAACCAATTGACCCAAGTCAAAGTGGCCAGTTCGACGGCTTCGCGGTTTTTCCAGGATTGCCGATGAATGACCTCGGCTTTATATAAGCCATTGATAGTCTCGGCCAGGGCATTGTCATAAGAGTCTCCTACACTGCCGACCGACGCCTCAACACCGGCTTCTGCCAAACGCTCAGTATAACGGATCGACACGTACTGCACGCCGCGGTCACTGTGATGAATCAGACCGCCATCCCTTGCTGGCCGACGATCAGACAAAGCCTGTTCCAAGGCATCCAGGACAAAATCGGTCTGTGCAGAAGCGGAGACTTTCCAGCCGACGATGTAGCGGGCAAAGACATCGACCACGAAAGCGACATACACAAAGCCTTGCCAGGTTTTGACATAGGTAAAATCGGCGACCCATAGCGCATTCGGACGCTCGGCATTGAATTGGCGGTTAACGCGATCCAGCGGACAAACTGCGTTGGAGTTGCTAATGGTGGTTTTGACAGTTTTACCCCGCATAATGCCTTTGAGCCCCAGTTGTCGCATGAGGCGCTCGACCGTGCATCGAGCCAACGAGAAGCCTTCGCGCTGCAACTGACGCCACACTTTACGCGCGCCGTAGGTTTGGAAGTTTTCTTCCCAGACCCGACGAATCTGAAGGCTCAGCGCTTCATCGCGCTGGCTGCGGGCAGAGCGCAGCTCAGGCTTGGCCCGACGTGCCGCATGAAGGTAATAGGTCGACGGGGCAATCGGCAAGACTTTGCAGATCGGCTCGACCCCGTAAACATTGCGATGTTCATCAATAAAGGCTTTCATCGTTTGAATGGGCGGTCGAGCTCCGCCTGGGCAAAATAAGCCGACGCCTTGCGTAGAATCTCGTTGGCCTGCCGCAATTCACGGACTTCCCGTTCCAATGCTTTGATGCGTTCCGATTCACTGCCGGCCGGCTCCTGTGTATCACCGCTGGCTTTTTGTGACTGCCTGATCCAGCGGCGAAGCGTTTCCGCCGTACAACCGAGCTTGCCGGCGATCGACTGAATTGCAGCCCATTCTGAAGTGTATTCGCCCTGATGCTCGCGCACCATGCGAATCGCCCGCTCTTGAATTTCTGGTGAATAGTGCTTGGTGGTTTTCTCTTTCATTGCTCTATCTTCTCATAAAGTTAGAGCCTCCTGAAAACCCGGGGCGGTTCAACTGCCGCGCAACGTCTTGCCGTCCAAACAGATTTGTTCGCCCGACAGACTCGGCAACGCCGCATGAACCCAGCTTAAAAAGGCTTCCTGAAAGGCATTAGGATCAATCCTCCCCAACACATCGCTTAAGGTGTCGTGCGATGGAATACCGTTCGGTAACTCCAGAAACTCACGCAGCCACGCCTCTTTCTCTTCGGCGAATGCTTCCATGCCCACCCAGTCTTCTATGCCACTCAGCACGGCGTATAACACGATCCTTAAAATATCGCTCAGCTTGTGCAACTTGTTTTTCGTCTCGCGGCGTGGATCTTTGAGGTCCTCGAAATACGGCATTGGATTGGGTGGCATCCTTGTTTTCTCTGCAAAGGGCTTATTTTATACGCTTGCTCATGTCAATAGGGAGATAGCGCGATTGCCCTGCCATAAGTCGCCCGACTCTTGGCAAAAGCGGTTTTAATCAGTTCGGTCAATTCAGCATCCTCTTTTTCACCGGCGCTTTCAGGGCGTTGCAGCCAAGCATAGTAAGCGCTCCGGGACACCCTCATAAACCGGCACATCGTCTCCACCGCAAACGCGCTGCTATGCTGTTGGATCCAGGCGTACTTCACCGTTGTTCCCTGGCAAAGTACGCGGCTGCCTTTTTTAATAAATCACGCTCCTCGGTCAGCCGGGCCACCTCTTTCTTCAAGCGCTTTAACTTCGATATAAAAGGTTTAAGCCCCGCCTTTAGGCGGGCAGATTTCATCTGCAGCCCTGCGGAGGTAAGATGAAAGATTTACAGATGGGAGTGGCATGGACTATCGGTATGGCAGCCACACGGTATTTAAAATTGAATACCCTTTTGTTTGGGTGACGAAATATCGCTACCCGGTATTGAAAGGTGACGTCGGGGAACGCGTCCGGGAGTGGGTGCGGCAGACCTGCGAAGCCTTTGAGATACGGATTGTGAAAGGGGTGGTTAGCAAGGATCACGTGCATATTCTGGTTTCCGCGCCGCCGGAACTGGCGCCCAGCGAAATCATGAGGCGAATCAAGGGGAGGTCGGCCAGCCAGTTGTTCGAGGAGTTTCCTGCGTTGAAGAAGCGGTACTGGGGGCGGCATTTCTGGGCGCGGGGGTATTTTTGTGCCACGGTGGGAGAGATGACCGAAGAGATGATCAAAGAATATCTAGAGCATCATTTTGAGTCGGATCCAGCTACCGAATTTAAAGTTGAACCGTAGACGCGTCGTTAAACCGACGCGTATCCCGGACTTTCAGTCCGTAACCCAAACCCACCGGCTTTTAGCCGGTGGTTGTTTAGTCATCGTAAAGATGCTGGTCGGTGCGGATAGCTTTATCCTGATCAGTCGGCCGACTGTATTTGCTGATCCAGGTATGCAGGGTATTTATATTAATGCCAAGGTCTTTGGCGGTCTGCGCGATCGATTGATCGGATTCATTCGCCAGCTTCACGGCCGATTCTCTAAATTCCGCAGTATAGGTTTTGGGTTTTTCTTGACTCATAGGGGACTCACTTTTTTCGATATATTTTAAAAAGTGTGTCCGGTTTAGTGTAGCCATATCAGTTTATCCCCACGCTCGTGGGGAACACATCATGGGGTACCCGTATCGCCCACCATAAGTCGGTTCATCCCCACGCTCGTGTGGAACACGCGGGCCACGGCGTTGTAGATTTTCCGCTCGGCGGTTCATCCCCACGCTCGTGGGGAACACGACGGCCTATCCGCCTACGGTTTTGGCGGCAACGGTTCATCCCCACACTCGTGGGGAACACGATTTCAACAACCCGTAGGAGCGGCCGAATATCTTTTCCAAGCCGGTATCGGTCGCACGACCGACAAAGGCTCGATTCCCCAGATTAGCGTTGGTATCCGAGCCGCGCGCCCTGGGCGCATAATTCAAATAGTCGCTACGTTCCAGGTCTTTGGCGATGGTATTCAGGCGGCTTAGCCCCTCATTGTCCAATAGGCCGCGCAATAAGCCGGCATTCGCGGGGTCTTTGATCGATTTGAGCACTTGCCCCCGATTGAATACCGGGTTGCCCAGAATGTCGGTCGCGCCGTTTTGCGTCACATTGCTCAGCCAATGATCTTTAATCGCGCCCGCAAGGTTTTGCCGTTGCGCGGGATCGCGCGCCAATGTCAGCAGGCCACTGACATCTTGCTGTTTGTTTGGGCTTTGCAGCAGTGACTTGACTGACCGATCCGGGTCTTTTTCGGCCAAAAAATGCCGGGCGCCGCCGCTGTCGAGCACGCCGGCTGTTTTCGATGCGGAATTCTGCATCTTGAGCGCCGTGGTGATTCTCTCATTCAGCTCCGGAAACTGTCTCAGTACAGGCTGATGCGCCTGCTGCCACTTTAACCACTCCTGCTGCCACTTCGCCTTCAAGTCGCCGCTCGGCGTGTAAATGCGGTTTCGCAGTTGCGTCGACAAATAGTCTTCGGCCGCGCGCAAGGCTTGCGGCTTGTTCTGCATCGACTTCAAAAATTGCGCAACGTCGGCAGGGGAGCCGTTCAGGAAGTTTTCCGGGACGCGCGCATCTTCCAGCAGCGGCGCCTTGTTTGAATCGCTTTTGAGCATGCGCCGTGAGGCGCCGGCCTCGAAGATATCGCCCTGTTGGCGTCGTGCGGCAACCGCTTGGCGATACAATTCCGCCTGCTTGTCGGTAAACTCGGTTTGTGATATGGTCTGTCTGTAGGCGTTGTTCTGGCCCGAGACTGCGTTAGGGGGCAACGGCTGATGGGACGGCGCCCCATCCCAGAGCAGCGTCTTCGTTTTTAAATAGTTTTCGCGCGTTTTAAATCCAGAATTTACGGTGTGAAAGACGCCGTCATTGCCCACCACGCCTTCCATATACATCAATTTGTTGCTTCCGTTCTGCTTGACTAGGGCGATGGTGCCATCGGTTCATCCCCACACTCGTGGGGAACACGCGTGGATTCGTTTGTTGTTTTGAAACAATGCCGGTTCATCCCCACACTCGTGGGGAACACTTCATCGCGGAACGGAAGGCGGCCGAAATTGACGGTTCATCCCCACACTCGTGGGGAACACCACAGCATCTTGACTCTCAAACAGGTAGGCCGCGGTTCATCCCCACACTCGTGGGGAACACTATGGGATCGACGGTGACTTGCTCGAAGACTGCGGTTCATCCCCACACTCGTGGGGAACACTCCGGAAAATGGCAATCAACTGTTTGCAACAACGGTTCATCCCCACACTCGTGGGGAACACGGGCCAATCCCAATATTGCGGTTTTCGTCGCGCGGTTCATCCCCACACTCGTGGGGAACACTTCGCGTTATCGCGCCAATTTAACGCTATGATCGGTTCATCCCCACACTCGTGGGGAACACTCCTGGAACAGGCCTTTCAGCGCGTCGACCAACGGTTCATCCCCACACTCGTGGGGAACACCTGATCAGGAGACATAGCGCCAGGACCCATATCGGTTCATCCCCACACTCGTGGGGAACACGTAATCGTTGGCACTGACGGTTGCTGCAAGGACGGTTCATCCCCACACTCGTGGGGAACACCAGGCCAGTGTGGTTTTGGAACGCATCCACGGCGGTTCATCCCCACACTCGTGGGGAACACATCATGCGTTACGCCATCATGCGGAAGATACACGGTTCATCCCCACACTCGTGGGGAACACTCATGAAATCGAAGCAGATGATGTCGGCAGACCGGTTCATCCCCACACTCGTGGGGAACACCTTCGGCTATCGCTTGGGCATCGATCGGTACGCGGTTCATCCCCACACTCGTGGGGAACACTTGTAACCCGACACAATGACGTAGCTATTCAGCGGTTCATCCCCACACTCGTGGGGAACACTTCAAGTTTGATGGCGACGCGTTCGACGAACGCGGTTCATCCCCACACTCGTGGGGAACACTCTACGAGCGTGAGTACCTGGCCAAGCATACTCGGTTCATCCCCACACTCGTGGGGAACACCAAGCCTTCCGGTTATTACCGCTGGTCAAGACCGGTTCATCCCCACACTCGTGGGGAACACTCCGGAAACGTACACCCGGGTGATCCGGACGACGGTTCATCCCCACACTCGTGGGGAACACGTCGATGTCCCGGCCGTCTACACCGAGACCGTCGGTTCATCCCCACACTCGTGGGGAACACTTCGCCTTACGGCAAGACCAGCCTGGCACCTACGGTTCATCCCCACACTCGTGGGGAACACGCGAGCTTGCCGCGCGGAATGTCGATCACCAGCGGTTCATCCCCACACTCGTGGGGAACACGAACTCGAAATGAGCGAAGCGCAGGAGACACGCGGTTCATCCCCACACTCGTGGGGAACACATCTATAGCGTCTCGGTCAGAATAGAGGCGGCCGGTTCATCCCCACACTCGTGGGGAACACCGACGGGGAGTTCTGCCTAGCGTCGTTGACAACGGTTCATCCCCACACTCGTGGGGAACACTCCGGTATAAAGGAGCGGCTTAATCAAATAGCCGGTTCATCCCCACACTCGTGGGGAACACTCCGCGCATCCCGATGTGTACCTGTACGCGGCCGGTTCATCCCCACACTCGTGGGGAACACTTTCTCTCCCAAACCAATCTATGCATATACTGCGGTTCATCCCCACACTCGTGGGGAACACTCGCCAACAGGGCGGCCAAGCTCGCTGAACAACGGTTCATCCCCACACTCGTGGGGAACACGCGTCGATGCGCTAAAAAAAGAATGCGACTGCCGGTTCATCCCCACACTCGTGGGGAACACCCCGCCGAGCCGATTGAACGCTGATTGCAGAGCGGTTCATCCCCACACTCGTGGGGAACACGGTGAACGCGCCTGTTGGTCCGATATACGGGGCGGTTCATCCCCACACTCGTGGGGAACACCCCAACAAGCCAAAGCGGAAGGGCTACCTGGCCGGTTCATCCCCACACTCGTGGGGAACACCTCAGAGCCTTCCTCTCTGATTGTCGGGATAACGGTTCATCCCCACACTCGTGGGGAACACGGCCTTGGCGCTTTGCTCCCTCGACCAAAGGCGGTTCATCCCCACACTCGTGGGGAACACCTCAGTGCCTCGCGAGTGACCATATCGACGACCGGTTCATCCCCACACTCGTGGGGAACACCTCGTCGAACGCGGCGTGCCTGCGTACGAAATCGGTTCATCCCCACACTCGTGGGGAACACTGGTGCCGCAGGGGGTGGAATGACCGAATTTACGGTTCATCCCCACACTCGTGGGGAACACCTCAGGGTTCCACGTTATCCAGATCTCAGAGCCGGTTCATCCCCACACTCGTGGGGAACACGTCATCATTGCCGTTTACGATGTCGGCGCAAGCGGTTCATCCCCACACTCGTGGGGAACACGCCAGAATCAGAAGAGAATATTGAAATGTCACCGGTTCATCCCCACACTCGTGGGGAACACCATTTGCTGAAACTGCTGTTGCAACTGCTGTACGGTTCATCCCCACACTCGTGGGGAACACCACAATGAACGTGGTCGCCGCGTCGGTGATCACGGTTCATCCCCACACTCGTGGGGAACACTCCGCCACACCGGAGCGACTGGACGGCAAAGGCGGTTCATCCCCACACTCGTGGGGAACACACCGATTCCAACTGAACGTAGCGGTTACCGTCCGGTTCATCCCCACACTCGTGGGGAACACTTCACTTCCTGGATCGCCATGTCGAAACCTGCCGGTTCATCCCCACACTCGTGGGGAACACACGACCGAGAAACCGCCATCGAGTAATCGCTGCGGTTCATCCCCACACTCGTGGGGAACACCTGTACCGACAGCAGCCGGTTCAAGTCGGCCTCGGTTCATCCCCACACTCGTGGGGAACACGGCGAGCCCGAATACTGGACGGTAGACGGCGCGGGTTCATCCCCACACTCGTGGGGAACACGAGGGCGACGGATGGAACGCCGAACTTTGGGTCGGTTCATCCCCACACTCGTGGGGAACACTAGCGCTCATTGCGGCCGCATCAGGCGCATGGCGGTTCATCCCCACACTCGTGGGGAACACATCGCCATATCGGCTTTCTTCTTCAGCAAGCCCGGTTCATCCCCACACTCGTGGGGAACACGTTTTTATCATGTCGTTCTCAGTTGGCGAATTCGGTTCATCCCCACACTCGTGGGGAACACGCTCCATTGCTAGCAAAAGCGTTGCCGTCGAATGGTTCATCCCCACACTCGTGGGGAACACGTATTGCCGCCATCCGCTGCGCGTAACGTTCCTTGGTTCATCCCCACACTCGTGGGGAACACTGGCAATATCGCCACAAGACATGTTTAGGTCGCGGTTCATCCCCACACTCGTGGGGAACACGATTAGAGTCACTCGCTATCGCTTTATACCGATGGTTCATCCCCACACTCGTGGGGAACACTTACGCCCTCTTTTTCGTCCCCGATTTCTCCTCGGTTCATCCCCACACTCGTGGGGAACACTCTCCCCCAGGCATTACCGCGCCACGCTCGTACGGTTCATCCCCACACTCGTGGGGAACACATTTGGTTCTGTAGGCCGTTAACCATGTTGTTCGGTTCATCCCCACACTCGTGGGGAACACTTTTATGCCTCGACCCCGGAATACGCGGCGATCGGTTCATCCCCACACTCGTGGGGAACACTGCGGCGCGGTTGTCCTTCTCAGCGTCGGATGCGGTTCATCCCCACACTCGTGGGGAACACGTCCTTCTCAGCGTCGGATGCTGCCTTGAACGCGGTTCATCCCCACACTCGTGGGGAACACACCAAAGCTGATTCCAGCGACTGGAACAGCGCCGGTTCATCCCCACACTCGTGGGGAACACCTTTGTTTTGTGTCGGCGCTTTTGTACTTGCGCGGTTCATCCCCACACTCGTGGGGAACACCACGGACACCTCGGGAACGAAGAAGCGGATACCGGTTCATCCCCACACTCGTGGGGAACACCTCCTCGTACCGAAAGGGGGAGAAGACCGTGGCGGTTCATCCCCACACTCGTGGGGAACACGAGGCGATATTGAAGGTGGTCAGGTCCAGGGTCGGTTCATCCCCACACTCGTGGGGAACACTCCGCCGAAGCCATGCTGGAGGCCGGGAAGCGCGGTTCATCCCCACACTCGTGGGGAACACGATGGTTTGGGCGATTTCGGCGCGCCGATTGGCGGTTCATCCCCACACTCGTGGGGAACACGCAGGCAGACTGTTTGCCTGCGGCGCGTCAGGCGGTTCATCCCCACACTCGTGGGGAACACAGCGAATTCGGCGTCTGTCATTTGCGTGGGGTCGGTTCATCCCCACACTCGTGGGGAACACTGCGGTTGATGATCGAGATCAGGGCCTTGGCGCGGTTCATCCCCACACTCGTGGGGAACACACGGACTCGGGTTTACGCAAAACTGCTGAAGTCGGTTCATCCCCACACTCGTGGGGAACACTATCAGCGACGCTTGCAGGGATTGCGCGTTCACGGTTCATCCCCACACTCGTGGGGAACACTAATAGGTTTCATCAAGCTCAATCCCCACGAACGGTTCATCCCCACACTCGTGGGGAACACTCGGTGATCCGCGTGAGGTATGGTGCGAAGTGCGGTTCATCCCCACACTCGTGGGGAACACAGCCCAAGCATCGTAAACATTTCCTGCTCTGCCGGTTCATCCCCACACTCGTGGGGAACACAAAGATCTGGCCATTCAGGCGGTTCCCAACCCCGGTTCATCCCCACACTCGTGGGGAACACCCAGCATCGATATACCGGAAGACAAGCGCGCCTGGTTCATCCCCACACTCGTGGGGAACACGTTTTCCTTCCTCGTTCGGATTCGATATATCGCGGTTCATCCCCACACTCGTGGGGAACACGATGAAATCCGACTCGATGCCGGACACCAGGGCGGTTCATCCCCACACTCGTGGGGAACACTTGATTGGGGAGTCTGACGCGCAGCGAATCGCCGGTTCATCCCCACACTCGTGGGGAACACTCCGCGCATCCCGATGTGTACCTGTACGCGGCCGGTTCATCCCCACACTCGTGGGGAACACCCGGTAATCTCACAGCGCCCGGTCGTCGCAAGCGGTTCATCCCCACACTCGTGGGGAACACGGCGCAGTTCATCGCCGGCCTGTTTGATCCGGCGGTTCATCCCCACACTCGTGGGGAACACCGCGACGGTCTTGCCGTCTTTGCGCAGGTCTTCGGTTCATCCCCACACTCGTGGGGAACACTCAAGCTAGCGTTATACGTCATGGCCCATTGCCGGTTCATCCCCACACTCGTGGGGAACACGGAATACCAGCGTTATCTGGCGGCCGTGCAAAAGGTTCATCCCCACACTCGTGGGGAACACCGCAAATGTTGTAGTAAAAGTCATGAAAAGACCGGTTCATCCCCACACTCGTGGGGAACACAGCCGCCGTTTCAGCAAGGTGTCCGCCTCGTTCGGTTCATCCCCACACTCGTGGGGAACACAACGAGAGCCGAAATCGGGTAATGTCCTGTTTCGGTTCATCCCCACACTCGTGGGGAACACACCTATACCTACACCCTGACCGACTACGACGCCGGTTCATCCCCACACTCGTGGGGAACACAAGAAAGTACGCGCGCCAATGGCAAGCGTACGCGGTTCATCCCCACACTCGTGGGGAACACGTCATTTAGGATGCCTAATTAGCGTTAGGTTTCGGTTCATCCCCACACTCGTGGGGAACACGTCACGCAGCCACACGACCAGACCATCGTAGTCGGTTCATCCCCACACTCGTGGGGAACACACCTTCGATCCAGTGGACCGTGACCGTACACCCGGTTCATCCCCACACTCGTGGGGAACACACCCTGCTCGTCGAAATTGCCGACGGTCATGCCGGTTCATCCCCACACTCGTGGGGAACACGTATCGGACTCGCGCTGACGCGCTAGAATTGCCGGTTCATCCCCACACTCGTGGGGAACACGTCGAGCAGGGCAACAATCTGGTGGAGACCCACGGTTCATCCCCACACTCGTGGGGAACACTACACTTGCCGGGCCGTCCGCGTCCTGAGCGACGGTTCATCCCCACACTCGTGGGGAACACCTGATCTGCGCGAGGTTGCCGGCGCCGCCGGCCGGTTCATCCCCACACTCGTGGGGAACACGCGATCAACGATGCCTTTGGTCAACGGGTCGCCGGTTCATCCCCACACTCGTGGGGAACACCAGGTCGACGGCCGGATCTACCGCAACTACGCCGGTTCATCCCCACACTCGTGGGGAACACACCGACGCTACATCTGCCGCTCTGTTAGATGCCGGTTCATCCCCACACTCGTGGGGAACACTCGAGCCGTTGCTCGAACTGGCGCACCAAGAGCGGTTCATCCCCACACTCGTGGGGAACACGCTTCCAGCTCGGCCATGAATTGTTCGATGGTCGGTTCATCCCCACACTCGTGGGGAACACTCGCCGTCGCTGAACGAGGGCGATTTCAAGCCCGGTTCATCCCCACACTCGTGGGGAACACCTCGGCGATATCACGGCCTGTGCCGTAGTTGCCGGTTCATCCCCACACTCGTGGGGAACACCTCCGCAATATGGAGCGAATCTATGACGCCCTCGGTTCATCCCCACACTCGTGGGGAACACCGAACCTAGCCCGCGCCCAGGTGGAGCCGGAACGGTTCATCCCCACACTCGTGGGGAACACGACCTGGGGCAATTGATTCACGATGCAAAAGCCGGTTCATCCCCACACTCGTGGGGAACACAGTTCAATAATCCTGGTAAATATTTTGTTTCCCGGTTCATCCCCACACTCGTGGGGAACACTCTTCGATGTTCGAGCTTTGAAGCAATAGTTGCGGTTCATCCCCACACTCGTGGGGAACACGTGCTATAACAAAATCGGCTTTGTTGTTTACTCGGTTCATCCCCACACTCGTGGGGAACACTCAGATGCGAGCGGAACGGACTAAACAGTAATCGGTTCATCCCCACACTCGTGGGGAACACTTGTATGGAGTTAGCCCCACCAACAAATGGTTCGGTTCATCCCCACACTCGTGGGGAACACTTCTCAGTATCGGTTAGTGCTGATTTTAGTATCGGTTCATCCCCACACTCGTGGGGAACACCGAAAAGCGATATTTAATACCTATTATCCGGGCGGTTCATCCCCACACTCGTGGGGAACACTCAACAGCTTTATGAGCTGTGCCGTAATCTGGCGGTTCATCCCCACACTCGTGGGGAACACTTGATTGCTCATGGTATTGGGGTTTTGGTTATCGGTTCATCCCCACACTCGTGGGGAACACGTCATACGACTAGGAACCCAGATATAGATTTACGGTTCATCCCCACACTCGTGGGGAACACGTATCCTTTGGTTAGCTTTAAACGAGTTGACCAGGTTCATCCCCACACTCGTGGGGAACACTGATTAATCTATTTAGCTATTAAATCCCATAACGGTTCATCCCCACACTCGTGGGGAACACTCAAAACTAGGTTTAGATAAATAAATTCCTGCCGGTTCATCCCCACACTCGTGGGGAACACGCGGCAGGTAAAACTGGTAGTGCCTCTTTAATCGGTTCATCCCCACACTCGTGGGGAACACTCTGCAGCTCGTCATCAATACGGCGGCGGGCGCGGTTCATCCCCACACTCGTGGGGAACACTTGTTCGTACTTGCCTTGCCAGTCGCGCGCTTCGGTTCATCCCCACACTCGTGGGGAACACGATCGCGGTTTCGAGGGCGGGGCGGATCGCGGCGGTTCATCCCCACACTCGTGGGGAACACATTTGGCTGAATGGCTCATCTGAACGTCTGAGCGGTTCATCCCCACACTCGTGGGGAACACTGCTTAATCAAGATTAAGCCATAGCGATTTTGCGGTTCATCCCCACACTCGTGGGGAACACCCCGGCAAAATCTATACCAACTACTAGCTAGTCGGTTCATCCCCACACTCGTGGGGAACACATCGTTGAAAACATGGAAGCTGGTTTCAAAGACGGTTCATCCCCACACTCGTGGGGAACACTTCCCAGTGCCTGAAGTCATTGGGTACAATATCGGTTCATCCCCACACTCGTGGGGAACACACCGTGGACGGTGAAAAACGAACTAAAGCGGACGGTTCATCCCCACACTCGTGGGGAACACGTACCAGAAACAGTATCATTTGGTGGTAAGACCGGTTCATCCCCACACTCGTGGGGAACACGTTCTAATGTGAAGATGCTGCGGTTGCTTTTGCGGTTCATCCCCACACTCGTGGGGAACACGGTTGATTATTTTAGTATTTTTAAAATAAATCCGGTTCATCCCCACACTCGTGGGGAACACTCTTCAATGTTTGAACTTGAATGGGATAGTTGCGGTTCATCCCCACACTCGTGGGGAACACGGTTGATTATTTTAGTATTTTTAAAATAAACCCGGTTCATCCCCACACTCGTGGGGAACACGACGGCGGCGGATATACTAGCAGAACACATACCGGTTCATCCCCACACTCGTGGGGAACACTGCAGCTCAATTTAATAAAGGACAGGGGAAAACGGTTCATCCCCACACTCGTGGGGAACACTATTAGTTCTAATCCACGCATTAACCGATAAACGGTTCATCCCCACACTCGTGGGGAACACGGCTTAGATGTAAACCTTAAGCCCTTTTTATCCGGTTCATCCCCACACTCGTGGGGAACACGCTTGCCTGAGTGTAAATACTACCACGCCGGCCGGTTCATCCCCACACTCGTGGGGAACACCCTAATAGTTTAAGTAGACGGTCTATCTCAGCCGGTTCATCCCCACACTCGTGGGGAACACGAGACTAGCTGAATTAATCAAGATTAATCAAGCGGTTCATCCCCACACTCGTGGGGAACACGAATACAAAATGACTATTAACAAAAACACCGTCGGTTCATCCCCACACTCGTGGGGAACACCTGATCGGCTCTGTCGGCTGGGTCCATGCGTACGGTTCATCCCCACACTCGTGGGGAACACACCGAAAAGCGAAATATGCATATGTATGATGCCGGTTCATCCCCACACTCGTGGGGAACACTTCAGATAAGCCGCAAGTTCTGCGGGATTCATCGGTTCATCCCCACACTCGTGGGGAACACGTAACTCTGATAGCTCTGATAACTTACCATAACGGTTCATCCCCACACTCGTGGGGAACACATGCGACCATCGGCGGAAATGTCCGGGTAATCCGGTTCATCCCCACACTCGTGGGGAACACCTTTTCGGTCGTATCTAATTCAACGTCGATTACGGTTCATCCCCACACTCGTGGGGAACACGACCCGATAAGTGAAAGGCGCACCGACCAAAACGGTTCATCCCCACACTCGTGGGGAACACACGACGTGTTGTTGGTAATTGCCTTTCGGAATCGGTTCATCCCCACACTCGTGGGGAACACTCAAGCGTGCGATATTTAACACGGCCCAAAAGCGGTTCATCCCCACACTCGTGGGGAACACATTGCCTACGGCACCAGAATCAGCGGTGCGTACGGTTCATCCCCACACTCGTGGGGAACACCCTAAAAGCTGCGTCGTGTATGCGCTGTAAATCGGTTCATCCCCACACTCGTGGGGAACACCAGGTAGACCGTGGCGTCGTCTTCCGAGCGCACGGTTCATCCCCACACTCGTGGGGAACACTCGACAAGCGATTTCGTCGTATGCGAAGTCAACGGTTCATCCCCACACTCGTGGGGAACACTGCTGAAAAGGGCGCGGTACAAGCCGCGCTGACGGTTCATCCCCACACTCGTGGGGAACACGCGGGAACGGTTCGGATAACCTGCGCCATTAGCGGTTCATCCCCACACTCGTGGGGAACACCGGCACGCTATATATGCTCTGCGAGAATAGCTCGGTTCATCCCCACACTCGTGGGGAACACCTAACGCCGAACTAAGGCGCGCCGCCGACGAACGGTTCATCCCCACACTCGTGGGGAACACTTGCCGACCCGCTCGTACAAACTCAGGTACTCCGGTTCATCCCCACACTCGTGGGGAACACGCGATTAATCTTGTCGTCGCCGACGTTCGCAACGGTTCATCCCCACACTCGTGGGGAACACATCTTCCAACTGACCCTGCCTGAGTTGGAGCGCGGTTCATCCCCACACTCGTGGGGAACACTTATTTAGTCTCCGCTGGTTCGTTTTTTTTGGCGGTTCATCCCCACACTCGTGGGGAACACTCGACGATTTGTGCGGTCAGTTGCGCGATCAGCGGTTCATCCCCACACTCGTGGGGAACACTTGCAGGCGCAGGTTGCAGGTTTCGTCCATGGCGGTTCATCCCCACACTCGTGGGGAACACCGCGGCGCGTGGCACAAGATCAGTCGGCATGTCGGTTCATCCCCACACTCGTGGGGAACACTCGGCTTTACCGAACGTTTCGAAGGCATGGTGCGGTTCATCCCCACACTCGTGGGGAACACAATCTGCGGACAAGCCTTAACAGAACGCGGGGCGGTTCATCCCCACACTCGTGGGGAACACTTTCATGCAGACTTCGCGCCGTGCGCCCGCGCGCGGTTCATCCCCACACTCGTGGGGAACACACAACAATCTCGTTCGGGTAGTTGTCGCCGTTCGGTTCATCCCCACACTCGTGGGGAACACACCCTTGTCGGGATCGACGATAAACGTGCCGGCGGTTCATCCCCACACTCGTGGGGAACACCAACTGCTCAACGGTGTGCCGTCGATCCACCGCGGTTCATCCCCACACTCGTGGGGAACACCTCGTCGGCGGGTTTGAGGATGTCGATGAATGCGGTTCATCCCCACACTCGTGGGGAACACGGCACTATCCGATAACAAGCGGCTTTACGACATGGTTCATCCCCACACTCGTGGGGAACACGCCGCCGATCATACTCTCCAACGCTGGATAATCGGTTCATCCCCACACTCGTGGGGAACACGCGGTTTGATCGCCGACCCGTTTGTTGGCGGCCGGTTCATCCCCACACTCGTGGGGAACACTAGCACTAAGTAGAAAAAGCCGCTCAAAACGGCGGTTCATCCCCACACTCGTGGGGAACACTAACAGGATCAGCGCCAAAGTGACCAATGAGACGGTTCATCCCCACACTCGTGGGGAACACTCCATCATCGCGACGCCGTCGCTGTCCGAAAACGGTTCATCCCCACACTCGTGGGGAACACTAGACTGTATATTCTGTTAGATACACAGATATCGGTTCATCCCCACACTCGTGGGGAACACTTGAGCGTTATATTGGTCTCGCTTGTCTCTGACGGTTCATCCCCACACTCGTGGGGAACACACTTATCCTAACACATTGTTAGACAAGCGAAATAATCGCCTCAAAATTTCCACCGATTCTTTGCCGGTTTTTTAACGTTAAATTGTTAAAGAGCATTCTGATCGTTCGGGTCTTCCTCGGGATAAAACGAAACCAGTTTCAAGCCGTCCAACTCGACCGGCAGGCGGCGGTTTTTGCCCAGGGTGATGAAGTCGAAACCGGGTTCGGTATTGGTGGTCCAGACCATGACCGCGTTGCCGTCTTCGATGCCATTCTCGATTTGTACCCAGATCATTTCCCTGACTTTGACCGACAAATCGCCTACATAAACCCCGGCACGAATCTCGATCAGCCAGACGGCAAGGCGCCCCCGCAACCGGGGCGGGACGTTTTCAACTACGATGACCAACATCGCCGATGCTCTCGGGATTGGGGATGGCGGGGAGTACGGACTCTTCGGCGGGCTTGGGAATTTCCAAGTCGCCGGCGGCCAGTACGTCTTCGATGGTGGGAATGATTTTTCTCAGGATTTTGCTTTGCCGGAAAATATCGCGGCACATCAGCCGGACTTCGCGTTCCGGATCGCGGTAATTCTTCGCAGCGATTTTGAAGGCGTGCGGAATGATCTCGTCGAATTTGAACAGGTCGGCGATGTCATACACGAAAGACAACGGCTTGCCGGTATGAATGAAACCGATCGCCGGTGCGTAGCCGGCCGCCAGCACGGCCGCTTCGCAGATACCGTAGAGGCAGGCGGTAGCCGAGCTGACGCAGCGGTTGGCCATATCGCTGTTGTCCCATTCCGTCGGATCGTAGCGGCGGCCTTTCCAAGTGACGCCGGCCTGCTTGGCCAGCAGTTCGTAGGTTTTTTTTACGCGGGCGCCTTCGATGCCGCGCAATTGTTCTACGCTGCGGCGTTCGGGCGGTTTTTCGCCGAAGCGGATCTCGTACATCTTGCGCACGACCTTCAAGCGGGCGGCATCGTCCAGCGCCAGTTTGGCCTGATACAGCAAGCGGTCGGAACGCGCGCCGCCCGGCTGTCCCGAAGCATAGACCCGGACGCCCGCTTCGCCGACCCAGACCAGCAATGTGCCGGCTCTGGCGGCTAGCGCTGCGGCATGATGGGAAACGCGGGTGCCCGGTTCCAGCATGATGCAGGCGATGCTGCCGACCGGAATGTGAGTGCGGATGCCGGTTTCGTCGATCACGACAAAGGCGCCGTCTTTCACGTCGATCTGGCCTTTTTCGATGAAGACCATCGACACGCGTTCTTTCATCGCGATGGGTTTGAGTGGTGGGAGCATGAAAGATTTCCTTGTTCGATTAACGTTGAGTCGTGCATTGCCGTTTAACCTTCAAAATGAAGTCGATCAGAAAATCGTACGATCGCTCAGCCAAAACTGTCCGTAACAAGTCGGCGTCGATGGCCGGATAATCGGGCACCAAAGCATTGCGCATCCCTACAATTTTGCGCCATTGCTTCAGTTCATCCAGCGAAAGCTTTTGCAATTCGGCCAATTTGGCAAAGCTCTCGTATGCGTCCAACGGCAGGTTAAGATGTTCGGCCTTTAACCAAAATTTTGCCGTGCCGATACAGGCTCCTATCAATATCTGCAAAGCCCGTTCGGCGGCACGGCGTTCAATTCGGCTGAATGGGCGCTCTGCGGCGATAACAGACAAGCCATCAAGGTCTTCCCGGCGCTCCCGGCTATGTTGTTCGATCGAGTCGAGATAGGCTTCAGGCATAATCGAGTTCCATGCGGCTATGAATGCGGAGCGTTTCCTGCCAAAGCCGGTTTTCATCCCGGCAAAAAATGACCGTATCGGCCTGAATGATTTCAAACGCCAAAGGAATCGGCGCCTGATTGATGTCCACAATGGACAACTGAAAATCATGCAGACCTAAAGCCCGTTGCCAGTCCAGCGCGAGACACTCGGGCCGTAGCCGCTTTTCGATCGGATCGTCTTTGATGAAGCGGTTGAATGCTACGGCTAGATCGTAATCGCTGGACGCATGGGCATTGCCTTTCGCGCGCGAACCGTAGAGCCAGACGACCGCAATGTCGGAATCGTTATCGGCTAGCTCGGCGATTTTTTGCAGCAGTTCAGACATGGCATGCGTTCTCATCGAAGCCGAATCAGTCGTCCGGCAGCAGCAGGTTTTGGAATGGTTTGTGATTTTTCCAGCGATACGTGTTGAAATCGCGCCGATCGGTCGAGAGAATCCGGCCGTGGCCCAACTCTTCGGCTAAAATCACCAGGGAGGCATCGGCAAAATCCATAGGAAGATCAGCATATTTCAAAAGCAAGCGTCGCGTTCGATTGAGATGCTCCTTTTCTGTATTCACAACCTGAATAATCCCTGTTGAAATTTCATCCAGAAAAAAGGCTTGCGCCTGCGGTGAAATATTTTTAACCAAATAATGACATAATTCGGTAATGACAGGCCAAGTGGTGATCAAGTCGTCGGAAATCGATTGACTTACCGAAAGTGCAAGCAGATGGTACCTATCCTTGGGATTAGCCAACGCCGCAAAATATCCCGTATCAGCGATGACTAAATTTTTCATCGATATAGTCGCGGATATATTTTTTGTAATTGACGGAACCGTCTTCCGGTCCTTCGCCGCAGCCTACAAACTTACTTTGCAGCAAGGCTTTCATTTTGCTTCCCGGCTGCTGTTTTTGCCTGAGTTCGCCCGCTTTATCCGCGAGCAGTTCCTTGATGATCTGGGTCACGGTTTCGCCGGTTTGCTCTTTAATAAACTGCAAGTTTTTCTCGCTTTGCTCGTCTAATTTTGCGTTGATTCTCATGGCATTACCTCATTGTATGAATTGTCATACGGACTGTAACATTAAATCCTGGCGATAGATAGCAAGCCGCAGCCGAAGGCTTTGGCAGGGCCAATACCTTGAGTTATTTCCTGCTTAAATAGGGTTGCATCAGTGACAGTCAATATGCCGTCGAACAGCACGGTTTGAATTTTACCGCTTCGGCCTTCTTTAATTTTGCGAAAATATAGAACGGGTTCCGGCTGCATCGTCAGTGTTTCCAGTCGCGCAAAAGTTTGTAGCTTACGTTCCAGCCAGGCCTGCTGCTGTTCTTCTTGCAACAAAGGAACGCGCACGGTTTTCGTATAGGTTTTGCCTTTTTTCTCGAATGTGCCTTTGTCGCTGTCCTTAATCGTTTTGATCGGATTAGCGCGCAGGCGAAAGCGAAAGTGTTGGCCGTTCTGCACATTCAAATCGTATTCGCGTTGAGCGAGAAGCGACGGGCTTTGGACGCTGCTTTGAGGTTGTAAAGTGGACTGTAAAAGAACATTGGCTCCAATGCCTTTTTGCATCTGTTCAACCCGAAATAAAAAATCCCGCGTTGATTCATCCTGTCCCGGAAACAGACGCCAGAGCGCCTGATGAAACTGGTAAGGGTTTTTCGCCTGATGCCAGGGAATGTGAATTTTACTCAGATACATGGAGCGCTCCTTGAACAGCGGTCATGAACACGGTTCGGCTGGCGAATTGGCGCGGTTGATGAACGATCGGCACATCCCGTTTTTTAAGAGGTATCGCGCCGGGGCTATTCTCTTCGCTGTAAAGGGTGCCTTGATTCGCTCCGGTTTGCGCTAGTGCCGCCAGAGCGGATTCGGCGGCAATCTTCGTTTCAAACAACGGTCTGGCTAATGGACAGTTGCGCCGCCCCAGTACTGGTGTGTAGATCGGCTGCTTAATTGCCTGCTCGATAGCGGCTAAATGTAGAGGTGCATTATCTCTACTTGCCCAAATTGCTACCGTGTAACAGGCATCTTGCCAATATTCCCGCCAGGTCTGAATGGTGTTATGGCTTTTGAGGCCGCGATAATCTTCTCTCGCATCCTTGACGGTATGATAATCAGTCATTTTTTGTCCTTGCCGGTCGACTCGTACGGCAAACGAAACGCTGGCTGCCAAATCTTGCAATCGTCGCCGGTCGGTACGGTCGATCCCTAAGCATGCTCCGAGCAAACCCAACAAAGCACTGCGTCCGGGGAACAGCTCAGAGGGCCGTAAGCCTTCAAAGCTCTCCCGCCCCCATGCCTGCATCGGGCCTTGCAGTTTTAAGATCAGATAGTCGCGCATGGCTTTTAACCTTGACCGTTGTTTCTGAGCCAGTTTTCAAGATCAGGCAGGGAGGATTTGGCTACAATTCCGGCTGGCAGCGCGATTTCATCCAAAGCGAATTCGGCGCAGCGTTCCGTCAAATCGTAACCGCGATGCACTTTATCCCAATAGGCGTTTAATTCCTTGATTGACGGCTCTCTAAATCCGCCGGTTTTATAGTCCGCCGGCACCGGTTTTTCAAAGGCGTTGGCCAGCGAAATCGGTTGATGGGCGAAGCTGACCAATGCGACGTCAGCCAGATTGTGCGCGGCAAAGCTTTGCTGCTTGGCGCTGGGAACTTCGGTTGCCAGCATGTGTAAAACATGCGCGGCAATATCGAGCACTTTTGTACGGCTGTCGCCTGTTTCTGGCGCTTTCATGTCCGGCAGTAATCCGAGATTCACCTGCAACTGCTTGAGATTCAAGCTGGCATAACGGTAGAAAACCCCGGACGAAAACTCCTGCGTATCCAAATGCCCTGATCCCAATTCCTGCAAGTCGTCGACGGCGGTAAACCAGTCGATATCGGCATCGACGGTATGGGTGGTGATAGCATGGGCGACAGCCAAGGCGCCATCGATTTTGCCGACTTCGCTCATCAAACCGGAAGTCGCCATCCGTCCCGACAAGGCAATGTCCATACCTCTCGCAAGGGCTTGGCGAAAGGCCTGGCCGTCTTTTTCGATTTGTTTTTGCAGTTTTTTCGGGTCGATGCCATCGGACTCCAGCGCTGTGATTTGCTCGCAAAAATACGCGACTTCTTCCAATACCCAGGGTGCAACCGCATCACCCTTGGCATCTTCGGCGCTGGCATCTTTGCCGGAGATATAGCTGATCGCTTGTTTGATCAGTTTTTCCTCGTAACGCCCCGAAAGAGCGGCAATGGTTTGCGTTTGAAAATCCGCCAGATGCTTGGTGCGCACGCTGGGTTCCCCCAAGTGTTCGCGATAATAATCGCTATGGCGCATCGTGCGCTTCAAACTCTGACTGGAAACACGCACTCGGCGCTTGCCGCCGAAAATCGCCGATTTTTGCATATTCATGTCGTCGCGGTTCAGGCAAGAGGGGCTGTGGGAAATCAGTACGTGGAAATTGATAAAGTTCTCGTTCATGGTTTGTTCCTTTGCATTAAGCGGATTCTTTGGTTTTGCTGTTTTGATAGAAGAAGAAATCTTCCAATAGCTGGCGTTTGGCGCGGTCGTTCCAGAAATACAGGGTTTTCGCCGCTGAGGGCCAATCCAGCTTCGGCTCGGCCTGTTTGAGCAGCCGTCTCAACTGGATCAGGTCATTCGGTTCCTGAGAACGAATCACCATAAACAGTCGCTTTTCGTTGATGTCGGCTTTTGCCAGCGCTTTTCCCAGCGAATCGCCGTTGTCCTGGTGCTTGATCAACGGCAGGCAAAACACCAAGCGCTGCATGTTTTTGCTCGCCTTGTTGTCTTGCAATAGCCGATAGAAAGCAGGGATTTCAAGCAAGTCGTCCGGTTGCACGACACGCTTGAGTTCGGCTTGCGGGCCGGGTTTCAGCTTTTGGTAATGTTCATACAAAGCCATAAAATCCGGCCCTTGTTTTCTCCTACACTCATGTATTCGCTCCTTCCGGTTCCAGTTCTTGCAGGGATTTATTTAAGGATCGCCTCGCCAGCGCCAAGGCTTTCAGCATCTTGGGTTCTTGCCGGTAG
Organism: Methylomicrobium agile; assembly: GCF_000733855.1. Taxonomy (NCBI): domain Bacteria; kingdom Pseudomonadati; phylum Pseudomonadota; class Gammaproteobacteria; order Methylococcales; family Methylococcaceae; genus Methylomicrobium; species Methylomicrobium agile. The sequence goes on from NZ_JPOJ01000001.1 coordinate 3,247,874, forward strand.
GGTTCGGTCGCTTGTTCGAATAAAGCGGTCACCATTGCCTTGAGCTTGCCGTTTTGGGCATTTAATGCCGCCGATGGTGCGGCGTAATCGACGGCGGCCAAGCTGTAATGCAGCAGGCTTTCCGTTTGCTGGTAATAGTTCGTTTCGGCAGACTCGCAAAGATTGATGCCGGATCCATGCACTTTGTCTTTAATGCCGACCGCAAACAGGTACAGCGCTTTTCTTAACGCCGTTTTGTAAGCCAGGCCGACCGCGATGATCTGGTGAATTACTTCGCCGTGTGTCGCCCAGCCTTGCGCCAGACTGAACAATTCGTGACGGCGTTCTAAAATCGTAGCCTGGTTGTTGCGGTAGCCGCCGACGATCAATTGAATTTTATCGGATGCCATGAAGGTTCTGGCTTGTTGAATTACCGGTGCAGTCTGTTGGCCTTCCTTGTCGGTTTGCTGATCGACAACCAAACGGCTTAAATGTGTCCAGGTCGGCGCGGTCGTGGTAAAGGATGGAAATTTTTCTTCTTTCTCGCCTTTTTTAACGGTAAAAATACGGGCGGATAGGGGATGCGGCCAAACGCCTTCTACCGTGTAATTAAATTTGGCCTTGTTAAAACCGTCATATACCGGTTCTATGCAACCGCAACAACTGCAGCAACCGGAAGTCTTTGGCGGCAAAAGCTCGAAATGCGCCGGCTGCCACAACAAACCTCGATTGAGGCCGATCGCGGAGGCAGCGATTTTGGCATCGGCTTTGACGGTGTCCAGATAATTCGGCAATTGGTTCTTCGTATTTTGATACCACGGCATCGCAGCTTCCGCTGTTTCTTCGGTCAATACGTTTAACCAGATGGTTTGCCGTAGTTCTTTCCCCCGGATCAAAATCGTAATGGGCGTACTGCCGCGCAAGCTCCCCTTAAAACCGCCGCCCATACTTGGACAGTTGTTGGCCGCATTGAACAATGCAATGGCTGCACAACCGCCGCATAAAACTTCACCCAGCCCTTGCGGGTTAACGAAGGCTTTATTAGTGCCGTCAGCTACGCCTGCCAGCAATTTATCCATGCCCGTTGGTTGGGTGGATTTGACGCCGCGAATTTGCATGAACGGGGTCTTCGCGTGATTTAGATCGAACCAAGACATTTTTCCCCGGCTGACTTCGACATAGTCCTGTGCCGTCATCGGTTGTTGGATATATTGTCCCAATTCCTTTTTGTTCTTGGGCGTAAACAGGACTTGCGTTATGGCGCAAAGCAACTGCAAACAGGCCAATTCCATGTCGTTGCGCGGCAGGCAAAGCTCGCCGCTTTGTTCGCCGCACAGCAGTTGCTGCAAAGTAATCTTTTGGTAGCTGCCTTGTTGCTGGATGGGTATCCAAGCATCTGTCAGTAAGTTCATGCGTTCTCCTCGATTGGATCAATGCGGATGAGGCCGGTATCGGGATGATACAGATAAGTATCATTGTAGTGTTTAGCTATAAATTGATCGTTTTCTTGACGTTGCATAGAAAGCCAAATTAACCCCTCTTGATCGGATATCGGTAACCGATCGTGTTTTCCCCAACTGCTTGGTACGGCAACGCTGTTCAGATTGATGGCTTCCGATCGTTGGCTTTCATCCATCTCATCGATCATTTTGCCGTTTAACAGGCATCGCCGTCCCTGTGAGTCGAGATAGACAGGAATGACGTTCAGGCTCATGTCCCCGTCACGGGTAAGGACGGAAACATTCGCATCATTATCCGAAAGTTCGTGCATGCTGCTGTTAATCAACTGCTTCGCCAACATCTTGCTGGTGTAGCAGTCTTTATCGTAGACATCGTAGCTTTTCAGCACCGATTCAGGTTCATCCGGCCATGCATTTTCATCATAAACTTTCTCGATCCAATCCCTATAAGCTGTCGGAAAGGTGATTTGTAAATCTTCGTCACCTCCGGCAGTTTCCAAAAGCCGTTGAGTGCGCCAAAGCACCCGACTGTTGCCGTAGATGACTTCGTGCAATGCGTAATCCGGCTCGATCGGCAGCAGTACGGTACAAATCGGATCGGCAAAGAGCTTCGGCCTGTCCGGCCGATTTTTGGCATGACGATGCAAACGGCCCATGCGTTGAAACAATAAATCTGCCGGGCAAAGCTGAGTTACCAGCCAGTCGAAGTCGAGATCGAGAGATTGCTCGACCACTTGCGTCGCTATCAACAAATGACCTTGGTTTCTGATATTTTTCGGGTGCGGTTCGGGGCCGAACCAATCCAGGACCTTACGCTCCTTGTCCTGGCGGTGGCCGAAGATGAAGCGGGAATGGAACAGCAGGCATTGCTCCGCTGTGAGTATTGCCGATTGTTCGATGAGCACTTGGCAGCGTTGATAAAGCTGCTGGGCGTCAGCGACCAGATTGCACACCAGGCAAACTTGCGCGCCTTGTTCAACCGCGTCCAGTAACCGTTGTAGGAACAAGGCGTCCGGCAATAGTTCGGGATATTTTATTAGCTCTAGACCGACGGTAACCGGTTTAGGCTGCTGCTCGGGCATCTCCATGAGATCGAAAGTTTCAACTTGTCCGGCGCTGTAATGGCTGATAATCGGATAAGTCTGATTGACGACCTCATATTGACATGCCCATGCCGCAGCCAGCTGCCGTTTTTGCCCGGACGGCAACGTCGCTGACAGTAAAATCGCACTGCCGCCGGCAAGGCGTTGCTGTTCCAGCACGGCATCCATGAGTCCATACATGTAACTGTCATAGGCATGAACTTCGTCGATGATCAAAACGCTTCGGCCCAGGCCGAATCCGCGCACAAATTTATGCTTGACCGGCAACACCGATACGAAGACTTGGTCGACCGTGCACACCCCAATCTGGCCGAGAAAAACCCGTTTACGGCTTTGTGCCAGCCAGTTGCCGCATTGCACCCAGGCTTCTTCATTGCCTTGGGCGGTTTGGGGGCGACAGGCTTGTTTTAAATCGATGAAATCTTGTTGATATTTGGCTCGCCCGTGTGCTAGTACGACATTGGTCTGATTGGCAAACAGCAGCGGCGCGGCTTTTTCCAGACGGCTCAACATCGCATTGGCAGTTGCCTGAGTCGGCAAGGCAAACACAATGCTGTCGGCCAAACCCAAAGCCAATAATTGCCAGGCATAAGCCAATGCCGTTTCGGTTTTGCCTGAGCCGGTGGAGGCTTCGATCAGCGTCATGCCGGGTGTTTTGGGTAGGCGTTCGATCAGGCACTGGACTTGTCTGGGAGAGTTGCCGTTCAGTAACACATCGATCGATTGATAAGGCTGAACCTGGCTGATAACGCCGGCCTCCTGTAAAATGCTTCCGGCAATTTCCAATCGCTGCTCATACCACTGGGTTAATTTTTCAAGATCAGGACATGGCTGCTTGTCATAGCGAAACCAGTCGCACGACCCCAACCAATCAGCGACCGAACAAAATCCTGCCAGCATCGTCGCCGGCGATTGCTTATTTTTGGTTTGCTCAAGTAGCGGCGGCGTATCCGCCAATGTTAGCCCTGCAGGAACAAGAAATAACCGTTCTAAAGCTTGAAGCCACTGTAACCTGGCTTGCTTGAAAGTATCCAACAGGGTTTCGGAAGCGAATAGGCTATATTTCGGCGCGTCTTTCTCGTGTTCGCCCGGCACAATACCGTGATGGCCGACCACCGGCGCCAGCCAACTTGACCAGGCCAGCCATTCATCATTATCGTCAAAGTAAAAATCGCCGTCCCCGGAAGAGAAGCGCGGATGTTGATCGCGATAAAACCAGTAAAGCCCGGCCGGCCCGTGGTTATATTCTTTAATTGCTTGGCCGGTCAGTTGTGTAGGAATGGCATTCAATTCGGCATTGACGTTTTCCCAGGCTTCTCGCGCCTTGCGCTGGAAGCGCAAATCGAATTTGCCGTAATCATGTAAAGCGATAAAAAACAGTAGCCATGCCCGGCTTTTTTCTTCATCCAATCCAGTAATGTCCGTGAAACAACGTTTAATATCGTAGCTCCGGTTCAGCCAAATATCAGCAACTGCCGCCACATCCAGACAATGATAAGGCAGCAAATGATAAGCCGGACCTCCGCTATCAGTTTCAGGTTTAGCCTTGCCCCAATAGCGGTAATACAACGGAATTTCTTTATTCGTTTCTTCTGCCATCGTCAATGTCGCCGGTTTTTTTAACTCGAAATTGCATTATCCATAGCCACCGTATCATTCGATGATCCCAATCTCGTCTTTTCGGTAAATTTTTTTCATCTCCTGGATTTCATCCCGAACGGCCTGCCTTAAAAACGCCGGTTCGAGGACTTCGACATGTGGCGGCCGTGTTTGAGGATGTCCATCAACAATTCGCGGTGGTCGCCGAACGGGAAGGCGAGTTCGTAGCTGCTGTCGTCGAGCCAGCGGCCCTGTTGTTCGGAATGCCAGTGTTCGTCTTTGATCCAGCGGGCGCGTTCGGGGGTGAATTTGAGTTTGGCGAGATGCTCGGCTTTGCCTGAAAAGATGCCGTAGGCGGAAGAGAAATAGGTATCCAGCTCGGCGCGGGGAATGATTTTGGCGGGCCGGTCGAGCCGGGCGGCGGTTTGGATGTTTTCGACCGCAAAAATGCGCAGCTCGTTTTTCAGGTGGCACCAGGCGTCGAGATACCAGTTGTCGCGGTAATGAACCAGGGTCTGCGGCGATACGTCGCGTTCGGTCGTTTCGCCGTCGCTGCGCGCCTTGTAGGTCAAACGCAGCTGCCGGCGGTCGAACAACGCGGAGGCGATTTTGTTGAACAGCGGATTGATGCCTTTTTGCCGGGCAGCCATGGCGAGGATTTTGACGCTTTCGAGTTTGCGTCCGGCGCTGGTGTTATCCAACGCGAGCAATTTCTCTACGCGCTTTTGCAACTGGATCACGTGTTCGCCGAAGATGCCTTGTGACAGTTTGCTGAGCAGCGTGTGGCAGGTCAACAATCCCCAAAGTTCATCGGCGCTAAACCACAATCCGGGCAATTCATAGGGATGCGCACCATTTTCATTGCCATAGGTGTAGCCGTTCAATTGCCGGTTGTACACGATCGGCGCAGCGAAGTGGTTGCGCATCAGGCTTATCAAGCGTTTGACGGTGATTTCGGAACATTCCAGTTGTTCCTGAAGGTCTCTATTGGCGATCGGCGTACGGCGGCCGGATAGGATATGGTGCAGTTGGTAAATACGTTCGAAGCGTTCCATGTCTGGATACTAGGCCTTAGAGTGAGGACAATATAAACGCTCAAGTGGTTTTATTCGGTATTCAAAACCACTTGAGAGATTCACTTATTGTAGTCTAATTTTTAGCAGCGACCAGCCCTGGTTTGCTTTGGACATTAATAAGGCGTGAGAGTTGTCATGGTTAATTGCTCTTTAATGTGGGTTTGTGTTGGGTAGGGTCATCCATGGGCTTATTCAAGGCGGTGAAACCGGCTACGTAATATCGATATTGATCAGTTTGGAACAATGATCCTTACAGGGGGCGAATGAAGCGTTACGCGAAATCCGTATTCCAAAGGTTTCATGGTTAGTGCACGGCTTCCAGTTGCGAAGCCGTAAGAATTTTACCGGTGTTTCGCCATCCCGGCAGCCAATAGTCCGGAAAATAATGCATGGGTTGCCCATAAAGGGTTTTTATAGGACAGTCGGGACGGCGTCAGAATGATTGCCCCGGTTGGTAACGGTTTTTTTGATAAATCTCCGTGATGGCTTCTCCGTTCCATACATAACAAAAATGCGGGCCTTGCCGAACGGGAGAGAGCACGCGCGGTTTAAAGACGGCTATACATTCCCCGCCGGCATAACGGACACTGTCGTAAACGATGCCGTTCGATCCCGTGCCGTGCAATGCTTTCGCCAGTGCTTGAGGATGGCTATAACTCTCCGGGTCGTCTGTATAAATAGCCGGCATCCGCGATTGCATCTTTCGAATATCATGCAGTTCGGAGTCCAAATCCGAAGCATAACTGCGCATGTCAATTTCTATCGGCGGCTCGTTCGTCGCCGCCAGAAACCTGGCTTTATGGAACCGGGTTTCGGCGATGGCCGTATCCATGTCGCTGCCGGCGTAGTAAACCCCATAAGTGCCGTCCGTAAACCGGCTTCCTTCGGGGGTGAGGTGAGTGAACGCAGCCATGATCGGCGTTGTTCCGGGACCCGAGATACGGTCTTCGAAGGGAACCCGCATGATGTCGCCCGATTCGTCCAACAACCGGTCATTGGTCAGCGCTTCGATGGCGAAAACAATGTCCAGGTCTTCCGGCTCGGCGACCCGGTCGAATAATCCGGACGGCGGAAACCGGCTCGGCACCAGCCGCCAACAGGGCCGCCAGACCACACGATTGATCGGCGGCGTCGGCATATGATTCATCATCCGCGCTGCCCGTCGAGGTATTGCCGGACGATATACAAATCGATGACGCGGCCTTTCAGCATTCGGTCAAGCGCGGATTTGCCTTGAAACAAGGCTACGGAATTCGGGCGCTTGATCCATTGGTCGGCCGCTTCGGGTTTTGGCAATAAAATCTGCAAGGCTTTGTAAATACCGAAGATATAGGAGAGCCTTTCCAGTTTGTCGGGATTCAACTTGGCCAGTTCGGGCTGCTTTTTCCATTTGAAAAAAGTGCTGCGGGAATCCACTCCCAACAACGTCATCGCTTCCTCCGTGCTGAGCTTCCAGGCTTCCGCGATATTAAAAAAAGTCCGTAACGCACTTTTTGCCACCGTGGCCTGGTCAAGGCCGGGGCGGTCTTTTGCGATAGATAACACGCCGTACCTCCTAAATGGGTTTATTTATGTATTATAATAAAAATTAAGTCTATATATGGACTTTGTCAAGCATTTTGTCTTTTTCCTAGGAATTTATCTTGGGCTTGTAGTCTGCGAACGGCCGGTTCGTGTAGTAGGCCGGATATTGGCATGCCCAGCGTGTGTAGAAGCGGCTTCAGCCGCGACCGAGGCATCTGTCGAGGCGGAAGCTGCCTCTACAACGATTCGCATTCGGGAAGTTAATTACTGACCAAATCCTAGGTAAACGTCTTTTCTGCTTCCGAATAGAAACCTGGATTAGAGTATTTTCATATTGTTTCCATATCGTTGCCCGACGTGTGGATGGCGATCATGTTTCGGAATATTGTATTGATCCGAAACCATGCCATTGGAAATGTCGGGTACAAAAAGCGCGTACCCGACCTACAGGGCTGCGGCAATTTTGTGAAAAGAATTGCCTTGTGTCGGCATGTTCGGAAAACGGTTCCCGGAGATTCGCCGACCGGTTGCCGGAACGGGGAAATGGCTTACGCCGCTGGTGCGCGATGCCCATAGCGATAAGAACGGGCTGCTTGTCAGTGCGGCGCCGTTCGGTTCGGGTAACCTGCTTTTTTGAGGGCGGATATCGAGCAGGCGCGCCGGCCCGGCCATCTAACCGCGAGAGCCTACGGTGAGATGCGGCCCGGGCCGACGCCAAACGATTTTTTCCCGCCGTTACGAAGCGAAGCCCGAAGCCGTGTACCGCGAATCGGCGTCGTCTCTGTTCACGCGTCTTCGTGCCTCCGGTAACGTAGCGGGCATTCAAGCCAAACCCGAAGGATCGATTCGGGACATTGGCAACTCAAAACCCAGTAAGCCGCTTTTCGTATTCGCCGCCATGACCAGCCCTGCATTGTCTCCCAACCCCGAAAATTCTCCGCACATCGAGAAACTGCTGGATTCGGCCAATTCCGCCTCGCAGACGGTGGCGGCGCTGCATGTCGCGTTCATCGCGTTCGCCGCCTATCTCGGCGTGATCGTCTGGGGAACCACGCACGAGGATCTGCTCCGGATCAGTCCGGTCAAGCTGCCGATTCTGGATGTGGAATTGCCGCTGACGGCTTTTTATTCGTTCGCCCCGTGGATGGTCGTGCTGCTGCATTTCAATCTGCTGATGCAACTGGAGCTGCTTTCCTGCAAGCTCTGGAATCTGGACCACGATTTGCCCAATACTTCGGCCGGGCAACAAATCCGCGACCGCCTGTTCATCTTTCCTTTTACGCACCTGATCGTCGGGAGGTCCAATGTCTGGCTGATACGCTGGCTGCTGTCGCTGATCGTCGGCATTACGATCATTGCCTTGCCTTTATTTATGCTGCTGGCAGCGCAAATCCGTTTTCTGCCGTTTCACGATGAGGCGATCACCTGGTCCCAGCGGTTCGCGGTCTGGGTCGACGCGGTCATGCTGGTCGCGCTCTGGCCGCTGATTGCATCGCCGCAGGACCGGGCTGGGGAATGGTGGCAAAACTTCGCCTTCAAACTGTTCGGGTATTGGCCGGCCTCGCTCCACTATCTGTGCGAACTGGGATGGAACCGGTCGGTCCGGGCGATCCAGCGGCGCTGGCCGAACCGGCATCTGCGCGAAGTCGCCCTGCGGCCGGTTCAGCAAACCGGGACCGAACCCAAGGGAATGATCGTTCTGATGGTGTCGCTGCCGCTGGTGGTCTTGTTGAGCCTAGTCGCGGTGATACCCGGCAGGATGACCGTCCAGGCTTATTACAGCCCGGCGAAAAGCGATGCTGGAAACGGCTCTCCGGAGCAGGACTCCGGGTATTTCGAAGACTGGCTGATCCGGAAAGTGCCCGAAACCTGGCTGAGCGTCGCGGTGCATAAACAGGGGACCATATCCTGCACTTCGCTGGAGCAGGCCGAAAAAACCGAGGCTTCGATTCTTCAGGTGATGCTGGGGCCCTGTGCGTGGTTCGACTTGAGCTTTTTTTCGCGCAATCTGAATCTGAAGGAAAGGCGCCTGGTACCGAAAGAAGTCTCTTTGTCCCTGCTGACGCGCGCAACGGACCCGAACAAGGCAATCCGCGATGCGGCCTTCAAGGAGTTCGACGGCCTCAATTTGCAAAAGCGCGATCTACGTTTCGCCAATTTGCAGGGAGCCCAATTACCCAAGGCGGACATTCGCCATGTCCAACTGCAGGGCGCTGTGCTGCTGAGAGCAAAGCTCCAGGGGGTGGCTGGCTGGGACAAGACGCAACTGCAGGGCGCGATCCTGGGAGGTACGCAACTACAAGGCGCGGTCCTGGTCGAAGCGGATTTGCAGGGCGCGGACCTGCGCGGTGCCGACCTCCAGGGCGCCGACCTGAGCTGGGCGAACTTGCAGAGTGCGGACCTGCGCGGGGCGAACCTGCAGGGCGTGGATCTGCGTGGGGCAAAACTGCAGGGTGCCGACCTGCGAGGCGCGAAACTGCAGGGCGCTACGCTGCGCAAGGCGAATCTGCAAGGCGCGGATCTGGTTTACGCGGAATTGCAGGGCGCGGACCTGGTCCTGGCCGATCTGCAGGGGGCGGAGCTGCGGGAAACGCAACTGCAGGGGAGCGATTGGTCTGCCGCCAATCTCGACGGTATCTTTATTGCCGATCATGCCTCGCTGGAGTGGGATGCACAGCAACAGCGCAGCCTGGAAGCGATGCTGAAACCGTTACTCGATGATGAAAAATTCAGCGCCCTGCAGAAACGGATGAAACAGGTCGGCACCGGTTTGTCGCCGGGCAAAGCGGCCAGCCGGACAAATTGTTACAGCGATCACCGCGTCTTGTTGGGATGCAAATACAAGAGTCCGGCGCAGCTGGATGTTTATCGCACCAAAGTGCTGCACCCTAAACTGATCGACCTGGCCTGTTCGGACCCGGCGATTGCCGCCGGTATCGCAAGACGGGCTTTCAACAACTCAACGGAGGATAACCCGGATTCCGGACTGGCGGCGGCCCTGCTCAAAGTGCTCGAGGCGCCGAAGTCCTGCGCAGGCTTGGCCGGCTTGTCGGAACAGACCCGCCTGAAACTGCGGGATACTGCGGAACTCCGCAAGAATGCGGAAAAGCCCCGGTAGCCGCACTGGCCGCATCGTCCATAGGTGCTGTATCCGGCTCGGATTTTGGCCGGTTGAGGAGGGATAATACCGGGTGCATCAAACCCTTGAAGTTGAATTTGAGCGACACGCTATTGGTTTTCGATACAAAAAAGCCGCGAGTTCCGCGGCTTTTTTGTCATATTTTGGAGCGGGAAACGAGATTCGAACTCGCGACCCCAACCTTGGCAAGGTTGTGCTCTACCACTGAGCTATTCCCGCATGGATATGATGGAGGCTGCGACCGGAATCGAACCGGTATCTACGGCTTTGCAGGCCGCTGCATAACCATTTTGCTACGCAGCCTTGATTTTAAATCTAAATAAAAAAGCCGCGAGTTCCGCGGCTTTTTTGTCATATTTTGGAGCGGGAAACGAGATTCGAACTCGCGACCCCAACCTTGGCAAGGTTGTGCTCTACCACTGAGCTATTCCCGCGCTAGAAATTATTCGCAAATTATATAGTATTTACAGAATGTGTCAAATAATTTTTACAGCGCCGATCGATTTATTGCAGATCGATCGACAAAACCCAGCCGGTTTTACCGTTGCACTCGCCGCCTTCGATCGAAACTTCGGCAAAGCTGTTGGCGGTATCGAAAGCGTCCTGCAGTCTCAGCACTTTGACTTTGGTTCCTTGCGGGAAATGCTGGCAGGTGCCGGTGCGATCCGCTTCTTCGGTGTCATCGTAGGCAGCCAGGGTGCCCGGAGCAGGAACGATACGGATCGTGGAGTTCGGATCGTAGCTATTCGGGGATTTTAATGAATAGGTCTGACCGACGGCAAGAGCTTGCTTATTATATTGTTGAACGGCCGGACGGCTTTCCCCGCCGCTGAATACCGCGATCAAAACCAGTAAGGCAACGCCGCCGACCGCGCCGTAGAACACTTTAGGTTTGGTTTCTTTCAGGTTCAACGCCGCAGAAGTCAGATTGCCGAACAGGTTTTTGGCCGTATCCAACGAGGGTTTGGTTTTATCTTCGTTACTCATTTCTTATCCTCACGATATTGATTTTATTATTGTAATTGCATAGGAATTCGGACGATTCTTGCCTTTGACTTTCCCTGATCCGGAGCGGAAGGTCTGCATTTGTCTAAAATTCATTGCGTGCGGAGTGCAGCGGTTTTGGCCGATGAGGCCGCAACCTATTTTCCTACTGTTTTAATCGCTCACTCGACCGCACAAGTTACCACGATGAAAAAACTTTTCAAGTGGTTTGTGTTTTTTGTGCCGGGCGGATTTTCTAAGGAAGCTAGATGAAGTCATAGCCTTTTGCCGGGGTGGAAGCTTTTGGCCTCTCCATTATTTTTATGCATTGAAATCGCCAGTAGCCCAGGCCGATATTTTTCCGATCGCGCAGCGAAACGGAATAATCTTCGTTTTTCCAGTAAATACGGGCGGTATCCCCGTCTTTCAGGATGAAGTTATCCGTAATCAGGTAGCTCTTGTCGCCGTCCGCTTCTGTAACGGTGCACAGCAGCGCTTTGATCGATTCTTCTTTTTTGGATGAGTCGAGCGGGTTATAGGTAACCGCATAGCATTGTGAAGCCAGAAATTCGACACCGAATAGCAGATTGTTCGTCTTTTTCTCGATTAGGATCTGGTTGACGATACCCAGTACGATGGCGTCGTCCCGGCGGTCGGCTTTTCGGATGCCGATCAGGCGCCCGATGGATAAGATGCCAGCTTGTTCGAATCGGTAGGTCAGCAAACTTTCGGAAGCCGTATGGGCCTGCAGTTCGGTTTGGCTTTCCGATGGGTGCAGCGAATCGTTCAATAGTTCGTGGGCAGAGATCAGGCCCAGCGTAATGCAGCGGTCCAGGCGGTCTTCGAATAGCGGGGTGCTTTCCAGCTCGAAGCCGGACCAGCGGTGGAACAGGTATTCCAAGAGATCGAAGCTCGGCATTTGATTGTTTTGCAGCGCAAGCACCGAGTTGAAGCGCCCTTCGCCGATGTTGGCGAGTCTTGCCTTGTGTTCGAGCGTTTTATAGAGTTTGGTGAAGTCCAGATACAGGGTGGCGGAATCCGGACGATGGGCTCCTTCTTTCAAGAGAAAGGGCGGCCGGTCTTCGTCGGTCAGAATCACAAATTGCGCCGACTGACCGGAAACCGGGGTGTTCTGGATATGCACCGATTCGCAGAGCGTTTTGATGAAGTGATAGACCCGCAGCACCTCTTTTTGCATCAGTCCGTTCGGAGCGGCCAGGCTGAGCAGCAGGATTTGCTTGTAGCAGTCTTCCGGACTGCTTTTTTCGGAGGGATGGGTCGGATCGTCGATAATCCTGGCCGTGTTTTTTTTCAGATTGACGCTGAGTTTGTAGAGCGAATGCAGGTCGATCCATATCCAGTCCGGAATCGATATGCCCATCAGGCAATGGCTGACCACGATGCCGCTGAGTCCGCTGATGCAGCGATGCAGGGCCAGAGGCAATTGTTTGCCCTGGAACCAGCCGAAGGTTTTCTGCGACAGTTCCTTCAGCACGATCCAGTAGCTCAGCGTCAGTTCCTTTTCGATCGAGACGAGCACGTTGAAGATTTTTTGGTCGTTCTCTTCTTTGGGAAAACCGGTTTTGGTTAGGCGGCTGAGTAAATTTTCTTCGATGGCGAGAATACTGGGGCGCAGCTGTTCGAGCGCCGCGATCCGGAGATCGGCCGAGATCGCCAGAGTATTGAACTCGATAATCAAATCGTGCACCAAGCGCGTTGCTAGGCCCGGATTCGCCGCCGGAAGCTCGTTGATCCACTGCTGGAGGGGTTTGGCCTCGTATTCTTTGGTGCGTTGCGGATTGTTTTCCTGTTTGGGAATAACAAGGTAAAAAGAATTTTTCACATAGTCACCGGAGAGAGGAAGGCGCTTTGACAGATGCCGGGCGGAGGTCAGAAGTTTTTATTCTCGTCCGGCCGGAGCATGCTGCCGAGGAATGTTTAACCGCCGCCTTTTTTTACCATCATTCCTTTTGACGGATTATAGCCAATAATCGCGGCAGTGATAAACACCATGAAGGAAGCCAGCGTATAAAGCAGTGCCTCTTGGTTGAGTTGGCCGTATAAGGCGAAGCGGATCAGTTCGACGGCCTGGGAAAAGGGGTTGTATTGGGCCAGATGGTATAGCGGCAGGCTCGATTCCTTCAGCTTCCATAAAGGATAGAGCGCGGTCGAAAGGAAAAACATCGGAAAAATCACAAAATTCATCACGCCGGCAAAGTTTTCGAGCTGTTTGATGAAGGACGACAACAGTAACCCGAGCGCTCCGAGCATCAGGCCGGACAGGATCAGCGCCGGGACGATCCAGAGATAACCCTGCCAGGGCGCATGAATCTTGTAAATCCAGGCAATCGCGAGAAATACGTAGACCTGCAGGATCGACACGAAGGTGCCCGCCAACAGTTTCGATACCAGTAGAAACCAGCGCGGCAGCGGACTGACCAACAGGCTGCGCATGCTGCCCATTTCGCGGTCGTAGACCATCGACAGCGAGCTCTGCATGCCGTTGAACAACTGGATCATCCCGATCAGGCCCGGCGTAATATAGACTTCGTAAAGAATGTAGGTTTGGTAAGGCGGCGTGATGGCGAGCCCAAGCGCGGCCCGGAAGCCGGCGGCAAAGACGAACAGCCAGATCAGCGGCCTGACCAGCGCTGAAATGAAACGTTCGCGCTGGGTGACGAAGCGCCGGAGTTCGCGGCCGACGATACCCCACAGCGCGCGCCAGAAGTGCAGTATGTTCATCGTGTCTTCAGTCTCCCTGGGTCAGTCTGAAAAAAGCGTCCTTGACCGTTGCCGTGCCGGTGCTTTGGAGGATCTCGTCGACGCTGCCGGCCGCCTTGATTTTGCCTTTGTGCAGCACGATCAGCCGGTCGTCCGGATAAATTTCGTCGATTAGATGGCTGGCCCACAGCACCGCGATATGGCCGGTGCGGGCAAGGCTGTGCACATAGTCGACGATCGACGTGCGGCTCGGCACGTCGAGGCCGACGGTCGGTTCGTCGAGCAGCAGCAGCGCCGGCTTGTGCAGGAGGGCGCGGGCAATCTCGACGCGGCGGCGGTGGCCGCCGTTCAGTTGGCGGACTTTTTCGAAGCGGCGCGCGAACATGTCGAGCCTTTCCAATTCTTCATGGATGCGTTGTGCGGCGACTTTGTGGCTCATACCGTGTAGTGCGGCGTGGTAGCGCAGGTTTTGCAGCACGGTCAGGTCCAGGTCCAGCGTCGTTTGCTGAAAAACGATCCCGAGGTTGGCCAGCGCCCGGGTGGTCCTTTTTTTGATATCGTAGCCGCACAGTTCGATTTGTCCGTTCGGCGTGTCGTAGAGGCGGGTGATCAGCGAAAACAGCGTGCTTTTGCCCGCGCCGTTCGGCCCGAGCAGCATCGTGCAGTGTCCGGGCGGAATCTCGAAGTCGACCCGGTCCAGCGCTTTTTTGGCGCCGTAGGAAAAACTGACGTCAGTGACGGTTAAGGCGGCATTCGTGTTCATGGTTTGACCGCGACGCCCCACGGGTAGGTGCCGACGCCGACCGATTGGGTGACGGTCTGGCTGGCCAGATCGATGATCGAGATGTCGTTGCTGACGCCGTTGGTCGTATACAGACGCTGCTGGTCGGGCGAAAACGCCAGATTCCAGACGCGCTGGCCGACCAGCAGATAATTTTCGGCTTCCAGTTTCTGTGCGTCGACCACCGCGACCCGGTTTGCCGGCCCCAGCGCGACATAGCCGCGCTTGCGTTCCTTGTCGATCACGATCCCGACTGGCTGGATCTTGTCCGCCGTCACGCCCTGGACTGCGAATTTGATGTTCTTCACGATTTGCTGCGATTTCACGTCGATGATCGTCAGGGTGCCGGCCATTTCGGAGGTGACCCACAACTGTTCGCTATCGGCCGTGAAAGCGACCGCACGCGGGCGAGGATCGACCAGGATGTGGTTGACCGCTTCCAGCGTTTTCGCGTCGATCCAGTGCACCATGTTGGTCGTCTCGGAAGCGCTGATCACCCATTTTTTGTCGGGGCTGGCGGTAATGCCTTCCGGTTCGACGCCGACCTTGATTTGCTTGACCGCTTTCCGTTTCTTGAGATCGATCGCGGTGACCCTGCTGTCGTCTTCGTTCGAGACATACAGCAGGGTGCCGTCCGGGTTTAGCGCAAAGGTTTCGGGATCTTCGCCGGACGGTAGCTTGCCGATTTCTTTCAACGTTTCCGCGTCGAGAATTTTAATCGTATCGTCGTCGCTGGTGGCGACATAAATCGATTTGAAGTCGGGGCTGAGCGCGATTCCGCGCGGACGCTGGCCGACCGGCACCGTCTTGAGCAGTTTGCCCGCGACAGGGTCGACGACGGCGAGCGCGTTGTCTTTTTCGAGCGTCACGAACAGCGTTTCGGCATGCGCGATGGGGCCGATAAACGGGGTGGCCAGCAACGCGGCGAGCAAAGTGTTTTTAATCATTTGTTCAAGGGGCAGGTAGCTTCGGGTTGGTCGTAACCGAGCGTGTCGAGCTCGGTTTTCGGGTGCAGAAAGCCTTCGATCGGCGCGACGGCCACCAGCGAGCGCGGCGCCGCCAGAAGCACCGGCTGCCGCAGTTGGCCGTTCCAGGCCCGGAACGACAGCGGCGTGCCTTTATAACCTTGCAGCGCGAAGGCAGGACTCAGCAGATAGTCTTTGACCGGCTGCAATTCGTTCGATTTGACGCGCGTTGCCGCTTCGCCGACCGCCCGGGTGGCCAGGTAGCCGGCATAGCCGATCTCTTCCATCCAGCGGCCGTATTTTTCCTTGAAGCGGTTTTGCAATTGCACCGCGCCCCACTGTTCGTGCGTCCGGTGCCAGGCCGTCGCGGTCAGGCCTTGCGTGCCGGCGACCGGCCGGGGCAGCCAGGTGCGGTAGTCGAGGTATTCGCCGAATTCGCCGCGCTCGTCCGCCACGATCAGCACATCGTATTCGTCGTCCGCCTGGGTCAGGACAGGGACATCGGATTGCGCGGTGCGGCGTGCATCGGCGGTATGTTCCCAGGGCTTCTCGCTGACGATTTCGAGTCCGAAACGGGTGGCGGCCCGCTTGATCGCCTCGCCGTACAGGCGGTCTTCGTCATGGTTGCCCAGCAGCAGGAACAATTTGGTCCAGCGTTTTTTGAGCAGATACTGCGCCAGGGCATCGGCGCGCATGGCGCGGCTCGGCAGGATGTGCAGCACGTTCGCCCGGCAGTCCCGGTTGCGCAGTTTGTCGTCCGTGGTGGCGATATCGAACAACAAGGCGTCTTTCGCTTCCGGCAGGTCGGCCAGCTTGATCAGCTGGATCTCGGGCAGGTTCACGACCACAAAACGGTATTTGCCGGCGATGTACTGTTTGAACGCGGCCAGTGGATCGCCCTGCAGCGGAACGGTAAAGGCTTTCAAAGCGAACGCCTGTCCGGTAAATTGTCCGGTCGTGTTGTTGTCCTCGATTGCGAGTTCCGCGCCTGGCAGACCCTTGTCCTTGATGAAAGGGTCCAGATTCGACAGCGGCGGCGGGACTTCCCGTTCCTGGGTCAGATAGGCGATCGGCACCGGGATCGGCTGGGCTTTCGCGGCGACCGGATCCGCCATGACCAGCAGCGTGATCAGTGCGATAGGCAGCCGGTTCCTAAGGAGGGAGGACTTGAGAAGATCAATCATATTTTGACGATTAAATAACAAGAGACTCAATTTTAACGGATTTGATGAATTTTATTTAACTTTTGGCGCCCGCATGCGGGCCGGCAATTGAATTTTGCCTGATAAAGATCGATACTGGTTTTCTGACAATCATTTCTGATCGAGTATCGCCATGACTCTAGATAGTGTCGTCACAAGATAAGTCTTTGTCAGGTATAATACGGAGATTGTCGTTGCTGATGAGATTAAAGAGCCATGTCCCAACCTGCCCACCGCCGCCATGACATTTCCGATACGGTTTGGAGCTTACTGGAACCCCATCTGCCCGGCCGTGCCGGGGCCTGGGGCGGAAAAGCGCGAGACAACCGCTTGTTTATCAATGCGGTCTTCTGGATTTTGCGTACCGGTGCGCCATGGCGCGACCTGCCACCTGACTATGGCGATTGGAAGAACACCCATCGCCGGTTTTGCCGTTGGCGAGATCACGGCGTCTGGGAAGCCCTGTTGGAACAGTTGGTCACCGAACCCGACTATGAATGGTTGATGATTGATGCCAGCCACATCAAAGTCCATCCGCATGCGACCGGCGCGCAAGGCGGCAATCAGGGCATGGCGGTCACAAAAGGGGGCTCAACAGTAAGATACATCTGGCCGTGGATGCGCATGGTATGCCGGTCAGAATCCTTATTACAGCAGGTACCACAGCAGATTGTTCGCAGGCTTCAGCCTTGATCGAAGGCGTGGATGCTCAGTACTTATTGGCGGACAAAGGCTACGATAGCGATGCTATCGTAGCCCAAGCCGAAGCAAATCAGATGACGGTGGTCATTCCGCCACGCCGCAATCGAAAACAACCCCGCGACTACGATCGCGACCTGTACAAACTGCGGCATTTAGTAGAAAACGCGTTCTTGCACCTCAAGCGCTGGCGAGGTATTGCCACACGCTATGCCAAGAACACCGCATCGTTCCTGGCCGCTGTGCAGATCCGGTGCATCGCCCTGTGGACAGCTATCTTATGACGACACTATCTAAATATTGACAATAAGGGTTTAACTCCCGACCGAAAGGGAAATGGGCAGGTAGCCAACGAGCGCCGGACCGTGCGTTATATCCGCAAGGACATCAAGGTCCATATCCGCAAACAGAATTGGTTTAGCGCGATCGGGGGCGACCGGTTTCGGCAGGAGATTCCGGTCGAGCTACTCGATATCAGCAACCGGGGCTGCTTGATCTTCAGTCCGGAGAAATTGGCGGTACGTTCCAAGATCATCGTATTACTGACGTTCGAAACCGCCAGGCGCTTCGAGATTGGTGCCACGGTGATCAGAAAATCCGAGGGCGAGGACCAGTATGGGATAAAATTCGCCGCTTATAATAACGAGCTCGGCGACTATATGCTGAAGACCCAGGAAAAACTGACTTTCAAGTGACGCAGGACGCATTGCCCGGTCGAGGTGAAAACCGCGAGGTGGGGAGCCAAATGATCGGTTATCGATTGAGCGGAATCTCTGTTTATTGTGCCAAGTCCCTGGCCGGTGGCCGGGTCGAGCGCCGGGCGGCCGGTCCTGTCCGCGCCGGGCAGGGTTGGCATTGCCGCTGCTTCCGGCGGAAGGCGAGCGGATTCAGGCGGACCGTCTGGAATGACCGAAGAAGCGAATCCGAGATGGGTTTTTTGTTCAAACCGGATAGAATGTGAGCCCTCTGTTTAACGTTCCTCGAGGAAAATGACAATGAAGCCGTTAACCGCTTTAATACTTGCCGGGTTTTTACTTGTTACCGCCGTGCTTCCGGCAGGTTACGCCGGCACCGATACGCTGCGGGTCGACCGGCGCCAGGAAAAGCAGCAGCAGCGTATTGAACAAGGCGTCAGCTCGGGTAGATTGACTTCGAAAGAAGTGCAGCGTTTGCAAGCGCAGCAGGAAAAGATCCGGCGCATGGAGGACAAGGCCAAAGCCGACGGGGTCCTCACGCGGAAAGAGCAGGTCCGCCTGAATCGCCGCCAGAATCAGGCCAGCCAGAACATTTACCGCAAAAAGCATAATCTGCGCCGTCAGTGAACGGTTGTTCCCGTCCGGGGCGGGGTATCCGGTTTCCGCGCAGGGTGCGCGGAAACCGGGCGGAAAGGCGGCGTTTCAGGCTGCAATAAACGCTTTCAGAATTTCTGCCGCGTTCGCCATGCCTTTGTGCAGATGCATCTCGATTTCCACCATCGTGATTTCGCCTTCGGTCTTTCCGGCGGCCCAGTTCGCAACCACCGCCATCGCCGCATAATCGATCCCGACTTCCCTCGCCAGCGCCGCTTCCGGCATACCGGTCATCCCGACCACATCGCAGCCGTCCCGTTCCATCCGGCGGATTTCGGCGGTGGATTCAAGACGCGGACCCTGCGTGCAGCCGTAGGTGCCCAGGGGAGAAACCCGGATATCCGCTTTCGCAGCCGCCGTGATCAGTCCGGTACGCAGCTTCTGGGTGTACGGATAGGTGAAATCGACATGGGTAACCGGGTCGTTTTCACCCTCGAAAAAGGTGTGGTGGCGGCCGTAGGTATAGTCGATGATCTGGTCCGGTATCGCAATGTGCGCGGGTTCCATCTCCCGCGTAATGCCGCCGACCGCCGCCACCGCAATGATCCGTTCGACCCCGAGCTGCTGGAGCCCGAAGAGGTTGGCCCGGTAGTTGATTTTGTGCGGCGGGATCGCATGCGGATTGCCGTGCCGGGCCAGAAAAACCACTTCGCGGCCGTGGAAGTCGCCGGTCAGGAATTCGGCCGACGGCTGGCCGTAAGGCGTCGTCAATGCATCGCGCTTGACGATCTTCAAACCTTCGAGCTGCATGAGGCCGGTGCCGCCGATGATCGCGAGTTTGCTCATGCGCCGCCTTCCTTGCAGGCATAAATGCCGGCCGCGTTGCGCAAATAGCCTTTGTAATCCATCCCGTACCCGAACAGATAACGGTTTTCGGTCTCGACGCCGACGAAATCGGCCTGAATCGGCTTCGGATGGTCGAGCTTTTTATCGACCAGCACGGCCGTGTAGACGGTGTTCGCCCCTTGTTCGAGGCAATAATCGACGATCGCCTTCAGGGTAATCCCTTCATCGAGAATGTCGTCGACGATCAGCACGGTCCGGCCCGCCAGCGGCGTGCCGGGTTTCAGCGTCCATGCGAGTGTGCTGCCCGACGTTTTGTTCTGATACCGGCTCGCGTTGACCGCATCGATCGTCAGCGGCATGGTCAGCCGCGTGAGCAGACGGCCGGCCGCGACGACGCCGCCGTGCATCACGCATACGAACACCGGGTTGGTGCCGGCCAGTTTCCGGTTGATTTGTTCGGCCATCCGGTCGAGCGCCGTTTCGACTTCCTGTTCGCTGTACAGCAAATCGGCCGTTTCTTGTACCTGTTGAATTTCGTCTAGCATGAGTGAAAAGCTCGATTGATCCGTTCTGAAATTTTGCGCCATTGTACCGAATTCATTAATTCTTCGCGGGTAAATTGCGCTTTGCCCCGCATCGCGGCAAGGCGGTGTTCCCGGAGCGGGTCGGCTTTGGTCGGCAGGGTTTCGAGCACTTGTTCGGCGGCGGCCGGATTGTTGCAGACCAGCACCATGTCGCAGCCGGCGGCGAGCGCCGCCTCGGCGCGTTCGGGATAGCCTCCGGCCCAGGAAGCGCCGGCCATGCTCAAATCGTCGCTGAAAACCGCGCCGTCGAATTGTAATTCTTTCCGCAAAACCTGTTGTATCCAGAACGGCGAAAAACCGGCGGGCCGCGGGTCGGTCGCCGCAAACACGACATGCGCAGGCATTACGCCTTCGAGCCCTTCGGCGATCAGCCGCTTGAACGGAAGCAAATCCTTGGCGCGGATGCTGTCCAGGCCGCGTTCGTCGACCGGCAGCGCCAGATGCGAATCGGGCGCGACCGCGCCGTGCCCCGGAAAATGTTTGCCGGTCGCGGCCATGCCGGCCGACTGCATGCCTTTCCTGAACCTCGAAGCCAGTTCCGCCGCCCGTTCGGGATCGGTCGAAAACGAGCGGTTGCCGATCACTTGGCTGATCCCGCAATCGACGTCGAGCACCGGCGCAAAACTGAAATCGACGCCGACCGCAAGCAGTTCGCTGGCCATCAGCCAACCCGCCGCTTCGGCCAGTTCCGGTTTTTCCGCATAGCGCGCGGCCGGCGGCAGGCGCGTGAAACCGTTTTGAAAACGCTGAACCCGGCCGCCTTCCTGGTCGACTGCGATCAAAACTTCGCCGCCGCGCGCCTTGCGAATACTCGCGATCAGCGCCCGGACCTGTTCGGGATTGTCATAGTTGCGCGCGAACAGGATTACCGCGCCGGTGTTCGGATGGCGGATTTTGTCGATCTCATGCACGGCGAGGGTCGGCCCCTCGACATCGAGCATGACCGGTCCGAGTGAAGGAAGCGTCGTCATGGTTTGGATGGGTTAATGGATCAATCGTAGGGTACGCTGCGCGTATCTTATCAGGGCATTCCGATAAGGCACGCTTCCGAAAGGTACGCGCAGCGTACCCTACGCGGGTTAAATTTCAGGGAGTGGTTTTTTATCCGATTGTTGGTTCAACTTGAACAGCGTATAAAAGTTTCTCGTCGAGGCGTCGGCGATTTCTTCGAACGAGGTATTGCGCAATTCGGCGATCTGTTCGGCGACATAGCGCACGTAGGTCGGATAGTTCGGCTTGCCGCGGAACGGCACCGGCGCAAGATAAGGCGAGTCGGTTTCGATCAGAAAACGGTCGAGGGGCACACGTTTCGCGACTTCCTTGATTTCCTTCGCGCTGTTGAACGTCACGATGCCGGAGAATGAAAGATAAAAGTTCAGGTCGAGCGCCTGTTCGGCGAATGCCTGGTTTTCGGTAAAACAATGGATGACGCCGCCGCAGCTTTCGGCGCCTTCTTCCTTCAGAATGCGCAGCGTGTCTTCGCGCGCTTCGCGGGTATGCACGATCAGCGGCTTGTTTAGCGCTTTCGCGGCGCGGATATGGGTCCGGAAACGCTCGTGCTGCCAGCCGAGGTCGCCGGCGCTGCGGAAATAATCCAGGCCGGTTTCGCCGATGCCGATCACTTTCGGATGACTGCCCAGCTCGACCAATTGCTCCTCGTTCGGCTCAAAACCTTCATGCGCGTTCGGATGCACGCCGACCGTCGCCGAGAGCTGCGGATAACGGCTGACCAAGTCGAGCATGGGCGGATACGCTTCCATGTCGATCGAGATGCAGAGCATGTGTTCGATGCGCTGATTTTCAGCTTCTTTCAGGAAAACCGAGAAATCGTTCCGGTAGGGTTCGAGGTCGATGCGGTCGAGATGGCAATGCGAGTCGATAAGCATAAGGCTTCGGAGGTAGCTTTCGGGATAATAAGAAACGGCCTGAATTAGAAAACGAGGACAGGCGGAATGCCGGCCCGTTTCCCGGATTGTCGGCGGGCAACGATGTGGCTGCCGGCAAGGGAGAAATATTTTACGCGATCGGGGCGCGATGTGCAGAAATTAGTCGCATCCGGATTTTACATCGTATGGGTTGGCCGTTCGGATTCGAGCGTGCCGGCCAGATAGTTTTCGAGCTTATTGCGGACCATGCCGCCGTCCTGGTCGCTGAATTGCACGCCGATGCCGGCGGCGCGGTACACGCTGCCCGCCGGGGTTTTCCAGACGATTTTGCCGGCAATCGGCAGCCTTTCGGTTTCTTCCATCAGGCTCAGCAAAATGAATACTTCCTGGCCCATTTCATAATTCCGGGTGGTCGGGATGAACAAGCCGCCGTTGGTTACGAAAGGCATATAAGCCATATACAGCGCGCTTTTTTCCTTGATGGACAGCGACAAGATGCCTTGCCGGGGAGTAGAGTCTGGCGATGACATGATGATTAGCTCCGGTTGAGTTCGGTCCATTGAATCAGAATTTCTTCCAGCATCATTTGTTTATTGATCTGACTGTCGAGCCGCTCGCGGGCCGCCAGCAATAAATCGTACAATCGATACAGGCCCTTTAAGTCTAGCCGCTCAGCCAGTTCCTGCAAGGGGCGTTCGGCCGAAGCAGACGGCGTGGGGGGATTTTGCGGCTGGAATTTGCATTTGACCAGCTCGATCACCCAGCCGGTCAG
Source organism: Methylomicrobium agile (assembly GCF_000733855.1). Taxonomy (NCBI): domain Bacteria; kingdom Pseudomonadati; phylum Pseudomonadota; class Gammaproteobacteria; order Methylococcales; family Methylococcaceae; genus Methylomicrobium; species Methylomicrobium agile. Next base: position 3,270,483 of record NZ_JPOJ01000001.1, read on the forward strand.
CCAGGAGAGCAGCGGGGAGAGCGGCAGTTTTTGCCAGTCTTCGGCAATGGCGACCGGGCTGGCGCGACGGCGGGCGATGTCGAGCCAGGCTTTGAAGCAGCCGTTGCGGGTGGTCAAGACCTGTTCTTCCGCATAGGCCAGCGCGGTCAGCGGCGCGTTTTGAGCCAGCGCCGCCAGCGCATCCGCATCGGCGACCGACCGGGCTTGCAGCCAGGCAACGGCGGCGGCCCGGGCCGGCGGCGTCAAGGCCAGGCGCTGGCAGCGGCTGGCGATCGTGATCGGCAGTCTGGCCGGGTTGGCGGTGACCAGAATGATCACCGTGCGTTCGGTCGGTTCTTCGAGACACTTCAAAAATGCGTTCGCGGACGCCCGGTTCAGTTGTTCGGCGGGATCGATGATCACGACCCGATAGGCGTCGTATTGCGGTTTCAATTGGATATCGGCGATCAGTTCGCGGATCGGGTTGATCCCGATCGCCTTGCCGGGTTCTTCCGGAGCCACCACCAACAGGTCCGGGTGATTGCCTGCCGCATGCAGTTTACAGGCCTGGCAACTGCCGCAGACTTCCCCTTCGGCGGAAGGCGCCCGGCAGAGCAGGACTGCGGCGAAGCGTTCGGCCAGTTCGCGTTTGCCGAGGCCCTTGTTGCCGCTGATCAGCAGCGCCTGCGGAATGCGCCGCTGGCGGAGGTAGCCGCACAGTTGCCGCCATTGGGTTTGCTGCCAGGGCAGTAACGGTTTCATTTGAGCAAGGCCGACAGCGAAGCGGCGAGATCCGCCTGCACTTCGGGCAGAGGGCGGTCTGCGGCAATGAGCCTGATCCGCTCCGGATGCAGTGCGGCGAGCCGCAAATAGGCCTGCCTCACGTCTTCGAAAAACCGGCGTTTTTCGGTTTCGAAGCGGTCTGGTTTGCTCCGGCGTCCCTTCGCGCGCGCCAGGCCGATTTCGGCCGGCGCATCGAGCAGCAGCGTCAGATCGGGGCGAAGCGATCCTTGCACCAGATTTTCGAGCCAGGTAATCGCGGCGCAATCCATGTGCCGCGCACCGCCCTGGTAGGCGTAAGTCGCGTCGGTGAAACGGTCGCACAGCACCCATTCGCCCCGGGCCAGCGCCGGTTCGATCACATGGCGGATGTGCTGCGCGCGGGCCGCGAACATCAGCAATAATTCGGCGGTCGGGGCGATCGATTCGCTGCCGTGGGCGAGCAGCACTTCGCGGAGCTTCTCGGCCAACGGCGTACCGCCGGGTTCGCGGGTGACGACGGCCGGAATGCCCCGGTGCTTCAGATAGTCTTGCAGAAAGACCAGGTTCGTGCTTTTACCGACGCCCTCGCCGCCTTCGAGGGTGATGAATTTTCCGCGTGTCATGCCGCTCATTTTTTTTGTTTTTGGAACTGTTTGACCGCGCGGTTGTGTTCCTGCAGGGTCGATGAAAAGACATGGGTGCCGTCGCCTTTCGCGACGAAATACAGGCTGCTGCCGTCATCGGGGTGAAGGGCGGCGCGGATTGCCTGGCGTCCCGGCATCGCGATCGGCGTCGGCGGCAGGCCTTTGACCTGGTAGGTATTATAGGGCGTCGGATTTTTCAGATCCTGCTCGCCGATATTGCCTTGATAATCGGAGCCCATCCCGTAGATGACCGTCGGGTCGGTCTGTAGCGGGATGTCGTTTTTCAGTCGGCGCGTCATCACGCCCGCGATCAGGGGCCGTTCGTCGTTCGCGCCGGTTTCTTTTTCGATGATCGAGGCTAGGATTAGCGCCTCGTAAGGCGAGACAAGCGGCAGGTCTGCCGATCTTTGCGGCCATTCTTCCTGCATCACCGACTGCATTTTACCGTAGGCCCTCTTCAGCAGCGAGACATCCGTCATGTTTTTTTCGAAAAAATAAGTATCCGGGAAAAACAAGCCTTCGGCATGGTTTTCCTTGATTTCAAGCCGGGTGCGTAGGGCGTCGGGGGAAGCATCTTTCAGGGTGTGTTCGATGTAGGGGTTGCTGTTCAGCGCGTTCAGAATATCGGTCAATCTCCAGCCTTCCGGAAAGGTGACGCTGTGTTGCCGGGTCTTGCCGGCGGCGATTTGATCGATGATTTCGGGCAGCGTCAGTCCGACGGCGAATTCGAACTCGCCGGTTTTCAGCTTGGAGGCCGCCTGCTTTCGGAGCGCGACCACCTTGAACCAGAATGGATTGATCTTCAGATGTTGTTCGGCGAGTTTTTCGGCAATTCGGTCCATCGAATCTCCCTTCGCGATCTCGATCACAACCGGATTATCTTTGACGGCCGGTGTTTCCAACACGGCACGGTAATCCATCCACGCCCAGCCGGCCGTGAAGCTGATGAATAATAAGGTCAGTCCTATGATTTTATGGCTCACTGCGAAGCGTCTCTTGTTTGTAATCCGCCAGCCATTGCTGCATGTTACGGGTAATTGGACCGGGACGGAGGGCGATTTGCTCGAATTGCCGGACCGGCCAGATGCCGATAATCGAATTGCAGACGAAGGCTTCATCGGCCGACGCTAACCGTTCGGGCGTGTAGCTGAGTTCTATAACGGCAAGTCGATGCCGGGCGGCAAGCCGCATGATCAGTTCGCGAATGATGCCCGCAATCCCGCACCATTCGAGCGAGGCGGTGTAGAGGGCGCCGTTCCGGGCATAGAATAGGTTGGTCATCGTCCCCTCGATCAGATGGCCGCCGCTGTCCAGCATCAGGCCTTCCTGGATGGCGGAGTCGCTCCATTCGGCGCGGGCGAGTACTTGTTCCAGCCGGTTCAGATGTTTGAGGCCGGCCAAGGCCGGATTGATGCCCAGGCGTGTTGCGCAGAGGCGGGCCCGGATCCCTTCGGTGCCGAAGGCGGCCGGGTACTCGGGGTAGGGGTGCAGGCTCAAAATCCGGGTGGTTTCGATCGTTTCGGGACGGCGATAGCCGCGCCCGCCGGAGCCGGCGGTCACAATGATCTTGAGTACGGCTTGAGCGGGCGACTCCCGGCACAAGGTCCGGGCTTCTTCGGCCAATAGGCCGGGAGAGGGAAACGGAAGCCCGAGCCGAAGGCAACCCGCCTCGAGACGCCTCAGGTGCAGATCGAAAAAAACCGGCCGGGAATTCTCGATTTCGATCGTTTCGAACAAGCCGTCTCCATATTGCAGGCCGCGGTCCGAAACGGGCAGGGTCTTTCTGCGTTCACCATTGACAAGCAGCATCGGCGGACAGGGCGACCCTGTGCGGGATCGGGCTTATTCGTAGCGTTTAAAGATCAGCGTTCCGTTGGTGCCGCCGAAACCGAAGGAGTTCGACATCGCAATGCTGATCTTCATGTCGCGGGCCACGTGCGGGACATAGTCGAGATCGCACTCGGGATCGGGGTTATCCAGGTTGATCGTCGGCGGCGCGATCTGGTGCTCGATGCTGAGCGCGGTCAATACCGCCTCGATGCCGCCGGCCGCGCCGAGCATGTGGCCGATCATCGACTTGGTCGAACTGACCGCGATCTTATAGGCATGGTCGCCCAAGGCGGCTTTCATCGCCTGAGTTTCGCCGATATCGCCGGCCGGCGTCGAGGTGCCGTGCGCGTTGATGTAATCGATGTCGGCGGGATTCAGGCCGGCGTTGCGCAGGGCGTTGCGCATGCAGCGCGCCGCGCCTTCGCCGCCCGGCGACGGCGTGGTCATGTGATAGGCGTCGCCGCTCATGCCGTAACCGATCAGTTCCGCATAAATCTTGGCGCCGCGCGCTTTCGCGTGTTCGAGTTCTTCAAGAACGACTACGCCCGCGCCGTCGCTGAGTACGAAGCCGTCGCGGTCTTTGTCCCAGGGCCGGCTGGCCGTGGCCGGGCTATCGTTGCGGCGCGACAACGCCTTTGCCGAGATGAAGCCGCCCATCGCGGTCGGCGAGGTCGTGCATCGTTCCGCGCCGCCGGCGATCATGACGTCCGCGTCGCCGTGCTGGATCAGCCGCGCCGCATCGCCGATATTGTGCGTGCCGGTCGCGCAGGCGGTTACGATCGCGAAATTCGGGCCTTTCAATCCATACTTGATCGACAGGTTGCCGGAAATCATGTTGATGATGTTGCCGGGCACGAAGAACGGCGAAATCCGCCGTGGGCCGCTTTTGTCGTACAGCGCGTAACACTCTTCGATGCCGGTCACGCCGCCGATGCCGGCGCCGATCGCCACGCCGATCCGTTCCGCGTTCGCGTCGGTCACTTCGAGGCCGGAATCTTCGATCGCCTGGCAGCCGGCCGCCAGTCCGTAGTGGATGAAGCCGTCCATGCGCTGGGCATCTTTGGCCGGGATATATTGGGTGACGTCAAAATTGCGAATCACGCCGCCGAAGGTAGTGGCGAAAGGCGAGATGTCAAACGAATCGATCGGGCTGATGCCGCTTCTGCCGTTAATGATGCCGTCCCAGGTTTCGGCTACCGTGTTTGCTAAAGGCGTAATGGCGCCCAAACCGGTGATTACGACTCGACGTGTGCTCAATGTGTGTTACCGTGTGGAATCTGTGGTTTAGAAAAACGGGGGGTGAGGGTTAGTGGATGCGCGGGTTGTCATCCACTAAGAAATCGCTATCAGGTATTTTTTTCGACGTAGTCGATAGCTTGCTGAACGGTGGTGATTTTTTCAGCTTCTTCGTCCGGAATTTCGCATTCGAATTCTTCTTCAAGCGCCATAACGAGTTCAACGGTGTCCAGAGAATCGGCACCCAGATCGTCCACGAAAGACGCGTCGTTGGCGATATCTTCTTTGACGCCCAATTGCTCTGCAACAATCTTTTTTACTCGTTGTTCAACATTACTCATAATTTATATCCTCAAGCAATGTAAATATACTTCTAATAAGAAATCATATATTTACAATGATATTGTTATTGGTTTTACCAGAAATCCCGTCCACGGAAATTCCAGACGACGGTAGCGAAAATTATACTTTAATCTGAATTCAAAGTCACAATATAAAGCTGGGTTGACGCTTGCCCAATCTCGGGCGTAACGGTTAGGGCATATACATTCCGCCGTTCACATGCAGGGTTTCGCCGGTGATATAGGAAGCTCCCGGGGAGGCCAGGAACGATACCGCGTGCGCGATTTCCTCGGCGGAGCCGAGCCGTTCCAGCGGAATCGACGCCAGCAGCGAGGTTTTGATCTCGTCGCCCAGTTCCCGGGTCATGTCGGTGTCGATGAAGCCCGGAGCCACCACGTTCACGGTAATATTCCGCGAGCCGACTTCTTTTGCCAGCGATTTACTGAATCCGACGATGCCGGCCTTGGCGGCGGCATAATTGGCTTGTCCCGCGTTGCCGGTCGAACCGACCACCGAAGAAATGCTGATGATCCGTCCGGTTCGCGCTTTCATCATCCCGCGCAGCACGGCCTTGCTCATTCGGAAGACCGAGGCGAGATTGGTATTGATGATCGCATCCCATTCTTCGTCTTTCATCCGCATCAACAGATTGTCGCGGGTAATGCCCGCATTGTTGACCAGTACGGTTGGTGCGCCGAATGCGTCGTTGACGGTCTTGATCGCTTCGGCGACCGAATCGGCGTTTGCGACGTCGAGACGCAGGCCCTTGCCGTTTTCGCCGAGATAAGCCGAGATCGCTTTCGCGCCGTTGTCGGTGGTCGCGGTGCCGACCACGAAAAAGCCGTCGCCGGCCAGTCTTTCGGCGATCGCCTTGCCGATGCCGCGGCTGGCGCCTGTCACTAAGGCGACTTGTTTAGCCATTTAACTGCTCCAGTGTAGTGTGGAAAGATTTGGTGTCGAAAATGGACAGGTGTTCGGCATCTTTCGCGATGCGTTTGTTCAGTCCGATCAGGACCTTGCCGGGGCCGCATTCGACAATGCGGGTGACGCCCTGGTCGTGCATGAATCTGATCGAGTCGACCCAGCGCACCGGTTTGAACAACTGCTCCTTCAGCGCGTTGCGGATCACTTCCGGGGCGCTGTGCGACATCACGTCGGTATTGTGGATCAACGTCATCTCGGGGCTGTCGATTTGAACCCGCGAGAGTTCCTCGCCGAGTTTATCGGCGGCGTCGCGCATCAGTGCGCAGTGCGAGGGCACGCTGACCGGCAGCGGCACGGCGCGCTTGGCGCCCAGTATTTGGGCTTCGGCGATCGCGCGCTGTACCGCGCTTGCGTGACCGGCGATCACGACCTGGCCCGGCGCATTGAAATTGACCGCCTCGACGACTTCGCCCTGCGCCGCTTTTTTGCAGGCTTCCACGATCTGATGATCCTCAAGTCCGAGAATCGCGGCCATCGCCCCGGTGCCCGGCGGCACCGCCTCCTGCATCAGGCGGCCGCGGACTGCGACCAGCTTGATGGCATCTTCGAACGCGATCGCATGGGCGGCGACCAGGGCGGTATATTCGCCGAGGCTGTGGCCTGCGGTCCAGGCCGGCCGGATGCTGCACTGCTTGCGCCAGACTTCCCAGATCGCAAACCCTGCAGCCAGCATGGCGGGCTGGGTATTCTGCGTCTGATTCAGGTCGGCTTCAGGGCCGTCGCCGACCAGGGTCCACAAATCCTTGCCCAACGCATCGGAAGCGCGTTCGAACGTCTGTTTGATTTCGGGGAAACCGGCCGCCAGGTCGGCCATCATGCCGACCGACTGGGAACCCTGGCCTGGAAAAACGAAGGCTAAGTCGTAGTGTTGTGTGCTCATGCGAAGTGTCGAGTATTTTTTAAAGTCTTTGTTATTTTTGAGCGAGGCAAAAGCGCGAGGCGAAAAGCCACTTTGCTTTTCCGCCTTGTGCTTTTACCCCGCTTTATTAATACTTTAGCAATGCCGAGCCCCAGGTGAACCCGGCGCCGAAGGCTTCCAGCAGGACGATCTGGCCGCGCTGAATCCGCCCGTCGCGTACTGCCTCGTTGAACGCCAGCAGGACCGAAGCGGAAGACGTGTTGCCCTGGTTTTCGAGGGTGACGACGACCTGTTCCATCGGCATTTTCAGCTTCTTCGCGGTGGCCTGGATGATCCGGATATTGGCCTGGTGCGGGACCAGCCAGTCGATCGCTTCCTTGTCCAGCGCATTGGCCTCCAGGGTTTCGTCGACAATCCGCCCGAGCGTGTTGACTGCCACTTTGAAGACTTCGTTGCCGCGCATGTTGATGAAGCCCATTTCGTGTTTATGGCCGTTCGCTGCGGCCTGCGGGTTCGGGCAGTACAGCAGTTCTTCGTATTCGCCGGCCGAATGAATGTGGGTGGACAGGATGCCGGTTTCTTCGGAAGCGCCCAGCAGGAGCGCGCCGGCGCCGTCGCCGAACAGCACGCAGGTCGTCCGGTCGGTCCAGTCGACGATGCGCGAGCAGATTTCGGAGCCGACGATCAGCACCTTGCGGGCCGCACCGGTTTTGATGTACTGATCGGCGATGCTCAGCCCGAAGATCGCGCCGGAACAGGCGGCCTGGACATCGAACGCGACGCAATGTTTGATCCCGAGCCGATGCTGCAGCAGGCAGCCCGTGCTCGGGTAGACGCGGTCCGGCGTGCCGGTCGCGACGATGACCAGGTCGATTTCTTCGGGATCGATGCCGCCCATCGCGATGGCCTGGCGGGCCGCAATTTCGGCCATGCTGGCGGCGGTTTCGTCGGGAGCCGCGATACGCCGGCTCTTGATGCCGGTCCGTTCAAAGATCCAGCTGTCGGAGGTGTCGACCGTTTCCGAAATTTGATCGTTGGTTAAGATTTCCGAGGGGAGATAGCCGCCGGTGCCAATGACTCTTGAATAGCGGGTCATGAATGCATTCCCAAAGACAGGTTCTGTTCGACCTGCTGGCTGATTTTGCGTATGACGTCCTGTTTGACTTCAATTTCAGCCAACCGTATCGCAGTTTTGAAAGCCAGCACGTCGGCGCCGCCGTGACTTTTGATCACCAGTCCACGCAGGCCGAGAAAGCTGGCGCCGTTGTAAAGGCGCGGATCGATCCGTTTTTTGAAGGAGGATAAAACCGGATAGGCAATCAGGCCGACCGCCTTGGTCAGCAGGTTTTTCGAAAACGCCTGCTTTAATAGGGTCCCGATCATTTTGGCGGCGCCTTCGATCGACTTGAGCGCGACATTGCCGACGAAGCCGTCGGTGACGATCAGATCGACCTCGATGTCCCCAGCGTTCAGCGAGTTCCCTTCGACATAGCCGATGTAATTCAATGAGGAGGCTTCGAGCAGCTTGGCGGCGGCCTTTACCTGCTCGTTGCCTTTCATTTCTTCCTCGCCGATGTTCAGCAGGCCGACCCGCGGCGATTCGATGTTCTCGACCGCCTTGACCAGTTCGGCGCCCATCACCGCGAATTCGAACAGATGCTGCGCCGTGCAGTCGACATTCGCGCCCAGATCGAGCACATGGGTATGACCGTGAATCGAGGGCAGTGTGGAAATGATCGCCGGGCGGTCGATGCCCGGTATCATTTTGAGCACGAAACGGGCGGTCGCCATCAGCGCGCCGGTATTGCCCGCGCTGACGCAGGCATCGGCAAGGCCGTCGCGGACCAGATTGATCGCGACCCGCATCGAGGAATCCTTTTTGTTTTTTAAAGCTTTTGACGGCGGTTCGTCCATGTCGACGCACTGGGATGCATGATGGATGGTGAGTCTGTCGCGATAAGCTTCGAGATGGTTTCCCAACTTCTCCTTGATGACGGCTTCATTGCCTACCAGAATCAGCTTTAGTTCCGGATTGCTCTTCAGGCAATCCAGGGAGGCCGGGATCGTTACGTCCGGGCCAAAGTCCCCACCCATCGCATCAATCGAAATTGTCAAGCTCACCTTAACCGAGGTCTCCGCATCAAAAAATAAAAAACCGAACCGGCGAGGGTTCGGTATGGCGCCAAGTTAAAGTTCGCTGCTTATTCTTCGTCGCCGGCAACCGCTGTAATCTGGCGGCCTTTGAAGTAGCCGTCGGGAGTGACGTGATGACGCAGATGGGTTTCGCCGGTCAACGGATCTTGCGACAGCGTGCGGGCGGTCAATGCATCGTGCGAGCGGCGCTGGCCGCGTCTCGAGCGGGATACTTTACTTTTTTGTACTGCCATGAGGGTTCTCCTGGTTTTTTAAGTTGGCTAAAATGGAAAAAGGGTTATCCTGTCTTTTTTGCCGGCCTGCCTCGGGTCGAGTCGGCACGCGGCTGTCCGTCTCCTGAATCTGGCAGGCTTCGGAATGTTTCGGGTACTGGGGAAGATTCAGCAACAGCTCGTCTTCGACGATATCCAGCAGAGGCATTTTTTCTTCCTCGACGAACAGCGGTTCGAAGTCCGGAGGCAAGCGGTCCACTTGCTCCAGGGAGTTCACAACGCCCAGCCGGACGGGCGCCTGTACGGGCCAGTCGATAGGCTGCAGGCAATTCTGGCAGATCAGTTGCAGACGGGTTTCAATCTTCCCTTCGATTTTGGCCAATCGGCCTTCGCGGCTGAAATGGAGCTCGACCGCGACGTTTCCGCCGGTATCGAACAGCATGCCGCAGAGGCGGCCAAAATCTTTAAGCGAAAGCTCCCCTTTAATTACACTGCGCTTGTCGGCGAGATGTAACGGATCAATAGTTCGGGGGAGGCGATCTAACATAAATCAATAATCTTATCGTGAAACCTTGCTATGGTCAAATGCTATATGATTTTAAGGTATTACCCAGAATGGGCAAGATCTATCGGAGAAACGGATGAAAAAATTACTGATCTACAGCCACGGTAAGGACAGCCTGCCGGGAGGCGAAAAGGCGCTGGCATTTGCGAAAGCCGCAGAAAGTCAGGGTTACCGGTTCGAAAGCCCCGATTACCGGGCGCAGCCCGATCCCGATCGGCGTGCTGACCAATTGCTGGCGACGGGATGGCGGAATTTCGACCGGGTTGTACTGGTCGGTTCGAGTATGGGTGCTTACGTGTCCGCCGTTGCGGCCGAAACGGTCAAGCCGGCCGGTCTTTTTCTACTGGCTCCCGCTTTTTATCTGCCGGGCTACCGGCAAACCGCGTTTACGATCCCGCCGGACAAGACCTGGGTTTATCACGGCTGGCGCGATGAGATCGTGCCGCCCGAGCATGCCTGGCGCTTTTGCCGGGAATACCGGGTCCGTCTGACGATGGTGGATGCGGATCATCGCTTGATGGGCGAACTGCCGTTTATCATTCAAGAGTTCGAGCGGTTCCTGCGGACGATTTCTTAGCTGGCAAACGCTCGGCGAACAGGGCGGAATACAGGCTTAAGGTGTAATACAACCTTAAAACGGTGGTTTTACACCGTTTTTCCGGACGATGAGGGCTTCTTGATAAGAAGATATATTATAAACAATAGTTTATAGTTTTATGTGGGCTGGCATGGTATTCGCTAAGGCTTAGGCATCTATCAATATTACGGAGATGCTGATGTCTAAAGGTTTATCGCCCGGCTTACCCGAAACGGGGATTGCCGGATTAAAGGAAAATTGGCGAGCGGACCTGTTGTCGGGGTTTTTGGTGTTCTTGATCGCGCTGCCGTTGTGTCTGGGGATCTCGATGGCGTCGGGATTTCCTCCGTCCGCCGGGCTCATTACGGCGGTCGTCGGCGGCATGCTGGTTTCGAGGATCGGCGGTTCGTTCATGACGATCAACGGCCCGGCCGCCGGCCTGATCGTGGTCGTGCTGGACGCGGTGCAAAGCCTTGGGCAGGGCGACGCGATGGCGGGTTATCGCTATACCTTGGCCGCGATCGTGGTCGCCAGCGTGCTGCAAATCGCGATGGGGTTCTTCAAGGCCGGCCGGCTCAGTTCGTTTTTTCCGGCTTCGGTCGTGCATGGAATGCTGGCCGCGATCGGGATCATCATCATGGCCAAGCAGATTCATGTGATGCTCGGCGAGACACCGGAAAGCGGCAGTCTGTTCTCGACGATCGCGCAAATTCCGCGCAGCATCGTCGACCTGAATCCGGAAATCGCCATGATCGGGGTGACCAGCATCGCGATCCTGATTTTCTGGCAGGTGGTCCGCGAGCCGCAGCTGAAAATGCTGCCGGCGCCGATTCTGGTGGTGCTGGCCGGTATCGGTTTGGGGAAGTTTTACGATCTCGATCATGAACACATGTATCTGTTTCTGCCGGATGCTACGTTTCTGCCGCATCACGAGGCCACGGTCGGGCCGAAGTTTCTGGTCGCGATTTCGGATAATTTTTTGTCCAGTTTCTATTTTCCGGATTTCTCGAAAATCGCGACGGCCGAGTTCTGGGAAGCGGTGGTCGCGATCTGCCTGGTCGGCAGCCTGGAAAGTCTGCTCAGCGCCGTGGCGGTCGACAAACTCGATCCTTATCGGCGGCACTCGGACCTAGATCGCGATTTGACTGCGATTGGCATCGGTAATCTCGTGGCGGGGATGATCGGCGGGCTGCCGATGATCGCCGAAATCGTCCGGAGTTCCGCCAACTGCAACAACGGGGCGAAAACCGGCTGGGCCAATTTTTTTCACGGCACGTTTCTCCTGCTGTTCGTGGTGCTGTTTCCGCGCCTGATCCACAGCATTCCGCTGGCGTCTTTGGCCTCTTTGCTGGTGTTTACCGGTTTTCGTCTCGCTTCGCCGAAAGAATTCGCCAAAGTGATGGGGATCGGCAAGGAACAATTGTTCATGTTCGTGCTCACCATTATCGGCGTACTGGCGACCGACTTGTTGGTCGGCGTGGCGATCGGTATCGCGGCCAAATTCGCGATCCATATGTTCAGAGGCGTCCGGCTGAATAATCTGTTCAAGATTCATTTCGTGCTGGAACGCCTGGAAAATGGCGTGCTGCTGGTCGAAATCGTCGGGGCGGCGATCTTTTCGAACTTCATGGCGTTGAAAAACGCGCTGGCCGGCATCGACAAGGGCCGGCATGTGATCTTTCAGTTGAGCAATGCTTATCTGATCGATCATACCGTGATGGAATTCCTGCACGAATTCCAGCACAATTATGAAGCACAGGGCGGCGTCTGCGAGTTCTTCGGGATGGAATACCATGATACCTACTCACGGCATCCGCTGGCTGTGCGCAAAATGAAAAGAGACCACATGTGTAGACGGCGCTCGGATCATCACGGTCTCCCGGGCTACGCGGACAATAAACGGCGTTCGACGGAGGAAGTTTAATCTCCGGAGCGATCAGGGCGGGCGAAATACCCGCCCTGATCGCAGGCGCATCTATCCTGTTTAAAATTTATGCAATTCTTGAGTAGTCCTATCCAGCATCGGGTTCTGGCCTTTTTATTGTTGATGTCGTTGACGCTGGCGATGTTCGTCGGGATGATCTGGCGCAACCTGCATCATTTCAATACGGTCTTTTTCCACGTCAATTATTCGCATAGCGTGCAGCATGCATCGGTGGCGCTGCAAAAGGCGCTGATCGATTATCTGACCAAAGTGACCCCAATCGCCCGGCACGAGCGCTTGCTGCCGACGATCGACGCGTTGAGCGGCACGGTCGCCGAATTGAATGCGCTGTTTGCGGAAAGCGGTTTTTTGGCCGAAAGCTCCGCCGGAAACATGACCCTTGTTAAGTCGATACTCGATGAATGGCGGCAACCTGGCGTGACAGACAGGCAGGAGCGTTTGATCAGCGCGCTGAATCTGCTCAGCGATACGCTGGATAACGAGCTTGGGCAGCGCGAGAAATTGCTCGGCGAGATCAGCGAAGACACGCAAACCGAACTTGATCTGGCCGCAGTCACGTTTATCGTAATCGTGGTCGTCGCGTTCGGGTTTTTCTATCGACGTATCCTACACCCTTTGCACGATCTGAGATTGCTGCTGCAGCGCCTGACCGAAGGCAATTTTACCCGAATCACGACCGACCATCTCGATCCTTTGCTGTTGCCGGTTTTCAACAGCTATAACGAGATGGTCAGCCATCTGGCCGAACTCGAGGAAGCCAAACGCCTGTATGCGCAATCGCTTCAGCGGGAAGTCAGGCTGGCGACCCAGGCCCTGCTCGAACAGCAGGCCAGCCTGGCCCGGGCCGAACGGCTCGCGGCGGTCGGCGAAGTCGCGGCCGAACTTGCCCACGAAATACGCAATCCGCTGGCGGGCATCCAGATCGCGTTTAGCAACTTGCGGCGCGAGATCGATAATCCCGGCCAGTATGCGCGCATGGAATTGATCGGCGGCGAACTGAAACGGCTCGGCCATTTGCTCAACGATCTGCTGAACCAAAGCCGCCATGCGCCGGAAGAGCCCGACGACATCGATATTGCGATGCTGATCCGCGATCTGGCGGCATTGACCCGTTATCAGATCGCCGAAACCATCCGTCTGGAGGTTGTGGCGCCTCCGCCGCTCAGGGCGCATTTGCCGGCGGGCGGCCTCAGGCAAGCTTTGTTGAATCTGATCTTGAATGCGGCCGATGCTCTGGAAGGACGGAGCGGTATGATATGCGTCACGGCTGTTCGGGATGGAGAAGGTCTCAGGATCGAGGTGGCGGATGACGGTCCCGGATTTTCCCCGGAACTGCTCGAACAGGGCATTCGGCCGTTTCGGACGACCCGCCAGCGGGGCACCGGGCTCGGCCTGTCGATGGTGCAACGTTATGTCAAAGAGACCGGCGGCTGCATCGGTCTCAAGAATCTGATACCGCACGGCGCCTGTGTCTCGCTGTGTTGGCCGGCCATTGTTGAGGAGGCGCATCGATGATAGAGACCTTGCTGATCGTCGAAGATGAAAAACTGTTGGGTTCCGAACTGTCGCTGCATTACCGGAAATCGGGATGGGAAGTCGTCTTGGCGACCACGCTGGCCGAAGCCGAGGATTGGCTGGTCAAAAAAAATCTGGCGCCGTTGCTGATACTTTCGGACCTGAATCTGCCCGACGGCAATGCCCTGGATTTGATGGAAAAGATCAAGAAGAAGGCAGGGCATGCCGAATGGCTGTTTCTGACCGGCTACGGCAGCGTGCCCGATTCGGTGCGGGCGCTCAGGCTCGGCGCTTATGATTTTCTGGAAAAACCCTGCGATCTGGAGCGGCTCGATCTGGTGGTTGCCAGCGCCGCACGCAGCGCCGCAATCATCAGGCGAGTGCGCGAGCAGGCCAGCGCCGGGCATAAGCGTTATTCGCCAAGCGCCTATGTCGGCCGGAGCCGGCAGGCGCAGGAGGTGCGGAGTTTGCTGCAACGCTTGACCCAGGTGCCGTTCAGCGCCCTGATCATCGGCGGCGAAACCGGCACCGGCAAGGGGCTGGCCGCGAAAATCCTGCACTACGGCGGCGCCCGCGCGCAGCAGCCGATGATCGAGGTGAACTGTGCGGCGCTGCCGCGCGAACTGCTCGAATCCGAACTGTTCGGCCACGAATCGGGGGCGTTTACCGGCGCGACCGCCCGGCATCGCGGCCTGCTCGAACAGGCCGACGGCGGAACCCTGTTCATGGACGAGATCGGCGAAATGCCGCTCGAACTGCAGGCCAAGCTGCTCAAGGCGATCGAGGATCACAAGGTGCGCCGTCTCGGCGGCGAAAAAGAGGTCGGTGTCGATGTGCAGATTATCGCAGCCAGCAACCGCGATCTGGAACAGATGGTGCGCGAAGGCAGCTTCCGCAGCGATCTTTACCACCGCCTGAGCGTTTTCAAGGTCATGCTGCCGCCCTTGCGTGCGGCCAAGGAAGACCTGGAGGATCTGGTGCCGTTGTTCGTTGCCGAATTCAATGCGAAAGCCGGCCAGCGCGTCAAGGATATTCCGGCGGAGGTCTGGAGCAAACTGAAAAATTACGACTGGCCGGGCAATGTGCGCGAACTGCGCAATGTGATCGAGCGTTGCGTCCTGTTTGCCGATGGGCCGGTTTTTCCGGGACAATGGCTGCAATTGCCGGGGCAGGCCAATCCGCCGCAGGTCGGGGTGACCGATAAAAACATGATTCTGCTGCCGCTGGACGGCAGCATGGCCTTGGACGACATGGACAAGTTCATCATCAAGACCGCATTGGAGCGTGCAGATTACAATCTGACCGCGGCCGCCAGGGATTTGGGGGCGACACGGGAAACCCTGCGTTACCGGGTGCGAAAATATAATTTAAAAAGCGTCGAATGATCTCGCGGGGCCTGAATTCGGAGCGTCCGGCCGATCCGGAGGGAAGTGATATCCAATCCGTTCGTTGCGGGTCGGCGCGTCTCTTCGATCTTCCTGGCCGGCGGAAAGCGGTCATTGACCGTTTTGCATGTCCCGCCGATTCGGGGCGTGCCGTTTTCCGGGCCTTTGTCTCGCTTGCCCGTCCTGCCCGTTTTTCGGGGCGGCCGGGGCATTGTTCCGCCATTCCGATCCCGCTCTGCCGTAAGCCGGGTGGTGCTCTTCAAAACCGCTGTTCTGACTTCCGGTTTCCTGCCGATCCCAATTTTGCCGGCGCGGCCCTTGCCCGGACGCATTCGGTGCGGCCGGATGCTGCGGCCATCCTTCGCGCCGATCGCCATATCCCTGGCGGTCCCGATCGAATTTCCGGTTGTCGTAGGGCTTCGCAGCCTGTACGTTCCAGTTATAATGATTCCTTGCGTCGCGGCCGCGGGAGCCGGAGTTAGGGTAAAGGGTGCCGGAAGCCGGCGAGTAGTGCCGGCCGTCGTCGTGGCGATAGGAGGGTGCCACGGTGCGGTAAGCCGGGGTAGGGTAGGTAGGGGTAGGGTAGGTGTATGTATTGTAATAATTACGTTCGACGACGCCATAGCCGTAGCCGCTGTCGTAGTAATTCGGAGAATAGCCGTAGCCGGCGCTGTCATAGTACCCTTGGGGATAGGTTGCGCAAGCCGCAGGCAATATCGCCAATCCAGCCAGAATCGCTCCTTTAATGATGGGGTTCATGATTTTAGCCCTATATAATTATGAGTCAGGAAAATCATAATTGAAAATGCTGAATAGGTCATGAATACACGGTTGTTTTTTATCCGGGAAAGGCGGGTGTCGGCCAGAGGCATAACTTTCCGTCAAGGAACAAGCGTCGCGAAGCAATCCACCGAAGAGTGAAGTGTAGAGGAACAGAATGAAACAAGAAGTAATGGATGCGGTCATATCGCCCGAGGAAGGCCGCCTGGACATTCTATCGAAAGCCGAAGTCGGTAAATTGTTGGATACCAGCCAAGGCGGTTTATACCGGGTATTCCGCAATTGCGCGCTGGCGGTACTGAATTGCGGCAGTTCGATGGACGATGGCAAGGAGCTTCTGGAACGGTATTCGTCCTTCGGGATTCGTGTCGTCCAGCAGCAGCGCGGAATCAAGCTGGAGCTGAAAAATGCGCCTGCGCACGCCTTTGTGGACGGCAACATGATCAAGGGGATCAAAGAGCACCTGTTCGCGGTATTGCGCGACATTATCTACGTCAGCGACGAGATCAACGACAATCCGCGCTTCGATCTGCAAACCTCGGAGGGCATCAGCAATGCGGTGTTCCACATTCTCCGCAACGCAAACATTTTGCTGCCGATGGTGGATCCGAAGCTGGTCGTCTGTTGGGGCGGGCATTCGATCAGCCGTAAGGAATACGAGTACAGCAAGCAGGTCGGCCATGAACTGGGCCTGCGCGGCCTGGACATTTGCACCGGCTGCGGGCCGGGCGCGATGAAGGGTCCGATGAAAGGCGCGGCGATCGGCCATGCGAAGCAGCGGATCAAGCACGGGCAATACCTCGGCATTACCGAGCCGGGCATCATCGCGGCCGAATCGCCGAATCCGATCGTGAACGACTTGGTCATTCTGCCGGACATCGAGAAGCGTCTCGAAGCGTTCGTGCGGACCGGCCACGGCATCGTCGTGTTTCCGGGCGGCGCGGGCACCGCCGAAGAAATTCTGTACATTCTCGGCATTCTGCTTCATCCCGAAAACGAGGCGATGCCGTTTCCGTTGATTTTTACCGGACCCGACAGCGCGGGAGACTATTTCGAGCAGATTGACCGGTTTATCGGCGGCACGCTCGGCACGGAAGCGCGGCAGCGCTACCGGATCATCATCGACGATCCCCGGCAGGCCGCGATCGAGATGGAAGCGGGCATCCGCCAAGTGCAAGCCTTCCGCAAGGCTGCCGGCGATGCGTATTATTTCAACTGGATGTTGCATATCGACAAAGTCTTCCAAACGCCTTTCGTGCCGACGCATCACAACATGAGCAATCTGGCCCTGCATAAAAATCAGGCCGTGCATGTCTTGGCGGCGAATCTGCGGCGGGTGTTTTCGGGCATCGTGGCCGGCAACGTGAAGGACGAAGGGATTCGCGCGGTCGAAAAGCACGGCCATTTCGAAATTCATGGCGATCCCGAGATCATGGCGCTGATGGATACGCTGCTGACGTCTTTCGTGAAGCAGCACCGGATGAAACTGCCGGGCAAGAAATACGTGCCTTGTTACCGGATCGTCCGGCCGGAAGCCGTCGAGGGGAACCGGGCATAGATTTCGATGAAAGTCGTTTTGACCGAAAAGCCCTCCGTGGCTCGGGACATTGCGCGCTGCCTGGGCGTCAACAACCGGCGCGACGGTTACCTGGAAGGCAACGGTTACCGGATCGTCTGGGCTTTCGGGCATCTGGTCGAATTGCAGGAGCCGGACCAGTACAACCGGGCCTGGAAACGCTGGTCCCTGGAGAGCCTGCCGATCATTCCCGAGCGTTTTGCGCTCAGGGCGCGGGGGGACGCGGCCGCGCAGAAGCAGTTGCAGACGGTCAAAAGCCTGTTGCGGAGCGCCGGCGAGATCGTGTGCGCGACCGACGCGGGCCGGGAAGGCGAACTGATCTTCCGTTACATCCTGTCCTGGTGCGGCTGCGAGGATAAGCCGTTCAAGCGGCTGTGGATCAGTTCGCTGACCGACGAGGCGATTCGCCAGGGATTCGCCCGGCTGCGCGAGGGCCGGGCCTTCGAAGGGCTCTATCGGGCCGCGAAATGCCGCAGCGAGGCGGACTGGATCGTCGGTCTGAATGCGACCCGCTATTACACGCTCAAGTTCGGCCAGGGTTCGCAGCTGTGGACCCTCGGCCGGGTACAGACGCCGGTGCTGGCGCTGGTCGTGCAGCGCGACCGGGAGATCGCCGATTTCAAGCCGAAAGATTTCTGGGAACTGCATACCTTGTACCGCGAGGTCGACTTTCAACACAGCGGCGGGCGTTTCGAGAAAAAGGAGGAGGCCGAGGCGCTCAGGGAACGTATCGACGGCAGCGATTTCCGGATTATCTCGGTCAAAGGCAAGCAGGAAAAAGTCTATCCGCCCCCTTTGTACGATCTGACCGATCTGCAGAAAGACATGAGCATCCGCCACGGCTTCACGGCCGATCAGACGCTTCGGCTTGCGCAGTCGTTATACGAAAAAAAGCACATCACTTATCCGCGTACCGACAGCCGTTACCTGAGCACGGACATGAAGCCACAGGTCAGGCCCTTGCTGCAAGCCTTGCAGGCGCGCTTCGAGCCGCAGATCGCAGCGCTGAACCTGAATCAACTGGCTTTGACCGGCCGCCTGTTCAATGACGCCGGCGTGACCGATCACCATGCGATCATTCCGACCGCCACCTTGCCGCGGTCGCCGTTGGCGGGCGATGAGGAAAAGGTCTATCAGGCGATCGCGATACGGTTCATCGCGGGGTTTTACCCGCCCTGCCTGAAGCAGGTCACCACCGTGCTCGGCGAGGCGGCCGAAGTGCCGTTCAAAACGACCGGCACGGTTATCGAGGCGCCGGGTTGGCAGGCATTATATAAGGATTCTTCTTCCCAGCCTGCCGAGCAGGAGCAAAAAATTCTGCCCGCTTTCGAGCAGGGCGAAACCGGGCCGCACCGGCCAGCGCTCAAACAGGGCAAGACGACTCCGCCGAAACACTATACCGAAGCCACTTTGCTGGGCATGATGGAGTCGGCCGGCAAAACCTGCGACGATGAAACACTGAAAGAAGCCTTGAAGGAAAAAGGGCTGGGGACGCCGGCGACGCGGGCCGCGATCATCGAAGTGCTGGTCAAGCGCGACTATATCCGCCGGCAGAAAAAATTGTTGCTGAGCACCGAAACCGGGCAGCGGCTGATCGGCTTGATCGCCGACGAGCATTTGAAGTCGGCCGCGATGACCGGCGAATGGGAATCGCGCTTGAAAAGAATCGAACAGAACGAATACGATCCGCGGCAGTTCATGGAAGGGATCGTCCGTTTTACCCGCGCTATCGTGAGTTCATCCCGACGCGGCGAAGCACCGGCGGACCTGGGGCGCTGCCCTCTCTGCGGCGCGCCGGTCATCGAAGGCCGAAAAGGCTACGGCTGCAGCGACTGGCGCAAGGGTTGCAAGTTTGTGTTGTGGAAAGAGGCGTTCGGCGCGCAGATATCCCGCCGGATGGCGGCGGAATTATTGTGGCAGGGCCGTACCGCGGAAGCTTGCGGGATCACGATCGATGGCGAGCATGCGTCTGCGGTGCTGACGCTGGATCCGCGCGGCGAAATCGGCGTTGATGCAGGATTGCGCGAGCCGCGTCCTTGATTTTGGAATTGGCCGATCCTCAACGCTGCTGGCGCCAGCGGAAATAGGTTTTGCCGTCGTCGCAAGCCCAGCTCGCGCGCTGCGTTCCGGTTTTGCTCATCCGCAGTTCGCAGTGGTGCTCGGCTTTGAATTTTTCCCACCGCTCATCGTCCATATAAACCCGAAAATACAAACTCATCAGGATGATCACCAGCAAGGCAAACAACAAGGTCAGCAAGGAGCCGATCGGCTGCTCCTGCATGTGTTCTCCGACAGAAGAAAGTAACGGCTTTAATTTCATAATAACAGCCTCATTCCGTTAAACTAGACTATAGACAAGGGTAATTCGGAATTCATCCCGAAGCGATTGGAAATTTACCGCAATTCTCGCATCAGCGTCAGTGTTTTTGATGACCGAATCCGATACGGAAACGCGAGGCTTCGAAACCGCCTTATAATGGGCGGCAGCGCAGTGAGCGCGTATCTATCATTCGGGCTGGCAAGCATAACCGGCGTCTTTGGAGACTTTGTGGCTAAAAAACAAACGGTCTGACGCCATCGCGATCAGGCCTGGAATAACATAAGGAGAACACGATGATTTACCGAGTCGAAGGCGATATCTTATTGACCCAGGCCCAGGCGATCGCGCATGGCGTGGGCCTCAACGATCCGATGGACAAAGGGCTGGCGCTCGAACTGCACGACCGGTATCCGGCCATGCACAAGGACTTCCATCGCTGGTGCCACATGCACAATACCAAGCCGGGCGAGGCCTGGATGTGGGGTGGTCCGGACCATGTCAGGATCGTCAATCTGATTACTCAGGAAGGCGTCGACAGCCACGATCACCGGCACGGCAAGGCGACGATCGGCAATGTCCGGCACGCATTGGACGCGCTGGTCAAAATCATTCGCCACGAAAAACTGGCCTCGTTGGCATTGCCGCGGCTGGCGACCGGAGTTGGAGACCTGGATTGGGACGATGTCTGGCCCTTGATCGACGAGCGCCTGGGCGGGCTGGACATCCCGGTCTATGTGTACGCCGTTTACCGTCCGGGCCAAGCGGCGCTGGAGCCCGGGCTATAGAAGACCAAAACGGCCGGGTTTCGGCTTTGCGATGAAATGCCGCTTCATCCTTGGCCGGAGTCGGCCTGCAAGTTGGCCAGCAGGGCCTGCAGATCGATTTCCTGGATGCTGGAGAATACCGATGAATAAGTCGTCGGCTCGGCATCGGTGGTGGTGATGCTGACTCTCGCATCCTGACCGTCCAGGCTGATCGAAAGCGCCAGATAATCGCTTAACGCATCGGATTCCGCATCGATCAACAGGTCTTGCAGGCTCAATGTCTCCTGCGTTTGAGTCGGGGGCGCCTCTTGGCCGCTTTGCAAATCTTTCATTTCCATTCTTTCTATTGTTAGCTCTTGTTAGCCGGTACCGAGCGATTCGTAACGGCGGTTCTGTAATCGCTGCAACAGTTTTGCAACCAATCTCCGCGAAATCCAGGCTTCGCCGTTCACTACCGCGCCGATCAGCTTGCCGACGAACTTTTCCGCGTCGCCGAGTTCGAGATAGCCGCGCGCGCCTGCCTGAAGGCAGTCGAGGACGCTGTCGTCTTCGAGTCGCGAGCCGGTCAGAATAATCGGGCTGTCGGGAATGATCCGGTATAGGTATTCGATGCAGAGAAAAACCTCATCTCTCAGTAATCCGAAACTTACAAAGACGAGAGCGGGTTCAGAAGTTTCAATGAAGCGAAAAGCGGCAAGCGGATCGTCAAAAAACTGTACGGTAACTCTATCGGTAGGGATCAGACGGGCCAATGTTTCTTGATGATCGATAATCACAATGTCCATTCTTCCGGTTCCCATACGCCGATTGTTCGTAAACGGCGATAGTTTACCGATTTTTCGAGGTTTGTGAATTGTACGAAAGTACTAAGCCCGATGGCAAAACCGAAGGCGAATCGGGATGAAAGCGGCTTGAGAGGACGGGGCGGAGGCCCTTGCCCGCCCTTCGGCGGAGAGGATAGGATCCGGCAAGCGTTTTGAACCGGCTGCCGTTTTGTTTCGGAATGCGCGCGATCGACGCCTTCCCGGCTTGGGTTACACTCCAAAGGGCACAAACCGTTGTAGGGTACGCTGTGAGTACCTTTTTCCCGATGGTGCGCACAGCGTATCCTACAACTATAACGCGCGCAGCGCGGAGGAACGGTCAAGGGGGCTTTCGGGAAGTGGTTTTTTGCCACATGCTAAGCCAGTTCATTGACCGCATCCTGGGTCCGAAAAAACACCTTGCCGGGTTTCAGATGGCCGAGAAAGTCGGTCTTCTGCAGCTTGTCGAGCACCGGGCCTTTCGCTTCGGAAAGATGCAGCGTGATGTTCCGGTTTTTCAAGGTATCGTTCAGGCCTTCGATCACTTCGAGCGCAGTGCTGTCGATATAGCTGACCGAGGCGAAGATCAGCACGATATGCCGGATGTCCGGCTGGCGCCGCAATTGGTCGGTAATGAATTCCTCGACATAGTTTACGTTGGCGAAAGTGAGGTTTTCGTCGACGCGAAGCAGCAGCAGGTGCCGCCAGGTTTTCACTTCATGGCGTTTGACGTTGCGGAAATGCTCGGTGCCCTGGATGCGTCCGACCACGGCGATGTGCGGATGGCTCGTGATTCTGAGGTAGCTGATCAGGGTCAGGACGATGCCGAGCGTGATGCCTTCCTCGATGCCGAGCACCAGCACGCCGAGCAGGGTGACGCCTTCGGCGAGGCCGTCGCTGGCATCGTAGCGCCAGGTGTCGACGATGTTTTTCAACCGGATCAGCGGCGTGATCGCGACCAGAATGATCGCGGCGAGCACCGATTTCGGGATGGCGGCAAAATAAGGGCTGAAAAACATTAACGCCAGCGCGACGAGACCGGAGGCCGCCAGCATCGCCAGTTGGGTCCGCGCGCCGGCGGAAAAGTTGACCATTGTGCGGCTGAAGCCTCCGGCCACGGCCATGCCGCCGGACAGGGCCGAGGCGATATTGGCCGCGCCGAGGCCGAACAATTCCTGATTGGGCCGGATTTTTTCGCCTTTGAGGTTCGCAATCGCCTTGGCGATCGCGACGCTTTCGACATAGGCGACCAGGGCGATCAAGACGGCATAGGGCAGCAGAAGCCGCCAATGGGCATAATCGCCCATATCGAAGCGCAAAGCGGGAAGTCCGGCCGGAATTGGACCGACTGTGGCGACGCGGTAATCGGTATGGAGATCGAACCGGTTGACCGCCGCCGCGCCGAGGGCGACCGCCAGTAACGGTCCGCATTTGCTGACGGCGGTAATCCAGGCCGGTTTCATGGCGGTTTTTTTGAGCAGGCCGGTGAGCGGCCTGCCGAACAGGATCAACAGGGAAAGCGCGCAAAATCCGGTGGCCGCGGCAGCGGGATTGGCCGTTCGTACAGTGTCTGCGTAGCAGCCGAGACTCCATGTACAGTCGAATTTTGCCAATCCGAGCAGCGGCGGCAGCTGACTGAATACGATCAGGATCGAGGCGCCGCTGGTAAAGCCGGTCAGCACCGGATGGCTGATGAAATTAACGAGGCTCCCCATGCGCAACAGGGCCATCAGCAGCAGAATCATCCCGGTTTCGGCGGCCAGCATCACGGCGCTTTGTTCGGGCTGATGCAGGGCGCTGATCTCGGGCGAGGCGAGCGCGCTGGCGATCATCACCGCGGCGATCGATACCGGACCGACCGACAAGGTCCGGCTGGTGCCGAACAGCGCATACAGCATCGGCGGCAAAATGCTGGCATAGAGTCCCAGTTGCGGCGGAATCCCGGCCAGCAGCGCATAAGCGATGCCTTGCGGCACGAGCAGGATGGCCGTGATCGCGCTGGCGAACGCGTCGCCCTGGAGATCGCTCCGGGAATAGGTTTTGAGCCAGCCGAAAATGGGCAGAAAGTCAGTCGGGCGCATCGAAAACAAATAGGTTAGTGACAAAACCGGTCAAAAACAATTTTTCAGCAAGGACCGCGGTTGCGGCCGCGGATGGATCGTTCCTGAAAAACGTCTTCAAGATCGGAATCAGGCAAGAGCCGGCTGGAAAAGCGCGGAAGGCTGCAATGCATCGCGGAAGGCATTCCCACGCAAAGGGCGTGGGAACGTTGCTGAGTATGGGGCCGGATTTAGCGCTGCGGATGCGCCGGGTAGAAAGGGGGCTGAATTGCCCGGCGATGGCTCCGCGTTTTTCTTGCGCCGTTTGTCCGGAGCCTTTCTCGCTTATTGTTCCTTCAAGAATTTTTCCGCATAGCGGGTCTTGTGCGGAATGTCGATCCGGTAGCCTTTCAGCATCAAATGCCAGTACATCCAGGGAAAACCGACCTTTTTCCCCCACCACCAGATCCAGCGGTTCATACGCGGATCCAGGAGCGGGAACGAAGGCGTCACCTTGCCGCCATAGGAAAACTCGGCCAGCATCACCGTGCTCAGCGAAGTCGTCAGCGGGCAGGAACCGTAGCCGTCGTATTGGCTTTCCACACCGGCGCTTTTGATCAGGCGCAAAATGTTGTCGACCACGACCGGCACTTGTTTGCGGATTGCTGCGGCGGTTTTTGCGTTCGGAGTCGAGGTCGCATCGCCCAGGCCGAAAATGTTCGGATATTTGTTGTGCTGCAGGGTATTTTCATTCACGTCGACCCAGCCGGCCGCGTTCGCGAGCGGGCTGCGCTTGACGAAATCCGGGGCGCTTTGCGGCGGCGTTACATGGATATAGTCGAATTTTTTCTCGACCCGCTGTTTATTGCCGTCGCTGTCGGTCGTTTCGAAAATCGCGGTCTTGTTCGGGCCGTCGATCTCGACCAGATTATGGTTGAAACATTTTTTGATGCCGTAGCCGTCGACCACTTTCTCCAATGCCTTCGCGAAAAACGGGATCCCGAACATGGCCGGACCCGCATTGCAGAACTCGATCGTGAATTTGTCGAGGATGCCTTTCTTCCGGAAACGGTCGGCCGCCAGATACATGATCTTTTGCGGCGCGCCGGCGCATTTGATCGGCATGGTCGGCTGGGTGAACAGCGCGGTGCCGCCTTCGAGCGAGCGGATGCACTCCCAGGTATATTCGACGGTTTCGGGCGAATAGTTGCTGCTGACCCGGTTTTTGCCGAGCGTTTCCTTCAGGCCTTTGATCTTGTCCCAATCCAGTTGCAGGCCGGGGCAGACGACCAGATAATCGTAACTGACCGTTTCGCCCGAACGCAGCGTGACGGTGTTTTGTTCCGGCTGGAAGCTTTCGGCGTAGTCCTTGATCCAGTTGACCTTCGGGTTGATCAGGTCGGCTTCGTTGCGGGTGGTTTTTTTCAGGGTGTATTCGCCGCCGCCGATAATCGTGAAACCCGGCTGGTAATAATGCTTTTCGGAAGGCTCGATCAGGCCGATATCCATTTCCGGCTGTTGCCGAAGCATGTTGTTCGCGACCGACACGCCGGCAGCGCCGCCGCCGACGATCAGAAGGGTATGGTGTTGCGACATAAAATCTCCTCGCTTGAAGTTTCTTATTGGTAGAAGCAAAGCCTCTTTAATCTCTCAGGTATCCGTAGACTTTGCCGGGCGAACGTCCGATCGTCCGTCCGGCTTCACTTTTACGCTAAACTCGGCTTAAGTCAACCGGCATTGCGGATTTACCGCATCAGAGACTTTTTTGCCAGGCCTCGTAACCGCCGGCAATCGACAGCACGTTCGAATACCCCAGGTTTTGCAGGGTTTGCGCGGCCAGCGCCGCGCGGCCGCCGGTCCGGCAGTAAACGACGACGGTTTTCGACTTGTCGGCCAGTTCCGGCGTGGCGCCAACTTTGAACTCCAGTACGCCGCGTGGAATCGGCAGCGCGTTGTCGATATGGCCGGCCGCATATTCGCTCTCTTCGCGCACGTCGACCACGGCAACGCCGCTCTGGTTCAGCAACTGCCTGGCCTTGTCGATGCCGATTTCGGTGATCCGCTCTTTGGCTGCCGAGACCAGATCCTGCGCGGTGATCATAGCCCGTTCCGGCCGCGTCGAATCGCGCCGCGCCACCGCGTCCTGCCGCTCGTCTTCATCCAGGCCGCAGTAACGGTTGGCCGGCACCGCTTCATCGATCAGTCGCGGCTTTGGCAGATTCAGGTTGTTCATGATCTTGATGAATTCCTCGCGGGTTTTGCCGGCCAGGCGCGGATTCGTGATGCGCTCCTGCATGATGCTGCTGACCCAGCGCTGCTGGTAGTCGTGGCCCGGATAAACCAGGGTTTCGTCGGGCAGAGTAAACAGTTTCCGGGTGATGCAGTCGTACAGCGCGCCCGCATCGCCGCTCTGGAAGTCGGTGCGTCCGCAGCCGCCGATGAACAGCGAGTCGCCGGTAAACACGCGGTCCCGCCACAGGAACGAGACGCTACCTTGGGTGTGGCCGGGCGTCGCGATGACCTTGATTTTTTCGCCGTTGCCGAATTCCAGCACATCGCTGTCCTGCAATTGCAGATCCGCGCCGATGGCGCCGCACAACTGGCCGACGCCGGTTTCCGCGCCGAGTTTTTGCCTGAGCAGGCCGCTGGCGGTGATATGGTCCGCGTGCACATGCGTTTCGAGCGTATATTTCAGCTTCAGGCCGTGCTCGTCGAGCAGGGCGATGTACTCGTCGATATGCGACTTGACCGGATCGATCAGCACCGCTTCCCTGGCGTCGGTATCGGCGATGAAATAAGTGTAAGTCCAGGTTTGTGGATCGAATAATTGTTTGAAAATCATTTTGTCTCTCCTCTTGTTATTAGGAACGATACCGCTAGATTATCGTTTAAATGAATGCTGTTGTGTTAACAGCAATGTACGTGCCAACCTAAAAACGTTCGAATAGGCGCTTTGAAAATACTCGGTACTTTTCGGCGCAAAAGATTGAGTCTCGGTTCAATTTACAGGCAGAGAA
This sequence comes from Methylomicrobium agile, assembly GCF_000733855.1. Classification (NCBI taxonomy): domain Bacteria; kingdom Pseudomonadati; phylum Pseudomonadota; class Gammaproteobacteria; order Methylococcales; family Methylococcaceae; genus Methylomicrobium; species Methylomicrobium agile. Next base: position 3,296,771 of record NZ_JPOJ01000001.1, read on the forward strand.
TGGATTGATGCCATCCGGCGGGAAAGTTGAGTGAAGCGGTCCGGCTTTGGAAAAGCGCGGATACCGTTCCTGATGCGTGGTGCTTTGGCGTTTCATCATGTTTCACCGAGACATGAATGTGTTTCACAAGGCGGTCATGAAACAGATTAAGTGCGTAGGTCGGGTTAGCGATAGCGTAACCCGACGTTTCGAAGCCGTGATTTCGGGATTTTCTCGTTCCGTATGCGTTCCCACGCTGGAACGTGGGAACGAGTAACGGCCTTTTTCACCCTGGGAACAATACAGTCCGGGGAAAAGGTCGATAAATCCCGTTCCGCATACGCTATAATCGGCGGACTCTGATTTTAACGGAATTTAATGAGCTTTCACGAATTAAACGCCCGCTTCCGCCGCCTGCACAAGGAACACGCCGCCTGGCGCCTGCTGCGGGCCGACAATGCGCCGGTGATACTGGCGTTTATCGCCGATTTGTTCGAAGACGACAACGAAGTAGCGTTCGGGCGCGCCCGAGCCGCCCTGGACATGGAACTCGAACGGCTGCGCGAGCAGGGAAGGCTGGACAGCAAAGAAAATGCGCCGGGCTACCTGCGCCAATGGATACAGTCCGGCTGGCTGCGCGAACTGGACGACCGCCTGAGCAAAACCGATGCCTGCGAAGTGGCGCTGCGTTTCTGCCGGCAAATGGACCAGCGCGAGAGCGGCGCCACCGCCTCGCACCTGCGTATCGTCCAGGATGCAGTGCGCGATCTGTCGGTCGCGCTCAGCCCCGATCCCGGCGAGCGTACGGCCATCCTGGAAGCGCGCAAGGCCGAGATCCAGCGCGAACTGGACGACTTGCAGGCGGGCATCGTGCGCGAGTTGTCGGACAGCGAACAGCGCGAACGCATCGTCGAAATTTATCAATTGGCTTCCGTATTGACCGGCGATTTTCGCCGCGTCGAAGACGACATCCGCCGGCTCGACCAAAGCCTGCGCATCGAGATGATCGAATCCGGCGGCGGCCGCGGCGCGGTCATCCTGAAACTGCTGGAACAGGAACGGCTGCTGGCCGACAGCGATGCCGGCCGGGCCTTCGACGGTTTTTTCCAATTATTGTGCGACCCGAATCGCAGCACCGAACTTCGCGAGCAATTGAAGACGATCTTGACCCGCCCGGCCGCGAAACACCTGAACGACACGCAGGCGCGTTTTCTCGGCAAATTGATGCGCGAATTGAACAAGGAAAGCGAACGCGTGTTCCGGGTACGCCGCCGCACCGAGGAAAAACTGCGCCAGTTCGTCGAAAGCGGCGCGGCCTCCGAAATACGCGCGGTCGACCGTTTGCTCGGCAGGCTCGAAAGGCTGGCGGTCGGCTTCAAGGACGCCGCGATTCCGCTCCGCCACGACACCGGCCTGGCGCTTGCGAGCGGCACGGTCAAGATTTCTTCGCCGGCCAGCCTGCGCCTGAAAATGCCGGAAGAACCATTGCATACGCGCGGCATCGAAGCCGCGCAAAACGCCTCGACGCCGAGCGCGGCCATGCTCGAGCAGTTGCATGCGGTGCAGGTGATGCAGATCGCCGAAGGCATGCGCAACATCGTGCGCGGCAGCCGCATTCCGTTGTCGGTCGCGGACGTCATCGAACGCCGGCCGGTCAAGGCCGGGCTGGAAGAACTGGTCGCCTGCCTGCGGGTGGCGCGGGCGGTCGGGGCGGCCGAACTGAGCGGCCGCCAAACAGTAAGCATCGCCGACCGCCAGGGCCGCCGATTCAAGGCCGAAATTCCGCATTACCTGCTCAGCGCCGAGCAGTTTCCCGAGCGGCTGGAAGAATTGCAATTATGAACCGCGAATACCGGCAAACCCATTTTTTCGACATGTTGCTGAATCCGGCCGAAGCGGAGGAAATGCCGCCTCCGCCCGTGCCGGAAAGCGAGCCGGAGACGGAGCCCGAAGAGGAGGCCATGCTGCCGCTCGCACCGCTTGCGGTCGAAGACCAGCAGCAAGGACGCTTGCCGCAGGAAGCGCGGCGCGCCCTGATCGCGCTCATGCGCCACGGCGTGGTCATGGCCGAGAACAAGCGCCTGTTGTTCGAGGCGCTGTGCCGTTACCGCGCCGGCATTCAGGAACATCTGGCCGACATGAACCTGCGCCTGTTGCTCGACGAAAAGGCCGGCATCGCGATGCTGCTGACGCAGGGCGGCGATGGCGACGGCGACGAAGAAGGCGCTTCGCTGATCAACCGGCGCACTTTGTCGCTCTACGATACGCTGCTGCTCCTGGTGCTGCGCAAGCATTACCAGGAACGCGAAACCGCCGGCGAACAACGCGTGATCATCGACAACGAACGCATCGAAACCGCGCTGCGGCCGTTTCTGCCGCTGACCAACAGCAGCCGCGGCGACCTGCGCCAATTGAACGGCGCCTTGAACACTATGAAGGACCGGCGCATCCTGGGGGCGGTGCGCGGCGAGGACGACCGTTACGAAATCACCCCGGTGATCCGCTATGTCGTGAACGCGGCGTTTCTGGAGCAAATGCTCGGCGAATACACCCGCCTGGCCGAACGGTCCGGCAGCGAGACGAACGATGAATGAAATAACGCAAATCGCCGACCTGTACGATTGCGGCGCGATCAGGCTGCGGCAATTGTCGGTCTACAACTGGGGTTCGTTCCACGGCCTGCATACGGCCGCCATCGATCCCGACGGCACTCTGATCACCGGCGACAACGGCGCCGGCAAATCGACCCTGGTCGATGCGCTGATGGCGCTGCTGCAGCCGGCCGGCAAGGCGGCGTTCAACGTGGCCGCCGCGCAGGGCGACCGCAGCGACCGAAGTTTGATGTCGTACGTGCGCGGCAGCTTCGGCAGCGCCCACGACGGCAGCCAGACGCGGGTGCGCAGCAAGCGCGAAGGCGCGGTCGTGACCGGTCTGTGCGCGAATTACGCCGCCGAGGACGGCGCCGAAATGGCGCTCGCGGCGCTGTTCTGGATCACCCATGCCGGCGGCAGCCTTGGGGATCTGAAGCGGGTCTACCTGGTCGCGCGCCGCAAACTGGCGCTGAAAGAATTGCTCGACGCGTTCGGCGACGGCGATCCTCGGGCATTGAAAAACTTTTTGAAGGACGATCCGGCCATCACCAACTGCGACGACCGCTTTTCCGAATACCTGGAAAGCTACCGGCGGCTGCTGCGCATGGATAACCCGAACGCGCCGGCGCTGCTGGCGCGCGCGTTGGGTTTGAAGAAAATCGACGATCTGACCGCGCTGATCCGCGAATTGGTGCTGGAGCCGAGCGGCGTGCGCGAAGATGCGCGCAAGGCGGTCGGCGAGTTTGCCGATCTGGTCGGTATCCACGAGCGTTTGCTCGACGCCCGCCGCCAGCGCGACGCGCTGGCCGAATTGCCGGCGATCGAAAAGGACCTGTTCCGCGCCGAAAGCGAACTCAAACAGCTCGATGCCGAACTGCAGGGCTTGCCGGTCTGGTTCGGCGAACAATGCGCGGCGCTCTGGGCCGAGCGCGTCGAACGGATCGAAGATCGGCTGCGCGCGGCGAAGCAGGTATTGGCCAAACTGGAACAAGAGGTAAAAGACGCCGAAAGCAACGCGGAACAGCGCCACGCCGATTATCTGCAGGCCGGCGGCGAACGAATCGAAGCGATCAAAAAAGACTTATCCGTCGCCGAAGACAAACTGCGCGACACGACCCGCCGCGCCGCCGACTACCAGCAGATCGCCGGCGCCTTGCAGTTGGATAAAACGCTGCAGGAAGCGGTGTTTGCCCGGAATCGGCAACAGGCCGCAAATGCGATCGAACAAATCGAACAGGAAAAAACCCAAGCGCAGGATGCGTTTGCCGAGCAGGCGGCCAAATTCTCCAACGCGCAGCAGCAACAGCGCGACCTGCAGGAAGAAATCCGCGCGATCGAAGCGCGTCCCGACTCGAACATCGACAGCAAGTTTCAACAACTGCGCGACGAAATGGCCGAAGCGCTGGGGCTCGCACGCGAGCAACTGGTGTTTTTCGGCGAATTGCTCGACGTGAAGGACGAAGAGCGCGCCTGGCAAGGCGCGATCGAACGCGCGCTCGGCGGCCTGCGCACGACTTTGGCGGTGCCGGAAGGCGAATATCCGTTGGTCACCCGCTGGCTGAACCAGCGCCACACCGGCCTGCATGTGCGTGCGCAGGTCGTGCGCGCTTCGAACGACAAGGCAACGTTCAAAACCAACGGCTATCTGCGCAAACTGGCTTGGCGCGAGCATCCGTACCGCGACTGGCTGAAGCAGCATCTGGCGCATTTCGACCTCGATTGCGTCGCTTCGACCGAAGCACTCGACCGCACGCCGTTTTCGCTGACCCAACAGGGCCTGATGCACCTCGAAAAAGGCCGCTTCGAGAAAAAGGACCAGCAGCGCATCGACGACCGCCGCGCCTGGCAGCTCGGTTTCTCGAACAAAAACCGCCTGGACGCGTTGAAGCAGGAGGCCAAGGCCCTGGCCGAACAACTGGGCGTTCTCGACAAGGCCGCCGCCGAAGCCCGCACAAGGCTCGATGAAGTCGGCAAACGCAGCCGGCAGTGGGAAAAACTCGGCGAATTCCGCTGGGCCGAAATCGATGCGCCGTATTGGCAGGGAAGAACCGGGCAACTGCAAAACGACATCCGGCAACTGGAGCAGGCCGGCGGCGATCTGGCCAAGGCGAAAGCTCGCTGGGACGAGGCCAAGCAGGCGCTGCAGCAGTTGCAGACAAAGCAAGGGCAACAGATCGCCGAGGTCGCCGGTATCGGTAAAGACCGGCAAAGCGCGGCGGCCCGACAGGAACAGGCGCAACGCTTGGCGGCGGCAGGGCTCGGCGACGATTTGCGCGCGGCGTTGCGCGGCAAAACCGGCGCGCTGCAAGACGAACAATTGGACGATGCGGCCAAAATCGAAGAACGCCATCGTCGCGGCCTCGAACAACAGCGCGATGCGGCACGCGGCCGCAAAGACCGGGCAGGCCGGAGCGCGATCGGCATCATGACCGGTTTTCGCGCCAAATGGGAAGCCTTGACCGCCGAATGGGGCGCGGACCTGGCCAGCCTGTCCGAGTATTTGCACCATCTCGGGCAACTCGAAAAAGACGGCCTGCCGGCCTTGGTCGAAGAATTTCAAAAACGCCTGAACAAGCACACGACGCAATCGCTGGCCGCGATCCGTCAGCGCATCGATTCGGAGCGCGAAGAAATCCACGAACGCATTGAAACGATCAACCGGGTGTTGGCGCGGACCGAATTCAAGGCCGGCAGCTTCCTGCGCCTCGGCATTCAAAACGATCAATACGAGCATGTGCTGCATTTCAATCGGCTGTTGCGGCAGGTCATGGAGCAATTGACCGGCGACGATCACGAGGCGCGGTTCGCGGTGTTGCAACAGGTGATCGAAATTCTCGACAAAGCCAGCAGCTCGGCCAGCGCCTATACGCTCGAAAGCCTGCGCCTGCTCGATCCGCGCCACCAGTTGTCGTTCTATGCGGAAGAAATCGGCCTGGAAGACGGCGCGATCCGCGACGTATTGAAATCGTCGAGCGGCAAATCCGGCGGCGAAAAAGAATCGTTCGCCGGCACGATCGTCGCGGCCAGCCTGGCCTACGTGCTGACGCCGGACGGCTACGACCGTCCGGTCTACAGCACCGTATTCCTCGACGAAGCGTTCTCGAACACCGCCGAGGCGGTCAGCCGCCGGGTGCTGCGCATCTTCAAGGAACTGCACATCCACGTAAACCTGATCACGCCTTATAAAAACCTGAATCTGGCGCGCGAATCGGCGCGTTCCCTGATCATTGCCGAACGCGATGGCGCGACGCACGAAAGCCGGCTTTGCGAGGTGACCTGGGAAGAAATCGACCGACGCCTGCAGCGGCAAGCCGGCGAACTCGACATCGTGCTGGCACCCGAAACATGAAGCCGTGGGGATTGCCGCCCGCGGAAGCCGTTGCCGAGATCAAACGGCGCGAATGGGATCATGCCCGGAATTTGCGCGGACGCCTATGCGGAGAGCGCCCGTTTCCGCTGCGCATGCTGCTTAAGGCGCCGACCGAAGACCAGGCGCTGGCCGATCTCGAACATTTCCGGCAATTCATCGCCGGCTGGAAGGCCTGGCGTTTTCCCGAGCAACTGGAATGGCAACGCAAAAAATTCCCGCACCTCGGCGAACACGACGTGCCGGTGGCCTTGCAAATCGGGTCGATGCCGGAACTGGTCGCGCTGCTCGGTCCGGAAGCCCAAGTTAGAAGCCGGCTCTGGGAAGAGCGCATGCTGCCTCTGCTCGCCATCGATACCCGTTTGTCGAACGCCTTGCTCAAACATCTCGACGTCATCGAAGACATGGCGGCGGACGATGCCGTTCTGCTTGCGAAATGCCTGCCCCAACTGCGGCCGGGAATGGGGCAGGGCGCTTTTTTGCGCGCGCTGCCGCTCGAACATGTGGATACCAAATTCGTCGAGAACTATGCCGTCCTGCTCGGCGACCTGCTGGATTGCCTGTATGACGGTACGGCAACCCAACCGGACGGGCTGCTCGGCTGGCTGGACTGCCGCGAAAATCCCCGCGGCTGGCTGCAAGTGCGGCCGCTTTGTCGACAAAGCCGGGAGCGGCTGGCCGGGCTGCCGCTGTTGCAACTCGATACGCAGACTTTACGATGCCATCCGCTGCCGGCATCCTTCATCCTGGTCGTCGAAAACGTCCAAAGCGGCTATGCGCTGCCCGAACTCGACGACACGATTGCGGTATTCGGCGGGGGCGGCAATACCGCCTGGATGGATGCGGATTGGTTGGGTGCTCGGCAAATCGGCTACTGGGGCGACATCGACAGCGCGGGGCTGATGTTTTTAAGCGATGCGCGCCGTCGCCAGCCGCATGTACAGGCGCTGATGATGGATGAAGCCACCTTGCTGCGGTATCGCGAGCGTATGGTCGACGAGGAGAGCCCTTGCCGGCGGACGCCCGCTTGCCTGACCGCCGCCGAGCTTGGCTTGTTCGAACGGCTGCGCGACGGCTTTTACGGCAGGACGCGCCTGGAGCAGGAACGCATCGCGCCGGACCATGCCTTGCGGCAACTCCTGGACTGGCTGGAGACCGGCAGAAAGCGGATTTTAAGTTAGCGCCTATGGGTGTGAAACCCCGTCCCCGCTCAGTTGTTCAGAGATTCCTTAAGTTGATGCATATGGCGGGTGACGTCAGGACCCCCCAACAAGCAGCGTTCACCGGTCGAATTGTTGGGGGTTCGTAAAGCTCATCCCAACGGCACTGCGGTATTTGACGCATCGTGTGCGGCATTTCACACACGGAAGCGGGCGCTTGCAATCGTCGCTGCGGGGAAAAGCCAGTCTGTCCGGCAATTGTTTGGTCAGGCACGAAAAATGCTGTGCTTAGGCTTTTAAAAAAATCCCTGGCCAGCTCATGACCGATTTTTCCAATCTTTCTCAGCCGTTATGCGGCACCGGCACGGATGCTTCCGAAGATCCGGAAGGCGTATCCGACTTCACCCTTCAGCATATCGCCGATTTTATCCAGCAGCATAGGGGCGAACTGAGCCGCTTTATCATTAGGAAAGCGGGTACCGAAGATCATGCTCTGGATATTCTGCACGACGCTTTTCTGCGCATGAACGGCCATCCGCGTCCCGAGACGGTCGAAAATCTGCGTGCGTTCGTGTTTCGGATTGTCGCCAATTTGGTCATCGACTGTCAGCGCCGCTGCCATAATCGGCTGCCGCACGAGGTCGACGAAGAAACCTGGCAAAATATTCCCGAACGCCTGCCCGGCCCGGAGAGCCGCTATCAGCAGCAGCAACGGCTCGATGCGGTCAATCGGGCCTTGGCCGAACTGCCGGAAGCCTGCCGGCTGGCTTTTTATCTGAACCGGGTCGACGGCTGTAGCCACGTCGAGATTGCCGCACGCCTGGGCATCTCCGAAAGCATGGTCGCCAAGCATCTGGCGTCGGCGATGAAACATTGCCGCGGCCGCTTGAAAAATTACTGAACGAGGCGGCGTTTTTGACGATAACGCAGGCGTTGGCTTGGTTCTGAAAAGCGCCGTTGAATAGGTAAAAGCGCGGGCGGGCTTTCTCGTATTCCAATGCCGTTGGTTAAGGGGGAGAATTCGTCATTCCGGCAAGGAATGCCGGAGTCCAGGTGCTAGGGATGGCGAGCTTTAATACATCCCTGTAGTCTGGATCTCGGCAATCCATGCCGAGATGACGGTAACTTAACAGTCATGAAAATCACCGTTCACCCTTCGGAATGAAAATGTATTTTCACGGTAACGGCATTGCCTCGTGTTTCCCCGTTTAACGGCTCAACTGCTTTATAATGGCAACAATTCTTTATTGATCCGTCATAATAACCATCATAAAAGTGTCCCATTATCGCCATGTCCAAAGCCCCGGTTTCAGAAATTACCGCCCTATCCGATCAGGCCATCGATTGGGTGATCCGGCTGAATTCCGGCAAGGCGGCCGCTGAGGATTTTGCCGAGGCCAAGGCTTGGCAAAGCCGCAGTCCCTCGCACCGCAAGGCGTTTGCCGAGGCCGAACAGCTGTGGTTGGAGATGGGGAACGCCATGCTGGCGAGCGCGCCGCCTGCCGCCGGCCTCCGGAAAATCCCCGCCGGAACCCGGCGCGGCCGATCCCACGGCCGGCAATGGGCCGGTTTAGCCGCTGGCCTGCTTCTGGCCGCGTCGGCGATTCAGTTTTTAGGCTTCGGCGAACGTTGGTTCAGCGATTATTCCACCGGCGTCGGCGAGCAGAAACATGTCATCCTCGCGGACGGCAGCCAGGTCGCGCTGAATACCGACACCGCGTTCTCGGTCGCCTTCGACGCCGCCGGCAGGCATATCGCCTTGCATCGCGGGCAAGCGGTATTTACCGTGGCCAAAGATCCCGCCAGGCCGTTTGAGGTCGCCACCGGCACCGCCGTCGTCAAGGCCTTGGGCACCGTATTTGAGGTTTGGGAAGATAGCCGGGGCACGCGCGTGACGGTCGAGGAGCACGCCGTCGGCGTCAAAGGACTTGATGACAAGGATTATCCGGAATCGAGCCGGGTCAATGCCGGACAGCAAGCCCGCTACAGCCCGGAACACGGATTCGAAGCCCCTGTTGCGATCGACCCCAAGCAGATGTCGGCCTGGCGGCGCGGCAAGCTGATCTTTAAAAACCAGCCGTTGGCGGCGGTGGTCGCCGAATTGGATCGCTATTATCCCGGCCGCATGGTGATCGTCAACGGCGGGCTCGAAACCTTGCGCGTCACCGGCGTCTTTCCCGTGGGCGACCCCGCCGCCGCGTTGGACATGATCGCCGACATTCTGCCGGTCAACATCACCCGCATCACGCCGTGGCTGACGTTGCTCCGGGGATGATTCACTCCCCTCTTTGAAAAAGAGGGGCCGGGGGAGATTTATCAAACAAATCCCCCTCGATCCCCCCTTTTTCAAAAAGGGGAAGTTATTTCTGGCGAAATCCTAAGCGCCCTGATTCCGGCTTATCTTAACGATATTGGGCCCCATGCTTGCAGGATAAATTTGCATTATTTTTTTACGATAATGACTTCATCGAGATAAGCCTGAAAGATTGCATCGTAAGTCACAATCCATAGATTCTCGTATTTCGCTTGAGCGAGCAACAAGCGGTCAAAAGGGCCTTTATAGCGAGCGCCCAATTCAAACAGCGTCTGGGCGTGGTACGGCGTAACGTTCAACCATCGAAAACCTTGCGCCTGAATGTCTTCGGCGACTTTGCCGGAAGGCAAGGGCATTCTGCCCAGGCCGTTCTTGATCGCCATTTACCGCGCTGACCCAGGCGCCTTCGGCCTGAATCCGTTCGATGAGTGCACGGTCCGGCACTTCTCCCATCAGCCAGTCGTAAACGAGGTATCAAGCAGCAGACGCGTCATCGTCTTCCGTAAACAGACGTTCGACTTCCGCGTTGTTCCCGGCGGAATTCCAATCGGCGGCATAGCCGGCCTTGCCGCGCCAGGCGCCGGGAGCGGCTACCTTGGGCGCTTCGTATTTGACGATTCTGGCGACAGGTTTGCCGTTGCGCGCGATGATCACTTCTTCATCCCGCTCGGCGGCAACGATCAGGCTGGAGAGGCTATTTTTAGCCTCGAGTATATTGACTTGCATCATACAATCCTCATAGCTTGGCTAGGCATGGCTAAGAATAGGTGCTCCATTTTCCCTTGTCAAAGGCGGCCGGCGCTTTGAAATGGCGCATATAAAAATTCGGATACCGATTACAAGATTTTCCCGCTGATCCGTCTTAACCCATACGCGGCGTTATTTTGCCGCTTCATTGTTAAGGGGAAAACATGGAAACCAGACATCGAAACGACAAAGCAAAGCCCGGCGATAATCGATTATTGCCCGCCTGTATCGCCTCGGCGTTGCTCGCCGGCGGTTTCGGCATGCCGGCGCTGGCCGGCTCCGCCCTGCAAACCTTCGACATCCCGGCGCAGCCGATGGACAGCGCCTTGACCGAACTGGCCGACCGCGCCGGCCTGCGTTTACTGTATCAGGCCGGCGCGGTCGGCGCTTTACGGTCGCGCCCGGTGTCCGGCCGGCACACGCCGGAACAGGCGCTGCGCATCATGCTGGCCGATTCCGGGTTGGAGTATCGGAAAACGGCGGGGGATACGATTACGGTGGAGAAAAGTACAAAGCGGGCATCGGCCCCGGCTTCGGGAAACGTCGAACTGCCGCCAATGACGGTGACGGGCGCGGCGGAATATGATTCGACCGATCCTTATAACAAGAACTACGCCATTCGTAATTCCAGCACAGCTACCAAGACCGACACGCCGCTCATCGAAACACCAGTGTCGCTGCAAATCGTGCCAAGGACCGTAATGGATGACCAGAAAAGCACGCGCATCAAGGATGCGCTGGAAAACGTCAGTGGCGTGCGGGCGCGGCCGACATTGGGTCTTGGCACTGGCTTCATTATTCGCGGCTTTCAAAATGACAGGGTTTACCGGAATGGATTGCTCTTTGGTAACGACGGATTTCCAGGGGAATTCGATGTCGGCAATCTGCAAAGCATTGAAGTGCTCAAAGGTCCCGCGGCTGTATTGTATGGCCGTATGAGGGTGTAAATAATTCCGTGTAACCGCTTATTTTCAGTGTAGTAAACTTCTCTCAAGGAGAGCAGAAAATGAGCGATATTATTAAAGACCCCACGATGGTTGCCGCTTGACAAGATTTGGCCCGTGGCGTTAAGTCAGAGCGTGATTTAGCGGCACTGACTCAGGATTTACTGAAAATCACGGTAGAAGCCTCGCTGAATGCCGAAATGGATGCCCATTTAGGGTATGCCAAGCCTTCTCCCGAAGGCTATGGTTCCGGCAATAGTCGCAACGGTTATGGCACAAAAAAGCTGAAAAGCGGACACGGGGTCATTGAGATTGACACCCCACGCGATCGTAACGGCAGCTTCGAGCCGCCGCTGGTCACCAAGCATCAAACCCGCTTGAGTCATTTTGACGATAAGATTCTGACCTTGTATGCCAAGGGCATGAGCACGCGAGATATCGTCGAAACCTTCCGCGAACTCTATGGCGCCGATATCTCGCCCACCCTGGTGTCTAATGTCACGGAAGCGGTACTGGGCAAAGTGATCGAGTGGCAATCCCGACCCTTGGATGCGCTCTATCCTATCCTCTATCTGGACTGCATTGTCGTCAAAATCCGGCAGGACAAGCGAGTCATCAACAAAGCCGTTTACCTGGCGCTCGGCGTCACCCTGGAAGGCAGAAAGGAGTTGCTGGGTCTGTGGCTGTCCGAAAATGAAGGCGCCAAATTCTGGCTGTCGGTCCTGACCGAACTGAAAAACCGCGGCGTCAAGGATGTGCTCATTGCCTGTGTCGATGGCTTAACCGGTTTTCCGGAAGCGATCGCCGCCGCTTTCCCAAGCACACAAGTCCAACTCTGTATCGTGCATAGGGTGCGCAATTCCTTGCGTTTCGTGTCCTGGAAAGACCGCAAAACCGTCGCCGCCGGGCTCCGGAAAATCTACCAGTCCGTTACCGTGACTGAAGCAGAACAGGAATTGGAAGCCTTTGCCGCGCAATGGGACGGCCAATACCCCTCCATCAGTCGCTCCTGGCGCAACCACTGGGCCAACTTGATCGCATTCTTCGATTACCCTGACGCGATCCGGAAAATCATTTACACCACCAATGCCATTGAATCGATCAATAGCGTGATTAGAAAAGCCATCAATCAACGGAAACTGTTCCCCAATGACGATTCGGCTATGAAAGTCATTTATTTGGCAATCGAGAATGCCTCTAAAAAATGGTCCATGCCATTGCGCGATTGGAAGCCGGCTATTAATCAGTTTATGATTATGTTTCCAGACCGCATGCCCAATTAAATTTAACCGCAGTTTACACGGATTGTTTTACACTCTCGCCAACTGTTCAAATTCCTCAAGTATGGCCAAGTATTTTCGAGAACGTTATGAATCACGTTAGCGTAGTAGTACGTCTCGAAAAACTCCATTCGCTGAAAAGTTTCACGCATAATTCATAACTCCAAACAAGGAATTAGATAACTAATTGCAAGCTCAACTAAAAATGCTATTCGATACAAATAATATTGATCAGCATTTGATTAAATTTTTCAAATTTTTTCCAGAATTGTGTGATATTTTATCAAACTTTGAAGCAAAATAGCCTATTCGTTATATCTTATAAATTCTAGTTTTTATCAACTAATTTGCTTAATATTTAAAACCTTATCCCGAACCCGATCAAAAGGTTAATCCCTGATAATCACCACACCGCCTCGGAACATCATCAACAGGCCTGAAATCCTGCTTTTGACACCTCTTGTTCTTTAGATGCAGGCACTCCCGGCAATAATGCCGGTCATCAAGAAGTTCAACAGGTGGTTTCGGCAGATGCTGTTCAGCCCATTGCAGCATCCAAATCCGCTTATCGGCATCAACCGCACAGATTTGCAACATTTCCTGAATAACTTTCTGATCCGTTTCACCAATGGCGGTCAGATAATCCAGAATTTTCTGCCTGTCCTGATCGGACAATGTTTGTAAATTTGGATATTGCTTGTTATGCCGGTGAATCGGGGGAACCGGGGAACTTCCCTTGTAAACAGCGGCTTTCAACGGTTCCCTGAACGATTTTTGTAAAACAGCCGGGGGAACATTTGCCGTTTGGTTTGAAAGCTGGCTGAACAATCCCTCAAGCATGCGCCTCTTCCTCCCTGGGTGAGATGCAATAGAGGCAAAGCTTGCCATGGCCCTTGATGGTAATTTTCTTGTAACGCTTGTCGGAATAGCGGTCGGCGATCCAGTGGGCTTCTTCCAGGGCATCCAGGATGCGGGTCAGGCCGAATTTGCCGCCGGCGATTTCCAACTCCTCGCCGCTGAACAAATAAATCCGCTCTTCGCCTTGATCCATATACCAACCGGAACGGTCGCCACGCGGCTTTTCTTCCGGATTGTTTTTATCGGTAAAGCGGGTATCGCCGAATTTAAGGATATAAGTACGAACGTTCTGCAATATTTGCTGGCTTTCGGTCAAGCCATGACCGCGTTCGGTTTGCCATTGCCGGTAGATCAACTGGCAGGCTTGCAGCGCGACGCCGGATTGCCAAGGTAAAATACCGGCTTCGCTAGCCAGTTCACCAGCCATGGCATACACGGCAAATCGGGACGCCACTCTGGCCGATTGCGGATCGGTATGGGTAAACTGCGCTTCCAGTATGGACAATGTCTCGATAAAGTCTTCATCGCCTTGGCTGATCAAGTATTCAACAAACTTGATACCGGCATGGCCGTAATGTCTGGCACATTGCTGCTTCAGATAATTGGAAAACTCCCGGCCATCCTGGAAATGGTGCAGATCATCAAACAAGCCGAATTGACGGTTGGCGCGGATACTCAGTAAGCGCAATAATTGACCGGCCTTGGCCTGTTTACCGTTTTCCTCCAATACTTTGTTAACCGGCCTCTCACCGGAAGACAAAATGGAAAGCCGCCAATGCTGTACCTGTTTGGCAGCGCCAAGCTTGTTGGCCCTGGTTTTGCCGGTACCGTTGCCCAGGCAATACACAATACTGCCCACTTCCTGAGGATCGGCCTCATTGATTTCATCCAGGCATAAACAGGTATCGGACAAAGCGACGGCTATGCTTTCCAGGCCATTGGCGGTTGCCCGCCAACTGCGTTTAAAATGCTGATCGCCCCAAACCGATGCCGCCAATTGTAAGGCCGTGGTTTTGCCGCTACTGGAATCACCTGTCCAGTGTATGCCGCCGGAATCATGATGTACTTTCGCCAATAATGGCCCAGCCAAAGCCACGCAGACTGAAACAATCAAAATCGGATTGCCTATACAACACGCTGCAAGGCTTTGCCATTGCCGGAAATCGCCGCCGCAACCTATAGTATTGATATGACTTATACCGTCACTTTGCAAAAACACATCCTGAGCGCCGATAATACTGCCCGGCAGCACAAAGGAATGACCTTTGGCTGTCCAGCCGGTACGTGTCACTGACGTCACCACTTTAGGCGGCACGAAGGATTGCAGATAATCCATCAACCGATGCCGCTGCTTCCATTCGATTTCCACACCGAACGCCAACAATTCGCCGCGGATTTCCTCGCCGGAACCGCGCAACAATTCCATTGGCATCGGCCATTTCCGCCAGTTGCCAAAGGTGTCTTTATAGCGTAGCAAACGGCCAAAATAGCGGCCATCCTCGCTATTGGTCACCGCATCGATATACAATGGCGAACAAATTCGAACCACATGCTGTGTGGCAGATCGGCGCTGATTGGCTTCCGTCTGATAGCAATACCACACCCCGGCACGGCGTTGCCCGTTGAGCTCAAAACTCTCATCCTCGACCAGATAACAAGGCAACTGCAGATCGGCAAACGACAATTGCTTGACCGGCTTGGCCATAGCCACTTCCTGCTGCAATAACGCCAACTCCGCCTCATCCAGATCCAGCGTCTCAGGCAGAAATATCATCCCTCCCTCCCGGATAGACCTGGATAGGTGACAATCTGCTCCCGTACCTGCACCCAACGCTCACCCACCGGCTTGCTGGCATCATATACATAAGCCGGCAAAGAAAAATCCACCCCGCGCGGATAAACCGTTACCTGAAAAGCACCGAAAACCAGCAGCACCTTGACCAGTTGCATTATCTGCGCACAGGACACGCCCAAATCCCTGTCCACCAGCACGCATAAAGCCTGCACTTGCCAGAGATAATCCAAGGGCGAATCGGACGCCGGCATCACCAAAGCCCAAACACTGGGATTTTGTTGCCAATGCCGGGCGCGCTGCCAGCATCCATTGCCGATACAGACAATCACCAGCCAAGGCGGAACAGCAGATTGCAGCTTGTCAGCCAAAGCCTTGCCGAATGGTGGCAGCTTTTTGCTATTGCGCTGCCGCATCAAGCGCCAACCGCGTAATCAAATCACGGATGTCTTCCACTCGCCAGACCGTGATACGAAGCCCGAGTTTAATCGGCGTCGGAAATCGGCCGGATTTAACACCAGCCCACCAAGTGGATTTACTGACCGGAATCAGAGCCGGTATCGGCGGATTGACTTTGGCATTGCCTATGATTTGCGCCAGGCGTAGATAACCGGTTTCGGGTAGTTTGGACATTCAGGTACTCCTTGATCCAGATAGGTGCAATATTCGAGTTGGGTAAAATTTTGCAATAAAAAAAATAATTTTTTGCTGACAGAGATGGCCAAATACGGCATCTTTAGAACGGTTAAAATTGCCAAAATGTGTTAATGGACGCTTTGATTCAGTTATTAATCGATAGCTTTTTCCTGTACCCATTCTGCAATAAAGGTGTTGGCAACTGTATTGCTGCAAATATTGAATTTGCAATTTGCTGCAATATCCCTAAATAAAATCCAAAATAAATGAGTAATCGCCTCAAAAATTGATTCTGCAAACTGTAAACGACAGTATTGGATTCAATTGGAATCATTGTCCTGGAAATTTTTGATGGCAAACCTGCAATAAATTGCTAATTCGTGATTTTTTGCAAAATCCAACAACAATTTTTTATCGATCACATCGAAAAAACGACCTTAAAGTGCCTAATTAGATTTTTTTAGGTGTATTGCTAAAAAATATTTCGATAATTCGCCAAAAATCCTGGAGTTGGTATCTATTTGGTCCTGATTTGATATTTTGAAGATAATTTTTTGGCTGAGTTGTACAAAAACTGAAAAATTACTCATCTTTTGTACAAAACAATGGAAGGAATTCAGATAGGCATTAATTAGTTCATAAAATCAAATAGCTAAAGCCATTCTTCATGCTCATGAAGTTCAAGACTGAAAAGCGCAAGTCCGCATCAAAATGATGCGGATTATAGACTTTTATGATGACATGGATTACCATCATTAAATGATCATCAACCGCAAGTTCAAAATCTGAATGACATTCAAGCAAGTTAAAGACTTAACCCAAACTCAACGTGATCGCCTCGCATTTATCGAATTGCGATTGCACTTTCTTGGCGAAATACGTCGTCAGGATTTGACTACCAGATTTGGAATTCAGGCTGCTGCCGCAACAAGAGATATTGGATTTTATAAGGAACTTGCCCCGGATAATCTTGATTACAACACTAAAAACAAAATATACACGGTTGGAGAGGGTTTTAAACCGGTATTCGATTTTCCGCCAGAGCGTGTGCTTACTTGGCTTTCACAGGGTTATGGTGACGGTGAACCTGCGCGGTTCAGCCCATGGATCGCATGTGAAATACCTTCGCGATTAGCCCATTGTGATCTGGAGATTCTTGCCAGCGTTACCAGAGCCATTCATAACGAGTGTCCTCTTAAAATTGTCTATCACTCCATCTCCAGCGGTAAAACCGAACGGGAAATCATTCCATTTGCCTTGATTGATAATGGCCTACGTTGGCACGTGCGAGCATTTGACCGGAATACGCAAAACTTCCGGGATTTTGTAATCAGCCGAATCCGGCAACCAATCGTGATGCGAGAGGATAAAGTCGATCCCTGCGAGTGCCAAAATGAGGATATTCAGTGGTCGAGAATAGTTGAGCTAGATCTTGTGCCACACCCGAATCAACCGCGTCCCGAGATTACCGAAATGGACTATGGCATGATTGATGGTGAGTTGAAGTTAAAGATGCGCGGTACCATTGCCGGATACGTGCTTCGCAAGTGGTGTGTTGACTGCTCGCCGGATCATAGTCTTCATGGCCCTGAACATAGGCTCTGGCTGAAAGATCATTTAGCTCTCTATGGTGTCGAGAGTGCAGCCATTGCTCCAGGATACGCTTCACCCACGGAGAGAAAGTGAGTTCAATCCTCACTACTACTTTACTATGGACGATATGATGTGAATGATGTATTTCTGAAACCGGGAAAACTCTTAAACCCACTCCTCAAAATGGCAGTGCTCTCCGGTGTTCAAGCTGCTGTTCGCCTGCATATCCGTCGCGGAATCGAAGTCAATGCTATCGATGAAAAGGGACGTTCACCACTTATTCTTGCGGCATCTAAAGGACATACTGAAACCTGCATGATTCTTCTTGAGGCCGGCGCCGACCCTCGAACGCAGGACAACGAGGGAAATGATGCACTCACTATTGCATTGAGCAAGAACATGGACAGTCTTGCTGAATTGTTAAAAAAGAGTCTGTCCGAACTTGATAAAAATTTAGATACCGGGGTAATCCAATCGCATCATGAATCAAGTGAATGCGAAAAACTCGATCAGTTAAAGTCTTCTGATGAAGCATTTGATCTTTCAGGCTGGGAATCAGAAGAAGATTCACCTCCTCCGCCTCATGATGATGAATGCCTATCCATGGTTTCAGCAACTCATCGTGCTATTTCTGCTCACACCCCAATCGACTATGACGAAGACTGGTCTGATGTAGACATTGACCTGACTGACAGTCAACAAAATCACAGACGAGTCTGGAACGATGAAATTCGTAGCGCAGTGCAACACCTGTTCCTTGTCGCTCTGCAAGAAAGCCATGCATCACGGCGGTGGATTGAAGATGTTGCCCTGGACGATCAAGGAAATTTAGATATTGAGTTCGAGAGGCGCCTCGTCTTTATTCTGGAAGAACTGGGGGTGATTATAGAGGATGTCGAATGGCTGCAACCTGATATTCCTATTCCCTTGGACGAGGATATCGAAGACACTGCTAAAGAGGCTTTGTCCTTGCTGAGTGAACTGACTTCCCAAAACATCGAACCTCAAAGACTCTACGAAAAAGACATGGCAAAAGCAGTGAGCCTGCTTTCTAGAGAAGGTGAGGCTGAAATTGGCAACATTATTGAGAAGGGGCTGGAGGAGGCTCTCATTGCAATTTCGGGCTCTTTCCCTGCGATAACTGAAATTCTTTGTGTAGCTAATAAAATTCTGATGAATGAATTGCCGTTGGACACAATGGTTAATCGGGAGACCATCATTCAGTCTGAAGATGATGGCCCAGCCGATGATGGCTACCATTTTCATGATGATAACGAAGATATTGATGAGAAACCCATCTCTGACTTAACAGTTCAAATCGAAACAATTCGCGCCTTACTTCCTCATTTATCAAAGGAAAACAATTGCATCATGCTCGACTCCTTGCGAAAAATCGGATTGTCATGGGCATTTTTGGAAGATCTTTGCAACAGACTGGGTCAATCCAAAACTGATCCAGCAGCCTATTCTGCTCTTGAAGTTGCACTTGATAAAGTAAAAAGAGCGAAATCCCGAATGGTTGAGTCCAATCTTCGGCTTGTTTACTCGATCGCCAGAAAATATGTGCATAGAGGATTGGACTTCCTGGACCTGATTCAGGAAGGCAATCTTGGCCTGATCAAAGCCGTCGAGAAGTTCGATTATCGACGTGGTTTCAAATTTTCAACCTATGCTACTTGGTGGATACGACAATCAATAACTCGTGCGATTGCCGATCAGGCGCGCTTGATTCGTATTCCAGTGCATATGATCGAATCAGTCAATCAAGTCGAATGGGCCAGAGAAAGAATTGAGCAGACTACTGGGCTGACTGCCGATGCAGCCAGCATTGCAAAACAATTGTCGCTCCCAATGGAAAAGGTGACAAAAGCATTGAGAGCAACTTCTGAAATAATCCCGATTGATTCATTGGGTATTGAATATGTTGTGAACTCAGAATTCTTTTTTTCCGCCGCCCCAACTCCTGACGAATTTGTAATGCAGATTGCGCTTCACGACGAATTGGATCGCATGCTGGATACACTAGAGCCCAAAGAATCGGAAGTGCTTCGTTTACGATTTGGAGTGGATGATAGTGAGGAACATACTCTAGAGGAAATTGGACAGGTCTTTATGGTTACGCGAGAGCGCATTAGGCAAATTGAGGCCAAGGCATTACGTAAATTGAGGGGGCCCTCAAGAGCTGAAAGCCTCAGAGATTTTATTGAAATCCCCAAACAAAAAAAACAGGACGAAGCAAAGGAAGATGAAAAATCCGAATAACTCGCGAAATGCCCCTCCAAAGGCAGTAGCAATGCTTGAAGCACTTCGGGGATTGGGCTACTCACCGGCTACAGCTTTGGCGGACATCATTGATAACAGCATTGCAGCCAACGCAAGCAAAGTAGAAATTTTGTTTAAGTGGAATGGAAAGCAATCAGTTATCTCTATTCTCGATAACGGAAATGGAATGAATGACTGCGAACTTGACCTTGCCATGCGATTAGGAGAAAGAAATCCAGTCGTTGAACGTCAATCTCATGATTTAGGGCGATTTGGATTGGGCCTCAAAACTGCCTCTTTTTCCCAATGCCGCAGGCTGACAGTCGCCAGTCGCAAAGCTGGAAAATTGAACTGCCTGAGGTGGGATCTTGATGTGCTTGCGGCATGCGAAGATGATGGCTGGCACCTTCTTGAAGGGTCAGACGAAAATTCAATTGAGTTTCTTACACCGCTATATGCTACCGAGAATACTGGCACTATTGTCTTGTGGGAAACCCTAGACAGAATCATTGCCTCAAGTTTTTGTGAACAAGATTTTCTTGATCTCATAGATCGGGTAGAACGTCATTTGGCAATGGTTTTTCATCGATTCTTATCTGGAAATCGGCTTCAAATATTCCTCAATGGAAAACATATCGACCCCTGGGATCCTTTTCTTACGGGGCACCCGGCTACATGGTCGTCACCAACCGAACGTATACTAACAGAATATGGATATGTAGAAGTTAGATGTCATGTACTTCCTCATAAAGATCGTATGGCATTACGTGATCACGACTCTGCTGCGGGTCCGGATGGCTGGACTGCTCAGCAGGGATTTTATGTCTACAGAAACGAAAGATTGCTTGTTTCCGGTAGCTGGTTGGGTCTGGGACGTGGACGCTCCTGGACAAAGGAAGAAGCTCATCGTCTAGCCAGGATCAGGCTGGATATTCCCAATACTGCGGATGCCGAATGGAAAATCGATGTGCGCAAGTCAAGTGCACGCCCACCTGTGTCAATCCGTGAGCGACTTACCAGGCTGGCGGAAGATACTCGCGAGAGAGCGCGACGTGTATTTGCCCATCGAGGACAACCGCTGCGTACTGGTAATAATGAGCCACTAGTTCAGGCATGGCACACAGAACATTTTAAAGGTGGCATTCGCTATCGTATCGACTCAGAGCATCCACTCATAAAATCGGTGCTGGAGGATGCCAGAGCCATCGAACCACAAATTCGGGCAATGCTGCGCATCATCGAAGAAACAATCCCCGTACAAAGAATCTGGCTGGATACAACCGAGGCTCGCGAGACTCCTCGAACAGGATTTGCAGGTGATCCTTCTGCAGTTGAGACTGTTCTGTCTGTCGTTTATGGGAGTATGGTTCTTCGCAAGGGAATTCCCCCGGCTCAAGCTAAGACTCTGCTTCTTAATATGAATCCGTTTAATAATTACCCTGATTTAATTTCAAAACTTCCAGATAAACCAGACGCTCATGACAAGGAGTAATTGAAAGTGGCAGAACCAAATGAAAATTTTCAGAATGTTGTAAAAATCGTCCAGGTCTTACTTGTTGCCGACAAAGACAAATCGACCATAACCCCAGCCTTAATCTCGGAAAAGATTGATCTGGTTATCTTAATGAATCCACAGTGGGCGGAAAATCTTGATCGAGAGGGTGTAATCGACGAATTGATTCGTCGAAACAGTCAATGGATCGGTCAAGATACCAGCCTTGTAAGTAATGTCGGACACGAGGACTGGCTGAATTCATCAAGAAAACAAAACTGGCGTTATTGGCAACGCTATCGGGAATGGCTTGAGAAAAAACTCTCCTGGAAGGCCATTGAGGCTCTGGATAAATCCAGCGACTCCGTTCTGGCTTTGCTGGAAGATCCAACTCGTGCCGGACGCTGGGATCGTCGCGGACTTGTGGTCGGACATGTTCAGTCAGGTAAAACAGGGAACTACACCGGACTCATCTGTAAAGCAGCAGATGCTGGATACAAGATAATCATTGTACTCGCTGGCCTTCATAACAATCTGCGCTCTCAAACCCAAATAAGACTGGAAGAAGGTTTTTTAGGTTATGAAACGTTGACTGATCGGGATATCAAAAGTCTTCTTGGTGTTGGTGAAATCGATAGTGACAAGGAAATCCACCCCAATTGTGCAACCAATCGTTCCAATAGCGGCGACTTTAGTAAAAGAGTTGCCAGAAATCTGGCCGTTTCACCTGAAGAACGTCCCTGGCTTTTTGTTGTAAAAAAGAACAAGACCGTTCTTCGTGAGCTCCTGAAATGGATTCAAAATCATGCCGCCGACACCAATCTTGCTGCCAGCCAGGGGGGCGCAGAGACCCACGACGACCTTCCAAAAGTAAAGAAAATCGTAACAAAACTACCACTGTTGATTATAGATGACGAAGCTGACCATGCTTCTGTTGATACCCAAGAACAGGTATTCGACGCAGATGGAAACCCGGATGACGAGCATTTGCCAACAACCATCAACAGACTGATCCGAAGAATTCTGCACTCTTTCTCCAAGTCGGCTTATGTTGGTTACACAGCCACCCCATTTGCCAATATTTTCATACACGAACGGGGAGAAACTCGTGATGAAGGTCCTGATCTTTTTCCATCTTCCTTCATTATTAACTTGGCGGCCCCTTCGAACTACATAGGTCCATCCAAAGTATTTGGATTAATGAATCAGGAAGGTTTCCGAAGTGGGTTGCCTCTTGTACGCTTGGTAGATGACTATGCTACTGAAGACGGACGAATTGGCTGGATGCCGCAACAGCATAAAAACGGCCATAGACCGATCCACAACGGTACCGAGAACCTCCCTCCATCAATTGTAAATGCAATAGACGCCTTTGTTCTTGCCTGTGCAGTTCGCCGACTTGATGGTCAGGCGAATGAACACTGTTCAATGCTTGTACACGTCACTCGTTTCAACTCTGTGCAGAAAGAGGTTTGCAAACAGGTAGAAGAACATATTCGGCACATGCGCCAGCGGCTCCACCGGAACATCGAGCACGAGATGATTCTTCAACGTCTAAAGGCCTTATGGGAAGAAGACTTCAAGCCCACATCCCAGGCAATCCGTTCCGTCCAACCAGATCAGGTATCGAAAGGGAATGTGACATGGGATGACATTCAGGCCGGATTATTCGACACCATTTCCGACATCGAAATCAGGATGATTAATGGTACGGCGAAGGATGCTCTTGACTATGACGAACGCCAGGGGACAGGCCTCAAGGTGATTGCGATTGGTGGCGATAAACTTGCTCGAGGCCTTACACTGGAAGGACTTTGTGTCAGCTATTTTTTGCGTGCATCCAAAATGTACGACACGCTGATGCAGATGGGGCGCTGGTTTGGATATCGACCGGGCTATCTGGATTTATGCCGTCTATATACAACTGCGGAACTTTCAGAGTGGTTCGGACACATAGCCGACGCAGCAGAAGAGCTAAGGGAAGAGTTTGATCTGATGGTTGCCAGTGGGAGCCACACCTCGCGAATATGGCCTCAAAGTTCAGTCTCATCCCGTGCTTATGGTTACTTCCCGGCTAAAGATGCGAGCGGCAAGAGATTTGTTGCTCTCTTTCAGCGGAAAACTGCTGGAAACAGTCGTTTTTCACAAGCGCACCGGTATTCTTGAATCAAACATTGCGGCAACATTAGGGCTGATTAACTCTCTTGGGAAGCCCACTGAAGTCAACCCTGAGAGGTCGACAGCAAAAGGGAAACAGCGGTGGAATGGATTCCTCTGGCGCGATGGAGCGGCAAGTCAGGTTATTGATTTTCTGGAGGCCTATTTAACCTACCCGGAATCCTACAAAGTAAAAAGCAATCTTATCGCCGAATTCATTCGGTCAATGAATGATGCCGGTGAACTGAGCAAATGGACTATTGCATTGATTGGGGGTGGTGATGGAGGTGACTTCAGTTTAACCAAGGACATCGCAGTCAATATGCTGATCCGAAAAAATAACGGCCGTTTCGATGACCGCTATTCCATTGGATGACTCCTGTCACCAAGAGACGAGTTTATAGACACCGATGCAAAAACCTGGGAAGCCGCACTCGAAAAAACTCAAAAAGCCTGGAAGCCTGATCCGGCCAGACTTCGAGATGGCAAATTGCAAGAGCCACCGGACGTGCCAAATGGTCCCGCAATTCGAGAAATACGGGGATATGGTGCGAATGATATCGAGCCATCCCGAGATAGAGGTTTGCTGCTTTTATACGTACTCGAACCCGGTCACGAAGGAGCCAATCTGCCAGAAGGCACACCTCATAAAAACTCAAGAACCTTAGCGAGTACTAAGTCTTTGATAAAAATTCGCTGCTTCCGCCGCAGTCGAAGCAGCAACCTGTTTTTGCCTAAAATTCAACCCAATTGGAACGATCTTGATTCTTATGGCTACAAAGACTTTTCTCCAATAATGAAAGCGGCATAATAAAACAAAAGAAATTTATTTTTATCGGCTGTTTTTCCTAACAATACTAAATTTTATGACTACGATCAGAAAACCGTGGAGTCGAGAAGAAACATTATTGGCTGTAAATCTATATTGCCGAATACCATTTGGTAAGCAACATAGTAGGTGTCGTGAAGTAATTGAACTTGCAACGGCAATTGGCCGAACTCCAAGTAGTGTTGCGATGAAACTAAACAATTTCACTTCTCTTGATCCTGAGGAGCAGGCGCGTGGTGTTAAAGGTTTATCTGGTGCCAGTAAATTGGATCGTGAAATTTGGGAAGAAATTACTAGAAACTGGGAAAAAGTTTCAGCAAAAAGCGAGTATCTTTGGAGTCAAGTAGTTGAACAAAAAATACCATTCTCTAATTTACCAATACAGGAAAAATTTAGCGACAACACAAGTGATGATAGCGCTAAATCAAAAGATTGGCTTGGTTCAACAGAAACTACACGGACAATAACGGCGAGATTAGCCCAAGGCTTTTTTCGTCGTACAGTTCTTGCTTCTTACCTCAACCGATGTTGTATTTCCGGAATTCCAGTTTCCGAGCTTCTAGTTGCGAGCCATATCCTTCCTTGGGCTGACTACCCAGATCAAAGAGTAAATCCATGCAATGGCTTGTGTCTTTCTAATTTACATGACAAGGCATTTGATAGAGGATTGATAACTTTCGACGAAGAATACAGGCTAGTGCTGGGTAAAAGAATCAAGGAATTTATGACGGTAGAAGCGCTCCGATTTAACTTCTTATCATACGAAGGAAAGCAATTAACACTCCCGGAAAAATTCCTGCCCGATAAACAGTCATTAGCGCGTCACAGAGAAGCAATTTTCTGTTCCGATTGATTTTTTATAACGGCTATTTTGGCCTTTTAAGTGGTCACAGTGTTTGACGGTTTATCCGAAACTTGCACCCTGAATCGGTCAGCAAAATGTCCGGTCTCCCAATTCTTGTGCTTGGGTTCCAGACCGGGTATATTGAAATCCTCAGCCCCTTTCGGTGAACGGTTATGAGCTTTGGCAAAAGCTGCAGCGTATAGATAACGCCTCAGGTCGCTGGTCATATGTGCTCTTGATTCATGGTTCAGCCAGACTTGTGGACGATTCCTTGTATACCATTCCGACAGCAACTCTGACTTCACTACTTTGGGATAATTTTCAGTGTGCATTCTTGTTCCGCCAGTAAGAATATGTTTTGAGACCCCATGCACAGCCATATTAAGTTCATATCGCAGCTTTGGATCACTGGAATTTGAGGTCAGATAAGTTGCATGCCCGGAAACATTAGCAGCCCAGTTTTCAGGCGCGGCTTAATATGCTCCGTATTGGAGGGAGATCGGCTATTACATCTCCGACATTAACTTGTTTTTCAATCTTGTTTAGTAATTGTCTACTGTTTATCGGAATATCCTCCCTGACTCCGAGCAGGATTACTCGATGTCTCGCCTGCGGCACTCCGTATTCCTCAGCCTGAATGATAAAATCATGCGGATTGATCGATGTTGGGCTGTCACCCCGCTTAAATTCCACATCTTTTACTAACGATAAATTCTGTATCTTCCGACGGTGTTTCCATCGTTGATGGCTGAATCAGGATCGGACAAGTCCTTAAGAATTGAATGAAATATCAATTCACCATTGATTTTGGATGACAGAATTCCTTTTACATTTTCCATTACAAATATAGCAGGCCGATATTTCTGAATTATTCTCAAATATTCCTTGTATAAAAAATGCTTGTCGTCTTTCTCTGGTTTGTAATCAATTTTTCCTTTGTTTCTAGATCTGCCTACCAGTGAATATGCTTGGCATGGTGGACCACCAATCAAAACCCACGGTGCATTCATATCGAGTTTTTGTTGAATTGCAATGTCCAGTTCGGCATTACCGGATTCAGTGCCTAACTCAATAAGTTTTGCCTCTTCTCCGGCTTCATTCCATAAGGCCTGTGTAGACTCGTCCCAAGGAATCTCCCGAGTTCCATTACAAAAATCCAAATATACATTCAGCTTATCTGGTGCCTCTCGCAGTAATTGTCTGTAATAGGCTCTTAGTCTTAAAGTCTGGTGTGCAAACTGATCTTTCTCTGCAGAAACTATAATTCTGAATGCATCGTCAGACGCATTTGAAAATCCCTCGCCCAAACCGCCTGGCCCGGCAAATAGATCAATCACTTGTATGTTATTTAACTTCATTTTTACCTTTTGCCTTTCTTCGACTTTATGTTCGATTGTTTGGCAACCAATGTGTCAATAATCTTATCGAGAGCCATCCTTGTTTCTGCGGCAGCAATATCCGTAAGGTGGTTCAAAATTTTTGATGCAAGTTCTTCTGCTGATGGAGCAATATTTGTCTGGTTTTGATTAATCAGACGCAAACAATGGTCAATCACGCGTGCCGGAGGATTGACTAAACCCTTTTCATATCGACTTATTGAAGACTGCTTGACTCCAAGTTCTTTGGCAAACTGCTCCTGACTTAGCCCATTCCTTGCAATACGAACCAACTCAGATACAGATGAAATCATCGCGCGATAGAAAAATATGCTTAATATGCATATTTTATCAAATTTTATACATATTAAGAATTATAAATAAGCTCTCAAATTTGATTAATCGTGCGCAATAGGCACCATTTAGTGAAAAAACTATTGTTGATCCGGAAATTCAGCCATTACAGAATTACTTATTGGCGACCAATGCCAACAAAAAATTTGCCTTTTCCTGTAATAGGCTAATTTTTCAGCTTTCCGCCTAAGATATTCAGCATCATTCAATCCAAAAACCTCCAGCACCCATTTTTGCCGGCAATCGTTCAGCACAAAGTCCGGCAGGTACGGTTCTTCATCTAGTTTTAACGGCTTGGTAAATGCCCTGTTTTCGGCTACCAGCTTATCCGCAACCAGCAATTCGTAGCTGGAATCGACCGGTATGAATTGCTTGCTGGTGCGCATCAGGGCAATGTCGCCGATGGTGTAATAATCGCCTTTACGAAATACCGTGCAGATGACGATGATGTGCCGAGCTGGTTTGCCTATTTCGGAAAGCCATTGCCCAAAACTGTGTTCCGTTTTCTTGGCCAGTTCCGCCGGCATCCAGAGCAGGCTGTCCAGCAATTGTATGGATACGCCGACATTGCCGCTGCTTCCTTTGGTTTTGATCAGGCGCTGCACTAGGCCAATCACAATTGCCGCCTTGCCGGAGTTTGCAGTTTTTTCTTCAAGATTTTTCTGACTTTCGGCCATGCTTATTTTCCTGATTTCATTCCAGTAATGCTGGTCGCGCGTTTCGGTGGTGTCATTTTCCGGAAAGATCCAGTGCGGAATAATCAGTTTTTCTGCAAGGGGATGTCTGCCAACGGTAATTTTGCCGGCAATCTTATGTATGCTGGAGGCAACGGTATTCAAGCCGCATTTGGGCTGTTTTGCGGGTCTCCAGTCATTCAGGTTGGCCGTTTGCCAGCATAGATGTAAAAAACCCAACAAGGTTATGCCGGTGCGGGATGTCGTTTTACTGGCCGTGGCTTCCGTGCCGTAAATTTTGCTGGTTTTGGGCTTGGGCTTGGCGCTGATTGTCAGGATGGCTTTGATTTTGACATCCAGTTTGTCATCTTTCTCAATTATCGCCGGCTGGTTATCCCGCTGATATTGGGTCAATGCCGGATTGATGTAAAGCTTGCACCAGGGAGCATGGTTGCCACTGGTCTTGGCATTTCTGGCCGGAAAATAGCAACTGCGCTTTCTGATGTTGATTTCCCGGCATTGATCATCTGCCAAGCAGGTACAGAATGGATGCACCAAGCCTTTGTAATATCGGGCCATCAGCTGTTGTGCATAGTGATTTTCCGGATCGCTCAACTGCGCGTAATCGATCAGGGTGCCGTCGATATTGATTTCACTCATGGCTGGATTCCTCGTTAATTGGGTTAGCCTGGCTGGCGTTTTGTAAACTGACGTAGAATTGGCTCAGGCTGGCGACATCCGCGTAACGGATTTGCCCGTTGCCGGATTCCATGTCGGTGATGGTTTCCATGCTGATTCCGATTGCTTGGCTTACTGCTTTCAGAGTCAGGTTTAGATTAAGCCTTTGTCGTTTGAGGTAAAGGCAGATATCCGTCAGGTTTGGTAAAACCGCTGCATCGTTCAACACGGTGGCAGCCAAACCGGATTCATCGCTGGCAGGCTGTTGATTGGTGATTGTTTTTTCATTCTTGCCGGACTGGACAAACAGATTCGGCTTTGGCGGCGTTCCGGGTTTATTGCTCCATTGCCAGATCACGCATAAGGCCAGCCAATAGGCATTGGCGGTTTTGGGCGCCATGTCGCGGTGAGCCTTCCAGAAAAGGATGACATGGCGTTTGCCGACTTCGTGCAGGTTATGCAGTTGTTCGGTTTGTTCGATAAATTCTGCAAACTTGATCATTCTGCCCACCTGCAGCCGGCGATTTTCCTTGGAACCGCTGCGCACATACTGGTGGGCCAGGCTTTGAATTTGCTCAACCAATATAGACACTGACCACCTCCAGCCGGTTATGCCCCAATTCAGCGGATAGTTTCAAGCGGGCTTGCTGGTCCAGGGCTTCCGCCGTGCATGTGTCCATGCCCAGTTGTTTGGCCAGATAATCCAGCCAGTCTTTTCTGGGGATGCCAGTGGTAATCGGTGCCGCTGCGCCGGTCAGTTGCTGATAGCGTTGCTGGGCATAGTGATGGCGCTGGGCGTGAAAGTTGAATTGATATTGCTGCGCCAGGGCATAACAGGCGGTGCGAAATTGCACATAGTTCATGCTTTGCGGAATCAATGAACGGCCGTCCTGGATTTGCGCCGCCTGTACCAATGCGGACTTGGCGGATGCGCTGACCGGTACCTCCCGGCGCTTGCCGCCTTTGGTGCCGGATAAAATGCTGATATGGCCGGTCGTTTCGGCTTGTTGTAACGCCTGTTTGGCGTCCAGCAAGGCGGATTCCTTAAAGCGCAAGCCCAATGTCCGTTGCAGATCGAGCAAAACAGCCAGGCGTTGATGGCCGGGTTCTTTGGTCTGCTCGCCTGATTGATGGTCGTGGCTGCCGGTTATTTCCGCCAAGACTTGCGCATGTTTGGCTGGCGGCATGGCCTTGCTGGTTTCCGGAAGATATTTACGCCTGGGTATGCCGCAATCCCGGGTTGGACTGATGCTTTGCCATTGCCCGGCCGTGGCGGTTTTCAAAATGCTGTTGACCGCCGAGAGATACAGTTGGGCGGAGGAGGGTTTTAATTCTTCCATCCGGACGCGCTGGTTCAGATGCCGTCCGTAAGCCAGGACATGTTCCTGGGTGATCGCTTCCATTTTGCTGATGCTGCATTCCGCTTGCAGCCATTTGGCGAACAGTGTCCAGCGATCCGCCAAAGTGCCTTTGGTGGAAAAAGATTTATCCGCCTGGTGCGAACACATTTTGCCGGCGCGCAGCAGGCTGCGGCTGCCAATGCCGTAATTCCGGGAAGATTTTGGACGGTTCTTCCGGTTTGACCGTTTGGGTTGGTCGTGATGCATCACGTTGTACTCCTTGAATGTTTGGCTATGGCTCCGTCTTGCCAAAAGGACTGGCGAAAATCCCCTTGGCAAGATGGAGCCGGGTAGGCCTTGAATGATTTAACGTCATGAGCGGGGTAACCCGGCTCCTGCACCCGCTTTGCACACAAGGCCATGCTCATGACGATGAGTGTTGACGCACGAGTTGCAAACTCGGCAGTTGTGCGTACAAAGTTGAGGTGGGCGCGGCTTATGACTCGCTGCGCGGGCGAGAAATGTTGATGGTTAACCGGAAACGGACTAGGGGTGCTGGCCAAACGCATTGACTGTCCAACCCCGACAATCAACTCTGCCCCATCATCATCCGTTGCCGGAAAACCCGGAAAAACCCGCGATGAGCGCGAAGTTATCCGTATGATTTATTTAAAGTAATTACTTAAAACCCGTTCTGTTCTGTTTTTCAGAAAAATTGAAACAGCGGGTCTGGTTCTGAATGCACCAAGCCAGATGGCTGCGGTGCACAGGTACAATAAATTTCTTTTGGATACATGAGCAAAGGCCGGTTGAGACCAGCAATGCCAGACCGGGCCATGAGGACATGGCGATTTGGAATCGAAATCGTAAGATTCGAAAGGACGAGACAAACATCGGCTACCAAGGCGGATGGCATAGGCCAGCCTGACCTTTGGAAGACAAGCGTTTGTATGCAGACCGATAGATCAGGCTTGCTGCACTGGAGGCAAAGCCCGCCAGTAACCATCCTGCGGAACCGTGATTCCAGCCAGGATTTCAGCACCTGAAACAGGCACAACAGCAACACCGCCGTTCAGAAAAACCTACTAACGCGGTTTATCGGTATATTTAAAGCGCACCAAGGCGCATACTGAATATTTAACAGCCGTAAACGGCCATTAAAATCGTTATTGTTGTCAAAATATGAAGGCGTTCCCGATGCATTTCATCAGGACGCACTTTCCCTGCCGACCCAGATAGCACTTTTTTAAAGCCCATCCGCACCATTCATCATATAAAAATATCTTCAGGTGGACGCATTGCCAAACGGCCCTACGGACACAGTACATCCAACGGCTTCTCTGCCACCCCGAGGGGCTATAGTCGGTATAGATCCGTGTGTTTATACTCCCGGATTTGGAGTCTATGAAAATCTCGTCCTGAAAAGTTCTTTTAGCCGGGGGTAGTTTGGTGGTAATTTAGGGGGATGTCAAGCGTGTTTTGATGGAAATTTATTTATTTTCAATAGGATATGTTGTTTTATGTTGTCCACTAGAGTCCCGTGCAATCCAGCAAGGTGCGAACAATTATTTCTATTTTTCCTGATTGGAAGCGGCATTTTCTTGTTTCAATATGTTCTGAAATTCGTTTTCAAATAACCTGTACTGCACAATGCGGAATTTTTTCAAACTCGCTTTCGGCATGTTTTTTAGCAATTTCCATGGAAACTTTGCCACTGTTTTGCAGGATGCCTCTTTCGGTAAATTCCAAAAAGGCGTCAAGCCGTATGGCCCAGGCCACCATGGTCATTGGAATTTCCCGTGGTGTCCATTCTTCTGCCAAATCCAGGTAGGCATTGACGATAGGATCAAGAGACTCCAGCTCTCGATTGAATGAATTATTTGGCGACTGGAAAATATGGCGGAAGAGGCTCTGGTCGCTCTAACTCTCTATCTAGCCAAGTGTGGAACTGTTCTTCAATCCCGCAACCATCAGCTCTTTTCCTTAACAGTTCCCAGCGATATGGCTCGATATCGGGTTGCTTGATGTCGGTCCAGCCGCGTGGAAAGCCCAGTTCTTCCTCAGCATCCTCAATAGTCTTCCCAATGCTTCTGAAGTGTTCCTCGGTGAAGTACCACTGGCCGTCGACTGTTGTGCGTAGATCGACGTAGCAATCGAAAACAAGGTTCAGAACCCTTCTGAAATAAGTATCGCAGGCTGTGATTACGTCCATCTCCGGCACATTTGGCAAATCTGAACACGGCAAGAAGTAATAAAATGTTCCAGTGTTACTGTGCGAACCGCCGGAAACTAGATTTTCTCCAATATGTTGTGTGACTGTTCTGAAATCATGAAAAAAACGAGATAACGCATCCTTCCTTAGAGCTTCCTGGCGGGGCGCATACCACGAATCGAACTCTGCATGCCCTTTGAGACACGACTGCATGGCGAAAGTAATGCTCCGAGCGGAAGATACAAAAGCAGCAGTACAGAATTGGACGTTGAGGAATCCCAGCTTCTTTGCATGCCGATGCGTTTCGAGCAAAAAGAACTCCGCTTCTTGAACCTTATAATCGACGAGTCCGAAATGTCGCGTCATGCATACAGCCTAACAAGGAACTTGATAGTTAACTGCATAACTACCTAATAAAGATCTTCTACACAATAATTTATTGATTAGCATTTAAGCTTCCATTTTGTATAACATTGGTGAGGGCAGACTATCAATAAAAACTATCTAGAGCTGTTAAACCGGTTAAGAAAGTTCCTCTCCCTAGCCTAACTTAAAGCAATAAAAATCATCTAGCTTATTAAATTATATGAATGTTCCCTTAATTCCCCAAGTTCACCCATAAAATATTTAAAACCATTATTTGGTTGTTTGCTTCCAAAAAGCCAAATCTAACCTTTTCTTTTAAACGGCAAGATATCGGCCCCAGCTTTCAAATTATCCAGATAATCCGCCCAAGCCTGCATCATTTTGACCCGTTCCGCCAGATGGGCGGTGCGGTTATAGGCTCTGCCGTTTGGATCTTTAACGGCATGGGCTAGCTGATGTTCTATAAAATCCGGCCTGAATCCCAGTACTTCGTCCAGAATGGTTCTGGCCATGGCCCGGAATCCGTGCACCGTCATTTCGTCCTTGCCAAAACCCATCCGCCGCAGGGCGGCCAGCAAGGCGACATCGGACATGGCTCTTGAGCCGTTTGGCGTTCTTGCCGATGGAAATACAAATTTACCATTGCCGGTTAGCGGGTGCAGGCTGGTTAAAATTGCCAGTACCTGTCTGGATAGCGGCACGATATGTTGGGTTTGGG
Organism: Methylomicrobium agile; assembly: GCF_000733855.1. Classification (NCBI taxonomy): domain Bacteria; kingdom Pseudomonadati; phylum Pseudomonadota; class Gammaproteobacteria; order Methylococcales; family Methylococcaceae; genus Methylomicrobium; species Methylomicrobium agile. Next base: position 3,329,334 of record NZ_JPOJ01000001.1, read on the forward strand.
TTTTTGTTACCAGGTAACGCCATTCCGCTTTGTCCAGGTTAACGTCCTGCCATTGCATGTTCCTTAGCTCACCAGGACGCACAAACAGCATGGGGGCCAGCTGCAATGCACATTTTACGATGAAAGAGCCGCTGTAATTCTCGATTGCCTGCAGCAATGGCTTTACATGCTGCGGGTCGGTCATGGATGCGAAGTTTGTAGAATTGACAGCAGTTAAAGCGCCTTTTAGCGAAAGGGTTATGTCCGACTCTATTTTGCCATTGGCAATGGCGTAACGGTAAACCTGACCGCACACTTGCAAGGCCCGATGCGCGGTTTCTATGGCGTTTCTATTTTCAATTCTGCGTAGCGCCTGCAACAATTCCAGTGCTTTGATGTCCGCAATCGGCCTGTCGCCCAGCCATGGAAACAAATCACGTTCCAGTAAACTTTTGGTGCGTTTTTGATGGCTATCGGAGCGGATGGTCATTTTTCTCTCAAACCATTCCAAAGCCAATGCCTTGAAAGTATTTTCGCCAGCGCCTTGTTTTTTGATTTTTCTATCCAGACCGGGATCAACACCTTCGGCAATTTGCTTTCTGGCTAGGTCTCGTTTTTCTCTGGCCTGCTTTAGTCCGGTATCGGGATAAGTCCCCATGGAAAGTGTTTTTCGCTTACCGTCAAAACGGTAATCAAAACGCCACCACTTACCGCCATTGACGGTAACAAGGAGATATAAACCTTTTTCATCCGGAAGCTTGAAAGGCTTATCCGGCTTGGGTTTGACGTTTTTTATGGCGGTATCGGACAGAGGCATGACGGTAACTGTTTTGACGGTAGCCGAGTTACCGTTAAATTTACCGTCAAAAGTTACCGTATGTCAATAAGTCTTATGGGATAAACCAGGACAACAAAAAACCCGCATCCCTTGCGGAATGCGGGTTTTCTGGATTTTATCGGACATCTTTAAACGAATTCTTGGTGGAGGCGGCGGGAATTGAACCCGCGTCCGCAAGTACTCCGCCGTAAGGTCTACATGCTTATCCCGCGCTTTTGATTTAGCTGCCAGCTACCCGTCGGGCCAAGAAAACTGTCAGCGATTCCGTTAGGTTTTAGCGCCGCCACCCCGGACAAATTTTGGCGCGATCTTATGTGAATGACCTCTGAGCGTTCCGCTTGTCCCGAAGGACATTAAGAACTCTGCCCGCATAAGCACAGACAGTCAAAGGAATGGTGGCTGTTTTTAGGCAGCCAAAGCCATTGAGTAGTTTTCGTCGTTTGCGAATACTTTTTTTCTGTAGGTTTTACGAGGTGTACAGTCCTCGGCATGCACTTAAGGTTTCGCTACCCACGTCGAAGCCAAGTCGCCCCCTTAACTGTTTCGTATCTTGAGATAGGAATATTTTAAAAAAATTCAATTTTCGAAAAAATTTTTCCGACTCGGCGACTTACGCCAAACGGCACCGGGAAAATTGAAAATATTTAAGATGGTCATTATAGCCCATCAGTGGGAATATCCCTACAGGATTCTTCATTTCAGGGGCGGGGCGCCGGCCTGCCGAAATGCGATTCCCTTGTAGGGTACGCCATGCGTACCCCCTTTTTGCCTGATGGTACGCATAGCGTACCCTACAAAGTTGGCAACAGTGCTTGACGAATTTCAGAAATCCTGTAAAATGCCCGCCTTCTAACGCGGAGCGGTAGTTCAGTCGGTTAGAATACCGGCCTGTCACGCCGGGGGTCGCGGGTTCGAGTCCCGTCCGCTCCGCCATCTGTCTTCTTCATAGGGAGAGCTTTTTGCTCCCCTCTCCTTTTTCTTCAGTCGTTTTTCTATTCCTGCAAAGATTTCGGATAGAGAATTTCGATCAGTCTGGCGCAGCCGGCTTCCAGTTCGCTCCAGTCATCCGGCATTTCAAGCCGGGCCAAAGCTGCCGTGGGCATCAGTTTCTCGACCTCGGGCAGGCCGTCTTCGCCGACCAGTTCGACCAGCAGTTCTTCCAGGTCCGGGTTATGTCCGACCAGCACTACGCATTGGGCCGATTCGAGACATCCGGCGAGTACGTTTTTGATTTCTTCCAGGCCGGAAAAATAAAGCCGCGGCTCCTGCGTCGGCGGCTCGGGCCGTTTCAGCGCGTCGCAGACCAGTTGGGCGGTATTCAGCGCGCGCCGGGCAGGCGATGTAATGATCAAATCCGGATATAGCCCGCGCTCCTGCAACCACTCGCCAAGACGCTGCGCCGCACGTCTGCCGCGCGGTTTCAACGGGCGGTCGAAGTCGGAACCCACCGCATCGCGGTCCGATTTGCCATGGCGCAACAACCATAATTCTCTCATCGTTTTTTACCCTTCAAAATAAATGGGTTTTTTGCAATCTTGACGGACTTCGGCGGTCAAAATTAACAACCCCGCCGGCTGTGCTTGTGTATGGCGGCCGACGTCATTAAACTGTCATATAAGAATGGCAGTATAAAGGATTTATGCCTTTTATCTCAAAATCTGCTTCCGGAACGACGGGATGATGGACTTACGATTCGAATTGCCTGCGGGTCTGGGCGTTGATAAGCTGATCGCGTCTCTGGATAAGTTTGCCGACGTGCAACTGGTTTTGCAGGAGTATTGCCTCCGCACCTATTACGACAGTTTCGACTGGCGCCTTTATCAAAACGAAATTTTGTGTGAATTCAACCGGTCCCGGACGGCTTCGAACCTGGTATTGAAAAATCTGCAGAACGGCCGGATTTTTGCGACCCTGGAAACGCAGGAGATCCCTCACCGGGCCAATCTTCTTAAAGCGGGCAAGGTGCGCACTACGCTGGAAACCTATCTGGAACCGCGCGCACTGCTGCCTCTCTGTTCGCTGGAGTACGAAGCCTATCATTTGTTGCTGCGCAATGAAGAAAAGCGCATCATCCTGCGCCTGTTGCTTGAAGATTACGAACTTTTGAACAGCCAACTGACGCTTCAGCCGGTCAAAGGTTTCCTGAAAACCGCGGAACATATCGCCGCGACCCTGACCGAAGCGCTCGGCATGCAGCCGCTCGCCCGGTCGCCGTTGGACCTTGCGCTCGCGCTCGAAGGCCGCAAGCCGAACGATTATTCGTCCAAGCTCAAAATCGATCTCGATTCCTCGATGCGCGCCGATCTGGCCGTCAAATTCATCTTCGGCGCTTTATTGAAAACGATGAAGTTGAACGAACAGGGCGTGATTGCCGATCTGGATTCCGAGTTTCTGCACGATTTTCGGGTCGCGGTGCGGCGAACCCGTACCGGCCTCGGTCAGCTCAAGGATGTGCTGACGGCCGATGTAACAAGCTATTTCGCGGATTTTTTCTCCTGGTTGGGCCAGGTTACCGGCCCGACGCGCGATCTCGACGTTTACCTGGCGAAATTCGAGCGCTACATGCTTCATCTGCCTACCGATTCGCATGCGGATATCGAGCCGTTTCTGGAACTGCTGCAGGAAAAGCGAACGCAAAATCAACGGGATCTGGCTGAAAAATTGAGTTCGGCCAAATACCGCAAGACACTGACGGAATGGGAGCACTGCCTGAAAAGCCGGTCGTATCCGGAATCCACCGCTGTACACTGCCCGGACATCAAAACGCTGGCTGATCGCCGTATCTGGAAGATCTATCGTCGCATAGTCAAGGAGGGCCGGGCGATTACGCCGCATTCGCCGGCGGAAAATCTACACGAATTGCGCAAGACCTGTAAGAAATTGCGTTACCTGATCGAGTTTTTTCAAAGCCTGTATCCCAGGCAACAGGTTAGAAAGCTGATCAAGCAGCTTAAAGGATTGCAGGACGTGCTTGGCGATTTTCAGGATCTCGACGTGCAGATCGATTATATCGATCGCTGCTGCAAGGATAACAAAGGCGAGTTGCCGCCCGCCACGCTGAGAGCCCTGGACGAGTTGGTTCACCAGTTGACCATCCAAAAAGCGCGGGTGCGCAAACATTATCAGCCGGCATTCGATGCGTTTGTGCAGGCGAAAAATCACGCGGTCTTCAAAGCGCTGTTCGCGGGGCAGCAGTAGGTTTTTCATGTTGAGTCGGCTTTTGCCGGCTTAACCTACGGCTCCCTTGTAGGGCGGATTCGCCGCCAGGCAATCCGCCTCGCTTCGCTTTGAGGGCTAGGCGTTTTGCTGTCGCGAAAACGCCCTACAGCTCTCAACCCGTCATTCATCCCGATCATAGGCTCCGCAGGTTGGATTGCGCATTTTACGCAATCCGTACGAACTTCGAATCTCTCCTGACTTCCCGCTTTCCTGGGATACAATGAGCCGTTTTTGACTTCGCTCGTATCCGTGGCATGAATACCGTACTTGTCGGCATCGTCGTTTACATCCTGCTGCAACTGCTGGTCGGCGTTTATTGTTCGCGAAAAATCACCAGCGAAAGCGATTATCTATTGGCCGGGCGCAGTCTCGGCGTCGGCATGGGCAGCCTGAGCGTGTTCGCGACCTGGTTCGGCGCGGAGACCTGCATCGGCGCGGCGGGTTCGGTCTACGAAAACGGTCTGTCGGGCGCAACGGTCGATCCGTTCGGCTACACCCTTTGTTTGGTTCTAATGGGCCTGGTGTTTGCGGCGCATTTGTGGCGGCGCAATCTGACCACGCTGGCCGATCTGTTCGTGCAGCGTTATTCGGCCGGAATCCAGAGCTTTGCCGTGCTCCTGATCGCCCCGACCTCGATCATGTGGGCGGCGGCGCAGGTTCGCGCGTTTGGGCAGGTGCTGTCTTCGGCGTCCGGGCTCGAAGTCGACATCGCGATTGCGGTCGCGGCAGCGGTCGTGATCGTTTATACGATGTACGGCGGTTTGCTGGCCGACGTGGTGACCGATGCGGTGCAGGGCATCGCGCTGATCATTGGCTTGCTGCTGTTGCTGGTGATCGTGCTGGAGGCGGGCGGGGGCCTCGACGTGTCGATCGCGCGTCTGGATGCGGAACGGTTGGGATTTTTCGGAACGTCGGAAAAATCGGGTCTCGAAACGCTGGAACAGTGGGCGATCCCGATCTGCGGCTCGGTGCTTTCTCAGGAGCTGGTCGCACGAGTGCTGGCCAGCCGCTCTCCCGAAGTGGCGCGCCGCGCCTGCGTGTACGGCGGCCTGCTTTATCTGGCGGTCGGCCTGATTCCGGTCACGATCGGGCTGCTTGGTATGCAGCTCCTGCCCGGGTTGAACGAACCGGAGCAGATTTTGCCGACGCTGGCGCAAAAATATCTGCATTCTTTTTTCTACGTCGTTTTCGCCGGCGCGCTGATTTCGGCGATTTTGTCGACCGTCGACAGCGCCTTGCTGGCGGCCTCGGCGCTGTTGTCGCACAATCTGGTCGTGCCGCTGGTCAAGGTTCGGGACGATGCGGCGAAAGTCAAAATCGCCCGGATGATCGTGCTGGCGAGCGGAATCGTCGCCTTTGCGTTGGCGTTGAATGCCGGCCGGGTCTACACGCTGGTCGAAGAGGCCTCCGCTTTCGGCAGCGCGGGTATTTTTACGGTGGTGATCTTCGGGCTCTTCACTTCCTTCGGCGGCGCGTTCAGTGCCGGCGTGACGCTGGCTGTGGGTATGCTGACCTGGATTGTCGGGCATCATGTTCTGGATCTGGCGACGCCTTATCTGGTTTCGCTGTCGGCCGCCTTGGCGAGCTATGTTCTGGTGGCAACATGGGAAAGCATGCGCAGGAAAGATGTAAAATTGGGCCTTATCGCGGCCTGGCTGCGTGAGGAACATTGATGGAGAAGACCTGCCAGGTTTTCAAAACCTGGCAGGTCTGTGAGGGTGGGAAAGTCGCTTTGGTGTTCAAGCCTGCAGCAACACTCCCACATGCGCCGCCACGCTGCGCGCCAGGGCTTCCAGGTGGTAGCCGCCTTCCAGAACCGATATCAGCCGGCCGTTGCAGAATTCCTTGGCGACGGTGATCAATTCTTCCGTAATCCAGCGGTAGTCGTCCTCGACCAGCTCGATGTCCGCGAGCGGGTCGTCGCAGTGCGCGTCGAAACCGGCCGAAACCAGCAGCAGTTCGGGTTTGAAACGGCGTAGTGCGGGCAGGGCGATCGTTTCGACCTTATGGCGATATTCGGCGCCGTCCGTGCCGGCCGCGAGCGGAATGTTGACGATATTGCCGACGCCGGTTTCGTTTGGATAACCGGTGCCCGGATATAAAGGCATTTCGTGAGTGGAAACGTACAGCACCTCGGCTTGCCGTTCGAAGGCAGCCTGGGTGCCGTTGCCGTGATGCACGTCGAAGTCGACGATCGCGATGCGCCGGATCGAAGGGTGTTTCCGCGCATGTTCGGCGGCGATCGCGACATTGTTGAACAGGCAAAAACCCATCGCCCGGTCCGGTTCGGCATGATGGCCGGGTGGGCGCACCGCGCAAAAAGCGTTGTCGGCCTTGCCGCCGGCCACTTGGTCGACCGCATCGCAGACCGCGCCGACTGCGCGCAAGGCAGCGTTCGCGCTGCCGTGCGAAAGATAGGTGTCCGGGTCGAGGTAGTGGTGGCTGCCTTCCGGGATGGGGTGTAAAACCCGGTCGATATGTGCCTGGGTATGGATCAGCCGGATTTGATCGTATTGCGCGGGTCCGAGCGGCGGCGATTTTCTGACCAGTTTGGCGAATTCGGGCGCCTGTAAGGCTTTTTCGATGCGGCGCAGCCGATCCGGCGATTCGGGGTGCTCAAAGGGCGGGGTGTGTCTTAGAAAGTCGCCGTGCGTGTAATAAAGCGTCATCATAAGGAGATAAAACCGAAGTGGATGGCCATGCGCCGCCGCGCTGCGGGATTTCGTCGAGACTGCCGCCTAGGGTAGAATAGTCGCTTTTACCGAAGTAAAGCAAGAGGCGCTAAATGGCCTGGTTATTGTTGTTCTCCGCCGGTCTCGCGGAGATTGTTTTTGCATTGAGCCTGAAGTTCAACGAAGGTTTCACCAAATTGTGGCCCAGCGTGGTCACCTGCGTGTCGGGATTGTGCAGTTTTTACCTGTTGATGCTGGCCATCAAGTCTTTGCCGCTGGGTACGGCCTATGCGGTCTGGACCGGGATGGGGGCGGTCGGGGTTGCGGCCCTGGGCATTTTATTGTTCAAGGAACCGGCCGATGTATGCCGGTTGATGTCGATCTCGCTGGTGATTCTCGGCGTCATCGGTCTTAAACTGACCGAAGCGCATTAATGCTGCATCTGATTTCCGCTTCGCCGGTTCCGTCAGCCGTTCTGGAAAGAATCGATTCGGGCAGCAGCGTGGTGTTTCTGGAAAATGCGGTGCTCTGGATTTTACGTGACGGCCGGCTGTACGATCGTCTGGCAGGGATGCTGGCCGATCACCCTCTGTATGCGCTGTCCGCCGATCTGCTGATGCGCGGTATCGAGGCCGACCGGATCGTGGAAGGCATCGAAGTGATCGATTATCCAGGACTGGTCGAACTGACCGTCGCGCATCCGTTGATTCAGTCATGGAATTGAAGGTGGGCGGCAGGGCGCTGGCGACGACCGATCAGGGGTTTTTGGTCAACGCCTCCGACTGGAACGAAGCGATTGCGGAAAAGCTGGCCGAGGCGGAGCGGATCGAATTGAGCCCCGCGCACTGGGAAATCATTCGCTTCATCCGGAATTATTACTTCGAGTTCAAGCATTTGCCGAATGCGCGGGTGTTCGCGAAAGCGGTTGCGAAGGCGCTCGGCGAGGACAAAGGCAACAGCCGGTATCTGCATCGCCTGTTTCCCGAGGGGCCTTTGAAATACGCCTGCAAGCTGGCGGGGCTGCCGAAGCCGCCGACGTGCATGTAGGGTACGCTGTGCGTACCATGAACCGGAAGAATCGAGAAAGGTACGCACTCGGCAATTGCTCCTGCATTGCTCTACCTCCTGCATCCCTGCAGTCGAGCGTACCCTACGTTAGAGATCGAAATCCTGCTTGAAACGGTGGATCATTCGCCGCTGCTTTTTGTTCGGCCGCTGGTCGGGGCCGTTGTTGGGCATCAGCGCGCGCATTTCGCGTTCGCCGATGATCTGCTGCTGGCGTTTGGCGTGGCTTTCGGGATCTTCTTCGTAGAGCAGCGCCGCTTCCTTGGCGGGCCGGCGCTGTGCGGAGAGCGCTACGATCGTGATTTTCCAGTGCAGGGTGTCCTTGGTGATGGATAGGCGCATGCCCGGCTTCACTTCCTTGCCGGGTTTCACGCGCTGATCGTTGACGTGCACCTTGCCGCCCGCGATCGCTTCCTGGGCTTGACCCCGCGTCTTGAAAAAACGCGCGGCCCACAGCCATTTATCGAGGCGGAGCGAGTCGAGTTCGGCGGGCAATTACTGCACCATGTGTTTTTTCAGTTCTTTCGGCAACGAAAAGACGACTTTTTCCTCGATGCCGGGCAGTTCGGTGGTGGTCGAGCCGCCCCATTGTTTCAGCTTGCTGATCACTTCCTGGACCAGCACTTCCGGCGCCGAGGCGCCGGCGGTCACCCCGACGACTTCGATACCGTCGAACCATTCCTGTTTCATGTCCTTGGCGGTATCGATCAGGTAGGCCGGTTTGCCGAGCTGTTCGGCGATTTCGCGCAGGCGGTTGGAATTGGAGCTGTTCGGCGAGCCGACGACCAGGATCGCGTCGGCTTTCTTGGCCAGGTCCTGAACCGCGTCCTGGCGGTTTTGCGTGGCGTAGCAGATATCGTCTTTTTTTTGTTCCTTGATGCCGGTGAAACGGGCCTTGAGCGCGTCGACCATCACTTTCGTATCGGTCATCGACAGGGTGGTCTGCGTGACATAGGTGAGATTGTCCGGATTGTTCACCTTCAGGTTCGCGACGTCTTCCGGCGTTTCGACCAGATAAATGCCGCCGTTCTCGGTGCATTTTTCGTATTGGCCCATCGTGCCTTCGACTTCCGGATGGCCGGCATGGCCGATCAGGATCACTTCGCGGTCCGATTTGGCATGCTTGGCGACCTGGATGTGCACTTTGGTAACCAGCGGGCAGGTCGCGTCGAAAACGGTCAGCTGCCGTTCTTCGGCTTCCTTCTGCACCTGCTTGGAAACGCCGTGTGCGCTGAAGATCAGATACGAGCCGACCGGTACTTCTTTCAAATCTTCGATGAATACCGCGCCTTTCGCTTTCAATCCGTCGACGACAGTGCGGTTGTGCACGACTTCGTGGCGCACATAAATCGGCGCGCCGAAGGTTTCGAGCGCCTGATCGACGATTTCGATGGCCCGGTCGACGCCGGCACAGAATCCGCGCGGGTTAGCGAGTACGATTTGCATATCTTGACTTCCATAGTGGGAAAATATCCGCTTATTTTAACTCAACATTTTGTCCGAGACGACGATTCCGTCATGATCGGCATATATAAAATGATCTTTTTTAAAGTGGACGCCGGCAAAAAAGACCGGCAGATCGCGGTCGCCGAAGTTTTTCTGGTGGCTTTGCAAAGGATGGGCGTGCAGCGCGCGGATGCCGATCGGCAGTTCGATCAGTTCTGCGGTATCGCGGACGCAGCCGTAAACCACCAGTCCCTGCCAGCCGTTAGCGACCGCCAGTTTGGCCAGCTCGGCGTCGATCAGTGCGCAGCGGTGCGACCCGCCGCCATCGACCACCAGCACGCGGCCTTCGGCTTTTTCCTGCAGGATGGTTTTGATCTGCCCATGGTCTTCGAAAACTTTCAAGGTCGTGATGCGGCCCCGGAATATCGGCTTGGCTCCGTAGGGTTTGAACAGCGGTTCGGCAATATGAAAGTGCATATCGTGGGCGTGGGCATCGCAGAGGCGGGCGGTGGTAAAAGTCATCGGATCGGTTTCCCAAACAGTCGGTTTCAAAGCGGTGCCATCAAGAAGGGTCATAAAACGCTTCCCGAAATTCCTTATGAATCGTTCCATACGCCGTACCTTTAGCGCGTTAAAATGGGAACGTTATGCGGCTATTTTATAGTCTATTAAAGGTTTTCAGGCAACTTGAGGATTATCCGATGTGGATCGTTTTGTTTATCGTCGCCCTGCTGTTCGTCCTGGGCAGCGCATTGATTCTGCTGCGCTCGGCGAAGGTTCCTAAAATTTCCGACAAGGTGAAGCCGCAGCCCTATCGGAACGATGACGACAGCGGCTGGTAAGGGGGGCGTTACTGCGATCTGAGGGTAAAGGTGACCGGGCCGGCGTTGACCAGCGCCACCTGCATGTCGGCGCCGAAGCGCCCGAATTGTACGGAAGGATGGACGTTCAGCGCCAGAGCCTGCAGATAGCCGAACAGCTTTTTGCCGTGCTCCGGCGGCGCGGCGGAGGTGAAGCTGGGGCGGTTGCCTTTTTGCGTATCGGCGGCCAGCGTGAATTGCGGCACCAGCAGCAGGCCGCCGTCGATGTCTTTCAGGCTCAAGTTCATTTTGCCGGCCTCGTCCGGAAAAATCCGGTAATTCAGAATCCGTTCGAGCAGGCGTTCGGCCTGCTTTTCGCTGTCTTCCTTTTCGACCGCGACCAGCGCCATGATGCCGGTCCCGATCTTGCCGATGATTTGATGGTCGACCGCGACATGGGCGGTCGTAACGCGCTGGATGATCGTGATCATGCATTATTTCAGTTTATGGGAATGGTTTTGCCCTGGAACGGTAAGGTTGCCGGTGGGCCAGTTATAAAGATAAATCCAGGCTTTCAACGCGCACCCTTTGAAACGGACCGCCTGCAGCGAGCGGATGAATTCGTTCGGTTCGGGGAACTCTTCGCCGAATTCTTCGTAACGGTCGAGCAGGGGCAGTATCGCAGCGGGATCGTCAAGCCGGTAGAGCTCGCCCCGGACCCGGTGCGCGGGGTCGCCGGACGGCACCGCGCCGGGGTACGCACCGAGATCGAACAGCCGGCCGCTAAAATAGGCGAAACCGAGCCACTCGGCATTTTCGGCCAACAGCCGGGCCAGCGGATGGCGGCTTCCGCGGCGGAGCGTACCGTAAACGAATAATAAGTCGTTAATCAAAGCATTCCGACGGTTAGGCTAAAATAAGGGGACTGAAGTTTTCTTCGGGTCAACACGGTTTGGCCGGTCTTTTTCGCCTTTCAAGGAAATCCATGCGGCGTATCGTCTCGCTATTATTGTTATGCCTGGCCTATTGGGTCAACGCGGAAATCTACGGCTGGCAGGACGGCGCCGGCAACAAACATTACTCCGACCGTCCGGCTGCGGCGGCGAAAGTGCTCGACATTAAGCCGGGGTACGGTTTCTACCGGGTCAAAAAAGTGTTCGACGGCGACACGCTGATGCTCGAAGACGGCCGCAAGGTCAGGCTGCTTGGCGTGAACACGCCGGAGGTCGAGCATCGCAATCAGCCGGAACAGGCAGGCGGCGAGGAGGCGAAGCGCTGGCTCGCCGCCAAGCTGCAAAACCGCAAGGTGCGGCTGGAGTCGGATGCTGAAGCGGCCGACAAATACGGCAGGACGCTCGCGCACGTGTTTACCGATCAAAAGGAGCATATCAATCTGCAACTGGTCGAGCAAGGTCTGGCGGCGGTGAATATCTATCCGCCGAATCTGCTGTATGTCGACCGGCTGGTCGATGCCGAACGCCGTGCCGAAAAGGCCCGCCTGGGCATCTGGCGTAAATCGGAATACGAGCCGATTCCGGCCGACCGCCTGCCGGCTTCGGGCCATCCGGGCTGGACGCGGGTGACCGGGCGGGTCGTCGATTTGCGCGGCAGCCGGAAATTCGTGTACCTGAAATTTTCGGATAAGTTCGAGGCCCGGATCGAAAAGCGGGGATTGCCGATGTTTCCGGATTTAAGCCGTTATCTGGGCCGATCGGTCGAGGTGCGCGGCTGGCTGAACAAATACAAGGGCGGCTATTCGATGCTGATCCGCCACCCGAGCGCCATCGTGGGCGACTCCCGCAGTTGATCGAGCGATTGCCGAAGCGCCCGGTATTTCGGTCGGACGGGTTCTGCAAACCCGCTGATCACTTGATCCGACCGAGATTGAGCCGGCAGCAAGTCCGAATCCCGGCTTTAACTCGGCACCGTAACGTTCGGTTTGACGCCCAGTTTTTTTGCGCGCCGGGCAAAACGCCGGTCGTCGAAACTGTAAAAAATCTCGCAATGTTGGCCTGCCTTTAGATGCAAGGCATCGGCAAAATCAAGACCTTCACGGTGCAATTCCAATGCGTCGGCAATGCTGGGCCAGTTTTCGACGTTGATGTGGGAAAGCCCTAACAGATGGGTAATAACGCGCGCGAAATCGTCGCTGCCGAAACCGTAAAATGCGCGCAGCACCCATTCCAATTCCAATATTACGGTTAACGGAACGAACAAATCCGCCGATTCCGTTAGAATGCGCCGGGCAATGGGGCGTTGTCTGACTGCTTCAGGATCGTTGGGATCCTCCACGTAAAAGCGCGCCAGTATATTCGTGTCAATCGCTATCATTATCCGGCGTCTCGCGCATGGCTTGGGCGACATCGAAATCGGATAACCGTCTTTCGCCCCGTCTTTTGCAGACCAGCATGCCGTAACCTTCTTCGGCACGGCTGGGCTGGATGCGGCGCTTGACTTCGACCCGCAACGCATTGCCTTCCAGAATGAAATTGAGCTGGCAGCCGGGCGTAATGCCCATTCGCCGGCGGATTTCCGCCGGTATTACAACTTGGCCTTTATCGGAAACTGTCACTGTCGGCATGATGACTCGGTATTCTTACTTAGTAAGACGGAGTTTATCATGGTCGTTGGGATAATAGAAGGAGGTGCGACTGTACGGTATTTGCGCGTCAGATCGCCAAGGCGCCCGGCATGAAAAATTCGTTGACCAGCAGCGGCTGATGCATGATCGCGTAGACGGTCCGCCGCCCCCAGACCGGCGTCCGGATGGCGCCTAGCTCCACTGCCTTCGGGCTCCAGGCGGAAGGGCTTAGCGCCGTGACCTGAAGATCCAGCCGTTCGATATCGGGATACGAGAATATCACCTCCCCGAGCGGACGGCTGCCGAGACGAGAGAGGTTTCTGTGCGCCGACCGGATCGTCTGCTTCGGCATGATCGTGCGGGCCAGGATCAGCGGCATCCCGTTCGCGTGCAGCATCACCTCGCGGGTCATGCAGTAACGGTGTTCGGCTTGGCCGAGCAGCTTGCGTTCGCTCAGGAATGGCGTCAGCCAGCGTTGATAAACCACTTCGACCTTGACGGCACTGCCGTAATAGCTGCGCAGGCGCCGGGTCAGCGAGCCGGCTTCGTAAATCCATGAGGCGACGTTTTCGGGCAGGCGGTGGCGAAGTCCCGGACGGTTTTCCCGCCAGCCGGGTTCACGGGAGAATAACAGACTTTGGAACGGCAAGCGGGGTTAAACCTCGGCGTAATGAATGGATGCCCCGAGCCAGCGGTCGCACAGGGGTTGGACGGCGTCCGGGACCTCGTTGAAGAACCGTTCGCCGATTTGCTGGATATTATCCAGCAAATCGGCGTCCCTCGCCAAATCGGCGATTTTGAAATGCACTGCGCCGGTCTGGCGCGTGCCGAGCACTTCGCCGGGGCCGCGCAGTTCGAGGTCTTTTTCGGCAATCACGAAGCCGTCGTTACTGTCGCGTAAAATGCCGAGCCGCCGGCGGGCCATCTCCGATAACGGCGGCTGATACATCAGCAGGCAATAGCTGTCGCTGTCCCCGCGGCCGACGCGCCCGCGCAACTGGTGCAGCTGCGAAAGGCCGAGCCGCTCCGGATTTTCGATGATCATCAACCCGGCGTTCGGCACGTCGACACCGACTTCGATCACGGTCGTCGCGACCAGAAGATCGATTTGATGCTGTTTGAACGCCTGCATCGCCACGTCTTTCTCGGCCGCCTTCATACGTCCGTGGATCAGCGCGATCCGTACTCCGGACAGCGCTTCGGTCAGCATTTCCGCGGTTTTTTCGGCCGCTTCGCATTGCAGTGCTTCGGATTCCTCGATCAGGGTGCAGACCCAATACGCCTGCTTTTTTTGCGCGACCCAGCCGTTGATGCGGGCGATCACCTCATGGCGGCGGTCGGCCGGAATCACGCTGGTCACGATCGGCTTTCGGCCTGGCGGCAATTCGTCGATCACCGAGATGTCGAGGTCCGAATATTGCAGCATCGCCAGGGTGCGCGGAATCGGCGTCGCAGTCATCACCAGTTGATGCGGACGGATGCTTGACTGGCGGCCTTTTTCGCGCAGCGCCAGGCGCTGGTGCACGCCGAACCGGTGCTGTTCGTCGATGATGCAAAGCCCGAGCCGATCGAACTCGACGCCGTCCTGAAACAGCGCATGCGTACCGACCGCAATTGGGGCCGTTCCGGATTTTAAGGCTTCCAGAATCTCCTGACGTTGCCTGCCTTTCGTCTGGCCGGTCAACAGTACAACCTGGATATCGAAGTGGCTGAACCAGGCGCTGAAGTTGCGGTAATGCTGTTCGGCCAGAAGCTCGGTCGGCGCCATCACGGCGGCCTGGTAACCCGAACTGACCGCCAGCAGCGCCGCATAGGCCGCCACGACCGTTTTGCCGGAACCGACGTCGCCCTGCACGAGCCGCATCATCGGCTGGATTTTCCGGCAGCTGTCGGCAATCTCGGTGATCACGCGCCGCTGGGCACCGGTCAGCGGAAAAGGCAGGCGGCGAACGAAGCGATCGGCGGCAGCCGGATCGCCGGCCAATACGGGGGCCCGGCAGGACTGGATTTTGCTTTTCGCCGATCGGAGGCTCAGATAGTGCGAGAGCAGTTCTTCGAACGCGAGCCGTTTCAATGCCGGATGGCTGCCGTTTTGCAGTGCGGCGGAGGCGGCGGGTTCGCCCGGCGTATGCAGGGTTTGCAGCGCTTCCTGCAGGGTAGGGAAGCGCAGCTCATGTAATAGTGGTTCGGGGATCCAGTCGGTCAGCAGCCGGGCATCGTATTCGCACAATGCGAGCGCCTGTTTGACGGCTTTCCGGATCACCGTCTGGCCGAGCCCTTCGGTCAGCGGATAGACCGGCGTCAGGCGGGTCTCCAGCGAGAAACCGTCGGTGTCAGCAACGATCCGGTAGTCGGGATGGGTCATCTCCAGGCCGGCGTAGCCGTAACGGACTTCGCCGTAGCAACTGACCAGCGCGCCGGGCGCAAAGGCATGCAGCTGGCTTGCCGAATAGTGAAAAAATTTCAGCGAGATAAAGCCGGTGTCGTCGGCAATCCGGACGATCAGGCTTTTGCGTCCGCGCGGCAGGACGTCTGCGAATTCGACTTTGCCGGCGATCATGGCGGTCATGCCCGCTGCGAGCGAGCCGATCGGGGTGAGCCGGGTACGGTCTTCGTAACGCGCCGGTAGATGGAACAGCAAGTCCTGAATGACGCGGATGCCCAGTTTTTCGAAACGGCGCGCGGTTTGCGCGCCGATTCCCGCGAGCGTGGCAACCGGTTGCTGCAGACGGTTCATCGAAACACGCTCAGGAGGCGGGATATTCCTGGGGCGGCAGGCACATGATGCCGTCGATCTCGACCGGTGCGCCTTTCGGCAGCGCGGCGACGCCGATCGCGGCACGGGCGGGATAGGGTTCCTGAAAATAGCGCCCCATAATCTCGTTGACCAGCGGGAAATGCGCCAGGTCGGTCAGGTACACGTTTAGTTTGACGAAATCGGCAAACGTGCCGCCAGCGGCTTCGGCGACTGCCTGCAGGTTTTCGAAGACCTGGACAATCTGGGCTTTGATGTCGCCTTCCACCAGGGCCATCGTTTCCGGCGACAGCGGAATCTGGCCGGACAGGTAAACGGTGCGGTCGGCTCTGACCGCTTGCGAATAGGTGCCGATCGCCTGCGGGGCTTTATCGGTGCTGATGGTTTCTTTGATCATGGGGTAAAGGGGCTGGAATTTCGTAAAACTGTTTCTCAGAATCTGGATTGTATCAGGCTCTGACGCGTTCGAGTCTGACCACGATCGGCAGCTTTTTCAGCTTGCGCATGATTTCGGCCAGATGGACGCGGTTTTTGACGCTGAGCGTGATCAGGTCGACGCAGATCTTGTCGTCCTGATCGGCGACGCTGACGTTTTCGATATTCGAATTCATTTCGGAGATCGCGGCCAGGATCGTGGCCAGCGTGCCGGTCCGGTTCATGACTTCGAGACGCAATTCGGCCGGAAATTCGGTGGTCAGATCCTGGCTCCATTCGACCTCCAGCCAGTTGGCCTGCTTTTTCCGGGTGTCGCTGCTGTTATGGCACTCGTTATGATGGACGACGATGCCTTTGCCCGGATTGTAGAAGCCGACGATCGCATCACCCGGAATCGGCCGGCAGCACTTGGCCAGCGTGATGATCATGCCTTCGGTGCCCTTGATGATCAAGGGCGCGGTGCGGGCCATCTGCGTGTCTTCCAGTTTGAGCGCGCCGTGCACGTCGTCCTGGGAAAGCCGTTTGGCGATCAGGAACGGCATTTTGTTGCCGAGGCCGATATCTTCCAACAGATCGTCCAGCGACGGTTTGGCGATGAGCTTGAGCAGGTCATGAATCCGCTTTTCATCGACCTGTTCGAGATGCAGGTCCATCGCCTGCAATTCTTTTTCGAGCAGGCGGCGGCCGAGCAGGATCGCCTCCTTGCGGTTGAAGTTTTTCAGGTAGCTGCGGATGCTCGAACGGGCTTTGGCGGTGATGACGAAGTTCAGCCACAACGGATTCGGCCGTGCCCACGGGGCCGTGATGATGTCGACCATTACGCCGTTTTCGAGTTTGGTTTGCAGCGGCGCGAGCTGTTTGTCGATGCGTGCGGAGATGCATTGATTGCCGATGTCGGTGTGCACCGCATAGGCGAAATCCACCACGGTCGAGCCGCGGGGCACTTTCACGATATTGCCTTTCGGCGTAAACACGAACACTTCCTGCGGGAACAGGTCGACCTTTAGGTTTTCGATGAATTCCAGGGAATCGCCGGCCGACTTCTGGATTTCGAGGATATCTTTCAGCCATTCGTTCGCGCGTTTCTGGAATTTTTCTTGCCTGTCGTCATCGGATTTGTACAGCCAGTGCGCGGCGATGCCCGACTCGGCCATCCGGTGCATCTCGTGCGTGCGGATCTGGATTTCGAGCGGTACGCCGCCGGGGCCGATCAGGGTTGTATGCAGAGACTGATACCCGTTCGCCTTGGGCAGCGCGATGTAATCCTTGAAGCGGCCGGGTTTCGGGTTGTAGAGCGAATGCACGACGCCGATCGTCCGGTAGCAGTCGTCGATCGTGTCGACGCAGATGCGGAAGGCGTACACGTCGAAAATGTCCGGCAAGGAAATTTTCTTGTGCCGCATTTTGGTATAAATGCTGTAGAGATTCTTTTCGCGGCCGGACACCTCGCACACGATGTCGGCCTGGCTCATCCGATTTTTGACCGAGTTTTCGACCGTATTGATCGTTTTCAACCCACTGCCGCGCGTTTTTTTGACGGCCGCTTTCAGGATCGCATAACGTCGGGGGTACATGGCCTCGAAGCTGAGGACTTCGAGGTGCTGCTGGATATTGTTCATGCCCAGCCGATTCGCGAGCGGTGCGTAGATGTCCAGCGTTTCCTTGGCGATGCGCCGTTTTTTCTCGGACGGCATCACGCCGAGGGTCTGCATGTTGTGCAGCCGGTCGGCGAGTTTGACCATGATGATCCGCAGATCGCGGGTCATCGCCATGAACATCTTGCGGACGTTCTCAGCCTGGGCCTCGGCCCGCGAAATGCCGTCGATCTTGGTCAGCTTGGTTACGCCGTCGACCAGTTCGGCGACATCGGGACTGAATTCGGCGGCCAATTCGGCCTTGCTGATCGGGGTGTCTTCGATGACATCATGCAGAATCGCCGCCATGATGCAGTTGGCGTCCATCCGCATTTCGGCGAGACTGATCGCCACCGCGACCGGATGGCAGATGTAGGCTTCGCCACTTTTGCGGAATTGTCCCGAATGCGCCGCCGCACTGAATTCATAGGCCCGGACGCAGTCGTCGATATGGGGCTGGTCGAGATAGCCGTTCAGGATCTCGCACAAACGCCTGACCAGCTTGTCCTGGGGGCGTTCGAGTTCGATTGGATCGGCTATTTCCAACATACATTCAGTCTCAGAATATCGGATTCGGATCGTGATGCTCGCTGGAGCGGTGCAGAGCACCGACATTTTCCATGGTCACATGGCCCGCAGCGATCTCGCGCAACGCAACGACGGTATCCTTGTCCTTGCCGCGCGGGACGAATTCATCCGCACCGCGGCTCAACTGGCGCGCGCGTGTTGCCGCCAGCAGCACCAGCTTAAAGCGGTTCTCGACATGTTCCAAACAATCTTCAATCGTAACTCTGGCCATCGGTATCCTACTAAGTATGAGTTCAAAATCAATCCGATCATTTGACCGGCTTGACGGAGAATGGTTTTCTATTTTTTGATCAGTGCGTTACAAAACGCTTAAAGCCATTATATTAGCAATAATGGAATATTAGCAATATTGAACGCGGTTGAAAGGATAGCCCCCGCTGTTAGCCGGGGCTATGCCGATTTGCCCTTTCCCGGCATTTTTGCCGGCCGGGAAAGGCCAGGATGCAGAGCGGAGAAAATCCGCGCAGGAGATTATTCGCCGCGCGTTTTCAGGATTGCCACGGCCGGCAGTTCCTTGCCTTCGAGGAATTCGAGAAAAGCGCCGCCGCCGGTCGAGGTGTAGGAGACTTTGTCGTTGATGCCGTATTTGTCGATCGCCGCTAGCGTATCGCCGCCGCCGGCGATCGAAAAGGCAGGCGATTCGGCGATCGCTTCGGCCAGCGCCTGGGTGCCGCCGCCGAACTGGTCGAACTCGAATACGCCGACCGGGCCGTTCCAGACGATCGTTTTGGCGGAAGCCAGAATCTCGGCGTATTGCTTTGCGGTTTCGGGACCGATATCCATGATCAGGTCGTCGTCGGCCACTTCACTGACTTTTTTGACGGTGGCCGCCGCGGTTTCGGAAAACTCCTTCGCGCAGACCACGTCGACCGGAACCGGAATGTCGGAACCGTTTTGTTTCGCCATCGCGATCAGTTGTTTGGCTTCGCCGATCAGATCCGGTTCGTACAACGATTTGCCGACCGGGAAACCGGCCGCCGCGATGAAGGTGTTCGCGATGCCGCCGCCGACGATCAATTGGTCGACCTTTTCGGACAACGATTTCAGCACGGTCAGCTTGGTCGAGACTTTCGAGCCGCCGACGATCGCGACCAGCGGTTTGGCCGGGGTTTCCAGCGCGCGGCCGAGCGCGTCGAGTTCGCTGGCCAACAGCGGGCCCGCGCAGGCGACTTTCGCGAATTTCGCGACGCTGTGCGTCGAGGCCTGGGCGCGGTGCGCGGTGCCGAACGCGTCCATTACGAACACGTCGCAGAGCGCGGCCATTTTCTGGCCCAGTTCGTCCTTGTTTTTACCTTCCCCGGCATTGAAACGGACATTCTCGCACAGCACCACTTCGCCGGGTTGAATGGCGATGCCGTCGATCCAGTCTTTTTCCAGGCGCACCGGTTTGCCGAGCAGTTCGGACAGGCGGTCGGCGACCGGCTTCAACGAGGCCGCTTCATCATAGACGCCTTCTTCAGGGCGGCCGAGATGCGACATCAGCATCACCGCAGCGCCTTTTTCCAGGGCTTGCCGAATGGTCGGTACGCTGGCCTGGATACGGATATCGCTGGTGACTTTGCCGTTCTTGACCGGTACGTTCAAATCCTGACGAATCAATACGCGTTTGCCGGCCAAATCCAGATCGGCCATTCTTTTTACTGACATATTTTTCTCTCTTGGTTTTAGTAAGGGGCGAATCGGCTTATTATAAGGTATCGGAGGCGGGTTAGTCTTGTTCGCATAGATTATGCAGTTAAGGTATCTTTATCAGTATCCCGTCAATTCCACATACCCTTTTCCTTCGATTTCTTTCCCGTTCCATCGGCCCCGAACCGAAACCGCGCCTTCCCAATAGCGGTAGCTCAAATTCAGTTCCTGGTCGTTAATCAACGGCACGATTTCGAGCGAAAGCTTTTGGCCCGGCACGGAGAGGCGCCAGCGCGCAGGATAAGTGATCTTCGAGTGCGGGCTTTTCCAGTAGCCGAGTACTTCGACGACGACTTCCCGATCGGTTAAAGGTAGCTTGCTTCGATCGGCCGGAAACCAGGCGCCTGTACTGTTCGGATCGGGCCGGCCGTCCTTGCGCCGGAACCGGTAAAACATCAGTTCGCTCCGGTTATCGAGCTGCAGCGCGAACCAGTCCCAGCCCGCCTGTTCCTTGGCCAGGGCGCTCGTGCTCCATTCCCGGTCCATCCAGCTTTCGCCGGTGACACGGTGGCTTTTGCCGTCCGCGGTGATGATGCCTTCCGTAGTGATGCGCGGATAGGAATAGTAATAGGAGGCATTGCCGGGCTCCGCGCTTTTCTGGCTCAGGCCCCTGTCGCCCTGCAGTACGGGAGAATCTTGGGTTTTCAGATTCAGGTCGAGCGCATGCGCTCCGCTTCCGGCCTGCAGGCGAATCGGAAAACCGTCGTTATTCCGGCCCTCGGCTTTCCAGTCGTACAACCAGACATGGTAGCGCTCGTTGCGTGCGCCGGCGAGTCCGCTTGCGGCCCGGCTGAAGCGTTCGTCGGCAAGAAAGCGCCCGGTTTCCGCATCGGTTAGCGCGAAGTGTGCCATATACAGTTGGTTGGTGCGCCAGGCCGATGTCGATGCCGGCCGGTGCGGCGTCAGCGCAAAGCGGAAAAAAGTCAGCTCGTAGCCGAACTGGCGCCCGCCCCCGGTCTGCAGGTTGCCGGTGAAATACCACCATTCGGTCCGGAAGCGCTCGTGCGGGCCGAAATCGTCGGGAAAAGAAAAAGGACGAGGCCGGTAAGCCCGCTCGAAGCCCGGATCGCCGGAAGTCAGGGTATCGCTGAACGCATCGTCTTGCGGCGGCTCGACAGCGGCCGGATCTTTGTAGCGGAACGTCATCGATCCTCCCCCGGCCGCCAACGCCAACGCGATCGGCAAAATCCACAGGCGCCCGCTCATCATTCCGTCCTCAACGCTTCCGTGGGGTTGATCCGCGCCATTTTACGGGCCGGCCACAGGCCGGCCAGAAGCGCGGCGCCGAACGCCAGCAGCAGGCCGTACAGCAGTATTTCCGGGTGGAAATGAAACGCCATCGTCCAGCCGAAGGAACGCCGGTAGATTACGAAAATCAGTTCGTACGCTACCAGGCCGCCGACCGGCAGCGCGAAAAGGCCGGCGCAGAGTCCCATCAGTCCGGTTTCGGCGGCGATCAGGCGGTACAATTGTCCCGGCGTCAGGCCGATCGCGCGCAGAATTCCGATCTGGCGGGCGCGTTCCAACTGCAGGGCCGTCAATGCGCCGAACACGCCGATCATCGCGATTCCGGCCGCCAATCCGCGCAAGGTTTCGGTGATCGTGAAGGTTTGCTCGAAAACATGCATCGACGCCTCGTAGATGACGCGGGCCGATCGCAGCGTCTGCCCGGCGGAGAGTGTGCGGCGGATCGATTTTTCCAGTCCGGTTATATCGGCCTCTCTCCGGGCGTAAACGCCGATCCCGGTAAAACCCGGATCCGGCCAGTGTCGAAGATATTGCCGGCGGCTCATTGCGATGTGCCCCCGGTCGCCGCTGTAGTCGGCATAAATGCCGATCACTTGATAGATGACGTGACCTGTGGGTGTCAGGAAGGTCAGCGTGTCGCCGAGCTTCAGCCGGTGGTGATAGGCGAAAGCCTCGGTGACGAGAATGGCCGGTTCCAGCTCGAACCGTTCCCAGACCGAATCGCTTGCCTGCAACAGCAGAAAGCCGGCATGGGAACGCGCAGTCAAATCGAAAACCGTAGCCGGAACCGGGCCGGTTGGCGCCGGCAACGAGGTGCGCAGGACGCTGCTCGTCACATCGACCCCGGGCAGCGCTTGGATGGCCGCTTTCAGTTCGCGATTTTTGGCCGCCTTGCCGGGGGCGGCCGGGTTGCCGGTCAAGGTTACGTACAGGTCGCCCTGCAGGCTGGTTCGGATCCAGTCCGACACGGTCTGGCGGAAACTGGCGATCATCAGGTCCATCCCGATCGTCGCCGCGACCGCGATCATCAGGGCCGCCATCGCGATACCGGTGCGGCTGATCTCGGCCGAAATCAGCCGCACCGGCAGGCGGCCGATAATGCTCCGGCTCTCGACCAGCCGGCCGATCCCTTTCATCATCCCCAGGGTCGCTGCCGGCGTCAGCAGCGCAAAGCCGGCCATCAAGAGAAAAATGCCGGCCAGACTGAAACGGATGCTGGATTCGGAGAGTTCGATCACCGTCAGCCCCGAAGCGATCAGCAGCAGCCCGAGTCCCAAGCCTAGCCGGACCAGCCGCTTCGAACCGGACTCCAGCCGGGAGCGCGTCAGCGCGGCGGCGGGCGACACCTGCGTCGCTTCGAAAGCGGGAGGCAACACGGCCAGCAGGCTGGCGCCGATACCAAGCGCGGCCGCTTTAAAGATTTGTTCCGGAGCGATCAGCAAAGTACCGGAGCCGGTTGCGAAATAAACGCTGCTCAGCGTGGCCGAGACCGAGGGCAACAAAAAACCGCCGATTCCGATCCCGGCGAGCGTGCCGAGGAGAGTGCCGGTCACCGCCAGCAGCAGGGCTTCCTGCAGAATTAGTCCGAAGATTTCCCGGCGCGTGACGCCGAGCGCGCGCAGGATGCCGATCAGTCCGCGCCGCTGTACGACCAGAAAAAGCATCGCGTTATAGATCAGGAAAAGCCCGACCAGCAGCGACAACAGGCCCAAGGCTTTCAAATTGACCGAAAACGCCTCCGTCATTTCGCGGGCCGCTTGCGCCAGCGTTTCTACCGCAGCAATCCGGAGGCTTGCGGGCAGGGCGCGGCGGATTCTTTCCGGAACCGGCCCTTGCTCGGCGCCTTCGGGCAGCATCAGTTCGATCCGGCTGAGCCTGCCGTAGAGCCCCGTCAGTTCCTGGACGGTCGCGATGTCGGCGACGATCACTTTGTCGAGCAGCTGTTCCGCAACGGCATCCGGAGCCTCGATCAGGCCGATTATCGTCAATACATGAAGGCCGGTTGCGGTCCGGATCGGAAAAGTATCGCCGGCAGCCGCGTTCAGGCGCCGGGCGGTCCGTTCGCCGATCAGCACGCCGTTGGGCTCCGTCAGCAGTTTCCGCAAGAGCCGGCCGGAGTCGCCGCCAGCCGGCTGTTTCTGCCAGGCAGCCCGAAAGTCTTTTTCGATCAGGGGATCGATGCCGTACAGCGTGTAACGATCGTCGGAGTCCTGGGCGAGGGCGACATCATCGCGGATCAGGGGCGCCATGTTCCGGATGCCCTGCTCGACGCGCAGCCGGGTATAAAGTCGTTCGTCCAGCCCTTCGTCCTCGCCGATCACATGTGTCGCCCGTCCGGACACCGCTTCGCCGGCCAGTTCGAACGAGCGGAATGCGCTGTCCAGCGCCAGGTCGACCGCGATGACGACGGCTACGCCCAGCGCGATGCCGAGCAGGGCCAGAACCAACTGGCCCGGGTGGCGAAACAGGTGGTTGCGGCTGCTGCGCCTAAGCAGGCCGGCCATCGTCCCGCTCCACCGCTTGCAGCTTGCGGTCGCCGATCGCGTAAAGCCGATTTTCCTTGCCGATCGTTTCCGGGCTGTGGGTCACCATGATCAGGGTCTTGCCGGCGCGCTGCACCAGTTCATCCAGCATGGCGAGGACGGTTCTGCCGGTGTCGAGGTCCAGGTTGCCGGTCGGTTCGTCGGCCAGGATCAGGTCGGGATCGTGGATCAGCGCCCGCGCGACTGCGACCCGCTGCTGTTCGCCGCCCGACAGTCGGTCAGGATACGCGCCGCCGTGCGCTTGCAGCGCCAATTTATCCAGCATGTCGGCGACTTTGAGCCGCTCCTGCCGGGTGATGCGTTTCCAGGTCAGTTCCAAAGGCAGCAGTAGGTTCTCTTCGACCGTCAGCGTCGGGATCAGGTTGTAATTCTGGAAAATGAAGCCGATATGGCGGCGGCGGAACAGCGTGCGCCGATGCTCGGACTGGCGGGTCAGATTGACGCCGTTCGCGATCACTTCGCCGCTGTCCGGCCGGTCGATTCCGGCGATCAGGTTCAGGAAGGTCGATTTGCCCGAGCCGCTGCGGCCCAGCAGCACGATGAATTCGCTCTGCCGCACGTCGAGGTTCAAGTTTTCGAAAATCACGCGCCGCCCGCCGGGTTCGGGATAACTCTTGCGTAACTGCTTGAGCTGGAGGACGCAATGGCTCGGCATGATGATCCCCGGATGAAAAGCGGGCGAATGAAGCTGAATGCTGATTCGACAAGCACCGTGCGAAAGGTTCAACTCAGGATTCGGCAGGACAAGTTTCCCTGGCGGACGTAGTGTCTGGCCTTGTAATATTACATAATTTTATTATATGTTTTTACGATAAGCGCTTTACGTATAAAATGACCGGGCAGGCTTCATCATGCCTGCTTCGCACGGTGAGCGGCGCGCTAATCCATTCGCCGTGCGTCGCCGGCTGTCGGCCGAGCGGTTAATGCATTCGATTCGAACAAGTCCCGTTAGTCAATAGGCCAACCCATCTTGCTTCTTGTGATTTTGAAAGATCCGAATCCCTATCATTTCTTTGGTCTTCCATCTGTATAAGCGAAGCGCACTTGTGCTCTCCGGGGTATCCGGCGATTGCGCGGTGGATGCGCTACGCTTGTCCACCCTATAGCCAGGGTGCGTCAGAGTCTCCGAAGACCGGCAAAAACGATTTCCTGAAGAAGAAACACACCACCTAAACCAAAAGAGACTTTATGAATTCCTGGACGAAATATCCGCAGATTTACGAAATCAATACCTGGGTCTGGCTGGAGGAGCTCAGCCGAAGCGCCGGCCGGCCGGTCACCCTGGCTTCGGTCCCCGATATCGAGTGGGACAGCATCGCCGCCCTCGGCTTCGATGCGGTCTGGCTGATGGGCGTGTGGGAACGCAGCCCGATGGGCAGAACGATCGCGATGGCCGATGAATCCTTGCGGGCGGATTTCCAAGCCGCTTTGCCGGATTTCAAAGAGGCGGATCATGTCGGCTCGCCTTACTGCATCAGGCGCTACCGCGTTGACGAGCATCTGGGCGGGCCGGATGCCCTGGCCGTTGCCAGAGCCGGAATGGCGGCGCGCGGTCTGCGCCTGATCCTCGACTTCGTTCCCAATCATGTCGCACCGGACCATCCCTGGCTGGCCGAGCATCCCACCTATTTTATCCGCGGCGGCGACAAGGATCTCAGCCGGGACCCGGCCTCCTTCATCGACATCGGCGGCAACATCTTTGCCTGCGCCAAGGATCCTTGCTTTCCCGCATGGGCCGACAGGGTCCAACTGAACGGTTTTCATTCCGGCTTGCGTGCCGCCGCCGTCGAGACCCTGAATGCGGTCGCCGCTCAGTGCGACGGCGTGCGCTGCGACATGGCGATGCTGTTGCTCGATTCGGTTTTCGAGGAAACCTGGGGGCCGCGCGCGGGCGACAGGCCCGCAACCGAATATTGGGGCGAAGTGATACCGGCCGTCAAAAAGGCTCATCCCGGCTTCCTGTTCATCGCCGAAGCCTACTGGGACAAAGAATGGGAGTTGCAGCAGCAAGGCTTCGATTTCTGTTACGACAAACGCCTGTACGATCGGCTGGCCCACGAGCCGGCGGAAAGCGTGCGGCTGCATCTGCGCGCCGACCGCGCCTATCAGGACAAACTGGTCCGCTTCATTGAAAATCACGGCGAGGCCAGGGCCGCCGCCGCTTTCAATCCGGAGAGGCAGCGCGCCGCCGCGGTCGCCGCGCTGACCTTGCCCGGCGCGCGTCTGATCCACGAAGGCCAGTTGGAAGGCCTGCGCGTTCGTTTGCCGGTATCGTTGGGGCGCCGGCCGGAGGAAGCTCCGGCTACCGATTCGCTGGCGTTTTATCTGCAATTACTCTGCGCATTGAATGAGGGCGACTTCATGCAGGGCGACTGGCAGCTCTGCGAGTGCGGCGGCTGGCCGGACAATGCGACCTGCAACAATCTGGTGGCCTGGACCTGGGCCACGGAAAACAGCCGTTGCCTGATCGTAGTGAACCTGTCCGAAACGCAAAGCCAGGGCCTGGTAAAAATCGCCTGGCCGGGACTCAATGACGGGGTTTGGCGGCTGAACGATATTTTCCAGTCGACAAGCTTCGAACGCGATGGGGCGGAGCTGCAGAACGAAGGCTTATACGTCGACCTGCCGGCATGGGGATTTCATTTTCTGGCCGCAGAGCGGGGCAATAATGGCCGATGAACGTCGGCCTTCAAACCGGTAGAACCGTAGGGCGCAATAGGCGAAGCCGCATTGCGCCGCATGAAGGCATCGCATCCGGCGGAATGGGCTGCGCTATTCCGCCTTCCGTGAGGCTTTCCGAACCGCATTTTTGGAGCGGGCTTGCGGCAAAGCCCGCCTTTTTCGGTTGCCGGGCTTCGCTCGTCTTGGCGGGCGCAAATGGCGCAGAGCAAGCGAAGCAAATTGCGGACATTGAATACGGGCATCTACGTACGCGCCCGCCCGTATTTCGGTCGTGCCGATTCCTCTGTAATATGACGCCAAAAGAAGCTGGCTGATCGTCAAGACCGATGCCGCTTTTATTAAGGAGAGGAAAAATAGGAGATTTTTTAACCAAACCCCTGTTTAAAGTCGCACGAAATGAAATTAGCAGCCGTTATTCAACCGACCCGTCAAGACATTACCAAGCGTTTCTCGGCTTATTGCCCGGACATTCCGGGTTGCATAGCGCATGCCCCGACGCCGGAAAAAGCGCTCGAAGCCCTGAAAATCTGCGTCATCCGTCATATAGACAGCCGGAAAGCACTCGGACTTGACTCCATCGAGAACCATTCGCAAGTACAGGTTTTAGAGGTTTGAGTTCGTCATTGCCGATGCACAAGTCAACAACACGCTTAACGAAATAACATGAATACGAGATTTTTTATCGCCATTATCCAGCTGAGCAACCGGGGATTGGCAAAGAATTATTCCGCTTATTGTCCGGACCTGCCCGGTTGCGTCGCCTATGGAGCGACGGAAGAAAAAGCCCTGGCCGCTCTGCAATCTACCCTTGCTCAACAGATAGGACGGCTTGGCGAACTTGGGTTCGAACCGCCAACGCCGGCTTGCACTGTTAAGATCCTGCAGATAGGAACGCAGGAAAAAGAGCGGAATGTGCCGGAATTTGCAAATTTGAACAGTATGTACGTGCATTAGAGCATTTTTGCTTTGGGTATATGGCCTTCGTAAGGAAAACACGTCATCCCGGCAAGCCCTGACCGGGGCAGGGTCGTAGGATGCGGTGAGGAACGAACCGCATCGTTCGCGATTGGCATCGTTCACGATTGAGGCGGTTTCTATCGTCACCGCATCCTACGACCCTACAGATGACGCGGCATATTTCCGTGAACATCAAAGATGGCCTTGCCGTGTTGCGGGCTTTGAGAAGGTACGCGCAGCGTACCCTATATCGGAAAGTCATTTTACCGGCGGACGACGGCAACGCCAACGAAGAGCCAGCGAATCACGGCTTTTTCCAATTCCGCGGCGACAAAGATGAAAAAGCCGACGCAGGCGACTTTCAGCCATTCGTTCGGAGACAGGCCGGTCGATCCGAACAAGGCCTGCATGGGGCCTGTATGGGCGTAAGCGATCTGCAATGCCGCACAGGCGGCGATCGCGATCAGAACGTAGGCGTTTCCGAACAATCCTTCAAGCGACAAGACGGATTTGTAGATGTAGCGGCTGTTGATCAGGTAGAACATTTCCGCGCCGACCACGGTGCTGACCGCCATGGTGCGCGCGGTTTCCAGGCTGGATCCCCGCTGCGTTTCCCAGAGGAAAAGGCCGAGCGCGCCGATCATGAACAGCGTGGAAACCATCAGCACCCGCCAGGCGAAAAACCAGGAAAGCAAAGGTTCCTTGGGAGCGCGGGGCTTTTTGAGCATGACGTCGCGCTCGGGGCGCTCGAAGGCGAGCGCGAGTCCCAGGGTACTGGACGTGACCATGTTGATCCAGAGCACCTGGGCCGGGGTCAGCGGCAGGGTCAACTCGAAGAAGATGGCCGCCAGTACGACAAGGGCTTCCCCGCCGTTGGTCGGGAGCATGAACAGGATGAATTTCTGAATATTGTCGTAAATGCCTCTCCCCACGTAAACGGCGTTGCCGATCGTGGCGAAATTGTCGTCGGCCAGCACCATGTCCGATGCCTCCTTGGCTGCTTCCGTCCCTTTCAGGCCCATCGCGACCCCGACATCGGCCCGCTTTAGCGCGGGCGCGTCGTTCACGCCGTCGCCGGTCATCGCCACAACCTGACCCGCCGCCTGCAGAGCCTCTACCAGGCGCAGCTTGTGTTCCGGGCTTGCCCGCGCGAATACGTCGACCTCCAGCACGACTTCCTGCAACTGCTCGTCATTCAGGGCTTCGATCTGGGCTCCGCTCAAGGTCGGTTTGCCGAGGCCGATGCCGAGCCGCTCGCCGATCGCCTGTGCCGTATCGACATGGTCGCCAGTGATCATCTTGACGCGGATGCCGGCGCCGACACACGTTTTCACCGCAGCGATCGCTTCTTCCCGGGGCGGATCGATGATTCCGGCCAGAGCGAGCAGAGTAAAGCCGTTTTCCAGATCCGCAAAACTGACCTCGCGCTTGGAATCCTCGACTAATTTTCCGGCAATCGCCAGGACGCGCAAGCCGTCGGCGGCGAATGCCTGCGCGCGGCGAAGCCAATAGCCGGTATCCAGCGTGGTCTGGTTCTGCTGGAGGCCGCCCTGGCGGTCGCACATTTCCAGAATGCGCTCGGGAGCGCCCTTGACGAAAATGAGGCCGTTGTCTTTATGGTCGTGGTGGAGGGTCGCCATCAGCCGGTGTTCCGATTCGAACGGGATGGCGTCGGTACGCGGCCGCTTTTCGCGCTCCCAGGCAGGATCTTTGCCGGTTTTGACGGCGAATGCGAGCAGGGCGCCCTCGGTCGGATCGCCTGCCAGTTGCCAGGACTCATCGGCATCCCGGTGCAGTTGCGCGTCATTGCATAGCGCGGCGGCGCGGGCAATTTCCTCCAGTTCCGGGCAGTTGTCGGCGGTGACCGCGGCGCCGTTCAGATAAACCCCGCCGTCCGGCTCGTAACCCACGCCGCTGACAGTGAAAACATGATCCGCGGTGGCGAGCTTTTGCACCGTCATTTCGTTCCGGGTCAGCGTACCGGTCTTGTCGGAACAAATGACCGTGACCGAACCCAGCGTTTCCACCGCCGGCAGATGCCGGATGATCGCATGGCGTTTCGCCATCCGGCGCATCCCGAGCGCCAGCGTGATGGTCATGATGGCGGGCAGTCCTTCGGGGATGGCCGATGCGGCGAGAGCCACCGCCATCATGAACATTTCTTTAGGCGGATGTCCGTGCCACAGCACGCCGACAATAAAGGTCGCGATGGACAGCAGCACAATCGCCAGTGCCAGCCAGCGGCCGAATCTGTCGATCTGACGCAGCAGCGGCGTGGTCGTGCTCCGGACCTGTCGAAGCAGCGAGCTGATCCGTCCCAGTTCGGTGCGAAGGCCGGTGGCGACCACGATAGCCGACGCCTGCCCGGAGGTGACCAGGGTGCCGGAAAAAAGCATGCAGAAACGCTCGCCCAGCGGGGCGTCATTCGGGACCGGGCCGGCTGTTTTTTCGACCGCTTCGGATTCGCCGGTCAATATCGCCTCGTTCACCCGCAAGCTCTTACCGGTGATAAGCCGGAGGTCGGCCGGCACTTTGTCCCCGGAAGCCAGCGTCACGATGTCGCCCGGCACCAGTTTTTCGGCTTCGATTTCCAGGCGCTTGCCGTCGCGAATGACTGTCGTATGCAGGGAGAGCATGCCGCGAATCGCGTCCATCGCCTGTTCCGCTTTGCCCTCCTGGATAAAGCCGATGATCGCGTTGACAATCACCGCGGCCAACAGGACGCCGGTGTCGACCCAGTCGCCCAGCATGGCTGTCGTGCCGGCGGCCGTCAGCATCACATAAATCAGAATATTATGGAACTGGAGCAGAAAGCGGATGAAAGCGGAACGCTTGGGCGGCCGCGGCAGGCGGTTACGTCCGTATTGTTTCAGCCGCGCGCGCGCTTCGCCGGAAGACAAGCCGTGGTGCTTGTCCGAACTCAGGCGCGCGACCGTGTCGGCGGCGGCAAGCGTGTGCCAATTCGTCGCTCGTTTATTGGCAGTTTTTTGCTTAGGCATATAGGATCCAGGATTGAGCTGACAATGATTAACCGATTCTACCCTCTCCAGTCCGCCCGGCAAAAGGTATTGTTCCAGGCGCAGGATGGGATAATCACTTTATCGACCGGAATTTTAGCGGTATGTTGACTTTGAAGATGAAAAATAAGGGCGAATGCGGGGGGAAGTTTCCCTTATAACCGGAAAGATAAGCCCGACCGGAGTCAGGCCGTACCGGCCTTTAGCGGCGCTTCCTCAATCGAGAATCTGTTTCAAAAACGGGATGGTCAATTTGCGCTGCGCGGACAGCGAGGCTTGGTCGAGCCGGTCGAGCAGGCGCCATAA
Source organism: Methylomicrobium agile (assembly GCF_000733855.1). NCBI lineage: Bacteria > Pseudomonadati > Pseudomonadota > Gammaproteobacteria > Methylococcales > Methylococcaceae > Methylomicrobium > Methylomicrobium agile. Next base: position 3,359,788 of record NZ_JPOJ01000001.1, read on the forward strand.
GGAATTCATGTCGCGGTTGGCGCGGCTCAACAGGAAACGCCCGGCCTGCGGCGAGATTTCCAGACCCATGCGCCGGGCTTTATAAATCAGCGCGGCGGTCTTTCCCGTGTCGTCCGGCGTTTGGATTTTCAGACCGAGCCCCCAGTTCAGCCGCGTTTTCAAATCGGGCAGTTGGATGGGCAGTTCTTTCGGAGCGGTGCGGGAAGAAACGATCAGCTTATGCCCCAAATCCCGGTGCCGGTTGAAGAAGTTGAACAGGGCCTGCTCCCAGTCGGCATGGCCGGCGATCGCTTCCACGTTGTCCAGACAGACCAGTTCGAAGGCTTCCAGGTCGTTGAACAGGTGTACGGAAGATCCGGCGGCCAGCGCCAGATCGAAATAGAAGCACGAAAGCTTCTGCTGCTGCGCTTCATGGCAGCAGGCGTGCAGCAAATGGCTCTTGCCGAGGCCTGTTTGTCCCCAAAGGAAGATAAACGCTTCGCCGTTGCCCGCAACGCACTGCTGCAGATGATTGACGACGGACGAATTGGCGCCCGGAAAAAATCCTGGAACGTTTGGTTGGCCCTGAACACAAACTGCAACGGCAGTTGCTTCGCCATGCTCACTGCGCTTTCCTGTTGAAACGGATCGCGAGCGCGGAACCGAAGAACAGCAACAGGCTGAACAGCATCTCGGCCGCAGCCAGATGACGGGCGCCGGCATTGGCATACGCCTCGACCGTGCCGTGCACGAAGTACGGCAGGCTGAGGAAGCCGGCCCACGCGTGGCTTCTGGGGTTGAAGGCCAGCAAACCGCGGAGCGGCGGCAACAGCGGCGTTACCGTCACGACCAGAATCAGCGCCACGGGAAACCGGGTTGATGCGGCCAGTACGGTAGGCCACAGCATCATCAGCGCAAACAGCCCGAAATAGCCGGCGAGCGCCAAGTAGTGGAAGAAAATCGGCCGGCTGCTGATCAAATCGGCATTCCCGCTTTCAGCGTTTTCGCGGTGACGGCCAGACGCTTGCCCAATGCCCGGCACAAGGTTTTTTCGTGATCGGTCAACGCGGCATTTCGCTCCGTCAGATGACTCGGCCCGTACGGCGTGCCACCCGAGGCGGTTTCGCGCAAGGCCGTCTCGGTATACGGCAGGCCCAGGAGGAGCATGCCGTGATGCAGCAAGGGCAGCATCATCGAAAGCAGCGTGCTTTCCTGGCCGCCGTGCAGGCTGCCGGTCGAGGTGAAAACGCCGGCTGGCTTGCCGGCCAGGGCGCCCGAAAACCAGATCGGGGTCGTGCCGTCGAGAAAATATTTCAACGGCGCGGCCATGTTCCCGAAATGGGTCGGGCTGCCCAGGGCGAGGCCGTCGCAATGTTTCAGGTCGTCCAGCGTCGCATACAGCGTGCCATGCGCCGGAATCCGTTCGGCGGTTTTTTCGCAGACCGCGGACACGTCGGGCACGGTCCTGATCACCGCTTCGGCGCCCTCGACCGCATCGACGCCGCGCGCGACCTGCATCGCCATGTCGGCGGTCGCCCCGTGCCGGGAGAAATACAGCACCAGGATCCTGGCCATCGTTACAGAATCGCGAGCACGTTTTCCGGCGGCCGGCCGATCGCGGCCTTCTCGCCGGCCACCACGATCGGGCGTTCGATCAGGATCGGGTGCTCGACCATCGCGCGGATCAGGGTTTCCCTGTCCAGCGATTTGTCGAACAGGTCGTATTCGTCGTAGGGCTTTTCTTTTTTGCGCATCAAATCGCGCGGCTCGATGCCGAGTTTTTGCAGAATCCGGTCGAGTTCTTCCGCGCTTGGCGGCGTTTTCAGATATTCGACAATTTCGGGTTCGATGCCCTTGTCGCGCAACAGTTGCAGCGTTTCGCGGGATTTGCTGCAACGCGGATTATGATAAATTTTAACCTTCATAACGGCGGCCTCCGGCGCTTCGGCGCGCTTTCCAATAAAGAAGTTATAATAACATTTCTCGTCAAAACTCTCGCTGAAAAAGGGGTCATTTCTTGTCCGCACTGATTTCGGATCGTATTTGCGATCGCGCCAGACAATACTGGCTGCTTGCCCGGTTTGACCGTCCGATCGGTACATTGATTCTATTATGGCCGACGCTGTGGGCGCTGTGGATTGCGGGAAACGGCAAACCGGATGCGCTGGTATGCGCGGTATTCGTGCTGGGCGTAGTGCTGATGCGGGCCGCCGGCTGCGTGATCAACGATTACGCCGACCGCGATTTCGACCCGCACGTCGAACGCACCCGGCAGCGCCCGATCGCGTCCGGCCGCGTCCGGCCGAAGGAAGCCCTGATCCTGTTCGCGGTTTTGTGCCTGATTTCGTTCGGACTGGTTCTGCTGATGAATCGGTTCACGATCGGGCTGTCTTTCATCGGCGCGTTTCTGGCCGCCAGCTATCCGTTCATGAAGCGCTTCACGCATCTGCCGCAGGCCTATCTGGGAGCCGCGTTCGGCTGGGCGGTGCCGATGGCGTTCGCCGCGCAATTGAATGCGATTCCCTTGACCGGCTGGCTTTTGTACTTGGCCGTGCTGCTCTGGGCGCTGGTTTACGACACGATGTACGCGATGGTCGACAAGGACGACGACCTGAAAATCGGCGTCAAATCGACCGCGATCCTGTTCGGCGCCTATGACCGGCATATCATGGGCGCGCTGCAGATCGTGATGCTTGCCTTGCTGATCGCCGTCGGGCGCATGCAGGAACTGGGCATTTTTTATTACGCCGGGCTGCTGGTAGCGGCAGGGCTGGCGGTTTACCAGCAGAAACTGATTTTCCGCCGCGAAAGGGCGCTCTGCTTCAAGGCGTTTTTGAATAACAACTGGTTCGGGCTGGCGGTTTTTATCGGCTTGGTGCTGGATTACCGGTTTGTTTAGGATTGGATCGATTAACTTCTCCTCATAGCTCCTGCGCTTTGCGTGGGAACCTGGCCCCCGAACCGCAGAGTGGTTCGAACGGCGTTCTCATCGTGATACAGCCTTGTCTAGGCTACGCGAAAACCCTCCACGGCGGGTGGGGTGCTCCGAAGAGTGGATTACCGCTGTAGGGTGCGCTGTGCGTACCATGAGGAATGAAAAGGTACGCACAGCGTACCCTACGGAGCTTGCAAAATAGGGATTGTATTGAAAGAGCGTATCTATCCCATTGTTGCCACCCGAAGCGTCTCATGTGCGCGCAACGCGGGGGGACGATCGGGCGGCCTGCCGGGAGGTTATTTTTGCCATGTCTTAGAGGGAATGGCGGGAAGGATTGAGGAACCCTGAATAAAAGCCCTTCTCTCTATCCTAATTTAATCAACAAACGACTACAATTTCTCGAGACGTAATATCGATGACAAGGAATAAAATGAATAAGAAAAACTTAGTGTTTATTGCGGCTTTATGTATCGATTTATCGGCATGTACCGGCGAGAATCGCGATACGTACCAGGTTAAACCGGTCTTCGTAAATAGCTGTATCAATCAGGAGAGCTCCACGCGCCCCGCGGAACAGGCCAACTCCTATTGCAATTGTGTGGCTGATGCGGTTTTCAGCAATAGCGATATTTCCGACGAAACCAAGAAACTTATGCCCACGCTCGGCGATAAGGAAAGTCAAATCTACCGGCAAAATGATGTGGCCTTGGTCAGGGGCGCGCTGATGTCTTGTTATACCTCTAATTTTTATAAGAAAAAATAATCGGTTCAGAGCGGGAAAATGCGCCGATGCCGTAGCCGTAGGTTGGGCTGAATGCAATGAAGCCCAACAATTGATGCTTTCCACCTCGGCGCATTTTCCGGACTCCGGTAAGGAATCTGACGCCTTAAGCCAAAAGCTGCCGCATCATATTTGGTCCCGATGCCTGCGCAACTCTTTATGCCGGCACAGGTAATCAAGGGATCGTTACGGCGATGCTTCAAAAGTAGGATGGAATAGAAGCGGCTGTCGGACGTCACCAGGCTCAGTACGTTCCACCAACCATCGTACTGCGGATATTTTCGCGTCAATGCCATCGGATTATAGGCCTTGACATTGTTAGGCATCATGGCCGAGAAAGTTTGTTTCACCGTCGAATTCGGCGGCTGGGTCTTACCCACGCTTTCTATGGTTCCGATGTGGCCGACTTGCCTGCCTGTGTTGTCGGTCCAGGCGGCGATATAGCAGCCGCTCATGAATCCGGTCAGCACATCGTTAGTCGAACTGATTTTGGCGGTGCGCCCGTGAATGTAGCATAGCCAATCGTGATGTATCGCCTAGTTTTTCGTTAACCCCAGGCTCCTGAAACGATTCATGGTGCTCGTATCGAAGTGGAAAGGATCCAGATCCTGAAAAGTCATGACCGACGGAGTCGGCGGGCTCACGGTTACGATTCCGTCTTTAGGTTGCGTGGTAATCGCTTGGGGCGGGGCCCAACTGAATGCAGCACCCGGAAAAAAATATCGCTCAATCATAAAACTATAACCTTTGCGTTGATAAGTGAATGTCTAACGGAGGTAAGAGCGGTCGACTTCATGCCATCTCCGGATGTACCGTCAGCCTGAGAAGAGCGGTTGGGCGGTGATGAGTGCAGCGCTTACCGGTCTGGGTCTTCGTAATACACAGGGACGGCCGGACAATGATGATGAATTTCAGCTCCACTTGCAAACCGTTTAGGATGTGGCTAGAAATAGCTTCCCGGCATGCCGCCGATCGTTCCTGTTTTCAGTCGTAGGGTATGCTGTGCGTACCATTGGGGGCGAAAAGGTACGCACAGCGTACCCTACGGTATGAACCGCCGGCTGCATGCCGGGCGGGATATTTATCCCGTCCGTAACGTTTAAAGCGGGACCGACAGGGAAAATGATTTGGTGTTTGCTGAGAATTTTCAAACAGTGCGGACGGGGTGTAAACCCGATGCCGCTAAGATAAGCTGGAGTCAAGCCTTCTTAAAAGTACAAAGCTGGCTTTGTCAATCGGTTTCGTCATTTGCAAAGCCAGCTTGGAGCGTCGGGGCTAAATTTAACAGCACCGGTTATAACCGCTGTCCCGCTCAGGAGGGGGCACCCGATGACGACTCTTTTTAATTCAATTTCGGCCTCCGAGGGCGCCCCTTCCCGGCTGTGGCCTTATCCGCGGGCTATTCGCCCCTCCTCTCCGGAAACAAACGCCGGCAACACGATCAGCGTGCAGATAATACTCAGAAGCAATCCGATCGACAGCAGTTGCCCCATGCCGGCAAGGCCGAGATGCGGGGTGAACGCCATGCTGACCAGGCTGCACATCGTGGTCAGCTCGCTGAACACGACGCCTCTGGCCGTGCCGGTTCTGAGAACACTGTCTTCCCGATCCGGATGGCGCAGCCGGTTCATGATGTTGATGCCGGCATCGACGCCCAGCCCGAACAGGATCGGAATGACGATGATATTGGCAAAGTTGAACGGATTGTCCATCAGTACCGTAGAGGCGCCGGTCAGGACGGCCGTCATCGTCAAAGGCAGCAGAATCAGCAGCGCGTCCTTGGTGTTGCGCTGCGTGAATATCAACACGATCACAATGGCCGCGACGGCACTGGCCAGCGCCTGTTGAAAGGCTTTTACGATCGCATTGCCCGATTCCAGGTAAATGACCGGCAGATCGGTCGCGTGTGGGGCGATTTGCCGGACCTCGCGGATGAACGCTTTCAGGTTTTTCTCATCGTTGAGGTCCTTGCTGGGCGAGGCCATGATCCGGTAGACGCCGTCTTTGCCGAGCCAGCGTTCGGCAAGGTCGGGCGGCAGCGTATCGATCGTGACCTCGCCCGGATTCAACCCTTTCAGCAGCGTATTCATGGTATCCGGCAGCGTATCCAGCAGGCTGAATTGCAATTTGTCCAGCATGGCTTTTCTTTCCGGAGCCGATTTCGCTTGCAATACCGCAATCAGCGACTCCACTTTCCGATGCAACGGACGCAGGGTTGCCGCAAGCTCGCTGTCGGGCTTTTCCTTTAAATGCTTGCCGACAGCCTGCCTGAATTTTTCCAATGCCGCCATGCCGTTTTCAACGCTATCCCGATGCGGGGCCGGAAACGCCGTCAACTGGAGCCCCATGACCAGGGACAAGTCATCGATGATGCTCAGTTTGGCCTCCTGGTTCGAAGGGATATAGTCGTAAATCGTAATCGCATTTTCGACCGATTCCAGTTGCATCAGCCTTTGCGCCGTGGCCAATGCTTCGTCTTGACTGTCCGCCAGTACGGTCAGCGTCATCGGCGAGGTATTTTGGGTTTTCAGCAATTCCCTGAAGGTGGCCACCGATTCGCTGTAGGGATCGCGCAAATTGAGCGGGTTGATGTCGAACCGGGCCTGGGTCAGCACGGCCAGGCCCGCCGCAGTCAGTAAGGCGGTAGCCCACTTGACCGGAGTGGCATGCCGGATCGGGAACAGGTAAACCCAGTCCGGGAACAGATCGTCGGACTTTTTTGCCGGCCCCGAATTCGGTGGAAACAGCTTCAATATCGCCGGCAGTACGATCAGCGTGATCAGTAGCGAAATGAAAATGCCCACGCCGGCGATCAGCCCCAGTTCGGAAACGCCGGTGTATTGGGTTGGCAGGAAGGCAAAAAAGCCGGTCGCTCCCGTGATCGCGCACAAAGTGACCGGCGGCGCGACCTTGCGCACGGCTTCGAGCAGGGCCTGCCCGCGGGGCATGTTCTGCCTGAACAGTTCGCGGTAGCGCATGCAGACCTGGACCGCGTAATCATCGCCGATACCGATATACAGCGCCGCGAAGGACACCGAAATAATGTTCAGATGCCCAATGGCCAGTGCGGCAAAGCCGAAAGTCAGCATCAGGCCCATGGTCAGCACGCCGAGCGTGGCCAGCGTCAGTTTGACCGACCGGAAGCCGATCAGTAGGGACAGGAAGACCAGCAGGAACGAGAACGCCGAAGCCATTTCGGCGCTGTAGGTTACCGTGGCCAGTTCGTCGTGTTCCAGCACGACCTCGCCGGTCAGCCGTATGTCGATTCCTGGGAAAATTTGTTCGGCTTTTGCCGTGACGGCCCGTACCGCCGCCAGCGGCTTTTCGGCCGGCATCAGTTCTTCGAAATTCAGATGGGGCTTGAGCAGAATGAAGCGCCGGGTGCTCGACAGGTCCCTGTGTTCCCCCACCATCAACTGCTGCCAGGATAACTGATAAGTCTTGCCGTCCAGTACGGCCTGGATCGCCGCACCGATTTTATCGAGTAGGGGATTCAGGTCGACCGGCAATTCATGCGTTTTTGCGGTAATGGCCTGTTCGAGAATGTTGAACAGCCCTTTCAGGCTGTTATCCTTGGACAGCGTGCCGATGAAGGGCTGGGCTTCCGTCATTTTGGCGGCCAGTTCCTCCAACTTGTCAAGGTCGAGATAAAGCAGGCCGTGCCGCTCGAAGAAATCGCCTGCGCCCGGGATGTAAACCGATTTGATCTGCCGTTCCCTGCCGAATTCCGCTCCGAGATAATCCAAAGCGCGCGTTGCCTGCTCCGGTGTCCGGGCATCGACTACGACCAGGATCGCCTGGTCATCCTGCGGAAAAGCCTTGATAAAACGCTCGCGATCTTTCTGGAACTGCAGATCCTTCGATAGAATATCGGTCGTATCGGCATCGATGCCCAGGTGCTTGGCCGTATAGTACACGCTGAATCCGCAGAGCAGCAGGAACGTCAGGATTAGCGTTTTCGGATAACGCAGCAATCTGCCATCCAGTTTGGCGATCCATTGACCATAAACTTCGGTGATTTTTTTCATGCGGCACCTGGGGTCTTTTTATGTTAGGGGGCAGAATCCGGAAACTGCTTTCGCGGTTTGGGCAATAGATTTATAGACTGCAAAATAGCAAAATTCCTCAAAATAACAGTACAGGCGAGGGCATGCCGGGGCAATCGCGCTATGTCTCGTTTTTCCGAAGATCCGCGTTGCGGGGCAGCGGGTCCAAACGCCGGACGGGATATTGGAGGCTGTGAAAGTATTCCGCAGCCTTAAAAAACCCGTCCTGCGGAAGTTTCACCATCGCATGATTGCCGTGGAGGGCAGGCCTTCCTTCCATGATTGACTTAATGGGAAGGTCTCGAAGATGAGGGCCGAACCGCGCAACGCTTGGCCGTGGCGGCTTGCATTCGCGGCGGGTATGACAACACTCGCGGCAGGGCAGGGATGCAGCAATTGCTGTCAATCCATGTCATTCAATGGGGCTTTGCTTGAGGTCTCCGTGCCGAGACTTGGTGAATTATGCCGGAATTTGCTATTTTATATTTCACCGACAACCGAATGAGGAGGGTATGATGAAATCGTCTATCCTATTATTTTTCATGCTGGCATTGCTTGCGGGATGTGAAAATACCAAAGGCCAAAATCGGCATGATCCCAATCATCATGAGCAATCCGTACAGAAAGATCGCGAGGCGTCCAGGGTTTTGCGATTCGGCACCTAAAAAATCGGATGCGGTATTGAAAGCATGAGTTTGGGTGTCTAGAGCATTTTCATATCGCGTATAAGTGCACAATACTGTTAAGTCAAGCCGTCATCTCGGCAGGGATTCATGCCAGGCTTTCCTGCCTGGCCCCCTTCGGGTCAATGCAAATCTGTTCCAGACAGATTTGTGCCGAGATCCAGATGACAGGGATGTATTAGAGCCCGCCATCCTTGGCTTCTGGATTCCGGCAATCCTTGCCGGAATGACGAGTTTCCCTTAACTTGGCGGCACGTAAACCCGAAACGAAAATGCTCTAGCCGGCCTGCGCTTGTTGCAAGGCACAATCTCCCCCTTACCGTACCCGACCGAGGCTTGGATGATGGAAATTCGCAACAGTGCGGCTCTCTCGAATGTTGCAGCGACCGCCGCGTCTCCTCAACAGATTGAGTCGCTTAAACTGGGAACTATCCTCGATGTCGTAGTTCAGGCGCGGATGGGCGAAAATCGTTTTCAGCTTCAGCGGTTACCGGGCGGCGAATCGCTGACCGCGATGAGCCAAGCGGAATTGACCGTCGGCCAGCGCTTGCAGGTTCAGGTGAGCCGGCTCGGCGCGCTGCCCGAATTACGCGTTCTTCCTGCCGAGCCGCCCGGGCCGGAAGTCGTGCCCAAGGCCCTGCGCGAGCTGTTGCCGAAGCAGATCGATTTGAAGGAATTCGCCGCGATGGTGGGCCGGTTGCCGTCCTCGAATTCTTCGAATCTGCCGGGGCCGGTGCATGTGGCTGTGGAACGTCTCGCCGCGGCACTGCCGCAGGCGGAAAAGTTGATGACGCCCGAGGGTTTGCAAAAAGCCGTGCGGAATTCGGGAGTGTTTCTTGAGGCGTCGCTGGCCGCGGCCCTGGCCGAAGGCGCGCCGCTTCCGGAAAATGATTTGAAGGCGCGCCTGCTGAATCTGCTGGCCGTTCTGCAGCCAGGGGAAGGCGGCAAGGCGGCTGCCCCTGCTCGATCTTTGCGGCAGGAAAGCGCCTCTCCGCCCGGCACGGCGCCTTCCGAAACGGCGGCACCGGCACCGGAAGAGGCCGGCGATCAGGCCATTCTGAATCCGGCTAAAGTGCCGCAACGGGCGGAAACCGCCTTGCCTCCACCGACCGGTAAAGCATTGCCGCCGCAATCGCAGGTCAAAAGTGCTGCCGAGGGACAGCTCCCGGCTTCACCGTCTGCTCCGTGGCCGCCGGCGACTCGACCGGAAGAAAAAATCGGCGCGCCGGCGCCGGCCGAAACGGAAACTTTCGCGCCCAAACCGGAGCAAAGCGCGGCCAAGCTCGCTGTCGACAAAGCGGCGAGTCCTGCGGCGGAGCGTCTTGTCACGGTACTGCCGCAGGCGGCAAAACTGATGACGCCCGAGGGTTTGCAAAAAGCCGTCCGGAATCCGGGCGTGTTTCTTGAGGCGGCCCTGGCCGAAGGCGCGCCGCTTCCGGAAAATGATTTGAAGGCGCGCCTGCTGAATCTGCTGGCCGTTCTGCAGCCAGGAGAAGGCGGCAAGGCGGCTGCCCCTGCTCGACCTTTGCGGCAGGAAAGCGCCTCTCCGCCCGGAACGGCGCCCTTCCAAACGGCGGCACAGGTTCCGGAAGAGGCCGGCGATCAGGCCGTTTCGAATCCGGACAAGATGCCGCAACGGGCGGCAAGCGCCTTGCCTACGACGACCGGCGAGCCCCTGCCGCCGCAATCGCAGGCCAAAAGCGCTGCCGTGGGGCAGCTCCCGGCTTCGCCGTCTGCCCCGTGGCTGTTGCTGACTCAACCGGAAGAGAAAGTCGGCGCGCCGGCGCCGGCCGAAACGGAAACTTTCGCGCCCAAACCGGAGCAAAGCGCGGCTAAACTCGCTGCCGACAAAGCGGCCCATTCCACGGATATTCAGACGCCGGAGAAAGAAGGGCTGGCGGCCGGGGCCAAACCGCAGCCATTCGAAACGAGCCTATCGACGGTTCGGAACGCGCCGCCTCTTCCTTTAACCGATAAAGCCGAAGACAGTTTCAGCAAACCGGAAGAGATCGACCCGGCCAAGCTGGCCCAGAAAGCGGAAGGCGCATTGGCTAAAATTGCCGTTGATCAATTGGCCTCTCAGCCGCGCGACGACGGCACCGTATGTTTGCAATTGAATCTGCCTTTCGTTGCGGGAAACTATCAGGACAACGCCGAACTGTCGATTGCCGCGGAAGGCGGCTCTCCGACCGAGGACCGTGTTCCCGGCTGGACCGCGACGATCCAGCTCCAGCCTCCCGGCATGGGCGCCTTTAACGCCCGTATCATCTGGAACGGCACGCAAATCGATGCCTGCCTCTGGAGCGATCGGGAAGAAACCGCCGACAGGATCGGCCAGGCGACCGAAACGCTGCGTGCAAGGCTGGAGCAGGCCGGGTTGGCGGTTGGGGCGCTCACCGTCTTGGACCGACCGCCTTCGTCGTCGCTTTCGGAAACGGTTGACCTACACTTGCTGGACCTTCTCGCATGACCCAAAACAACCCAAAATCCACCCTTGCCGTTGCGCTGAACTATGACGGAACCGGCGCCCCCAGAGTGACTGCCAAAGGAAGAGGATTGCTGGCGGAACAGATTATCGAACTGGCCGAAGCGCACCATATTCCTCTGCGTCACGATGCGGAATTGGTTCAAGTATTGGCCAGCGTGCCTCTGGAGCGCGAAATCCCGCGCGAGCTCTACATCGCGGTGGCCGAAGTGATTGCGTTCGCCTACATGCTGAGCGGCAAACGGCCGTAAGGCGGATTCGCCGAAGGCAATCCGCCGGGTTTCGCGGCAGGCCATGCCCCGGTTTGAGGCCTGAAAGGCGGTTTGCTTCGCGAAACCACCCTACGAGGTTGCACTGTCTCAGGTACGGAGTAGGGCGGATTCGCCGAAGGCAATCCGCCGGGTTTCGCGGCAGGCCATGCCCCGGTTTGAGCCTGAAAGGTGGTTTGCTTCGCGAAACCACCCTACGTTTCTGCTACGCTTATTTTTATTTCGGGATTTCCGATGTCTAATTACCGGCGCAATTTCGTAGCGGGCGGATGCTATTTTTTTACCGTCAATCTTCTCGACCGGAAACAGACGTTATTGACCGATCATATCGGGCTTTTGCGCGACTCCGTTCGGCGCGTGAAAATCTTATATCCCTTCCATATCGATGCCTGGGTGGTATTGCCGGATCATATGCACTGTATATGGACGCTGCCGTCCGACTCCGATGATTACCCTTTGCGCTGGCGTTTGATTAAACTGCTGTTCTCGAAAGGTCTGCCCAATATCGAGCGAATATCCCCGCTCCGCCGCCGGCGCGCCGAACGCGGCATATGGCAGCGCCGTTACTGGGAACACACGCTGGCATCCGAACGCGATTATTCCCGGCACATCGACTATGTTCATGTTAACCCTTTAAAACATGGCTACGTCAGCCGCGTGCGCGATTGGCCGTATTCCTCGTTCCACCGTTATGTATGCTATGCGACGGCATTCTGCCGGTGGACTGGTGCGGAAAAGTAGAGAATTTGCCTCATGTATCGGAGTAGGGCGGATTCGCCGAAGGCAATCCGCCGGCATTCATGACAAGCCATTCCTTGGCTTTGAGGCTAAATGGCGGATTGCCTTCGGCGAATCCGCCATTTAGCCTACATCAATAGCTGATCAAAAATTCGCTGAAAAAAGCGTCTCGAAAGCCATCGCTGTCCTCGTAGTGCTCCAGGGTTTTTTTAATGGCGGCGGCGGTTTCCTTGCGTAAGGCTTCGCGCTGTTCCATTGTCTGGATCGAATCGGTCGACCTGCCGCTGAGCAGCATGATCAGCTCGTGCTTGATCGCCGGCATATGTTTTTTGAGTTTTTCGACTGCCTTCGGGCCTTCGGCTAAAAGCTGAACATTGACCAGCAAGTAGCTTCTCGGTTCAGCCAGATTGACCGTAATTTTGGGCGTGATTTCCAGGTATTCCATGCCGCCTTCCCCCGATGAGGATCCTTCGTTCGCATAAGCCCAAGAAGACATGAGTAAAAAACTGAGTAATAAAACCGATAAGCGCACGATTGGCTCCCGTTAAGCTGACGATAATCAGGATTTCAGTATAGGCCATTTTGGCGCTCGGGTATCGAAAGGCGGATTCGCCGAAGGCAATCCGCCGGGTTCGCCGGGTTCGCCGGGTTCGCCGGGTTCGCCGGGTTTCGCGGCAGGTCATGCCCTGGATTTGAGGCCTGAGGTGGTTTGCTTCGCGAAACCACCCTACGGGGTTGCAGCGGGGTAGGGTGGATTCGCCGAAGGCAATCCACCGGGTTCGCCGGGTTTCGCGGCAGGCCATGCCCTGGATTTGAGGCCTGAGGTGGTTTGCTTCGCGAAACCATCCTACGGGGTTGCAGCGGGGTAGGGTGGATTCGCCGAAGGCAATCCGCCGGGTTCGCCGGGTTTCGCGGCAGGTCATGCCCTGGATTTGAGGCCTGAGGTGGTTTGCTTCGCGAAACCACCCTACGAGGTTGCAGCGGGGTAGGGTGGATTCGCCGAAGGCAATCCACCGGGGTGCTGCGATTATGTGAAGCAGATCACAAAACGCATGACAGGACAAAAAAACATTAAAGTTTTAAAAAGCGCAGTCGATAACCAGGACAAAGGCGGGGCAATGAGTAATATGAAAAAATCCCCGATACTTTTAAGCCGGCCAAGCCGTTTGGCCTTTTTAGTCCATACATCGGAGAGTCATCATGGCACAAGTTATCAACACCAACATTTCTTCATTGAACGCCCAAAGAAACCTGAGCACGTCGCAGGCTTCGCTGGCGACTTCGCTGCAACGTTTGTCTTCCGGTTTGCGCATCAACAGCGCCAAGGACGACGCGGCAGGTTTGGCGATCAGTGAGCGTATGAACTCGCAAATCCGCGGCAACGACCAAGCGCAGCGCAACGCGAACGACGGTATTTCGCTGGCGCAAACGGCCGAAGGCGATTTGAACACGATCGGCAACAACCTGCAACGGATGCGCGAGCTGGCGGTGCAGTCGGCCAATGCCACCAACTCCGATTCCGACCGCGCGGCGATCAACGGCGAAGTGCAATCGTTGATTGCGGAAATCGACCGGGTGTCGCAAAACTCGTCGTTCAACGGCACCAAACTGCTGGATGGTTCGTTTACCGCTAAAAACTTCCAGATCGGCGCCAACAATTCTTCCAGCGACGTGATCCAGATTTCGTCGATTTCCAGCGCCCGGACTTCGGATTTGGGCAGCGCGGGGGCGTCTTACAAAGCCAGCAATTCGGGCGGGAAAACGATTGCCGCTCTTGCCGCCGGCGATTTGACGCTGAACGGCCAGCAGGTGGGCGCCTCGAAAATCGGCGCGTTGCCCGGTCAAAGCGACGCCAGCGCCTTCTCGATCGCCGAAGCGATCAACGCGATTTCCGGACAGTCCGGCGTGACCGCGACGGCTAATCCGAACACCGTCACCGGCTCTGCCGCAACAGATTTTACCGGGATTGCGGCCAATACCTTCAGTATTAATGGAGTTAATATCGGTGCTGTCGCGGCAGGCGGAACAGCCGCCGGCCAAGGTGCTAACCTGGCGGCGGCAATTAATCAGGTGTCTACTCAAACCGGTGTTACCGCATCGGCAAATGTGACCACGGGAGCCTTAACCCTGACTGCTGCCGATGGCCGCGACATCAGTATCGGTCTGAATAGTGTCGCCGCCGATCCGGCTGCCGCTGCGACCGCAAAAACGGCTTTCCTCAATCGGACAGGTCTTCAATCCGGTAACGTTGGGCAATTAGGCGCTCCTGCTGTTGCCGGCGCGGCCGTAGCTACTGCGGGTACTTTTACTCCGGGTTTTTCGACTGCTGGCGGTACAATTACCGGTCTGACGGTAGATGGCACGAGTGTGGCTGATGTTACCTTGGCTACTGAAGCGTATGCCGCAGCGACTGCCGCCACTGCTGGAGATGCCGGTAGTACCTATACAATTACAAGCTTGACCGCCGGGCAAACCTATAATCTCACTCTCACTGGTAGCGCTACAGGAAATATCTCTTACAAAGCAACAGGAGATGATGATGCAGATGCTACTGCCCTCGCTGACCTTATCAATGGGAAGGGTGCCGGCACAGTGACGGTAGCTGGCAGTACACTGACTGTAGCGGCCTCTAAAACTTTGGGTATTGCTCAAAGCGGCGTTGCCGTGGATGCCGCAACCGCTACAGATAACAAAGACGCGTTGGCAGCTCAAATTGTCGCTGATGTGGGCGCAGGTACTACTGCTGGCGTGATTGGTAAACAAGCCTCCGGTGGCGCCGCATACAATGGACAGCAATTAGCTGCAGCGATTAATACGGCGCTGGAAGCCACCACCGGTGGCACCGCAGCAAACGGCACTGTCGCAGCTGACGCAGCAACCGGGGAAATTACCTTCACGGACGGCACTAATGCGGACGGTTTGACATTCGGCATCTCCGGTACCGCGACGGATCCTGTAGCAGCAGAGGCCACTCAAACGGCCCTGGCGACTCAAACAGGCCTGAGTGCCGATCAACTTGGAAGACAGGCAGCCGCAGCCAGCGCTTTCTCCAATCACGGCACCATTACCTTGTCGAGCACAAGCGCCGACGGCATTGTCCTGGGTGGTGCCGCGGCGGGCAATGCGGGCTTTACTACGGGGACGACAACGGCTACTACCACCTCGTCCGTAAATAGCCTCGCGTCCCTCGACGTGCTGACCGCCGCCAACGCCTCCAAAGCCCTGGACACGATTGACGGCGCCCTGCAGACGATCAATACTTCGCGCGCATCGCTCGGCTCCTACCAAAACCGTTTTGCCGCCGTGGTGGACAGTCTGCAAACGCGGACCGAAAACCTGACCGCTTCGAAGAGCCGGATCACCGACGCCGACTTCGCGAAGGAAACCGCCAACCTGACCCGCGCGCAAATCCTGCAGCAGGCCGGCACGGCGATGTTGTCCCAGGCCAATCAGCTTCCGCAAGGCGTTTTGAGTCTTTTGAGATAATATAGAGTGCCAAGCCATTGCCCGGCGGCAACGCCGGGCTTCCGTTTTTTCATGATCATGTAAAAAGGAGTTTGATGAGGAGGTTAACATGGACATTGGTACCAGCATGACTCAACAGCGCCCTCCCGCTCCGGCCGCGACGCCCGAGCCGGCGGTTCAGGCAAAGGTTCCGATCGACCCGGCTCCGCAAGCCGAGGCGGCAACGGTAGAGGCACGTCTTGTGCCTGATGCCGTTTCCGGCGCAGGGAAAGATCAGGCGAAAGATCCGGAAAAGCTGGGTAATGCCGTCAGTAAGCTGAACGATTTTGTGCAGAACATCCAGAGGGATCTGCAATTCAGCCTTGACGAAGGAAGCGGCGAGATGATCGTTAAAGTCATCGATACGAAAAGCCAGCAAGTCATCCGGCAGATTCCGTCCGAAGAAGCGTTGAGGCTGGCGCGCAGCCTGGCGGAGCAGAATGATAAGGGAAAATTGACGATATTCAGTTCCACGGCCTGATGGGTGTTCGGCATGATAGAGCCGTAGGATGCGGCGAGGAACGCGAACCGCATCGTTCGCGATTGATGCGGTTCGTTCCTCACCGCATCCTACGATCCTGTAACCCGTAAGGTGGATGAATCGTAGGGCGGAACGCGCCAGCGGTTCCGCCAAAAAGGGTTTCAATATCAACGGCCATCGAGCATCGCGACGAAAGCGTCGCTCCCACGGCGGCGGAAACACAAGCCCTTGTGGATTGCCATGATCACATTAACCCTTGCAAAATGCTTGTGATGTTTTGCAAGACAGCTTCTTAAGTTAAGGGGGGACTCAATATGGTTGCAATTACTTCTGCCGGGGTAGGATCGGGGCTGGATATCGAGGGCCTCGTGTCGAAATTGGTGACTGCCGAAGGACAGCCGACGACAGATCGGTTAAACACTCAAGAAGCCACATTACAAGCGGATCTTTCGGCCTACGGTTCGCTGAAGGGTGCCCTGTCTTCGTTTCAGACCAGCGTACAGGCGCTCAAGGATGCTTCCGCGTTCAAGGTGCGCACCGCCACTTCCAGCGACACCGATTTGTTTACCGTAACCGCCGGCAGCGCCGCCGTGGCCGGCAGTTTTTCGATCTCCGTCGATCAATTGGCGCAGGCCGCGAAAGTGCGTTCCGGCGATTTTAGCGCCGAAACCGATGTTGTCGGCGAAGGCAGTCTCAAAATCGATTTGGGTTCCTCCAGTTTCAACATCGCTGTCGGTGCCGACACGACTTTGGCCGGCCTTCGCGATGCGATCAATTCCGCTACGGATAATCCGGGCGTCAAGGCGACGATCATTAAAGTCGATACCGGTTCGCAATTGGTGTTGACCTCGGAAAAGGTCGGCGCAGCCAATACCATCTCAATAACCGCAACCGATGCGAATGCGTCGGACGGCAAGGATTTGAGCCGGCTGGCGACCGCCAATCTGACCACGGTCCAGTCCGCCCAGGACGCCATCATTCATATCGACGGGCAGCAGGTGACCCGCGACAGCAACAGCTTTTCGGACGCGATTACCGGCGTTACCCTTTCACTGGTGAAAGCCGATCCGGCCACGACCGGCAAGATCACCGTCGCGATGGACAAAAGTTCCGTCACCTCCAAGCTCAATGATTTCATCAAGTCGTACAATTCGCTGGTCAATACGATGAGCAATTTATCCAGTTACAACGCCGCTACCCAAACCGGCGGGCCGTTGCTGGGCGACGCCACGTTGCGCGGCGTACAGAATCAGCTTCGCCAGGTGCTGTCGAGTGTCGTGCAAGGCGGGGGCGGCATCTCGGCTTTAGCCGATATCGGCATTGTCAGCGATAAAACCGGCAATTTGCAGTTGGATTCCTCCAAACTGGACAAAGCGATGACAACCAATTTCGATGCCATCGCCAATTTATTTTCTTCCGAAAACGGCTTGGCCAAAAAATTCGACAGCACTTTGACAACGTATCTGTCTTCCGATGGCCCTTTGTCTTCGCGCATTAACGGCGTCAACAAGAGCATTGCCGGTATTGCCGATCAACGGGACGCTCTCAACACGAGGCTGACCGCGCTGGAATCCCGCTACCGCAAGCAGTTTACGGCGATGGATACCTTGGTGGCGCAATTGCAGAGTACCGGAAGTTTTTTGACACAACAATTGGCTAATTTACCCGGTGTCGTAAGTACGAACGGATAAGCTAAAGAAGCCTTTACTGAGTTTTGGAGAATCGGAATATCGGAAAATTAGCGGTTTTTAGCTCTAAAGTTTTGGATGAAACTGCCGCTATAGTTGTCGGATAATTCTGATTTCAAAGCATAAAAAATACAGAGGAGAGTCAAATGAATGCTAGTATGGCAATGAACCAATACAAAGAAGTGCGTGTTCAGTCCTTGGTGATGGATGCGACGCCGCACCGCCTTATCCAGATGCTGATGGAAGGGGTGCTCGAAAAAATCGCGTTGGCGAAGGGCAATATCCTTCGGAAAGAAATCGCTCAAAAAGGCGAGAACATCGGTAAAGCCATTACGATCGTCGGCGGATTGCAGGCCTCGCTGGATAAGGAAAAAGGCGGCGAATTGGCGGAGAATCTGAATAGTCTGTATGGCTATATGTCCCAACGTCTGTTGATGGCCAATCTTCAGAGCGACGAGGCGATTCTCGACGAGATTGCCGATTTGATGCTGGAAATTAAAGCCGGATGGGATGCGATCCCCGGTATTTTGAATGTTTAGGACCGGTTGGCTTTAAATGAACGACAGGATAGCCGAGCTTCTGCAACTGGTTGAGCTAACCCGGGCGATGCTGGAAAAAGCCCAGGCTTCGCTTTGGGATGAGGTGATCGCGTTAGAAGCGGGCAGGCGCGAGCGGATTTCCGCCTTTTTTCTCACCCCTGTCGAGCCTGAATTGGCTTCTCCGGTTGCGGAAAGTATCCGAAATATACTGGCGATGGATTATGAAATAGCGACGCTGGGACTGGCCGAAAAACAGGAGGCGGGCTTGGCTTTACGGCAGATGGAGCAGGGGAAGAAAGCCGTGAAGGCTTATATGCTTTAGTTTTTCGGGCCGGTGGGTGGGGTACGCTGTGCGTACCATTTTCGGCGGTAAACGGTACGCATAGCGTACGGCTCTAGGGCGGAACGCGGCAGCGGTTCCGCCAAAAAAGGTTTCAATATCAACGGCCATCGAGCATCGCGACGAAGGCGTCGCTCCGACGGCGGTGGAAACACAGGGATTTGCGGGAAACACAAGCCCTTGTAGGGTGGATTCGCCGAAGGCAATCCGCCGTGCTTTGAAGGGGATTGGTGTTTTGCTATCGCGAAAACACCCTACAACTCTGCTCTTCGTAACGCTTGGCTTGGATAACAGCGCGGTGGATGCGCTTCGTTTATCCAACCCTGTGTTGTTGCAAATTCCATCCCGAGCGAGGCCTCCTTGAGGACCCTATCGATTCAACCCGTTGGCCGAATTCGGCATGATCAACTCGACGCTGGGAAAGTAGGTGCTGAAGCGTCCCCGATCCCGCGTCATTAGCCGGTAATTTGCTACTACGGCGTGCGCCCCAATGAAAAAATCCGGCAGCACATTGCTTTTGCCGCCTTGGCGCTTCTTGTACTGTAAAAAGGCTTTCCCCGCCAAAAACAGGGCCTCTTTCGGGATTGGCCGGATGACGAAGCCCAGATGTTCGAACAGGACTTCCACTTCTTCGATGCGCTCGAATCCTATGGAGCACTCGGCGTAAATGATCGGGTTAATGACCAGGGTATTGTTCTGGTCGAGTCGCTCCAGGGTCGCGACACTCCATTCGAACCAGGCGCTTTCAGGGTCGGAGAGGTCGATGACCACGCCACTATCGATCAGGATAACGGCCATCAGCCGGCTCGCGTCAAGGCCATGATATCGTCGGTGCTCATCGTCAATTTTGCCGTTTTATGGGCGGACCGGAACCGGCTGGTTTTTTTTGTCCGGCTTGGGGCTTTGACGATATACCAGCGCCCGTTTTTATCCTGTAGAAATTCGATCTCGGTTTCGGCGGGCAGGATGCCCATGCTTTCCCGGACGTTTTGAGGAATGGTGACTTGGCCTTTGCTTGTAACGCGCATGATGATTACCGGGTGGAAAGTAATACTTTAATGGTAATACTCTGTAACGGGAAAAGTAAATAGAGGGATGAAAAACAGGGCAATCGCGCTTTGAAGGGGATTGGTGTTTTGCTATCGCGAAAACACCCTACCGCGTTGTAGGGTTTCCATATCAACGGTCATCGAGCATCGCGACGAAGGCGTCGCTCCGACGGCGGTGGAAACACAGGGATTTGCGGGAAACACAAGCCCTTGTAGGGTGGATTCGCCAAAGGCAATCCGCCGTGCTTTGAGGGGGATTGGTGTTTTGCTATCGCGAAAACACCCTACCGCGTTGTAGGGCGGAACGCGGCAGCGGTTCCGCCAAAAAAGGTTTCAATATCAACGGCCATCGAGCATCGCGACGAAGGCGTCGCTCCGACGGCGGTGGAAACACAGGGATTTGCGGGAAACACAAGCCCTTGTAGGGTGGATTCGCCGAAGGCAATCCGCCGTGCTTTGAGGGGGATTGGCGTTTTGCTATCGCGAAAACACCCTACAGCGCTCGTCATTCCGCCAATCTCTGCCGGAATGACGGCCTTTGTGAATATGGCGCGATTGCCCCGTCCTGCGTGAGCTGTTCCTATCTCTTTCCCTTGCCAGTGTCTATAATAGTAAGCATCGATTTTTTAAATTAAACGAAGCTTCGATTTCGACTATGGCAGAATCTGATCAAAACGCCGGTAAAGGGAAAAAATCTACGATGAAGCTGCTCGCCATTATTCTGGGGGCGGTTTTATTGGCCGGAGGTGTTGGAGGGGGTGTTTTTTATTATTTGCATCATTCGGCCAATGCCGAAAAAACGGCGCACGACGATGAAGAGGAAGCTGAAAAGCTTTACTATGAGATGGCTAAACCTCTGACGGTGAATTTTCCCAGAGGCTCATCCATTCAGATGATCCAGATTTCGCTCGCTTTTCTGGTCGCCGGAAAAGAGGATGCCTTGGAAGCTGTGAAAAAGCATGAGCCCATGATTCGCAATAACTTGTTGATGCTGATCAGTGCTCAAAAACCCGAAAGCTTGAACATGCGCGAGGAGAAGGAAAAGCTGCGCGCCGCCATGTTGAATGAAGTGAATTCGATTCTCAAAAAAATGGCGGGAAAGAGTCAGGTTAAGGAATTGTTTTTTACTGCCTTCGTCATGCAATAGATTATGAGTACGTCGGATTTACTTTCCCAGGAAGAGATCGAGGCGCTGCTCAATAGTGTCGAAGAGGGCGATTTTGAGCCTGAAGCCGAAGTTGAAAGCATAGCGGAGGAAGTTGATGCGCGAGAGGTCGTCAAGCCCTATGATTTCAACACCCAGGAAAGGGTGGTTCAGCGGCGCCATATACGCACGCTGGAGATGATTAACGACCGTTTCTCCAACTCTTTACGTACATCGCTGTTTAAATTGTTGCACCGTTCTCCGGAAATTTTCGTATCGGGGATTCAGTTTCAGAAGTTTTCCGATTTCATGGACCGGTTGCGCACGCCGACCAACTTGAATATTGTCCGGATTTCCCCGCTTCGGGGGCGGGCATTGATCGTGATGGACCCCTATTTCGTGTTTACCGTGGTCGATAATTTCTTCGGCGGCAACGGTCAGTACGACCATAATTCTCAAGGCCGCGAGTTTACCCGGACCGAAATGAGGGTAATCCAGAAGATATTGGACATGATTTTCAAAGACCTGAAAGATGCCTGGGAACCGGTGCTGGCGATCAATTTCGAATATTTGAATTCGGAGATCAATCCGAATTATGCGGCGATTGTCGGAGTGGACGATTATGTGATGATCACTACGGTCAACATTGCATTGGAGGGCGGGGGCGGCGATATCAACATTCTGATGCCCTATGCGATGATCGAACCGATCAAGGGTTTATTGGAGTCGGTGGGAGTGGACAGTACGGAATCCGACACGCAATGGCGGGTGGCTTTGAGAAATGAAGTGATGGAGGCTAAACTGAAAGTGAATACCCAGTTGGTCGAGAAGAATCTGCCCATCAGCGATATTTTGCGGTTGAAGAAAGGCGACATCATCCCGATCGACATGCCGAAAACCCTGTCCTTGAAGGCCGAAGGCGTATCTGTCTTTACGTGCAGACCTTGCACTTCGGAAGGTCACTATGCCGTGCAGATTATCGATAAGATAGTGAGAACCGAGTCCGTTTGAGTGATTCGGGCAATATTAACAATTCAAATGGTTATACAAGCAATATGAATAAAGATCCCCTTGAATCGGGTGAAGTTAAAGTTAATGAATTCGAAGAAGCGGGAACTCTTCACAATGAATACGAGAAACCATTAAGCGCCTCATCGGAAGAACTCAATCTCGACGTCATTCTGGATGTTCCTGTCACCCTGTCTATGGAATTTGGCCGGACGCAGATCAGCATCAGAAATTTGTTGAAATTGAATCAGGGGGCGATTGTCGAACTCGATCGTCTCGCGGGCGAGCCGCTCGATATTCTGGTTAACGGCACCTTGGTTGCGCATGGCGAAGTGGTTGTCGTCAATGAAAAATTCGGTATTCGCCTGACCGACATCATCAGTCTGTCGGAACGCGTCAAAAGATTGGCCTGATGTCGATAAAACCTCTCTTTTGCATTTTTTTATTTCTATGCGCATCCGCGAGTTTTGCCTTGCCGACGGATGTTTCAAAACCGCCTTTTCGAAGCGTGGCTTCCGCCGATCTGCTCCACTGGACTCTTGGACTCCTGGTTGTACTGGGGATTTTTTTTCTTTGCATCTGGGTTATCGGCAAATTCAGCCGAATGGCTGCGGCCGGCGCAGAGCGAATGCGAGTGATCGGCGGACTCTCGCTGGGTATGCGGGAAAAAGTCATCCTGTTGCAGGTGGGTAGGAAACAACTGGTTCTGGGCGTTACGCCCGGCCGGATTCAGACCTTGCACGTACTGGAGGGAGATGATTGTTTGGCCGGAGAAGACGCCGCCAAAAGTTCCGTCAAGGGCGTATTTGCCCAAAAACTCATGCAAGCGATTAAATCCCGTCCCGATGCGTAGCTCTCTCGTGTTGACCGCCTTGCTCCTGGCCGCCGGTTGCCTATGGGCCGAGACGCCTGCGTTTGCGGCCGGCATCGATGCCGTCACCGTCACCACCGGCAAGCAGGGCGGCCAGACCTATAGCGTCACGATTCAGATTCTGGCGCTGATGACCTTGCTGACCGTGTTGCCGGCGTTGCTGCTGACGATGACTGCGTTTACCCGGATCGTGATTGTGCTGAGTTTACTGCGGCAGGCCCTCGGCACGGGGCAGGCGCCCAGCAATCAGGTGTTATTGGGCTTGTCTTTGTTTTTGACGATTTTCATCATGATGCCGGTACTCGAGAAAGTCAATACGGAGGCGGTACAGCCTTACCTCGAAGAAAAAATCGACGCGGCCACGGCAATTACCCAAGCTTCGGAGCCGTTCCGCCAATTTATGCTGAAGCAGACCCGTGAGGCCGATCTGGAGATGTTTATCAGAATTTCCGGTCATGCCGACTTGAATTCCATCGAAGAGGTTCCTTTTTCATTGTTGCTTTCCGCTTATGTCACGAGCGAGTTGAAAACGGCTTTTCAGATAGGGTTTCTGATTTTCCTGCCGTTCCTGATCATCGATCTTGTCGTTGCGAGTGTGTTGATGACGATGGGGATGATGATGCTGTCCCCGATGATCGTTTCGTTGCCGTTCAAAATCATGTTGTTCGTACTGGCCGATGGCTGGTCCTTGATTATGGAAATGCTGGCGGCGAGTTTTTACGTCAACTGAAATCGAAGTCAAAATTATGACGCCGGATACCATTTATGATATCAGCCAGGATGCGATGATCGTCGCAATCAAGCTGACGGCCCCCATTTTGCTGCCCTCCCTAGGGGTTGGTCTGATTATTGCTATGTTTCAGGCGGCGACCCAGATCAACGAAGCAACGCTGACCTTCGTCCCTAAATTGATCGTCATTGGGCTCGTACTGCTGATTGCCGGGCCCTGGATGCTGCAATTGTTTCTCGATTATTTTCAAGGCCTGGTAAAGGCGATTCCGCAATTGATTGGATAAGCCGTGAATTTTACCGAAGCCCAAATTTTGCATCAGGCCGCTTCATTCTTTTTGCCCATGATCCGCATCGGCGCGATGTTTACGGCGGTTCCTCTGTTCAGTTTGCAGGCCGTACCGGCCCGGGCGCGGTTGATTCTTACGGCGGCGATGACGTTTGTCGTCATGCCGTTATTGCCGGGGGCGCCTGCCGTCGACATGCTGAGTTATGAAGGCATGCTGATCATCGTCCAGCAGGTTGTGATCGGCCTGGCGATCGGTTTTATCGTGCAGATGGTTTTTTCCGCGCTTTCGTTTGCGGGGCAAAGTGTCGCGTTGAGCATGGGTCTGGGATTCGCTTCCATGGTGGATCCTCAAAATGGCCAGCAAGCGCCGCTCGTCTCGCAGCTTTACACGATGACCGGGACTTTGGTGTTTCTCAGCCTGGATGGCCATTTGCTGTTGATCAAAATGCTGCTGGACAGTTTTGCCAGTCTGCCGATTGGACCCGACGGCCTTGCCAAGGCCGACCTTTGGGCGATCATCGCCTGGAGCAGCCGCATGTTTGCGGGCGGCGTATTATTGGCGATGCCCCTCATCGTCAGTCTGCTGCTGGTCAATATCGGCTTCGGAGTGGCGACGCGCGCCGCTCCGCAGCTGAATATTTTTTCAGTGGGCTTTCCGGTAACGCTGATGTTGGGGCTGGCGTTGATCTGGCTGACTTTTCCCAATGTATTGGGGCAACTTTCCGGTCTTTTGACCGGCGCCTATGAGCTGATCGAACAGTTGTTGAGGCTGTGAGATTTATTGTCGGTGAAGATTGTGCGTCATGGCTGAAGATTCAGATCAGGAAAAAACCGAAGAACCCACCAGCAAGCGTCTTGAAGACGCCCGAAAACAAGGCCAGATCGCCCGTTCCCGCGAACTGAATACCTTCGCCATGCTGATCGCCAGCGCCATTCTCCTGCTGATGACGGGAGGGCGCATGGGCAATGGATTGTTGAGCCTCATGCGGGAGCAGTTTCAACTCAAACGGGAAGTCATTTTCGATCCTTTAAGTCCCGTTATCCGGTTCAAGCAGGCCATGCTGGACGGTTTGTCGTTGATCGCTCCTTTTATCGCGGTGATGGTTGCCGTCGCGGTGATTGCTCCCCTGGCGCTGGGCGGGTGGATTTTCAGCTGGGAATCGATTGCGCCCAAGCTGGAAAAGCTCGATCCGCTCAAAGGCCTTGCCAGGCTGTTTTCCCTGAGGGGACTGATTGAACTGCTCAAGGCCCTGTTGAAATTCCTATTGATCTTGGCCGCCGCTTTTTTATTGTATCGGCATTTCATCGGCGAACTGATCGGGCTGGGCGTGGAACCGGTCGATCAGTCCATTCTCCATGCGCTGCATATTGTGGGGATCTGCTTTCTCGTGCTCAGCGCTTCGCTGATCGTGGTGGTGATGATCGACGTACCCTATCAGTTATGGGACCACAACCGCAAATTGAAAATGACGCTGCAGGAAATCAAGGATGAAATGAAGGAAACCGAAGGAAAGCCGGAAGTGAAGGGACGGCAGCGCCGGATTCAGATGGAAATGGCGCAGAATCGGATGATGGCGGAAGTGCCGAAAGCCGACGTGGTGGTTACCAACCCGACGCATTACGCGGTGGCGTTGAAATACGACATGGATTCCAAGGGGGCGCCTATACTGGTAGCGAAAGGCGCCGATTTGATGGCCGCCCAGATTCGATCGTTGGCGGTCGGCGCCAATGTGCCCCTGGTTTCGGCTCCGCCGCTGGCGAGAGCGCTGTATTATTCGACCGACGTCGACCGGGAGATACCGCAAGGGCTTTATGTAGCGGTGGCGCAGGTGCTGGCTTATGTTTATCAATTAAAAATGGCCAGGGAAAATCATTGGAACGAGCCCCGCCCGCCTGTCAATATTCAAGTCCCTGACGAGTTCAAACAAGATAGATAAGTATGGAATTAAGTAAAATTACTTCGGCCGTCAAATTTTTAGGCAAGGCGGAGCTGGGGGCACCGATCGTCATCATGATGATCCTGGCGATGATCATGTTGCCGTTGCCGGCGTTTTTGCTGGATTTGCTGTTCACCTTCAACATCGCCTTCTCGCTGATCATTCTGCTGGTGGTCGTCTATACCCTCAAGCCGCTGGAGTTTGCGGCTTTCCCGACGGTGATTCTGTTGGCGACATTATTGCGCCTGGCGTTGAACGTGGCTTCGACCCGGATCGTCCTGCTGGAAGGGCATAACGGCGGAGACGCGGCGGGCAAGGTGATCGAGGCCTTCGGCGCCTTCGTGATCGGCGGCAACTTTGCGGTGGGTCTGGTCGTTTTTTCCATTCTGGTCGTGATCAATTTCGTCGTCGTGACCAAAGGCGCAGGACGGGTCGCGGAAGTCGGCGCACGGTTTACGCTGGATGCGATGCCGGGCAAGCAGATGGCGATCGACGCGGACCTGAATGCCGGCTTGATCACTCAGGATGAGGCGCGCGCCCGCCGGGCCGAAGTTGCGACCGAAGCCGACTTTTACGGTTCGATGGACGGCGCCAGCAAATTCGTCCGCGGTGATGCGGTGGCGGGTATCCTCATTTTGTTCATCAACATGATCGGCGGTATGGCGATCGGCGTCGGTCAGCACGGCATGAGTTTTGCCGATGCCGGGAAGATTTACACCTTATTGACCATCGGCGACGGCCTAGTCGCCCAGATTCCTTCCTTGCTGCTCTCGACCGCTTCGGCGATCGTGGTGACCAAAGTCGGCAGCACCAGCCAGAATCTCGGTCAGCAAGTCAGCACGCAGCTTTTCGAAAATCCGAAAGCCCTGCTGATTACGGCAGGGGTCATCGCGGCGCTGGGCATCATTCCGGGCATGCCGAATCTGGTTTTTATTTTGCTGGCTTCGATGCTGGCCGGTTCCGCTTATTTGATCGATAAACGGCGCAAGCAGGGCGAAATGGTGGATGAAAATTATCCGATCGATATGGCGGCTCCTGCCGTGCCCGAGATCAAGGAGTTGGGTTGGGATGATGTTATGCCGATCGATGTTGTGGGGTTGGAGGTCGGCTATCGGCTCATCCCTCTGGTCGATAAAAATCAGGGGGGGCAGTTGATGGCGAGGATCAAAGGTGTGCGCAAAAAACTCTCGCAAGAGCTCGGCTTTTTGGTTCCGTCCGTTCACATACGCGATAATCTGGATTTGAATCCTACCGAGTATAGGATTTCATTGATGGGCGTTACGGTCGGTGAGGCCGAAATCATGCCCGACCTGGAAATGGCGATCAATCCGGGGCGCGTCTTCGGAACGCTGGAAGGCAAAGCCTGCCGCGATCCGTCTTTCGGGCTGGAAGCGGTCTGGATCGAGCCGTCCCAGAAAAATTATGCCCAAACACTGGGTTATACCGTGGTGGACCCCAGCACTGTGGTGGCTACGCATCTCAGCTATCTGCTTCAGCTCCATGCGCATAAATTGTTCGGCTACGAAGAAGCGCAGAAAGTCCTTGAAAACCTGGCGAAGACGGCGCCGAAGCTGGTCGATGATCTGGTGCCGAAAATTCTGCCTTTGGGCTTGGTTGTCAAGGTCCTGCAGAATTTGCTGCAGGAGCGTGTGCCCATCCGCGATATGCGCACGATTGCCGAAACTTTGGCGGAATACGGGGTCAAGAGTCAAGATCCCGACGTCTTGACGTCAGCAGTGCGCGCTTCATTAGGCCGAATGATTGTCCATGAAATCAGCGGGATACAGCCGGAATTGTCGGTCATGACGCTAGAGTATGAGCTGGAACAGTTATTGCATAAATCTTTGCAAACCGCAGGTGAACAAGGGGCCGGCATCGAACCGGGGTTGGCGGAAAAAATGCATAGGTCGTTACAGGAAAATACGCAAAAAATGGAAATGGAGGGGCAAGCTCCGGTTTTGCTGGTATCTTCCTACGTGCGCCCCTGGTTGGCCAGATTTGTCCGCCATTCGATTTCCGGGCTACATGTTCTGGCCTATAACGAAATACCCCCGGACCGGCAAATCAAAGTAGTTTCAACCATAGGGCGATGGACATAAAAAATGAGGCAACAAGATGAAAATTAAACGTTTTTTTGCGCCGGATATACGCCAGGCGATGCGTATGGTCAAAGAAGAATTAGGTGCTGACGCGGTGATCATGTCGAACAAATCCGTTGACGGCGGAATTGAAATTGTTGCGGCCCGTGATTTTGACGAACAATTGATTCAAAACAAGTTGGTGGAGCAATCCGGCGAGCCGTTACCAACGGCATTAAATAGAGCAGCGCCTCGCCAAGCGCCGGGTTTGCAGGCCGAAACCAATCGTTTTGATGGCTTGAGCAACAATGAAAAAAGAAGCCGCGGAGGCATGATGCCGGATCACACTCCGCGGGCTGCGGCTGATCAGTTTGTCGGCTATGCCGAAAGAATGCAGTTTCGTGCTCAAGAAAACGTGCTGCCGGTAAAAGAAACCAAACCGGCTCCGTCTGCTGTCGTTCATCCCTTTGAGAAAGAAAAACCGGTCGAGAAAGCCAAGACGGCGGAAACGAAGCAACCCACCCTGTCGGAGAAACTGTTGCTGGAAATGTTCAAAGACCTTAAATCTTTGAAATCCGCTATCGACAGCAAAATGGCGGACACCGGCATTACAAGTCTTCCACAAGCTAATCCGGCCCGGGCTCATCTGTTACAGCAATTGGCCAAGATGGGCATTTCCAAAAAAACGAGCGTGAATGTCGCCAATCAACTGAACAGTTATGCCAATATCGATTTGGCTTTTGCAGAAGCTCAGGAATTGATGGCGAAAATGCTGCCCATCGCCCAGGACAACTTGTTGGACACAGGCGGAGTCGTGGCGCTGATTGGTCCCACCGGTGTCGGTAAAACGACGACCATTGCCAAGCTGGCCGCCAAATTCATTCTGAAGCATGGCCCGTCGCAGGTCGCCTTGATCACTACCGATAACTATCGAATCGGCGCTCACGAGCAAATCAATACCTACGGACGTATTCTCGGTGTGCCGGTTCGGGTGGCGTCCAACAGCGAGGAATTACGGAACCTTATCCTCGGCCTGTCCGACAAGCGCCTGATTCTGATCGATACGGCCGGCATGAGTCAGCGGGATATGAAGCTGGTGGAGCAGATCAACATGCTGCGGCAAAGTGTTTTCTCGATTAAAGCTTATCTCGTAATGTCGGCCGCATCCGAATACAGGGTTATGAATGAGATCATTAATGCCTTCCGGTTTTTTGAGCCGCAGGCCTGTATCCTGACGAAGCTCGACGAGGCGGTTACCGCCGGTCCGGCGTTTTCCGCGCTGATAGAGCAGAATCTGCCGGTATCCTTTATCACCAATGGGCAGCGCGTTCCCGAAGATATGTTTATCCCTGTGGCCAGAACGCTGATCGGCCAATGTGCAGCCGAATCTAAAGCGGATAACAGCGTCGGCGATTTTGAAAATTACGAAATGTTTGTAGCATAAAATCATGCAACAGTATCATGATCAAGCTCAAGGGATTAGAAATATGAAAAGCGTTAAGCCGGTTAAGGTCATTGCGGTTGCCAGCGGAAAGGGAGGGGTAGGTAAGACCAACGTGTCGGTGAATGTTGCGGTTGCTCTTGCTAAAAAAGGCCGCCGGGTTGCCTTGCTCGACGCCGATATGGGGTTGGCCAACGTCGATATTTTGCTGGGCATTTATCCGAAATTCAATCTGGCTCATGTGTTGTCCGGAGAGAAATCCATGAATGAGATCATGGTGGAAGGTCCGATGGGATTGAAAGTCATTCCGGGATCTTCCGGTATTCAGAAGATGTCGGAGCTTACCACCCTGGAGCAGGCCGCGCTGATTCGGGCGTTCAGCGAGATCGATCAGGAGATGGATGTTTTGATCGTGGATACTGCAGCCGGCATTTCGGCGAGCGTGATAAACTTTGTGCGCGCCTGTCAGGAGGTCATGGTGGTGATTTGCGATGAACCTACCTCGCTGACGGATGCCTATGCGTTTATCAAGCTGCTGAATCGAGACTATACGGTCAGTGATTTTAATGTCATCGCCAACATGGTCCAAACCGGGGAGCAAGGCAGAAAGTTATTTCAGAAATTATGTAAAGTTACCGACGCCTATCTGGACGTTAACCTGCAGTTTATCGGCAGCATACCCTACGACTTGACTTTGCGTAAATCGGTCCAGCAGCAAAGCCCGGTGGTATTGGAATATCCCAAGAGCGACATCTCCCTCGCAATCACGGAAATCGCCGAAAAAATCGATGCCTTGCCGGTAAAGTATCAGGCGGGCGGCTATCTCGAGTTTTTCATTGAACGAATGGTTCAATACAGTTCCCACAAGGATTATGTATGAGCGGAGTAGCCATGTACAGCGCGGTTCAGACCGGCGGCATCGATGAGCACGTCATGCGATATGCGCCGCTGGTCAGGCGAATCGCCCAGCACTTGCTGAACCGGCTGACCGATGCCGTGCAGCTCGATGATCTGGTTCAGGCCGGGATGCTGGGATTGCTGGACGCCATTAAAAACTACGACATCGGCCAAGGCGCCAGTTTTGAAACCTATGCCGGGATACGTATTCGCGGAGCGATGCTGGATGAGGTGCGGCGTTCCGACTGGACGCCGCGTTCGGTGCATAAAAAATGGCGGCTGGTGACGGACGCTATCCGGGTGATTGAAAATAAGACGGGACGGGAAGCCAGGGCGGAGGAGATTGCCGAATTTTTAGGGATCTCTCTCGAAGAGTATCATCGCATACTTGAAGATTCCAGTAGCTGCCGCATCTTCAGTATCGAAGAATTGGCCGAGTCCGGCGATCATTATCTTGACGAGGCGGCGAGCTTTGGCGAGGCAACCTTTGAGGATGTGAGCCGGGCGGGGCTGCGAAAGGCCCTGGCCGAAGCCATCTCGGGACTGCCCGAGCGCGAACGGCTCGTGTTATCGCTCTACTATGGCGAAGAGTTGAATCTGCGCGAGATTGGGGATGTGTTGAATGTCAGCGAATCGAGGGTGAGCCAGATCAGTTCGCAAGCGGTGTTGAGATTGCGTTCCAGAATGAAAGGCTGGCTGGAACCAAGCCGGTAAAATTTTTCTGCGTTATAATCTTCCGTTCGATGCCTTTCTTCGGCTTTGTTCGGACGATAAAGGAAACGGATGGACAGTGGAAAATTCATTTCGGCACAGTCCGTAAGACATGAATGAGAAACTGTAAAATCCGGAAAAAGCGTTCGGCTCACTCTCTCCAGGAAATGAAATTGATCGATGGCTAATTTGTTTTTGATCGTCCTTGCGCATGTTACGGTAACGGTCGTGGTTATGCTGTTATGGCTGGTGCGTACTCACATGAAACTAAAGGGTGAATTGCAGGTATTGAAAAATAGCGTTCAAAAAAACGATCAATATTTAGCCGGGTTGAGTTCGTCCGCACGAGCGGCGGACAGCCGGCTGGCGTTTATCGATGAACAATTGAAAGGGTTATCGGCAAAGCTTTCGGCTTTTCAGCAAAATGAGCAATCGGCAAATCCCTATAACGCCATCATTCAGAAAATTCGCCATGGCGCGAGCGTGGAAGAGCTGATGCGCGATTGTAGCTTGTGCAGGGACGAGGCCGTGTTATTGATGCGTCTGCACGGATCAGGACCGGGTTGAAGCTTGCGGGTTATTTCTGCGTTTGGAACGAAGCAAGGTTTTTGTCGGACTCAGAAGAGTTCTATATTGTCCGACTCGTTTTCCTGGAAGGCGGTCTTTGCGGCAATCGCTTCATCGACCGATTTGCCTTGAAGAATAGCGTCAAACATCACTTTTTCGGATTCCATCGTAAATCTGGATCTTATCTCTCCTTGAAGTTCTCGCCATGCATCAGGATTATAGAGGTGTTCCGGACTTCCAACGAGATTGGACAATCCTCTCAGATTCGAGGTGACATGATGCAGACACTGCTGCATGCGGTCGTAAAACTGAAATGCAACGATGGCGGCTTGAATCTTTTCCTGGGTCTTCGAACAGCAAGTTAAAGCCAGTTCCCTCTCATTGGAATCGACAAGAGCCAAAAGATGCTGGTTCATTGCCTGCATACTTTCTACAATTTCGGTAAACGAATCGGTCAGTGTATCGACTGCCGAGTCGCCTTCCTGCATGATCACGTCTACCTGCGTGGCTGACAATGTCAACAATTTGACGGTTTCTCGGACCTGGCTCCAATCAAGATCGGGGCTTTTCGAATCGGAATGAGTCAATTATTTCACCATGCAGGAACTAACTGCCAAATAAGGGTTACAAAATCGCCAAGATTTTTTCGATCGATGGAAAATATTAGACATTTTCATATTCCGAGCTAAAAAACGAGGTGCCTAATTTTACATAAGAAATATAGTGTCGGCAAATTACACAGGATAAGCAGGGTAGTGCTCTCTCGATAAAAATCGTGAGTTCCCGGAAGGCCGGAAGGAGGCGTTTATTTTGGCCTTAATTTTTTGGATTTGAGAAGCCGTTATCATTATCCGGACGCGAAAGATGTAGGGAAGGCATTTTACCCATGCCAATTTATTCGTTTTTGCTATTATTAGAGTGCGAGCAGGGAAGAAAATGCTTTAAAAGCTTGATTGGCTTGAGTTGCGTGGCGTTTTGAAGCCTTTTTTCTTCCTTTCAGTCAATAGTGCTTAGCAGATTTTCTATTGATTTTGCCTAATTTTGTTGAGCACGTGGAAATTTATAGCTCTTGTTTTTTGGAACAACGATGGACTTAACGAACGAATTACTTCAGAACAAAATCTTGGTTGTCGATGACGCCTTATCTATGCGCAGCATGACCAAAGCCGTTTTACGGGATGCCGGTTTTGCGCATGTTTTTGATGTGCCCGATGGGGAAGAAGCGCTCAAATTGATGAAAAGGATAAAAGTTAATCTGGTAGTTTGTGATTGGAACATGCCGGGAATGAGCGGATTGGATTTGTTCAAAGCTGTAAAGGCAGAGCCTAAACTGGCAAGTACGCCTTTTATTATGCTCACTTCGTCGTCGGAAGGCAGCAAAGTCAAAGAAGCCATCGAGGCGGGCATAACGGCTTATATTATAAAACCTTATAAACCCGCTGATTTAATAAAGAAAATTGGCACTATGCTGTCATGATTATGCAAGCATGGGCCGCTGATGATTCAAATGAATCATCAGAGGTTTAACCCATGTCCTTATACACAAGCCCGTCATTCCGGCAGGGATTGCCGGAATCCAGGCTACAGGGACGTTTAAGCCTGCCATCCCTGGCCCTGGATACCCGCTGCCCGGCGGGTATGACGGCATTTATGTATAAGGGCATGGGTTTAACCTGATCAATAAGGGCGTGAAATGGTTTTGTAACCTGAATTCGGGATAAGCCATTACCTCTGAGGCAGCGGATTGACTTTGATAAATGAGAGCATGGGGTTGTTGTTTCTTATCCCGAACTCAAGCTTCAAGTAGGGTACGCTCGACTGCAGGGATGTACGCTCCCAGGATCTGAGCGGGGCAGGATTTATAACGCCGTCCCCACTGTTTGAAAACTCTCTGCCAACACAAAATCCTCTTCCCTGCTTGTCCCGCTTCAAACGTTACGGACGGGATAAATATCCCGTCCGGCATCCCACCGTAAGGTACGCTGTGCGTACCATTGATGTGCTATACCATTGGGGGAAGGTACGCACAGCGTACCCTACGAAGCGGTCCATAAGTACCTGCCGCTCGTTCAGTTTTTCGGTGCCACCTCCTTTTGAATAGGTGTCCGGTTTTTGTTGACCATTACACCGCAATCCCGACAAGTGCCGTTTTGTTCTCGCTCCAGATCATCTGATTCGCAAAGCTCTTGCTTTGGCTGTTCACTTTCCTTTTCAATTCGCAAAATCCAACAAAAAAATTTTTTTTACTATACTTTCAGGAAACGATTGACGTTTTGCTGCTATTGACCCGATTTTGCTTTAAGTACAACAATGGAGAAAACAATGGCAAGTATTCTTGCAGTTGACGATTCAGCCTCTATGAGAAAAATGGTCGCCTTTACTCTTAAAGGCGCTGGCTATGAAGTCGAAGAGGCTGTAGATGGGGTTGATGCATTGACAAAAGCCCAAATCAAGAAATTTGATTGCATCGTCACCGATGTCAATATGCCGAATAAGGACGGTATTGCCCTCATCAGAGATTTGAGATCATTGCCCGATTATAAATACATACCCATGCTGATGCTGACGACAGAGTCCGGGATTGAAAAAAAACAAGAAGGCAAGGCGGCCGGAGCGACGGGATGGATCGTCAAACCATTTGATCCGGAACAGTTATTAAGGACATTAAAAAAGGTTCTTGGCTAATTTATAGTCAAGGTAATGACTCAAATTCTCGTATTACACAGGTAAGCCTATGTCTATCGATATGTCTCAATTCCATCAGGTCTTTTTTGAAGAATGTTTCGAAGGACTGGATGCGATGGAATCCGGGTTGTTAAACCTCGATACGGGAGATATAGATGCGGAAATGATTAATACCATTTTCCGGGGTGCGCATTCGATCAAGGGCGGAAGCGGTACATTCGGATTTCACGATGTGGCTGATTTTACCCATGTGATGGAAACCTTACTTGACGAGATGCGCGACGGGCGAAGGAAAGTGACTCAACCCGCGGTCGATGTTTTGTTAGGTTCGGTGGACTGTCTGAGAACCATGCTGACTTCAATTCAGGAAGGAGAAAGCGTAGATCGGGCTGCGGTAGAAAAATATAAACTTGCCCTGGAAATTCAACTGAACGGCGCGGCAGGGGGGACTCCGGCTACTGAGCCTCCATCTTCCCGGCCTGAGTCCGGAAATGCGGATGATGAGGCTGTCGCATCCGAAGCCTGCGAAATGCCGGAGCAAGGCTGGAAGATAGCCTTTTGCCCTTACCTTGACCTGCTTAAAACCGGGAACGATCCGGTGAGGATATTTCGCGAGCTCGCCGAGTTGGGCGACTATTCCGTATCGGTCAATACGCGGGATGTGCCGGGGCTTTTTGAGCTGGACCCGGAGGAGTGCAATCTTTCCTGGACACTGCAGATAAAAGGCGACATCTCTTTTCAGGAAGTCAATGAGGTCTTTTCCTGGGTTGAGGGGGACTGCGAACTCGACATTCAGCCTTTGACAAAGCCTGGCAAAACGGTTCCGCCAGTAAAAAAAATCGAGCCGGAGCCGGTTCCGCCCGAAACCGGCGCTCCGAAAACGGAATTGGGCGAAGCCGAAGCAAAAACCGGGACGGGCAATCCGGAAAGCACCAAACAGAGCGTCTCCCAGCCTGATAATGATCAAACCAAATCGCCCAAGTCTTCCAATTCCAATTCCAGTTCAATTCGTGTCGATACCGCAAAAATTGACGCCTTGATCGATTTGGTGGGCGAAGTCGTCATAACGCAATCCATGCTGGGCCTGATCAGTGAAAATTTTACCATGGATCAGTTGGAACAGCTGAAAAGGGGCCTTTCACAGCTCGAACGCCATACCCGGGACATGCAGCAAAGCGTCATGAACATACGGATGCTGCCCATTAGTTTCGTATTTAGCCGATTTCCCCGGCTGGTCCATGATATCGGTGCCAAGCTAGGCAAAAAAATCGAGTTGAAATTAGTGGGGGAAAACACCGAGGTGGATAAGGCCGTCGTTGAATTGATCAATGACCCGTTGGTGCATTTAATCAGGAACAGCCTGGATCACGGCATAGAAATGCCGGTGGACCGGCTGGTTGCAGGCAAGTCCGAAATCGGTACGATAGAACTGAATGCTTATCACCGGGGCGGCCATATCGTTATCGAGATCAGCGATGACGGAAGGGGATTGGATAGAAATAAATTGATCGCCAAGGCTGTCGAGAAAGGGTTGATTGCTGAAAATAGCCAGTTGAGCGACAAACAGGCTTTTGAATTGATCTTCATGCCGGGTTTTTCAACCGCAGAAAGTATTACCGATATTTCCGGCCGCGGTGTCGGCATGGATGTCGTAAGAAAGAACATTCAGGCCTTGGGAGGAAATGTCGATATCATTTCCGAACTTGGAAAAGGTACGACGATTTCCATTCATCTGCCGTTGACTTTGGCCATTATTGACGGCCAGTCCGTTGCCGTGGGCGATGAAATCTATATTGTGCCTTTGGTTTCAATTATCGAATCAATCAATGTCACCGAAAAAATGCTTAATACGATAGCCGGTAAAGGCGAGGCATTCAAACTGCGGAATCAATACATTCCGATCATCAGAATGCACGAGGTATTCAATGTTTCGCTCAAAGACAAGTCCAAGCCATCCGAGGGAGTCATTGTTGTGGTAGAAAGGCAAGGCGCGTTATGCGGCCTGTTTGTCGACGAATTATTGGGACCGCAACAGGTGGTCGTTAAATCATTGGAAGCGAATTACCGCAGAGTGGAAGGCATTTCAGGCGCTACCATTCTTGGCGACGGTTCGGTCGCTTTAATTCTTGACGTTCCGGGTTTGGTAAGGTATTCCAATCGTCAGGCGCAGATACCTTCGGCGGCTTAGCGAGAGCGGATATGGCACAAGAGATAGAAAATAGTTCGGAGCAGAACCGTTATCACAAGGAAATCGACGCGGTCCAGTACTTGAGTTTTACGATGGAAAATGAAGAATACGGGGTGGATATTCTTCGTGTCCAGGAAATTCGCAGTTGGGAGCCGGTTTCCCGAGTGCCTAATGTTCCTTATTATGAGAAAGGCGTGGTGAATTTACGCGGATCGATCGTACCGATTATCGACTTGAGAGAGCGATTCGACTTGAAATTTACCGAATACACTCCGCTGACCGTTGTCGTTGTGCTACAAACCCGAGACGGTAATAGAACAAGGACCATGGGGGTGGTGGTTGATGCCGTATCGGATGTCATTACCATAGACAAAAACAAAATTCAGAAAGCGCCTGATTTTGGTTCGAAAGTCAGCAACGAATTCATCACCGGCCTGACATCGGTCAATGAGCGTATGGTGATTTTGCTGGATGTGGATAAACTACTCAAACTGGAAGAACTGGAAAATTATAATAATTAGCAGCCGAGGGTTTTGTCTCTTTCCCTGGCATTGAATATATTTAAATATCAGCAGATGACTAAGTAATAATAATTGTATTCTTAAATCCAGTATTTTATGGAAGATGGCTAGTAGCCTAAAGAAGGGATGCGGGATGGATATTCTTATGACCTTAAACACATATCCTTATACCCAAGTCCGTCATTCCGGCAGGGATTTCCGGAATCCAGACTACAGGGATGTTTTGAGCCTGCCTCCCTGGTGCTGGATACCCGCTTGCCGGCGGATATGACGGCATTTATGTATAAGGGTGTGCCTTAAACAGGAAAACGCGAGTAATTTTCTAAAGATGACTGCCGAAAACGATATGAACTCAATGACGGATGTGCAGGAAGACCAGAGTTTTAACTCAGATACGGAGTGCGAGGATGCCGGGCCGCGTATCAATTTGGATACCGTCTTAAGTATTCAGAATATTACTAAATTACATGAAAGAATTAAAAATTCCTTTGCGGTGCATGATTCGATTGAGATTAATGCCTCTCAGGTGGCCTCGATTGATACGGCGGCCTTGCAACTGTTAGTCGCGTTAAAAAAAGAAGCCGGTAAACGGCAAAAAAATATTCTAGTTACCGAGCCGTCCCCACGATTCATAGAATCCGCAGACCTGCTGGGATTATCGGACGTGTTGGAGCTCAATGGTTTTGCGCAATAAATAGGTGACATCGGGAAGCTGTGAAGAGCATTCGGGTTATGTTCTTATTTGCGCGGGTCATGTTCGTATTAATTAATAAAGCATAGAGTGCTGTTTGTTGTTAGCGACTGGACTCGGTATTCTTTAAGGCTAAAGGCACATGGGCTTAAATCTAATTTTTCAGGAATTGGTCAGCAGCTATTTATTGGACATTCAGAATCCTCAAATTCGCTCTTAGGGCTTTGAATAGATTACATATACTATTTATGGGAAGATTAAGTAACTGATGAATGCGCACATTAAGATTAGTAGGCCGTCGATTGCGGGGTTTGAGCGTCTTAATCGATATTGGGATAAAGACCGGGAAATCATAGCGATTAAGATTCTCCCTGGAGAATACTATGTGACGCAAGAAGACGAGATGATTACCACGGTATTGGGATCATGCGTATCGGCTTGTATCAGAGATAAAGAATTGGGCATTGGCGGTATGAATCATTTTATGCTGCCGGAAGGAAACTACGGCCCGATAAAAAAGAGTAATGAATCTATTATAGGGGCTTCTACGCGTTACGGAAACTATGCTATGGAACATTTGATCAATACCATATTGAGCAATGGCGGTAAACGTAAAAATCTGGAAGTAAAAGTATTCGGAGGCGGAAAAATCATTCCGACTCTAACCGATATTGGAATCAAAAATATCAATTTTGTTCTGGATTATCTCGATCAGGAAGGATTGAAATTGCTATCTCAGGATTTGGGTGATATTTATCCTCGAAAAATAATTTATTTTCCGAAAACGGGAAAAGCGGCAATGAAAAAAATAAGAGAATTGCATAACGATACGGTTCTCCAAAGAGAACGCCAATATTTTAATAGCCTTAAAGATATCCCGGTTGCCGGCGAAATTGAACTTTTTTGATTGAAGTCCCCTTATAGTAAAGTATAGAGCAAGAGATTCATCGTCGATCTGCCGCAAGACCGATAGAGTCTAAGTAAACCGGAATGTAGTAGCCAAGCGCGTATGCGGGGCGACATGTAATTTGATAAAGAAATAATGCATGAATAAAGTACGGGTATTAATCATCGATGACTCTTTGTTAATCAGAAGACTATTGACTGAGATTTTTAACTCATCGCCCGATATCGAAGTGGTCGGTACTGCGGCCAACCCCTATATTGCCAGGGATATGATCAAGCAGCTCAATCCCGATGTGCTGACTTTGGATATCGAAATGCCGGAGATGGACGGCATTACTTTTCTGAAAAATTTGATGCGTTTGCGGCCGACGCCGGTGGTAATGATTTCGACTCTCACAGAAAGAGGAGCGGACATTACGTTGGAAGCGCTTTCCTTGGGAGCTGTTGATTTTGTCCCCAAGCCTAAAGTGGATGTTGCCAATACCTTGAACAATTATGCGGAAGAGATTATTGGCAAGGTCAAAATGGCGGCATTGGCCAATATTAGAAATTTCGACAATAGAGGATTGAAATCGGGCGATATCGAAAAAATACCCGGCCAACTCAAGGAAAAACCGTATCCTGTAAAAAAAAGCTACGCAGCCTCCAATAAGATTATCGCCCTGGGAGCGTCCACGGGAGGAACCGAGGCGATTAAATCGGTCGTCAAGGGGTTTCCGGCAGACACCCCGGCTGTCGTCATTACGCAACATCTTCCTTTGGCTTTCAGCGAGTCATTTGCCAGGCATATTGACTTTGTGACTGAAATGACAACCTGCATTCCAAAGCACGGCCAGATCGTGGAAGCCGGCCATATCTATTTGGCTCCCGGAGACAGGCATATGAAAGTGATGAAGGAGGGTGCCCGTTTGGTGATCCACTTGTATGATGGGGAGTACGTTAATCGTCATAAACCAGCTGTCGATGTCATGTTCAGCTCTCTTGCCCGTAGCGTCGGCACAAATGCAATAGCCGTTTTATTGACCGGTATGGGGGTTGACGGGGCCAAAGGGATGAGTGAGATGCATGATGCCGGGGCAATCACTGTTATTCAGGATGAACGGACCAGCATCGTATGGGGTATGCCCGGAGCGGCTTATAAAATGGGATGCGTCGATCATGTTGTGCCACTCCATGGAATTGCCAGTAAAATACTCTCCCTCATCTGAGAAATTCTTCTTGGAATGCAATCAATAAAGCAATTCAAGCTCTCTGATTTTCTTCGGAAGGTTTCTTAGTGGTAGAAATTTTCTCTGGACGGCAAGTTCATTGAATGTCGAGATGGCTAAATTGCCCCATTCCGTCAGGCTTATTGACGTAATGGGTTTGGGCGCCCAGCTTTTTGTCCCATAGATTCCTTTTATTGCCGGGATGGTTCCGCATGTTCTGGTCTTAAGAATTCCGCATCACTTTTGATATAAAAAAATTACAATAACGGTTTGACTTGCTGCTTCGTTTTACTATGCTTAAGTAAAACTGTAGTGCTGGCAGGAAGGGAGCCTTAGGGCAAAGATTCTTGAATCCGCCGAAAGTTGACCGATGCGGATACACTACACCATTTTTGAAATTCGATATTAAATATTCACAATATTAAGAATCGGGGTTATTTATGCAAGACAATCAGAAGCCCGGCGGGGCTGCATCTACCGGCAGGGAGTATCTGGCCTTCAAACTGGGCGATGAAGATTATGGAATCGATATTCTTAAGGTTCAGGAAATTCGCGGCTATGAAACGGTCACTAAGATTGCCAATACTCCGGATTTCATCAAGGGCGTAATTAACTTGCGCGGCGTCATAGTGCCCATTGTTGATATGCGCATAAAATTCCAATTGGGGAATGTGGAATACAACCCGTTTACAGTAGTGATCGTTTTAAATGTCTGCGGCCGAGTGATTGGTATGGTGGTTGACGGTGTATCCGACGTAATCGAATTGACGCCTGAGCAAATTCATTCCACGCCGGAATTGGGGGCGAGCATTGATACTCAATATATCATCGGGTTGGGCTCGATCGATGAGCGTATGATAATTCTGGTGGATATCGAGCAACTCATGTCGGCCAAAGATATGGCTCTAGTTGAAAGAGTTGCGGCTTAATAATTAAGTTCAATCATAAAACAGCAATAAATAATAATTTCGCTAATTGGTAAGATAGAGGCATCAAAATGGCATTATTACTCAGTAAAGCGGTGAAATCCCGCATTGACGAGGCAGTGAAAATCATCGATAAAATGAAGGATGGTGATTTTACTGGCGATATCGAAACAACGGGCAGTGATGTCGTCGCTCCTCTTATGAAGGCATTGAAAAATAGTCAGGTTACGCTTGAGCGTCGGATATTGGAAAGCCGTCGAGCTATGGACAGGAACGTCGAGCAGGCGGTCCATTTTCATAGAATGCAAACAGCTCTCGATACCGTGACCTCTTGCGTGATGATGGCCGACAAGGATCGCAATATCATTTATATGAATCCTGCGGTAATTCAAATGCTGAAAAATGCGGAGGCCGATCTTCGCAAGGTGTTTCCCGGTTTTGACACTCATCGCCTGATCGGCACAAATATGGATATTTTTCATAAAAATCCGGCGCATCAGCAGCGGATTTTAGGCGAGTTAACGGGCATTCATAAGGCGCAGATTACCGTTGGCGCCCGTATTTTCAGTTTAACGGCCAGCCCTGTTATCGATGAGAATGGGAGTCGTCTAGGCTCTGTTGTCGAATGGGTAGACCATACCTCGGAAATGCTTTTCTTTAAGCAGATTGACGAAATTGTCCACAGTACCGTCAATGGCCTTTTATCGGTCCGGGCCAAACCGGAAGAACTGGAAGAGGGTGAACATAAAAAAATACTGGAAGGGATTAATAAGGTACTGGAAGCGCTGATTAATCCTATAACGATGACGGCTCGATATATTGGAGATATTTCTCAAGGCAATATCCCTGAGCGGATTACGGATGAGTATAAGGGAGATTTCAATACCCTCAAGAAAAATCTCAACGTCAGCATAGGTGTTCTCAACGGCCTTCTCACCTGTCAACAGCTCATGTCGGAGGAGCATGGCAATGGCAATATCGATTGGATGATCGACGTCGAGCGTTTCAACGGGGTCTATAAAACCGTCGTGCAGCGTATCAAC
Source organism: Methylomicrobium agile (assembly GCF_000733855.1). Lineage (NCBI taxonomy): Bacteria > Pseudomonadati > Pseudomonadota > Gammaproteobacteria > Methylococcales > Methylococcaceae > Methylomicrobium > Methylomicrobium agile. Next base: position 3,401,148 of record NZ_JPOJ01000001.1, read on the forward strand.
GAAATGGTCAGTGGCCATATCGAGATGAATATGAAGGCGATGGAATGCATTAAGGAATTCGGCGAAGGTAATTTCGATGCGCCACTGGAAAAGTTTCCCGGTAAGAAAGGGTTTGTCAACGAAACGATCGAACAGGTGCGCGCCAATCTCAAGGCACTGATCGTGGATACCGATTCGCTGGTTCAAGCCACTTTGGAAGGGCGGTTGGATACTCGCGCCGACGTGTCTCGGCACCAGGGCGGCTATCAGCGCATCGTTAAGGGAATTAATGACACGCTGGATGCTATCGTGGGGCCCATCAATGAAGTGGTCTGGGTAATGGGCGCGCTGGCAAAAAGGGATTTGACTGAAAAAATTACGACAAATTACCAGGGTACTTTTGCCAGGTTATGCGATAACGTCAATGTCTCGGTAGATAATCTGGCTCAGGCTGTCTTGACCATCAGAGAGGCTACCGATTCAATTCATACGGCGGCAAAGGAAATTTCCGCCGGTAATGCCGACTTGTCGCATCGCACGGAACAGCAGGCTGCCAGTCTTGAAGAAACGGCTTCCAGCATGGAGGAGCTTGCTTCCACGGTAAAACAAAATGCCGAGAATGCCAAGCAGGCGAACCAAATGGCGCTGTCGGCCGCAGACGTCGCCGTTAAAGGCGGCGGTGTCGTGCAGCAAGTGGTCGATACGATGCATGCGATCAACGAAAGCTCCCGTAAGATTGTCGACATCATCAGCGTGATCGACGGGATTGCTTTACAGACCAATATATTGGCGCTCAATGCCGCGGTGGAGGCGGCACGCGCCGGTGAACAAGGCCGCGGATTTGCCGTCGTGGCCAGTGAGGTACGTAATCTGGCTCAGCGTTCGGCGGCAGCTGCAAAGGAAATCAAAGCGTTGATCAGCGATTCGGTGGAAAAGGTCGAAGATGGTAGCCAGCAGGTGCTCGAAGCGGGCAAAACAATGGATGAGATTGTTTCCTCGGTGAAGCGGGTGACCGATATCATGTCGCAAATTGCCTCTGCGTCCGTAGAACAAAGCTCCGGTATCGAACAGGTGAATACCGCAGTAGCCCAGATGGATGAAGCGACTCAGCAGAACGCGGCGCTTGTCGAACAAGCCGCAGCGGCTGCGGAGTCATTGGAGGAGCAGTCGTTAACGCTATCGGAAACGGTGAGTCAATTCCGCCTCGACACTTCATCCGCAAGCCGATTTACCCCTTCCTCGCCGCGTCCTGCGGCGAGTTTGTCATCCGCTTATAAACCTTCGGCCCGGTTAACTGCCGGCAGCGTCAAGTTGAATCAAACCCATGCCGATGAGTGGACGGAATTTTAGCCGAGAAGCATCGCATCGGGCGCTATACATTGACTGAAGGTTCTAATTTTTATCTATCGATGCCGAGGGACGGTTTTAAACCGCCCCTCCTGTCTGGGTTCAGCCATTCATAGGGCAAGATCATTTCCGAAGCCTGTACGGGTTAAATAATGCAACTTCATTTTCAGTCAGGATCAGAGCAAGATGAGCAAACAAGAGCAAAAGGAGTTTTTATACACAAAGGAAGATTTTGAACGGATTCGGACCATCCTTTATCAGCACAGCGGCATCAAGCTCAACGATAGCAAACAGGAAATGGTCTACACGCGGCTAGGGCGCCGATTGCGGGCTACCGGTTTAAAAACCTTCAAAGAATACCTGATCAGGGTGGAACGGGATCAAGGCGAGGAGTGGGAAGCCTTCATTAACTCGCTCACGACCAATCTTACGGCGTTTTACCGTGAACCCCATCATTTTCCGATTCTCAAGGAACATGTGCTGAGCCTGTCAAAGCGGCCCATCCGTTTGTGGTGCTCGGCCTCGTCGACCGGAGAGGAGCCTTATACCATGGCCATGACCGTGGTGGAAGCTTTCGGCGCCTTTAATCCTCCCGTGGAGATTATCGCCACCGACATTGATACGAACGTCTTGAGTAAGGCCGAAGCCGGCATCTATCCAATAGAACGGGTGGAAAAGCTGCCCAGGGAAACGCTCAAGCGCTTCTTCCTGAAAGGCTCTGGAAATAATGACGGGTATGTTCAGGTACGGAAAGAACTGCGCGACTTGGTCAGTTTCAGAAGGCTTAATTTGCTGGATGAACATTGGCCTATCGGGGGAGGCTTCGATGCTATTTTCTGCCGTAATGTCATGATTTATTTCGATAAGCCAACCCAATACAAAATTCTCAAACGCTTCGCCCCAAAACTGGAAGCAAACGGACTGCTGTTCGCCGGTCATTCGGAAAGCCTGCATCACGCGGCGGATATCTTCAAATTGCGAGGCAAGACCGTTTACGAACTTGCCTCGTCTGTGCGTCATTCAAAGGCTGCATTGCCGTCAAACCCTCTTCATAATTCAATTTAAGGATTCATGTCCGAATTTTTTTCAGACGACGAGGTACCGGCTCCCAATTTTTATTATGACAATTATTTTGATATTGATGCGGTCAAGATTGTACCCGGCGAATATTATGTCACTGCTCGCCCCATCCTGATCGTAACCGTATTGGGATCGTGCGTAGCGGTCTGCGTTCGCGACCGGGAAAGCGGTATCGGCGGAATGCATCATTTCATGTTGCCGCCTCGGAGAAAGGACGGAGAGTCGGGTTACGATTCGACTGATTACGGCAACCGTGCCATGGAGGTTCTGATCGATCATCTGCTCGGGATGGGCGCGCGCTATGAAAATCTTGAAGCCAAATTGTTCGGCGGCGGCGATCCATTCAGAAACGACAGGCTGGATAACCTGGGGCGGCGTACCGCCGACTTTATACGCAGCTACCTGAAGCTCAAAGCGATACCCATCGTCGCCGAAGATTTATATGATCGCTATCCGCGTAAAATCTATTTTTTTCCGGAGCAGGGCAAAGTCATGGTCAAGAAACTGATAAGGCTCCATAACGCCACTCTTATCCAGCGCGAGGAAGCATACGTTAATCGCCTGTTGCATGGAGAATGAGACCGGGGAGTGCAATGAACTCGCTCAGGCGACGCCTTTTTAAAAAGGCGGCCTTATTTTCTATCGCATTTTCTTTCGCGAACGGTGCCGGTCTTTTTTCTGTTCAATATGAATGATGATCTTATCCGGCTATAATTAAAAGTCTTGCCTGGCAATAGGCCACTTCGTCCGCTGCTGTAGCCGAGTTATTTATGATTCGGAGTTTGTGATAGATGGCTTCTCTGAGGGTTTATACTTGAGTACGAGTGTGGAAATATGGTTTTGCCGAGAATTTTAGTCATCGACAATAACGCGACAAGATCCCAGCAGCTTGAAGTCATCTTTACATTTATGGAATATCAGGCAGTTTTTGCCGATGCTTCCGATTATGGGCCGATTACCGGACAGATCGAACAATACGCGGGTATTTTTGTTGGCGATGTCGATTCGCAGAAACGTGCGCTTGCGATCAAGGATATCGCGGCCCAGGCGGGAAAAATACCGCTTATTCTCCTAGTGGACAAAGGGGCCGTTGACGAGGTTCCGTCTGCGATCGACAAAATGGTCCATCAGATATTGGAATGGCCCATTACGCACGCCGGCTTAAAGCGCGTCACTGACAAGCTCTTTACCGCTTTCTGGCAGGAAATCGGGCTCAACAATCCCCACTCGGACCGTAGAGCCTACGATCGCCGTTCGTCATCGGTTGCGCGGTTGCAGGGCAATAGTCCGGCGATCGTCAATGTTCGAAAACTCATCGATCAGGTTGCGGATTCGGATGCCACTGTTTTGATTCTTGGCGAATCGGGAACCGGCAAAGAAGTCATCGCCCGGTCATTGCACGACGCTTCCCTTCGAAGATCAAAGCCGTTCGTGCCGATTAATTGCGGTGCGATCCCCGGCGAATTGTTGGAAAGCGAGCTGTTTGGCCATGAGAAAGGGGCTTTTACAGGCGCCTTGAATGCCAGGGTGGGGCGCTTCGAACTGGCGGAGGGCGGCACGCTTTTTCTGGACGAAATCGGCGATATGCCCCTGGCGATGCAAGTCAAGTTGCTGAGAGTCCTGCAGGAACGGACATTCGAGCGGGTGGGCAGCAGCAAGGCCATACATTGTGATGTCAGGATTATTGCCGCTACGCATCGGCACCTTGAGAACCAGATCAAAGAAAACCGTTTTAGGGAAGATTTGTACTATCGCCTGAACGTCTTTCCTATCGAAGTTCCTTCATTAAGGCATCGCCCGGAGGATATTCCTCTCTTAGTCAAGGACATCACCGGCAGAATGGAAGCTTCAAACCGGGGCACGGTCAGATTGAGCAATGCGTGCATGGCGGCATTGATGCGGTATGAATGGCCCGGTAATGTCCGCGAGTTGGCGAACCTGATCGAGCGGCTGGCTATTATTTATCCCGGGGCAGTGGTTAATGCCGCCGACCTGCCGGAAAAATTTCAGCGTTTTGCCGATCTCTCGGGCGCAGTCGTGGCCGATCCGGAAGAAGTAGAGGAAAGCGGCGAATTGGCGGAGCCTACGGAAGCGGATAAGGTTTTGGAAAATGTCATGAAAGGCGAGGGCGTGTCTTTGCCCGAGCAAGGTATCGATCTCAAAAAATATCTGGATACGATGGAAAGCCATTTGATTCGTCAAGCGCTGGAAGAAAGCAATGGCATTGTGGCGCACGCGGCCAAGCGGTTGAATCTTCGCCGTACTACGCTCGTTGAAAAGTTACGCAAGCTGGACTTGCAGTTTTAAGCTGTTTCCGGGCTCGTTTCTCGAACCGGGGCGGATCCTGAGTCTCGATTCCCTTCTCCCGCTTTCCTCCCTGCGGCTGGGTTGCAACGGCAACCGAGCGATGCATTGGCAAGCGCGCATTCTTTTTTCTTTCCCGCTTTGTTTGCAGAGTTTGTGTGCGCTCGATTTACAAAAGCGGCTTTTGTCAAAATTTTGACGATGGCAGGAAATGCAGTGGTACTCCGGGTAGGCGCCATCCCTTTTAATCGCCATGCGGCAACGGCCCGAAAGATATGCGTTGGCATTCACTTGACGGATTTAATTGGGAAATATCGGATAACGCACCGAAAGCCGGCTGCCGTTCCTCGGCGTAGAGCAGAGAGATGTAGCAGAATTGGCATCAATCATGCATAAAGTTAGGGCGGTGAAATTAAATTGTCCGGGCATCGGACTTTTCTCCTTTGTCAGCCGGTGCCGATAAATCGATAGGAAATGCCATGAACGATATGAACATAAACCGTATGTTGGCCGAGATGCGGGCAATGTCTCTCGAAGCCGGAAATCGAGTGCAGGAAACAGGCAACGGCGGTAACACGGATTTTTCGGCATTGCTGAGGCAGACCATTGATTCCGTCAACGCCTCCCAACAAACCGCGCGCACCATGGCGGAGACGTTCGAAACCGGAGAGTCCGGCGCCAGTCTGGCGGAAGTCATGCTGGCTTCGCAAAAGGCGAGCGTTTCGTTTCAAGCCATGCTGCAGGTCAGAAACAAACTTGTGGACGCCTATAAAGACGTAATGAACATGCCGATATAATTCATGCGGCAAAGCGACTGAAAAATGAGCGTGCAAAACGGTAATAATTTAATGAATGCCGGGACTCAAGATCTAACGAACGCCGGTGTTCAAGGCGCGTTGGCGGTAACGGGCAATGCCCATCCTGTCATGCAAGGTCTGGCCGGGCTGCCGCTAACGCGTCAGATCGGTTTGATGCTCGGGCTGGCGCTCAGCGTGGCAGTGGGCGTTGCGGTCGTGCTCTGGTCGCAAGCACCTTCTTACGGCTTATTGTTTTCGGAAGTCGGCGATAAGGATGCTTCTGAAATTCTGGAAATTCTTGAGTCGGAAGGCGTCAAGTACCGGGTAGAGTCCGGATCCGGAGCGATCATGGTGCCGGCCGATAAAGTTCATGAGCTAAAGCTCAAGCTGGCGTCTCAGGGACTGCCCAAAAGCAAGAGTCTGGGCTACGATTTACTGGATAAGGACCCCGGCTTCGGAACGAGCAAGAGTGTCGAGGCGCTCCGCTTTCAACGGGCTCTCGAAGGCGAAATCGCGCAAACCGTCATGTCGATCCAGAATGTAAAATCGGCGAGAGTATTATTGGCAATGCCTCAGCAGTCGGTGTTCGTCAGAGACCGTAAAAAACCGAGCGCTTCGGTCATGGTCAATCTGTACCAAGGCAGATCGCTGGATAAAGAGCAAATTCAATCGATCGTCCATTTGGTGGCCTCCAGCGTTCCATTGCTTGAAGCGGAGCAAGTGACGGTCGTGGATCAGAAAGGGCAGTTATTGAACAGCAAGGATTCGTCGTCGGAAGTTTATCTCGCCTCCAGGCAGTTGGAATACAAAAAAAATATCGAAGAGCATCTGATGGAACGGATAGCCAATATTTTGACGCCTCTGGTCGGTTCCAACGGCATGCGCGTCCAGCTTTCCGCAGATGTCGATTTCACGCAAACCGAAAAAACGCAGGAAATGTTCAACCCGGACGGTTCGGTCTTGAGAAGCGAACAAGCGGCGGAAGAAAAGAATACGCTGTCCGCGGTTCAAGGGGTGCCGGGGGCGTTATCCAACCAGCCGACGCCGGCGGGCACTGCGCCGGAAAAAGTGACGGCAGCGGATTCCCAAAAGAATGCGGCGAATACGGAAAACGGCTCCTTTTCCAAAAGCACCACCAGAAACTTCGAATTGGACAAGACCATTACCCATACCCGCATGGGAACCGGCGCTATCAGCCGCCTGACTGTCGCCGTGGTGGTGGACGACCGCCATACGGTGGGAAAGGATGGCAAAGCCGCCAATCAACCCTATACCGCCGACGATATTAACCGGCTCGGCGATTTGGTAAAGCAGACCGTGGGCTACGACAGTAAACGGGGAGATCAGGTGACGGTAACCAACGTCTCCTTCAATCCGAATGAAGAAATGGAAAGCCTGCCGGAAATTCCGGTTTGGGAACAAGTCTGGTTTGCGGAACTGATGAAGCAGCTGATTGCCGCGGCAACTATCCTGCTGCTGCTGTTCGGCGTATTGCGTCCCGCCGTGCGCGGACTTATAGGCCGCGTCGATGACAAAAAGGAGCCGGACAAGGCGGAGGCCGCGGCCGCGGCAAACAATGCTTCGGTGGACGGGAATCCTCCGGCCGATAAAGCCGTTCCCGAAGCCGTGCCGGCTGACGATCGAAGAGCGGAACATGCTGCGCTGGCGTCTGCCAGGGATGAGTTCTCGCTGTTGTCGGCGCCGCAGAGTTACGAAAGGCATATGGAATATGTGCAGAGGTTAGTGGATGAAAATCCGAAATTAGTGGTGCAAACGATTAAGGCGTGGATCAAAGATGAGTAGTCCCGAAGGCACTTTAACCGGCGTTGAACGCGCTTCCTTGCTGCTTTTTGCGTTGGGGCAAAAAAGGGCCGGCGAGATTATGAAATACCTGGAACCCAGGGAAGTAGAGTTGATCGGCGCCAACATGGTGTCGCTGAAAGGCATCTCACCGGAAATGGTGGATGCCGTGCTGGACGAATTTGTCGTTACCGTCAAAAAACAGACCGCCTTGGGGGTTGATTCGGAAGATTATATTCGAAGCGTCCTGACGCATGCTTTGGGTCCCGAAAAAGCGGAAATCATTATCGACAGAATATTGATCGGAGGCCGGTCGAAAGGCATTAACCAATTGAAATGGATGGATACGCGCTCGATAGCGGATCTGGTGCGCGGAGAACATCCCCAGATCGTCGCCAATATTCTGTCTTTGCTCGATGGCCAGCGGGCGGCGGATGTGATCATGTCCTTACCCGAAGAAGTGCGCCCGAACCTGCTGATGCGCATTGCCTCGCTGGAAGGCGTGCCGCTTGCCGCCTTGCGCGAACTGGATGAAATCATGGAAGAGCAATTGGAGGGCAACGAAAACATCAAATCTTCCTTTGTCGGCGGAGTCAATGTCGCTGCCAATATTTTGAATCACATGGATAGCCCCGTCAGTACCCTGTTGCTGGAGGAAATATCGGGAAGCAGTTCCGAATTGGCGCAAAAGATCCAGGATAAGATGTTTATTTTCGAAGATCTTGTCAATCTGGACGACAGGGGCATGCAAACGTTTCTACGCGAGGTGGCGGCGGACCGGCTGCTGCTGGCATTGCGCGGCGTCAGCGAAATACTGAAGAATAAAATCTTCAGCAATCTGTCCAAGCGCGCGGCGGATATGCTGCGCGATGACCTGGAAGCGGCGCCGCCTGCCAAATTGAGCGAAGTGGAGCAGGCGCAGAAAGAAATCTTGTTGATCGTCAGAAGCCTGGCCGAGTCGGGTGCGATTACATTCGGAGGCGGCGATGACAAACTCATCTAAAACGTCCGGATTTTCCCTGCCGGAAACGGAAACGTTCGAATTATGGAATCTGCCGGAAGTTTCGACTCCGGGTACGCGGGAGAAAGCCGAAGCGTCGGTTCTTGTTCCCGGCCGAACGCCGAAGTTGACGGTTGAGGAGATCGAAGCGGTTCAAAAGCAGGCGTATGAGGAAGCTTTTGCGCAAGGGAAACAGGACGGCTTTCGGCAGGGCTTCGATGAAGGCGTAAAAAAAGGCTTCGATGAGGGACTCACCGAAGGCATAAAAAAAGGCTATGATGAAAATCAGCACTTATTGCAGGAGCAGGCCGCGGAGTTTGCCCGGCTGATGGAGTCCTTGAGCGAACCGTTCAAAGTACTCGACGATGAAGTGGAAAAGGAGCTGGTCAAATTGGCGATCGCTATCGCCACCCAAATCATACGCAGGGAAATCAAAATGGACCCCGGGCAGATCATTGCCGCTGTCAAAGAATCGATCAAGATACTGCCGCTGTCTTCTCAGAAAATCTATTTGCATCTGCATCCGGACGACGCGGAATTGGTGCGCTCCGTACTGGCTCCGACGGAGCTGTCTCCCCCCTGGAATTTGATCGAGGATCCGTTGATTACCCGCGGCGGCTGCAAAGTCGATACCGAAGTTTCGCATATCGACGCTTCGATGGAAAATCGTTTGGCGTCCGTGATTTCGACGCTGTTCGGCGGCGAGCGGCAGGGGGATTGAAGCCGATGATTCCGGAAGCGAACCGGTCCGGGGTTTGGATCGACAGGTTAAAGCCTTACTCGCAAAGAATTGAGCAAACGCCCGGCCTGGTGGTTGAAGGAAAGCTGTCCCGGATGGTGGGGCTGACCCTGGAGGCCGTCGGATGCAGAGCGGCGATCGGTTCGCGCTGCCGAATCGAGATGAACGGCGGAAGAAAAATCGAGGCCGAGGTGGTCGGTTTTGCGGGTGAACGGGTCTTTTTAATGTCGGCGGGCGAACTGTATGGGCTGGAGCCGGATTGCCGCGTCATTCCGATGGGGGAAAACAGTCTGGCTAGCGTAGGCGCCGGCTTGCTCGGAAGAGTCTTGGACGGCGCGGGCAGACCGCTCGATAACAAAGGGCCTCTGAACGCGGATGCGCGCATTTCGCTCAACGGCACGACGATCAACCCCTTGACGCGAAAGCCGATCCGCACGCCGCTCGATGTCGGCGTCAGGGCGATCAATTCGATGCTCTGCGTCGGACGAGGCCAGCGCATGGGCTTGTTTGCGGGCACCGGCGTCGGAAAAAGCATCCTGCTCGGCATGATGACCAAGTTTACGGCGGCGGACATCGTGGTGGTCGGGCTGATCGGCGAGCGGGGGCGCGAAGTCAATGAATTCGTACAGAAGATATTGGGCGAAGAGGGGCTGAAGCGGGCCGTGGTCGTCGCCACGCCGGCCGACGACCCTCCCCTGATGCGGGTGCACGGCGCTTTGCTGGCGACCAGCATCGCGGAATATTTTCGCGATCAGGGGCAAGATGTGTTACTGCTGATGGATTCGTTGACCCGTTTCGCCCAGGCCCATCGCGAAATCGCTTTGGCGATCGGGGAACCGCCGGCTACCAAGGGTTATCCGCCCTCCGTCTTTGCCAAGCTGCCGCATCTGGTGGAACGGGCCGGTAACGGCAGCGAAGGCGGCGGCTCGATCACCGCTTTTTATACGGTGCTGACCGAGGGCGACGATAATAACGATCCGATCGCCGATTCGGCCCGGGGCGTGTTGGACGGCCATATCTTCCTGTCCAGAAATTTGGCCGAGTCCGGGCATTTTCCGGCGATCGATATCGAAGCCTCGGTGAGCCGCGTCATGCCCGATATCGTCGATAGCAGCCACATGAAGATGGCGCTGGAGGTCCGGCGTTTATACTCCATTTACCGGCAAAATCTGGATTTGATCAGCGTCGGCGCCTACCAGGCCGGCTCCGATCCGCGTATCGACAAGTCTATCGAAAAAAATCCGGCGATCCTGGAGTTTCTGAAACAGGATATGAACGAAGCGGTCAACGTGGAACGCAGCCTGAAAGAGTTGGAAATACTGTTGGAATTAAGAAATAAAGGATAAACGATGAAAAGATCCCAGCGTATCAAAGCGATTGTGGAGATCAAGGCAGTCCAGGAAAAAAACGCCCTGGAAGCGTTGGGCGCCTCTCGGAAGAAAATGCAGGAAATCGAAGCGCAATTGGAAAATTTAAAAAATTACCGGCGAGATTATCAGGAACGCTTCAATCGTTTGGGAGGCGAGGGCGCCAGTGCCGCCCGGTTGATGGAGTTCAGGTCGTTCATGGATAAGCTGGATACGGCGATCAGAGGCCAGGAACTTTCCCTGCAGGGAAGCCAGGCGGAATTCCGGGCGAAAAAGAAACACTGGGAAAATCGGCACAATCAGACGGCGAGTCTGCAGAAAGTTTGCGATACGGCGGTCGTGACGGAAAAGAAGCTCGATGACAAGATCGAGCAAGAGGAACAGGATGAATGGGCCACGAGATTCGTTATGGGCCGCTAAAGGCTGATCCGAAAAAGCGCCCGAAAATCGAAGGAAATCTTTGACAGAATTGGCAAGAGGGTGGTTATGAATATCGAGGGGAGTATATTGGCCTCCGTACTCCAGCCGGTGATTGCGGCTGACGGGAGTGGACAATCGTTGATCGATAACGGCCCCTCGACAGGGGGATTTGCGGACGCCTTGAGGGGACAGTTGGCGTCGTTGGGCGAGGCCAACGCGAAGGGGACGTTACCGCCGGGACAGTACGTTGCTCCGGTTGCGCTTCAACCGGCGAATCCGCCGGCTCGTTTTGCCGAATTTTCGGATCTGCCGGGCGACCGGCAATATGACGCGGCGGCCCTGCCGCCTTTGCCGGAGCCGATCGACCAGGCTTTGACACAGCCGGAAGCCGTCGATGTTGACTTGCCGGCCAATGCGGCTTTTCAGAACGGCCGAACCTCGGCGCAATCCACCGCCGGGGAGACGGGGGCCGGCGCAGCCGGCCAAGCGGCCGATCCCAAAGCCGCTCTGGAGGCGGTAACGGACAGCTTGAGTTACGGCGCGAAAGGAAATGCCGAAAGCGCACCGCTTCTTGCGCCGGAACATCCTGTAGAACGATACTCGCTAGAGCGGCAATCTGTTGCGGAGCATTCGGTAAAATCCGCTGTAGCCATGACGGCGACGACCGTGAAAACTGCCGGCGCAAGCAAAGGCAGCGATTCCGAGGTTTTGCCGGCGGTTCCGGCCTTGGCGCCTTCGCTTAGGCATCCGGATTCCGAAAAAATACCTCTTGCTCAGGCGGCCGACACCGGAGCGGGGGGCGATGACGCCTCGGCCCGGGAAATGCCGTTAGTCGAGGCTGTCGAACTCCGCCCGCAAACGGTCGAAACGCCGGCGGACCGTCAAAGTATCAGGCAGGATGGGGGGCAAAAGCCCGAAGATTCGGATAGAGACGGACCGGCCTATCCGGAATTTACGCCCAATCCGCAAAGTCCGGTCCAATCGGCAAAAAACGGGCCGTCAAACATCGAATCCGGCGAAGACGCCGGCAATAAGCCAAACCAGAGGGCGGTTCTACCCGAGACCGTCGAACAATTGCCCCGTCAAAAAATTGACCGGGCCGACTCTACGGTTCATGCGGGTAACGAAAAAAGGAAGGCACAAGATTCGGATAAAGACACCGACGATCCGGCGCAGGCTATACCCTCCATGACGGTATTGACGGCGACGCCCGTACCGCCTCAGCCTGTGTCCGCGGCTGCCGGCGAAGAAAAGAGCTTCGATGATTTCGTAAACGAAGACGCAGGGCGCAAAATATCGTCCCAACCTTTTATTAAGCCGTTGTTCGAAGAATTGAAACCGAACGGCGCAGGGACGCAGGCGGCACCCGAAGACGCCTCGAAGCAAGAGGGAGAATTTGGCCGGGTCGTCAAGGAATTTCAATTTCCGAATGTCGATCCCCCGGAAAAATCGCCACCTTCGAACGATGCGCATTCGAACGAAGCCGGCCTTTCCGCTCCGGATACGGACAACGTGCCGCCCCGCGGCATGGTGGAGGTTGCCCAATCTCATCGGCAGCCTTCCGAAAACAGGGCGGACATGCCGGCAATGACCAAGCCGATGCAGCATCCCGACTGGAACAAGGATTTGGGAGAACGGATTTTGTGGATGAACCATAAAGAATTGTCCGCGGCCGAAATCAAGTTGAATCCGGAGCATCTCGGGCCGATTTCGGTACGTATCGAAATGCAGAACGATCAGGCAACGATCGCGTTTACGGCGCAGCACGCCGCGGTGCGTGAGGTACTGGAAGCCTCCATTCCCAAATTGCGCGAAATGATGAACGAGCAGCAGCTCAATCTGACGGACGTCAATATTTCGCAAAATACGTCGTCGGGCCAACAGCAGCAACAATCCTCTTCTCAGCAGTCGCCGAAGCATTTCGAAGCGGGCGTTCAGCCGGCGGGGAGCATGGCCGAAGCGGGCGAAGAGCCGGAAAGCGGAGGTACCGTCGTCAATAAAGGATTATTGAATATCTATGCTTGATGTTCGCGGGAAGTTTGGGCCGTCAAAATGCGGAAAGCTTTGGCATTAAATGTGCTGAATAATTATCAAGTCATAAAACCGGCAAATTTTGCGATGAAGATTTTATATAGCCTATGCGTATTGGTCTGGATGTTGCTGAATCCGGCCAGGGCGGAACAGCCTTTGCAGTCCCATGAAAGCATTTATGAAACCGTAAAGGATTATATCGGGCAAAATATCAGCCCGATGTACGAATACGAGGTTAGCGTCGTTCCGATCGACAATCTATTGGCGTTATCCGCCTGTTTGGAGCCGCTGCAAGCCTATACCACGAGTGACTTGAGCAAAGCCTCGGGACGGGTTGCGGTAGGCGTACGCTGCAATTCGGGAAACAGATGGTCGATATTCGTCACCGCCCTCATCAAGTTTTATCAGGAAGTTCCGGTCCTGACGCAGCCCGTACAGCGTGGCGATATCATTACCCGGCAACACTTTACCTTCGAGAAAAGAGAAATCGCCCGGCTGAGCGACGCTGCCGCCGCCCAGCCCGAGCAGCTCGAAAACAAACAAGCCACGCGTTTTCTGCCGGCAGGAGTTGTTCTCAGTCCCCGAGCGGTTGCCGAGCCGATACTGATAAGAAGGGGGGAAAAAATCGCCATCACTTCCAGCCGGCCCGGCTTTGAAGTCCGAATGAACGGCCAGGCGATGATGGACGGCGCGCGGGGGCAAAAGATTCGGGTCAAGAACGAAAGTTCCGGGCGCGTCGTTAGCGCCGCCGTAGTGGAACCGGGGATCGCATCGGTCGATCATTAAAAGGCCTATCAAAAAAAACGTTAAAGTTTTACCATACCCTGCCGCTAAATTAGATATAGATAGAGCGGAATAGAGGTATTTGACATGGCCATAGAACCCATCGCCGGAAGACTTAGCAGTCTCGCCCCGGTTAAACCCGTCAAAAAGGCTGACGCCGACGATCAAAAGCAGGTGTCGGCCAAGACTGTCAAACATGAGGGCGATATTCCCGCCTCCACGGTTGTACGGGACTTTAAAAAAGCGGTCGAATTATCGCCCGCTTCCACCTTTGATGTGGATCGAATCAACGCGGTAAAGAAAGCGCTTGCCGAAGGCAAGTATCAGATCGATGCTGAAAAGATCGCTCAAAAAATGATTGAATTTGAAAAATTGTTGCCGCCGGATAAGGAGATTTGACCATGATAGAAAAAACATTTCCGCTCATCGAAAAACAGATCCTCAGTGTTCTGCCGTTGGTTGAATCACTCTATCGGCAGCTCAATCAAGAGGCCGAGAACCTGAAGCAGACGCCGCAAGCCGAACTGATCGGTTTTATCGCGAGCAACAAAAATCAGCTCGTCGAGCAGATGGAGCGGGTGAACCGGCAACTGGGCGAGTTATTGGCCCTGGAAAAGCTGCCCCATAATCGGGAAGGGATGTCGCTATGCCTTCAGCGTGCCGAAGCGGCGGGATTCTCTACCTCGGAAGCAACCCGCAGCTGGGCACAAGTCGTCCGGCTTTCCGCGGACTGTAAAGCGCTCAACGAACGCAACGGGGCATGCATCGATCTTCTGTCGCGCCATGCCAAGCGCTCTTTGCAGATTATTAAGGGCAAACCGCAAATTGGAAATACCTATGGGCCCGACGGCATTGCCAAAGCCGACTATTTGGGCCGCCCCCTCATATCGGTATAGTGCCAAAATTGTCGGCTCTTTTGAGATTTACAAAAATTTTTTAGAACAAGAAAAAATCACCCAAATTCTTTCCGCAGCCGGGAGAGAGATTGAAACTCTCCCAAAAAACTCATCTGTCTACAGCAGGAGAAAAAAGCTCCGATGCAACAATTGCTTACCAGCAAACTCAGCGTAACGGTAGACAAATCATGAATATTCCGTTCCTGTTTGCCGGAATCGATCGTCTCAAGTCCTGTCTGGACAGTCTTCGTCCTCTGCCGGAACACACCGTCCGCACGCTGCATGAACAACAAGTGCTGGAGTGGACTTACCATTCCAACGCTATCGAGGGCAACACGCTGACGTTGAAAGAAACCAAGGTGGTGCTAGAGGGCATTACGATCGGCGGCAAGCCGTTGCGCGAGCATTTCGAAGTGATCAACCACAAAGAAGCCATCGATTATGTGGAAGCCATTGTTCAAAGCCAGGATGCGTTGAGCGAATGGCAGATCAAATCCATTCATCACTTGGTGCTGAAAAATATCGACGACCGCAATGCTGGCCAGTACCGGCAGGAAAACGTGGTGATCGCCGGCGCAGAGCATGTGCCGCCCGATTTCATTAAAGTGCCGGAAGCGATGGCTGCCCTCATGGATTGGTACAGCAGATCAATCAATCTGCATCCGATGGAGTGTGCCGCTCGGTTACACGTCGATTTTGTCGGCATTCATCCGTTTGTCGACGGCAACGGCCGCACTTCGCGTTTATTGATGAACTTTGAGTTGATGCGGCGAGGATTTTTGCCGGTGATCATTCCGGTCGAGCAACGCTTGGGCTATTACGATGCGCTGGATACTGCGCATACACGTGGGGATTACAGTCCGTTCATCGATTTGGTCGCAGGGCTTGAGCAGACTGCCCTGGAGCGTTATCTGCGGATCATTCAAGGTTCCAAGGACGCATAATGATGAGCCTGTTGCCTGAAACTTCGGGGATTACCGTAACCGAGTTCATCGATGGCAAGAAGGTGCACTCTTATCGGCTGGGAAAATCCTGCCAACAACCGCTCGACCGCCCCCGTAGGGTACGCTGTGCGTACCATCAATGTCGAAAGGTGCGCACAGCGTACCCTACGGGGCTGGACTTGACGGCAGGGCACCCTTCAGACGGTGAGGACTTTCCTACACGCGATATGAAAATGCTCTAGCCGCCGACAGCAAGCTATCCGCCATCCGCTACAAAAGTAGCGCAATGAAACGAGCCTGGTATCCAGCGCGATTGCGGTGTCGCCACCCAACACCCGCGAAGGTCACGAGAAAGTGGACGAAAGCCATTTGCCGGAAGTACGACAATGGTGGCAAGCGCACGTGGGCAATCAAAGCGAAGAGCACTACATCAGGGCGAGCGCCTCTTCATGCGTCCGGATCATTTCGAGCCGGACAGGCGAGGAGGCGGCTAAGCGGCGACGAATACCCGGTTTCTGCCGTCTCTTTTCGCCTGATACATGGCCGCGTCGGCACGTTTGATAAAAGTTTCCGCCGTATCTTCCTTGCATAAGGCGCTGACTCCCAGGCTGACCGTCACTTTGATGGCATGCATGTCGAAAACCAGGGTATGGTTTTCAATGGACATACGAATTCTTTCCGCCAATAATTTGGCGCCGTCAATGTCGGTGTCGCTCAATAAAATGACGAATTCTTCGCCTCCGGTGCGGAACAGAAGGTCGCTGGAACGCAGGCTGTCGCGGATGCATTTGGCGAGGGACGCCAGGACGAAATCGCCGCATTGGTGGCCGTAATGGTCATTGAAAAATTTGAAGTGGTCGATGTCGAGAAAGATGACCGAGAGGTTTTTTCCTGCCCGAATGGCCAGGCTCATTTCCCGCTTTACCGAATCGTCGAAGGATGTCCGGGTATTGGCCTGGGTCAGGGGATCGGTGTAAGCCATTTTCAAAGCATGCTGATACTGAGTTGCGTTTTTTAAAGGGTAGATTAAAAAACACAGCAGATTTTCCAATAGCTTGATCTCTTTCTGGCTGTATTTGCGATTGTTCATGAAAGTCAATTTACCGAGCATCTGCTCTTCGAGCTTGAGCAGGTAGGTATAGGCATTGCGGGTAAAAACCCCGTTTTTGATTTCCACTCCGAATTCCGTATGAGAATACGCATAGGCCGTATGAGGAATCAGCCTTTCGATTTTCCGGCTGAAAATGGAAATCAATTTATTGAAATCGAGCGTAGTCTGCAAAGCGCTGCTGAGATCAAAATGATCCAGATTGACAGCTTTGGCCGACTCGAATGTGCTGGTGCTGGTAACGGTCAGTACTGCGGATTTCTGATTCACAACGATTCTCCGGATTGGAATTCATGAGGTTTCATGGTTGTGAATGATTAAGCGATTCTTATGCCAAAAAACTATAATCTTTATAATTCAGATAGATGAAAATGTGAGATAGTTGGCATTTTTGAAATGCCTGAAAATTGACGCTGAGTGAGTCGCGGATCGTTACGGTAAAAATAATTCAAGGTCCGTACAAATACAAGACGCGAGATGCGGACCGGTTCGGCAACCGGGGAAAACTTTTCAAAACGATGCGAGCTGTACGGCATTACGGCTCCTTGCCTTGATCTGGTATAACGCTTGGTCGGCTAGTTTGATAAGCGTTTTCCAGCCGGGTTTGTCCCCTACCGAGCCGGCAACGCCGATGCTGACGGTAATCGGCTTTGTGAGAGCGGGATCTTTGGGTTGTTGAGCCTGTATGGCTCCGCGAATGCGTTCGGCGAGTAAAAGGGCGGCGGTTCCGTCTGTGTTGGGGGCGATCACCAAAAATTCTTCGCCGCCCAGACGGCAGGCGATGTCGCTTGCCCGGACGGTGGCTTTCAATATTTTCGCGGAATGGGTTAGTACGGCGTCACCGGCGTCATGGCCCAAGGTATCGTTAATCGATTTGAAATGGTCCAGATCCAGCATCAAGACGCTTAAGGGCCGATTGTAGCGCTGGGCGGTTTCCCATTCCTGTTCCAGGCGGGTCAGGGCATAACGGCGGTTGGGCAGGCTGGTGAGAATATCGGTATTCGCCATCATTTCCAGGCGGCGATTTGCGACGGTCAGCTCGGCGGTGTAGCGCTGGATGTCTTTTTTTTCTTTTTCCACTTCCTGTTGCAGCATGATGATGCGCTGGCCGGCGCGGATACGCGCCAATAAAACCCGCAGGCTGACCGGTTTGGTGACATAATCGTCGATGCCGGCGGCAAAAGCCTTGACCAGGGCGTCTTCGCTTTCGGTCGCGGTGAGCATGATCAGATACAGGTTCTTGCCGATGTCGGCTTCACGCAAGGTCTTGCACAGGCTTAAACCATCCAGGGGTTTCATTCGCCAATCGGTAATCATCATTTGCGGCTTATGCTCGACGACATGTTTTAGCGCGGCCTCGCCGTCACGGCAGGCAGCCACCCGATGGCCGGCGGCCGTCAATTGCTTCGACAGGCGCGCTACCATCATCGGATCATCGTCTACCAGCAGCAGATCCAGTCCGGGTAATGTTTCCGTTTGCTCGCTCGGGGCCGCCGGAAACGCAAGCCGCGCATCGGTCTTGATTTCAATCAATTTGCCCCATGTCTGCCATTCCCTGCTGATGTCATTGATAAACTTGTCGAAAAAATCGCGCTCGAGAGAGTGGTTTTCGGCTTGCCGCTGCAAATCCGGTAAGAGGGTGGTGCGATACTGGTCATCGGCGATGCAGTAACGTGCGATCTGCCGGGCGAAAGCCAATTGCCGGGCCAGGCGGGTTACCCTGGAAATTTCGCCGGCAAGAGGTTCGGTACTGAGGTTGAGTGCATCCAGCAATATGCTGGGAAACCCCCAGTCCAGCAAAAGTATGAGGGTGAGTTCCTTATGGTCGACGGCAAAGCGTTCACGTTCCAGGCGCAGCAGGTCGTCGCCCTGAGACATTTGAAGACAATCGCCGTAAGTTTCCGGCCAGGCGGTGGCCAGGGCCAGCCGGCCGATGTCGGACAATAAGCCTATCGTAAAAGCTTCTTCCGGCGCTATCGTCCGTTCGCGCGCGGTAATGGCGGCAATGGCGACGGCCATGGCCAGCGCCTGTGCCCAGTAGATCGGATAATCGAAGCCCATGCAATGGCCGTCACGGTGATTGTTGATCAAGGACAGGCTCAACGCGAAATTGCGTACCGAATTCATGCCCATCATCAGCACGGCGTCATGGACCGTGGCTACGGGGCGGCGGGCACCGAATGCGGCGGAATTGGCAAAGCCCAAGATGCGTGCGGTCAAGGCCGGATCCCCTTTTACCAGTTCGGCCAGTTCCAGTAGGGTGGCATCCGTTTTTTGCAGCAACTGCATGATCGCCAAGGCAAGCCCCGAAGGTGTAGGCAGACGCTCAGCCGCTTTGAGTTCGTGAAAGCTGAACTCGGTATTCATAAAGCGGCGCCTTGCTTTGAGCGCAATGCGACCATCAACCGGGCGGCCGCATCGGCCACATCCCGCGTCATTTGTCGAAAATCGCCCGGTTCCTCCTGCCGGGCGCTGTGCTCCAGTCTGGCCGCGGCGGAATACAGCGGATCGGCGCAAAAATGCCCGGCCATGCCCTTGATCGCATGCGCGGCATCGGCCAGGGCGGCTGGCTCGCGGCGAGCCAGGGCTTCTTCGAGTTCGAGCAATCGGTCCGGGGTGATGGTGAAGAATAAATCGATCATGTCGTTGAGTAGCTCTTGATCATTGTCCAGACGTTTAAGCGCTTCGGCTTCATCCCAGCACGGGGAGGACAGGTCGTTCGCAATAACAGACTTCGTGTCGGCCATTATCTCACAGGAGCTGGCGTCTCCCAACCATCGCGCCAAGGCTTCCGCCAGTTCCTGTCTGACGATAGGCTTGCTTAAAAAGTCGTCCATGCCGGCGGCCAGGCATTTCTCGCGCTCTCCGGCGGCGGCATGTGCCGTGAGGGCAACGACGGGAGTTTTCACGGGGAGGGGCGATTCCCGGTTTCGCAATAGGCGGGCCGCTTCGTAGCCGTCCATGACCGGCATCTGGCAGTCCATGAACACCAGATCGTAAGTTTTTTGGGCCAATTTATCGAGCGCCTCCCGGCCATTTTCGGCCAGGTCCGGAGTGCATCGGAATTTGCCCAACATCGCCAGGATGACTTTTTGATTGACCTTGTTGTCTTCGACTACCAGGATCTGCTTGCTGCCGTAATCGGGTAACTCTTCGGCAATCTTGATCGGCGACAGGGTTTTTCTGAGCGGGGCATGCAAGGCGCTGGCGATGGCCTCTAGCAACTGGGCTTGACGGACGGGTTTTAGCAGACTTTGGGCAAAGCCCAACGCCAGGCGGTCGGCTTCGGAGCCCATGCCGCCTGAGGAAAGCAGCAGGCGCGGCGTAGCGGCGATGGAGGGGAATGTTGCAATGGCGCGCGCCAGCGCGTAGCCATCCATATCGGGCATATGCAGATCCGATAGTAAAATATCGTAAGCCTCGTTTTTCAGGGCCGCCGTTTGCAGTTCGGTCAACGCGGCGGGGGCATTATCGGCTTCGCTGACCCGCATGCCCCAGTGCTGCAAATAGTACCGCAGAATTTTGCGGTTGGTGTCGTTATCGTCGACGACCAGCGCGCGTTTGCCGGAAAGATCGGTAAGAGAAGGCGCGGCATGATTATCGACCGGTTGCAGCGGTAAGGTAAACCAGAAGCAAGTGCCTTTCCCCTGCACGCTTTCCACCCCGATATTGCCTTTCATCAGATCGATCAGATTTTTACTGATGGATAGTCCTAAACCGGTTCCGCCAAAACGCCGGGCCGTGGAATTGTCGGCCTGTGCGAACGGCTGAAACAACAGTGTCTGGCCTTCCGGACTCATGCCGATACCGGTATCTTTGATTTCCACGCGTAGCGCACTGTCGTCGCCGGCGGATGCTTGCGCCAATACTTTGACGGAGACTTCGCCTCGTTCGGTAAATTTGACCGCATTGCCGACCAAATTGACCAGCACCTGCCGGATGCGGTTGGGATCGCCTAGCCAGCGCGCCGGCAGCGTGGGCGGCAGAAAGCAGTTGAGTTCCAATTCCTTGGCGTGCGCGCGAACCGACATCAAAGCGCAAATTTCTTCGACCAGGGCCGGCAGGTTGAATTCGATCTGTTCGAGCTCGCATTTGCCCGCTTCCAGTTTGGAAAAATCCAGAATATCGTTGATGATGGCTAATAACGATTCGGCGGAATTGGCGGCCGTTTCCAACAGGTCTCTCTGTTCATAGCTCATGTCGGTATCTTTCAGAATATCCAGCATTCCCAATACGCCATTCATAGGCGTGCGGATTTCGTGGCTCATGTTGGCCAAAAACTCGGCTTTGGTTTTGGCGGCCTCTTCGGCGGCATTGCGCGCCTTTTCCAAAGAATGCCTGGCTTGTTCCTGCAGCAGGGCCAGTCCCATCATGTCGCCGACTTGCCGCAGCATGGTCAGGCGCGATTCCAACTGCAAAGGATGAGGATCGGTATAGAGAAACAAAATGCCCAGGGTTGCGCCGGCGGACACGATCGGCACAATATAATGACCGTGCGCTTGCATGTCTTCGAACTGGTGTTCATGGCGCGGGTCGCAGAAGCAGTCATTACTGACGATGAGTTCCTGGGAAACGGCCGCGCGTCCGCACAGGCAGGCCCCAAAAGGCACATGCTGTTCGCGGCGGATGAATTCCTCGCTGAATTTGCCGTGCAGTAGGAATAAATCGAGGCAATCCTCGTTCGGGTCTTTAAGAAATACGCCGCCCTTACGCTGCAAGTCGAATGCTTTCAGGTTGAACAGAATATCCAACACCCGGATAAATCGCTGTTGCAGCGGCAGCGTTTGCTGCAATGTTTCGGAAATGGCCAGACGCGCGACAGTGTCGGCATTTTCCAGCGTCTGGGCTTGTTCCTTATGGACCTGGTCGGTGATATTCCGCTGAATCTGCACATAACCGATGATCTCGCCATTTTGGTTGCGTATCGGCGTGATGCAGACTTCCGCCCAATAATCGCGTGCATCCGGAACAGGCGATTGGCCGGCGATTCGAAAGGGCGGCGCGCCCTTTCGCCAGTTGAGCAGACGGCCGCTCCAGGATTTGCCGAGGCGCAGGCTGTTCCGCATTTCGCGCAACGAGCGCGGATCGGCATTCGGGCTGTCGAGGATGTCCGGCGGCCTGCCGGCCAGCATTTCTTCTTTCCAGCCCGTAAAATCGCACAAAGCTGGGTTGACATACTGAATACAGCCGTGATCGTCCGTGACGATAATCATCTCGCTGCTGGCATCCAAAGCCTGTTTCAGGGTCAACAGGCGGATTTCGTTTTCTTTGATCTTGGTGATTTCGCGGCGGATGGAAAGATAGTGCGCAGGTTTGCCGTTCGGACCCGGCATCGGAATAATCGTGCTGGCTACCCAATAATGGCGGCCTTCCTTGCTGCGATTGCAGAATTCGCCTTCCCAGGGCCGGCCCTGGGCGATCGTGCGCCACATTTGACGGATAAACTCCTGATCATGATAGCCGGAGTTGATGATACGGTGGTCTTGGCCGAGTAGTTCGCTTTCGCTGAACCCGGAGACTTCGCAAAATTTCCGGTTGACATAAGTGATGCGTCCGGCGACATCCGTAATGCTGATCAGGACATGAAAGTCCAGCGCCTGGCGTAATTGTTGATTCTCGTTGATCCGGTTCATATGGCCGGCTTGTTGCCGGTCGATTTTTCCGGCCAACGGCCGCAATGCCAACACCCATGTCAAAGGAGCCGACAACACGAAGAGTAATACCAGGCGCGCAGCGTTTTCCTGCAGGGGCGTTAACCCGATCCCCCACGCAGGCAGGGCTTCCAGCAGCAGTATGACGAGGGCTTCCGCAAGTACCAGGACGATGCCGATGCTGATGAGCGAATACAGGAAAGATCGTTTGAGCGATTTTGAAACGGGGGCGGTGACCATCATGGGGGGTGCTTCTCGGTGATTCGTCCTTAAAGTCTAGCAGGCTGTTAAGAAACCGAGTCTATCTCCCCGATCCGGTTACTCGCAGGAGCCAATTCGCCGGGTATCGGGATAGCTCCGGGTCAATGCATCGACTAATTGCTCGGCGATCGGTTCCTGCTGCGAAGTCCAGCGCATTCGCACTTTGTAGGCGTTTTCGGTCGGAAAACGCGGTTTGATTTGGACTTGCAGCCCTTGCTGCTCAAATCGGCTTTTTGCCGATTCGGCGTTCCGTTGGCTGCTGAAGACGCCCAAAGAAATGGCGCCTTTCATCTCTCCGTCTCTAATGACCTGCAAGTCTTTAATTCCATAGGTGTTTTTTAAGGTGGTCGCGGCAAGAAACGACTCTTCCAAGGAAGGCGGCGCGGGATAGTACACTACAAACCGGTTGTGCTTATGCGCTTTTTCCGCCGGGGCCGGAGCCATGGCCAGTTCCGTCAATTGCGGACGGAACTGCCCGAGCAGCGCGTTTAGGGCGCCGAGACTATTGGCGGGGCCGGCCATGTAGCAGGCTGTCAGCACTTTATCCGGCGCGTGCGGCAGGGGGAGCGACGGATACGTTTCCCTGGCCACGGATTCACTCCCGGCGTTTTTGTTTTTTGCCGTTTGCGCCGCGGCTTTTGGCGAATGCACAGGCGCTTCGGCTTTCCCGGCGATTTCGTTGGGAGGAACGGCGTGAGCCAGACCCGGCTTTCCGCCTTTTCGAGGATTTTCGGGAGCAGCGGAGACATTCTTTTCCTCGGCAGGGATAAGCGGGATTGGCGCAAGGGTGGATGGAGCGGCGGAGCCTTTCTCAGCCGATTGAATGGCGGTCGGGGTTTTTGACGGCTCGGGAGAGGCGGGCGGTTGCGCCGGCCGCGGAAGACCAACGGCAGCAATGGGTTCATCTCCGGGAGCGTCCGCGCTGCCGCTTTCGAGCGGAAAAGTCCGGGTTTGTCCGGGCGTCTGGATTGAGTTCGATGCTGGAAGCAATGCCTGGGCATCGGGAATGGAAATATTATCCTGACGCGGAGATTGTTCAACTTCCAGCCGCGCTTCATGGTGCGAATTCAAACCCCCGTTTGAATTTTCGGCAGAAGAAACAGGAGTATCGGCGAGACCGATTTCACCGGGTGCATCTTTGTGTGGATTCGAATCAGTCTCGCGTTCTTTCCGGAGGTCGCTAGTTTCTTCCATCGGGGCGGATTCGAATGCTCCGGAATGAAATTCCACCAGAAGCAAGGCGATATTCGCCAATAAAGCCGCCGACAACCAATATTTCATAAGCCATTACTCGTAAATAACCCTAAAATGCGAATTAAGCGCCGCATCGGCGTTGCTCCATCCACTCTTTGCAGCACAACAGCCGAGTAGGTCGGGCACGCTTTTTGCGCCCGACATGGCCGGATTCAATGGGGTAGCGACTTCAGGCTGTCGCCATGGCGAAGCAAGGTTGCCACCTGACGTCGGGCAACGATGAAGCGGTTGCCCGACCTACCCGGCTTCAAAGGGAAGGCGGATTGCCTGGCGGCGAATCCACCCTACAAGAACCGTAGGATGCGGTGACGATAGGAACCGCATCAATCGCGAACGATGCGGTTCGTTCCTCACCACATCCTACGGCCACTTTCCCCTTTGAAAAAGGGGCAGCCGAGTAGGTCGGGCACGCTTTTTGTGCCCGACATGGCCGGAGTTCAATGGGGTGGCGACTTCAAGCTGTCGCCATAGCGAAGCAAGGTTGCCACCTGACGTCGGGCAACGATGAAGCGGTTGCCCGGCCTACCCGGCTTCAAAGGGAAGGCGGATTGCCTGGCGGCGAATCCACCCTACAAGAGCCGTAGGATGCGGTGAGGAACGAACCGCATCAATCGCGAACGATGCGGTTCGTTCCTCACCGCATCCTACGGCCGCTTCCCCTTTTGAAAAAGAGGGGGGATTTTATCCAGGCCGCTTTCACAGCACAACAGCCTCTAGCTCTTAATTCCGTAATAGATCTGTCTTCCAATTGCCGACACAGCCGGTAATTTTCCGCAGCACAGGCGCAACGTCAATAATTTGGCAGTACGCCGGCCAAACCGCTTCTTCCGCATGAATAGCGGGGTTTCATCATAGCAAGAAATCATGTCCTATCGTAATCAAAAACCCTTATCGGATTGCAGATATTTGTTTACAAATAGAAAAAATATTTTGGTGCGGTATTTGCTTAAGAAATCTCGAAGCGACCTATCGTGAGGTAAAAAGTATGTCTATAAATTTCGATAAAGCCTTGGGGATTCACGCGCAGGCACTGGCATTGCGCGAAAAACGCAGCGAGGTGCTCGCCTCGAATCTGGTCAATGCGGACACGCCGGGCTATAAAGCGCGCGACCTGGATTTTTCGTCGGTATTGAAGCAAAACATGCCTTCCGGTTTAAACCTTTCCGGTTTAAACCTGGAACGCACGCGGACGAATCACCTTGCTCCCCCCGAGTTAACGCTGGGCGCCAGGATGATGTACCGCAACCCGAACCAGGCGTCGCTCGACGGCAATACCGTGGAAGCGCATGTGGAACAGGCCAAATTTGCCGAAAACGCGGTGCAGTATCAAGCCAGTTTGAATTTTATCAATAACAGTTTAGCGGGTCTGATGATGGCCCTCAGAGGTGAATGAGCATGGCCAATTTCAATATTTTCGATATTGCCGGCAGCGGTATGAACGCCCAGTCGGTCAGGCTGAACCTGGTCGCCAGCAACATTGCCAACGCCAACACCGTCAGCGGCAGTCTGGATACGGTGTATAAATCCCGCCAGCCGGTATTCGCTTCCGAGTTGAAGAATCTTCTCGACCGGCAGAAACCAGGAAGCGGCGTCAACGTATTGGGCGTGGTGGAAAGCCAGGAGCCGTCGGTGGCGGAATATGCGCCTTATCATCCCCTGGCGGACAAGGACGGGTACATCTACAAACCCAACGTGAATACGATCGAAGAGATGGCCAATATGATGTCGGCCTCCCGCTCTTATCAAAACAATGTGGAGGTTTTGAATACGGCAAAGGAACTGATTCTTCAAACCTTGAAAATGGGTAAATAGGAGGCATGGCATGACTCTCGGAATAGATGCGATCAACGCCCTGGGATTATCGGGCTCCCAAACGACGGCTTCTAAAAAGTCGTCGTTGGGACAGGAAGATTTTTTGAAACTGATGACGACGCAAATGACTCACCAGGATCCTACCAAGCCCATGGAAAACGGCGATTTTCTGGCGCAAATGGCGCAGTTCGGAACGGTGGCGGGAATTCAGGATTTGCAGGAATCTTTTAAAAGTTTCGCTGATTCGATCAGTTCGGATCAGGCCCTGCAGGCCTCAAGCTTGGTGGGGCATTACGTGTCCGTGCAGTCGGGTCAGGGCACTCTGCCGGCAGGCGGCGAGATTCAAGGACAACTGGTGCTGCCGGGCAACTCCCCCAATGTGACGTTGAAAATCGTCGATGCGCAAACGGGAGAAACGGTGCGGACCTTGAATCTTGGCAACCAGACAGCGGGAAATGTGCCTTTCACCTGGGACGGTTACAGCGATGGCAACGTATTGGCGCATCCGGGCAGCTATAAGCTGGAGGCGGCGGCGACCATCGACGGAACCAATACGGCATTGGCCACGCAAGTCAATTCCAAGGTCGACAGCGTTATTCTGGGCAACGGCCAGCAGGGCGTTACGGTGAACCTGGAAGGATTGGGGGCGGTAAACTTCAATCAAATCACACAGATTCTTTAATTTTGGAGAAATCACATGGCTTTCTTTACAGCGGTCAGCGGCATGAATGCCGCTTCGAAAAATTTGGACGTGACGAGCAATAACATTGCCAATGCCAACACGGTTGGCTTCAAGGAATCCAGGGCGGAGTTTTCCGATGTCTATGCCGCCAGCGTCAGCGGCGTCAGCAGTATTCAGGCGGGGACCGGGGTCAGGGTGGCGAATGTGGCGCAACAGTTTACGCAGGGCAACATCAATGCGACCGGCAACAATCTGGATCTGGCCATCAGCGGCGACGGTTTTTTTTCGTTGGGAAGCAGCGCTACGTCGGATCAGCCTACCGCATTTACCCGGGACGGAGAGTTCAAACTGGACAAGGAAGGCTATGTGGTGAACAATCAGGGCCTGTACCTGATGACGTTCAAGCCGAACGGAACGACGGTGGCCGCGGGATTCAGCACCGGAGTTTTGCAGCCTTTGCAGGTCAAGGCCAATCAGGGATCGCCGACCGCCACCAGCACCATAGGCGTCAGTTCGAATCTGCAGTCGACCCAGGTCGCGCCGACCGCTACCACCGTGGATCCTGCGGTTCCGAATTCCTACAATCACTCTACGTCCTTGACGATTTACGACTCGCAAGGAAACTCCCATATCGCCACTACTTATTACGTCAGTCAGAGCCCGACGACGCCGAATACCTGGAATACGTATCTGTTCGTTGACGGCAAACCGATCAATACCGACGGTACGGCAGCGCCTTTACCGCTCGACGGTTCCCAATCATTTAAGACGATGACGTTCGACACGGCCGGAAACTTGACGACGGTGATGCCGCTCGCTTACGGCCCGATCGACTCCACGACGCTGGATCCCAATCTGAACGTCGATTCGCTCAGCCTGACCTTTGACTTTACCGGAACGACCCAATACAGCAGTGTATTTTCGGTCAATAATCTGGCTCAGAACGGTTTTCCTTCGGGTAACTTGATAGGGATCGATATCGATGATTCCGGAGTCGTCTATGCCAAATACAGCAACGGTAAAGCGGAAACGTTGGGCCAGGTCGCGCTGTCCCGTTTTCCCAATCCGCAAGGGCTGGCGAAATTGGGCGATACGACTTGGGCGCAAAGCGCGGACTCCGGCGAACGGATTGTCGGCGCGCCTGGCACGGGAAGTTTCGGGAAGATCCAGTCGGGCGCGGTGGAAGCTTCCAACGTGGATTTGACCTCGGAATTGGTACGGCTGATCATCGGCCAGCAAGCCTATCAGGCCAATGCCCAGGCCATCAGCGTTGAAAAAACCGTTACCGAAACCATCTTGAATATCCGTTAAACGCTAAGCCGGGAGAGCCGTAATGGATAAGAGTCTCTATATCGCGATGAGCGGAGCCAAGCAAACATTATTGGCGCAAACGGCAAACGCCAATAATTTGGCGAACACTCAAACCTCGGGATTCAAGGCCGATCTGGAGCAATTCCGCAGCATGCCGGTGTTCGGCGCCGGTTATCCGACGCGCGTTTATGCGATGACCGAAAGGCCGGCGACGGATCTGTCAATCGGCGCGCTGCAAACCACCGGCCGCGAACTGGACGTTGCGATCGAGGGCGACGGTTGGCTGGCCGTGCAGACGGCCGACGGCAAGGAAGCCTATACCCGCGCCGGCGATCTTCGGATCACTCCCGAGGGCTTGCTGCAGAACGGCGCCGGCCTGCAGATTCTGGGGCAAAACGGGCCGATTTCCCTGCCGCCGGCACGAAAGCTGGAAATCGGCAGGGACGGCACGATCAGCATCATTCCGATGGGCGTCAACTCCACCAATATGGCGATGCTGGACCGGATCAAGCTGGTCCAGCCGGCGCCGGGCGATCTTGAAAAGTTGAATGACGGGCTGATGCATTTGAAAGGCGGCAAAACGGCGGAGGCCAGCGCCGACGTCAGGCTGGTGCAGGGTTCCTTGGAAGGCAGCAATGTCAATGCGATCAGCGCGATGGTGGAGATGATCGAACTGTCCAAAAATTTCGAACTGCAAACCAAAGTCATGAAAGCGGCGGATGACAATGCCAGCATCGGCGCCAAACTGATGCAGATGGCATAAACCCTGCATGAGTTTGATCGAGACAATTCTTTGACACGCAGGAGATTACTATGACCGAACGCGCTTTATGGGTCGCCAAAACCGGCCTGGACGCCCAGCAAACCCGGATGGCCGTTATCGCCAATAACTTGGCGAACGTCAACACCACCGGATTCAAAAAATCCAGGCCGCTATTCGAGGATCTGGTTTATCAGAATATTCGGCAAGCGGGCGCGCAGACGACTCAAAATACCGAATTGCCGTCGGGCCTGCAGTTGGGCACCGGCGTCAGAACTGTCGCTACCGAGAAACTGCATACGCAGGGAAATATTCAGCAGACCGAAAATTCCCTGGACGTCGCGATCAACGGCAGGGGTTATTTGCAAATCCTGATGCCGAACGGCGACATTAATTATACCCGCGACGGAACCTTGAAACTCGACTCCAACGGCCAACTGGTGACTTCGGGCGGCTTGCAGTTGGAACCGGCGATTACGATACCGAACGATGCGCTCAGCATCACGATCGGCCGGGACGGCACCGTTTCGGTGTTGCAGCCGGGAAATGCCGCGCCGGTTCAGGTCGGACAGATCCAGACGGCGGATTTCATCAATCCTACCGGTCTTGAACCGGTCGGCGAAAACCTTTACCGGGAAACGGTCTCCAGCGGCGCGCCGCTCATAGGCACGCCGGGCGACCAGGAATACGGCACGTTATTGCAGGGCTCTCTGGAAACCTCCAACGTGAATGTCGTCGAAGAACTGGTGAACATGATTGAAACCCAGCGGGCTTACGAGATGAATTCCAAGGCCATATCGACCACGGATCAAATGCTTTCGTTCGTGACCCAGCAACTGTAGCGGGAGAATGAGGATGATCATGCAAAAGCTTGGACTTTTGGGGTTGGCGTCCATTCTGTTGTCGGCTTGCACGACCGTGCCGCCCAAAGATCCCGCATTCGCGCCGGTGGCGCCGGCATCATTGCAGCCTCCCGTGTCGAATAGCGGCGCCATCTACCAGGCCGGTTACGACATGCGCCTGTTCGAAGACAATAAGGCGATGCGGGTGGGGGATGTGTTGACCATCAAGCTTCAGGAGTTGACCCAGGCCAAAAAGGCGGACGATCTGAGTGCGAAAAAGGACCTCGATGTGCTGGTGTCGGCGCCGACTGTCGCCGGATTCGCGCTGTCGTCCCTCACCGGCAACGATGCGAAAACCGAACTGGCCGGCAAAAGGGACTTTAACGGGGAAGGCGAGGCCAACCAGAGCAACAGTCTGGTCGGCAATATTTCCGTTACGGTCGTGGAAGTCCTTCCGAACGGCAATTTGCGGGTGCGCGGCGAGAAAAGAGTGACGTTGAACCAGGGCGACGAATACGTCCGGCTTTCGGGTATCGTCAGGCCTGTCGATCTCGACACGTCCAATACCGTTTCCTCGGACAAAGTGGCCGATGCGACCATTATGTATACCGGAGAAGGCGCCATGGCGGACGCCAGCAAAATGGGATGGCTTGCCAGGATCATCTATAGTCCGTGGTTTCCTTTCTGAATTCGAGCGAGTCTGAAACATGAAGAGCGTACGCAAGGCCATCGGTTTATTCGCCATGCTGGGACTGGCTCTCAGCGGTTCGGTTCGAGGCGAACGGATCAAGGATATCGCTTCCGTCGAAGGAATGCGGACCAATCAGTTGGTGGGTTACGGGCTGGTCGTGGGCGTGGACAACAAATCCGGGGATAGAACCAAGTTTGCGGGGCAAACCTTGCGCAGCATGATGGGCCGCTTCGGCGTGACCTTGCCTCCCGGCGTCGATCCCAAATCGAGAAATATCGCCGCCGTGGCGATTCAGGCCGATTTGCCTCCGTTCGCCAAGCCGGGGCAAACCATCGACGTCACGGTTTCCGCAATCGGCGACTCGAAAAGTCTGCGGGGCGGCACCTTGGTGATGACGCCGCTGAAGGGCGCGGACGGCCAAGTTTATGCGGTCGCGCAGGGCAATCTGGTCGTGAACGGCTTGAGCGCGACCGGCCGGGACGGTTCCAACATTACCGTCAACAATCCCACCGTCGGCCGGATTCCGAACGGCGCCACCATCGAGCGTACGGTCAAAACGCCTTTTTCGGAAGGCAACATTTTAACTTTCAATTTGCATGCGGCCGATTTTACGACGGCCAATCGAATGGCCGAAGCCATCAACAGAGAACTGGGCGCCAATACCGCGAGGCCGGTCGATGCCGCTTCGGTCAGCGTCAGGGGGCCTTTCGATGTGGCGCAAAAAGTCTCGTTCGCGGCATTGGTCGAAAACATCAATATCATGCCGGACGAGGCGCCGGCGCGGATCATCGTCAACTCCCGCACGGGAACCGTGGTGATCAACAATACAGTTCGGGTGCGGCCGGCCGCCGTGTCGCACGGCAGTTTGACGGTGACCATCAGCGAAAATCCGCAGGTCAGCCAGCCGAATGCGTTTTCCGGCGGCCAGACCGTGGTGACGCCGCAATCGGATGTGCAAGTCGAACAGGAAAGAAACCGGATGTTCGTATTCAATGCCGGCGTGTCCCTGGATGAAATCGTCAAGGCGGTCAATACCGTCGGGGCCGGGCCGAGCGATTTGGTCGCCATTTTGGAGGCCCTCAAGACCGCCGGCGCCCTGCGCGCCGAGCTGATAGTCATTTAGCGGGAGGTTTCTTATGTTAAACGCGAACCGGTCCGATGTTTATACCGACCTCAACGCCCTTGCGAAGCTGAAAACCGAAGCCAGGAAAGAGTCTCCGGAAGCCTTGAAAGCGGCCGCCAAGCAATTCGAGGCCGTTTTCCTGAATCAGGTCCTCAAAAGCATGCGCGAGTCGAAACTGGCGGACGGTATCCTGGATAACGAGCAAAGCAAGTTTTACGGCGAAATGTACGATCAACAGTTGGCGTCGAATCTGTCGGGATCGGTTGGGCTGGCGGATTTGATCGTCAAGCAGATGAAACGCGAAGAGGCCGACGATGACAAGACCGGAAAAATGAATATCGAGGATTATCTGAACCGCTCTTCCACCGCCGGCAAGGCGATGCCGGGCCGGCACGGCAAAGTCGACAGCCGTATCCTCGGCAAGATCGATGAGAGTCATGAAGCGTCGGATGCCGCGATCGGGAATGAAGAAGAAATCAATCCGGCTTCGGTCAACGGTGAAAAGCTTGCCTTGGAGGGCGGGGATTCGGAATTTTCATTCAAGAAATCCGGCGATCTGCCGATATATTCTGCACAGGATTTTGTCAGGCATTTGCATCCCATTGCCGAACGGGCCGCCAGGGAATTGGGCGTCGAGCCGAAAGTGCTGCTGGCGCAGGCGGCACTGGAGACGAATTGGGGGCGTTCGTTGATCAAAAACCGGGAGGGTGAAAGCACCTTCAACTTGTTCAACATCAAAGCCGGAAGGGCATGGCAGGGGGAACAAGTGTCGGTCCAGGCGCTGGAATTCGAACGAGGCGTCGGCAGGAAAACCAACGCAGGATTTCGTGCGTATGATTCGTTCGAGGAAAGTTTTCAGGATTATGTGCGATTGATTAAAAACAACCCGCGCTATGGCGACGCCTTGAAACAGGCTGATAGTCCGGAACGGTATCTGCGCGGATTGCAGCAGGCAGGCTATGCGACGGATCCGAAATACGCCGAGAAGATCATCAGCATTTATCGCGGCGCAACAATGAACAACATTCAACCCGATCTTGCCGCGGCGATGGACGATCGGGCCTGATAACAACCGAAGCAGGACAAGATCATGGCTGGAACGGGGATTTTAGAAACGGCGTTGACAGGGCTTTTCGCTTCCCAGCGCTGGCTGGCGACGACGAGCCAGAACATCAGCAATGTCAATACCGAAGGTTATAGCCGGCAACAGGTCGAGCTGAGCGCCCGTCCCCCTCAATTTACGGGGGCAGGGTACATCGGACAGGGCGTCAACGTCGTCAATATTACGCGCAGCTACGATCAATTTATCAATCAGCAGCTCAATTCCAGCACCTCCGCCTTCGCCGAGTCGGACTATTTGGCGGGCATGGCATCGCAAGTGGACACGCTGGTCGGCAACAACGACTCGGGCCTGCCGGTGACTTTAAAATCGTTTTTTAGCGCGGTCAATGATGTCGCCAATGACCCGACTTCCCTGGCCGCCCGCCAGGCCATGCTGGGGCAGGCCGGTTCGCTGGCGCAACAATTCAATGACATGGCATCGTCTTTCGACGGTTTGCGCGATCAGACGAACAAGCAGATGCAGGCCACTCTCGACGATATCAATACCTATGCGCAGTCCATCGCCGATCTGAACGTTAAAATCACCGCGGAGTTCGGACGGACTGGCGGTATGCAGATGCCGAACGATCTGCTGGACCAGCGCGATGCGCTGATCACCAAGATCGCCGAGAAAATCAACGTGTCCGCGCTCAATATGGACGACGGCTCGGTCAACCTGATCATCGGCAAAGGGCAGTCTTTGGTTTCCAATGCGAGTGCGGCGACTTTATCGCTGGCCGGCTCCACTTTCGATAATTCCTATAAGGATATCGTTATCAACGGCCAGCCCATCACGCAGTCGATCACGGGCGGCGAATTATCGGGCGAGCTCAAATTTCGGGATCAGATTCTGGACCCCGCGCAACAACAGTTGGGAGTCTTGGCTGCCGCTTTGTCCGTGCAGTTCAACGCGATACATAACAGCGGCTTCGATTTGAACGGCGCGCCGGGCCAGGATTTATTCGCCTTGGGCGGCACCGGCATGAATGTGCCGGTTACGGTCAATCCCGGCCTGCCGGGAGGGGGCAGCATCGCTGCCACTTACGATCCGGCCAATACGGCGAACCTGAACCCCAGCGATTATCGTTTGGATTACGACGGCACCAATTATACGTTGACCCGCCTGAGCGACAAGCAGGCGATCAATATCGCCGGCTTTCCCGGAAGCCCGGTCAATGTGGAAGGGATGACGATCAGCTTGTCTACGCCGCCGACCGGCGCTTCGAGCTTTCTGATCCGCCCCGCCTTTTACGCGGCCGAAAACCTGAAGATCAATATCGGCGATCCCGAGGAAATCGCCGCGGCGGGCAATGGCGCTTCCGTTCCGGGGGACAATACCAATGCGCTGAAGCTTGCGAATCTTGAACAGCAGCCTATTCTATCGGGAGGCCGCTCCACGCTTTCTTCCGCGTATGGCCAATTGGTGAGCCAGGTTGGGACCAGCACGCAATCGGCAAAAACCAGCCAATCGGCTCAGCAGGTTTTGCTGAACCAGGCCAAACAAACCCGGGAAAATCTGGTGGGGGTCAACCTGGACGAAGAGGCGGCGAATCTGATTAAATTTCAGAATGCTTATCAGGCGGCGGCAAAGGCAATCTCCGTCGCCAATTCCCTGTTCGATACCCTCATCGGAGCTATTCGATAGGAGACTGTCATGCGAATTTCGACTTCTTGGGCGCAGCAATTGAGCCTCAATTCCATTCTGAACCAGCAGGTCCGGTTGAGCCAGACCCAGATGCAGCTGTCTTCCGGCAAAAAAATACTGGCGCCGTCCGATGATCCCGCAGCCGCTGCGCGCGTGGTCGATCTGAATCAAAACCTCAATCAGACCGAGCAGTATCAAAGAAATATCGATACCGCCAGGCAAAGGCTTTCGTTACAGGACGGACTATTGCAGAACGCGGTGGATATTTTTCAACAAATCAACGAGTTGGGAATTCAGGGCTTGAATGACACGAATTCGCCGAGCGACAGGAATGCGATCGCCACGGAAATGGAGGGCTTGAAGGATCAACTGGTGGCGATAGCCAACAGCCGAAACGCGAACGGCGAATATGTGTTTGCAGGATTTAAAAGCGATACCCAGCCTTTCGAAAAGGTTCCCGCCCCCGGCGGGGGATATGCCTACGGCGGAGACGGCAATCAGCGGCAGATTCAAATCGGTACGGATCGTCTGGTGGCTGACGGAAACCCGGGCGAGAGTGTTTTTGGAGTGCCTACCGGCGCGCCTCCCCCCGCCGGTCCATCTCCCGGCATCGATAACGCTTTTGAAGCGATAGACAAATTTATCGCCGACCTAAAAAGCAATGCGCCGGAATCCAGTTCGCTGGACGATATTAAGCAATCCATGGAGAGGATAATCAATGTGCAATCCTCGATAGGGGTTCGGCTCAACGTATTGGATCAGCAAGAAAACATGCATGCCGATCAGGTGCTTAACATCCAAACGGTATTATCCGGAATCGAGGATGTCGATTATGCCGATGCCATCAGCCGCTTCAGTCTTCAATCCACTGCATTGCAGGCGGCTCAGCAGGCTTTCGTACAGGTGCAAAAGCTGTCGCTATTCAACCTCTTTTGACTTCGGAGGACTTTCCCGATACTTCCGGCTTTCTGTCCGGGCGTATAGCAAGTTATCCATATACATCTGATCATGCGGTTAAACTTATTCGCCGAAAGCCGGAATATAAAGCCAGGGTATATATCGGCTCGGCGATAGAATGGCGGCGTTTCCCGTGAAGTCGAGAAATGACTTCCGATTCGCCCCGTGTTTATGGCATTCTGTAAGGTAAAGGCGTGAATCGCAGATTCATAACATGGCGTTTAGACATAGAAAACACTGCGTGCCGGATAATAATCCCAAAACAGAGCTGGAATGCCCGACAGAGATCGTTCAAGTAGGACGCCAGCCCATCCTTGACCGCAATCAACGGACCTATGGTTATGAGTTGCTGTATCGATACCGGAATGCCGGACCGGAGGAAGGCGCCAACGGAAATCTCGTAACGGCGCGTACCCTGCTTTATACGTTTCTTGAATTCGGCGTGAAACATTTGGTCGGGCCTCATAAAGCGTTTGTGAATTTTACGAGAACATTGTTTACCGATGTGCAAGCCTTACCGCTGGATAAGGACCGTTTCGTGCTGGAGGTTCTGGAAGACATTGAAATCGACGCCGAACTGGTAGGCGGCATACGTAAGCTGCATGAGAGCGGCTTTATTATCGCCCTGGATGATTACAGGTTCGAGCCTCATTGGTCTCCTTTATTACCTTATTGCTCTATCGTCAAAATCGATATTACCGGACTCCACCTCGAAGCCTATTCGCAAAATATTGCCGATTTAAAGAAGAAAGGATTGGTTTTGCTTGCGGAGAAAGTTGAAACGTATGCCGAGTTTGCAAAGGTGCTGGAAATGGGTTTTGATCTTTTTCAAGGATACTTTTTCGCCAGGCCCCAGATATTGAATACCAAAATTCTGCAGACCAATCAGAATTTATTGATAAAGATGATTTCCCGAATCAATGATCCCGCGGTGGGTCTGGACGAGTTGGCCCGGTTGATTTCTCTGGATCCCCAACTCAGCTTTAAAGCCCTGCGATTCATTAATTCGGCCTTCTTCGGCTTTACTAAAAAAGTCGACTCCATTCAGCAAGCCGTCTTGTTTATCGGTTTAAAAAGACTGAGGGCCTGGGCAAGCCTGGTCATCATGTCCGATATGCCCGTGAAAAGCGTCGAGATTATAAAAACGGGCTTGATCCGCGCCGAATTATGTTACTCGATGAGCAAAGAGCTCGCACTCGGTAAGCCGGAAAGCGCTTATGCCGTGGGACTGCTGTCGATCCTTGACGGGATGTTCGGCCAGCCTCTCGATCAATTGGTAAAGGATATGCCTATTCAAGCCGAAATGACCCAAGCACTGGTTGAGCGTACGGGGCCTTACAGTGTCGGATTGAATTGCATTCAAGCGCTTGAACAGGGCCATTCGCTCGAACCGTTTGCGGAATTGGTCGCCATGGATAAATTGGTCGCAATCTATATACAGGCCATTACCAGCGCAGAGGATATTCTGAATGAGCTCGCCTAGGCCGTCCTCTGGTTTCTCGAAAAGAAAGCCCGCCTGATTCAAATAATCCGCTACACTTTTAATATCTTCGCCGTACCGAAAACGGAATTACCTGATAATATTTGCTGATTATATTTGAAGAGAAGGCTGCATGTTTGTCGTTATTGGATATATCGTAGTTATTGGCGCTCTGTTGGGCGGATACATGGGGGCGGGAGGGCATGTCGGCGTTCTGGTGCAGCCGTTTGAGTTTGTTATCATCTTTGGAGGGGCTGTAGGCGCCTTTATCGTTTCCAACAGCCCGAAAGTATTGAAAGCGGCGTTACGCGGTTTGGGAGGCGTATTCAAAGGTTCCAAATATACAAAAACGTTTTATCTGGAAACTCTGACCTTGTTAAACAATATTTTCGTCAAAATCAGGCAGCAGGGATTGTTGGCCATCGAGGCCGACATAGACAACCCCTCGCAAAGTCCCCTTTTTAACGCGGCGCCCAATGTGCTTGCCGATCACCATGCCGTCGAATTCATTACCGACTATCTTCGGTTGATGGTTGCGGGCAATTTCGATGTCCATCAGGTCGACAATCTGATGGATCTCGAAATCGAAACTCACCATGAAGAGGGGCATTTGCCTATCAGCGCCTTGTCGCGCCTGGCCGACGGTTTGCCGGCTTTCGGGATCATCGCTGCCGTCATGGGCGTAGTCCATACCATGGGTTCGGTAGGCAAGCCTCCCGCCGAATTGGGCCAGCTCATCGGTGCGGCGCTGGTCGGCACTTTTCTCGGGATTCTGCTTTCCTACGGTTTTATCGGCCCTCTGGTCGGCCTGATGGAGCAGAAGCTGGCCGAGTCCACCAAATACTATCAAAGCATCAAGGCCGGCTTTATTGCCTCGATGAACGGTTATGCCCCTCCCGTGGCAGTGGAGTTTGCCCGAAAAGTCATGTTCTCCGCCGAGCGTCCGCCTTTTATAGAGTTGGAAGAGCATCTCAAGAATAACAAACAATAAAAACGATATTGGCCTTACGCTACCCGCATGAATGAAAATCCGCCCGCATGAATGAAAATCCGATTGTTGTCATCAAGAAAATAAAAAAAGGCGGACACGGCTATCATGGCGGCGCCTGGAAATTGGCGTATGCCGACTTCGTGACGGCGATGATGGCTTTTTTTCTGCTCATGTGGCTGCTCGGTACGACCGAGCCTTCGATTCGGCAGGGGATTGCCGATTATTTTACCGACCCCTGGAGGCCGTCCATTGCCGGCGGGGCCAATACCGGCGATGCGACCAGCCTGATCCAGGGTGGCGGGCAAGATGTGACGCAGTCCGAGGGGCAGGTCAAGTTGACCAATGAAGGCAAGCAGGAATCCATTGCCGAGGCCAGCGACAGGGATGTCGATGAGGAAGCGGAACGGCGGGATATCAACCACCTGAAGCAACTGAAGGAAAAAATCGATAATTTGATCGAAACCACCCCGCTGATGAATCAGTACAAGGACCAGCTGATGATCGACTTTACGACGGAAGGGTTGCGCATCCAGATCATGGATCAGGAAAAAAAGGCCATGTTCAATACGGCCAGCGCCAAGATGGAGCCTTACGCGGCGCAGATTCTGGATCAGCTCGCTCCGGTCATTAACGAATTGCCGAACCGGATCAGCGTTTCGGGACATACCGACAGCGCTCCCTTTCCCGGCAATGGGCAGGGCTATACGAACTGGGAGTTGTCGGCGGATCGCGCCAACGCCGCCCGCAAAGAACTGGTGCGGGGCGGGTTAAAGGACGAAAAGATCATCCGGGTCGTGGGCCTGGCTTCCAGCGTCCATCTGAACAAGGACAACCCCCTCGATCCGATCAATCGGAGAATTTCGATCATCGTCCTGAATAAGCGAACCGAAGAAGGCGTTATCAACAGCGCCAACGTCCGCGACTTCGCACAGAAAAAGCTGCTGAACAATTCTTCTTTGCCGCCGTCGCCGGCCGTGCCGGAGATCAAGCCGCCTGTTCCCCAGCCGGTAAGCCGCTAGTCTCGGCATCGATGCGTCTGCCGGTCGTTTTTTCCGCCTTGCTGGCGCAGGCGGGAGCATTGCTTGCCGCGTTTCTGGCATTTAAAGCGAGCCTGCTTTTTGGCCTGTTGTTGCCTTGGTGGGGGTTGACGCTCCTGCAAAGCGCAACCGCCGTCGTGTCGAGCTGGCTTTTCGGTTTGCCTCCATGGTGGTTCGTCATACAGGGGCTTTTTGTGCCGATGCTGTTGCTGGTATCCGGCCTCAACTTGTCCCCCCATTTTTTTTTGGGAGGATTTTTATTGCTTTGGCTGATTTTTTTCAGTAATGCCAAGGAAAGAGTCCCGCTTTATCTCTCCAACGAAACGAGCTGCGCGGCGCTGGCCTCGCTGTTGCCCGGGCACCGGCCGTTCCGTTTTCTCGATTTGGGCAGCGGCTTGGGTGGCCTGCTGGCCCGCCTTGCCGAGCAAAAGCCGGCCGGGCGGTTCTACGGTATCGAGTCGGCGCCGCTTCCTTTTCTGGTGAGTCGGCTGCGCTCGAAGAAGAGTGGCGTGTATGTCCGTTACGGCAGCTTCTGGAATGAAAATCTGGCGGATTACGATGTCGTCTACGCTTTCCTGTCGCCGGAACCCATGGCCGAACTCTGGCGAAAGGCGAAGCATGAAATGCGGGCAGGTTCTTTGTTTGTAAGCAATTCCTTTGCCGTGCCGGACTGTGCTCCCGCCAGGATCGTGCAGTTGAACGACGCGCGGCATACCCGCCTGTTAATTTGGGAAATGTGACGGCATGGAGAAGGCGAACAGGTCCGTTTGCCGGTAATGCAGTAACTCCGGACTGTGCAGGGACGACAGGGCAATGCCCAGCAGGCGTACCTTTTTGACGCCGACCTCGGTATCTTTCAGCAAATCGGCCAGTATGGCCTCGAACCCTTCCACTCCCGTAATGGCCTGCGGCAGCGTTTTGCTGCGGGTGATCTGCACGAAGTCATGGTATTTGATTTTGACCGTGAGCGTATGCGCCGTCATCTGTTTCGCGGTCAGCCGTGCGAGTGCCTTGCCCATCAGGTCGATCAGTTGCTGCAGGATGAGGTTGGGTTCGGCGAGGTCTTCCGGATAGGTGATTTCCACGCCGACCGATTTGCTCGGGCGGAAATTGCGGACCGGCCGGTGGTCGATGCCGCGGGCAATGTCGTAATAATGCTGTCCGGCCTTGCCGAAATGCTGCACCAATAAAGACAGCGGCCAGCGTTTCAGATCCAGCCCGGACCGGATGTCCAGTTCGTGCATTTTTTTCTCGGTGGCCTTGCCGATGCCGTGAAATTTGCCGACCGACAGGCGTTCGACGAATCCGGGGCCCTGTTCCGGCGTGATCAGATACAATCCGTCGGGTTTGTCGAGATCGGAGGCGATCTTCGCCAGGAACTTGTTGTAGGAAACGCCGGCCGAGGCGGTCAGTCCGGTTTGCTGCCGAATCTTGTCTTTGATTTCCTTGGCAATCAAGGTGGCCGATCCTTGGCAATGCGAAACCTCGGTCACGTCCAGATACGCTTCATCGAGCGACAGCGGTTCGAACAGTTCGGTATAGTCGGAAAAAATGCGCCGGATCGCTGCCGAGACGTCTCTGTAAACTTCAAACCGGGGCTTTACAAAGATCGCCTGGGGACACAACCGGTAAGCTTGGGAGGAGGCCATCGCCGAACGGATGCCGAATTTTCTGGCTTCATAGCTGCAGGTCGCGACCACGCCCCGCGAATCGGGTTGGCCACCGACCACGATGGGTTTGCCCCGGTAGGCGGGATTGTCGCGCTGCTCGACCGCTGCGTAAAAAGCATCCATGTCGATATGGATGATTTTGCGCAAAGGCGAGTCGGCAGTCATGGCGTTTTCTTTGTCGGCTTGGCTGATCGAGGCCGATAGGCGGATAGGTGTTGCGCATCCGCCGGTTCGGCTAGGCTTGGGCTTTTCTTTCCCGGTCGAGCAGATCGATGACCGGATGGGTCTGGGGCCTGACTCCGCGCCAGATGAAGAACGCTTCGGCCGCTTGTTCGACCAGCATGCCGAGCCCGTCCAGGCTCTTTTGCGCCCCCTGGGCGATTCCCCAGCGCACGAAGGCGGTCGGCTCGTTGCCGTAGGCAAGATCGTAACAGTTGCCTTTATCGGCGAGCAGATGTTCGGGCAGGGGAGGCAGTTCGCCGCTCAGGCTGGCGGAGGTGGCGTTCAGAATCAGGTCGAATTGCCGTCCGGCAAGCGCTTCGAAGCCGCAGCCGGCAATGCTGCCGAGACATTCGAATTCTTCGGCAAGCCTCTCCGCTTTTTCGACGGTCCGGTTCGCGATCACCAGAGCGGCCGGGGCTTCTTCCAGGATCGGCCCGAGGATGCCCCGGCTGGCGCCGCCCGCACCGAGAATCAGGATGCGTTTGCCCGCGAGCGTGATGCGATGATTATTCAGCAGGTCCCCGACCAGGCCGCAGCCGTCGGTATTGTCGCCTAGAATCGTGCCGTCCGCCTGCAGGGCGAGCGTATTGGTCGCCTTGCTGCGTTCCGCGCGTCCGGTTTTGTGCGAGGCAAAGCGGTAGGCCAGTTCCTTCAGCGGCACGGTGCAGTTCAGGCCTTTGCCGCCGGCGGCGAAGAAGGCGCGGACTGCCTCGGCGAATGACTCGGCCTTTACCTCCTGCGCTTCGTAACTGAGCGACTGGCCTGTCTGTTCGGCGAACAGGCGGTGGATTTGGGGCGATTTGCTGTGTTTGATCGGGCTTCCGAAGACGGCATAACGGTCAATTGCGGGCATGTTAATTGTTTCTCCTCAGCCAAAAGCTCCAGATGATGGTCAGGGTGATGATGGTGGCGACGATGATCAGTTCCACCCAGAAAAAATGTTGCGTATAAGTCGGAATCACCGCCGAGACGCCCAGAAAGATGCCGACGACGCTGAAGCGCCAGCCGATGCGCACGCCGTCCAGCACCACCGCGAGCGACAGAATCAGCAGAATGACCAGGCCGGAGTTGTTTTCCGGCTTCAGCACGATCGAGTCGCCGCCGACTACGAGCAGGGTGCAGAGCCAATGCAGCGCCTGATCGCGCAACACCGGCGCGAAATTTTCACCTTCCTGTTGCGATTGCAGCCAGCCCAGAATGATCGAGAAAAAGGCGAATACGAAGACCATCATGACCCAGTAGCCGAAACCGTCGGACGGAGCGTAGTCATTGATAAAAATACCGCCGAGCGACAATATCAGCAGTATAATCAAGATGATGGCTTCGATCTGGCGTTTGCGCCTTGCGGTAAGAATCATATCCGGGACTCCGTTTGTCGTTATCGTTGTGATTGTTTTACGGCGCTCTTGCCGGCCGCTCTGGACTTTTTGAGCTCGGCAGAGCGGTTGAGTTTCAGTTCGATGTGCCTGAGTTCAATTTTGCAGCCATTCTGCCACGGACTTGGCGAAGTAGGTCAAAATGGCGTCGCTGCCGGCGCGTTTGAATGCCAGCAGCGATTCCAGCACCACCTGTTTTTCGTCGAGCCAGCCGTTGATCGAAGCCGCTTTCAGCATGGCGTATTCGCCGGAAACCTGATAGGCGAAGGTCGGGACGCCGAACTCGTCCTTGACCCGGCGGATGATGTCGAGATAGGGCATGCCGGGTTTGACCATGACCATGTCGGCGCCTTCCTGCAAGTCCAGCGCGATCTCGCGCAAGGCTTCGTCGGAGTTGGCCGGATCCATCTGGTAGTTGTATTTGTTGGCCTTGCCCAGCGCGGCCGACGAGCCGACCGCGTCCCGGAACGGGCCGTAAAAACTCGACGCATATTTTGCGGAGTAGGCCAATATCTTGGTGTTGCGGTGGCGGCTGGCTTCCAGCGCCTGCCGAATCGCGCCGATGCGCCCGTCCATCATGTCCGAGGGGGCGACGATGTCGGCGCCGGCCTCGGCGTGCGACAGGGCCTGTTTGACCAGCACTTCGATCGTTTCGTCGTTCAGCACATAACCGTCCTGATCGATCAGGCCATCCTGCCCATGCGAAGTGTAAGGATCCAGCGCCACGTCGGTAATGACGCCGAGTTCAGGCACGGATTCTTTTAGGGCGCGGACTGTGGTTTGCACGAGTCCTTCCGGATTGTAAGCCTCCTTGGCGAGATCGGACTTTTTTTCTAGGGGAATGACCGGAAACAGCGCAAGCGCCGGAATGCCGAGACTGAATAGTTCGTAGGCTTCTTCCAAAAGGAGGTCGACGGATAGTCTTTCGATGCCGGGCATCGACACGATCGGGATTCTTTCATTGCTGCCTTCGGTCACGAATACCGGATAAATCAGGTCGTCCACGGATAAGCGGTGCTCTTGCATCAAGCGGCGCGAAAAGTCGCTGTAACGCATTCTTCTCATGCGTATTTTGGGAAAATTGGTGGTATGATAGGTCATCTTGCCAGAACTTTTGGTATTTAAGAAAATCTCAACGTTAAGCACCACGCTGCAAATCGGCAGGCGCGGTTCCGCAAATTTTTTATTGTAACAGGAAAGTCATTTTGATCATTTGAAAATGACAGGCAACAGGTTTCTATCATTCTGAGGATTAATATGAAGTTCAAACAAATTACGCTTTTCGGTTTATGTCTGTTTTTTATGGCATTTTTACCGGTATCGAGCGCTTATTCGCAAGACTTGCTACCGCCTCAACAAGCAATCCAGGATGCAGCGGACAAGCTGAAACAACGCCTGCAGGATAGTTCCTTTAAGCACGATTTCGCAAAAATCACTCGATTCGTGAATGAAGTGATCTATCCGCATACCGATTTCGACAAGATTTCCGCGCTGGTGTTGGGCAAAATCTGGAAAACCGCTACCCCGGAAGAACGTGAGCGCTTCAAGCAGGAGTTCCAGACATTGTTGGTTAGAACGTACTCGCGCGCTTTCATCGAATTCAAGGAGTGGTCGGTCCGCTTCCTGCCGATGGACATGGAGCCGGGCTCCAACAAGGTGGTCGTCAAAACCGAAGTGCTGCAGCCGGGCATTCAGCCGGTCGGCGTCAATTACCGGATGTTTTTGAGCGAAACCGGACAGTGGAAGGCTTACGACATCATGATCGAAGGCGTCAGCCTAGTCACCAACTACCGGACGACTTTCACGAATGAAGTGCAGCAAAAAGGTTCGCTGGGCGCGGTGATCGAAAGCCTGGCCAAGCGTAACGCGGAAGCGTTGTCGACGAAGTCCTGATCCTAAAAATAAAGGCGGAAGGCACATCGTCAATGCCTTCCGCCTTCCCGGCCTTGTCATCGGACATTTAGAGCGATAAACGCTATCCTGCCGGTTTCCGGGTGGCGCTTTTGCAGTCCCGTTCCGGATTTTCTTCAGTAAATGATCTTTCTGTCTTTCAGCCCGTTGTAGATTTCATCGATCGGCAGCACCTCGCTGTCGAACTCGGCGTTGCATTGCGCTTCGCCGTTGACGCACAAGCCGATCA
Source organism: Methylomicrobium agile (assembly GCF_000733855.1). Taxonomy (NCBI): domain Bacteria; kingdom Pseudomonadati; phylum Pseudomonadota; class Gammaproteobacteria; order Methylococcales; family Methylococcaceae; genus Methylomicrobium; species Methylomicrobium agile. The sequence continues at coordinate 3,444,749 of NZ_JPOJ01000001.1, forward strand.
GGCCGGCGTTTTTGATTGCCTCGATCAGGGCGGCATCGGCGGTTTCCAGCACGGTCGCGGCATGGCCGTTGTCGAACAGTTTTCTTTCCAGTTGATAAGCGATTTCCCTGGCGTTCGTGCCGGTGAGCGAAACGGCCGAGGCCTGTTGGCTGAAGCGGGCCGCGCGCTCCTCGACGCTGACCGGGGGTAGGGTTTCCTCTTCGGTCGTGCCGAGGATCATGCCCGCGCCGATCGTGCCGTTGGTCAGGCGGTCGATGATGATGAAAGAAGCGGTGCCTTTGCTGGTTTTATAAGCGTCGAACACGACCGGCGCATTGACCGATACGGTGCAGTGGCCGATCTCGTTCAGCTTCAGCTCGCTGGCATCGTGGTGTTCCAGCGTATTCACGTCGATCCGGTGGTGGATCATCGATACCGAGCCGGACACGCTGCGGGTAGCCAGCTTCAGGGTGTACTGCCGACCGGGCGTCAATGCCTTTTCGTGCATCCAGACGATGTGCGCACGGAATTTATCGGCAACGATCGCTGTTAGGGTTTCGTTGCCGACGATCATGTCCCCGCGGCTGATGTCGATCTCGTCTTCCAGCGTGAAGGTAACTGCCATTGGCGGGAAAGCTTCGGCAAGCTCGCCGTCGTAAGTTACGATCGACTTGATTTTGCTGGTCTTGCCGGAGGGCAGGGCGGTGATCGGGTCGCCTTTCCGGAACACCCCGGCCGCGACGGTGCCGCAGAAGCCGCGGAAATTCAGGTTGGGCCGGTTTACGTACTGGACCGGGAAGCGCGCGTCGATAAAGTTATGGTCGTTCGCAATCTTCACGTTATTCAGCGCGTCCATCAGCGGCTCGCCGTCGAACCACGGCATGTTCCCGCTGCGATTGACCACGTTGTCGCCGTCCAGTGCCGAAATCGGGATGAAGCGGATGTCGTGCAGCGACAGCGCGGCGGTAAATTCCAGATAGTCGCGCTTGATTTTATTGAAAGTCGCTTCGCTGTAATCGACCAGGTCCATTTTGTTGACCGCGACGATGATGTGCCGGATGCCGAGCAGGGACGCGATAAAGCTGTGCCGTTTGGTCTGGGTCTGCACGCCGTAGCGGGCGTCGATCAGAATAATCGCCAGATCGCAGGTCGACGCGCCGGTCGCCATGTTGCGGGTGTATTGCTCGTGGCCGGGGGTATCGGCGATGATGAATTTGCGGGTCGAGGTCGAAAAATAGCGGTAAGCGACATCGATCGTGATGCCTTGTTCGCGCTCGGCCTGCAGCCCGTCGACCAGCAGCGCCAGATCGATCTTGCCCGCGCCGGTGGTACCCGATTTGACGCTGTCCGCCTGCACCGCGGCCAGCTGATCTTCGTAGATCATCTTGGAGTCGTGCAGCAGGCGGCCGATCAGCGTGCTTTTGCCGTCGTCGACATTGCCGCAGGTTAAAAAGCGGAGCAGTTCCTTGCGTTCGTGTTGCGCCAGATAGGCGTTGATGTCGGTGCTGATTAAATCGGACTGGTGGGACATTAGGTTGGGTTCAAGGTTCAAGGTTCAAGGTTCAAGGTTCAAGGTTCAAGGTTCAAGGTTCAAGGTTCAAGGTTTAGGCTGGCGGGATTTGATAAGCGAGGAAAGCATTTTGGAAATTTTTTCCGCTTCATTTTTTAGAGAAATTCCTGTTTCGTTATCAAAGTGCCCAATTTTTACCCTAATATAGATTTGCGTTCTTAATTCGCCGGCAGAGCCTTTGGCGTAATAGAAAAATTTAGTGGCATCTTTGTTGCTGCCTCGCTCATAACCCTCAGCGATGTTGCTGGGAATAGATAGCGCACAGCGAGTGGTTTGATCTTTAAAGCCGAAATCGTGGCATTCTTCAAGTACTTTGTAGAGCTCAACGCACAGCCTACAAGAGATTTTCCAAACTTCCAGGTCTTCAAATCGCATGATGCTGTTTTGAACTTTATATCCTGTACCTTGAACCTGATTTCAGAAATACCCTTCGCGCTTTTTCTGCTCCATCGAGCCGGCTTGGTCGTGGTCGATCAGGCGGCCCTGGCGTTCGGAGGTCGTGGTCAACAGCATTTCCTGGATGATTTCCGGCAGTGTCGTCGCATTCGATTCGACCGCGCCGGTCAACGGGTAGCAGCCCAGCGTGCGGAAGCGGACCTTCTTCATTTCGATCTTGTCGTCCGGTCCGATCGGCATCCGTTCGTCGTCGACCATGATCAGCATGCCGTCCTTGTTCACGACCGGGCGCTCCTTGGCGAAATAAAGAGGGACGATCGGGATGTTTTCGAGATGGATGTATTGCCAGATGTCCAGTTCGGTCCAGTTCGACAGCGGGAACACGCGGATGCTTTCGCCCTTGTCGATCTTGCCGTTGTAGATGTTCCAAAGTTCCGGGCGCTGGTTTTTCGGATCCCAGCGGTGATTTTTGTCGCGGAAAGAATAGACCCGCTCCTTCGCGCGCGATTTCTCCTCGTCGCGGCGGGCGCCGCCGAAAGCTGCGTCGAACTTGTATTTGTCCAATGCCTGTTTCAGGGCATCGGTTTTCATCACGTCGGTATGTTTCTTGCTGCCGTGCGTAAACGGCCCGATGCCCTGGTCGACCCCGTCCTGATTGATATAGACCAACAGCTCGAGACCAAGATCCTTCACCATTTTGTCGCGGAAGGCGATCATGTCGCGGAATTTCCAGGTCGTATCGACATGCATCAAGGGAAACGGCGGCTTTCCCGGATAGAACGCTTTCATCGCCAGGTGCAGCATCACCGCGGAATCCTTGCCGATCGAATACAGCATCACCGGCCGTTCGAATTCGGCGGCAACTTCCCGAATGATGTGAATGCTTTCAGCTTCAAGCTGTTTCAGATGCGTCAGTTTATAATCAATCATTAAGTGGGCCAGATAATTCGGTAAGCTTGAGTTTAACCCGTTATTCTAATTCGTATGGCCTTCGATTGCCAGCCGTGCGCGCAAAAGGACAGGAATTTTACCGGTGATTGCTTTATGATGACGCCTCTCATTTTTCGAAAGGATATTTCCATGCGCTTCCACGATTGTTCCCCGGTCCGCCGTTGCGGAATTCTACAGAACGCCGCCCGCCTGACCGCGATGCTGGTGTTTCTGTCTGTGTCGGGGTGCGCTTCGATCGGGCACGAATTTCCGGCCGGCCAAGTTTCGACCATACGGATCGGCCAGACGACCCAGAACGACATCTATACGACCTTCGGCGCACCCTGGCGCACCGGCATCGATAACGGAATGAAGACCTGGACTTACGGGCATTATCGGTACAGCCTGTTCAGCGAGGGCGAAACCGAAGACCTGGTGATCAAGTTCGATAACCGCGGCGTCGTGGCTTCTTACGTCTTCAACACGACCAAGCGCTCGAAGTGAATCCTTCCTCCGGCGCGGCGATTATTTTCTCTTTCCGATGATGTTCAGGGCGACCGCTTCCGCCGCTTTGATCCCGTCGATCGCTGCCGACATAATTCCGCCGGCGTAGCCCGCACCTTCGCCGGCCGGATACAGGCCGCGCGTGTTCAGGCTTTGATAGTCCCCGTTGCGCTTGATTCGGATCGGCGAGGAGGTGCGAGTTTCGACGCCGGTCAGCACCGCATCCTGCATCGCAAAGCCGGGGATTTTTCTATCGAAAGCGGGAAGCGCTTCGCGGATCGCCTCGATTGCATAAGCGGGCAGAGCCTTGCTCAAATCGCCTAGATGCACGCCGGGGGTATAAGACGGCTGCACCGAGCCGAATCCGGTCGATGGGCGGCCGGCCAGAAAATCGCCGACCAGTTGGCCCGGCGCATCGTAGGTGCCGCCGCCCAGTTCGAAGGCTCTTTTTTCCAGTTCCCGCTGCAGGTCGATGCCGGCCAGCGGGTATCCCGGATAATCGTCGGGCGTGATGCCGACCACGATGCCGCTGTTCGCGTTGCGTTCATTGCGCGAATACTGGCTCATGCCGTTGGTCACCACCTGGCCGGGCTCGGAGGTGGCGGCGACGACCGTGCCGCCGGGGCACATGCAGAAACTGTAAACGGAGCGGCCGTTCTTGCAGTGGTGCACCAGTTTGTAATCGGCCGCACCGAGCAGCGGGTGCCCCGCATAGCTGCCGAAGCGGCAGCGGTCGATCAGCGATTGCGGATGCTCGATCCGGAAGCCGATCGAGAACGGTTTCGGCTCGATATAGACGCCGCGTTCGTAGAGCATTTTGAAGGTATCGCGCGCACTGTGGCCGGCCGCGATCACGATGTGATCGGCATCGATCGTCTCGCCGTTCGCCAGCGCCACGCCGCGCACTGCGCCGTTTTCGATCAAAATGTCCTCGACGCGGCTTTGAAAACGGATCTCGCCCCCCAGAGCTTCGATCGTGCCGCGCATTTCCTCGATCATCGACACCAGCCTGAACGTGCCGATGTGCGGCTTGCTCAAATAGAGGATTTCCGTCGGCGCGCCCGCCTTCACGAATTCGGTCAGCACCTTGCGGCCGCGATGGTGGGGATCCTTGATTTGAGTGTGCAATTTGCCGTCTGAAAAGGTGCCCGCGCCGCCTTCGCCGAATTGCACGTTCGATTCCGGATTGAATTCCCGCTGGCGCCAGAGGCCAAAGGTGTCTTTGGTGCGCTCGCGCACCGGTTTGCCTCGCTCCAGAATGATCGGACGGAACCCCATTTCCGCGAGCAGCAGTCCTGCGAAAAGTCCGCAAGGCCCGAAGCCGATCACGACCGGCCTTGTCGCCAGGTTTTGCGGTGCCTGCGCGACAGGATGATAGCGGGTGTCCGGGGTAGGGGCGATGTGGGGATCGTCCCGAAAGCGCGCCAGCACGACGGCTTCGTTTTCCAGTTCGACATCGAGCGTATAAATCAGCGTAATGCTGTCGCGTTTCCGGGCATCGTAGCCGCGGCGGAAGATGCTGTGGCTTTTCAGCTGTCCGGCGTTAATGCCTAAACGTTGAATGATAGCGGATTTCAGCTGGTTTTCGGAATGGTCGAGCGGCAGTTTGAGTTCGGTAATACGCAGCATCGGTACGGCAAAAGGAATGGGCAGCGCCTGGACCGGCGCGGTTATTAAAAAAAGGAAGGTAAATATTCAAAGGCGGGCGGAACCGCAGGATTGTTTTCGGGACTTGAAAATTTCGGTGCACGATTTATTTTTGCGCCAATCGATAAAGGCGGTCGAGTTCTTCGGTCAAGCTATCGGCAGGCGGCGTCATTTTTGCACGGGCGTACCAGTAGGCCGCATTGTCGAGGTCGCCCTCCTGTCGATGCAGAAAGGCATGGATCCGGCAAGCCAGCGGGTCGGAGAAGTTCTGAATCGACCGATGCGCGGCATCCCAATCGCCGGTTTTGATTTTATCCAGAATGGGACGGTAATCGGAAGGCATAGCGGTGACCGCCTCGCGCGGATTTATCTTTGGTTAGGGCATTATACCCGAGCTTTCTTTTGATGATGAAACTCGGTTTGTGTGCCGGACCGGCGGGATAAAAGATCACTGGACCGTAGTATGGACCAGAATGGGGTCCTTTTACCAGGCGTTCACCAGGGGCTTTCTTCGTCGGTCCGCAAGCCGGCGCTCCCGTATATCGGCCGGCGGAGCACCGGCCGGCTACCGGAATGGCCACTGGTAAGGCCGGTTTTTGCCGATCTTTGCCTGCTTCGCTCATATTCCGTCTCGGGAATTTTTCATTTTTTCGATGCATTCTTTAAGGGAAAATCACATTTTTAGGTTGATCGGCGTTTACTTTTGTCTCAAATATTTTGACCGTTTTCTGCGCTTTTGTCTGTGCTAAAGCAGTTTTTACCGGAAGTTGCAGGCATTTGAGCACTAATGAATGGGCAGTGCAGCGGTCGCTGCGCAAGCTTTAACCGCTAGAGACATCTGGCTTAGAAGGGTTTGATAGGGTAGAATTACACAGTTATATTGTGAAATTTATTGCGTAGGGGGAGCTTTGTTTCGACGCTGCCCCGGATTTTCGGAATGAAATGACGCATTCAAGGTTTTTTATTACTTACGAAGGGGCTGCTCCGTGAACAAAACCAAGCAACTATTCGCAGGCACGATCTTGACGGCTATCGGGCAAGAGTTAGCGCAGGCGGATTACACGCTCAACTTAACCGAAGGGGTTACCAAGATCAGTCATGATGTTTATGACCTGCATATGCTGATTCTCTGGATTTGCGTATTCATCGGTCTTGGCGTGTTCGGCACGATGTTCTATTCGATCTTGCATCACCGCAAGGACAAAGGTCACCAGGCGGCACAGTTTCATGAAAACACCACGATCGAAATCATCTGGACCATTATTCCGACCGTGATTCTGATCAGTATGGCGATCCCGGCGACCAAGACGATGCTCGATCTCGGCGACGTGCAGGATTCCGATATGTCGGTCAAGGTGACCGGTTGGCAGTGGAAATGGGAATACGAATACCTGGACAACGGCATCAAGTTTTTCAGCAGCCTGGACGAAGAAAGCAACAAGGCGCGCCAGCTTGGCTCCGATATCGATCCGCGCACCGTGCCGAATTATTTGTTGAACGTCGACAAGCCTTTGGTAATCCCAACCAAAAAGAAAATCCGCTTCCTGTTTACTGCGGCCGATGTGATCCATTCCTGGTGGGTTCCGGCTTTGGGCTGGAAGAAAGACGCAAACCCCGGCTTCGTGAATGAGGCGTGGGCTCAGGTCGATCAGGCCGGCACATACCGGGGCCAGTGTACCGAGTTGTGCGGCAAGGACCACGGCTTCATGCCGATCGTAGTGGTTGCGATGGACCAGCCCGATTACGACGCCTGGGTCAAGAAAACCAAGTCGGAAGCAGCCCAAGGGCCTGACCTGAGCGACAAGAGTCGCGATGAGCTGATCACGGCGGGCCAAGGCGTCTACGAGAAAAACTGCGCCACCTGCCATTTGCCGACCGGTGAGGGTGTTCCCGGCGCATTCCCGGCTCTTAAAGGCAGCCCGATCGTGACCGGCGATATCAACAAGCAGGCCGAGATCGTCCTGAACGGTAAAGGCGCAATGCCGGCATTCGGCAAAATGCTGAAGGCCGATGAGCTGGCGGAGGTCATCACCTATACCCGTAACGCGTTAGGCAACTCGGTTGGCGATGAAATTCAGCCGAAAGCGGTGCACGCGATGCTGCCGGAAGGCGCAGCGGCCGTTTCGGAGTCGGACGAAGATGAAGAAGAGGCCGAGGAGCCGGCTCCGGCGGCAGAGCCGAAAGCGGATGAAAGCGCGCCGTCGTCATCCAAGGAAGCCTTGATTGCTAAAGGCAAGACCGTGTATGAAAGCCGTTGCGTTTCCTGCCATCAGGCAGGCGGCCAGGGCTTGCCGCCGACGTTCCCGGCGTTGACAGGCAGCGATGTAGTCAACGGCGACATCAAGGAACAGATCGACTTGATGAAGGCGGGCAAAGGTATGATGCCGGCTTTCGGCGGTACGTTGAGTCCTGAAGAATTTGCCGCAGTCGTGACTTATACCCGTAATGCACTGGGTAATTCGGTAAACGACATGATTACGCCCGAGGAGATTGAGCCTTTACTGCAATAAGGTGGCAAACCCTTGCGTTTACCTGGATTCATGGCTTCTTTTTTTACATTTTATTTGAGGTATAACAACTATGTCCGCTGTCATAGCACCCCATGATCATGAGCACGATGATCATCATGATGACCACGGCCCGATGAAGGGATGGATTCGCTGGATCATTACGACCAACCATAAGGATATCGGCACGCTGTATCTCGTTTTCGCGCTCGCGATGTTTTTCGTCGGCGGCGCGATGGCGATGGTGATCCGTGCCGAGCTGTTCGAACCGGGTTTGCAGTTCGTCAATCCGCAATTCTTCAATTCGATGACCACGATGCATGCCCTCGTCATGGTGTTCGGTGCGGTGATGCCGGCCTTCGTCGGTTTGGCGAACTGGATGATTCCGATGATGATCGGCGCGCCGGATATGGCGCTGCCCCGGATGAACAACATGAGCTTCTGGATGCTGGTTGCCGGTATTTTGTTGCTGGCCAGCACCCTGTTCATGGAAGGCGGCGCGCCGGCGGCCGGCTGGACCTTGTATCCGCCGTTGGTATTGCAAACCGGTGCGGCGCTGCCGTTTGCGATCTTCTCGGTGCATTTGCTCGGGATTTCGTCGATCATGGGTGCGATCAACATTATCGCGACCATTTTCAATATGCGCGCACCGGCGATGACGCTGATGAAAATGCCGTTGTTCGTCTGGACCTGGCTGATCACCGCATTCTTATTGATCGCGATCATGCCGGTGTTCGCGGGTGCGGTGACCATGCTGCTGACCGACCGTTTCTTCGATACCAGCTTCTTCGATGCGGCCGGCGGCGGTGACCCGGTACTGTACCAGCATATTTTCTGGTTCTTCGGTCATCCGGAAGTGTATGTGATGATTCTGCCGACCTTCGGCGTCGCCTCCACGATCATTCCGGTGTTTGCTCGTAAGCCCCTGTTCGGCTACAGCTCGATGGTGTATGCAACCGCGTCGATCGCGTTTCTGTCGTTCATCGTCTGGGCTCACCATATGTTCCTGGTCGGGATGCCGATGGCGGGTGAACTGTATTTCATGTATGCGACGATGTTGATTGCAATTCCGACCGGCGTGAAGGTGTTCAACTGGACCGCGACGATGTGGAAGGGGTCGATGACCTTCGAAACGCCGATGCTGTTTTCGATCGCCTTCGTGGTGTTGTTCACGATGGGTGGTTTTACCGGTTTGATGATGGCGGTTGCGCCTGCCGATTTTCAATATCATGACACCTATTTCATCGTGGCGCATTTTCACTATACGCTGGTGCCGGCTTCGGTATTCATCCTGATGGCGGCCGGCTACTTCTGGCTGCCGAAATGGACCGGTCATATGTATAACGAAAAAATCGCCAGGCTGCATTTCTGGCTGTCGGCGATTTCGGTCAACATTCTGTTCTTCCCGCAGCATTTCCTGGGGTTGGCCGGTATGCCGCGCCGTATTCCCGATTATGCGGTACAGTTCGCGGACTGGAATATGGTTTCAAGCATCGGCGGCTTCATTTTCGGACTTAGCCAGTTGCTGTTCCTGTATATCGTGATCGATACGATCCGCGGCGGCACCGGCGAGAAAGTGACCGACGAAGTCTGGGAAGATGCGCATAAACATAGTCTGGAATGGACTTTGCCGTCACCGGCTCCTTATCATACTTTCACGACGCCGCCGGAAACCGTTCCAAGCGAGCATTCCTAAGCCGTAGCTGAACCGGAGATACGCTGCCTCAGGCAGCGTATCCGTATCGAAATGAATATCAAGCAGAAAAATATTTTGACGGCATTAATATTGGTAGTGATTGCCGTCGCAATTTATGTCTTTGCGGTTCTGAAAGCCGTCTCGCAATGACTGACGAATTGCGGCGAAAAAACGCCAGGCTGGTGCGTACCCTGTTGCTGGTCACCATAGTGATGTTCGGCTTCGGTTTCGCGCTGGTGCCGTTATACGATGTGTTGTGCAAGGTAACCGGTCTTAACGGCAAGGTCGATACTACGGCCGCGAAGGAAACCGGTTATCAGGTCGATCAAAGCCGCGAGTTGACCGTCGAGTTCGTGACCGCGCTGAATGAATCGGCGCCGATGGAGTTTCGTGCGGAAACGCCGAAATTAAAGATTCATCCGGGCCAGTTTTATACGGTGAATTTTTATGCGCAAAACAAGACCGACAAGCCGATGGTTGCGCAGGCGATACCGAGTATTTCACCGGGCCTTGCGGCCGAATACTTCAAGAAGACCGAGTGTTTCTGCTTTACCGAGCAGAAATTCAAGCCGCGGGAAGGCAGGATGATGCCGGTGCGTTTCGTCGTCGATCCGAAGATTTCGCCGGAGCATAAAACGATTACACTGGCTTACACATTTTTTGACAATACTGAAAAAGCAGAGAAACAATAAAGGGGAACGTTATGTCCACACACAATGCTTATTACATTCCGCATAAAGCGACCTGGCCGATAATAGGCACGGTGGGGCTGTTTATCATGCTGGCGGGGTTCGCGAATTTTCTGAACGGTTCGTCGATCGGGCCCGGCATGATGATTCTGGGCCTTTTGGTTTTCATCTTCATGCTGGCGGGCTGGTTTACCCTGCAGTCGCTGGAAAGCGAATACGGCATGTACAACACCCAGGTCGGCATTTCCTACCGGATGGGCATGATGTGGTTCATCTTTTCCGAAGTGATGTTCTTCTCGGTCTTCTTCGGCGCGCTCTGGTACACCCGGAATTTGTCGGTGCCGTGGCTTGCGGAAGGCGTTACCGGCGAGATGCTGCACAAGGGCTTTGAGGCGGTATGGCCGACCAATGGTCCGGCGCATCTGATCGGCGGCAAGCCGAGTCCGGACGGCGAATTCGAGCCTATGGGCGCTTGGGGGCTGGCTTTTTTGAATACGTTGATTCTGTTGAGCAGCGGCGTGACCTGCACCTGGGCCCATCATGGCCTGTTGGCCGGCAAGCGCCAGCAATTGATTCAAGGATTGATAGCGACTGTTACCCTCGGCTTTTTGTTCGTCGGGCTTCAGGCTTACGAATATCATGAAGCCTACACCGAAATGGGGCTGACGCTCGGCACCGGCATTTACGGTTCGACTTTCTTCATGCTGACCGGCTTCCACGGCTTCCATGTCTGCGTCGGCGCGATCATTCTGAGCACGGTGTTGTTCCGGAGCTGGAGAGGCCATTTCAAGCCCGAGAACCATTTTGCCTTCGAGGCGGCCGCCTGGTACTGGCACTTCGTCGACGTGGTCTGGCTGGGCCTGTTCGTGTTCGTGTATTTGCTGTAATCGCGGTTTTCAATCGATCGAAAGCGTTGCCGTTCAGGCAACGCTTTTTTTTGTCAATTCGACGGCGGCGTGTTTTGCGGAGCGGGTTCGGTTGAGGCGGGCGGTTTCGGCGCATGCATTCTGGCGCCAATGCCTTGCGGTATATAGAGGCCGGTCGCGATCATCAGGTAAACAAAAACGAACAGTATCAGCGACAGGGTAATCCGGAAAGTCAGCGCCTTGACCGTTTTTTTCGAATCTTCGTCGCTTTTGTGTTTGACGAGGTGTAAAAGCGCCGAACCGAGACTTATAATGATCAGAATAAAGGCGAGGGCGACGATTGTTTTGATAATCATGAATAAATGGGAGCGGGCTGCATGCGGAAATTGATGGAAAGCGAAAATTATCCCTTTGCCGGAAGAATTGCAAATTTATTGTTCCTTTGCCTTGACGTGCGGGACGCCCATAAAGGCGTAAGATCAAACCATGAAATTTGAAAAAGTTCCCACGCTGGTCGTAGTGTGCCTTTTGCCGGTATTGATTTCCTTGGGTTTTTGGCAGTTGGATCGGGCCGAACAAAAGCGCGCATTTCTGGACCGCCAAAAACAAGGCATGGCCGCGCCCGCGCTGCAGCTGACGGCGGCAACGCCGGAAGAGAAAGAGGTTCTGCGCTATCGGCAGGCCGCGGCGAGCGGCTCTTACGACAGCACGCATCAGATTTTGATCGACAACCAGGTTGTCGAAGGCCGGGCGGGTTATTTTGTCCTGACGCCGTTCATTCTGGACGGAAGCGAAAAGGCGATCCTGGTGAATCGAGGCTGGATTCCGGCCAGCCGGGACAGGAAAGTATTGCCCGATATCGCGATTCGATCCAACCCGACGCAGGTCAGCGGCCGGATCAATCACTTTCCGAGCGTCGGCATCAAGCTGGCCGGCGCCGATCAGCCGACCGCAGGCTGGCCGGCCGTGGTCCAGATTGCGGACAGTGCCGTTTTGTCCGAAAGATTTGGCTATCCCGTATTTCCTTTCATGTTGGAACTCGACAAACAGGCCCCCGAGGGCTACCGGCGCGAATGGCGCGAAGCTGCGGTGATGCCGCCCGAACAGCATGTCGCCTACGCGCTGCAATGGTTCGGCCTTGCCGCCGCGCTGGCGCTGCTGTTTGTCTGGTACAGCCGTTTAAAATAATAAAAAAATGAATGATCAACAGAAAAAAAACCGCCTGCTCATCCTCACTTTGTTTGCGATGGCTTTTATTCCGTTTCTGGCCGCCTTGTTGTTCAAGGCGAGGCCGGAGTGGCTGCAGGGCCGGACCAATTACGGCCAACTGATCGTGCCGCCGGTGACGACCGAAACTTCCGAATTGAGCGGATTCGATGCGTTCACCACCGATAATATTCACGAATTGAATGCGCACTGGCTGATCGTAAATGTGATTCCGCGTCAGGACTGCAATGCGGCTTGCCTGGATGCCTTGCATAAAACCAGGCAGATCCAGCTGATGCTGAATAAGGATCTGCCGAGAACCCGGCGTATCGTTTTGTTGCTCGACAACCCCGATCCGAAGCTTGCCGAGGTTTGGTGGCAGGGCGACAAATCGCTGCTGCGCGTGAAGCCGAGCGATTCCTTGATGGCCAAACTCGCTCAAATCAAGCCGGAGGGATTCCACGACGGTGCGGTGTTATTGATGGATCCCTTGCGTAATCTGATGATGCAATACGAACCCGGATTCGATCCCTATAAAGTCAAAAGCGATTTGGCGCATCTTTTAAGAATCTCGCAGATCGGTTAGGAATTACCCATGTATAGAAAAATTGCTCTTTTCGGCGTCTTTCTGGCGCTGATCGTGATCGTTTTCGGCGCCTATGTGCGCCTGTCGGATGCCGGTCTCGGCTGCCCGGACTGGCCCGGCTGCTACGGCAGGGCCGTGATTGCCGATACGCCGGACTTTAAGGCCGAAGCCGATCGGGCCTTTCCCGAACACCCTTTCGACCCTGCCAAGGCCTGGAAGGAAATGACGCACCGCTATCTGGCTGCAGGTCTCGGCTTGGTGATTTTGCTGCTCGCCGTTTTATCGCCCTGGGTCAAGACCAACCGAGTCGCCGCAGTCACCGGCAGCTTGTTCCTGCTGGTTCTGGTCGGGCTGCAAGCCGCGCTGGGCATGTGGGCGGTAAAACTGCGGACGATGCCGCTGATCGTGACGCTGCACCTAATGCTCGGCATGTTCACGTTCTGGCTCCTGTTCGGCCTGTATTTGCGCGTCAAGCCGGATTATGTCCGCCTGCCGTCCCGGCAGGGGCCGGTGAACTGGGCCCGCTTCGGGATGTGGGTCGTTTTGCTGCAGGTTCTGCTCGGCGGCTGGACCGGCACGAATCTGGCCGCCTTGGCCTGCGGCACCGAATTTCCGCTGTGCAACGGGCAATGGTTTCCGGAAACGGCCGATTTCTACCACGCGACGGACCTGCTGAACGGACTGATAAACGGCGATACCGGTGTGCTGCCGCCGGAGGCCCAGGTTGCGGTGCACTGGCTGCATCGCATGTTTGCGCTGGTCAGCTTGCTCGTGCTCGGCTTGGTGATGCTGCTGGCGGTTTCGGCGAAAAATCCGAAGCCGGTCAGACGCGCCGGATTGAAACTGTGCATTTTGCTGATCGCCCAGATCAGCCTGGGCATCGCGGTCGTGGAACTGGCCGCGCCGTTATGGGCGGCCGTGCTGCACAATGCGTTCGCGGCATTGATGATGATGCCGCTGATTTCGATCGGTTTCTACGGGCGCTACGGCCTGAAGGCAGCCGAAATTCCTGCCGAACGCCCGCGTCCGTTGCCGGAAGTGAAGGAAATTCCCAAGGTTCCGGTCACGATCGAAAAGCCTACAGAAGAGGTTTATGTCGAGCCGGCGCCCGAATCACTGTATCTGCGTCTGAAATCGCAGTTGAAACGGACCCGTTCCGGGCTCGGCGACGCGCTGGCCGGCCTGACGCTCGGCCAGAAATCGGTCAGCGACGAACTGCTCGAAGACATCGAGGCGACTTTATTGATGGCCGACATCGGCATCGATGCGACGACCAAGATCATCAACCGCCTGACCCAAAGCCTGGAACGGCATCAGCTTCGCGACCCGGAAACGCTGGCCGCCGCGGTCAAACAGGAATTGTTGAGCATTCTGGAACCCTGCAGCCAGCCGCTAGCGATCCCGAAGCAGGACACTCCGTTCGTGATTCTGGTCGTCGGCGTGAACGGCGTGGGCAAAACCACCACGATCGGCAAACTGGCCAAACGCCTGCAGGCGCAGGGTCACAGCGTGATGCTGGCGGCCGGCGACACGTTTCGGGCGGCGGCGGTCGAACAACTGCAAACCTGGGGCGAACGCAACAACATCCATGTGGTCGCGCAGCATACCGGCGCCGATTCGGCTTCGGTGATTTACGACGGCCTGCAGTCGGCCCAGGCGAAAGGGATCGACGTGCTGATCGCGGATACGGCGGGCCGCCTGCATACCAAGTCCAACCTGATGGACGAATTGAAGAAAGTCAAACGGATCATGGGCAAACTCGACGAAACCGCCCCGCATGAGGTGCTGTTGGTGATCGATGCGGGCACCGGTCAGAATGCGCTGTCGCAAGCCAAGCAGTTCAATGAAGCGGTTTCTCTGACCGGCCTGGCATTGACCAAGCTCGACGGTACCGCCAAAGGCGGGGTGATTTTCGCGCTGGCCAAGCAGCTCGGCATTCCGATCCGTTTTATCGGCGTCGGCGAGGGCATCGACGATTTGCAGGATTTTCATGCCGGCGCGTTCGTCGAGGCGCTGTTCGCGAGGGACTGACAAGGATTATGTTAAAATTCGATAACGTGAGCAAACGCTATTCCGAAGCCGGGGATGTGCTGAGCAACATCAGCTTCCATCTGGAGCGCGGCGAGATGGCGTTCCTGACCGGCCATTCCGGGGCCGGGAAAAGCACGCTGTTCAAGCTGATCGCGCTGATCGAGCGCGCCAGCCGCGGACAGATCTATCTGGGCGGCCATAATGTCAGTTATGCGCAGGATCGCCAGATTCCCTTTTTGCGCCGCAAAATGGGGCTGATTTTTCAGGACTTCAAACTGCTGCAGGACCGCACCGTATTCGACAATGTGGCGCTGCCGCTCGCGGTGGCCGGTTACGGGCACCGCGAAATTGCCCGGAAGGTCAGGGCGGCGCTGGACAAGGTCGGGCTTTTGGGCAAAGAGAAAAAATATCCGCTGACCCTATCCGGCGGCGAACAGCAGCGCGTCGGAATCGCCCGCGCGGTGGTGAACAAGCCGCCGATGATCCTGGCCGACGAACCGACCGGCAATCTGGACCCCGAGCTGGCAGCGGAAATCATGACCTTGTTTACCCGATTTCAACAGGTAGGAGTCACCGTATTGATCGTTTCTCACGATATCGCTTTGATTCACAAAATGGACCGGCGCGTTTTGGCGCTGGACCACGGCCGGCTGGTGGCGGGATAAACGATGAAGCGCGCCGTTAAACCGGTTAAACCCAAACCGCAGCCCCGCCAGGAAGCCCCCCAGAACAAAATTGCCGGCGGCGATTTTTTCGACAAACTGCATGCTTATCGCGACTTGCATGCGCATGCACTGTTTTCCAGCTTGGGGCGGCTTGTCGACAAGCCATTCACAACCGCACTGACGGTCGGCGTGCTTGCGATTTCGATCGCGCTGGCCGCCTGCTTTTACCTGCTGGTCGAGAATCTGGAACAATTGACCGGCACGATCGAGTCGAGCAATCAGATCTCGCTGTTCCTGAAAGACTCGGTGACCGAAGCCGAGGCGCGCAGGCTGGTCGAAAAAATCAGCAAGCATCACGAAGTCGCCGCGATCAAACTGATCGGCAAGGCGCAGGCGCTGGCCGAATTCAAGGCCAACAGCGGCCTGGACGCCGCGCTCGATGCGCTCGAAGGCAATCCGCTGCCGGTCGTGCTCGAAGTCGTGCCGACGCCGGCGCAATCGAATGTCAAGGTGTTGAAAACGCTCCAGCAAGCCTTGCTGCAATATCCTGAAGTCGATGAGGCGCAGATGGACATGCAGTGGCTCGAAAGGATGCAGTCGATCATTCGGCTCGCGGAGCGGGCGACCCGGAGCATCAGCATTCTGCTCGGGTTTGGCGTGCTGTTCATCACCGGCAATACGATACGGTTGGAGCTGCATAACCGGCGCGAGGAAGTCGTGATCGCAAAACTGGTCGGCGCGACCAATCGCTTCATTCAGCGGCCTTTTTTGTACGGCGGCTTCTGGATCGGTTTTTTGTCCGGCGTGGCGGCCTGGTTCATCGTGACCGCGATCATGCTGCTGTTGTGGCGTTCTGTCGAGAACCTGTCGCTGCTTTACGAGGGTAGTTTTCATCTGCGCTTTCTCGATTACGGCGAGTCGGTTTTTCTGGTCCTGTTGTCTTCGGGACTCGGCGTGACAGGCTCTTGGGCGGTTCTGACCTATCAGCTCCGGCAATTGCGGCCCGAGTAGCGTTGAACTTGTAAAATGATTAGCACTCTGAGTTTGAGAGTGCTAAAATTAAATCAAGTTGACTAACCGAGGTACATTACATCATGAGTCATGCATTAACCTTACCTGTTAATTTATCGGCCGGCACTTTCGATGCTTATCTGAATCTGGTCCGGCAAATGCCTAGGTTGACATCCGAGCAGGAACGCGAATTGGCGATAAGGTTTAGAGATCACGGCGATCTGGAAGCCGCGCGGCAGTTGGTGATGACCAACTTGCGCTTCGTGATGCACGTGGCGCGGGGCTACAGCGGTTACGGCCTGTCGATGCCGGACATCATCCAGGAAGGCAATATCGGCCTGATGAAGGCGGTCAAACGCTTCGATCCGGACATCGGCGTGCGCCTGGTGTCGTTTGCGGTGCACTGGATCAAGGCCGAGATTCACGAGTACGTAATCAAGAACTGGGGCATCGTGAAAGTCGCGACTACCAAGGCGCAGCGCAAACTGTTCTTCAATCTGCGCAAATCCAAGCAAAACCTCGGCTGGCTGTCGAACGACGAAGCCAAGGCCATCGCCGCCGACCTCGATGTCGAAGTCAGCACGGTGTACGAAATGGAGCAGCGCCTGAGCAACCGCGACGTTTCGTTCGACCTGCCGGTCGACGATGAGGAGGAGCAGACTTACGTCGCGCCGACCCATTATCTGCAACAGCACGGCGCCGATCCGGCCCTGTTGCTGGAAAACGAGGAATGGTCCGGCCATGAGCAGGAATTGCTGTCCGGAGCCCTGTCCGAACTGGACGAGCGCAGCCTGGATATCCTGTCCAGCCGCTGGCTGGCGGACAAAAAAGCGACGCTGCACGAATTGGCCGAGCGCTACAACGTATCCGCCGAGCGGATCCGCCAGCTTGAGCAAAATGCGATGAAGAAATTGCGGACCGCGGTACTGGCGGCTTGATTCGCTGAAACCGTATCGGTTTTTACAAGGCTTAACGGGATTTCCGTTAAGCCTTTTTTATGGGCGGAATTTTCCGAAGTCCGGCGCGTCGGAAGCATTATTAAATCGCAGTGACAAAGGGAGAAAGAGCATGTCCACCTTGGAAAAAGCCATAGAGATTGCGGTCAAAGCCCACGCGGGCCAGCTTGATAAAGCGGGACAGCCGTACATATTGCATCCGATCCGGGTGATGTTGGCGGTCGACTCTCCGTACGAACGTCTGGCGGCGATATTGCATGACGTGGTGGAGGATACCGGCATTTCATTCGAAGACCTCGCCGACGAGAATTTTCCGGCGGAAGTGATAGAAGCGGTGCGCGCCTTGACCAAGGAGCCGGGGGAGTCGCGTATTGAAGCGGCCGAACGCGCCGTGCGGAACCCGATCGCGCGGGCTGTCAAGCTGGCGGACGTGGCGGACAACATGAATCTGTCGCGCATTGCCGAGCCGACCGAAAAGGATCGCGAGCGCCTGCGGGAATATCAGGCCGTGCGCAAGATTCTACTGGCGGGAAATTAACGGCTCGGCCGTCTATTTTTCAGGCGGTGCCGGCGCCCGGCAGTTCATCCGCCGATTTTCGCGATTTCGCCTTCTCAACTCTGGTAGAATCAAAGACATTCCGGAACTCAAGAAAGGGATCGCGGCAATGCAGTCATCAGATCACTCCAACGGCGAACTGCGCAGGCAGTTGCGCGAGGCCGCGCTCGAATATCACGAATTTCCGGCGCCGGGCAAGATCAGCGTCACGCCGATCAAACCGCTAGCCAACCAGCGCGACCTGTCGCTGGCCTACTCGCCGGGGGTCGCGGCGGCCTGCGAGGCCATCGCGGCCGATCCGGCCAGCGTCTTCAAATACACCGCGCGCAGCAATCTGGTCGCGGTGATCAGCAACGGCACCGCGGTGCTGGGCCTCGGCAATATCGGACCGCTGGCGGCCAAACCGGTGATGGAAGGGAAGGGCGTGTTGTTCAAGAAATTCGCCGGCATCGACGTGTTCGACATCGAGATCGACGAAAAGGACCCGGACAAGCTTTGCGACATCATCGCGGCGCTCGAACCGACCTTCGGCGGCATCAATCTGGAAGACATCAAGGCGCCCGAATGTTTCTATATCGAGCGCAAGCTGCGCGAAAGAATGAAGATTCCGGTTTTTCACGACGATCAGCACGGCACCGCGATCATCGTCGGCGCGGCGATCCTGAACGGGCTGAAAATCGTCGGCAAAACGCTCGGCCAGTGCAAACTGGTCGCTTCGGGCGCCGGCGCCGCCGCGCTGGCCTGCCTGGATTTGCTGATCGACCTCGGATTTCCGGCCGGGAATATCTTCGTGACCGACCACCACGGCGTCGTTTATACGGGGCGCGCCGAGGGCATGGATCCGAACAAGGCGCGTTTTGCCCGCGATACCGAGGCGCGGACCCTGGGCGAGGCGATGCCGGGCGCGGATATTTTTCTGGGCCTGTCCGCCGGCGGCGTCCTGAAGCCCGAGATGGTCAAGAGGATGGCGGTGCGGCCTTTGATTCTGGCACTGGCCAATCCCGATCCCGAAATCCTGCCCGAAGAGGTTGCCGCCGTGCGCGATGACGCGGTGATCGCGACCGGCCGTTCCGATTATCCGAACCAAGTCAACAATGCCTTGTGTTTTCCGTATATTTTCCGGGGCGCGCTGGACTCCGGCGCGACAACGATCACCCGGGCGATGGAAATTGCGGCCGTGCATGCGATCGCCGAGCTGGCCCAAGCGGAACAGTCCGAAATCGTCGCCAGCATTTACGGGATCGACGAATTGATTTTCGGTCCCGACTATATCATTCCGAAGCCTTTCGATCCGCGCCTGATGACCAAGATTGCGCCCGCGATTGCGGCGGCGGCGGAAGCGTCGGGCGTCGCGGCCCGTCCGATCGGGGACATGCCGGCTTACGTCGAACGCTTGCAGCAGTTCGTTTATCACAGCGGGACTTTCATGAAGCCGGTGTTTCGGATCGCCAAGCAAATTCCGGCGTCGAAAAAACGGATCGTGTTCGCCGAAGGCGAGGAACAGCGGGTGCTGCGCGCGGTGCAGATGCTGGTCGACGAAAATATCGCCTATCCGACCCTGGTCGGGCGGCCCGCGGTATTGCGGCAGCGGATCGAAAGACTGGGGCTTCGCATTCGGCCCGATGTCGATTTTACGGTCGTGAACCCCGAATACGACGAGCGTTACCGCGATTTCTGGAAATCCTATCTCGACATGACCGTGCGCAAAGGCGTCAACGAGGATTATGCGAAGCTCGAAATGCGCCGCCGCCATACCCTGATTGCCGCGATGCTGGTGCATAAGGGCTATGCCGACGGGATGATCTGCGGGCTTTTCGGAACGGCGGCTTCGCATCTGGGGTATATCGACCAGGTGCTCGGCAAGCAGGAGGGCGTGAACGTCTATGCGGCAATGAACGGTCTGATCCTGCCCGACCGCCAGATTTTGCTGGTCGATACGCATATCAATTACGATCCGGATGCTGAGCAGCTTGCTCAGATTACCTTGTTGGCCGCAGAACGGATGCGCGGTTTCGGCCTGACTCCGCGTGTCGCCTTGCTGTCGCATTCGAATTTCGGGACCGGCGACAGCGCGTCCGCGCAAAAAATGCGCGCGGCCTTTGCGATCGTTCGGAAAAAGGCGCCGGAACTGGAAATCGAGGGCGAGATTCACGGCGACACGGCCCTCGATTACGAGATGCTGAAAAAAATGATGCCGGAGACCAAGCTGAAAGGCAGCGCGAATCTGCTGGTGATGCCGAACATCGACGCGGCCAATATCGCCTACAACCTGCTCAAGACCGCCTCCGGCAGCGGCATCGCGATCGGGCCGGTATTGCTGGGCTGTGCGCGGCCCGCGCACATCCTGACGCCGGCTGCGACGGTGCGGCGGATCGTGAACATGGCCGCGCTTTGCGTCGCGGATGCGAACGACGCGGCTTAGAGGGGGCGAACAAACACCGGCCGGGTTTTGAAGCCCGGCCGGTGTTTGTTGATAAAGCTTATCGACAATGTCAGAAGTTGATGTATAGCGATCCCATGATCAAATGATGCATCGTGTTATCGGTATGGGTGGCGTCGTCCAGATACTGGTTCAGATAGCCCCCTTCGGCCCTGAAGTTTTTGTTGAAGGTCCAGCCGAGCCCCGCAAATGCCCGGTTCTGATCGAAGCCGGACTTGCCGCCGAAACGGGTCGAGTTCGCGCGGATGAAAAACTCGTCCCAGGTGATCAGGCTCAAGCGCGGTTCAAATTCCAAAGGATGCATGAAGCGGATCATTTGCCGGGGCCGGAAACGGACATCGTCGCCTTTCAGGAAATTGCTTTCGACCATCGTTCTGAACGTTAAGGTGCCGAAATCGGTCGGCAAAACGTAACGAAACGCCGGCCAGACATCCTGCTGGGATACATACTCTTTACCGAC
This sequence comes from Methylomicrobium agile, assembly GCF_000733855.1. Classification (NCBI taxonomy): domain Bacteria; kingdom Pseudomonadati; phylum Pseudomonadota; class Gammaproteobacteria; order Methylococcales; family Methylococcaceae; genus Methylomicrobium; species Methylomicrobium agile. The sequence goes on from NZ_JPOJ01000001.1 coordinate 3,465,444, forward strand.
GTTTTGAGTCGGCAGCCAGGTATAGCCCGCCCAGATTGTCGCCCGGTCGCTCAGCGAATAGCCCAGGGCCGCGCGGACCATGCCTTGATACCAATGATTCCAGTTATCGTCGAAACGGGATTGTCCTTCCAGCCAGATGCGCCCTTTTTCGAGGCTTGGATCCACCCCTCTCAAACTGCCTTCGCCGACGATCTGCAGCCAGCTGCCGGCATCCTGCAGCAGATCGTCCGCTAAGGCGGGGGAGCTCAAAATAATGGCCGTCAGTCCGAGGGGATTCATGGTTTTTCTCATACCGGTATTCCTACAATTAAAAATTCGATTGCCTGTCTGTTAGCGAAACGTGAAGCAGCGCCCGGCATGAAGGCTTTTTCATGCGGAGGCGCTTATATTCAGCAAAATACAGGCCACTTATGAAAAGTACAACTTTTCAATTAATTAATCAAATTCTAAAAAATGAGCTGCCCTTTAGGCAAGGAATAAAAATCTATCGAAAAAACTGCGGTGGTGGAAAATAACCGATGTTTTTAAGTTGATTTACTTTGTCGCTGGTTTTACCATGAGAAGAGTTTTTATCCAATTCGTCAATGGGAGAGCCAAATGAGGGCTGTTTATCTCGTCACACTGTTCGTTTCATCGGTAACTTATGCCATTGCCGCCGAAGTCGCTGTCCCGATGAATACGGTCAACGAGCAGGGAACGGTAAAAGCGATCGGCAGCATTAAAATCACCGAGTTGCCGAACGGTTTGGTTTTTACGCCGGTGCTTGAGGGGCTGCCTGCGGGGGAGCATGGATTTCATCTGCACGAAAATCCAAACTGCGAGGCGAAAGAAAAAGAGGGTAAAATGACGCCGGCGCTTGCCGCGGGCGGACATTACGACCCGAAAGCCACGAAAAAGCATGCAGGTCCGGAAGGCAGCGGTCATTTAGGCGATTTACCGAAATTGGTCGTGAACACGAACGGTAAGGTGACCGAAAGTGTTATGGCTCCGCGCCTGAGAATGGAGGACGTCAAAGGCCGCGCGTTAGTCATCCATGCCGGCGGCGATAATTATTCGGACCAACCCGAACCGCTCGGCGGCGGCAAGGGCCGGATTGCCTGTGGAATCATCGGAAACTGAATTTCGGATAGCCGGCTAAGGCTGCTCCGCTATCATCTCGTTGCCGGCGGGCGGAGTGATCGGCGATGCAAGAAGCATCTCCCGCGCCGGATACCTTGACAAGCCTAAGATTCAATGTGAGAGCCCCCGACGGGAAAATTGCTCTGCACACGGCGGATCGATCCGATCCGCCGTGTGCACTCGACAGGAGTCATGGAACCGGACCGTGGGCTATTATTTTGTACCCGAGACTGTGCTCTTAAGAACCTGATTATCACCGTTCTGCTTTTTGAAAACCGATCCGTCATCTCTCCCTAAAAGCCTGAAACGCATGCGGCCATGCTACAATGCTGCCAATTTTTGCGAATGATTCTTATTTTCTTTTAAGTCGTTTTTAATGCGGGTAAAACCATTGATCACTCGCCGGCACCTTTACTGGTTTGCCGGCCTGCTTGCCGTACTCGTCACAGCGGGCGCGGCGCTGCGTTTTTATTTTCAGAAGGAAACCGAGTCGGCTCAGGCGGCGATGAAAGAGTCGATCGTCGAAATCGCCTACGGCGACATCGAAGAAAACGTGACCGCGCAAGGCAAACTGGAGCCGAAGGAATATGTCGATATCGGTGCGCAGGTCACCGGCCAGTTGCAGAAACTGTTCGTCGAGATCGGCGACATTGTCAAAACCGGCCAGCAGCTGGCTCAAATCGACCCGCGCATTTATGCGGCGCGGGTGCAGGCGGATGAAGCCAGTATCAATAATTTGAAAGCGCAACTGGTCCAGCAAGAGGCGTTGATCCTGTTTGCCAACCGTCAGTATGCCCGCAATCGGAAATTGTACCCGACCAAGGCGGTCAGCCAGGAAACGCTGCAGAACAGTGAATCCAACAGCAAGGCCGCGCTGGCAGTTGCCGATTCGATTAGGGCGCAAATACAGCAAGTTGAATCGACGCTTGCGGGCGACCGGACCAATCTGGGCTACACCAAGATTTTCGCCTCGATGGACGGCACCGTCGTACAGCAGACTGCCCGCGAAGGTCAGACCCTGAACGCCAATCAGCAAACGCCGAATATCATGCAGCTGGCCAAGCTCGACAAGATGACCGTGCGCTCGCAGACCGCGGAAGCCGACATCATGCGCATCAAGGTCGGCATGCCCGTCTATTTCACCACGCTCGGCTCGGACCAGCGCCGCTGGCAGGGCGTGGTGAGGCAGATTCTGCCGACGCCGGAAGTGGTGAACAATGTGGTCCTGTACAACGTGCTCGTCGATGTCGACAACGAGGACGGCCAGCTGATGAGCGGGATGAGCGCGCAGGTTTTTTTCGTGCTGGGCGAGGCCCGGCATGTGCCGGTGATCCCGGTCAATGCGCTGGGCAAACGGCTGCAGGACCGGGACAACGAGAAAGGCAGGGCCTATCAGGTCAAGGCGGCCGGAGCCGATAACCGGGTGAGCGAAAAAGTGATTCATGTCGGTATACAGAACCGGCGCTTCGCCGAGATTCGCGACGGCTTGTCGGTCGGCGACCGGGTCAAGCTGACGGTGGCGTCCGCCCAGAAGAATGGAGGCAGAGATTCCTACAGACCACCGGCGATGCCGCGGATATGAGCCTGAACCTGGCAAAAACGGAGCCGTTGCTGAACCTGGAACGCATCTCCCGGACTTTCAAAAGCGGCGACAATCTGATTCGGGCCCTGGACGACATATCGCTGAAAATCTGGCCCGGCGAGTTCGTCGCGATCATCGGCCAGTCGGGTTCGGGCAAATCGACGCTGATGAATATCCTGGGCTGTCTCGACCGGCCCACTTCAGGCACTTATCAGGTGGCCGGTCGGAACGTTTCGCTGTTCGATCCGGACGAACTGGCCGCGTTGCGGCGGGCGACGTTCGGCTTCGTGTTTCAGCGCTACAATCTGCTCGGTTCGGAAAGCGCGGAAGAAAATGTCCAGATTCCCGCGCTCTATGCAGGCGAAGATAAAAACACCCGCCTGGAACGGGCGCGCAAGCTGCTTTCCAACCTGGGCCTGGGCGAACGCTGCGACCATCGGCCTTCGCAATTGTCCGGCGGCCAGCAGCAGCGGGTCGCGATTGCCCGGGCGCTGATGAACGATCCGCCCGTCATGCTGGCCGACGAGCCGACCGGCGCGCTGGACAGCCGCAGCGGCCAGGAAGTGATGGCCTTGCTCAAGGAATTGCACCGCTCGGGGCGCACGATCTTGCTGATCACCCACGATGCGGGCGTCGCCGCGCATGCCGAAAGGATCATCACGATCAGCGACGGCAGAATCGTCGATGATTCGGCGCCGTCGAGCCTGGGCGCCGAGCATCCGAACGTGATGATCGATCCGGGCGGCAAGGCCGGCGTCTTCGCGGATATTGGCGAAGCGGTCAAGACCGCCTTGCGCGCGCTGCGGGTCAATTTGTTCCGGACCGCCTTGACGCTGCTCGGCATCATCATCGGTGTCGCCGCGGTGGTGACGATGCTTGCGGTCGGGGAGGGCAGCCAGCAGGACGTGCTGGATCAGATCAAGTCGATGGGCACCAATCTGCTGTCGATCCGCCCCGGCGCACCCGGGCTGCGCGGTGCCAGCGATGTCATCACACTGACTCCCGATGACGCCGAGGCGATCCAGGAACTGCCGAATGTCGAAGTCGCCCAGCCCGAGCGCAGCAGCCGGCAAACGGTCCGGTTCGGCAATATCGACTATGCGACCACCATTCAGGGTGTCGGCGCGGCGCTGCCCAGAGTCCGCGACTGGCCGGTCGCGGAAGGCGATTTTTTCAACGACCAGGACATGCGTCGCTACGCACCGGTCGTCGTACTCGGGCAAACGGTCGCGCAGATCCTGTTCCCGGAGGGGATCGACTCGATAGGGCGCTATATTCTGATCGGCAATATCCCGTTCGAAGTGATCGGAGTCATGACTCCGAAAGGGGCATCGGGCTTCGGCGGCGATCAGGACGATACGGTGTTCGTGCCGGTCACGACCGGCCTGATCCGGCTGTTCGGGCAGAATTATCTGAACGGGATTACCGTGCGCGTCAGCGATGTGGGCGCGATCGAAGAAACCGAGGATGCGATTTCGAGGTTATTGCTTTCGCGCCATCAGACCGAAGATTTCAGGATACGCAACATGGCTTCGATTCTCGAAACCGCCACCGCGACCCAGAATACGCTGACCGTGCTGCTCGGCACGGTGGCGGCGATCTCGCTGCTGGTCGGCGGCATTGGGGTGATGAACATCATGCTGGTCAGCGTGACCGAGCGTACCCGCGAAATCGGAATCCGGATGGCGGTCGGCGCGCGGCGTCGCGACATTCTGCTGCAATTCAATACCGAGGCGGCCGTGGTGTGTACGCTGGGCGGCCTGTTGGGCGTTTTGCTCGGCTTCGGGGCCGGCAAAGTGATTGCGATGTTCGAAATGACCGTGGTTTTTTCCCCTTTGCCGGCCGTGATGGCGTTCTCCTGCGCGTTCGGCACCGGCGTTCTATTTGGTTTTTTACCGGCGCGCAAGGCGGCGCTGCTCGATCCGGTGGTGGCGCTGGCGGCGGAATGATGCAGAACAAACAAGGGTTTTTGGCCATTTGCCTGGCGCTGGCCGGCTGCTCGCTGGTGCCCGATTACCGGCGTCCGTCCGATGCCGTCCCCGAAGCCTGGAAGAATCCTGCACCGAAAACGCAGACCGGCGGAGCGGCCATTTCGCCGGTCTGGTGGAAACTGTTCGGCAGCGCCGAGCTCGATCGCCTGATGAATGAAGCGCTGGTTAACAATCGCGACCTGGCTGCGGTCACCCGGCGTATCGATCAGTTCCGGGCGCTCGCCAAAATCGCCGGCGCGCCGCTGCTGCCTGCCGTCGGCGCCGGCGGCAGTTATACCTACGACGACGGCACCCGTTTCAACGGCGGCCAAAGTACCTGGCAAGGCCAATGGAACCTGTCCTATGAAGTCGATTTGTGGGGCCGCCTGCGCGCCGGCCGCGACAGCGCCAGGGCGCATCTGGACAATGCCCGCTTCTCGCTCGATGCGCTGCGGCTGACCGTGATGGGGGATGTCGCCCAGACCTACTTTACGCTGCTCGGCCTCAAGGACCGCCGGGCCATCGCCGAGGAGAATTTCAAAAATATCAGCGAAGTGCTGGCTCTCATCGAGTCGCGCTTCGAGGCCGGCGCCGCGACCGCGCTGGATGTCGCGCAGCAACAGACCGAGCGCGCGAATGCCGCTGCGCAGGTGGCCCGTCTCAGTCAGGATATCGCGCAGACCGAGAACGCGCTCGCGGTGCTGCTCGGCCGTCCTCCGCAACAGTTCGAGCCGCAGGGAAGAACGTTGCAAGGGATTCGCATCCCCAACGCCGACCCGGCTCGTCCGGCCGCCTTGTTCGAGCAGCGTCCCGACGTCCGGGGCGCCGAAGCCGAGCTGATCGCCGCGCATGCGGATATCGGCGTTGCCCGGGCCGCCTTCTATCCAAAACTGGAACTCGGCGCGGACAACATTTTCACTGCCGCGATGATGTCGCAGCCGGCCGGCATCGCGGTCGCGGCGGGAGCCACATTGAGCCAGCCGATCTTCCAGGGCGGCCGCCTCGAAGGCGAACTCGAACGGACCAAGGCCCGACGTAACGAACTGGTCGAGGTTTACCGGCAAACGCTGTTGATCGCCTATCGCGAAGTCGAGGATGCGCTTGCGCTAGGCGGTCAGGCCGCACGCCGCCGCGAACAGTTGCATCTTTCGGTTAACAGTGCTAGTGAGGCGTACGAATTGGGATTGGAACGCTATCTGGCCGGTGCGACCGATTATCAGACCCTGCTGAACGTTCAGCGCAGCCTGCTGAATGCACGGGATAGCGAGGTGCAGGCGCATGTGGACGTGCTGACCGCCTCGGTGCTGTTGTACAAGGCGCTGGGCGGGGGCTGGCGGCGTTTGTAGTATTGCGAGGGCTGTTCTTGCCGGAACCGGTTGCCCTGAATAGAGGAAAAATCCCTCTCCCCCAATCCTCTCTCGTAGGCCGGATAAGCGCAGCGCATCCGGCAATCATGCGGTGGATGCGCTGCGCTTATCCGGCCTTCGTATCTGAGATACGGCGATGACTTGTACCGGCCGCGAGTTAGACCGGCACGAAATCGACATTGCTGGCGCCGGCCCTTTGGATTTTCTCGGCCAGCGCTTCGGTCACGATTACGTACAACGTCGTCCTGAGCAGGAAGATCGGTTGGCCGCGCCACATGTCTTCGCGCATCACCAGCTCCCGTTTTTCGTCGTCGATCGTTTCGTGTTTGCAGACCGGGCAGACCGAAACCGGCGAACCGCCCTTCGGATAATCCGATTCCGACCGGACCAGAATCTGATAATACGGCTCGATCGCTGCCGGGCCATGAATCCGGTTCTGCGGATCGTCCGGATCGAGGGCGGCGGGCAAGGCATTGCCGGGGCGCTTGCCGACTTTGCGGGGACTGATCGGAACGATATCGACGTCGCCGGCCAGCTCGTCGAAGACGATCCGCTTCATTCTCGCCGAAACGACGAAGCTGCGGATGTTCGGCCATAAAAAGTCGGTATGGGGAAGCGACGGGCTGTCGTAGTAGGCCGGCTGGAAATTGTCGCCCGGTTTGAAGGTTTCAAAGGCGGCGAAATCGGCATCCAGATAAGCGGCGACTTCGCGCTGCATGGCTGCGTGTTCCCGCTCGGTAATCGGCCAGCGGCTCCGGAATCGCTGGTCGGTCCGGATTTGCGGCGGCGCTTCCAGGGTCAGAATGCGGCTGCCGCCGTAGGTGGCCTTGCAAGCATTGCAACTGACGCCGGGAAAGCGGTAAACGTATTCCAGATTGCCATTGATCGATAAATCCTGGCTGTCGGAACTGTAGGGAGGGGATTGCATCCGAAAAAATTGCATAAGACATCTCCTGTATCGGTTCGGCCGCGGCGGCGGCCGGGTGCGTTAATAACCGGAGTTCTCTGGGGGCATTTCGGAGTCTAACGCAACGGCATCCAACATGCAAGCTGGCGCCGGGCCGTTTATTTTTCGGATAAAACCAATCTGACATAAAATAGCGGGCCGGATTCCCGCCCTTAACCAGGATAGCTCAGTGCAAAACCCCATTTACTGCGCCGAAATCGATCTTAAAATTCCTTTCCACGATGCGGATATGATGGAGATCGTGTGGCACGGACATTATGCGAAATATTTCGAAATCGCCCGCTGCGAACTGCTCGACCGGATCGACTATAACTATCTCGCGATGCGCGATTCGGGCTATGATTGGCCGATCATCGACCTGCGCATTCGCTATATCAAGCCGGCGGTGTTCGGCCGGATCGTGACGGTCAGAGCCTTCCTCGCCGAATGGGAACATCGCCTGAAGATCGATTATTCGATTATCGATGCCGCGACCGGCGCGAAACTGGCCAAGGGCCATACGGTCCAGGTTGCGGTGGACAGGCGCAACCGCGAAATGTGCCTGGAGTCGCCGCCGGTATTGCTGAAAAAGCTGGGGGTGAAGCCGTGAAACCGTTGGCTATCCTTTTATTATTGTTGATGCCATTGCGGGCGACTCTGGCCACCGATACGCTGGCGGAGATCGGTGCGCGGCTCGTCAAGACCGAATTGACCGCAGGCCGCTTCCGGCAGGAAAAAAACATCAAAGTCCTGAAGAAGCCGCTGATCTCGACCGGAACCTTCATTTACCACCGAAGCCGCGGCGTAATCTGGCAAACGTTGACGCCGGTGCCTTCCATGCTGTTGGTCAATCGAACAAGATTATTGACGGCGCAGGGCGAACAGATTCTGCCGCCGGCGTTCGGCCGGGTGTTTACCGCGATGTTCGGAGGCGATTTGCAGTCGATGCAGGAAGGCTTCGAATTGGCCGGCACGAACGGTAAAACCGCATGGCGACTGCAATTGAAGCCGAAGGATCCTTTGCTGCGAAAAATCATTTTCGAGATGCAACTGGCCGGGGACAAGGAACTCAGGCAGATCGACATCAAGGAAGCGAACGGCAATTCCACCCGCATCACCTTCGACCCTATCGCCCATCCCGAATCATTGACGTCCACCCAGGAAGCCGATTTTGAACGCTTATCTTCCGCGCCTTAGCGCCGGGATCTGGCTGCTCGGGATGCTGCTGCTCGGCGTCCTCGGGTTTGACACGCTGAACCGCGACTGGCTCGAAACCGGCTTTCTGGCGCTGTTGCCGAAAATCGAGCAGCGTCCCGACGTTGCCGCGGCGATCGAACGCCACAACGCGTTGATCAACCGCAAGGTGATCTGGCTGATCGGCGCGCCCGGCGGTGAAGCAGCCATTGCGAATGCCGAACAGCTCGAAAAGCGGGTCAGAGACAGCGGCTTGTTCGGCAGCATCACATTGAAGGTTAACCAGGAACAGGGCGTCGATCGATACCGGCGGTTTTTCGCTCATCGCTATCGCTTGCTCGATCCGGAAACGCGGCGTTTATTGGTATCGCAGCCTCAGGCTCTGCTCGACCGGAACCTGGAGATGCTCTACAGCCCGGCCGGCCAGATGCAGGCAGCGATGCTCGAACACGATCCCTTGCTGCTATTCGGGCGCTATATGGCCACGCAAAAACCGGCCGGCCTGAATCTGGAACAAGGCGTCGTGACGGTCCGGGATGGACAAAAGGTTTGGGTGCTGCTGCAGGCCGATCTCGACAACGGCCGGCTGCCTCTGGACAAGCTCGAAAAGCTGCTGCAATTGAGCCGGAATGCGGCGGCCGAGATACAAAAGTCCGGCGGCGAACTGCTCGTTTCGGGCCTGCCGCTGTTTACCGCCTACGGCGCGGAGTCGGCTCAACGGGAAATCTCGACGGTCGGCATCGGTTCCGGCATCGGGATTGTCTTGCTGTTTCTGTGGACGTTCCGCAGCATCCGACCGTTGCTCTTGTCCACGGCAGCGATCGCAAGCGGCCTGGCCGCCGCATTAGTCGTTAGTGTCTGGATGTTCGGCAAGATTCATATCATCACGCTGGTGTTCGGCGCGAGCCTGATCGGCGTGGTCGACGATTACGCCCAACATTATCTCTGCGACAGTTTCGGCGAGCGCGACTGGAATCCGCGCAAAGGGTTGTCGGCGATATTTCCGGCGCTGTTCCTGGGACTGATCAGCAACCTGCTCAGCTATGCGGGCCTCGGCTTTTCGCCGTTTCCGGGGCTGCAAGAAGTCGCGCTGTTTTCCGCGGTGGGATTGTTCGCCGCCTGGCTGACCGTCGTGCTGCTGTTTCCGCTGCTGCTGACCGGGTTCCGCTTCGCGCACGAGCCGGCGCTGCTGAAACTGGCGACGCTGTGGGAACGGCGCTGGCCGGACTGGGCTTTCCACAACCGCCGCTGGCTCGGCGCATCGGTGCTGATCGTGCTGGCGGGCGGTACGGCCCAATTGACCCCGCGCGACGATGTGCGTTTACTCCAGTCCGCATCCCCGGCATTGCTGCAGGACGCCGAAAAGATCCGGCGGCTCTTGCAACTACGGGACAACCAGTTTTTCCTCGTTTCGGGCAAGGATCGGCAGGAGTGGTATGTTAACGAACAGCGCCTGCTCGAAAAGCTCGATGCCCTGATCCGGCGCGACGCTCTGAAATCCTACGAAGGGCTCAGCCGCTACTGGCCCGATCCCGAAAACCAGCGGACTGACTATCTTCTGGTGAAAAAGGCCCTGTTCGATTCCGGCCTGGCTAAACGTTATATGAGCGAACTGGGCTTCGACCGCGCCGCCATCGCCGCAGAATTGAAAACCTTTGCCGAGGCCGAGGGCGGCACGCTGAAACTGGAAGACTGGCTGGCGGCGGCCGACGCCGGCAAACGGTCGCTCTGGCTCGGCTGTACCGAAGGCCGCTGTGCCGGCATCGTGGCTCTGAGCCGGATTCGGGATGCTGCGGCTTTGAAGTCTTTAGAAGCGTTGCCGGGCGTCGTCTGGGTCGATCATGTCGAGGAACTTTCTTCGCTGTTCGCGCGCTATCGGATCAGGGCGAGCGTGCTGCTGTTTGCCGCCTTCGCGCTGGTGTCGGCAGGCCTGTGTTTCAAGTTCGGCCGGCGCGGCGCCCTGACCGTGATGTCGGTTCCGCTTGTTGCGTCGCTGGCCGCACTCGCGTTGACCGGCTGGTTCAATCAGCTGTTCAGCCTCTTCAATCTTTTCGCGCTGCTGCTGGTCTTGGGAATCGGCGTCGATTACGCGGCGTTCTTTTATCTGGCCGGGGAAAGGCGAACCAGCACCTCGCTGGCCGTTACCCTTTCGGGCTTGACGACCTTGCTGTCGTTCGGCCTGCTCGCAGTCAGTTCGACCGAGATCGTGCATGCGTTCGGTTTTACCGTGGCGGTCGGGATTATGGCCGCGATGCTGACGGCGCCTTTGATCGGGAAAGAAAATCCGCTCCAAAGACCCAAAGAGCCCCGCAAGATCGCCGGAAACATTAGGAAAAGCGCGCTCAATCCTCGTAAAAAGCGGACTGAAGACGCGCCGATGTAGCGTTCGGTTTCCTTTTGTTTCCTAAGTGACTTACCGGCAGTCCCGTATCAGGGATTTTTCAAGCCGAGTAGGTCGGACAACAGCTTCATCGTTGCCCGACCTACTGCTACCGGCTGAGCCCGGAAGACGACATCCCCCTTTGAAAAAGGGGGCAGGGGGGATTTGCTCTGCAAATTTCTCGTTCCCACGCTCCAGTGCTCATCGTTATATACAAGTCCTACAAAGCTCAAGCATTGGAGTTCAAAGCCCGCTTTGAAAAGCTTGCTTTGAACGTAATAGAGAAGTGATCCAAAGCCAGCTTTGGACTCCTGCCGGTCCATTGATTGGAACCGGCGATTCAGGCCGGTTACGCCCGGCGGAAATGCTTCCGTAAATCTGGCCTAAGCGCCGGGGAACGGTTATATTAACCCCTTTCTGGGAACATTCTATTCAAGGAGTCACTGTGACAGTCAGAAGTTTTAAAGGTAAACGGCCGGCCGTCGGCGAACGGGTCTATATCGACCAAAATGCGACCGTGATCGGCGAGGTGACGCTCGGCGACGACGTTTCGATCTGGCCTTCGGTCGTGATTCGGGGTGATGTCGAGCGCATTACGATCGGCGAAGGCACCAATGTGCAGGACGGCTCGGTGCTGCATGTGACGCATTACGGTCAGTTCACCCAAAAAGGTTATCCCTTGACGATCGGCAAGGGCGTGACGATCGGGCACCGGGCGGTCGCGCATGCCTGCACGATCGGCGATTATTGCCTGGTCGGCATCGGCGCGATCGTGATGGACGATGCGGTGCTGGAAGACTATGTGATGCTGGGCGCGGGCGCCTTAGTGCCGCCGGGCAAGCGGCTGGAGGGCGGGCATCTGTACGTCGGTTCGCCCGCCCAGAAAAAGCGGCCGCTAACCGATTCCGAAAAAGAGTTTCTCGAATATTCCGCGGCGCATTACATTCAATTGAAGAATGAGCATTTGCAGGAATCTCCGGAATAAACGGATTGCGGACGGCATCCGTCAGCCTTCTCGTTGACTTGCCGACATCTGCAGGCCGTTAATCTTCTTCGGTCTTGATAATCTTGCCGGTTGCGGCATCGACTTCGACCTCCATATCCTGGTCGTCGCTCGTTCTGATGCCGAATTCATACGTGGCGGTGCCGTCCTTTTCGATTTCATATTCTACCTTGGTAATCGTTCCGGGCTGGGCCTTCAGGGCAATCTGGCGGGCCTGCGTTTCATCGATTTTTTTCAGTGCCGTAAATGTAGGATGATTGGCGTTCGGCAGTTCCTGTTCCTTTTCGAGGATTTTGGCGGTGGCCTTGTCGCACTTGAACTCCCACTTGACGCCGTCCGGGGATTTGACGTCGATTTCATAAAGGTCTATGCCGTTTTTATTTTTAAGCTTCATTTTGACGATTTCGCCTTTTGCGAGCTCGGCCACCGCTTTACGGCAGGCGTCCCCTTCCGGGGTTCCTTGGGCAGCGGCGCCGGCGGCGATGACGGCGAGGAATGCAACAAAAATATATTTAGCGTTCATGATTTTCTCCTTGATCAAGAAGGACGGGAAACGCCGCTGATTCCGCCACGCGGATGGATTAGGAATCGGCCGGTCTGAAATGAAAGTGTGATTGACGCTGAGCGTAACAGAATTATTATCGATAATTTTGATTGATAGACATCAATAAAATTCGACAATTTTCTTGCTTTTTTACCCCGTTTGTCCTGGTAAAGGGAAGCCAATACTATAAAGTTGAGGCTGTCATCGCGATAGGTGAAAGATGCGTAGGATGTGCTGAACGAAGTGAAGCGCATCAAGAGCTTTCAGGGTATCGTTCGCGACCGATACCCTGAAGGGCACTCGGTGCGCCTCCTTACGTCGGTATATCCTACGCATCTTTCACGGCAATAGCATAAGGGCGGTATTATTTGTTCAGCAGCGCCCACTGCAATTGCCATTGATGTTCCGCGTCAAGAGTTTGCAGGTAATGCACGTTTTTGCCCGAGCCATGCGCCAGTGGCGTTCCGTCCTTATAGACGAGGCGTTGGCTGTGGATCGACGGAATCCGGTCGCCGGGCGTGACGATCCCGGTCAGATTCAGCGGGTCGGACGCATTGATCACGGCCAGCTCGGGTGTGATGGGCGGTTTGCGCAGGTTCCGAAGTAGGCCGACCGCTTCGGGCAGCGCGAATTGCTCGCCCGCAAACCCTTGCACGAAACGGCCACCGCGCAGTTCGCCGCGTGCTTCCAGGCGCCGGTAAACATACAGCAGTTCACGCCAGCTCGGCAGGTTTTCTTCCCGTTCCAGCACTTTCCGAAACACCACGCCGTAACGTTTGAGTAGGATGCGGGCGATGTGTTCGACGGCCGGATAATGCGCTTCCGTAGGCTTTCGCAAGGAGCGCAGCAGCGACCAGCGCCCGGCCGCGGCGAAGGGATCGTAAATCGGATAGCGCTTGCCGCGCCGGTGCAGGATCTTTTGCGGCGTGACCAGCGTGCGCAGGCCCTGGAAGCTGTCCGAAGTGATCACCCCTGCGGCGGCCAGTTCGCCGAGCGCTTCTTCCAGTTGCGTCTTCAGCAGGCCGGTTTCGGCGGCCAGCTCCTGAAAAAAGCTCGCCCCCCATTCCTTGATCGCGGCATGGACTTTCTGCGCATTGCCGGAGAGCGCCTGCGCTTCGATGTCCGGAACCGGCGCAAAGGCGCGCCAAGTTTCCAGGTGCTCGCGCGCGACCAGCGCGACCGGCGTGTTTTTGCCGGCCGATTTCGGCGCGCTGTCGCCCAGTGCTTTCAGACGCAGCCAGATGAATTTGCCTGACGTGCAAAGCTGGTCCAGTTCGGACGCAAAATAAGGTTTGATGCGCCGGCTCAGAATGTCGTGTTCCCAGCAGGAAGCGGGGAGATTACAACCTTCGAGCTGATGCAGGGCCTTGGCGAGCGCCGCTTCGCCGGTTCCCGGTTCGCGCAGGCCGTGCCAGTGGAACAGAAAGCGCATGTAAACGCTCGGGGCGACCGGCTCGATTTCCCGGCGCAACTGCTTCAGGGTGTAGCGGTGGATCCGCGCGAGCAGGCCGCGCTCGCACCATTCCACGGCCTCCGCGCCGGGCGTGAAGCGGCCCTGCAGCACGATACCCTGCTGTTCCAGTGCGATCAGCGCGGCCTCGATTCGCGGCGTCGGCAGGCCCAGCGGGCGGGCGAGCAGATCGGCCGTGACCGGCCCGAGTTCTTCGAGACGGCTTCGAACCAGATCGCGCAAGACATCCTCTTCGGCCTGCGTTCGGTCGATAGGCAGCGCGCGAATAGGCGGTTCGAGTGCGGCGTTCGGAAAAAGCTGCTGCAGTTCGGCCAGTCGTTCGGCCGCTACCCAGAGCGTTTGCGCATTCGGCAATCGCAGCGCGGTTGCCCGGTCGCTGCGCTGCAGCGCCGTGAATAATCCGATCGGTGCGCGCAGGCCTTCCAGCTCGGTCATGAAGCCGAGTACGACCAGCGCATCGTGCAGTTCGTCCGGATCGCGCGCTTCCGGCCAGGCTTCCCGGCAGACTTGTTCGATCGCTTCGGGATTCAGGCGGCCGATTTCGGCGGCATCTTCGGGACTGCCGAAACGGCGCTGCTGCACCGCCAGCGTACGGCGTTCTTCGGCGGGCGCGTCGTCGAGGAATGCGTACGGCCGCGCATTCAGAATTTCCTGTGCCATCGGCGAGGGCGAAGTCAGGTCGCGGGCAATCACCCGGATTTCCCCGCTTTCGATGCCTGCCAGAACGGCTTCAAGGCCGTCGAGGTCCATCAGGTCGTGCAGGCAGTCCCACAGCGTTTGCTCGACCAGCGGATGATCCGGAATCTCCCGGTCGCCGGCGATATTCTCGAAACAGGCGAGTTGGTCCGGAAAAACGATCGCGATCAGGTCTTCCGCATCGTTGCGCTGGAACTGCGCCGGCACTTTTTTGCCGCCGCGGTTACGCGGCACCGCCAGCGCGGTATTCGCGACCCAGCGCCAGCGCGTCGGAAACATCGGTGCGGCCAACAGCGCCTGGACCAGCACGTCCCTGACCGAAGCAGCCTTCAGGTAGCCGGCCGGTTCGAGCAGGGGGAAACTGTGCGTCGGCCCCAGCGACAGCACGATGTTGTCCTCGGTCGCGGCCGCCTGCAGTTCGAAATTGAAGCGCCGGCAGAAGCGTTTCCGGAGCGCCAGCCCCCAGGCTTTGTTGATTCGCGAGCCGTAGGGCGAATGCACCACGAAATGCATGTCGCCGGTTTCGTCGAAAAAGCGTTCGAAGATGATCGTCTTGAACGAGGGCAGCGCGGTCAGCGCGGCTTTCGAGGTGGCGAGATAATGATGCAGCTGCTCGGCGGCAGGCGAGGGCAGGCCGAGCCGGTGGAAGATGAAATCGCGCGCAGCATCGCCGCCCTGTTCGAGCAGGCGATCGACCGTTTCGGACAAATCCGACACCGCTTCGGACAGTTCGCGGCTGCGTCCCTGCGCCTCGCCGAACCAGAACGGGATGTTCGGCGGCTGGCCGTGCGCGTCCTCGACAAACACTTTGCCTTGCTCGATCTTCAGCATCCGGTAGGAATTGTTGCCGAGCTGGAAAATGTCGCCAGGAATGCTTTCGAACGCGAAATCCTCGTTCAGCGTGCCGACGAACAGCCCTTCCGGCTGCATGATTACGTCGTAGTCGAACTGATCCGGGATCGCGCCGCCGTTTACGATCGCGGTCAGCCGCGCGCCCTTGCGCGGCCTGAGCATCCCGTGCACGGCGTCGCGGTGCAGGTAGGCGCCGCGGCGTCCGCGCCGGGTGTGGTAGCCGTCCGCAAGCATCTTGACGACCGCAGTATATTGCTCCAATGTTAGTTCGCGATACGGCCAGGCTTTGCGCAGGGTTTCATATAAATTCTGCTCCGGCCACTCGCGGCAGGCGACTTCCGCGACGATTTGCTGGGCGAGCACGTCCAGCGGATGATCCGGGATTCGGATCGTGTCGAGCTGATCGTGCGCGACCGCGTTCAACAACGCGGTGCATTCCAGCAGGTCGTCGCGCGTGAGCGGAAACAGCCGCCCTTTCGGGGTTGCGTCGAGCCGGTGCCCGGAACGGCCGACCCGCTGCAGGAACGCCGCGATCCCATGCGGCGAGCCGAGCTGGCAGACCAGGTCGACATCGCCGATGTCGATGCCGAGTTCGAGCGAGGCGGTCGCGACCAGCGCCTTCAGCCGGCCCTGCTTGAGCCGGTTTTCCGCGTCGAGCCGGTGTTCCTTCGCCAGGCTGCCGTGATGCGAGGTCACGAACTCCTCGCCGAGGCGTTCGGCCAGCGCGGCGGCGGCGCGTTCGGCGAGCCGCCGGGTGTTCACGAAAATCAGCGTGGTATGGTGGTCGTTGACCAGTTCGACGAGACGGTCGTAGATTTCGGTCCAGACCTCGTTCGCCATCACCGCTTCGAGCGGCGAGCCGGTCACCTCGATTTTCAAATCGCGTTGCCGGACATGGCCCGTATCGATGATCGTACAGGGCTCGTTGCGGTCTCCGGTCAAAAAGCGTGCGATTGTGGTCAAGGGCTTCTGCGTCGCGGACAGGCCGATCCGCACCGGCGGCTTTTCGGTTAGCTGAGTCAATCTTTCGAGAGACAGCATCAGATGTGCGCCGCGCTTGTTGCCGGCCACGGCATGAATTTCGTCGACGATCACGCTGCGTACCGTTTTCAGCATCTCGCGGCCCGATTCGGAGGTCAGGAGAATATATAAGGACTCTGGCGTCGTGACCAGGATGTGCGGCGGAGTGCGCCTCATCGCGATCCGTTCGGCCTGGCTGGTGTCGCCGGTCCGGGTCTGCGCGCGGATCACGACACCGGGCAATGAGGCTTCGAGCAGCGCCATGCCGATGCCGGACAGCGGCAGTTCCAGGTTCTTATGGATGTCGTTGGACAGCGCTTTCAGCGGGGAAACGTACAGTACCAGCGCCTGATCGGGCAAAAAGCTCTCGACGCCTTGTTTGACCAGTTGATCGATCACCGCGAGAAAGGCGGCCAGCGTTTTACCGGAACCGGTCGGCGCGGCGATCAGCGTCGCCTGGCCGGCCTGAATCGCGGGCCAGGCCTGGCTTTGAACGTCTGTCGGCGCCTGGAATCGATCCAGAAACCAATGTGAGACGGCAGGATGGAAAGAATGCAGGATATGCGTCATGGCTTTAGTTGCCGGACATGGAGGAGATAAGAATTTTTGAGTAAACGGTCATTTGGCAGGAAACTGCCACCATTTTACCTGGAAGGCAGTAGGATGTGCTGAACGAAGTGAAGCGCATCGTTCGCCAGAGAGGCGCCTTCTTGCGGCACATGGGCCGATCACGAACGATGCGCTTCCCGATGGTCAGTCGTGTAGGTCGGGCACGCGCTTTTTGTGCCCGACATTTCCAAGACCTTGAAAGGTGACAGGGTTTCAGATCCTCGCAATATTCCGAAGTAGGATCGCCATATGGACATCGGGCAACGCTAAAGCGGTTGCCCGACCTGTTATAGACATGTCAAGTCTCCATTTTATTAAAGGCGGAACCGGTTTTGCCGGGTTCCGCCGAATGAGCTTGGAATGCCGGGTCGCTTGATATGCCGGCAGGCGATCCGCCAACCCTAGGCCGACAGATAAAATAAAGTTTGGAGCATCGCATCAAAGTTGCAGGGCTCGTTCGGCATCGTGGTCGTTCCGAGTGGCGGAACCCAGCAAAGCCGGTTACGCCTTACTTTTTTTGTTAGCTTATAAGTAATTAAATTAATAGTAATATTTAAAATCCTCAACTGTAACGTACTGATAAATTCACCACTAAGAAACCAAGAAATAGCTGCCAAGGTGCAATTTTCAGGGATGTTTTATTTATTTAGATTGAATACTTAATTTTTTACAGAGATATTCATTGTAATAGTAGTTTTAATCTCAGTAGTCATAATGATTACCTATTTCATCATTAAAATGTGGCCCACGATTTTGTATATTGCCTGCTCCGAAATTATGCCCACCAGAGTCATCCCTGATCCTTATAGTCGTGTAGGTCGGGCACGTGCTTTTTGTGCCCGACATTTCCAATGCCTTGAAAGGTGGCAGGGCTTCAGGCCCGAGCAATATTCCGAAGCATGATCGCCACATGGGCGTCGGGCAACGATAAAGCGGTTGCCCGACCTACAGGGCTGCATCGTTACTGGGTGATCCAGCACGTGTACCAGCAGCAATCGGAGATGTATTGCAACCAGACCCACCGCTGCGACCAGCGTATCGTCAGTATCAGTCAGCCCTATGTGCGGCCGATAGTGCGCGGCAAACAGGACAAGCCGGTCGAGTTTGGCGCCAAACTCAGCGTCAGTCTAACCGGCGACGGCTTGGCCCATGTCGACCACCTGCGGTGGGATGCCTTTCATGAAGGCTTGGACCTGCCTACCCAGGTTGAGGCTTACCGCGAGCGGTACGGCCACTATCCGGAGCGGGTGATCGCCGATCCGCTCTATGGCACGCGCGCCAACCGCGGCTACTTGAAGCAACGCGGCATCCACTTCGCCGGCAAGCCGCTCGGCCGCCCCAAGCAAGTCACCGACGCCAATCGCGAACAGCTCAAACAAGCCAAGGCGCAGCGTCGGCAAGACTATTTGCAACGCATTCCCATCGAGGGCAAATTCGGCCAAGGCAAGAGAGGTTACCGCCTCAACGACATCCGGGCCAAGCGCGCCAATACCTCTTTTGCCTGGATCAACACCATCTTCCTGGTCATGAACCTGTTGATCCTGCAAAGGATCTTTTTTGGCCTCAGGAAATGCAGCCTTGCGGGTTTGATCAAGGCAGTTGCACAGGCCTGGAAACCAATACTTTTAACCCGGCGTGCTCCGTTTCAATCAGCCGTTCGGCTGGTACAGGCCTATGGCTGATTTACTGAGCAAACTCTAATTATATTGTTTGTTTTTTCATATCACGGCTCGCTGGAATAGCCTCGTCCAATAAGGTTTTAACAGCCATATTTTGGGTCGATAATAGGTCGCACCCCTTGCTCCCCCCTCTCGCTTGTCTCTTGATTACAACTCAGCAAATCTGCGCTTGCTGAGTTGTAATCAAGAGACAGCTTTTTCAAAGGAGAAGATGTCCGCCAGCATGCTCGCTCTCTCTTTTCAAAGGAGGGATGTCGTTTTGGCCATTGTTGAAGCGGCTCATACCCTCGCCCCTTTGACAATGCCGCTTTCCTCCCTTTGAAAAAAGCGGAGCAGGGGGATTTTATTAGGCTGTTTTCACAGCGTAACAGCCTTTAGCTCTTAATACGTATTTAACTAGAAGACGTTCGAGAGGGACATTTACCTCAGCTGGTCCGTTAAAAAAGCCCTGTAGGTCGGGCACGCGCTTTTTGTGCCCGACATTTCCAAGGCCTTGAAAGGTGGCAGGGTTTCAGACACGTACCATAGTCGTGTAGGTCGGGCACGTGCTTTTTGTGCCCGACATTTCCAATGCCTTGAAAGGTGACAGGGTTTCTGGCCCGTGCAATATTCTGAAGTATGATCGCCACATGGATGTCGGGCAACGATAAAGCAGTTGCCCGACCTACAGGGCTGACCTTTTCCGTATTCTTCGTTAAATTAAGGTCTTTTAGTCGTGTAGGTCGGGCACGTGCTTTTTGTGCCCGACATTTCCAATGCCTTGAAAGGTGGCAGGCTTCAGGCCCGAGCAATATTCCGAAGCATGATCGCCACATGGGCGTCGGGCAACGATAAAGCGGTTGCCCGACCTACAGGGCTCGTTCGGCATCGTGGTCGTTCCGAATGGCGGAACCCGGCAAAGCCGGTTCCGCCTTACGGGTTACGGGTTACGGGTTAATAACGAATTGCCGACCAATTATTCCCTATTAAGCTAACCTCTAGCATTTCTTTATCCTCTTCATCTAAGTAGTAATCAAGTACCATTTTATCGGTGATATCTTTAGTGATGAGAGTAACAATGCCGTGAGAGCTCGCAGAGAAAGGAAATTCAAAATTAAATTCTTTAATTGAGTTGATTTTGATACATCCGCAAATTTCAGAAAATTTAGTCCAAATAAACATAGGGCCTGGATTTTGTTTGTACAATAAATCGATAAATAAGGCAAATCTTGGAAGGTTTTTATCTTTGAATGGAATAGTAAAGCGGGTAGTTACCGCTTGATCGCTAATTTTTATATTCATTATTTTTTTTGTTTCTTCTATAGATAACAAAGATGCTTCTGTCACAGGCTTTTGACTAAAGTAGCTTAGTTCTGTTAAATGATCTTTAAGATTAACTTTATAAGCAATTTTTTGTTTTCTCTCTATTGAATCATTCATAATCTACCTTCGATTTATTATTTTCCAGTTTTGGAAAACCGTATTTATTTGTTTGTATATTTCCATCACCGTCAACTTTAATCGATCCGGCCTCCCAATGTTTTTCACCTGGATGGCTTCTATCCAATGTTTGTTGTTGAACTGACTTTGTTTCTATCCCTCCTCCTTTCTTCGGAACCTCATACTTGTACTCTCGACCGGATTGATTTTTAGATTGAGAAATCGGTTGTTGGCTAGTTGGGATTTTTTCTTGCCTCATTGTTTCCCGTCTAGCTTGACGTGAGTTCAATGCATTTTTTACCGCATTAACAACTCCCTTAACTAAATCTGCCTTTCCAACTTCAGGCGTAGATACATTACCGGTATCAGAGAAGCTGATAAACTGAGACGTAAAGCTGGAAAATATCGAAGAAAACGTCGAAAAGAAGTCTCCGATGTCCCAGGATGTCCCGGTCGGACCGGTAAAGTCGTGTAGGTCGGGCACATGCTTTTTGTGCCCGACATTTCCAATGCCTTGAAAGGTGGCAGGCTTCAGGCCCGAGCAATATTCCGAAGCATGATCGCCACATGGGCGTCGGGCAACGATAAAGCGGTTGCCCGACCTACAGGGCTACAGGGCTCGTTCGGCATCGTGGTCGTTCCGAATGGCGGAACCCGGCAAAGCCGGTTCCGCCTTACGGGTTCAAAGCCATGACGGATTGCCTATCGGCGAATCCGCCTTACCGGGTTACCGGGTTATAAGCTTCACAATCAATTCCGGCTTAGCAATACCAACAAAACCCGCTTCATAGTCATCAAACTCCCCAACAGCCTTTAAAATTATTCCATTACTCTTTGCAATAAATTTTAAAAGCTCTCTATCAAAGATATTATTTACTTGCCATCCTTTGTCGAGTGCCTGGTCAATACTAATATCTTTAGGTAAGGCCAATATATAAGCGCAACGTTCTTCATGAATAGCTTGGATAACACTAGTAGTACTTAATTCTGAAATTAGCTTAGCTCCAAAAAACTTTAGTCCTTGAGCGCTTTCTTGCATCTGTTCAAAAGTTTCACCGAAATGGGGAATTTCGACACCTCTTGCTTTTAATGCATTCCAGAGTTTTCGATAACGAACAACTCTTGTATCAGGTTGCCATGTAGAGTTACCTATAAATAACCAAACATTATATTTTGTTAGCTTCTCAGTAATTAAATTAATAATAATATTCAAAATCTTCAACTGTAACGTACTGATAGATTCACCACTAAGAAACCAAGAAATAGCTGCCAAGGTGCAATTTTCAGGGATGTTTGATTTATTTAGGTTGAATACTTCGTTTTTTACAGAGATATTCATTGTAATAGTAGTTTTAATCTCAGTAGTCATAATGATTACCTATTTCATCATTAAAATGTGGCCCACGATTTTGTAAATTGCCTGCTCCGAAATTATGCCCACCGGAGTCATCCCTAATCCTTATAGTTTTCATACCTCCGCCAGAGGTAGGACTATCAAACTCATAGATTTTCCCTGGTTGAGTATTTCCCCTCTTGTCGACATTTGGAGTAACACGACTGGGTTGTTGATTGACCGGTACGCCAGACTGTCTTTTCGCTTCTCGGAAAGCCCCATTACGGCCAGCGCCTGAAGGACTAAGGTTAGGTGGCTTAACCCCTTTTACCCCATCCATCACTTTATCCGCCGCCTGGCCCACCTGCCTAAGTGTCCCTAACGCCGGTACCCCAGGTAACAACCCAACCCCGTCAAGCCCCAAGTTAATGGCGTTGTCCAAGCCCGGCTGTTGGATAAAGTTAAACAGACTCTGCGCAAAAAAGCCGATATCCACAAAATCCCAAACGGTCCCGGTCGGATCGGTAAAGTGTACCGGATTGCCATTGGCATAGGTATACACATTGACCCCGCCCTCCAGTTTGATGAGGTCGGGCTGCAAGTATCTTCCGGTTCTTGGCGAGAAATAGCGGGTATGGTTGTAATGCAATCCCGACTCGGCATCGTAATATTGGCCGGGGTAACGCAGATTGAAGACGACTTGGCTGCCGTCATGGTCCGGATCTGGCTGTGCCGGGGCGTTGCCATAGGGGGCCAGCGGCCAAGCCCAGACCGGCTGGCTCAGGTTGGCGTTCGGCAAGGCGGGGCGCAGGTAGCGCGGGGTATTGGCGAAGTCGGTTTCGATCGCGTAGGCGGCGGTCAGCGCGCCGGCGGCATTCTGATCGATCACCGCCAGCGGGATGTCGCCGAGCCAGACGTAGTTCCGGCGGCTGCCGTCGGCGGCCAGTTCGTAGAGCGGATGATCCTGGTCGTCGTAGATGGAACGCGTCTCGCTGCCATTCGTAAGCTTGAGCACGCGGCGGCGGTGGCCGTCGTAGACGTAGCGGGTGGTCAGGCCATTGCGCGTGCAGCGGGTCAGGTTACGCGCCGCGTCGTAGCCGAATTGCACGGCATTGCCGTGGCCGGTCACGTAGCCGGATAGGTCGTAGCGGTACGGGCCGTTGGAGCCGTCCAGGCCGCCTTCGGCCGGGGCGGGCGTTTGCGTTTCCTGGGTCAGGCGGTTGCCGGTGTAGACCAAATGATTGTTGGCAAGCGGCACGCCGTTCGCGTTCAACTGTTGAACTTGCTCCAGGTTGCCGTTGGCGTCGTGGCGCTACAGGGCTCGTTCGGCATCGTGGTCGTTCCGAATGGCGGAACCCGGCAAAGCCGGTTCCGCCTTACGGGTTACGGGTTACGGGTTTGAACAGAGTATCTTACGGGTTGTAACATCAAATTATTGGTTCACGCTCTAAAGAAAATAAATCGGGGTCTTTTTCTTCCAATAAATCTTCGAATTTGTTCCAACCATTTGCATTAACATAATTCGCTTCACTAGTGTAAATGGGAATAGACCAAACAACGACTGTCGGCGGTTCTGACCCGCTAAAGGTTGCAAAAGCATCACCCATAAATACAGGAATTGTACAATACACCGCATCAAATCCGAGTTTCTTAGCTGCATCTACTGGAAGTCGTATTACCTGTCCTCGAAGAAGAGCGTTGTGATCCTTTAGGATCAGCTCACAAATAAAGAGCAAGAGTGAGACCATATTTTCAGCCGTGCTCGTGTCTGATCCTGATAGAGGGAAAACCAACTCCTGACGGACTTTTTTTTCATCAGATATCCTTAACTCGTGGTGACTTAAACCCACTGTGAAAAAGGTATCTACAGATTTAAATGGGCTATCCTCGAAACACACTACTTGCAAGCCATCAGAAGAAAGATTTTCCTTCCAACCTTGTGAAACTTTTCCAAGAAATATTTCAGCATGGTCAATAATGTTCATGATTTGGCTTGCTCCTCAGTTGTCAGAACGGTTACAGCTTGGGCATCGTAACCTTACATCTTTGTTATATTCGTCTAGGACCTGCTTTCTGTCCATGCCACTCAAGCTCCTCTCACTCCATTTTGGCTGATGATCAACATCCCAATCTCTGCGTCCCTGAGTTGGTGCAACTTCCACATCTTTGCTACATGTAGGACATGCTTTTGACCCAGGCTTCGATCCAGTTGTAGCATTATCCCATGCATCTTGTACTGTTTGTTTTCTGAAGCTTGAAGGTCGTCTCGTAATATCCGCTGCGCTCTTTGTAACATCCCCCGCCTTATCAACAACCTTCTTCATCTTCCCAAGCGTACCGACTCCCACACCGCCGACTCCCCCCAAAGCCGCCGAAGCACCCACTTCGCCCCAACTCACGGCGCCAATATCAAAGCCATTGCTCAGCATCTGAAAGCTGAAGTCGAAAAGTCCGCCAAAAAAGGCACCGACTACACCGAACGTCCCGGTCGGATCGGTATAGTGTACCGGATTGCCATTGGCATAGGTGTACACATTGACTCCGCCCTCCAGCTTGATGAGGTCCGGTTGCAGATAGCGGCCGGTGCGGGGCGAGAAATAGCGGGTGTGGTTGTAATGCAGGCCCGACTCGGCATCGTAGTACTGGCCGGGGTAGCGCAGGTTGAAGACGACTTGACTGCCGTTATTGTCCGGATCTTGCTGCGCCGGGGCATTGCCATAGGGGGCCAGCGGCCAGGCCCAGACCGGTTGGCTCAGGTTGACGTTCGGCAAGGCGGAGCGTAGGTAGCGCGGGGTATTGGCGAAGTCGGTTTCGATCGCATAGGCGGCGGTCAGCGCGCCGGCGGCGTTCTGGTCGATCACCGCCAGCGGGATGTCGCCGAGCCAGACGTAGTTGCAGCGGCTGCCGTTGGCGGCCAGTTCGTAGAGGAGGTGATCCTGGCCGTCGTAGACATAGCGCGTCTCGCTGCCGCTGGCGAGCTTGAGCGCACGGCGGCGGTGGCCGTCGTAGACGTAGCGGGTGGTCAGGCCATTGCGCGTGTAGCGGGTCAGGTTACGCGCCGCGTCGTAGCCGAATTGCACGGCTTTGCCGTGGCCGGTCACGTAGCCGGATAGGTCGTAGCGGTACGGGCCGTTGGAGCCGTCCAGGCCGCCTTCGGCCGGGGCGGGCATTTGCGTTTCCTGGATCAGGCGGTTGCCGATGTAGACCAAATGATTGTTGGCAAGCGGCACACCGCTCGCGTTCAACTGTTGAACTTGCTCCAGGTTGCCGTTGGCGTCGTGGCGCAGCAGGGTGCGTGTCGTGTCGCGGTGTTCGGCCAAATGGTCGAGGTCGTCGTAGGCGAAAGTGGTAGGGCCGTAGACGGTGACGCGGTTGCGGGCATCGTAGCCGACCGGGAAGCGGTACAAGGCCGAGGCGCCCTGCGTTAACGTGACAGCAGACAGCCGGCCGCCGGCATCGCGTTCGCGGGTATAGGTCAGGCCGTTGCCGAAAGTCAGTCGAGACAAGCGATGGATCAACGGCTGCCAGCGGATGTCGGTGGCCAGCGTCAAGGTCGTCGCGCCGAGCGTGGCGAGGACCTCGGTGGCGCGGCCGTCGGTGCCGTAGCGGTAAGTTATTGTCAAGCCGCCCGGATAGTCGATCCGCGTCGGCTTGCCGGCGGCGTCGGCGCCGGCGGTGTAGGCAGTGGTGAAGGTCAAATCCGGGCGGCCGCTCAAGGATTGTCGGTAGCCGGTCACGTCGCCGCGGGCATTATAACGGAACGCCTCGTTGACGGTGAGGTTCCCTTCGGCGGCGGCATTCAGCCGGCTGCGTCCGGTCAGGCGGCCAAGCGCAGAGGCGGCCGGTTCGCCGGCCAACGTCGGCACGTCCCAGGTCTGTGCCAGCACGCCGTTATCGCTGTACGCGGCGCGTTGCAGCCGATCCAGCGGGTCGTAGGTTTTATCGCTGGCGTAGCCGTCCGGGTCCTCGCGGTAGGTTTCATTGCCGGCCAGATCGAAGTCGGCCTGGCGGAGGCCGAAGTCGGCCGAGTCCTCGCGGTCGTGGCGGTCCAGCTCGGTGTGGCTCAAGCGGGTTTCGACGCCGTTCGGATCGACCACCCGGTTGACCCGGCCGGCCGGGTCGTACCAGAGATCGAACAACGGAATGGAAAGGGCGAGCGAATGGTCGTCCGCCATCGGCGCCCGCGTTTTTTCGTTGATTTGATCCAGGGCCGTATAGCCGGTCAAGTCGCAGATTTCCAGGCTCAAACAGGTGCGGGTTTCGAGGTTGTTGTCATTATAGACCGACACGGAAGACCAACTGCCGGAGCCGTCGCGTTCCGAGATCAAACGGCCCCGCTCATCGAAACCTTGTTCCCAACGCTGCGCCGCCTGCCCGGTTTGGCTGGCGAGCGTCTGCAGAATCTTGCCGCGGCTGTCGCGTTGATACGCCACCGTATCGGTGCGGCCGTTCGCGCTCAGGCTGACTGTTTTTACCGAGCCGGCCGGCGTGTAGGTGTAGTTCAATTGACTGCCGTCGGGGCGGGTCAGCGTTTGCAGGCGGCCGTCCGTGGCGTAGGCGTAGCGGGTCACGTCCTCACCGACCGCGACCGACAACGGCTGGCCCAGGGCATTGTAAGTCGTGACCGTATGCACGCCGGTGATGTCGACCTGATCGGTGACATGGCCGTGCGCATCGACGCCGACCACTTCCCCGACACGCCCCAGGGCGTCGGTGGTTTTCCACAGGTCGCCGTTATTTCGGTAGTCGGTGACGGTGCTGCCGTTTTCCGGACGCGGGCCGGTTTTGACCGTCCGCACGATGACTTGAGTCGTGGGATCGTAAGTGTGGCTATACACGGTCTGGTGGCAGGTCGTGGAGCCGGTGCGGCAACTGTCGTAGGCCAGGGTTTCCGTGGCCGGCCGGACGATTTCCTTGATCAAGTGGCCGCGGTCGTTGTAGCGCCAGTCTTTGGCCACCGCGCCGCGCACTTCCGCGGTTTTGAGCGGAAAGCGGCTGTCCCAGGTGCGGGTGGTGGCGCGCGCTTCCGGGGTGCCGGCGGCTTCCATTTCGGTCAGCGGCAGGCCGCGAGGGTCGCGGGTGAACGTGGTGACCCGGCCCAGATAATCGGTGCGGCTCAACAGGTCGCCTTTGGCGTTATAGGTAGCGGTTTTAAAATCGCCGTCGCAATCGGCGCACCGCAGGCTGACACCTTTTGGACGGTAAATCGGGCTTCTTATATCGGTAGCGTTCGTTTGAGTAAAAGTTCGATTGTAGACCAGTGACCGGTAGTCGGCGGTATCGCTGTCGGCAAACTGTTCGGTCAGCTTTTCCGTTAGAATACTACGCTGTTGGACTCGGTTTTTAGCATTGTGCCCGGCCTGCTCGATGCGCGAATAAGTGGGGAAATTCGTACTGCATGGCCAATTGAAGGTCGTATCCAACAAGGTACGTTCGCCTTCCGATACCGTATGCAAATAGGTATAAGCGTTGCGGATATTTTCGATACCGCCTGCGTCGTAACATGCCCTTAAAGTTAAAGTTCCTTGGGTATAGTGCCTGACTAACGGCATAGCCCCCGCCGTCGCCGCCGGAAAGGTCACCGTATTCGAGTTGTTACTGAAGTTGTAAGCATAGATTTGACCAGCCGGATCGGTCATCGAAACCAGCCAACCTTGGTTATATTGGAAACGCAAGACGCGCCCGCTCGGCACGTGGGTTACCGTGCTGATCCGGTTGAAGCCGTTTATTGATTGGTAAACCACCCGGTGCTCGATGCCGGACCGGTCGAAGCGGGCTACCAGATTACCGAGGCCGTTGTAGGCTTCGCGGATGCCGGATTGGAAATGGGTATAGACCCAGCGATAACTCGTGCCGTTGATCACGCCGTTCGCCACCAAGGTGTCGCGCACGTCCTTCGAGCGCGGCTTTAAGGTTTCCTCGAACATCGTGCACACACCCAATGTACAGACGGTGAGCGTACGGTTGCTTGAAGGACCATCGTAGTTTAGATGATCGATCAAGCAACTCGAATAACTGTGTATCCAACCCCTCATTCCGGCGAGAGAATCGCAGTTTTCCGTCATTAAAAACTGCGGTGAAGCGCGGATGCGGGTAAAAACCAACGGAAACTGGCCTTCGCCGCGGTAGTCGGTTTCTTTCAGCAGCGTTGCGCCGGACAGCGGTTCCGACTGGAACTCGACCTGCGGTACGCGCGTGCGGTCGTTCTGTTCCCATTGCAGCTGGCCGGGCAGTTGCTCGTAGGGTAGGCCCGGATCGGCAGACGCCAGGCAGGGAAGGAATAACAGTGAGAGCCAAAGGTGAGCTCGCCAGATCAGTCGCGCTGGGGGAAGGAAATACATGATCGTCCTCAGGGTGGGAAAATTCGATGGGCTGAACATCCGGTAATCACTAGATTGCCGACTCTATCGGCTCATTTAACTAGAAGACGTTCGAGAAGGATATTCACCTCACCTGATCCGTTAAAAAAGTTACGTCATTTGCAAAGCCAGCTTTGCAACGCCTTGGAGCTAAACTTAACGGCATTGGGGGTTATCGGGACGGCGTTTTTTCTTGCATTGACGAGCGGCATGCGGTGTAGGGCCGTGGGCCATATATAAAGAGAATCACAGCGGGGGTTGTGCAGACGGCGGACATTCGGGACTGGGCTTGAAGCCCAGCCCCTGCTATTAAGTAGTTAACTTTTTGCGGCCCGTTTCCGTTCGTGTTCGAGCAGCAGTTTCTTGCGCAGCCGAATCGATTTCGGCGTGACTTCGACCAATTCGTCTTCGTCGATGAATTCGAGCGCCTGTTCGAGCGTCATTTTCTGAATTGGTACCAGAATCAGGTTCTCGTCGGTGCCGGCTGCGCGGATGTTGGTCAACTGCTTGGCTTTACAGGGGTTCACGACCAGATCGTTTGCGCGCGAATGGATGCCGACCAGCATGCCTTCATAGACTTCATCGGCATGCACCAGAAATAGCTCGCCGCGTTCCTGCAACGCAAACAGCGCATAAGCCAGCGCCTTGCCCTGAGTCATCGAGATCAGCACGCCGCGTTTTCGGGCGCCTAGCTCGCCTTTTTTCATCGGCCCGTAATGATCGAACACATGGTAGAACAGTCCGGAACCCGAAGTCGAGGTCATGAATTCGGTCTGGAAGCCGATCAGGCCGCGCGAGGGCACCCTATATTCCAGGCGCACCCGGCCTTTGCCGTCCGGCACCATATTCAACAAGTCGCCCTTGCGCTCGCCGAGTTTTTCCATGATCGATCCCTGGTGAGTTTCCTCGACTTCGATCGTGACCATTTCGAAAGGCTCATGTTTTTCGCCGTCGACTTCCTTCAGGATCACTTCCGGGCGCGAAACGCCGAGTTCGAAGCCTTCCCGGCGCATGTTTTCGATCAATACCGACAAATGCAGCTCGCCGCGGCCCGAAACCTTGAATTTGTCCGGATCGCCGGTGTCCTCGACGCGCAACGCCACGTTGTGCTGCAATTCCTTTTCCAGGCGCTCGCGGATCTGCCGGGAAGTCAGGAACTTGCCTTCCTTGCCCGCAAACGGCGAATTGTTGACCTGAAATGTCATCGTAACGGTCGGCTCGTCGACGGTCAGCGGGGCCATGGCCTCGATTGCATCGGGATGACAAAGCGTATCCGAGATTTCAAGTTTTTCGATACCGGTAAACGCGATGATGTCGCCGGCATTCGCTTCCGGCACTTCGACCCGCTCCAGGCCGTGGAAACCGAACACCTGCAGGATGCGGCCCTTGCGCTCTTCGCCTTCGCGGCTGACGATGGTCAGCTGCATGTTGGTCTTGACGGCGCCGCGCTGAATCCGGCCGATCCCGATCACGCCGACGTAGGTGTTGTAGTCGAGGCTCGACACCTGCATCTGGAACGGGCCGTCGGGATCGACGTCCGGCGGGCTGACGTGCGTTACAATCGTTTCGAACAGCGGCGTCATGTCGCCGCCGGTGACGGTCGGTTCCAGGCCGGCAAAACCGTTCAGTGCGGAAGCATAGACGATCGGGAAATCGAGCTGTTCGTCGGTCGCGCCGAGGCGGTCGAACAGGTCGAACGTCTGATCGACGACCCAGTCCGGGCGTGCGCCGGGGCGGTCGATTTTGTTGATTACGACGATTGGTCTCAGGCCCAGCGCAAACGCTTTCTGGGTCACGAAGCGAGTCTGCGGCATCGGGCCGTCGACCGCGTCGACCAGCAGCAGCACCGAGTCGACCATCGACAGTACCCGCTCGACCTCGCCGCCGAAATCGGCGTGGCCCGGCGTATCGACGATGTTGATATGGTAACCGTTCCAGTCCAGCGCGGTGTTCTTGGCCAGAATGGTAATACCACGTTCTTTTTCCAGGTCGTTCGAGTCCATGACCCGCTCGGCGACTTTCGCGTGCGCGGCAAACGTGCCGGATTGCTGCAGCAGTTTATCGACCAGCGTAGTTTTGCCGTGATCGACGTGCGCGATGATCGCGACGTTTCTTAATTTATTGATATCCATTGAGTCAATTTGAAAGGGTTAGCGAATGATTCGATGCGGCGCATCCCGTGCCCGCATCGCAAAAGGGATTTGGGGGTAAACGAGGGTTAAGGAAAGGAATTATACACAAAAGCCGGCCCGGTGTTTTTATCGTTCAACGAGTCACCGAAAAATCGCCGCTGGACGCCGATGGGCGGCGTTCCAGGCGAGCCGCATGGAGGGTAGCCGTCCGTCCGGCTTTAACGCGAAACCGCTTCACCGAACTGTTGCAGAAAATGGGCTGCCTGCGGCAGGTCGAACGGCCAGCAGAGCGCGCGGCGGCTTGCCGGTTCCAGCAGAACCGGGATTTTCAGCGCATAATCGGGCTGCCATTCCGGATGTTCGGCGATGTCGACCGATTCGACCGGGAAATGCGGTGCGCACGCCGCGACGATTTCCCCGGCTTCTTCGCAGAGGTGGCAG
This sequence comes from Methylomicrobium agile, assembly GCF_000733855.1. NCBI lineage: Bacteria > Pseudomonadati > Pseudomonadota > Gammaproteobacteria > Methylococcales > Methylococcaceae > Methylomicrobium > Methylomicrobium agile. The sequence goes on from NZ_JPOJ01000001.1 coordinate 3,495,560, forward strand.
CCTTCGGTGCCGAGCAATAAGAAGCGCATCAGTGTTTGCTCATCTTGTCCTGGACGCTCATCAGCAGGGCCGAAACGACCAGCGTCAGATGCACGGCCACGTACCAGAGGATTTTATCGTTATGGGTGTCTTCGATCTTCATGAAGATTTTCAACAGATGGATCGACGAAATCGCGACGATGGTCGAGGCGATCTTCATCTTCAGGGAGCCGTAGTCGTGGGTGCCGAGCCAGTCGAGTTTTTCGGCGTCTTCGGCGATATCCAGACGGGAAACGAAGTTTTCGTAACCGCTGAACATCACGATTACGATCAGGCTGCCGACCATGGTCAGGTCGATCAGGGCCAGCACTTTCAGGATCAGGTCGGTTTCGTTCATCTCCAGGAGGTGTGGCAGGAAATGATAGAGTTCCTGGAAGAATTTGATGAACAGCGCGGCGACGACCAGGCTCATCCCGACATAGACCGGCGCCAGGATCCAGCGGCTGCCGTACAGGATGCGTTCGAGGGAGTGTTCGATTTTTTCTTTTAATGACATGGGATGGGCTCAGGGTTCAAGGTCTAGGGTGCAAGAAATCGGGAGCTTTGAACCTTGCTCTCTGAACTTTGAACCAGTGCTTTCAATGATTCAGATGCGCCGACAGCCAACGTTCGGCGACTTCTTCGGCAATGCCTTTGCGTTTGGCATAGTCCTGCAGTTGGTCCCGGTTGATTTTGCCGACGTTGAAATACTGTGCTTCCGGATGCGCGAAATACCAGCCGCTGACTGCCGCGGCGGGATACATCGCGTAACTTTCGGTCAGGGTGATGCCGGTACTCTCGGTGACGTTCAAGAGCTCGAACAGCCTGGCCTTTTCGGTATGGTCCGGGCAGGCCGGGTAGCCGGGGGCGGGACGAATGCCGCGGTAGGCTTCCTCGATCAATTGTTCGTTGCTGAGTTTTTCGTCCTTCGCATAACCCCAGTAATCGGTTCGGACCGCTTGGTGCATGTATTCGGCCAAAGCTTCTGCCAGACGGTCGGCCAGCGCCTTCAGCATGATGGCGCTGTAGTCGTCGTGATCGCGTTCGAATTCGGCCAGTTTCGCTTCGATGCCGACGCCGGCGGTCACCGCGAACGCGCCGATGTAATCGGCGATGCCTTGCTCTTTCGGCGCGATGAAGTCGGACAGGCAATAGTTCGGCCGGCCCGGCGCCTTCACGTTTTGCTGACGCAGATGGTGCAGCACGGCGCGGACTTTGGCGCGCGATTCGTCTGCGTACACGATCACGTCGTCGCCGTCGCTGTTGGCCGGGAAAAAGCCGATCACCGCGCGGGCGGTCAGCCATGCTTCGTTGATGATTTTGTGCAGCATCACTTGCGCATCGTCGAACAGTTTGCGCGCTTCAAGGCCGACCACGCTGTCGTCCAGGATTTTCGGATAGCGCCCGGCCAGTTCCCAGGTCTGGAAGAACGGCGACCAGTCAATATACCAGACCAGGGTTTCCAGCGGGAAGCGGTCGATGGCCCGGATGCCGAGAAACGAGGGTTTGATCGGGATATGGCCGTTCCACGCGGCTCGGTTCCGGCGGGCGGCTTCGATCGGATGCTGCTGGGTCTTCGCCTCTTTGCCTTTATGGCGCTCTCGAACTTCCCGGTATTCGGCGCGCACCGCTTCGGTATAGCCGGCTTTCAGGTCGGCGCTGAGCAGGCTGCCCGCGACGCCGACGCCGCGCGAGGCGTCCGGTACATAGACGGTCGCGCCTTCGTAATTCGGTTCGATCTTGACCGCGGTATGCGCGCGCGAGGTGGTGGCGCCGCCGATCAGCAGCGGAATCGTAAAGCCCTGGCGCTGCATTTCTTTGGCGAGGTGCACCATTTCGTCCAGCGATGGCGTGATCAGGCCGCTGAGACCGATGATGTCGACCTTTTCCTTGCGCGCGGTCTGCAGGATCGTTTCGGCCGGCACCATCACGCCGAGGTCGATCACCTCGTAGTTGTTGCACTGCAGCACCACGCCGACGATATTCTTGCCGATATCGTGCACGTCGCCTTTGACTGTCGCCATCAGAATCTTGCCGTTGCTTTGGCGTTCTTCGGCCTGATCGTCTTCCATGAACGGCATCAGATAGGCGACCGCCTTTTTCATCACCCGCGCGGACTTGACGACCTGCGGCAGGAACATCTTGCCGGCCCCGAACAGGTCGCCGACCACGTTCATGCCGTCCATCAACGGGCCTTCGATCACATGGAGCGGCTTGTCGGCTTGCAGGCGGGCTGCTTCGGTGTCCTCGTCGATGAAATCGGCGATGCCTTTCACCAGCGCATGTTCGAGCCGTTTGTTGACCGGCCAACTGCGCCATTCCAGCTCTTCGGGCTTGACGGCGCCGCTTGAGCCGTCGCCGCGGTAGCGTTCGGCGATTTCGAGCAGTTTTTCGGTCGCGTGCGGATGCCGGTTCAGCACGACGTCTTCGACCGCCTCGCGCAATTCGGCCGGAATGTCTTCGTAGATCGCCAACTGGCCCGCGTTCACGATGCCCATGTCCATGCCGGCCTGGATCGCGTGATAGAGAAACACCGCATGGATCGCTTCGCGGACCGGATTATTGCCGCGGAACGAGAACGAAACGTTCGAGACGCCGCCGGAAATCAGCGCATGCGGCAGGGTCGCCTTGATTTCATGGGTCGCTTCGATGAAATCGAGCCCGTAGTTATTGTGCTCTTCGATGCCGGTCGCGATCGCAAAAATGTTCGGATCGAAAATAATGTCTTCGGGCGGAAAACCGAGCTGTTCGGTCAGAATGCGGTAGGCGCGGGTGCAGATTTCGACCTTGCGGGCTTGTGTGTCGGCCTGGCCGACTTCGTCGAACGCCATCACGATCACTGCCGCTCCGTAGCGCCGGACCAGTTTCGCGTGTTCGATGAATTTCGCTTCGCCTTCTTTCAGCGAAATCGAATTGACGATGCCTTTGCCCTGGATGCACTTGAGCCCGGCTTCGAGAATTTCCCATTTCGACGAATCGAGCATGATCGGCACTTTCGCGATGTCGGGTTCGGCCGCGAGCAACATCAGGAAACGCACCATCGCTTCTTTCGATTCGAGCATGCCTTCGTCCATGTTGATGTCGATTACCTGCGCGCCGTTTTCGACCTGCTGGCGGGCGACGTCGAGCGCGGCCTCGTAATCGCCGGCCACGATCAGCCGTTTGAAGACCGCTGAGCCTGTGACATTGGTCCGCTCGCCGACGTTCACGAACAGGCTGTCCGGGCCGATCGCCGTCGCTTCGAGGCCGGACAATCGGCAGGCTTTGGGGATGTCGGGAATGGCTCGGGGCGGGTAGGGCGAAACCGCCTCGACGATCGCCTTGATGTGCGCAGGCGTCGTGCCGCAGCAGCCGCCGATGATGTTCAGAAAGCCCTGCTTTGCCCAGTCGGCGATTTCCTGCGCCATCATTTCCGGCGATTCGTCGTATTCGCCGAATTCGTTCGGCAGGCCCGCGTTCGGATGCGCGGAGACATGGGTATCCGCGATCGTCGACAGTTCGTCGATGTGCTGCCTTAATTCCTTTGCGCCGAGCGCGCAGTTGAAGCCGAACGAGATCGGTTCGATATGTTTCAGGGAATGCCAGAACGCGGCCACGGTCTGGCCCGATAAAGTCCTGCCCGAGGCATCGGTGATCGTGCCGGAAATCATCACCGGCAGCTTGTGGCCGATCCGTTCGAAGTAGGCGTCGACCGCGAAGGCGGCGGCTTTCGCGTTCAGCGTGTCGAACACCGTTTCGATCAGGATGATGTCGGCGCCGCCGTCGATCAGGCCCCGGGTGGCTTCGGTGTAGGCCTCGACCAGTTCGTCGAACGAAATGTTACGGAAGCCGGGATCGTTTACGTCGGGCGACATCGAGGCGGTCCGGTTGGTCGGTCCCAGCACGCCGGCGACGAAGCGTGGCTTGTCCGGCGTAAGCTGTGTATAGTCGTCGCAGGCCTGGCGGGCGAGACGCGCCGATTCGACATTGATTTCGTAAACCAAAGCTTCCATCCGGTAGTCGGCCATCGCGACCCGGGTCGAGTTGAAGGTGTTGGTTTCGATGATGTCCGCACCGGCTTCCAGGTAGGCGCAGTGGATGGCTTTGATGATCGCGGGCTGGGTCAGCGACAGAAGATCGTTGTTGCCTTTCAGGTCGATGTCCCAGTCGGCGAAACGCGCGCCCCGGTAGTCTTTTTCCTCCAGCTTGTAGCTTTGGATCATGGTACCCATCGCGCCGTCGAGGAATAGGATTTTCTGGGAAAGGAGCTGTTTTAAATCGGGGGTCTTGTCCATGGGCAAAAGGTAAAAGGTCGGGCCGGTCGTCGAAAAATTGCGGTTGGTAGGGCCGAATGACTACACTATTATTCGAATTTTTTTAAAGGAGGTACGAATGTCCAAACCGTCGATCGTCGATGTCATAAAAAGTGTTTTGTCCGCCGCAATGGGGGTGCAAAGCGAAAAAAACAGGCAAAAAGATTTTATGCAAGGCTCGTTGCCGGCCTATCTGATAGCGGGGCTGATCTTTACGGTCGTTTTTGTTTCCGCGATCATTTTCCTGGTACGGATGGTTACCGGTTGACCGCTATCAAGGAATCCGGGACCCCGCCGCAAACTAAAAAGCTCAAGCATTGCTTGAGCTTTTTAGCGAGGCGGGCGGGGCCTTGTGGTGTTTTATTCGGGAGTTTTGAAGCTTTGCGAAATGCTGGTAAACATTTCCTTGATACCGCTAAACAGGTTGTGGATCGAAAAGGATTCTTTCGTAACGAACTTGAGCCGCACGAAGGCCACTGCGAGCACGCCGGCAAGCGGAGGCATCAGTTCGAAAAAGACCGACAGCAGATAACCGCCCACGCCCTGAAAGCCGCCCTGGTTTTTTCTGTCGCCGACACTGAGCAGGTCTCTTTCGTAATCGCCGCTGGACTCGCTGCCCCGGACCGCTTCCAGGATAAAGACGTTTGCCTGCACCAAGAGCATTTGCACGACAAAGAACACGCCGGCCGCGATCGCGACCCACATTAAAGGATTGCTGACTTTTGCTTTGTTAGCCGACTGATAAATCCAGATGACGGCCAACACCATTAAAATTCCACCTATCATAGTTACACCTTTATTATTTTCTTAATTATTATTTTTTCAGGAAGAAGTAATTGAAAGAACATTTGAGCACCATGCTGTCGGCGGTCTTTTCGACGGCTTTGCAGGTCTCGAATTTGCCGCGTCCCGGCGACACTTCTTTTTTCAGTACTCCATCCTCGACTATGTATTTTACTTCGATTCTCATCTCATTGGTACGGCCGAGCGAGTCGGTCGCAATCGTATGCAGGATGCCGTTGTCCGCAAAATCCCAGACGATATCGACGTTCTTCTTTTCGCCGTCCAGCTTTGCCGCTTCCGCATACAAATTCCATTTGCCTCGAATATCGCTGTCATCCTTCAACTGCACATCGGCGTTTGCCGTGAAAGACGCCAGCAAGGCTACCGATGATAATAAATAGTGGCGCATGAATCTATCCCCTCAGTCCGAATCTATTACACAGAATTTAAACTATACCACACTCGCTATCCGAGGACATACTGACGCGGTAAAAAGAATGCCGCAGGCCGGGGCCGGGCCGTTTATCCGTCATTAATCCTTGACTTTAATGGAGCCTAAAGTATCATGTGCATTCCTTGCTACTAATCTGGCAATTTCTAAAAAATATTTACAATTATAGGTAGGACTAATATGGGGTTCATCTTAGATTTGACTGAGACTTTGAAAACGCCTGCTGGCATTGTTGGTTTGCTGGTGGTGGTTGGCGCGGTGTATGCCCTGGTAAAATGGGTTTTCGCTCCACACCCGGACGACGAGCAGTAAATCTCTGTCTCAACCCGCTTAATCATTAATTATTAAGTATTTAGGCCGCCTGAACTGATCTCGAAATTATTGAGGATTAGAGGCGGCCTATTATTTTCAAACGTTCTTTCTTCCTTTCAGTCTGACGATTGTCCAGGATGGCTTTATAGCTTCCGGCAGGTCGTCGATTCCCCTCAGATTCCGGCTCCAAACCCGGCACAAGCGCCCGGCCGGGTCCGTTTGCCTTGACGAACCGGTGTCAAGCCGGTAGAAGGCTTGTCATTTGCTAACGAGTCGGGATAAAGTCTGCCTTTTATTCATTCCCGCCGGTTCTTCATGCCCGCAGAAACAAAACGAAAAGTCTTGGGACCCCCTTATGCGGAAGTCAGCGAAAGCCCTCCGCTTGTCGACCCGGCCAAAAGCCGTCGCCTGCGCGGGATACTGAACCCTGAAAATGCCGGCCGGCCGAAGCAGCCGGAGACGGTTCCCGTCGCCGTCGACCCCGATCATCCGTTTGATTTTCCCGAGGATGTGGCTGAAGACTTGCTGCGGGCACGAAGGGTTATCGATGAAGAGGTCGACCGGATCATGCGCTTTTTCCCCGAAGGTAGGAAAAAGAACCTATTTAAGTTAAGATTCGGCACCCTGGAGGAAATCCGGGCTATGGAGGTCCGGGCGATTTTCAAACGGTTGAAGCTCGATTCCCGGCGCGCGAATCTGAATCGATTGCAGAAGATCAATTATTACGGGCAGAAAGTTTCCTGACTGCGCCGAAAAAAGTGGCCTGGATTTTATGGGCGGCATATTTTTTCCGCCCTTACTCCGCGCTAGATGAGAAATCAATGATGCAAAAACATTTCATTATACTTTTCGTGCTGTCCGGGCTTTTATCGGGCTGTGCGGGACTTTACGAACAGCAGTATCCCGCTCCGATCCATGCGGGGCCCGCGCCGGTCTACCGACAGCCGCGCGCGCCTGTGGTGCAGCCGCCGGCTCCGGCTCAGATTCCCGAACCTACCGTGACAACGACACCGATTCCGGAATTCAATCAGCAGGTGACTCCTATCGAGCCGACGCCGATGACCGGCGGGACGGACGGAATGCTGCCGCCGTTGCCGGAGGCGGATGTCCCGGCCGTGACGGGCGGTGTCGAAGCGCCGCCGGTGTCTCCGGGCCCCGCAGTCAATGTCCCGGCGCCGGAAGCGTTCGTTCCGGCTCCTATCCCTTTTCAGCCGATAGAACCGTCCGCTTCGTCTTCGCCGGCCGTCGGCGCGCTGGTGACGGCCGCCAATCAGAGCAGCCGGTCGGGGAACCTGGATTCCGCGATAGCCACGATCGAGCGCGCCCGCAACATCGAGCCGAACAATGCCGGCCTCTATTACAAGCTGGCACTGTTACGATTGCAGCAGTCCAAACCGAAACAGGCCGAGGAGCTGGCGAAAAAAGCCGCGCTTCTGGCCGGCGGCGACCGATATCTGAAGAAGCACAGCTGGCTGCTGATCGCCCGCGCGCGCGAATTGCAGAAAGATTCCTCCGGCGCCAAGGCGGCGCGCGACAAGGCCGCCGGTTTTTAGCTTGGCGTTCCGATGCGGCGCGCGGCGCTGAAAACAGTCGCCGCTCGCCGCATTATCATCGATAATACGCGCTTATTTTGTTCGCGTAGCATTTCTTCTTTCCGTAATGAGACTGGAAAAAATCAAACTGGCGGGTTTCAAGTCGTTTGTGGACCCGACGACGATTCCGATCACCGGCAATCTGACCGCCATCGTCGGCCCGAACGGTTGCGGCAAATCGAACATCATCGACGCCGTGCGCTGGGTGATGGGCGAAAGTTCGGCCAAACACCTGCGCGGCGGGAACATGGCCGACGTGATTTTCAACGGTTCTGCGACCCGCAAACCGATCGGCACTGCCTCGGTCGAACTGATCTTCGACAATACGGAAGGCAAACTGGGCGGCGAATATGCCAATTACTCGACCATTTCGATCAAGCGCCAGGTCAGCCGCGACGGCCAGTCGCAGTTCACGCTGAACGGCTCGAAATGCCGGCGCAAGGACATCACCGACATTTTTCTGGGCACCGGCCTCGGAGCGCGCAGTTATGCGATCATCGAACAGGGCACCATTTCGCGGGTCGTCGAAGCGAAACCGGAAGATCTGCGTCTGCATATCGAAGAAGCGGCGGGCATTTCCAAATACAAGGAAAGGCGCCAGGAGACCGAATCCCGGATGCAGAATACCCGCGAAAATCTGGAGCGCCTGCAGGATCTTCGCGACGAAGTCGAAAAACAGCTGAAGCACCTGCAAAAACAGGCCGAGAAAGCCGAGAAATACACCGAACTGAAAAAGCAGGAACGCCAGTTCAAACTCGAATTGCTGGCGATGCGCTGGCAATCATACCAAGCGGCCGCGGCCGCGCTGGAGTCGGCGATGCAGGAAGCGGCGCACGAGCATAATCGGGTCTTCGTTGAATTGCGCGCGTTGGAAAGCGCGCTCGAAAGCAAGCGCGGCGATCATAAAAACCAGCAGCACAATCTGAATAAGGCGCAGGGTGATTATTACAGCGTGGTGGCGGAGGTCGGCAGCCTGGAGCAGGCGATCCGCCATAACGAACAATCCCATCGCGAAACCGAGACCGAGATCGACCGGGTAACGCGTCAGGCCGAACAGGCGCAGGGCGAGATCGATACGGACCGGGAGCAGCTCGAAACCCTGAAGCAGGCGAAACTGACCGCGGAAGAGGCTTTACAGATCGCCGAACAGCGTCAGGAAGAAAGCCTGCAATGGCAGCAGGGCGTACAGCAGAAGCAGAGCGACTGGCAGGCCGAGTGGGAAGTCTACCGGACCGAAAGCGCGCGCTATCAGGAACAGGCCGAGGTCGAACGGGTCAAATCCCGGCAGTTGCAGAACCAGAATCGGCAATTGCAGGCCCGCCGCGATCAATTGCAGGCCGAGCGCGACGAATTGTCCGGCAGCGAACTGGAAGACGAAATCGAGGCGCTGGCCGAGGAAATCGATCTGCTCGAAACGGACCGGGCCGAGCTGCACGAAAAGATCGAGGCCGCGCAACGGCTGAGCCGCGACCGCCGGGACGAGATCAAAAGCCTGCACGACACGTTGCACAAACAGCGCGCCGAACTGCACGGCATCCGGGGCAAGATCACTTCCCTGGAACTGCTTCAGCAGCATGCGATGGGCAAGGACAACAAGAAACTGAACGAGTGGCTGAACGCCATGCAGCTCGGCGGCAGCCGGCGGCTGGCCGAATGCCTGGACGTGCAGCCGGGCTGGGAAACCGCGGTCGAAACGGTGCTGGGCGGCTATCTGGAAGCGATCTGTGTCGAGGATGCCCAGCCGGTGGTGGCGGAATTGCCCCGCTTGCAGGGCGATTCGCTCGCCTTGTTCGAAACCGGTTTCCGGGTCAACTCCGAAGCGTTGCAGAACGGCGAACTTCTGACGGCCAAGGTCAAAGCATCTTGGGATTTGAACGCGATTCTTGCCGGCATTCATTGTGCCGAAGATACGGCGTCGGCCAGACATTTGGCCTTGTCGCTGAAGCCCTACGAATCGGTGATCACGCCGGACGGCGCCTGGTTCGGGCCGGGCTGGATCCGGATCATCCGCGCGCAGGACAGCAAGGCCGGCGTCCTGCAGCGCGAACGGGAACTGCGCCAGCTGAAGCAGCGACAGGAAGAATTACAGGCCGAAATCGCCGCTTTCGAGGAGCGCCTCGAAACCGCCGAGGACGATCTGAAGACCGCCGAGCGCAGCCGCGACACGCTGCAGCAGGAAGATAAAACGCTGCAAAGCCGGCTGACCCTGCGCAGCGCCGAGCATAGCGCCAAAACTGCGCGTTTCGAACAGCAGCAGCGCCGGATCGCTCAGCTGCGCCGCGAGCTGGAAGAGATCGACGCGCATATCGCCGAGAATGCCGAGCTGATCGCCGAGTCGGTCCAGTTGATGCAGGAGGCCGAACAGACGCTCGAAAAACAGGCGCAGCAAAAACATCAACTCGAAAGCGCGAGCCAGGATCTCTCCGGCCAGCAAAAATCGGCCGAACAGAGGGTGCATGACGCCCGGCAAAAAGTTTTCGCGCTGAAAACCCAGATCGAGTCGCTGCTGGCCTCCGAAAATCATACCGCGAAACAGATCGAACGCCTGGAATTGCAGTGTCGGCAACTGTTCGACCGAAAGGCCGAGCTGGAGGCAAAACTGCAGGATACCTTGAAGCCGATCGACGAAGAAAAACAGCAGTTGCAGGAACTGACGCTCGACCGCGAACGGCTCGACAAGCAACTGAAAACGCAGCGCGCATTACAGGAACAGGTCGAAGCCGATATTTCGCGGTTCTCGCAGGAACAGGTGCGACTGCAAAACGCACTCGAAAAACGTAAGGAAGCGCTCGACAAGATTCGCTACGAACTGCAGGAAAGCCGGGTGCGCCAGCAAACCGTCAACGAACAGCTGACCGAGATCGAAGCCGATGCGGATGAAGTGCTGAAGCAGTTGCGGGAAGGCGCCGAGGAGTCGGCCTGGAAGCAAAAAGTCGACGAACTGGCCCGGCAGATCGAACGCCTCGGCGCGATCAATCTGACCGCGATCGAAGAGTTCAAGGCGCAGACCGAACGAATGAATTTCCTGAATGCGCAGCATGCCGACCTGACGGAAGCGCTGCAGACCCTGGAATTGGCGATCAGCAAAATCGACAAGGAAAGCCGGCTGCGGTTCAAGGAAACTTTCGATAAAATAAACGGCGGCCTGCAGGAAAAATTTCCGAAATTGTTCGGCGGCGGCCAGGCCTACCTGGAACTCAGCGAAGAGGATCTGCTCGAATCGGGCGTGAACATCATCGCGCGGCCGCCCGGCAAGCGCAACAGCTCGATCCATCTCTTGTCCGGCGGCGAAAAGGCGCTGACCGCGGTCGCGCTGGTGTTTTCGATTTTCGATCTGAATCCGGCGCCTTTCTGTCTGCTCGACGAGGTCGATGCGCCGCTGGACGATGCGAATGTCGGCCGCTTTTCCAAAATGGTCGAGGAAATGTCGTCCTCGGTGCAGTTTTTATATATTTCGCATAACAAGGCCACGATGGAGATCGCGCACCAGTTGGCCGGTGTCACGATGAAAGAACCGGGAGTCTCCCGGATGGTCGCGGTCGATTTAGAAGAAGCAGTCAGTCTGGCGGAAACCTGATGGATAAAGAATTATTGAGAATTGTGATCATTGCAACCGGTTTGATCATCATTACCGGGATGCTGGCATGGGCATTCGTCAAAAGCAAGAAATACCGGGACAGCCTGGAGGACGATTTCGAAGACGAAACGCCGCCGAAGTCCGGGGTTGCCCCGAGAAAGGCCATTGATGACGAGGACTTTCCCGGCACGTTGGAAGAGGACGACGACAGGATGGCAGTCGCGTCCGCAGCGGTTTCATCCGGCAAAACGGGCCGCTACCATGAGCCGGAGACCGAAGAGCCGGACGCTGAGGCGAATCCGGAAGCTGAGGATTCTGAAGACTATGACGAGCCGGAGCCGCGCTTTCCCGCGCCCAGCATCATTCAGTTCAGCGTCATCGCGAATCAGGACGAAGGTTTTAACGGTCTCGACCTCGCCCATGCGTTCGACCTCGCCGGCCTCGAATACGGCAATCTAAAAATTTACGAACGGCTCGACTCGAAACGCCTGGTGGATTTCGGCGTCGCCAGCATGCAGCCTCCGGGCACTTTCCCCGAGCACGATCTGGAAGACTTCTATTGCCCGGGCATTATCTTTTTCATGCAGCCCGGCGAGCTGGAAGACGCGGTGCCGGTATTCGACGACTTCGTGCAGACGGCCGTGTTCATGGCGGCCGAACTGGACGGCACCGTGCTCGACCACGAGCACAGGCCGTTGAGCGAGAAAACGGTGGAATTGATTCGCCGGAGCCTGTAATACTTATCGGAAAAATTTTGACGTAGGCGGATTTCTCGCCCGAGAGCGATGATCCGTCTGGCCTTTTTTGTTGCCGGTCAGTTCCATTGAATAAAAATCACACCCCACCCGAAGCCATCCTCAAAATCGCCGCCGAGGCGCGGCCCGACCGGTTATCCGACGGCGAGCTGGTCGAATTTTTGAAGGTCTGCAACGAATATTACCGGCGCGGCGAACCGATCCTTTCGGATGCCGTGTACGATTTCGTGTTTCTCGAAGAGTTGCGCCGGCGCCATCCCGATCATCCTTATCTGGAAACGGTCGAGCCCGAAAAAGCGTTTGTCGGCAAAACGGTCGCGCTGCCCGAGATGATGCTGTCGACCGAGAAAGCCTACTCGAAGGAAGGCATCGAAAAATGGCTGCAGCGGGTCGAAAAAGCGGCGCAGGAACTGGGCATCGATTTCGAAGGGCTGCGTTTTCGAGCGACGCCGAAGCTGGACGGCTTTGCGGCTTACGACGACGGCAAAATGCTTTATACCCGCGGCGACGGCCGCAAGGGGACCGACATCAGCCGGGTGTTCGAGCGCGGCCTCGTGGTCGCCGGCGACGGCCGGCGCGGGCAGGGCGCCGGCGAGATCGTGGTGAACCAGCGTTATTTCGCGACGCATCTGGCCGATTATTTTGAAAATGCGCGTAATTTCCAGGCCAGCATCATCAAGGAAAAGGATCTCGAAGAACACGCACTGGCGACGATTCAGAACCACGCCGCGGTGTTCTTTCCGTTTGCGCAGCTGCCGGACTGGCAAGGTTCGGTAAAAGAGATTCTGGAACAGTTCGAGACGATTGTGCACGCGGTGCCGGCCAAGGTCGAGTACGATGTCGACGGGGTGATTTTCGAAGTGACCGATGTCCGGATCAGGCAGCACATGGGCGCGACGCGCCACCATCACCGCTGGCAGATCGCCTATAAAAACAATATCGAGACCGCGGTCGTCAAAGTGCTGCGGGTAACCCCGCAGACCTCGCGTTCCGGCCGGGTGAATCCGGTCGCCGAGCTGGAGCCGACCAAATTGAGCGGCGCGATGATCTCGCGTGCGACCGCGCACCATTACAAAATGGTGAAAGAAATGGGGATCGGCGAGGACGCGGTGATCGAATTGATCCGTTCGGGATTGGTGATCCCGAAAATCGAACGGGTCATCGTTCCGCAACCGCCGCAAATTCCGGAAACCTGCCCGAGTTGCGGCACCGCGCTGATCTGGGACAGCGATTATCTGTATTGCCCGAATCCGGTCCAGTGTCCGGCGCAAATCGAAAATACGATCGAGCATTTTTTCAGGACGCTCGGCAATATCGACGGTTTCGGCGAGAAGACGATCGAGAAACTGCATGCGGCAGGGATCCATTCGGTTTACCAAATCTACCAACTGGACCGGCAGTATTTGCAGCAGCTCGGTTTCGGGGAGAAAACCTCGCAGAATCTGCTCGATCAACTGGCCCGGAGCCGCCGGGATTCGATCGAGGACTGGCGCTTTCTCGGCGCTTTCGGCATTTACCGGATGGGGCTCGGCAACTGCGAGCGGCTTTTGCGGCATTTTCCGCTGCTGGCCATTTTCGACCTGACGTTGGACGACATCGTTTCGATCGAAGGCTTCGCGCAGAAGACCGGCGAGGCGGTGATTGCGAATCTGGCGAAAATCAAGAACGATTTCATGCGAATTCATGCGCTCGGCTTCAATCTGGCCAGGACGCCGCTGCGCAGCGAGCAGGCGCAGCCCGCCAGCCCGATCGCGGGCAAAACGATCGTGTTCACCGGCACGATGACGCACGGTTCGCGCGAGGAGATGACGCGCGAAGCCAAGCGGCTGGGCGCGAAGGTCGCCAGCGCAGTCAGCGGCAAGACCGATTTTCTGGTGACCGGAGAAGATGTCGGCGCAGCGAAAATCAGCGCAGCCGCGGCAAAAGGGGTGAAGGTGATCAGCGAAGTCGAATATCTGGCGATGTTTGACTAATTTTTATTTACAAATTAGTGTGATATGAAATAAACTTCTAGCGAAGCAGGAGGATAAGGGAGCGTTAAGCTTGCCAGGGAAGAGGCGATGACCTGCGAATTGCCGGAGAGAGGCCATGCTGGAAAACGACTTGACGACGGATTTGATTGTGTTGGAAAGCCACATCAGTGGCCTGTTCGATTCCATCAGAAAAGGCAGCTCGATGTTGAAGGACTTCCAGACTTTCGAGATGCGCCTGTTCGATCAAAGTTCGCTGGGAGAAATGATCCGCTATATCCTGGACAGCGCGAAAGCCGATTTCGATCTCGATCAGGTCACGCTCTGCCTGCTTGACGAGTCCGGCGAGTTGAGCCAGTTGCTCGCCGAAGAATCGTTCGATCCGGCGCATCATCGACGTCTGACTTTGCTGTGCGACAAGGGATTGTTCAGTGTAAAGTTCGGCTATGTCCTGCATTCCTACCTTGGGTCCTTCGTGCAGGAGCATTTCGGGCATTTTTTCGTTTCCGACGATATTCCTTTGGCCCATATCGCGATTATTCCGTTGTACCAACGGGGAGAATACCTCGGCACGCTGAATTTGGGCAGCAGCCGGCCCGGCCGTTTTTTCGGCTCGATTACGGACGATTTTCTCGCCCATTTGAGCATGGTGGTCGGCATCTGCCTGGAGAATCGCCTGAATATCGAAACGATTCGCCGTACCAGTTATGTCGATACGCTGACCGGCGTCAACAACCGCCGTTTTCTCGAACAGCGGATCGGCGAGGAAGTTGCACGCTGCCAGCGCAACAGCGATCCGTTGACCTGCCTGTTTCTGGATATCGACCATTTCAAATCGGTCAACGACAAATACGGCCATCTGGCGGGCGACAGCGTGTTATCGATCGTGGCGAAGGCGATCAAAAACCAGCTCAGGAATAATGACGTGCTGGCCCGTTACGGCGGCGAGGAATTCGTGGTTTTGTTGAGCAATATCGATCAGTCGACCGGTTGTGAAATCGCCGAACGGATTCGGAGAAATGTGCAGTCTCTCAAAATCACTTTCAGCGAAATCACGATACCTGTGACGCTTTCCATCGGATTGGCGACCTATCGTTCCGATCGCAGGGATCCGTTGACGATCGCCGAAGCCGCTTCATGCTTGATCAACACCGCCGATTCCGCTTTGTACCAGGCCAAAAATAACGGCCGCAACCGGATCGAATACCACGACATTCCGCGGGACAGGCCGTTTGCGCTGCTAAAGGCTTGAGCCGATGCGCTATTTGATGTCGATCGACCAAGGGACCAGCAGTTCGCGCTGTATTCTCTACGATTCGGAGGGCAGGCCCGCAGCCGTTGCCCAACAGGCGTTCGGGCAGATTTTTCCACAAGCGGGCTGGGTCGAACACGATCCCGAAACCATCTGGCAGAGCCAGTCCTCGGTATGCCGCGAGGCGATGCAGCGACTCGATTTGGGCCCGGAAGCGATTGCCGGGATCGGCATCGCCAATCAGCGCGAAACGACGGTCATCTGGGACAGGCAGACAGGCAAGCCGATTTACAACGCGATCGTCTGGCAGGACCGGCGCACCGCCGGGCAGTGCGCGCGCTTGCAGGCGGCCGGCTGGGAAGACAGGGTGCGGGCAAAAACCGGCCTGCTGCTCGACCCGTATTTTTCCGCGACCAAGATCCGCTGGATTCTCGATCATGTGGACGGCGCGCTTGACCGGGCGCGGCAGGGCAGGCTGGCGTTCGGCACCGTCGATACCTGGCTGGTCTGGAAAATGACGCGGGGCGAACTGCACATCACCGATGTATCGAATGCGTCGCGTACGCTGCTTTTCAATATCGAAACCCTCCGTTGGGACGAAGAATTGCTTGACCTGTTCGGAATTCCGGCGGCCTTGTTGCCCGAAGTCAGACCGTCGAGCGAATGCTACGGCCTGACGCGCAGCGAGGAGATCGGCGCAGGCATGCCGATTGGCGCGGTCGTCGGCGATCAGCAGGCCTCCCTGTTCGGGCAACTGTGCGTCGAGCCGGGCATGGCCAAGTGCACCTACGGCACCGGCTCGTTTCTGGTGATGAATACCGGCGCCGAAAAAATTCTCTCGAAGCATCGGCTGTTGACCACGGTCGCCTGGCAGATCGGCGGCCGGGTCGACTACGCGCTGGAAGGCAGCGTTTTTGTCGGCGGCGCGGCCATTCAGTGGCTGCGCGACGCCCTGCATCTGCTCGGCTCGGCCGCCGACAGCGAAATGCTGGCAACCTCGGTCGGCGATAACGGCGGTGTTTATTTCGTGCCCGCCTTCACCGGGCTCGGTGCGCCGGATTGGGATCCGGACGCGCGCGGAGCGATCTTCGGGCTGACCCGCGGTACAACCGCGGCGCATATCATCCGCGCCGCGCTGGAAAGCATGGCTTTTCAGGTCGACGATATTTTACGGATTCTGTCCGAGGACAGCGGCAGGCCGGTCAGCCAGTTACGGATCGACGGAGGCGCGGCGGCCAATCAATTTCTCGCCCGGTTTCAGAGCGATATTTCCGGGCTCGAAGTGGTCCGCCCGGCGCATCTCGAAACGACCGCGCTGGGCGCGGCCTATCTGGCGGGGATTGCCACGGGGGTATGGACCTTGGATCAGCTGGCCGATAAATGGCGGGCCGATCGCTCTTTTGAGGGCACTATGCCGGCCGGCGTGCGGGAAGCTCATAAAAAACAATGGCGCAAGGCCGTCGAGAGCGTCAAGGGATGGAACGGCCCGTAAAGGCCGACGAGCGGGAGAGCGGCATATTGCTATTCTTGGCAAGAAAGCGGATCATAGCCCGGCTAACTGCGAACGGCATAAAAAGAAAGATGGATTCTGGCTACTATGGTGTTCAGCGCTATTCTCGACTCAATTATCGGCGTGATGGGAGTCATCTCAATCACTGGTGAAAACCCGCTTTAAGCCTTTTTTCGTAGAAGACTCATGCGTAAAACAATCTTCCTGGCTGTCTTGCCAATCGCGATAACCGCCATGCAGTTGGCCGGTTGCGGCAATTCCACCCACCCGCAAGATACGATCAAAGTGGGGCTGATTGTCGAATTGACGGGCGACATGCCCGCGGTCGGCGCTTCGTCCAGAAATGCCGCCGAACTGGCGGTCGGCGAAATCAATGCCGCCGGTGGAATCGCGGTCGACGGCAAAACTTATCCGGTCGAGCTTGTCATCGAGGATAACGCTTCCAAACCCGACCAATCGGTGGCCGCGGCCAATAAACTGATCAGCCAGGACAACGTGGTCGCGATTATCGGCCCGAATGCCAGTCTCGGTGCGATTCCCGCCGCCGAGATCGCCGAGTTCAACACGACGTTGTTGATCACGCCCTGGTCAACCAATCCGAAGACGACGCTGGACACGAGCAGTGGCAAACCGAAGTCCTATGTATTTCGCGCCTGTTATACCGATCCGTTCGAAGGCCGGGTGCTGGCCCGGTTCGCGACCGAAAAGCTGGGCGCGAAAAAGGCCGCTGTGTTTTACGATGTGGCCTCCGAGGCGCCGAAGAGCCAGGCCGATCTGTTCCGTCAAACCTTTGCGGAGTTGGGCGGGCAGATCGTGGCTTTTGAAACGTACACGACCGGCGACCGCGATTTTTCCGCGCAGTTGACCAAGATCAAGAGCGCAGGTCCCGATATTGTCTTTCTGCCCGCCTATTACAACGATGTCGGCCTGATCGCCCAGCAAGCGCGCCGTGCGGGCATCAAGCAACCGTTGGTCGGCTCCGACGCCTGGAGCAGCCCGGAACTGATCAAGCTGGCGGGCGGGGCGGTGGAAGGCGATTATTTCGCGAACCATTACGCGGCCGATATTGCGACGCCGGCCGCGAAAAAATTCATCGATGCCTATGCCGGCAGGTACGGCAATACGCCGGACGACGTCGCCGCACTGACCTATGATGCGATGGGCCTGTTGTCCGCGGCACTGAAAAAATCGCCCGCACTCGATCGCAAGGCGGTCCGTGATGCGATGGCCGCGGTGGCCGACTATGAAGGGGTGACCGGTATCATCAAGTTTGCTCCCGGTTCCGGCGACCCGGTCAAGAGCGCGGTGATCATGCAGGTGAAAGGCGATAAGTTCGTCTGGGTAATGAACGCGGCGCCATGAAGTACAGGATCGGATATAGGGTCCGAGGACCGAGGCTTTGAACGAAGCGCTGATCTACTGGCTGCAACAAGGGTTGAACGCCTTGCAATTGGGCGGAATCTACGCGTTGATCGCGCTGGGTTACACGATGGTTTACGGCATCCTGGCCATGATCAACTTCGCGCACGGCGATGTGTTCATGATCGGCGCATTTTTCTGTTTTCTGCTGTCGACTCAGCTCGGTTTGAGCTTTGTGCCGACCTTGTTGCTGACGATGTTGGGGACCGGGCTGCTGGGCGTCGTGATCGAACGGCTTGCCTATAAACCGTTGCGCCAGGCACCGCGCGTTTCGGCCATCATTACCGCGCTGGGCGTCGGGCTGTTTCTGGAGAACTTCACGCTGGCGCTGTCGCCCTATCCGAAGCACATCCCGACCTTATTGGGAAACGTCACCTGGAACCTGTACGGTCTTTCGCTTTCGTCAATACAACTGGTCATCATCAGCCTGTCGCTGGTATTGATCGGATTGCTTGACACCATCGTGCATCGTACCCGGATCGGAATGGCGATGCGCGCGATTTCCTGGGACAAGACCTATGTGCCTCTGATGGGCATCCCGGTCGATCGGGTCATCTCGATCACTTTCGCGATCGGCGCCGGACTCGCGGGCGCGGCGGGTTCGATGTACGCGCTGGCCTATCCGGTGATCGATCCGTACATGGGGATATTGGTCGGCTGGAAGGCGTTTATTTGCGCAGTCGTGGGGGGCATCGGCAATATTCGCGGCGCGATGGTCGGCGCTTTTATCCTCGGTAGCGTCGAGATTATGGTGGTGGCCTTTTTGCCGTCGACCTTCCGCGATTTCGTCGCGTTCACGCTGCTGATGCTGTTGATCATCGTCCGGCCCTACGGTATTTTGGGCAAGCCGCGCGTCCAGAAAGTATGATCGCCAAAGTTAGCGTTTATTGGAACAGGCTGCTGGAGCGGCGCTGGCTCGTTCCCGTTCTGCTCGCGAGCGGCTTGGTTCTGGCTTTCCTGGTTCCGGAGTACCATCTGCTCAGCGTTTACGCGCAGTTGATTCTGATGTACGTCGGCATCAATATCATCCTGGCCGTCAGCCTGAATCTGGTGAATGGCTACATGGGCGAGTTTTCCCTGGCGCATGCCGGCTTCATGGCCATAGGCGCCTATACCTCGGCCGTGCTGACGATGAAGGTGCTGCCCGCGGCCGATTTTCCGCTGCTGTTTCCGTTGGCGGTGCTGGCCGGCGGTGCGGCGGCCGCGGTCTTCGGCTTGATCGTCGCGGTTCCCTCGTTCAAAGTCAGAGGCGACTATCTGGCGATTATTACCCTGGCGTTCCTGATGATCGTCAAATCCGGCATCGAAAATATCGACTTCGTCGGCGGACCGCGCGGTCTCTCCGGCATCCTGCGGCTGACGACTTTGCCCTGGGTCTTTTTCTGGACCGTGGCGCTGGTTTGGCTGATCCGCAATTTTGTTTATTCCAACTACGGGCGCGGCGTGCTCTCGATTCGCGAAGACGAAATCGCGAGCGACCTGATGAGTGTGAATACCCGGCAGGTGAAATTTTTCGCCTTCATGCTGTCGTCGTTCTGTGCGGGCATTGCCGGTGCGCTGTTCGCGCATCTGTTGCAATTCATTAGCCCCCGGGTTTTCGATATCGCCAAGTCCACCGAAATTCTGATCATGGTCTATTTGGGCGGCATCGCGTCGATCGGTGGCTCCATCCTCGGCGCGACGCTTTTCACTGTGCTGCTGGAGTTGTTGCGGCCGTCGACGATGGCGTCGCTGTTGTCCTGGCTGCCTGCGGCGGTATTCAATCCCCTGAACGAGCACTTCATCAGCCATCTCGGCGTGTGGCGGATGGTGATCATGCCCTTGGCGCTGATTCTGGTGATGCTGTACTGGCCGCGCGGCATGATGGGGCTGCGGGAATACCGTGGTTTCGTTCCAGAACGGGATAAGGATGCTCATCGTCACACGCTTCCCGAAGCAGGTTTACATGAACATCCTGAAAGCGACTAAGGTGGGACATCGGTTCGGCGGCCTGCGCGCGGTCGAGGATTTCAATCTGGAACTCTACGAGGGCGATTTGGTCGGCGTGATTGGTCCCAACGGCGCCGGCAAGACGACCGTCTTCAACCTGATCACCGGCGTCTACCGGGCCAGTTCGGGCAGTATCCGCTTCAAAGGCACCGAACTGGTGGGAAAGACCCCGAACCAGATTGCCGCGTTGCACATCGGCCGCACTTTTCAGAACATCCGCTTGTTCCGCGATTTGTCGGTGCTGGACAATGTCCGGATCGCGCACTATTCGCAGGTCGCTTACACGCCCTGGGAGGCATTGCTGCACTTGGGGCGCTTTCGGCGCGAAGAACAGCGCGTGATTGATCATGCGCGTGAGCTGTTGGGGATATTCAAACTCGAGCATCTGGCCGGCGAAAAAGCGAAGAATCTGCCTTATGGCCTGCAGCGGCGGCTGGAGATAGCGCGGGCGCTGGCGATTTCGCCGGAACTGCTGTTGCTTGACGAGCCCGCCGCCGGGATGAACCCGAGGGAGATCGAGCAGTTGATGGAGTTGATCCAGTGGATTCGCCGCGAATTCAAACTGACGATTCTGCTGATCGAGCATCAGATGAAGCTGGTCATGGGCATCTGCGAACGGATCCAGGTGCTCGATTTTGGCGTGACCCTGGTCGAAGGGCCGCCCAAATTGATCCAGAACCATCCCCGGGTTCTGGAAGCTTATCTGGGCGAGGTTCCGGTTAAATGAGACAGGCGTCGATTCGGCAGGCCGGCCCGCAACTGGAAGTGCGGAATCTGGAGGTCCGTTACAACGGCATTCAGGCTTTGCACGGGGTATCGTTCAAGGTCAACCGGGGGGAAATCGTTACATTGATCGGTGCGAACGGCGCCGGTAAAAGTTCGATTCTGCGGGCCATTTCGGGCCTCATCCGATTTACCGGCGACATCGTTTTCGACGGAAGTGATCTTGGGCCGATCCCGGCACATTCGATCGTAGGACTCGGAATCGCGCATGTGCCGGAGGGCCGGGGCATTTTCGGCAACCTGACCGTGCAGGAAAATCTTCAGCTGGCGACCTGGCAGCGCCAGGGCAAAGGCGAGGTCGAAGCCGATTACGACAGGGTGTTTTCGCTGTTTCCGCGGCTCAAGGAGCGCCGGCAGCAGCCGGCGGGAACCCTGTCGGGGGGCGAACAGCAAATGCTCGCGGTGGCGCGCGCGCTGATGAGCCGCGGCCGGCTCCTGCTTCTGGATGAGCCTTCCATGGGTTTGGCGCCTCGGCTAGTACAGGAAATTTTCCGCATCATCGAGGACATCAACCGGACCGGCACCACAATCCTGCTGGTGGAACAGAATGCGAACATGGCGTTGCGGATAGCGCATCGGGCTTATGTGCTGGAGACGGGCAGGGTGGTACTGGCCGGGACAGGTCTGGAATTGTCGGATAATCCTCGCATCAAGGAAGCGTATTTGGGGGCTTGAGCGCCTGGAGGCACTTGGGCTGCCATTAAGTTAATAAGAACGTCGAGTCGGCCTCGCGTGGAGTCCAAAGCTTGCTTTGGAAAAATCGCTAAGTCGGCCAAAGCAAGCTTTGGACTCTATTTTTTCTTAAGTTAATGGCAGTGGGGGCATTTCGATGCGTAGCCTTGTCTGCCGACATTACAATATCACCTTGAGTATGGCGCGGCGTTTTGAAAGCGCGCCATAAACCCTGCTTTAAACCGAATTTTAAGATATAATCACGAGATTTTTACTGCATATCGTGAGTGTACCGTGGCGAGTTCGAATTACGATGTTTCGACGTTTCAGGGATTGATTCTGGCCCTGCAGGAATACTGGGCCAAGCAAGGCTGTGTGCTGCTGCAGCCTTTGGATCAGGAAGTGGGGGCGGGGACTTTTCATCCGGCGACCTTTCTTCGCGCGATCGGCCCCGAACCCTGGAATACGGCCTATGTCCAGCCTTCGCGCCGGCCAACCGACGGACGCTTCGGCGAGAACCCGAACCGCCTGCAGCATTATTACCAGTACCAGGTGATCCTGAAGCCTTCGCCCGACAACATTCAGGAACTCTATCTCGATTCCCTGCGTTACCTGGGCTTCGATCTGCTCGAACACGACATCCGCTTCGTCGAGGATAACTGGGAGTCGCCGACGCTGGGCGCCTGGGGGCTCGGTTGGGAGGTCTGGCTGAACGGGATGGAAGTGACCCAGTTTACCTATTTCCAGCAGGTCGGCGGCCTCGAGTGCCGGCCGGTAACCGGCGAAATCACTTACGGGATGGAACGGCTGGCGATGTATTTGCAGGGCGTGCAGAGCGTGTTCGATCTGGTCTGGACGCGTACTCCGCACGGCGTGGTGAGTTACGGTGACGTATTCCATCAGAACGAGGTCGAAATGTCCGCGTTCAATTTCGATTATGCGAACGTCGATTTTCTGTTCAAATGCTTCGACACCTACGAACAGGAATGCCGGAAATTGATCCAGGCAAACTTGCCGTTGCCGGCCTACGAAATGGTGCTGAAGGCGTCGCATACCTTCAATCTGCTCGATGCGCGGCACGCGATCTCGGTCACCGAGCGCCAGCGCTATATTTTGCGGGTCAGAAATCTGGCCAAATCGGTCGCCGAGGCCTACTACCAGCGCCGTGAATCGCTGGGCTTTCCGATGCTGGCCGGACAGGGAGAATCAAGATGAGCGAAACCAGACATTTACTTTTCGAATTGGGCTCGGAAGAACTGCCGCCGAAGAACCTGCTGAATCTGGCCCAGGCGCTGCAAAACGGCATCGTCGCGGGATTGAACGAGGCTGGCTTGGCGTTTTCAGGCAGCCGGTTTTATGCGACGCCGCGGCGTCTTGCGGTTTTGATCGAGAATCTCGATACCGCACAGCCAAACAAGACGGTCGAAAAGCGCGGTCCGGCACTGCAGGCCGCTTATGCGCCGGACGGCAGCCCGAGTAAGGCCACGCTGGGATTCGCGGCCAGCTGCGGCACCACCTTCGATCAATTGCAGGAGCTGAAAACCGACAAGGGTGCATGGCTTTCCTATACCCAGGAGATCGAAGGGCAGGCTACCGAAAAATTGATTCCTGACATCATCCGCAAAAGTCTGGCTATGCTTCCGATCGCCAAACGGATGCGCTGGGGCAGCTTCACGACCGAATTCATCAGGCCCGTGCACTGGGCCGTGCTGCTGTTCGGCGAACAGGTGATCGAGGCCGAGATTCTGGGCCTGACAACTGGCCGCGCCACCCAGGGCCACCGCTTTCATGCGCCGGAGCAATTGACGGTTGCAAGCCCCGAGGCTTATGTAGAAACGCTGCATGAGAAGGGCAGGGTGATCGCCGATTTCGAAGCCAGGAAAACGCTCATCCGCGAGGCCGCGAACAAGGCCGCCGTCCAGGTAAACGGCATCGCGCATATCGAGGACGATCTGCTCGATGAAGTCGCTGCGCTGAATGAATGGCCGATGCCGGTCACCGGCAATTTCGATCCACGCTTTCTGGAATTGCCGGCCGAAGTGCTGATCACGACGATGCAGACCAACCAGAAATATTTTCCGGTGAAGAGCCGGGGCGGCGCGCTGCTGCCGCATTTCATCACGTTCAGCAACATCGAGAGCAAGCGCCCCGAGTCGATCCGGCGCGGCAACGAGCGCGTGATTACTCCTCGCCTGACCGACGCCGAATTTTTCTGGAGACAGGATCGCAAGAAACCTTTGGCCGAGCGTGTCTTGAGTATGGCCAACATCGTGTTCCAGGAGAAGCTGGGGACCGTGGCGGACAAGACTGGACGCGTGGTCAAACTGGCCGAAGTGATTGCAAACCTGCTGCAGGCCGATGCCGGCTTGGCGAAACGTGCCGCGTTGCTGGCCAAAACCGATCTGTTGACCGATATGGTCGGCGAATTCGGCAATCTGCAGGGTATCATGGGCCGTTATTACGCGCTGGCGGACGGCGAGCCGGCCGAAGTGGCGCAGGCGATCGAAGAGCATTATCTGCCGAAGCAGGCCGGCGGTCCGACGCCGGGCAGCGCAACCGGCCGGATCGTCGCGCTGGCGGACAAGATCGACACCTTGTGCGGCATTTTCAGCACCGGACTGATTCCGACCGGCGACAAGGATCCTTATGCGCTCCGGCGCACGGCGATCGGCGTGCTCCGGATCATCGTCGAAAACCGCCTGCCGCTGAATATCCGCGATCTGATCGACGTTGCGCTGGGCCAGTTCACGCATGCGTTCGACGTCGAGGCGACGCGTGCGCTGGTGAGCGATTTCGTGTTCGACCGGCTGAAGGGCTACTGCCTGGATCAGGGCTACTCGGCCGATGAGTTCGAGGCGGTGATGGCGGTCAATCCGTCCGAGCCGCTCGACTTCGTTCAGCGCCTGGCCGCGGTCAAAGCGTTCCGGCAGTTGCCGCAGGCCGAAAGCCTTTCGGCCGCGAACAAACGCATCCGCAATATCCTGAAAAAATCGGAGACGGCGCCTGCCGCTTCGGTCGGAACGCTCGCCGAAGCGCAGGAACAGCGTCTGTTTGAAGCGGCCAACAGCGCGGCGGAGGCGATCCAGCCGCTTTTGGCGCAGCGCGATTACCAGGGCACGCTGAGCCGGCTCGCGCAGCTGGAGCCTGTGGTCAACGATTTTTTCGATCATGTGATGGTAATGTGCGACGATCCCGAATTGCGCGCGAACCGGCTGGCGTTGCTGACGCTGTTGTCCGAACAGTTTTTGACTTGCGCGGACATCTCGAAACTGCAGTCTTGATCGGAGACCGGCGCCCCATCGATGAAGCAACAGAATATCCGAGCGGCGAGAAAATTCCGGCTTTTCGCCGGTTCCGCAGCCTCAGGTCGAAGCGGCCCGGCTTGAAACATGGCGCATAACCGTTATGTACTGCTCGACCGGGACGGCGTGATCAACGAGGACTCCGACGCGTTCATCAAGTCGCCGGAAGAATGGCGGCCGATTCCGGGAAGCCTGGAGGCGATCGCGCTGCTGGGCAGCCACGGCTTCAAGGTCGTGGTGATCACGAACCAGTCCGGCATCGCGCGCGGGTTGTTCGATCTCTCCATGCTGGAGCGCATCCACCGGAAGATGCGCCGCCTGGCTGCCGAAAACGGCGGCGCGATCGAGGCGATATATTACTGTCCGCACGGCCCTGAAGACGATTGCGACTGCCGCAAGCCGAAAGCGGGGCTGATCAGAGCCTTCGCGGCGGAGCATCGGGCCGATCTGCACGATGCGGTGCTGGTCGGCGATTCGCTGCGCGACATTCAGGCCGCCGAAGCGGCCGGCATCCGGCCGATCCTGGTCAAGACCGGCAAAGGCCGGAAAACGCTGGCCGCGAACCCCCATTTGAAAATCCCGGTTTTTGACAATTTATATGACGCTGCAAACGCCCTCGTCTCGGGGCAGGAACTTTAAGGTTTATTTCGGTTCGACGCTGCTGTTCATCGGCATGACGCTGTCGCTGTTCGTGATCTGTCCCCTGGTGCTGATGGCGATTGTGCTGCCTTTCCGGATCCGTTACCGGATCGCCGGGCTCTGGATCAAATGGGTGCTGTGGCTCGCTAAAGCATGCTGCGGGATCGACCATGAAATCGAAGGGATGGAACACATCGACCCGAGCCGGACTTCGATCGTGCTGAGCAAGCACCAGTCGGCCTGGGAGACGATCGCTTATCGCGATTTTCTGCCGATGCATTCGGTTTTGCTGAAGCGGTCGCTGCTTTGGCTGCCGCTTTGGGGGTGGGCGATGGCAACATTGAAACCGATTGCGATCGACCGCAAAAATCAGCGTGCGGCGCTGCGTAAATTGCTCGATAAAGGCACAGAGAATTTAAAGGCCGGCCTCTGGGTGGTCATTTTTCCGGAAGGCACCCGTACCGCGCCCGGCGAAGTCAAAAAATTCAATGCCGGCGGGGCGATGCTGGCGCAGCAATCGGGATATCCGGTCGTGCCGATTGCGCATAACGCCGGCGTTTACTGGCCGCGTTACAGCTTTTTGAAATATCCGGGTACGATCAAGGTCAAAATCGGTCCTCCGATCGAAAGCAAAGGGCGCAAGGCCGCCCATATCAATGCCGAGGCCGAAGCCTGGATTGCCGAGGCGATGAAGGAACTTTAAAAAAGCGGGTCGAAAGCACGGGGCGTAAAAACTGCAAGTTGCTTCTTATGCCGGTTTTTCTGGTTTTCCATTGGTTTATAAAACAATCACTCAAGGTTTAACTGAATGAAAAAGATTTTACTCATCTCGATTTCCGCTTTGCTCGCCGTGGGTTGCGCCGAGAAAGGCGAATATGAAGCGGCGGTTTTGGAGGAAATAAAAAAGGAACAGGAGGTGAAGGACTATCACATCGATCCGGAAAAAATGACCGATTGTGTCGTCGACACCACGACCCAGCACATGCCCGGCTTTGCCGAGTTCGATCCCGAACGCCGTACCGCCTATAAAAACTACACCAAAATGCTGACGTTGATGAAGTCGGCAGACCCGAAGAAAACGCTGGATGAGTTGCGTAAGGATTTCGGTTCACCGAAAGCCCTGGCCGATGCCCACAACAATTTCACCGAAAGCCTGATGAACTGCTATTCGGCCATCATGATTCAGTCCGAGCCCGAAGAAGAGGGAAAAGGGGCTCAGGAAGAGGCGAAACCGAATGCCGAACCGGCAAAAAGCGATGCCGAACCGGCTCAGCCGGCGCCTGTCGAATCCGGGAAAAAATAAATCCTGCCTGGAGATCGGTTCGACGGTATTCTGCCGTCATCGGCGGGATAACCTCCGGCTTAAGTCGCCGCGACCCAAATCGAGTTCAAACGCAGCAATTTCTTGAGCCGCGCCGAGTGGGCGCTGGCTGCCTCCCTGGTAGCGAAGCCGGGCACGCTGAGCCGGTACCAAATGGAATGATTGATATCGATTTTCCTCACTTTGACCGGAATCCCTTTTCGCTTCAATTCCGCGGCTTTTTTTCTGGCATCGTCCATCTGTCTGAAGGCGGCCAAGTTAACCGACCACGGGCCGCCGGCGGTTCCTGTGGCGGGTTTGTCCGGATAGCTTTCCGAAGCTTTTTGCGGTGCGGCGCTTTGGGCCGGTTGAACCGGTAAAACACGGATTTTGCGGACGGAAGGTTCGGAAATTTTTCGGGCCCCGCCGGCCGCCGGCGGGGCGGCGACATGAAGCGGCCCGGTTTCCGGAGAAGCCGGTGCCCGGACCGCGGCCGATTGGTTTCCCGGCTTTTGCGGGCTTTCATCGATAAAGGCACTGGGCGTATCGGCGCTGTCTCCGACCACCTGTTTACCATTGTCGAGCTTTTCGCTCAAGCCGTCGAGGTCTTCTTTCATGATCGACTGCATGTCTTGCAGTTTAATCAGTTCGGCACGTGTCTGAACGGCTAGGTAGCCGAGGTATGAAGCCGCACATAAGGCGGCGAGCGACAGCAACATCGCCGCATAGGAAAGGCGGCGGGTATTCGAGGCTTTGGCTTCAAGCTGCGCGATACGTTGCAGGAGGTCTTCCGGCGCCGAGGGCAGACGGCTCTCTTCCCCGGCATGCAGCGGTGCGTCAGGGGCGATGCCTCGTTCCGGGATGAAAGCGTCTGCTTTAAATGGGGAGAAGGGAGCTTCGACAGACGGATTCACATCGCCCAATGCCGTCGTTTCATTTCCGGGTGGATGATGCGGAATGGCGTCTGGTTCCGGCTCTCGGTCAAGGGGAGGGCGGCAGTCTTTGAATGCGGTGCGGTTGACAAAGGACGTTTCTTCCGGATCGGGTTTGGGAATGGGGAGTGCCGGGGCGTCCGGCGCGAAAGCTTCATCCTTTTCGGCGGGCAAGGCGAAAATGTCATGAAGCGTGCCGGCAGATTCGGGTGCCGGATGGCGCAAGGCGGAGGCCGCGTGCTCGTCAGCAATAGGCGCAAGCGCATCCTGGCCCGGGAGCGGTTCAATATTTACGGATGCCGCTTGGTACGGCGGCGGATCCGGGGCTAGCTCGACGTCGGCGAGCGGCGAGCCGATATCCACCGGTTCGACATATTCGTCATCGTCGGCTTGCAGTACGGTCAGGGCCTCGTCTTCACCGAACGCATCGAAGGGCGGGACAACGTCCTGAGGGATCGGTAACGTCCGGTCATCGACTACCGTCCGCGCGGAAACGTTTTCATCGGCGTCGAAACCCGTATTGATCAGCAGCCGGTCGATCGCATCTTCGTCATCATCCAGATCGGTCAACGGCTCAATGACCGGATCGACTTCGGCGATATTCGGTTCGACGCGGTAGCGTCCTTCTTTAGACTTTTTGTTTAAAAGCTCTGTCATTGGGGGGCTCTTTGGTAGTAATATAACGCTCATTTTTCCGGCTAGTTTATTGCTTGGCGAGGAAAAAATCCAATATCTTTCATTTGTTTAATCAATAGGAGTTTGAAGCTAAGCGGATGTATTTTTTGCCACAGTATTTTTGCCCCTTATCGCCCTCAGCCGATAAACCGAAGAGAAAAATATGCAATTAGCCGTTACCGTATTGGGACATAACCGGAGCTTATTCATCAGCGAAATATTGTCCGCAGTCCGCGATTGCAAATGCGGTATTGTAGAAGTTCGCTACAGCAGACTGGAACAGGCGCATGCAGCCTATTTGCTGATCCAGGGTAACTGGAACCAAATCGCCAAGATCGAAAATGCCCTGGAAGCGGTCGAGAAGCGCCTGGACATCAAGGTCCATATGCTGAGGCCCGAACATCAGCACAGAGAAAAAGATTTTCTGCCTTATTCCCTCGAAACGTTATCGGTCGACCGCGACAACATCATCGAAGCGGTATCGTCCTTCCTGGACTCGCACGGAATCGAAATCGAGGAGGTGTCGGGCAGTTCGTATCAGGCGCCGTACATTTCGACTTCGGTGTTCACCACCAAATTCATCGTGCTGATCCCGCCGGAAGTCCGCTTGCTGCCGTTGCGCGAGGAATTTCTGGATTTCTGCGATCAACTGAATATCGACGCCATTCTCGAACCGATTAAACGTTAGGAGCCGGATATGACACCTTTAACGCTCGGCAGCGCCGCGCCCGATCTCGAAATTCAGTCTACCGGCGGCAAAACGGTTAGATTGACCGACTACGCGGGGCGGAACATCGTGCTGTATTTTTATCCGAAGGACAATACGCCGGGCTGCACGCAGGAAGGCGGCGATTTCCGCGATCTGAGCGAGCGCTTTGCTGCGCTGGATACGGTCGTTTTCGGTGTGTCGCGTGATTCGGTCAAGATGCATGAAGGCTTCAAGTCCAAGCAGGCGTTTCCGTTCGAGCTGTTGTCCGACCCTGACGAGAGGCTCTGCGGCCTGTTCGACGTGATCGGGATGAAGAACATGTACGGCAAGCAGGTTCGCGGTATCGAGCGCAGCACGTTTTTGTTCGACCGCCGTGGAATGCTGGTGCGCGAATGGCGTAAAGTGAAGGTCAAGGACCATGCACGGGAAGTGCTGCTGGCGGTGGAAGGACTGAACTGAATTCAGCCCGTGGAAAGCTGTGTAGTTTGCGCTTTTACCGGCAGGCCGCGCGGATGCATGATGCCTCGGTATGGATCCGGTTACGCCCCATCGACTTGGCTGTGTAAAGCGATTGATCGGCTTTCTGAAGCAGGGCGTCGAGATGCGCGTAGCGTTCGTCGAGTCCGGCGATCCCGATCGAAACGGTAAAATACAAAGCCTGCCCGTTTTCCAGGAGCACGAACACTTCTTCCGTTATTTTTCGCAGCCGTTCGGCTACGCCGATGGCCTCCGCGACGCCGGTTTCCGGCAGCATGATGACAAACTCCTCTCCCCCCAGGCGCCCGATCAGATCCGATTCGCGCAGAATCGACAGGCAAAGCGTGCTGAACGCCTGCAAGACCTTGTCGCCGGCCCGATGGCCGTGGTTGTCGTTGATCTGTTTGAAATGATCCAGATCGAGCATTAGGAGCGCCAAGGCGCTGCCGTAGCGCAGGGTGCGCGCCAGCTCGGTTTCGGCCTGCTGCATGAAATATCGGCGATTGGACAGGCCGGTGAGATAATCGGTCTGCGCCATCTGCTCGTAATTGCGTTGCAGCAGTTTGCGTTCGGTGATGTTTTCGATCACCGTGACGAAGCAATGAGTGTCGGTGTCGGCATGGTAGGCCGAGACGGAAAACCAGAGATTGAGCGGAGACATGAAAATCTCGAATTTCTCGGGAGGGCCGCCTGCCGCAACGCGCCCGTAAATTTCGAAGACTTCCGGGTTGGACGCTTTGATGCCCGGCACGACTTCGGTTATCTTTTTGCCGGTCACGGCCGACAAGCCGGTCAAGGTTTCGAATGCCGGATTCACTTCGATGTACTGGATATCGTCGGGTTGACCGTTGCGGTAAAGCATCCGGCAAAACGCAAAGCCTTCAACCATGTTCCCGAACAGCGAACGGTAGCGCGTTTCGCTGATGCGCAAGTTTGCCTCGATCGTTTTGCGTTCATCGATTTCTTCCGAAAGGGCTCGGTTGACCGCGTGCAATTGATGCTGCGCCGATGCGAGGCGCCGGTTCAATTGCATCAGGTAATAGGCGGCGGCCAGGATCAAGGCGATAACGGCCAGGGCGAACGCCAGCACCGGGACGACCCAGGCGGGTAAGTGCTTGTTGGATTTGACGCTGTAGAGGAAGCCGTCGAGATAATCATCCGATCCGACCAAGCCGGCTTTCACGAAGGCGTCGGCCATATGCTGCCATCGTTCCGGATTCATATGACCGATTTCGATCAGATCCGGGAAGATCAGTTTGCGCATCTCCGCCGCCTCGAATTCGAGATGCGCCCGCGTTTTGTCGACCGGGTAGCGGCGGATCAGCAAATCGATGATCTCGTCCGGATGATCCATCGCGTAGCGCCAGCCTTTCAGCGTGGCGCGAAGCATCTTTTCGACGCGTTCGGGGCGGCTGCGTAATTCTTTCTCGGAAGTGAAAAAAATGTCGCTGTAAAAATCGACCCGATAATTGCCGGGGGCGATGACATTGTAAGGAATGCCGCGCTGCTTCAGGAAAAACGGTTCGTTGCTCGAATAGGCATTGAAAGCGTCCGCTTTGCGGGTTATCAAATCGTCGATTCGATAACTGCTCGGAATAATGTCGATTTGAGAAAGCGGAATCCCTTCATTCACGAACATGGTCAGGAAATCGGCATCTTCGGTCCGATTCATCAGCATCACCTTTTTTCCGGCCAAGTCATGTACCGAATCGATGCCCGAATCCTTGCGCACCAGCAGTATCGACGGCGAGTGCTGAAAAATGGCCGCCAGTGCAACCAGCGGCTCGCCCCGCAGTCTTTGGAAAAGGACTTCGCTGTTGCCTTCGGCATATTGGGCGCGCCCGGACAGGACTTCCTGCACGGGTTGATGCGCGGGATCGCCGGGATGCAGCCGGACTTCCAGTCCTTCCTCGCGGTAAAAGCCTTTTTCGACGGCGGCATAGTAACCGGCAAACTGGAATTGATGGTGCCAGCGCAGTTGAATATCGATGATGTCCTGTTGCGGAGCCGGAAAGGCAAACACGGGGACTGTACTGCATAAAGCCGAGAGGATAAACGAAAAAGCGCGAGTTGGGTTCATGGCTTGTGATTTTTGCCGTTAAAAATATCGGCGATCGAAAACGCTTACTTGTGAATATAGTTCAGATGTCGAAAGATGGAAACTTTTCCGAGAAAGCGGTCACAATTTTGCTATTTGGCCGGGAAGGCCATGAAGGTTAAAGACCGTTCGCGGGACGTTTCCGGGAACGGCATCCCATCTCAGGGTGCTTTATAAATCCACTCAAAGCGATTATTCTTAACGATAGCGCCGGTCGGTATCGGAAGCGGAAGACAAGCGCGCATCGATGACTTTTGAACCTCACAGCTCAAGGATTTCATGAATATTCAAACCACTCCCGATAAAAAACTGTTTGTGCTCGATACAAATGTGCTGATGCATGATCCCGCCTGTATTTTCAGATTTCAGGAGCATGACATTTTCATTCCGATGATCGTTTTGGAAGAACTGGACCGGGCCAAAAGAGGCATGACCGAAGTGGCGCGCAACGTGCGCCAGGCCAGCCGTTTTCTCGACGAGCTGATCCGGGACGTGAATCCCGAGCATATCAAGGACGGATTGCCGTTATCGCGTCTGGAGGCGAACGGCGGGGGAGGCGGCGTGATCGGCAGGGCCGGCCGTTTGTATTTCCAGACCAGCATCATGAGCGAACTGTTGCCCGAAACCATGCCGGGCAGTCTTGCCGATAATTCGATTCTGAGCGTGGTGCTGGCGCTGACCCGACAATTGCCCGGGATCAAAGTGATCCTGGTCTCGAAAGACATCAACATGCGCCTCAAGGCGGCGACGCTGGAACTGCCGGCCGAGGATTACCACAACGACCAGGTGCTCGACGATATCGAACTGTTGTACAGCGGCGCGATGGCGCTCGAAGACGATTTCTGGGACCGGTACGGCAGCAAGATGGATTCGTGGCAGGAAAAGGGCAGAACCTTTTATAAACTTGAAAATCCGCTGGTCGCGGAATGGTATCCGAACCAGTACCTGTACATGGAAGACGACTCGAATTTCGAGGCGATCGTGCGTTCCTGCGACGGCCGCGCCGCGATCCTGGAACTGGCACGGGATTACCGGACTAAGCACAACAGCGTCTGGGGCATCGCCGCGAAGAACCGCGAGCAGAACTTCGCCTTCAATGTCCTGCTCGATCCAGACATCGATTTCGTGACGCTGCTCGGCACGGCCGGCACCGGCAAAACCTTGCTGGCGCTCGCGGCCGGCTTGACGTTGACAATGGAACACAAACTCTATAACGAAATCATCATGACGCGCGAAACGGTGCCGATCGGCGAGGATATCGGCTTTCTGCCCGGTACCGAGGAAGAAAAAATGGCGCCGTGGATGGGGGCGCTGATGGACAATCTCGAACTGCTGGGCAACCGGTCCGGCAATACCGAATGGGAGCAGGGGGCAACGCAGAATCTGCTGATGAACCGGGTCAAGATCCGTTCGTTGAATTTCATGCGCGGCCGGACTTTTCTGAACCGCTATCTGATCATCGACGAGGCCCAGAACCTGACCTCCAAGCAGTTGAAAACACTGATCACCCGCGCCGGCCCCGGCACCAAGATCATCTGTATCGGCAACCTTTCACAGATCGATACGCCTTATTTGACCGCGACGACCTCGGGGCTCACCTATGTGGTGGACCGTTTCAAGCGCTGGGAACACGCGGCGCATATCACCCTGCGCCGCGGCGAGCGCTCGCGTTTGGCGGATTTTGGGTCGGACTATTTATAGGGCAGTAAAACGGACTGTCGTGATTCGGATCGCCCAGCCGGGGCCAGGCCGACAGCACCGCTTTGACTACGGTGGCCAGGGGAATCGCGAAAAATACCCCCCAAAAGCCCCATAGGCCGCCGAAAAACAGGATCGCCACGATGATCGCAATCGCATGCAGATTGACCGCCTCGGAGAACAGGATCGGCACCAGCAGGACGCCGTCGAGGGCCTGGATGATCGCATAGGCGACCGCAACGTACACGAATGCGTCGCTGCCCCAGCCCCATTGAAAATAGGCGACGCCGAGCACCGGGAAGGTGACCAGTGTCGCCCCGACATAGGGAATGATGACCTGCAGGCCCATGAACACCGCCAGCAGCATCGCATAGTTCAGGTCGAGAAAGCGGAAAGTGATGAAGCTGGACGCCCAAAGGATGAACACTTCGGCAAACTTGCCGCGAATATAGTTGCCGATCTGAATGTCGACTTCTTCCCAGACGCGCGCGGTCAGATACCGGTCGCTCGGGATGAATTGCAGAAACCAGTCGATCAGCAGTTTTTTGTCTTTCAGAAAGAAAAACACCATCATCGGCACCAGGAACAGATAGACGATCGCGCTGGCCACGCTGACCAGCGACGCGGCCGACACCGACAGCATGTTCTGCCCGTAGGACCACACCTCCCGCTGCAGTATCTGCATGATTTCCTGAATACGGCTTTGCGAGATCAGTTTCGGATACAGTTTCGGCAGCTGCAGGATGCTCATTTCGAGCCGGTACACCATCGCGGGAATCTGCTGGACAAACTCGACGGCTTGCTGCGATACGATCGGCAGCAGATAAAAACACAAAAAAACGACGCCGGTCATGAAGATCGAGAATACCAGATAGACACTCGTCCATCTCGGCAGGCCCGCCGCTTCGGCTTTCGCCACGATTCCCTCCAGGAGGTAAGCCAGCACGACCGAAGCGAACACCGGCATTAGCAGGCCGGACAGCGAATAGATCAGTACCGAAATCATGATCAGTATCAATGCCAGCGAAACGGCCTGCGCATTGGGCAGGATCCGGTTGACGAAAGAGCGAAGGACGAGTGCGATAACGGTTCGGTTCGGGTTTGCCGCAGGCATGACGGGTGAATTTTTGTTTGAATAATCCTTATTCTAACGCTATTCTGAAACGGGAACGCTAGGAACTTTTATGCGCATTCACAATCATTATTGTTGGATGGAAGCAACTTCTCTGAACCGGGGGCTCATCATTCCCGCAGGATGGGCGGAAATGACGGTTGTTTTACATTCGATCTTCAAGACAAGGGTTCGGATTGTAGTTGCCGCCTTGTCTGCCGTTCCGTTTATCCCGGCATCCGGCCGGGTCGAAGGTATATGAAAAAGATTGTCTCGATCCTCTCCTTGATCACTCTCCTGCTGTCCGGCTGTATGCCTTCCATTTACCCTTCCGGCGCCAAAACGACCGTGGCTCGTCTCGATACGCTGGCTTTCATTACCGAAGACGGCGCGCGCTTGCCGCTTCGGAGCTGGCTGCCCCAAGGCGAACCCAAAGCGGTGATCATCGCGGTACACGGTTTCAACGACTACAGCCGTTTTTTCGACCAGCCGGCCCGCTATTTCAGCGAACACGGCATCGCCAGTTTTGCCTATGACCAGCGCGGCTTCGGCGCCGCGCCGAAGCGCGGACTGTGGGCCGGCTCCGCCTCCTATGCGGACGATCTGTTGACGCTGGCGCGCCTGGTTAAGGAACGCTATCCCAGAAGTCCGATATTCCTGCTTGGCGAAAGCATGGGCGGCGCAGTGGTGATGACCGCGGCCAAACACGATACCACCGAGCTTGTCGACGGGATTATTCTGGCCGCGCCTGCGCTCTGGGCGCGCAAGACGATGCCCTGGTACCAGAACAGCCTGTTGTGGATACTCGCCCATACGACGCCCTGGTTGAGGCTGACCGGCAAAGGCGTCGTGAAGGTGACGCCGTCGGACAATATCGAAATGCTCCGCGAATTGGGCCGCGATCCCTGGGTGATCAAGGGAGCCCGCGTCGAAACGCTGTACGGCCTGGCCAACTTGATGGATCTGGCGTTCAACAGCGCCGATTCGCTGACTGAAGATACGCTGCTGTTGTATGGGGAAAAAGACGATATCATTCCCAAAAAGCCCACTTACGCCTTTCTGCAACGGTTTCTGAAGCATAAGAAGAATCCCTCCGGCGAAAAAGAAAAAACCGTCGCGTTTTATCAGCAAGGCTATCATATGCTGCTCAGGGATTTGCAGGCAGACAAAACCTGGCAGGATATCGCCGCCTGGATAGATTCCCGCAAGGTCCATTTGCCGTCCGGCGCCGACCGGCGCGCCGAAATCGTGCTGAAGCCGGTATTGACTTCGTTCAATTGAGGAGGCACCGAAAGCCTCGCCGGGCTTTCAGCGTCCGGCCGGCCTTTTTCGTTTCATTCATGAGGGGTTCATCGAAGGCTTGCTAATGTCACGGTTTCTGATGCCGGCCTGCCTGAACTGGGTATAATAGCCGATTCATATAACGGACGCATTTATCCCATCACTGCTTAAAAAGGCCATGACACACAGATCGACCAGGCGAAGTGCCCGGTACAATAAGAATCCCCAAAGCAGAAAATCTACATCCCATTGGTTTAGAAACAGCTTTATCATCCTGATCGGCCTCGGTGCCTTCTTTCTTTTCACCTACTTGGGTTATCTCGATTACCACGTACGCGCCCAGTTCGAAGGCAAACGCTGGGCGATTCCCGCGCGCGTCTATGGCAATCCTGTCGAACTGTATGCCGGCTACGGGATCAGTGCGGAAAAATTCGAGAATCTGCTGGAGATGCTGCATTACCGGAAAGATTCGGAGCTGGCGGCGGAAGGCACTTATTTTCGCAATGGCGGGCGGATTTCGGTCAAAACCCGCACCTTCACCTTTTGGGACCAGCCGGAACCGCAGCCCGGCGTGGCGATGCGGGTCGATTTTTCCGAAATCGGGATCGCGGGCATTACCGATCTGGCCAATGAACAAAGCCTGGCGATCGTCCGAATGGATCCGGTCCAGATCGGCAGCTTTTATCCGACCATCAAGGAAGACCGGATACTGATCAAGCTCGAAGAAGCGCCGGATAGGCTGATCAAAGGCCTGCTCGCGTCGGAAGACAGGGATTTTTATAATCACTTCGGAATTTCCATGCGCGGCATCCTGCGGGCGATGCTCGCAAATATCCAGGCCGGCGACATGGTGCAGGGCGGCAGCACGATCACCCAGCAGCTGGTCAAAAACTTCTATCTGACGTCCGAACGCAAACTGACCCGCAAGATCAAGGAAGCGCTGATGGCGCTGATCCTGGAGTACCGTTACGGCAAGAACGAGATTCTCGAAGCGTACCTGAACGAAATCTATCTGGGCCAGGACGGCGCCAGCGCGGTGCACGGCTTTGGGCTGGCCAGCCAGTTTTATTTTGGTGCTCCGTTGAAGGATCTGTCGCTGGAACAACTGGCTTCGCTGGTGGCGCTGGTGCGCGGGCCGTCCGAGTACAATCCCCGCCGTTTTCCCGATCGGGCGCTGCAGCGCCGCAATCTGGTGCTCGACGAAATGGCCGCGCAGGAATACATCACGCCGGAAGAAGCTGCCGCCGCGAAGGCGCGGCCGTTGGCGGTGATCGCGAATACGCATCGTTCGGCGAACCGCTATCCGGCCTTTCTGGATCTGGTCAAGCGCCAACTGAAGCAGGACTACCATGAAGAGGATCTGACTTCCGAGGGTCTGCGGATCTTTACCACGCTGGATACGCAAATTCAGGATAAGCTTGAAGAGACGACCAAGCGCAAGCTGCCGCAACTGGAAAAACTGTCCAGGGTCAAAGCGCTCGAGTCGGCCGTCGTGGTCACGCGCCGGGACAGCGGCGAAATCGCGGCGCTGGCGGGCGGGCGGGACGATTCTTCCGCCGGCTTCAACCGGGCGCTGGATGCGGTGCGGCCGATCGGCTCGCTGATCAAGCCGGTGATCTACCTGACCGCGCTGCAGAACCCGAGAAGATACACGATCACCACGCCGGTCAACGACAGCGCGATCTTCATCAAGGGCGACCACGGCAACGACTGGAGTCCGAAGAATTACGACCATAAGGAGCACGGCACGATCGGGCTGCATACCGCGCTTGCCAAATCGTACAATCTGGCGACCGTTCGGGTCGGCATGGATATCGGCATCGGGCGGGTCGCGAAAACGCTGAAAGATTTGGGCGTGAACCGCCAGGTTGACTTGTATCCCTCCTTCCTGCTGGGTGCGGCGCAACTGACCCCGCTCGAAGTGGCCCAGATGTACCAGACGCTTGCCGGCGACGGTTTCCTGACCCCGATCAAGGCGATCAAGGCGGTCGTTTCCGCGGCGGGAGAAAAGCTGCAAAGCTATCCGTACACGGTCCGGCAGACGGTCGATCCGTCCGCTACTTACATTCTGAACACCATGATGCAGGAAGTGATGCATTCGGGCACCGGTTCCGCGGCGTATTCGGTTTTCCCGCAGAATTACGGCCTGGTCGGCAAAACCGGTACGACCAACGATGCGAAGGACAGCTGGTTCGCCGGCTTTACCGGTGATTATCTTTCGGTGGTCTGGGTCGGGCGCGACGATAACAAACCGGCCGGCTTGACCGGAGCGACCGGCGCGCTGCCGGTCTGGACCGCGCTCATGCGGCAGATTTCGAGGCAACCCGTGAGTCTGACGCCGCCCGACAATATCAAAATGGTGAGGATCGATCCTTATTCCGGCTTGGTCGCCGGGGCGGATTGTCCGTACGGCAAGGGTTATCCGTATGTCGCGGGGTCCGAGCCGACCGCCTATTCGGCCTGCGGCAATCCGGTCATCGAACAGGATCGGCCGTGGTTTGAGGAATTTTTTCCTCAAAGTAACTAATCAGGAGTTTTAATGAATCGACAAATATGGCTGGGCTTTATCCTATTACTATCGGCTTTTGTCAGTTTGCCGCTGCAGGCGGACGACGAGCCGGTACGGCAGTTAAGAGCCTTCCTGACCGCTTCCAGGTCGCTGTCGGCCGATTTCAAGCAGGTTCTGCTGAACGAGCAGGGGCTGCCGGCCAAGACCAGTTTCGGCGTCTTTTACCTGCAGCGGCCGGGCAAATTCCGCTGGGATTACCAGAAGCCCTTTTCCCAGCAGATCGTCGCCGACAAAGGCAAGGTCTGGTTCTACGACAAGGATCTGGACCAGGTCACCGTCAAAAAACTCGATCAATCGCTCGGTTCGACGCCGGCGCTGCTCTTGAGCGGCGAAGTGTCTCTGGAAGACAATTTCATCATCGAAGGCCAGGGCAAGGAAGGCGACATGCAGTGGATCAAGCTGTCGCCGAAAAGCGAGGAAACGACCTTCAAATACATCCTGATCGGTTTGACCAAGGGCTCCCTCGGCGGCATGGAGCTCAGCGATAATTTCGGCCAGTTGACCCGTATCTATTTTTCGAACGTGCTGATCAATCCGCCGCTCAAGCAGAATTTGTTCCAGTTTGAAGTGCCGAAGGGTGCGGATGTGTTCGAGGAATAATCGGAGCGGCAAGGTGCGGAACGCAAGGAAAAACGCAAAATGTCCGATGATTTGACGAGACCTTTGGCCGACAGAATGCGGCCGCAAAGCCTGGACGAGTATGCGGGACAGAAGCATATCCTCAAGCCGGGCAAGCCCCTCTATGAAAGCATCATGGCGGGACGCCTGCATTCGATGATTTTCTGGGGGCCGCCCGGCGCGGGCAAAACCACGCTGGCGCGGCTGATCGCCTGCCATGCCGACGCCGAATTCGCGCCGGTTTCGGCGGTGCTCGCCGGCGTGAAAGAAATCCGCGCGGCGGTCGCCGAGGCGCAGTTTCTGCTCCAGCAACAGCAGCACCGGACGATTTTATTCGTCGACGAGGTGCATCGATTCAACAAGGCGCAACAGGATGCGTTTTTGCCGCACGTCGAGGACGGGACGGTCTATTTTATCGGGGCAACGACCGAAAACCCATCGTTTGCATTGAACAATGCGTTATTGTCCAGGGCCCGCGTGTACGTGCTGAACCCTTTGACCGCGGAAGACTTGTCGGCGGTGGCGGAACGCGCCCTGACCGACCGGGAACGCGGCCTGGGGCGATTGGAAATTGCGATGGAGGCGGAAATCCGGGGGCAATTCGTGCAGGCCGCCGACGGCGATGCGCGCAGGCTGCTGAACCTGCTCGAACTGGCCGTCGAACTGGCCGCCGCCAACGACGAGAAAACCATCGGCGAAGCGCTGGCGTGCGAAGTGCTGAGCGGCGGCGTCCGGCGCTTCGACAAGCAGGGCGAGGAGTTTTACAATCAGATTTCAGCCCTGCACAAGTCGGTGCGCGGCAGCGCGCCGGATGCGGCGCTGTACTGGCTGTGCCGGATGCTCGACGCGGGCTGCGACCTGGCCTATATCGCCCGCCGGATCGTCCGGATGGCCTCCGAGGACATCGGCAATGCCGATCCCCGCGGTCTGCAGATCGCTCTGGATGCCTGGCAGGCGCAGGAGCGCCTGGGCAGTCCCGAAGGCGAGCTGGCGCTGGCGCAGGCGGTCGTTTATCTGGCCTGCGCGCCGAAAAGCAATGCGGTGTACCGGGCCTACAATGCCGCGATGCAGGATGCGAAGCGCAGCGGCAGCCTGGGCGTGCCGGTGCATCTGCGCAATGCGCCCACCAAACTGATGCAGGCGCTGGATTACGGCAAGGCGTATCGCTACGCGCACGACGAACCCGAAGCTTATGCTGCGGGCGAGAACTATTTTCCCGACGAACTCCGGGGAACTACCTATTATCAGCCGGTGGGCAGGGGCCTGGAAATCAAAATCGCCGAAAAGCTGAAACATCTGCAGGCGCTCGACGAGCGGTCCCGGCGCTGAGGGACGAAAATCTTCGGTAAAACTTGTCGCTCTTGTAGGGCGGATTCGCCGCCAGGCAATCCGCCGCGCTTGGAGGGCTTATTGGCGTTTTGCTATCGCGAAAACGCCCTACAGCTCTGCAGGCGCTCGACGAGCGGTCCCGGCGCTGAGGGGCGAAAATCTTCGGTAAAACTTGTCGCTTTTGTAGGGCGGGTTCGCCGCCAGGCAATCCGCCGCGCTTGGAGGGCTTATTGGCGTTTTGCT
Source organism: Methylomicrobium agile (assembly GCF_000733855.1). NCBI lineage: Bacteria > Pseudomonadati > Pseudomonadota > Gammaproteobacteria > Methylococcales > Methylococcaceae > Methylomicrobium > Methylomicrobium agile. The sequence continues at coordinate 3,535,916 of NZ_JPOJ01000001.1, forward strand.
ATCGCGAAAACGCCCTACAGCTCTGCAGCGCTCGACGAACGGTCCCGGCGCTGAGGGGCGAAAATCTTCGGTAAAACTTGTCGCTTTTGTAGGGCGGGTTCGCCGCCAGGCAATCCGCCGCGCTTGGAGGGCTTATTGGCGTTTTGCTATCGCGAAAACGCCCTACAGCTCTGCAGCGCTCGACGAACGGTCCCGGCGCTGAGGGACGAAAATCTTCGGTAAAACTTGTCGCTTTTGTAGGGCGGATTCGCCGCCAGGCAATCCGCCGCGCTTGGAGGGCTTATTGGCGTTTTGCTATCGCGAAAACGCCCTACAGCTCTCCGTACCCCCGGTAGCGCTTGTAGGGCGGATTCGCCGCTAGGCAATCCGCCTCGCTTTGAAGGGGATTGGCGTTTTGCTGTCGCAAAAACGCCCTACAACGCTGCTATTCATAACGCTTGACGTGGAAGGTAAAGCTTATATTTTCAGCAATCGAAGTGGAGCAGCTTATTTTCCGCCATCTTCCGGTATGACGCATTGTGCAGTTTTACCCAGAGATTCATCACGAAATAGCCGTAGGGCATTTTCGGCCCCCGGTCGGAATAGGTGATTTGGTGATAGCGGCTTTTGGCGTTGAGATGATGGCCGATGTGATTCGACAGGCCGATCAGCGCATAGCGAGACAACCATGAGCCTGTGACCCAGCCATAGGTTCTGCCGAACCGGCCTTCGCCGAGCCCCCAGTGCTGGAAGTAATTGACGGCTTCCAGTATCCGGACCGCGGCGAATGCCTGGTAAAGAAACAGCAGCGCGGCCAGCCAGCCGTAATGCGCAACGATCCCGATGACGAATGTGCATTCGACCGCCAAACCGTGCAGCACCTGATGCTTCAACAGTCCGGCCTGCCAGAAACGCCGCCCGATGCCGAGCCGCTCCCGTTCCGATCGCCAGGCATAATTAAAATAACCTTTGAAAACCCGGCGCCAGTAAGCGGCAAAACTTTCGCCGAAATGTGCCGTGGCGATATCTTCCGGCATGCCGAGATGGTGATGATGGCCGCGTTGATGCGCGATCACGAAATGATCGTAACAGACGCTGTACAGCAAAAGATGTCCCAATAGGCGCTGCAGCTTCGAGTCGCGGTGGATCAGTTCGTGCGCGACGACGATGCCCGATGTGCCCGAACTGGTGCCGACCAGAAAGCGGACCAGAAGCAGATTGATCAGATTAGCGCCGAAATCGCCCGGCTTCTCCCAGGATAGTTTCGACACGAATTCGAGCATCAGGACGATGTTGAGGCATTGCAGCAGGGCCAGCCCATACAGAATCCCGTCATAGTACAGCTCCGGCATTTTTTTGTCCGGATGGCTCGGCCAATCGGGCGTTTTCCAGTCCAACAGCAGCATCAGCCAGAAGGGCAGCGTCCAGGCCAATGCCGTTGCCTGGGCATGCGGTCCGCCCAGCAAAAACACAAAACTGCCGAGCGGCAAGACGAAAGCGAGCAGATACCCGAAACAGCTAGGCATTTTGGCCGGAGCGGCGGACAAAAAAGTGCCGGCCGCTACACCGGCCTTGGAATGGCTTGCATAAATAACGAACGGCCAGCGCGATTTTGAAGGTCCGCCCGGCCGTCGCCAGCGAACAGTAGCCGCGGTAAATCCGGCGCCAGTGGGCGTTTTTGGCGGTTTCGCCCTGGCCGGTGGCAATTTGATCCAAATAATGCCGGATTGCGTTTCCGGCAAGCGCCGCATGCCCCGACGCCAGATTATCGATCGAGGTATGCACTTTCACGATCTTCGGATCGATGCCCCAAAACTCCAGTTCCTCGGCTAGTCGCAGGTAAATCCTACCGAGGCCGCTCAGTTCGATCGCCAGGTTAAGGCCCAGAAGTTCCGGCAGAAAACTGGCCGGAAACTGCGAAATAGCCAGCAGATACGCCGGAATGTCGAAGGCGCTGTCGATAAAACCGGGATGATGGCAGAAGGCCGGATCGTGAATCGGCGGCAGATCGATGTGCAGGCTGTCGAGCAGGCGCCGGTAAATGACCGGATGGTTCTGCGCTTCGGTCCCGTTACCGGTTTCGTCGTCGTAGATTTTGGATAAGGACGCGCCGATGGCTGCATACGCAGTGAATTCGAGGCGGCTTGCATGCTGTAGCCAGCAGCCGTCGGCCAAAATCGCCGGCGCCAGCTGTTCGATGCCCCAGACATAGGCCCGCCTGGACAGACGGGGCTTTTCTGCCAACGGTTCGTAAGCCTGCATCTCGCGTCGATAAAGCGTATCGATATGGTTCGTAAAGGCCCGATGCGTATAGTTCGCGAACGGCAAGCGGCTGAACCGGCCCGCTGTGCGCAGCATGCGTTCGACGAGGCGGCGGGCGGTGGGTAATACGTCCGGATAAAGCTCGGCATTGACCAGATAATGGTAGAGTTCTCGCCGGTTCATTTTGCCGAATGCGGGCGTATCGTCTCCGCCTTCCGCCGGCAGCCAGTCCGTTTCGGGCGGAGTTTCGCCGGGGCAGGGCACTTCTTCGAAGCCGGCATCTTCTCCGCTTAGCCAGTATTTCAGGCAATCCCTATCGGCTTCGGTCAATACGCCGAACATCGGCCCTTCGAACTCGAAAAGCTTCAGCAAGGGGCTGGCGGCGGGATTTTGCCGGTTGATGTAGGCCGATCGGTGCAAGGCGGCAAGAAACCCCTTGCCATCGAAAGGCTGTTCGGCGAACCAGTCGTCCAGCGAGCGTCCTTCCAGCCTGACATGACGGTGGTGCCCGCAGGCGCCCTGGGCTTTCTCCGTCAACATCTTTGCCGCTGCCTGCGCGGCGGTTTCGGGATTTTCCAGGCGGTCGCGCAGCCGACGCTCGCATCGTTCGAAATGCTTCCGGTAGAGATCGAATCCAGCCGTTATGCGTTGCCAGAGCGTAGTCTTGCCGCTCTCGAACCGGGCCAGGTAATCCCGGATCGCATCGATTGCAATAGGCTTTGCCGATGGCAATCGATTCCGCCTGCGTTGCAGATAAATCGTTAATTCCGGAGGATCGTTCGCCAATCCTTCGAGCAGGCTCCGCGAATCGCACCACGCAACCGTAAAGCCGAGAATTTCGGGAAAAAAGACGCGTGGAAATTGCCCAAGCGCCAGTTGCAGCGCCGCGAAATCGAAAAACCGGGAATCGATCGTTTCGTTCCGGGCAAAAGCACTGCTGCAGGGATCGGGAATTTCCAGGCCGGCGTTCAAGAGCAACGCTTGAAACGCTTTGTCCGACGCAGCCATCGCGCCGGACGAGGCATACACGGCCGACAGGGCAATCGCGGCCGGCGCTTGATTCGTCGCAGTCTGCAGGATGTTCCGCAGCCAGCACGGTTCGGTCAGCAGCACCGGTTGAACCTGGACCAGGGCATCTCGCAGTTGGGCGAGTGTGGCTGTTATTGGCGGAAAGGTCGATTCTTGCAATGTCAACGCCTGTAAAATACTCTCGCTATCCCATCTGGAAGGCAATCCGGTTGAATCGGACGATGTCTTTCCGGCCTGGCGGCTTTCGATAAAATGATAGGCGAAAGGGTACAGCGCGGGCTCTTCACCATCCTGGATCAGTGCATGGAACAGTGTTCTCCCGTTTTGGCGGTATTGCCGCGCCGTCCGGTAAACCGCCTTCGAAAAGGCCGGCTTCAGATGAAGAGCGAAAGGGTCGGCGGGCTCATGCATCGCGGGGCTTGCCGATCAGATAGTCGTTGACGACCAGGATGTCCAGCCCGGTAGTCAGAAACAGCGCGATCGCGTCCTCGAGCGAATGTGCCAGCGGTTTTCCCATCACGTTGAAGCTGGTGTTCAGCAGCACCGGAACGCCGGTCACTTGCCGGAAGCAGTCGATCAGCCGGTAAAAACGCGGGTTCCATTCCTGCTTGACCGTTTGCAGGCGTCCGGTGCCGTCCACGTGGCAGACGGCAGCAATCCGCCCGCGCATCGTTTCGCGAATTTTCAGGGTTTTGTCCATATACGGCGACTCCTGGTAATGTTCGAAATAGTCGGTGCCGAACTCATGCAGAATGGACGGTGCGAACGGACGAAAGGTTTCGCGGAATTTGATTTTTTCGTTGATCAGGTCCTGCGTTTCGGCAAAGCGCGGGTCGGCCAGGATCGAACGGTTGCCGAGCGCGCGCGGCCCGAATTCGGCGCGTCCTTGCAGCCAGCCGACCAGTCTTCCTTCGGCCAGCCGTTGGGCGGCCGCTTCGCAGATCGACTCCGGCAGATGCTCGATCGTCAGCGAGCGGTTGAAGCGCAGCAGGCGGTCGATCGCCTCCTCGGCGATTACCGAACCGGTGTAGGGCGTTTGTATCGCCTTCGGTGAGGGAGGCGCCGGATGCGCGTCATGATGCGCCAGCCAGGCCGCGCCGAGCGCGCAGCCGTCGTCGGCCGGGGCGGAAGGCACATAAACTTGCCTGAACGGGGTTTCCTGGGTGATCCGGCCGTTATTCGAGGAGTTCAGCGCGCAGCCGCCGGCCAACGCCAGATTGTCGGACTGGGTGACATGCTGCAGATGGGTCAGCAGCCGGTTCACCGTCTCCGCAAAAAATCGCTGGCCGGTAAAGGCCAGATCGGCGGCCAGTTCGATGGGATCCTGCTGCTTGTGCTTGAAGACGTCTAGCCGGTCGATCCGGTCGAAAATTTTCTTGCCCTGATGCCGTGCCTCGAAGCCGTCGAGCGTAATCGTCGATTGCAGCAGCGCATACAGTGCTTCGTTCAGGCGGCCGTAAGGCGCCAGACCCATTACCTTCCATTCCTCGCCTTTCAGCCAGTCGAAGCCGCATAGTTCGGTGATCTTCATGTAATACAGGCCGAGGCTTGCGGTACCTGCGCCGCGGGCCTCGTAAAGTGGCTCCAGCCTGCCGTCCCGGTACCGGTAAAACGCCATCGCGCCGCGTTCGCCGAACGAGTCGATCACCGCGCAGGCGGCTTCCTCGAACGGGCTGCCGTAGCAGGCGGCCGCGGCATGCGTCAGATGATGGTCGTAGTTGGCGAAGCGGATTTTGCAGTGCGGATAGCGTTCGCGGAGGATCCGGACCAGATTCAGGCCGGCGCGGCGGATGCTGTTGTGCTGGCAGGCCATCATGTGGTGCAGCTGATAATTGCCGAGCGGCGAACGCAGCCGTTTGATGCCGTCTTTCAGCAGGCCCGGCGCCGACAGCAGGCCGAGCCGCGACATCAGCGATTCGTAGAGCGGCCGCCGTTTGCGCCAGTTGCTGGCGACCGTGATTGCGCCCGGATCGGGGCAATAGGTTTCGAGCAGCTCCGGTATCCGGAACAACTGGTCCGGCTCGGCGTTCAACGCGCGCTTGTTCTGCAGAAAGCGTTCGGTCGCTTCGGCGAACAGCACATCGCCCGCCGCGTCGACAATCGCCAGCGCCGAGTCGTGATAAGTGACCGACAAGCCGATACAATAGGTTTTCATTCCGCTCCAGGCATGATTCGGGTGGATGTTTTATCGTTGTTATCGAGGGCTCCAACCGATCGAGATCATCGATCCCGGCGATCAGTGATGTATATACCATAATGGCGCGAGGAATCCAGATTAAAATCGGGAATTCCCGAGGAACGGGATGGAATATTTTGTAATTTGCTGTTTTAAAATCGGAATTTCCCGTTTCGACGGCGAACGGGAGGAAGAGGAGGGTTTGTGTTGCGAGGTGGACGCTTGAGCCGGGGACGGGCTCAAGGGCTCTCGGCCAACCGGCGAACGGACGCCTGCAAATTGGCGCGCGCCCGAGCTTCATAACGGCGGCGGAAGCGCTCCGTCGAGAAAATATGCGGCCGGTCCAGCAGGCGGGCCAGAAACTCGGCGCGCCCGGCTCTAAAGTCAGCTTCGGGAACCCAGGCATATTCCTGCCGGATTTGCGCTTCGTACTGGAAGAAGCGCCCGGCGTCGGCGCTCAGGATGCCCAGGTCGGCGTCAGTCACGGCCTCAGCATCGTTCCCCTCGGGTTCTGCATTGTGGCGGGTGGTTATGATCAGCCGGGCGATACGCCGGGCCGTAGGTTCCGCAACGCCCAGTGAGCGGGCCGAATCGGCCGCCCAAGCCGCGCTTAGCGCTTCATTGTCCGTGCGATGCGGGTCGTAAACGGCGTCGTGGAACCACAGCGCCAGCTCGGACTCCGGTTTATGCGAAAGATACGGCGCCAACTCGGACAAATGGCCGAAACACTCCGCCAGATGCCGCAGCGTATGGTAATGCCGATGCGGCTCGCAGTAACGCCGCGTCAAATCGGCATGCAGCCGTTCGAGCTCGGGGCTGCGGGGAACTCCGAGGGCTGCCCAGGCTTCAAACCAGCGCTCAACCAGAAACATGGTCTTATAATGTGTCCTATAAGTTATCGATAAATTTATGTCTATCTTTCCCGTTGCCGATTCAGCTTGCAACAAAAATATAAAAAATAGCCCCTTTGTCATTGCCCGGTCAACGGCTAGATTCGGGACATTATCCGGATCGGAGTTACGTTATTTGGCGCTATAATGGCTCATCTTTATCAGCTCTGAAAGCGACTTAATTTCCCCCCGCGCATGTACCCTCAAGGCGTCAAAAAAATCATTACTTCCCGGCCATTGGTTCAACCGCATCTGCCTATGGACGGCCTGCATCCGATATTGGAGCGCATCTTTTTGGCGCGGGGCGTCGCCTCGCCCGACGATCTGGACCGTTCGCTGGCCAAATTGCCGCCGCCCTGGCTTTTGTCGGGCATTGAGAAGATGGTGGAGCAGCTGATCACGGCGCTGGAACAGGACCAAAAAATCGTGATCGTGGCCGATTTCGACGCGGACGGCGCGACCAGCTGCGCGGTGGCGATCAAGGGCCTGCAACTGTTCGGCGCCCGGCGCGTCGGCTTCGTGGTGCCCAACCGCTTCGAGTACGGCTATGGATTGACGCCCGAGATCGTCGAGCTGGTCAAGCGGAGACAGCCCGACCTGATCCTTACGGTCGATAACGGCATTTCCAGCATCGACGGAGTCCTGGCGGCGAAACAGGCCGGCATCAAGGTGCTGGTCACCGATCATCATTTGCCGGGGAGCGAGCTGCCGGCCGCCGAGGCGATCGTGAATCCGAACCTGCCCGATGACAAATTTCCGAGCCGCGCGCTGGCCGGGGTCGGGGTCATGTTTTATTGCCTGTTGGCGCTCAGAAGCCGGCTCCGGGAAACCGGCTGGTTTCAGGCCAAGGGATTGCCCGACCCGAATCTCGGCCAGTTGCTCGATTATGTGGCGCTGGGAACGGTTGCCGATGTAGTCGAGCTGGACCGGATCAACCGGATATTGGTGCATCAAGGGTTGCTCAGGATTCGGATGGGCAAGGCGCATCCCGGTATTCAGGCGTTGGTCGACGTTTCCGGCCGCAAACCGGCCACGCTCCAGGCCGCCGATCTGGGGTTCGCGCTCGGGCCGCGTTTGAATGCGGCCGGCCGCCTGGACGATATGACGCTGGGGATTCAGTGCCTGCTCAGCGACGATCCGGAGGAAGCCAGGCAGATGGCCCTGCAGCTGGACGACCTGAACAACGGCCGCAAGGAAATCGAAGGCCAGATGAAGCACGAGGCGCTGACGCTGCTGAAAGAGATGCGGGCGCTCGACGAGCGCCATTTGCCTGCCGGCGTGTGCCTGTTCGACCCCAATTGGCATCAGGGCGTGATCGGGATTCTGGCGTCCCGGATCAAGGACCGCCTGCACCGGCCGGTCATCGCGTTCGCGCCGGCAGGCAAGGATCAGATCAAAGGCTCGGCCCGCTCGATTCCGGGGGTGCATATCCGCGACGTGCTCAGCGACATCGCGGCCGCGCATCCGAAGTTGCTCAGCAAATTCGGCGGCCACGCGATGGCGGCCGGAATGAGTATTGCGATGCACGATTATCCGCCGTTCGCGCTGGCGTTCGATGAAATGGTGCGTAAACGCCTGGACGAGGTCGATCTGGAGCAGAAAGTGCTTTCGGACGGCGAACTTAGCGAACAGGAAATGACGGTCGAATTCGCCGAACTGCTGCAGAACGCCGCGACCTGGGGACAGGGCTTTCCGGAACCGGTTTTCCAGGGCGAGTTCGAGGTCGTACAGGCTAGCATCGTCGGCCAGAAGCATCTGAAGCTGGTGTTGAGAAACGCCAATGGCCTATTGATCGATGCGATCGCGTTTTTTATCGATCACCCCGAACGATGGCTCGGCCTTCGCGCCTGCCGGGCGGCCTACAAGCTCGACATCAACGAATTCAGGAGCAACCGCAATGTGCAGTTGATCGTGCAGTATCTCGAAAAAACGTTGTAACCCTTTGAAGGCTGTCCGGTACTGTTGCGGGAGCGGGGTAAACGAAAAGCCGGAGATGGAAGATTTTTGTAAAAAAGTCCGAATTTGAGCCAACGTCTTGAAAAGCTGGCTATACTGAGTCGGACATTCACCGCCTGACGACCTTTGATCATAGCCTCTTGCCGGTTCGGCACGGCCTATGTCCCGCTTACCCGTAGAAGATGATCCAAATCATTGCGCCCAGCTTGTATGTTCTCTCCGGCCTCTGCATTTATGCCGGTCTGATTCATTTTTCCGTGGGTTTCAGCCGGCCCTTCAATGCCGCTCAGATCGCATTCGGCTCGGCGAGTTGGGTCGTATCGCTGGTCGCCTTATTTGAATGCCGGTCGTTAAAAGCCGAAAATCTCGATGAATGCATTACGGCTCTCAAATGGAGCCTCGGTCTCAGCATCGTATTTTTCATGATTTTCCTTTGGTTTATCGCGCTCTTTTCCAACAGCCGGCCGCTGCGATTTCTGAAAGGGTTGACCCTGCTCTACGTTTTATTGTTATGGGTGAATGTAAGCCAGCCTTTCGGTTTGTTATACGACCGGATCGAGGGTTTCAAAACTTTGCATTCGAGATGGGGAGAAGCGGTTGCCCTGGTGGTAGGTCAGCCGGGGCGATGGTTTTATTTCGGCATGGTTACGGTGATGGCGAGCTTTGGCTATGTGCTGCATGCGCTGAGCGATTTTTACCGTCATAGCGGACATCGCAATCTCTTGGGTATGATCGCCGCCGTCGGCTTTTTCATGATGTTCCTGACCGAAGGGCTTATGGTGAGGTTGTTCGCCATCGATTTTGTCCCTTTGCGGTCTTATGGCTATTTGGGCCTGATGATTGCGATGAGCCTGATTCTCAACCGCGAATATTCACAACATTTGAAAGAAAATGAAAAGAGGCTGCGCGGGCTTTACGAGTTGTCGCCGCTCGGCATCGCCCTGACCGACATGAAGGGCCGTTTTATCGAATTCAACGAAGCTTTTCGCCGCATGTGCGGTTATTCGGCGGACGAACTCAAGAACCTGGATTACTGGGCGCTGACGCCGCCGGAATACGAATCGCAGGAAGCGGAGCAGTTGGAGTCGCTGTTCCGCGTCGGCTACTACGGACCGTACGAGAAAGAATACCGGAATAAAAACGGCCAGCGCATTCCTCTCCGTCTAAACGGCATGCTGGTATCCGGGCCTCATGGGCAGCGCTATATCTGGTCGATTACGGAGGACATCTCCCAATGGCGTCAAGCCTTAAAAGCTTTAAGCGAAAGCGAAGAGCGCTATCGGCTCATCGTCGAGACCAGCAATGAGGGCATTTGCTCGATCGACCGGCGTTTTCGCATCGTTCTCGTCAACTCGGCCATGACTTCGATGCTGGGTTATGCGCCCGAACAGATGCTCGGACGGCTGTTGGAGGAATTTGTTTTTGAGGCGGACATTCCGCATTTTCGGCGCGAAATGCGGCAAAGAAGCCAAGGAGAAAGCACCTATTACGAGCTGCGGCTACGCCGCCGGGACAGTAAAGTCCGTTGGTGTTCGATTGCCGGTTCCGCATTGACGGACAGCGACGGCAACTTTGCCGGCGCATTCGCCATGTTCACCGATATCACGGACCGCAGACTCGCCGCCGAAGAGATGGAGCTCGCCACTCTGGTATATCAAGCCAGCAGCCAAGCGATGATGGTAACCGACGCGGATAACCGCATCATTACCGTCAACCCCGCCTTCACCGAAATTACGGGCTACGGCTTCGAGGAGGTTTTGGGTAAACAGCCGGACTTTCTCTTTTCGGTTTCCCATGACGGCACTTTCGCTCGGGAGATGGATGGGGCGATTTCCATTTCCGGCAAATGGCAAGGAGAGGTCTGGAGCCGCCGCAAGGGGGGTGAAATCTATCCTGCGCGGTTGATCGCCGATACGATTTGCCGGGATGAAGGTTCGACGTACCGCCGGGTAGCGCTGTTTTCCGACATTACCGAAGAGAAAAAGAGCGAAGAGCTTATCTGGCGCCAGGCCAATTTCGATTTTTTGACGAATCTGCCGAACCGGCGAATGGTCCATGATCGGTTGATGGAAGAAATCAAGCGGGCGCGCCGGGATAACAGGCGATTTGCGGTGCTGTTGATCGATCTGGACCGTTTCAAAGACGTCAACGATACGTTGGGGCACGAGGTCGGCGATTCGCTGCTTCAGGAAGCGGCGGAGCGTATGGCCGAATGCGTGCGGGAATCCGACATTACCGGGCGTCTGGGCGGGGATGAATTCATCATCGTTCTGGACGATTTGCAGGATGTCGGCAATGTCGGCCGGGTTGCCAATGGTCTTCTCGATAAACTGGCGATGCCTTACCGGCTGAAGAACGAGTTGGCCTATGTTTCGGCCAGTATCGGCATCACTTTCTATCCCGACGATGCCCGGGACATTACGACGTTGCTTAAAAACGCCGACCAAGCCATGTATGCGGCCAAACGCCAAGGACGCAATCGTTTTCATTATTACACGCCGGCCATGCAGGAGGTGTCCAATGCCCGCATGCGGTTGACCAACGACCTGTACAGCGCCTTGGCAAACGATCAGTTTATTTTGCACTACCAACCCATCGTGGATTTGGAAACCGGCCTTATTCAGAAGGCCGAGGCGCTGATTCGCTGGCAGCATCCCCAGAGGGGACTGGTGAGTCCGTCCGACTTTATACCGATTGCCGAAGACACCGGCCAGATCATCGGAATAGGCAATTGGGTGTGCCGCCAGGCGGCTGCCCAAGTGGCGCGGTGGCGCGCCATCCATTATCCGGCGTTTCAGGTCAGCGTCAACATGTCTCCCGCCCAATTCAGGGCGAATGCCGACAGCCGGGTCCCTTGCTTCAATGCTTTGGCGGAAGCCGATTTGCCGGGCCAAAGTATCGTTGTCGAAATCACCGAGAATCTGCTGATGGAAGCCCGGGAGGAAATCAGCAGCCAATTGCTGGTCTTCAGGGACATGGGGATACAGGTGGCGCTGGATGACTTTGGGACAGGCTATTCGTCGCTTTCCTATCTGAAAAAGTTCGATATCGATTATCTCAAGATCGACCAGTCCTTCGTGCGCAATCTCGCTTCCGGGGCCAGCGATCTGGCGCTTTGCGAAGCGATGATCGGCATGGCTCACAAGTTGGGCATTCAGGTGATCGCCGAAGGCATCGAAACTCAAGACCAGTACGCGATACTCAAAAAGATGGGCTGCGATTACGGGCAGGGCTACTTTTTTTCGAAACCCCTTCCCGCCGATCGGTTCGAGGCCCTGTTAGCGAAGCATCCGGCATTATGCCCGGCCGTTTCGGAGCCGACGATTTCGTAAATCGCCGTGCTTTGGCGTTTTTCAGCGCGCCGCGTTTTTGATCCAGGCACGGATTTCCGCCACCACCCAGCCGCTGTCGTCGACCGTCAAGTCATGCCCGCCCCAGGGATGGGTATGGAATTCGAGCTGCCATTTGCGGGCAATGGCTTCGGAGCACTGCGGATCGACCAGTCGATCGCCGCGGCTGTTCAATAGCAAGATCGGCGGCTTCGGCTTGATGTCTCCGGGGCAATAAGTCGCGGCCGCCATCAACTGGCGGAAAGCGGTTCCGGCGCCGACCGGGCGCGCTTTTTGAATCGCGATCCAGTCGGCGGCGGTTTGCGGATAGCGGTCTTCGCGGTTGCTGAGCAATTCGAGCAGCGCCGGTTCTCTTTTTTCGACATCCCGATTCCCGGCCGCGGCGAACAGTCTGCCGTAATTTTGCCAGCGCAGGCGCCGGTAAAAAGGGCTCAAACCGCCCAGGCTGGTACTGATCAGGATCCCGCCGCCGATTTCCTGAGGATGCGTGAGCATCCACTCCCAGGCGACCATGCCGCCCAGCGAAACGGCGATCAACACGGCCGGTTCATTGAGAGAATTCTGTTCGAGCGCCTGCATTCGGACTTTTTCCAGAATGCCGCGGATCGAGGCCGGCGAAGTTTCTCGAAATAAAAGGCCTGCGCCGGGCAAATCGAGCAAAGTCAGTCGTGCGTTCGGAAACGCGGCCTGCAACTGCGGCACGAAATCCCCCCAGTGCGCCGATTCGCGGGTCAGGCCGCGCAGCAAAATGAAAGGGGGGGCAGTCGGTTCAGGCATACCACAGCTCCATCGCTTTCCGGGTGTATTGGTGTTTTTGCCGTTCGCCCAGGGCTGTCCAGCCCGCTGGGTAGAGCAGGCTGCGATGCAGGAAATCGAACAGCAGGAAGTGACGCCGATAGATGCGCTGCTGGCGGTGCGGCAGGATCGGATGGAACAGGCCGTGGCGCGAAAACAGATGCAAAGGGTTTTTGCGCAGCCAGAGCCAGGACCCCATTTCGAGCGTCAGCGGCAGAAACAGCCGCGCTTCCTGTGCCTGTTCGGCGAAGCGGTCGAACAGATAATCCCATAAATCGCCGTTGATCAGGTATTCGGTGCAGGTCGGTTCGATTTTGTAAATATGGTAAGGGTAGCAGCGGTCGAGGTTTTCCTTTAGCGCCAGCATTTCGGCCAAATGGCCGAACGGGGTCTTGCGCGAAGCATAGGGAAACCATAAGCGGTCACGAATGCCGAAACCCGAATGAAGATCCAGCGCGATCGATAGCTTCGAGTCGAACAAGTGTTTTTCGACCACGCGGCACAAGGCCAGCGCTTCCTTCTCCATTTCGAGTTCGCTGCCGCGGTACCAGGGAAGGCGGGGGCTGATGCGCTGTCCGCAATACAGCCGGGTGGCGCCTTCGGCTTCGACAGGCGCGTTGCGCATCAGATCGACGCCGTTGCCGTTCGCTCGCGTGCCGAGATACACGCCGACCGGATTGACTAGAGGCATGAAGACCAGGCGCGATTTCTGCAGTCGTGCGGCGAATTCTTCGTCCCAGTCGAGCAGGCCGGTGATCGTTTGGATGAATGACAGGATCACTTCCGAGCCGATTTTTTCGAGGCCGTGCACGCCGCCGAAAAATGCCAGCGCCGGCGCCTCCGGCCGGTTCGAACCGAGCGTGATGCAGTGAATCGGGAATTGGTGCCCCTCGTAAGGAATGCGCTCGACGATTTCGCACTGCGCGCGGTTGCCGAGTCGTTCGATGAGGCGTTCGAGCCTGTCGAGTTCCGGTAAGACAAAATCCGCCATCCAATTATCGTTATTTCCGTGATGAATTAAGCGCTGTTCCGCCGTTGAGGCGGGTGCGGGGTGAGATGCGGCCGATTGTACTCAATCTTTTCCGGGAAAGACAGCAGGTTAGGCTTCGGGCGAATTACTTTCGGTTACAAGACCTGCCAGGTCTATGATTCCTGAAGAGAAGCCGCTAAGCCGTCAATTTGCCTTCTGATTTTCCGGCTTGCGGGAGTTAAAACGCCGACAGGCTCATCGGCCCGCAAAGCTTCCCGGATCAGGCTTCTGGCTTCGCGGCTGATGCCGTTGCGGGTTTTGTCTTCGCTCTCGATCGCCGGCAGAAAATCGAGTTTGACGTCGATTTTGTCGAGCGCCAGCATTTTGAACAAATGCGTGACGAATGTTTCGTCGCCGATGAACGGCGCGCTTTCCCCGGCGGCGTTCAAATAACGGATGGCCGCGGGCTGGATCGCGGCACGGGTCAGCAGGGCGGGTTGAAACAGCGACGCGTGAAAATCCAGGACTTCGCTGCCGTCGGTGGTCGTGCCCTCCGGAAAAACCAGCATATTGCCGTTCCGGCGCAATTGCCAGGCCATTTTTTCGGCGGTCTGCAGGATCTGCTTCCTGTCGCCCCGGCGGATAAACACGGTGCCGGCCTGCCGCGACAGATAGCCGATGACCGGCCAGCCGGCGATGTCGTCCTTGGCGGCGAAACAACCGGGCACATGCCCGCCCAGGACGATGATGTCCAGCCAGGAGACGTGGTTGCTGACGACCAGCACCGGGTGCCTGGCAAGGCTGCCGCTCCTGTCGACCCGCAGGTTCAGGATGCGGCCGAACCGCTGCAGCCAGCGGAGTTTGACCGCATCCCTGATTTGTCTGGCTCCGGCGGGTGGGCGAACCAGCCCGATGACCGGAAACAGGCCTGCGGCGATCAGAAAGCCGGCCGTAAACAGCAGCATGAGCCCGGCCGCTTTAGAGTAGAGCCGAAGTTTCGCTTTCATTGGCGCTCTGGCCGTTTCTCAGATAGTGCTTGCTGTAACGCTGCTCCAGCTGTTCGAGCGGCAGCAGCATCAGCAGATCCATGCAGTTGAAGCTTTCGTCCCAAAACGGTTCGGCGCAGACCAAAGCGCCGAAACGCAGATAGGCTTTCAGCAGCGGCGGAATGCCCGACTCGTCGCGCCGGCAGCGCAAACGCGCCGGCACCGGGACGGCCGGGACGGTTTTCAAGGCTGCCGGCGCGATATTTTTCCGGTCGATATGCCGAAAGACCGCATCCACCGCATATCCGCTCGGGCCCGGCGTGATGCTGGCGCAGCCCAGCAGATAGCGATAACCGCCTTCGCTCGCATACTGCGCGAGCGCCGACCACAGGGTCGTCAGCACCGCGCCGCCGCGATAATCGGGATCGACGCAGGTACGGCCGATTTCGAGGAACCGGCCGGGCAGCGCCAGAATCGGGCTCAGGTCGAATTCATCCTGAGAATAAAAGCGGCCGAGCGATTGCGCTTGTTCATGATTCAACAGGCGCGTATAGCCGGCGATCTTGTTTTTCTGGTTGTCGTAAACGATCAGGTGATCGCAGTACGCATCGATTTCGTCATAATCCAGTTCTTCGGCGGCGGACTTGAGCCGGGCGCCCATTTCCCGCGCGAAAACGCGGTAGCGAAGTGCTTGCGCGGCTTTGATCATCGCTTCCGAGTCCGCAATGAAACTGCTGAAGCGTTTGGCGGCGGGTTGGCAAGTCTCCTGATC
Source organism: Methylomicrobium agile (assembly GCF_000733855.1). Classification (NCBI taxonomy): domain Bacteria; kingdom Pseudomonadati; phylum Pseudomonadota; class Gammaproteobacteria; order Methylococcales; family Methylococcaceae; genus Methylomicrobium; species Methylomicrobium agile. The sequence goes on from NZ_JPOJ01000001.1 coordinate 3,551,081, forward strand.
GAGATTTTTCATCGGCTTTGCTCTAGCTATTAAAAGATGCCGATAAATTACGGGAGCGAGATGTCAGTTACGTGTCGGAAACGTTAACGCTACGTGACGGGCGGATGACACTTCGATGACAGAAGAAGCGAAAACAAAACAAAGAACTGGATTCGCCCGCTGTTGAAGCCGTTATTTTGGGGGTATCCGGATTAACCGCACGCAAACTTTCGGCAGCCCCGGAAAGCGGGCCGGTTTTGCTCAGAAAATTTTGAAAGGAAAACGTAGGGGCGTGTCAATATCGATACTGCTTTTCCTGTGCCTGTTCCTTGCCGATCAACCCGGCCGCGGCCTGTAACTGTTCAGCGATCAACCCGATCAGATCGTCGGCAGCAAAGATGCCCACGAGAACGCCGCTTTTATCGACGACCGGCAGCCGTCTGACGCCTTTTTGACGCATCGATCGAATCGCGTCGAGCAGGTCGTCGTCCTCCTGCGCCAGCACCAGTTCGCGGCACATCAGATCGCCTACCGTGACCGCATCGATCGCGAGTTCTTTCGCGATCACTTCGATGACGATATCCCTGTCCGTCACGATCCCGACCGGATAGCGCAAGCCGTTGCGTTCTTCCACTATAATCACATCGCCGGCATGATATTGACGCATCAGTACGGCGGCATTGAAGATCGTGTCGTCTTTATACGCCACCAGAACTTCGCGATTGCATAAGGTTTTAAGCGTCATAATGAAAATCCGATTTTGAGTGGGGAACGGTAATAATTGACTCTAAAGGGCGCGTTTGATTCAAAGCCGAAGTTATTTGCCGTTGCGGCAGGACGAATCGTTTGCGGTATTGCGGCCCGTTTCGCGCTTCAAATGTTTTGGGTGAACTATTCCGAAAGAGCGGATAACTAAAAAATAAGGAAATTTTGAAGCAGGCGGTCCGGAGGGGGCATCCGCCGGATTTAAAACCCGTGCAGCGGCGCACTGATATTATCCCGCTTCACAAGGGAGAATCACCATTTTGGTGCCGAAGCGCCGGGCGGTTTGAACGGCTTTGAAATGCTTTCGGTTCGTGAGGTTAAATCAAGCCGGTAACCGAAATGGCATGGTTAATGCTTGATATCCTTAGGGTGAAGAATGCTTTCTCGGCATTCTTCTGTTTTTAACTACGAAGGAGATTGAGATGGCTGCTTTTGTATTTTTGTGCCTGTTTTTGGTGCTGATGGAAGTGTATCGGCGTGAACTGGCAACATGTCAGAAAAGCGTATCAATGGCTCGCTGCCGTCCGCTGCGGAAACGCGGCGATCACGGTTGATTTTTAGTTTCGGAAACAGGGCTGTTTCCGCACCTCCAGCCTCCTTGCCAAGTTTCGCTTGAAGTTTGGTAAGGAGAAAAGTTGGGTGTATTTGAATAAAGCTTACGTGTTCGTATTAGGCAGGTAGGTTTTGGTTGAAAGGACATTTCATGCTCGACAAGACCCTGTCCATTATTCTGGCCGGCGGCGCCGGTTCCAGACTCCACCCCTTGACCGCCGAACGGGCCAAGCCGAGCGTGCCTTTCGGCGGCAAATACCGGATCATCGATTTCACCTTGTCGAACTGTCTGCATTCTGGACTGCGGCGCATTCTGGTGCTGACGCAATACAAATCTCATTCCCTGCAAAAGCATCTGCGCGACGGGTGGTCGATTTTCAATCCGGAGGTTTCGGAGTATATCACCCCGGTGCCGCCGCAGATGCGCACCGGTAATTCCTGGTACGCGGGCACCGCCGATGCGATCATGCAAAACCTGTATCTGCTCGAACGCAGCCATGCCGCTTATGTGCTGGTGCTGTCGGGGGATCATATTTACCGGATGGATTACGCCGCCCTGCTGCATTTTCACCAGGAGCAGGGCGCGGAACTGACGATTGCCTGCATGCGGGTGCCGCTGGAGGAAGCCCGCGGTTTCGGCGTCATGTCGGTCGATCCGTCTCAGCGCGTCGTGGAGTTTCGGGAGAAACCCGCCAATCCCCAGGCGCTGCCCGACGATTCGCAACATGCGCTGGTTTCGATGGGGATCTATGTATTCGATATGGATTTGCTCTGCCGGGAGTTGAAATTCGATCACGAGCTTGCCGAATCGCGCCATGATTTCGGCAAGGACATCATTCCGCGCCTGATCGGCCGGCAACGCGTCTTCGCCTACCGTTTCGGCGGCGAGAAGGGGCGGGTGACGCCCGACCGTTACTGGCGCGATGTCGGCACGGTCGATTCATATTACACGGCGAATATGGATTTGCTGCTGCCGGTGCCGCCGATCAACCTGTATCAGCGCGATTGGCCGATACGGACCTATCCCGGCCAATATCCCCCGGCCAGGATGGCGCCCGGTCACTCGGGCCGCCCCGGTCAATTCGATAATTCGCTGATTTGCGGCGGAGCGGTGATCATGGGCGGCACGGTCAGGCATTCCATTCTCTCGGCGCAGGTTCGCGTCGATGACGATGCGCGGGTCGAGGATTCGATCCTGTTCAAGGGCGTGCAGGTCGGCGCCGGCGCGGTGCTGAAGCGCTGCATCATCGACAAGTATGTAAGCGTACCGTCCGGCGAGAAAATCGGCATCGATCCGGTGGCCGATGCGGTGCGTTTCACGGTTTCGGAAAGCGGGGTGACGGTGGTGCCGAAAGGCTACCGTTTTTGACCCGGGACCGGTTCAGGCCGTGGCGGGGAAGGGGAAGGACGGACCGGTATGAAACGGTCCATCCGGAACAGGCATTTTTCGTTCTCGGCTAACGCGGCAAATTGTAAAGCACGTCGTTCGCTTTATCTTTGGCGTCTTCCTTTTTGATCGCGCCTTGTTGCGATCTTTCCTGGCTGAACTTGTTGATCATGTCCTCCCAGCTCGAATAGTGCTCATAGCCCTTGAAGCCGGCATTCTTCCGCTGCTGGTAGATCTCTTGGCCCATATCGATGATTTCCAGCGGGGTTTTGCCGTCGACCGCATTCAAAAATTCGGAATCGGCCTTTTGCGCGTCGCGAATGGTCCAGAAGGAGACTTCGAATTCGATGCGCTTCTCGGCCGGCAGCCGTTCCTTCAATACTTTGACGGACTTATACGCGGTCCGGATATTGTGCCCGTTGACTTTGTCGCTTCTGCCGCAGGCGGACAAAAGGATACAACTCAGAATAAAAATCAGGAATAGGGAAATTTTTTTCATTAGGCTGCCTCGATGGAATGACGGATCGGTGTTAAGGGTATTGGCTTTTTATTGTTTATTAATAACGCCTGATCTTCAAAAAACTCGGTAAAATGATCGGCAATTATAACCCATGCAACCCCTTATGCTGGAATTTATCCAATTACTGAAGCAGCGTTACCAGACGATTTTACAGCAGGCTCCTCTCGAATCCGCCAAGGCGGTCTACCGGCAGCGCATCGATCAGCTGCTGCTGGCGGAAGCTTTTTTACGCAAAGGCGCGCTGATCGATTCCAAGCCGTTGCCGCCGCTGCAGATTGCCGTGGTAGGGCCGACGCAGGCGGGCAAGAGCACGCTGGTGAACGTGCTGCTTCAGTCCGGCGCCGCCGGAGTGAGCCCCCTGGCGGGCTATACGGTGCATCCGCAAGGCTTTTGCCACCGGGTCGGGCGCGAGGATTGCAGCGGCTTGCAGCGCTACTTCGGGCGTTTTCAGCAACTGCTGCCCGCGCAATTGAGCAAAGACCGGCACGATTGCTTTGCGCTGTCCGAACCGGGAGCGCATTCTTCGCTACTGCCCGAATGCGTATTGTGGGATACGCCCGATTTCGACTCGATCGATTCGTCGACCTACCGCGAAGGTGTCATCCGGACCATGGCGCTGGCCGATGTGATCGTGCTGGTGATCAGCAAGGAAAAATACGCGGACCAGTCGGTCTGGGACATGATGTCCGTCCTGGAAGCCTTACGCCAGCCGACCGTGATCTGCCTGAACAAGCTCAGCGAGGGCTCGGAAGCGCTGATCGTGCATTCCTTGAAGGAAAAATGGCTGCTGGCCCGCAAGGACGAATTTCCGGAAGTCGTGCCGCTGTACTATGACAAGCCATCGGGCCTGCCGGTCTGGCCGGAGGCCAAGCCGTCGCTGCTGCCGCGGCTCGCCGCTCGGGTTTCCTACAAGAAGCATGCCCGCTACGAGCAGGAATTGCTCCAGTATTACTGGCCGCAATGGCTGGAGCCCGTTGTGCAGGAGCATCAGGCGCTGAGAGATTGGCATCAGTTGCTCGATCAAACGATCAAACAGGCGCTGGACCATTATCAGCGCGACTATCTGAACCATCCGCATCACTACGAAACCTTTCAGGTCGCGATGGCCGAACTGCTCGCCCTGCTCGAAATCCCCGGCTTGGCGGGCATATTGGCCGGCACGCGCCGGGCATTGACCTGGCCGGTCAGGCAGTTGATGAAGCTCGGCCGCAAGAAGGCTTCGCTGACCGGCACCAGCCACGAAGTCGCGCTGCTGCACCAGATCGCCGAGCACGCCTTGCTGCAGATGACCGACAACCTGCGCGACAAGGCCGAGGAGCATCAGCAGCGCCTGTGGTGGAAGGATATGGGCGCGCTTCTGCGCGGCCGGCGCCAGGAGCTGTTGGCCGGGTTCGACGGCGCGGTCAAACATTACCACCAGACTTTCCAGCAGGATGTCGAAAGCGCCGCGCACCGTTTGTACCGCAAACTGCAGGAGCAGCCTTTGCTACTGAACAGCCTGCGCGCGACCCGGGCAACGACCGATGCGGCGGTGATCGCGTTGACCTTGCATACCGGCGGGATCGGGGTGCACGATCTGGTGATCGCTCCGTCGATGCTGACGGTGACCTCGCTGCTGGCCGAAAGCGCGATCGGCAGTTACATGCACAGCGTCGAGGCCGATCTGAAAAAAAACCAGTTGAACCAGGTCAGACAGGTGCTGTTCGTCGAGGCGCTGCGCGACAAATTGGCGGCTTTGCCGCAGCAATTGTCCGCCCTGGCGCATTTCAACATTACGCCCGAGCAATTACAGGAAGCGGAAAACCATCTGAAGGAAAAACGTCATGGCTTACGATTACTCTGATTTGGCGGATCATACCCGCCAGTGGGCCGCACAAGCGGCGGAGGTGGGCTGGATCGATCGGGACATGCCGGAACAGGAAAGCCTTCCGCGGACCGGTACGCCGAGCGCCCTGTTCGGCCAAGGGCAGGGCCGGCCGTTGCTGGTGGCGTTCATGGGCGGTACCGGCGTCGGCAAGAGTTCGCTGTTGAACCGGCTGGCCGGCAAGGCGATTGCCAGAACCGGCATTGAACGGCCGACTTCGCGCGAGGTGACCCTGTATCACCACCGTTCGGTCGCGCTCCGGCATTTGCCCGAGCATCTGCCGATCGCCAGCGTGAAGACCGCGCCGCACGACGACGAGGCGAAACGGCATATTATCTGGATCGACATGCCCGATTTCGACAGCATCGACCAGGCCAACCGGCATCTGGTGCTGGAATGGCTGCCGCATATCGACGTACTGATCTATGTGGTCAGTCCGGAACGCTACCGCGACGAGAAGGCCTGGCGGCTGCTGTTGGCGGAAGGGGCGCGGCACGCCTGGCTGTTCGTATTGAATCAATGGGACCGCGGCCAACCGGAACAATTCGAGGACTTCAAACGCCAGTTGAGCAAGGCCGGTTTCGTCGACCCGATCGTTTTCAAGACGATCTGCGCGGAAGACGGGCAGGAAGACGAATTCAGCGCCTTGGCAAAGATGCTCACCGATCTGGCCAACGAGCATACCGTGCAGCAGCTCGAACAGCGCGGGCTTAAGGTCCGCCTCGACGAGCTCCGCTGCGCGCTGGAACAATACCGGCAGGCTTTGGCCGGCGATGCGGCATTCAAGGAGCTCTCTCCGCTTTGGCAGCAGCAATGGCAGCGTACCGGGCAGTTGCTGCTGGAAGGCTTCGCCTGGCCGGTCAGGCAATTGGCCGATTATTATGCGGAACATGCGGTCGGCTTGCTGACCCATCCGGCGACCGGAAAATATCCTTCGACTCAGGCCGATGCGCTGCTATGGGACGCTTGGGCGAAAGCCCGGTTCGACGATGCCCTCGACGAGTTCGTGCTGCAGGCCGAGCAGCGCGGCATTCCGGCGCAGCCGCTCAAGCGGCAACTGGCTCCGCTTCGCGAAAAAGCGCCGAAAATCATCGAAACCCAAAGCGAACTGGCGGTGAGACAATCTCTCGCCAATCCCGGCAACACTCTGCAGCGGACTTTGCTGAGCGGGGCGCGCATCGCCGAAATCCTGCTGCCGCTGGCGGCCCTGAGCTGGGTCGGTTATCAGGTGTTTACCGGTTACGAGTACAGCAACGAAACCCATCTGGCGTACCTGGGCGTCGATTTTCTGATTCACAGCAGCCTGGTGGTCGCGATCAGCTGGCTGACGCCCTGGTTCATCGCCAGAAAACTGAAGCCTTCGCTGCAGGCCAGCGCACTGCGCGGCTTGCAAAAAGGCCTGGCGCAGGCGTTTGCGTCGATCGGTTCCGAAGCCTTGGCGGCGATCGATCGGATGAAAGATTTGCATGCCGAACAGCAAAGGCAGGTCGCCGATCTGCTTGGCCACTGCGCCGCACTCGAAAGCCGGCAGCAGACCACGATCGACAGCAGCAGTCCGCTGCAACGGATGTTGATTCGTTAAGCCGAGATTGATTACGTTCGATTGCTCACCGCTTCGGCGTGAGCGGGCGGGCGAGAATCGGATCAAACGATCAACGCGTATGCATACGCGATGGATGCCAAAAACAGAAGAATCAGCCAGACGGCTCCGAAGCGTACCGAAGCGTTGCGCGCGAAGAATATCGCATAGGCGGCTTTCAAGAGATTGTTGCTGCCGCTGGCCAATACGACCGCGGCAACGATTGCCGATTCGGAAACCTGAAATTTTCCGCTCAACAACGACAGGATGAACGGATAGATATCCGTCAATCCCACCGCAATCGCCAGGAAATTCAGCCCGGAGCGCCCGAAATGGCTGATCACGTATTGGGTGACGAAGGTAAACACCATGAACAGCGCCGCAAACAGAACGGCGGTGGAAAGTTCCAGCGGGTGGCCGACATCGACCGTATCCGCTTCGGAGGGGCATTCGTTTTTATAATGGACCAACGCCGCCACGGCGATCACCGACAGCACGATGATCGGGAGGAAAGGCAACAGCAGCCGGAGGCCCGCATGCAGGTCGAACAGAAAAATAATCGCCAGCAGGCGCAGGTACATCATCGTGGTGGCGGTGATCAATGCGGCCGAGACATAGCTTTCGGCTCCCGGCAAATTGCGTGCGCGCCGGCCGATCATGATGGTGGCGACCGTACTCGAATACAGCCCGGCCAATACGGCCGTAATCATCAGGCCGCGGCTTTTATAAAAATAACTGTGGATCAGATAGCTGAGATACGAAAAGCCGGAAACGATGATCACCGCCAGCCAGACTTTGTAATAAGTGACCGGCAGTGCCGGTGCGATCGGCCGATCCGGCAATAAGGGCAGAATCACGCCGGAAATGATCAGGAATTTGGCGAGCGTGACGACTTCGTCGTTCGCGAGCTGATCCGAAAAACGGTGAATGACCGGCTTCGCGCCGAGCATCAGGATCAGCACTACCGCAAACAGCACCAGGAACCAGTTCGGAAAAGTAATCGCGATCGGACCGATCAGATAGATCAGCAGCCCCAGCAGCGGGCTGAAGATCGAAAAGATGCCTTTCGCGGCCAAGTGCCAATAATAAATCAGCAGCGCCGCCCCAAACAGTAGAAATCCCATGGCGAACAGCAGCTTGCCGGAATCGAGCGAAAACAGCATAAAGCCCAGAATCGCAATCAATACAAAGGTCCGGGTGCTGCCGAAATGAAGCTGGTATTGATTGATTTGATGATAGCGGCGAAATTCGAGCCCGACCACGAACGCAAAGGCGACCGTCATCCCGAACTGGATCAGGATGGGGGGAATGGTCGCGATCAGGTCGGCGAATTCCATGGGCTTGGCGCTTTAGAGCAGCGGCTCGCCGTTGACATTGTACCAGTCCAGGATGCTTTGCCAGATTTCCTCGGCGGTTTCCGCATACCAGAACAACTCGCGGTCTTCGGGATCGATCACGCCTTCGCAGATCAGGAAATCGACATTGAACGCTTCCTTCCAGAAGCTCTCGCCTACCAGCACGACCGGCGCCTGCTTGATCTTGCGGGTCTGCATCAGGGTCAGGGTTTCGAACAGTTCGTCGAACGTGCCGTAGCCGCCCGGAAACACGACCAGCGCCTTGGCGCGGAGCAGGAAATGCAGTTTGCGCATCGCGAAATAATGAAAGCGGAAGCACAATTCGGGCGTGATATACGGGTTCGGAAACTGTTCGTAAGGCAGGTTGATGTTCAGGCCGACCGTCAGCGCGCCGCTGTCGTAGGCCCCGCGGTTGGCCGCTTCCATCAGGCCGGGGCCGCCGCCGGTCATGACCACGCAGGCACGGTCGGGCGCCTGCCGCCGCGACTCGCCGACCAGGCGGCCGAATTCGCGCGCAGTATGGTAATAATGGCTTTTCGCGTAAACCCGTTCGGCGACCCGGAGTTTTCCCAGCAGCAAGGGATCGTTGGGCTTGCTTTCGAGCGCGGCTTTCAGGCCGTCCACCTTGCGCTTCGATTCGCCGGGTTCCTTGATACGCGTGCCGCCGAACACCACGATGGTGTTTTCGACGCGGTTTTCCTTGAGCGTCTGCTCCGCTTTTAAAAAATCGACCTGCAAACGAAACGAACGCAGTTCGTCCTGATTCAGAAAGTCGACGTCCTGGTCGGCCTGGCGGTAACTGGCGCTGGACAGGATCTTTTTCAGCCGTAACGGCGCTTCAGGATCTTCTTCGGCGGGTTTGGGGATCTGGAAGGGTAAGGGCTCGGATCGTTCTTCTTTCAGGGGATGGGCGCAGGAAAGGATATTTCTGTTTTGCTTCATGGTTTCCGTAACAAATGGATTTCTCGAATAGGGCCGGTATGTGCCCGAGAAAGCCCATCCGTGCTCAACTGAAGAATTTAAGATACTCGCTTTCGGAAAAAATGTCCCGGTTGTTTTCGACGCGGTCCAGAAAGACCAGGCCGTTCAGATGGTCGAATTCGTGCTGAAAAACGCGGGCGATGAAGTCCTGCAGGCGGATTTGGACCGGATGCCCTTGCTCGTCGGTATAGTCGACCCGGATGTCTTTGAAGCGCGGGACCAGGGCGCGAATTCCGGGAATGCTCAGGCAGCCCTCCCAGCCTTTTTCGATGCTTTCCGAAAGCGTTTCGAAGGAGGGATTGATCATCACGGTCGGTTCCATTAGAGGCGCGTCCGGATAGCGCGGGGTGGGGCGGGAGGCGACGATCACGATGCGCACGGATTCGCCGATCTGCGGCGCGGCGAGACCGACGCCTTGGGTATTGGCCAGCGTCGCTTTCATCGCGGCGATCACGGCGCGGTTTTCGGCGCTGTTCGTTTCAGCGGCGGGCAGGGCCTGGCGCCGCAACACTTCGGCGCCCAGTTGGGCAATTTCTCTTATCCGATTCATAAAATGCCTCTCAGCGTTACGCGGACGAATTCGGGCTTATCGTCCCGGTCGGGGTGAAAAAGGGTCTTTTTTTACTATGGATGGATTAACTCTGCAATTCATTCAACAATTGGATCTGTGCCTGGACGGGATTCTGGTCCTCTATTCGATTCGCGCGCCGGTAATGGCCGTCCGGCTGCATCAGCCAAGCCTCGGTATTATCGGTCAGGTACAGTTCCAGATCGCGCAGAATCCGGTTTTGCAGTTTCTTGCTGCCGATCGGAAAAAACACTTCGACGCGGCGGAACATGTTTCGATTCATCACGTCGGCGCTCGATGCGTAGATTTCCTGGTTGCCGCCGTTCAGAAAGGCGTAGATGCGTTCGTGTTCGAGGAAGCGGCCGATGATCGAGCGCACCTCGATGTTTTCTGAAGCGCCAGGAATGCCGGGCCGCAGGGAGCAGATGCCGCGTACGATCAGTTTGACTTCGACGCCGGCCTGCGAGGCGCGGTATAACGACTGAATCAATATTTCTTCCACGACCGCATTGACCTTGATCACGATTTTCGCCGCTTTGCCTTTCTGCGCAAAAGCGATTTCGCGCTCGATTTTGTCCAGCAGGCCGCTGTGCAGCGTGAACGGCGACTGCAGCAGTTTGTTCAGCTTGGTGACCTTGCCGAGGCTGGTCAGTTGGGCGAAAACCTTGCGGACGTCTTCGCCCAGTTCCTTGTCGCAGGTAAACAAGCCGTAATCGGTGTAGAGCTGGGTCGTCTTCGGATGATAATTGCCGGTGCCTAGATGCACGTAATTGACCAGTTCCTTGCCTTCGCGGCGGAGCACCAGGCACATCTTCGCGTGCGTCTTGTAGCCGACGACGCCGTACACGACATGCACTGCGGCTTCCTGGAGCTTGGCGGCCAGATCGATGTTGGCCTTTTCGTCGAAACGGGCGCGCAGTTCGATCACCACGGTCACTTCCTTGCCGGCCCGGGCCGCCTTGATCAAGGCGTTCACGATCGGCGAGTCGGCGCCGGTCCGATACAGGGTCTGCTTGATCGCCAGCACTTCCGGCGATGCCGCGGCCTGGCGCAGGAATTCGACGACCGGCGCGAACGAGTCGAACGGATGGTGCAGCAGAATGTCCTGTCGGCGGATGGCGGCGAACATGTCCTTGTTGCGCGCGAATTGCGCCGGAACGCTTTGCTTGAACGGCACGAATTTCACGTCGGGACGGTCGACCAGGCGAATGATTTCCTGAAGCCTGTTCAGATTGACCGGACCGTCGACCAGAAACAGGTGCTGCCGGGTCATGTCGAAGCGGGCCAGCAGAAAGGCGACCGTTTCATCGGGGCAATTCGCGTCGATTTCGAGGCGGACCTCGTCGCCGTAGTTGCGCATCGCCAGTTCGCCTTCGACCGCAAGCAGCAGGTCGTCGATCGCATCGTCGTCGACGAAGAAGTCGCTGTTGCGGGTTACCCGGAATTGGTAACAGCCTTTGATGGTCATTCCGTTGAACAGCTGGTCGACGAAGGCGTGGATGATCGACGACAGAAACACGAAATCGTACCGGCCGCTTTGCGTTTCCTCGGCCGGCAGCTGCACGATGCGGGGCAATGCGCGCGGCGCCTGCAAAATCGCGCGGCCGCTGTTGCGCCCGAACGCATCCTTGCCGGTCAGCGAGATGATGAAGTTCAAACTCTTGTTCAGAATGCGCGGAAAAGGATGCGCCGAATCCAGGCCGACCGGCGTCAGGATCGGCAGCACTTCCTCGTTGAAATAATTCTGCAGCCATTTCAGCTGGGTTTCGCTCCAGTCCTTGCGGCGGATGAAGTTGATGTTCTGTGTCTGCAGTTTCGGAATCAGGATCTCGTTCAGCACCTGGTATTGCTCGGTAACCAGTTCGTGCGCCTTGACCGAAATCAGTTCCAGCTGCTCGCCCGGGGTCAGACCGTCGGAACCGGTAACCTTGGGATCGATCGCCGCCATCTGGATTACGGAAGCGACCCGGACTTCGTAAAATTCGTCCAGATTCGAGCAGGAAATGCACAGGTAGTTGAGCCTTTCGAGTAGCGGCACGTCTTCGTTGCGGGCTTGCGCCAGTACCCGCCTGTTGAATTCGAGCAGGCTGGCGTCGCGGTTGATGTAAAATTCCGGCTTTTGCAGGTCGGCGGCGGGGATGACTTCGATGATGGCGTCCATAACTATTTTGAGCGGTTGGCGATTAAGGCATTACGCCTTCGATGAAAACGTGGCGGTCACTGATTGGTTCGATGTTTAGCGGGAGTTCGGCTTTTTTGAGTTGATCCCGGATTTCTTCAAGGGTAAAAGCGGCCAGCAGGGAACGGTAAAAATCGCGCCGTAAAATCTCCGGCTCCCCGGCGGCATGGGCCTCGACCAGCGCCATTGCCGCCTCGAGCGAGGCGGGGCGCAGCAGATCCATCACCGCGATGCGGGTGCCGGGCCGGGCGGCTTTTTTTATCGTTTGCCACAACGCCTGCGGGTCGGGCAAATGGTGCAGCAGGCTGTTGCTGAATATGATCGCATAAAATTGTTCGGGAAATATGACAAAAGGCAGACGTTCGTGGATCAGCCGGATGCGGTTCCCGATGGACGGCGTCCGGATGGCCGCATAATCGAGCATCGCGCGCGAACCGTCGACCGCGTCGATGCGGCACCGTGGAAAGGCCTTGGCGAAACACAGGCCGATGTCGCACGGCCCGCAGCCCAGGTCGAGCGCGATGCCGCTGAATTCCGGGTCGCCGACGAAGGCCCGCAGGCGGTCGACGAATTGCTGGTGCGGGACCGCAAAATCGGCTTCGGCATAGGCCCTGACCTGTTCGGGATCTTCCATCAGCTCGGGTTCCGGTTGTCTATCCATTGCATTCTCTCGTAGTTAACGTGATAGGTGAATTAAGGGAAGAGATGTACCCATGCCGCAGGTGCCGAGGGAAGTGCGCTGCCGGGCCGACTTGGATTGACGGGCGATACTTCCCGTCTTATCCGGCGTTGACGGCGTTAAATCCGCGCCTGCCCTGCAGGCCGCCGGTGTGGACGGCGACGATGCGTTGGCCGGGGGTGAAACAGCCTTTGGCGATCATGTCGTAAAGTCCGTACATCATTTTTCCGGTATAGACCGGTTCGAGCGGAATTTGCTGGGTCAGTTCAAAGCGGTGGATGAATTCGAGCAATTCGCGCGCCGTTTTCGCAAAGCCGCCGAAATGGTAATCGTGAACGATTTGCCAGCGAGGGCAGGGTTTCGGCAGCAGGCTTTCCACATCGGCCGTCAAAAACTCCGCGTGCTTGAGCGCCGCAAAGCCGAGCACGGTTTTTGCGCCGCCGAGGGCGGCGATGCAGCCGGCCAGCGTCGTGCCGGTGCCGCAGGGCAGGCAAAGCGCGTCGAAAGGCATCTCGATTTCTTCGACCAGTTCGGCGACGCCTTTCAGCGCAAGAGGCTGAGCGCCGCCTTCCGGCAGCCAGTATTGGCCGGGCCGGATACCGGGGAGGCTGTCGGGTTTACGGTATTGCCTGAGCTGCCGGTATTCCGACCGCGAAACGAAGCGCAGTTCCATGCCCCAATTGCGGCAGTCCTCGAGGGTCGGCGTCAGCGGCTCCGTCCGCTCGCCGCGGATATGGCCGATCGTCTGCAAACCCAGTCGTTTGCCGGCGTAAGCCAGCGCATGCAGATGATTCGAGTGGGCGCCGCCCATGCTGATCAGGGTGCGGGCTCCGGATGAGAGTGCGTCTTCGAGGATGTGGCTTAACTTCCGCCATTTGTTGCCGGATATGATAGGATGCAGCCTATCGTCCCGCTTGAGCCACAATTCGATCTCCCGGGGCAGATCGGGATCGGCGATACGGACCAGCGGCGAGGGATGAAAGCCGGCTTTCAGAGAGGACAGGGCGGGATGCATCTGGATTTTATCGTAAAATAATAACAATACGCCGGACTTATTTAGCTAGAGAAAAAGCCATGACCGAACAAACGAATGAAGCACGCCCTGTATCGTCCTGGAAGTCGGTGATCGAGAGCCGCAAGGAGAGGGCGGCATACTATTTCGAAAACATTCTCGAAGATCAGCGGAGCTGGTACGAAAGCAAGGCAGGGCAGTATAAATACAAGCATTTGTTTTTCGCAATGGCCGTGATCGTGACGGGCGCGCTGATTTCGGTCATCCAGGTGTTTGCCGATCAATCCTGGACAGCCGGAGCCACTGCCTTGTTAGGCGCGGCCGTCACGGTATTCCGCGCGGTGGATACGCTGCTGCGTCCGAACGAAACCTGGCAGGCTTACCGGAAAGCGGCCGAAGGGATGAAACGGGAATATCGCCTGTACATCAACAATGCCGGCGATTATGCCCCGGTGACCGATGAGGAGGCCGCCTACCGGCTGTTGGTCGAGCGCGTCGAAACGGTGATTGCGGAAGAACAGCAATTATTCTGGCAGTACCGCAACAGTGCCGCCGGCGAAACCGATGATCAACACGCTAAAAATAACGCCGTTTAAAACGATTTTTACGAGAGGAAGCGAATGTGGGTCAGACAATAGAAAGATCTACAGCAAGTCCCAAACCGGCCGGATAGCCGGCGGCAAAGGCGCCAGGCGGCCCAGTTCGACATATTGATTGTCGGGGCTGTGAAAGTCCGAGCCTGCAGAGCCTGCAAGCCCGAAGCGACTCGCATGGTCGGCCATGTTTCTGATTTCTTCCGGATTGTAGCGCCCGGTCACGACTTCGACGGCCTGTCCGCCGGCCTCCTTGAAGGCGTTCAGCAAGCGCCTGAGCCAGTTGGCGGTCAACTGGTAGCGCAACGGGTGTGCAAGGACGGCGACGCCGCCGGATTTGACGATCCAGTCGATAGCCACGCCCATCTCCGCCCAGGGAGTGGCTACATAGGCCGCCTTGCCTTTCGCCAGATAACGGTCGAAGGCTTCCTGCTGGCTGGTCACATGGCCCTGCGAGAGCAGAAAATCGGCGAAGTGCGTGCGCGTGATCATGCTGTCGCCAGCCATTCTTTTGACCGCTTCGAGCGCGCCGTGGATGCGTTTCTTTTCGAGTTTCTGCGCCATCTGTTCCGCGCGGTGCAGCCGTACGTTACGCAGATCATGCGTCGCTTCGGCGAGCGGGGCATAGGCGGGGTCGATCCCGAGTCCGACGATATGCAGGCATTTACCTTGCCATTGGCAGGACAGTTCGATGCCGGGAATGAAGCGGAGGCCTTCGGCTTGCGCGGTGCGTTGCGCCTCGCCGAGTCCCGCGGTCGTATCGTGGTCGGTTAGGGCCAGAGCGGTCACGCCCTGCCGATGCGCGCGCCGGACCAGTTCCGCCGGAGACAGCGCGCCGTCTGAAGCGGTGGAGTGGCAGTGCAGATCGTAAATTTCGGACATGGATTTTTGTTATCGTTATGGTTTAGAGGGTTCTGCCCATCTGTTTTTTGTCTTACGCCTGCGGTTATTGGTATTCCCCATAGAGTTTCGCATACAGCCCGTTCTGGGCAATCAGCGTCTCGTGCCGTCCCTGCTCGCAGATTTTGCCTTCTTCGAATACATAGACATGATCGGCCTGTTTGACCGCGCTCAGCCGGTGCGCGATGATGAGAGTGGTTCGGCCCGCCAGAAAACCGGCGAGCGCCTGGTGCAGCTTGTATTCGGTTTCGCTGTCGAGCGCGGAGGTGGCCTCGTCCAGAATCACGACTTTCGGTTGGGCCACGATCATCCGGGCAATCGCGAGGCGCTGGCGCTGTCCGCCCGACAGGCGCATGCCGTGGCGGCCGACGACCGTATCCAGCCCGGTCGGCAGGTCTTTTACGATGTCGCCAAGCTGGGCCGTTTCCAGGGCATTCCATAATTCCGCGTCGCTTGCGGTACGCCCGAGGGTCAGATTCGCGCGGATCGTGTCGTTGAACAGGATCGGCTGCTGCAGCACGGTCACCACGTTTTCTCTGACTACTTCCAGGCCTATCCGTTCCATCGGCGCGTCGTCGAAACGAATCGTTCCGCTTTCGGCAGGATATAGGCCGATCAAGGTCTGGATCAGGGTCGACTTACCGCCGCCGCTGGCCCCGACCAGCGCGACTTTGTCGCCGGCATGGATCGTCAGGTTGATCCCGTTCAGCACTTTTTCCTCGCCGTAGCTGAAATGCAGGTCTTCGATCCGGATCGCGACGGTCTTCTTGTTCAGGAACGGATTTTCAAGATGCGGATAATGCGGCTCCTGCTTCAGCGCCTTCAATCTGTTGATCCGGGCCAGAGCCGCTTTCGCCGCGTAAAAGGCGTACTGGATGTTCAGGATCTCCTGGACCGGCCCCATCATGAACCAGAGATAACCGAATACCGCGAGCATCTGGCCGATCGTCAGGTCCGAATAGAACACCATCAGCATCGCCAGAGCGCGAAAGACGTCGAAGCCGAACAGGAAAATCAAAAAGCTCAACCGGTTCGCGGCGTCGCTTTTCCAGGCATAGGCGGCCGAGTAATCCTTGACATAGCGCGCCGCGTTGATCAGTTCGCGGCAGTAGTGCTTTTCGCGGTTGCTGGCGCGGATCTGATGGATCGCTTCCAGCGTTTCGGTCAGCGATTCCTGAAAAATGCCGTAGGCGCTGTTTTCCTTGCTTTTCAGATCCTTGACCTTGCCTCCGACCACGCGCGTAAAATAGATCACGACCGGATTCAGCAATAAAATGAACAGGCCCAGCCGCCAGTTCATCCAGAGCAGGATCGCGGCGGTGCCGAAAATGGTCAGGCTCGCGACCAGCAATTTACTGATCGTATTGCCGATGAAATTGTCGATCGTATCGAGATCGGTGACCAGGTGCGTGACGATCGCGCCGGTGCCGAGGCTTTCGTATTCGGCCATCGAAATCGTCTGCAGGTGGCCGATCAGATCTTGACGAATGCGGAAGATGATGTCTTTTGCGATGGAGGAAAACTCGCGCGCCTGGATGATGTTGAAAACGATCGCGATGATCCGCAGCACAAGGCTCGCCAGCAGCACGGCCGCGATATAAAAGACCGGCACCTGCCACGCGGCGGGGACGAGCGGATTCAGCGTTTCGATGATCAGGCCGGGCTTGTGCAGCAGGATTTCGTCGACCAGCAGCGGCATGAACAGCGGCACCGGCACGCTCGCGATCATCGCCAGGAGGGCGATGACATGAGAATAAATCAGAGCTTTTTTATGTTGGCCGGCAATTTGGAAGATATAATCCCAGTTGAAAGGCGCTGCCTGGGATCGTGAGGGTTTGGAGTGCACGTTTCGGGTTGAAGTCGTCATATTTTCCGCGCCATTATAGCGAAGCCTTGAATTTAGTCATAGCCGCCGTTCGGCGGCGCTTCTTCGAATATTTCGTTCAGACCGCCGTATCAATCAATTTCTCAAATAGCATGCAATCCCTACGAGTCATCCTCCTGGCTATCGTACTGGCGTCGGGTATCGATGCCTGCGCGCGCGACCGGCAGCGCGAGCGCAGCGACTTCGTGCTGGCCGAGCAGGCGGTCGAGCGCGGCGATGCGGCCGCTTTTCAGGCACTGGCCGATACGCTGTCCGAGTATCCGCTTTATCCTTATCTTCTGTATCAGTGGTTGAAAAAGGACCTGACGCAAACCGACGGAATCCGTGCGTTTCTGGCGGATTATAAAAACACGCGCTACGCTCCGCTGCTGCGGGAAAAATGGCTCAAGTCGATGGCCGCGCAAAACAAGTGGCAGGCTTATACCGAAAATTACATAGCCGACGGCAATGTGGCGCTCCAATGCCTGTATCATTGGGCCCGCTTTCAAACCGGTTTTCAGGAACAGGCCCTGCTGAATGCCAAACGGTTGTGGATGAGCGGCAGTTCTCAGCCGGGCGAATGCGGACCGCTATTTGCCGAGTTGGAAAAATCCGCGCTGATGAGCCGCGAAATGATATGGCAGCGTTTCGAAATGGCGTTGAAGGAAAACCACCGGCAGCTGGCCGAATCGCTTGCGCGCCAGCTGCCGAGGTCGGACCGTGATGTCGCTGAGTCATGGCTCGAAGTCGATAAGAACCCCGAACGGATCATTGAACTGAAGAATCGTTCGGGCAACGATGCGTTGTCCGCCCGAATTTTTGCGCATGGCCTCGACCGGATCGCCAAGTCGGACCCGGACAGGGCCGTGCGGCTTTGGGACGCCGAGAAACAAGGCCTGCCGCTGGAAGACCGCATCAAGCAAATGACCGAGCGCCGGCTGGCGCTGGCTTTGGCCTTTCAAAGAAAGGCCGGCGCTTACGACCGGTTGACCGGTTTGAGTGTCTATGACGGCGAGGTGAGGGAGTGGCGGGTCAGGGCCGCTTTGTTCGAACAGAACTGGGAGCATATCGCAGCAGCCGTGTCGGATTTGACGCTCGAAGAGCTCAAGGAAGCGCGCTGGCAGTATTGGCAGGCGCGTGCGTTCGAGGTCGCCGGCCAGGCCGCGGAGGCGCGGTCGCTGTATATGCAGGCTGCCAAGGACCGAAGTTTTTACGGCTTTCTGGCCGCCGACGCGGTGTCGCAGCCATACTTCCTGGCCGATACCCCTGTGCCGCTGGCCGCGAACGATCTGGCGGAATTGGCGGCCGAAAAGGATTTTCAGGCCGTGATCGAGCTCAGGGCGTTAAACCGCGAAATGGAAGCGCAGCGGCAATGGTGGTTCGCAACGGGAAAACTGGCCCGGGAGAAACGCGCACGGGCCGCCAAGCTGGCGGAGTCGTGGGGCTGGCATCCGGTTGCGATCAAGACGCTGGCCAAGGCGGATTATTGGGACGATCTGGCCTTGCGCTTTCCGGTCGGCTATCTGGAACAGGTGCGGAACAATGCGCTCCGCCACAATCTCGACCCTGCGGTCGTGCTGGGCGTCATCCGGCAGGAAAGCATGCTCGACAGCCATGCCGAATCGGCCGTCGGGGCGCTGGGACTGATGCAGGTGATGCCGAAAACGGGCAGGCAGATTGCACGGGAGATTCAGCAAGATCTGGTAACGGACGCCAGTCTGTTCGACCCCGATGTGAATATTCGGCTGGGATCTTATTATTTCAAAAAACTGCTGCAGCGCTTCAACGGTCATGTGGCGTTAGCGGCCGCGGCGTACAATGCGGGGCCTGCCAGAGCAACGAAATGGCTGCCGAATGCCGGGGCGATGCCCGCCGATATCTGGGTCGAAACGATCCCGTTTCGGGAAACACGAAAGTATGTGGCGGCGGTTTTGTCCTATGCGGTCATTTATCAGCATCGGCTCGACAAACCCGGATTGAAGATCACCGACCTGATGCCCGCCGTTCCGCCCGGGTAAAAATGAGCTGATTTTTTTCAGGGCCTGATAGATAATATGCGGAACCAATTTAATAAAAATTTGCCAAGGTAAACACAGAATGGAGAAAAAGCATAGTCTGACGCGCGACGAATTGTTGATGTCCGGAAGGGGAGAACTTTATGGACCCAAAAATGCCCAATTGCCGTTGCCGCCTATGCTGATGATGGACCGCATCACGTTGATTACCGATGAAGGCGGGCTGTACGGCAAAGGCGAGATCATCGCCGAACTCGACATCAGGCCCGACCTTTGGTTTTTCGACTGTCATTTTCAGGGCGATCCGGTCATGCCGGGCTGCCTGGGGCTCGATGCGATGTGGCAGTTGGTCGGATTTTTTCTCTGCTGGATGGGCGGGCCGGGCAAAGGGCGCGCGCTGGGCGTCGGCGAGGTCAAATTTACCGGTCAGGTGTTACCGACCGCCAAAAAAGTCGTCTACCATATTCACATGAAACGTCTGATCATGCGCAAGCTGGTGATGGGCATTGCTGACGCGACGATGGAAGTGGACGGCAAAAAGATTTACGAAGCGACCGATTTGCGCGTCGGTCTGTTTACTTCTACAGAAGATTTCTAAGGTTTAAAGGTAATGAAAAGAGTTGTGGTAACCGGTTTAGGTATCGTTTCGAGTATCGGCAATAACCGGAATGAAGTCGTCGAATCGTTGAAGCTCGGACGGTCCGGCATCGGTTTTGCCGATATTTATCGGGAACTCGGTTTTCGCAGCCATATTCACGGCGCGGTCAAGATCGACCTGGATGCCCATATCGACCGCAAGATCAAGCGTTTCATGGGCGACGGCGCCGCCTTCAACTACATTGCGATGCAGCAGGCGATCGACGATTCGGGGCTGGAAGACAGCGATATTTCGAACGAAAGGACCGGCCTCGTGATGGGATCCGGCGGGCCTTCCACTTCGAACCTGGTCGAGGCAGCCGACCTGTTGCGCGAGAAAGGCATCAAAAAAGTCGGCCCCTACATGGTGCCGCGCACGATGTCCAGCACCAACACGGCCTGCCTGGCGACGCCGTTCAGGATCAAGGGCGTCAATTATTCGATCAGTTCGGCCTGCGCGACCAGCGCGCACTGCATCGGCCATGCGATGGAACTGATCCAGATGGGCAAGCAGGACATCGTATTCGCCGGCGGCGGCGAAGAAGTGCATTGGACGATGTCGCTTTTGTTCGATGCGATGGGCGCATTGTCGTCGAAATACAACGATACCCCGGAAACGGCATCCCGGCCTTATGACGAAACCCGTGACGGCTTCGTGATTTCCGGCGGCGGCGGCGTGCTGGTGGTCGAAGAGCTGGAGCACGCGAAAGCGCGCGGCGCGAAAATTTATGGGGAATTGACCGGTTACGGCGCCACTTCCGACGGTTACGACATGGTCCAGCCGTCGGGCGAAGGCGCCGTGCGCTGCATGCGCCAGGCCCTGGCGACGGTACGCAGTAAAATCGACTATATCAACGCGCACGGCACCAGCACGCCGGTCGGCGATACCAAGGAGCTCGAAGCGTTGCGTACCGTGTTCGGCGCCGGCCGGGTGCCGAAGGTCAGTTCGACCAAATCCCTGACCGGCCATGCCCTAGGCGCGGCCGGCGTGAACGAGGCGATTTATTCGTTATTGATGATGGAAGAAGGCTTTCTGAGTGCTTCAGCCAATATCACCCGGCTCGATCCGGGCGCGGAAGGCATTCCGATCGTGCGCGAGCGCGAGGACGGCGTGACCCTGAATACGATCATGTCGAACAGCTTCGGCTTCGGGGGGACGAACGCCACTTTGATCTTCGAACGCTATACCGGTTAACTCCTAATTCTCTAGCACTGCAAGGCGCTTGGCCGGGCGAGGCATATTGTCCCGTCCTCAGAGTTTCTACTGCCGTGCACGGTAGAAAACGTAAGGGGACGGGGTTGCAAACCCCCGCTCCGCGTAGATAGACCGTAGGGTGGATTCCGATGCGCATGGGTAGGGGCTTTAAGCATCGACGGTCTTGGCTGCGTATCGTAATCCGCCAAGATTGCCGTAAAAGGCGGGTTCGGCGCACGGAAATGTCTGCCTGATTTGAAAGTCACCCGCAAAGCGCGCCGAACCCGCCCTACGCAATTTCCACCCCTTTAATTGTTTCATCGCATGTCCGATATCCGTTCGAAAACCCGCACCCAATTCAACAAACTGCAAAAGCGCCTGCGCCACAACGTAGGGGATGCGATCGCCGATTACCATATGATCGAGGACGGCGACAAGGTGATGGTCTGCCTGTCCGGCGGCAAGGATTCGTTCACCTTGCTCGACATCCTGATGAATCTGCAGAAAACCGCGCCGGTCCGGTTCGAGATCATCGCGGTGAATCTGGATCAGAAGCAGCCGGGCTTTCCCGAGCACGTGCTGCCCGAATACCTCGAATCGATCGGCGTGCCCTACCACATCATCGAGCGCGATACCTACAGCGTGGTCAAACGGGTGATTCCGGAGGGTGCCACGACCTGCGGGCTCTGCTCGCGGCTGCGCCGCGGCATCCTGTACGGCTTCGCCGAAGAGCACGGCGTCACCAAAATCGCGCTCGGCCATCACCGCGACGACCTTCTCGAAACCTTTTTCCTGAACATCTTTTACGGCGGCAAACTGAAGGCGATGCCGCCCAAGCTGCTCAGCGACGATAGGAAGAACATCGTGATCCGGCCTTTGGCGTATTGCCGCGAAAAGGACATCGAACGCTTCTCCGCTTTCAAAAACTTTCCGATCATTCCGTGCAACCTGTGCGGTTCGCAGGAAAACCTGCAGCGCAAGGCGATGAAGCAGATGCTTCGAGGCTGGGACAAACAGTTCCCGGGCCGCCTCGAAACGATTTTCACCAGCCTGCAGAACGTCGCGCCGTCGCAATTGGCCGATGCGAAGCTGTTCGACTTTGTCGGCTTGCAGCGCAGCGACGGAGCCGATGACGCACCGCCGCCAATTCGCGTCGAACAGCCGCTGGTTTTCGACCGCGCTTTCGCGAAAGCGCGCACGGCCGTGATCCTGGGCACGGCGGAATAAAGATCGTCGCGTCCTGGTCAAACGTAGGGCGGGTTCGGCGCGCTTCGCTTTTGAGTTTCGGGTTCGGCAAAGCTTTCCGCACGCCGAACCCGCCTTTTGCGGCAACCTTGGCGGGTTACGGCGCAGTATAGGTCTGCGGTTCCTAAAGACCGTTCCAATGCGTGCCGTTGCCCTTCCTACATTTTTTCTTCGGCTAACTACAGCCGTAACCGCCCTCAGTCCGCTCCGAACCCTTACACGAGTCAGCATTGGTGATGGATTCCGCAATTCTCTCCGAACAATTCAAAACATACGAACAACTTTCTCCCCAACAAGGCGCCATCCTTGACGTGCTGGCCGTTCATGACGGCTATGCCGGTCCGATGCTGATCGGCAAATGTCTGTTCGATCTCGGATTCAAAGACAAGGACGGCAAGGCGTTCAAACCGGCAACGCTGGCGCCGCTGCTGGAAGCCTTGCAGGACTCGCGGCTGGCCGAAAAAACGCCTAAACAAGGTACCTACCGATGCGCACGGCGTTTTGTCGAGCCGCTGACCCGAAAGCTGGCGGAAGAAACGCGCGCCTTCCGAAAAATCGCCGACAGCATCGGCCGCCATGCGCCGGTGCGCGGCGGCTATTACCGCTACGATAAGGCCGACGACTGTCTGCGCGAAGCGCGAATCCGCTTTCACCTCCGCGAGTATAAAGAGGCCGACGAATGCCTGAAAATCGGCCGCCATGTCTTGAATTTGCCGCCCGATCACGACATCTATCTGCGCTGGATCTTGAACCCGTTCGATGCCGCGTGGTTGAAGAGGCGCCATCCGGTCATCCTGCACGACATTGCCGGTTACATTGCCTTACATCAATTGAGCCATCTCTATGCCGACTCGGCCATTGACGATTTTTTAAGCCGGTGTGCGCTCGAACCGGGGCTCGTCAAGGCGCCTCTGGCGACGCGCGTGTTTGCCGAATTGCAATGGCTGCGCGGCGATTGGGACGAACTCGAGCGTTGGATAACGCCCCGCACCGAGCCCGAATTGCAAGCTGTCGCCGCCGCGCTGGCCTTTATGAAAGGCGATTCGGCGCAGGCAATTGTCGGTTTCGAAAAGGCGCTGCAGGCGCTCAGGAAAGAAACCGGCAAACGCACGGCGTATTTTTACGGCCTGGCCGGGGTATTCTATCCGCTCGCGATCATGAAACAGCGTGACGGCGAACGCCTCGCGAAGCTGCCGAACCTGCTCGCCCAAGGGGGCAGGATGGGCGGGATCTGGACCGACGTTTACCGCTACCTCGCGCTGTTTCACGAGTTTCAGCAGGGCGACCTGCAGCGGCGGACCGAACTTCTGGCAATGACGCTGCCGTTCAAACTCACCTCCGGTTTCGGTAAAGACGGCCGTCCGGAAGCGGCGATGGTGATTCCGAATGCATTACAGCATGTGTTTTTATGGCTGATCCAATGTTGGGTCGATGCCGGGCATGTTACGGAAGTGAGCAAAAATCAGCAGTCTTTATACGCCCATTTACAGAATAACGGCTATCGCTGGCCGGCCGCCGAACTGGCGAAGGTATTCGCTAAAATCGCCCCTGCCGGGAGCGAACGCTGGGATGCCGGTTTTCTGGCCGAACAACCCCTTGCCCTGGCCGAGCTGTTCGTCAGCCGGCCCGATTGGGATCTGGCCCTGGACGCCTTGTTGAATATCGCGCCGTCGGCCGGCAAAAGCGCTGACCGGCCGGCGGCCCCGGAGAAGTCGGTCCGCCTGATCTGGCTGGTGTCCTATCATGAGTACGGCCATACCGTGGCCATCGAGCCCCGCGAACAGAAACAGCAGGCCAAGGGCGGCTGGAGCAAGGGCCGGACGGTTGCCTTGAAGCGCCTTTACGAGGAGCGTGACAGTTTGGATTATTTGAGCGAACACGATCTGAAACTGTGCAAGACGATCAAGGAATTCCGCGGCGGCAGCTGGTACTACGGGGCGGTCTCTTACGAATTCAGCAGCCGAATGCCGCTCGCTCTGGCCGGCCATCCGTTGCTGTTTTGGGCGGATTCGCCCGAAGTGCGCGTCGAAGTGGTCAAGGGCGAGCCCGAGTTACGGGTCAGCCGGGGAAAAGGCGGCGACAAGATACGGATCGAACTGCACCCGGCGCCGTGGCACGACCTTAAAATCCATGTCGGCAAGGAAAGTCCGACGCGCCTGAAAGTCGTCGAATTCGCGCCCGAGCATCAAAAGATTTATTCGGTGCTGGGGCCTCAGGGTCTGGAAGTGCCGATGTCGGCGCAGGAACGCGTACTGCAGACTCTGACCGGCATTTCGAGCCTGTTGACCGTTCATTCGGACGTCGGCGGCAGTTCGAGCGGCGCCGAACAGGTCGCCGCCGACGCCACGCCGCGCGTGCATTTGCTGCCGTTCGGCGAAGGCTTGAAGGCTGCGCTGTTGATCAGGCCGTTTGCGACAGGCGGGGCGTATTATGCGCCCGGCCGGGGCGGCGAAAGCGTCTTTGCCGAAATCGACGGACGGCGGCTGCAGGCGAAGCGCGACTTGCCGCTCGAAACAACGCGCGCCGCCGAACTGCTCGAAGCCTGCCCGGCTTTGGGCCTGGCGGAGCAGGACGAAGCCGGCGAGCGGCTGCTTGAAGAGCCCGAGCAATGTCTCGAACTGCTGCTGCAGCTCAAGTCGCTCCCGGAAGGCCGGGCGATCGTCGAATGGCCGGAAGGCGTCAAATTCCGGCTGCTGGGCCAGGCCGGAAGTACGAATTTCAGCATGAACATCAAACGCGCTAACGACTGGTTCGCGCTGGATGGCGAATTGAAGATCGACGATCGCACCGTCATCGAAATGCAGGAGCTGCTGTCCCTGCTCGGCAGCGGCAAAGGCCGTTTCCTGCAACTGAAGGACGGCCAGTTCGTCGCTTTGACCGAAGCGTTCCGCCGCCGGCTGGAAGACTTGCAGGCCTACGCCGACATCAGCGGCAGGAACGTCCGGATCAATCCGCTGGCGGCTTTGACTCTGGAGGACTGGGACACGGACGGCGGCGCATTCAAAGCCGACAAGCATTGGCAGGCGCATGTCGAGCGCCTGAAATCCGCGCGCGAGTTCCGGCCGGAGCTGCCGTCGACTTTCCAGGCGGAACTGCGCGATTACCAGAGAGACGGTTATGTCTGGCTTTCGCGCCTGGCGCACTGGGGCGTCGGGGCGTGCCTGGCCGACGACATGGGTCTCGGCAAAACGATCCAGGGCCTCGCGCTGTTGGTCGAACGCGCGCCCGACGGTCCGGCGCTGATCGTCGCGCCGACCTCGGTGTGCCTGAATTGGGAAAACGAGGCGAACCGCTTCGCACCGACCCTGAAGCCCCGGCAACTGGGCGGCGGCGACCGCCAGGGCATGCTGGAGAGTTTGGGACCGTACGACCTGCTGATCTGCAGCTACGGCCTGCTGCAGCAGGAAGCCGTTGCCGAAATGCTGGCGAAAATCCGCTTTCGGACGGTGATTCTCGACGAGGCGCAGGCGATCAAGAATACCGCGACCCGCCGCTCGCAAGGCGCGATGAATCTGCAGGGCGATTTCAGGATCGTGATGACCGGCACGCCGCTCGAAAACCATCTTGGCGAGCTCTGGAACCTGTTCCGCTTCATCAACCCGGGCCTGTTGGGTTCGCAGGAGCAGTTCACCCTGCGTTTTGCCGGGCCGATCGAACGCGACCGCGACGCCCAGGCCCGCCAGCGCCTGAAGAAGCTGATTCAGCCGTTCATCCTGCGCCGCACCAAGACCCAGGTCTTGCAGGAACTGCCGCCGCGCACCGAAATCCCGGTTTATGTCGAACTCAGCCGCGAAGAAATGGCGTTTTACGAAGCGATCCGCCGCGACAGCCTGAACGAACTTGCGAGTAGCGACGGCCCGCCGGGGCAGAAACATCTGAAAATCCTCGCCGCGATCACCAAACTGCGCCGCAGTTGCTGCGACAGCCGGCTCGCAAACGCCGAAATCAACTTGCCGAGCAGCAAACTGGCCGCGTTCGGCGAAATCGTCGAGGAACTGCGCGACAACAAGCACAAAGCGCTGGTGTTCAGCCAGTTCGTCGACCATCTGCAACTGATCCGAAACTATGTCGAAGGGCGTGGCATTCGGTATCAATATCTGGACGGTTCGACACCGGCGAAGGAACGCCAGCAGCGCGTCGATGCGTTCCAGCGCGGCGACGGCGAGCTGTTCCTGATCAGTCTGAAAGCCGGCGGCGTCGGCCTGAACCTGACTGCGGCCGATTATGTGATCCACATGGATCCGTGGTGGAATCCGGCCGTCGAAGACCAAGCCTCCGACCGCGCGCACCGGATGGGGCAGCAGCGCCCGGTTACGATCTATCGGATGATCGCCAAACAGACGATCGAAGAAAAAATCGTCGCGCTGCACAGCCGCAAGCGCGACCTTGCCGACAGCCTGCTCGAAGGTGCGGACGTCAGCGGCAAGGTTTCGGCGGACGATTTGCTGAGTTTGATGCGCAGCGATGATTGACGAGGAGGCCGCGATCCTTTCGATCCTTTTTGGGCGGCTCGGAGCGTTTTTGAAATTAGGCTCCGGTCCCTCCTTCGCCGGATTCAAAAAACGGAGACGGCCCAAATCGAAGATGAGATCTCCGGACTGAGACTGCCGTAATTGTCCGGAAAGGGCATAAGAAACCAAAATTTATTTTCATTAATAATAAAAATAAAAACAGATATTTATGAAATATTATTAATGTGATTTAAAGGCGGAAGTTAATGTAACTTAGAGGCGATAGTTAAAGTCGTGTCAAGTGATTTGTCAAGAGTTCCGCGTGGAACAAACACCGTAATTTCTGCCGGTTTCTTCTTTCGCTCTACTTTAGAATCATCTTTATCCCGTTTGAAGCATTTGGACGGTGAAGCTTGGTAGCCTGGTAGGTCGGGCAACAGCTTCACCGTTGCCCGACATTTGGGCGGCGAAGAGGGTGCTCGATGATCCGTAACCGTGTCACATCGAAAATATCGGGCACAAAAAGCGCGTGCCCGACCTACACGACTACACGACTACGCGACTGGCACAATAAAACTTATTTAAACAATAAGTTATGATTGTTTGTTAAGGTTTGTTAAAAAGAGCTGGCTAAACATCCTAAGATTCATTAAGAATTTATCTTAAACTTATGAATTAATTGGTTTTCTATCTTCTTTGGCGTGGGAGGAGAGTTAGCCGCAGGTGGCAGAAAAGAGCAGGGGAAGCTGGAAGTGCTGCGCCGGAGGAAAATGAAAGGGACTGCATGAGGAAAAAGAGCGTAGACCCGTGCGGGGGTCTGCAAGCGTGCAGTAATTATCTGCGCACAGGGCGCGCGGTGCGGGGAAGGCGCGCCTGGTTCAGCTTTGTTCCCAGGGCAGGCCGTGAAAGCGCCAGCCGCCGAGATTGCCGCGGTGCTTGTTCTCGTCGAGCGGTCCCTCGAAGCCTTCCAGAATGTTGATCGGATGCTTGTAACCGTCCCGTTCGAGCAGCCTGGCGGCATCCAGCGAGCGTTGCCCGCTGCGGCAGAGCAGCAGGATCGGGGCGTCCTTATTCGGGACGGCGGCCTCAACCTCGGCGGCAAAGTTCGGATTCAGCTGCCAGTCCGGCGCTTCTTTCCAGGGGATATGGATGGCGCCGGTCGGATGACCGACGAAGGCGTGTTCCATCTTAGTGCGGACATCGACAAGGACGGCATTCGGATCGCGCTGGAGCAAATCCCAGCATTGTTGCGGAGTCAGGTTTTCGATCATGATTTTATTTCTTGCTCAGGTTTTTGGCCGATAAATTGGGCTTCGTTGCGGAGTCCCTGCCCGAGGTCGCCGATCGCCGCATTTTCCCGGTAAAAAACCGGGCGCAACGGCAGAAACAGGGTCAGCAGCTCACTGCGGTCCAGCAGATAGGCGGGATTTTTCGGACCCTCGTCGCCGATTTTCAGGCGGGTGAATGTTTGATAGAACAATAAGCCGCCGGGTTTCAGGGCGTTCATTATCGCATCCTTCAAACCGCGGTCAAGAAAACGGCCGACCGCGATGACATCGAAGGCGGAAGAAGGCAGCGAAGCGGAGCTGATGGCTGTCCGGTGCGCCTCGATCGCCAGCCGGCGGCGGCCGGCATAAGTCTGCAACTTTTCGATCGCGACGGCGGAAATATCGAGAGCGACGACCTTCAGGCCATGCTCGGCAAGAAAAATCGCGTTGGCGCCGAGCCCGCACGCGAGATCGAGCGCATGCCCTTCGGACGGCAATAGGAACGCGTTTTCGGCCAGCAGCGGCACCGGGGCCTGGTTGCCGGGTTCGTCCAGGCTGTAGAGCCGGTCCCATTTTTCCTGGAGCTCATTCATGTTTCGGGGCAGTCCCCCCCGGGCTTGCTGACGCGAGGCTCCAGCCAGGTTTGCAGAAATTCCATGAATACGCGGACTTTCGCGGACAAATATTTCCGGTGCGGATAAACCGCATGCACATCCAGCGGCGGCGAAGGGTAATTCTGGAGCACGGGCTGGAGCCTGCCGCGTTCGATATCCCAGCCGACGATGTAGATCGGCAGCATCACCAGCCCCATGTCGTTGATCGCCGCGATGCGGATCGCATCCGCCACGTTGGCTTGCAGGCGGCCCGAGACGGTAATGGTCTGGGAACCCGATTCGCTTTTGAACGGCCATTTGTTTTTGGGATGAATGGCCCAGTTGATCAGGCAACTGTGGTGAACGAGATCCTGCGGCGTCTCGGGAATGCCGTGTTTGGCGAAATAGGTGGGCGATCCGCAGACCACTAGCGAAGAACTGGCCAGTTTGCGCGCGACCATGCTGGTGTCGTTCAGCGTGCCCAGATAAATCGCTAGATCGATGCCGTCTTCGATCATGTCGCCGGGGCCGCTTTGGATGGTCAGTTCGATGTTCAGGTCGGGATGCAGCTTCAGAAATTCGGAGATGGCGCGCGCGATATGGGTGGCGCCGATTACCGGCGGGGCGCTGATCCGCAGCGAGCCGCGCGGCTCGGTCTGCAGGTGAGTGACCTGCGATTCCATTTCCTCGATGTCGAGCAGGACCTGTTGGCAGCGTTCGAAATACGCGGCGCCGACTTCGGTCAGACTCAGGCTGCGCGTGGTGCGGTTGAACAGGCGGGTGCCGAGCGCGCTTTCCAGGTGGATGATGTGCTTGGTCGCCATCGCCCGGGAAATATCCAGATCGCGGGCGCCGCCGGCAAAGCTTCCCGCTTTCGCGACACGGACGAAAACGTTCATGCTGGTCAATTTATCCACGGGATTCTCCTGCAATCAAGCTGGGTTTGGCGGGTTTAAGGTTTAAGGGAAACGCGGAATCGCAGGACGGGATTGCCAATCCTATGCGGCCAAAGTGAGGGAGCGGTACATCGTCGAAATTTTAAGTTGTTTCATATGAGGAAACAATGAATTTATTATATGCGTTATTGTATCCTATTTTAAAGACTGTATAGTAAGAGCGTCACAGATTTTTCTCTGTTTCATCGGGCGGCGCCTCCTCAAATTTATTCGCTGCTTGATTTTTCCGCCTCCCTTCGCCATTTTCGAAGGGAGGTTTTTTTTTGTCTATTTCTTCGGGGCCCGGCATTGCGGCGCCGGATTGCGCCCGTTTCCAGAGCAAGTCTTCGATGCCGCATTGCGGCGCGAAGCCCGAGACCGCTTGCAGCAAAATTTCCCGAATTTGTACGTGATCGTCCCGTTCTGCCGCCCTGTCCAGGCATTCCAGACGTTTACGAAGGTCCGCCCAGGCGATTACGTGTTCTTCGGCGCGCATGATGCGGGGATGTTCGGTTTCCGTTACATGGTTTCCAATCAGCAATTCTTCGTAAAGTTTTTCGCCGGGTCTGAGCCCGGTAAAGCGGATTTCGATTTCGCCGTCCGGATGTTCTCGATCCTTGATTTCGAGGCCGCTCAGATGAATCATCCGCTTGGCCAGGTCGAGAATGCGGACAGGCTCGCCCATGTCGAGCACGAAGACGTCGCCACCGCCGCCCATCGCCCCGGCCTGAATGACCAGTTGCGCGGCTTCGGGTATCGTCATGAAATAACGGATGATATTCGGGTCGGTGACCGTGACCGGGCCGCCGTGTTTGATTTGTTCCTTGAACAACGGCACGACCGAGCCGGAAGAGCCGAGAACGTTGCCGAAGCGGACCATCGTGAAGCGGGTGGACTGCCGGACGGACGGCTCGGCGCTGAAGGCCTGCAGGATCAGTTCGGCGAAACGTTTGGTAGCGCCCATCGTGTTGGTCGGGCGTACCGCCTTATCGGTCGAGATTAGCACGAAGGTTTCGACCCGCGCCGTTACGGCCGCTTCGGCCGAGCGCAGAGTGCCGAATATATTGTTGCGTATCGCCGCGACCGGATTGTGTTCGACGATCGGTACGTGCTTGTAGGCGGCCGCGTGGTAGATCGTCTGTACCTTGAAAGTTTTGCAGATTTTGGTCAGGCGCGGCGCATCGGTTACGGAGCCCAGGATCGCATAGATCGGCGTTCTTTCGTTCCCGCCGTTGCGGGAAGACAGCAGCTCCCGTTCGATCGCGTACAGGGCGTATTCGCTCAGTTCGAACAGCACCAGCGCGGACGGCTGCAGCGCGACGAGCTGCCGGCACAGTTCCGATCCGATCGAACCGCCTGCGCCGGTCACCATGACCGTTTTGCCGGTGATATTCGCATGCAGCAGATCGGGGTTGGGCGTCACCGGATCTCGGCCCAGGAGATCCTCGATGCCGACTTCGCGGAGGCTATCGAAAGTGATTTTACCTTCGGCGATTTCCGATACGCACGGCATCGACAGGACATGCACGGCATAGGGTTCGAGCATCCGGATCAATTCGCTTTGGCGCGATCTTTTGGCGGACGGTATCGCCAGCAGGACGCTTGAAACCGCGTAGCGGTCGATCAGGTAACTCAGGGCCGAAAACGGATAAATCCTGAGACCGTGAATTTTGTGTTTATGAAGCGACGAATCGTCGTCGATGAAGGCGACCGGTTCGAATTCGCGGCCGAGCGATAGGGCCGAGGCCAGCTGCACACCGCCGCTGCCGGCGCCGTAAATGAGCACTTTCTTCTTCGGCTGCAGGGAGAACTTATGCCCGCCGCCGAGCCGGGCATAGGTGTCGCCGAGCCACCAGCGCGCGAAAAATCGGCTGCTGCCGACCAGCAGGGTCATGATCAGCCAGTTCAGAATGGGGACCGTCCTCGGCAGGTTGCGGATGCCGCTCTCGTAAAAGATGAAAGGCAGGAAATAAATGGCCGCGAAGGCCCCGGCATAGAGAGCGACCGCCTGTACGATCGTCCATAACGCTTTGATTTCGATATAGCGGATGATGGCCCGGTACAGGCCGAGGCGAATGAAAATCGGAACGGCCAGCATGGGCGCGACCGCGATCAGCGTCCACTCGATATTTCGAGGGACGAACAGGATGCCCCAGCGCAGCGAAAAAGCCGACCATAAAGCCAGGACCGCAAACACGACATCGGCCCCGATCAGAATCAGGGCTTTCCGGGAGCGGGGTTGCCCGATGAACCAATGCGCCAGCCGGGACTTCATCCGCGCATTTCTTCGCCGCCCGCGTTGAATTTGATCGCGGACAGAAGCAGGGGCAGGTAGGCCAGGGCGACGCCCGCGATACCGTTCAATACGCCGAGGCCGATCAGGATCGCCGACGGCAGCAGCCAGAACAGATTGACCGCGCCGACGAATAAACTTACGGTTTTATGTGAGCCGTAACGGCGCGCCGCAAACTGGTAGGCATGGCTGCGGTGCGCTTCGTGCAGCCTTTCGCCGCGCCGGAAGCGCCGCCATAAGGTCCAGGTCGCGTCGACGATGAACACGCCCAGAAGGCACAGCCAGCTCCAGAAAAGAGCCGGGTCCAGCCAGGCCGCCTGCAGCGAGAGCATACCCAGGACGATGCCTAAAAAACCACTGCCCGCATCGCCCATGAAGATCCGGGCGGGCGGAAAATTCCAGAGCAGGAAACCGGCGGCGGCGGCCGCGAGCAGGGCCGGTTCCAGCCAGGCTTGGTAATGGCCGCCGATCAGAAACAACATCGAACCGCCCAGGCAGGCGGTGACCGCTTCGATGCCCGCGATGCCGTCGATGCCGTCCATGAAATTGTACAGGTTCAGCAGCCAGACCAGATAGAGGAGCCCGAAGAGGTGGCCGAATCCGCCGAGATCGACCGTCTCCCCGAACAAGAGCAGAGGCGGAAAGCCGCCCAGCCAGTAAAGGCCCCAGCCCGCGCCGGCAAAATGCGCCAGAAGCCGCCATCCGGCCGGGATATGGCGATGGTCGTCCAGGAAACCGATGAAGGCGACCCAGGTACCGGCACCGATCAAGGCTAGGCTCTGGTTGGCAGTCAGTACGTCCAGGGCGGACAGTGCGACGAGGCCGGCCGAAAACACCGCCACGATCGCCATGCCGCCGCCGCGCGGGGTCGGCTGCGTATGCGAACTGCGCCGGTTCGGGACATCGATCAGATTCGAGCGCAAGGCATAACGACGAATCAGGCCGGTGAGCAGGAACGCCGCCAGGGCCGAGAGAAGCAAACCGCCGGCTTCGATCACTTGCGGGCTCCCAAATAATACCGGGCGGTGGCCTGCAGGGCCTGATCGATAGCCACCGGCGGGCGCCAGCCGAGCCGCTCACAGGTTTTGGCGATATCCAGCTGCAAGGAGCCGCAGAGTTTCCGGATCGCCTCGGTCTTGCCGGCGCATTGCGCGGCAAAATGCAATAACCCGACCGGCGCGCTCCACAAGCAGGCTTCTTTTCCGATCGCCGCCGCGGTGCGTTGCAACAGTTCGGGCGTGGAAAGATCCTCGCCGTCGCTGGCCAGAAACGTCTGGTTGGCGGCCGAGGGGTGTTCGATGCAGATCACGATCAGATCGGCCAGATTGTCCACCGAGACCAGGCTGCGTTTGTTCCG
Source organism: Methylomicrobium agile (assembly GCF_000733855.1). Taxonomy (NCBI): domain Bacteria; kingdom Pseudomonadati; phylum Pseudomonadota; class Gammaproteobacteria; order Methylococcales; family Methylococcaceae; genus Methylomicrobium; species Methylomicrobium agile. Next base: position 3,583,846 of record NZ_JPOJ01000001.1, read on the forward strand.
GATGGAAGCCAGCGGCAGCGGCAGGCCTTTATCGAGGCAGCGCAGCAGCGTCAGGAAATTGCCTTTGACTCCGGGGCCGTAAACCAGGGGAGGGCGGATAATCACGAAGTCCATGCCCGAATTCGCGCACAATGCACGCAAACCGTCTTCGGCCTCGCGTTTGGAAATGCCGTAGGCGTCTACCGGAGAAGGATGGTCTTCCGCGCGAAATGGGCGGTTCAGCGGCGTCTGCTCGCCGTTGACCTTGATCGAGCTGATGAAAATGAAGCGTTTGATGCCGGCCTGCAGCGCCTGGCTTGCGAGATTCAAGGTGCCGTCGACATTGACCTTGCGGTATTCGGTCAGAGGATCGGCCGCGGTATCCCGCATCACATGGGCGCGCGCGGCGAGATGGACGACCACGCCGATGCCTTGTAACGCGGCCTGCCAGTCGGTGTCTGCCGCCAGATCGCCGGTTTCGAATACTTCGGCGCCGGCCGTCCGGCCGAGCCCCGTCATGCTCCGCACCGCAGCCCGGACGGAAAACCGCCGATCGGCCTGCAAGCGTTTCGTCAAGGCGCTGCCGATGAAGCCGTTGGCGCCGGTAATCAGAATGTTCAGTTCGCTTGTGCCGGCGGTGTTCATGTTTTCGACCAGACGGTACGGTTGACGTAACCTGTGTAGCTGAGCACCACTCTGACGATCTGTTTCGAGACTTCGCCCGCCTGGTAATCGGCTATCTCGGGAATGATCCGGCGCGTCCGGTCATGCTGGCCGGTTACGGTCCGGACGGCGTCCAGCACGTTTTCCTGCCTCAGGCCGCACATCACCAAGGTGCCGACATCCATCCCTTCCGGCCGTTCGTGCGTCTGGCGGAGCGTCACGGCAGGCAGATTCAGCAGCGAAGCTTCTTCGGTGATCGTGCCGCTGTCGGACAATACGCAGAACGCCGCCATCTGCAGCCGGATGTAATCGAGAAAACCGAACGGTTTCAGCGTGCGGATCAACGGGTGTTCCAGCGACTCGCCGAGCGCTTCCAGGCGCTTGCGGGTGCGCGGATGGGTCGATACGATCACCGGCAGTCGATAGGTATCGGCCAGCGCCTTGAGCGTTGCGAGCAGATCGCGCAGGTTTTCCGGGTGGTCGACGTTTTCTTCCCGGTGCGCGCTGACGATGAAGAACTGGCCTTCCCGGAGCCGCTCGCGCGCCAGCACGTCGGATTGCAGGATTTTCGGCCGGTAATAATCCAGCACTTCCCGCATGTGCGAGCCGGTTTTGATGATCGTCTCGGGCCGGATGCCCTCGGCGATCAGGTAGCGGCGGGCGTGCTCGGTCAGCACCAGGTTGATGTCGCTCAGATGGTCGAGCACCTTGCGGTTCAGTTCTTCGGGCACGCGCTGGTCGAAGCAGCGGTTGCCCGCTTCCATGTGAAAGACCGGAATCTTGCGCCGTTTCGCGGCGATCACCGCGAGGCAGGTATTGGTGTCGCCGTACAATAACAGGGCGTCGGGCATTTCCTTTGCGAACACGTCGTCGGCCTTTGCAATCACGTCCGCAATTGCCTGGGCCGCAGTTTCGCCGCTGACGCCGAGGAAATAGTCCGGTTTCCGGATTTCCAGGTCGTCGAAAAATACCTGGTTCAATTCGTAATCGTAATTCTGCCCGGAATGCACGAGGAGGTGCCGCGTGTACCGGTCGAGTTCGGCGATCACCCGGCTCATCTTGATCAGTTCCGGGCGCGTGCCGATCAAGGTCATCACTTTAAGCATCGAGTTCCTTCCTGATGTAGTCCAGCGTCATCAGCAGTTGTTTGATTTCCGCTACGTTCAAACGCACGGTATTGTGAGAGGTGTAATCGTCCAGTTCCGAAATATGGGCCTCGCCTTCGACGAAATATTTGTTGTAGTTCAGGTCGCGGTTGTCCGCGGGAATCCGGAAATAGCGTGCCATGTCCTCGGCCTTGGCCATTTCTTCGCGCGAGATCAGCGACTCGTACAGCTTTTCGCCGTGGCGCGTGCCGATCACTTTGACCGGTGAGGCGCTGCCGAACAGTTCCTTCAGCGCCTGGGCCAGATCCGCGACCGTCGAGGCGGGGGCCTTCTGCACGAAAATGTCGCCCTGCCGGGCGTGCTCGAACGCATGCAGGACCAGATCGACCGAGTCTTCCAGCGACATCAGGAAACGGGTCATGTTCGGGTCGGTCACGGTAATCGGCTCGCCTTTCCTGATCTGGCCGACGAACAGCGGAATCACCGAGCCGCGCGAAGCCATCACGTTGCCGTAGCGGGTCGCGCAGACCACCGTGCCGGTTTCCGGAATCATCCGCGAGCGGGCGACCATGATTTTTTCGGCCATCGCCTTCGAGATGCCCATCGCATTGATCGGATAGACCGCCTTGTCGGTGCTGAGCACGACCACGCGTTTGACGCCGTTGGCGATCGCCGCATTCAACACGTTCTCGGTGCCGATCACATTGGTTTTGACCGCTTCCATCGGATAAAACTCACACGACGGCACCTGTTTCAGCGCCGCGGCGTGAAAAATATAATCGACGCCGCTCAGGGCCTCGGAAACGCTGGTGTAATCGCGGACATCGCCGATGTAAAACTTGACCTTGTCGTTCGCCAGCGCGATGCGCATGTCTTCCTGTTTTTTCTCGTCGCGGCTGAAAATGCGGATTTCCCGGACGTTCGTGTCCAGGAAGCGGTTCAGCACCGTATGCCCGAACGAGCCGGTGCCGCCGGTAATCATCAAGACTTTATCATCAAACATCGGTGTGCCCGGTAAACTCCGTCATCCAAAATTTTTCATCATCAAAATCAGTTCCGGCCAGGTGGGCGGGACATAGCCTGTGGCTTGCCGGAAGCGCGCCGAATCCAGCGAACGGTCGATACATACGGCATCGTCCGGTACGATTTCGATCGTTTTCTCATAGGCCTCGGCGACCTCTTTCAGCAGCGCATATTTGTCGATCGGCGCGGCCGAAACGTGGTAAAGGCCGGACAGGGCCGGATTCGGGATCACGAAATCGCGCATTATCCTGGCCAGTTCGACGGTCGGCAAGCCCGAAAAGACAGCTTGCCGATAGCCTTTCACGCGGTCTTCCTGAGACAGGAACCAGTCGACCAGGCCGACATGGCCGAACAGTTCGCGGCCGATGATCGAGGTGCGCAGCGTGACCGCGTGCGGCACGTCATGCAGTTCGCCGATGTATTTGGATTTACCGTACAGGTCTTCCGCATCGGAAGGATCGGTTTCAAGATACATGCCTTGGCGGCCGGAAAAAACGCAGTCGGTGCTGACATGAATCAGGCGCGCGCCGGACAATGCGCACAATTTCGCCAACCGGTGCGGCAGCATCGCATTGATCGGCAGGGCGGCCAGCGGATCGTTCGCATCCGCCAGTTGCTTGATCAGGCCGATGCAATTGATCACCACGTCGGGGCGGATTTTCCCGAAAACGCCGACCAGGGTGTCGAAATCGAGCACATTCACGTTCGCGAGCAGATAAGGTTGTAGCGCCTCCGCAAAAAAACGCTTGCCCGCAGGGCTCTGGAGTGTTCCCCAGACCTGCAGCCCGGGATCGCCCGACAGATACCTGAACACCGCATTGCCGAGCATGCCGGTGGCGCCGAGTACCAGGACTTTCCCGCTCATCTCCGTGTTTCCTTTATTCTCTGGTTAAAAATTTCGACTAACCGCTGCGTTTGCGCCGCCATTTCGAACTGTTCAAGGAAATAGGCGCGCCCGGACCGGCCCAGCGCATCGCGCTCGGCATCGTCCATCGCATGCAGTTTCCGGATGCACTCGGCCAGCGCTTCGGCATCTTCGGCCGGGCAGGTCAGCCCTGCGCGGGCTTCTTCCACCACTTTCGCGCCTTCGCCGTCCAGCGCGGCGAGGATCGGCCGGCCGGCGGCGAGATACGCCTGAATCTTGCTCGGAATCACGCAGGAAAAAATCTGGTCGCGTTTCAATGTGACCAGGAGCCCTTTGGCGCGGCGGAAGATCGGCCCCATCGCTTCCGGCGGAAAGCGGCCCGCAAGCAGCAGATTGTCCAGCGCTTTCCCGCTTTTTTGTTGCTCCAGCCAGGGCTGCATGCTGCCGCTGCCGACGACGACCAATTTCAGGTCCGGAAGATGCCGCAGCCGCTCCGCGGCACCGACCAGCGTGCCGAGCGACTGCGCGGTGCCGAGATTGCCGGCGAAGACCAGGCAAAAATCGTTTTCGAGCGTCTCCAGCAGGCATTCGGGCACAAGGGTCTCATCGGCGGCCGTTTCGTTTTTATCCTCGAAAGAGTTGGGATAATAAACGATTTTGTCTCTGCGTGCATAACGTGCGACCGGTTCGGTAAAAGCCCGCGATTGTACCAACAACGTGTCCGATCCCGCATAAATGCCTTTCACGAGCCAGCCGATCATCTTCAACAGCCACGGGTCGCGGATAAATCCGGTGGCGCTGACGCTCTCCGGCCACAAATCCTGTATCCAGACCGCCAGATGCGCTCCTTTCAGCCATTTCAGCAGCATCGCCGGAATCACCTGGGTAATCGGCGAAATCGCAAACACCAGGATCGCATCGAAGGGCCTGCCGCGCAGCAGCCGGGGCGCAAGGACCAGGCCGGACAGCACGAACGACAGGTAGTTGGCCGCCAGGCGCAGGCCGCCGCCCTTGCCGCGCGGCAGCAGCGGTACGCGGATTACTTCGACCGCTTCGGCGTAGCGTTCGCGCTGAATGCCTCCAAGCCGGTAACCGTCGTAAATCTTGCCCTGCGGATAGTTCGGCTTGCCGGTCAGCACGGTCACCTGATGGCCTAGATCATTCAGGCGCCGGACCAGATCGTTGACGATGAAGGCTTCCGGAAAGAAATATTGACTGACGAGCAGTATCTTCATGGGCCGGCGGATGTCGGTAAGAGAGTGCGGTACAATTTTACATACTGTCCTACGATACGGGGCCAGGTGTATTTCTGCATGACCAGTTCCCGTAATTCCCCTGCGGTGCGTTCGAGCAGGCCCGGAGTCAGCAGCAGACGTTCCAGGCCGGCGGCAATGCCTTCCGCGGTAGCCGGCGTTTCCAGGCCCGGATCGATCGCGGTGATTTCGGAAAACCCGCACTGATCGGTCAGCATGGCCGGAACGCCGCAGACGCCCGCTTCCAACACCACGATCGACATCGCTTCCTGGCGGGAAGGCACCGCGAGCAGGCGGGCCGCCCGGTAGGCCGCCGCCTTGTCCCGGCCGCCGACCAGCCCCAGAAAATGCACCCGTTCTACGATGCCGGCCTGACGCGCCGCGTCTTCAAGCCCAGCCTGCATGCCCTCGTCGGGACCCGCGAAAACCAGATGGTAATCGGGGATCCGCTCCTGTAACGAAGTGAACGCCTGCAGCAGCAGGTCGGGGCCTTTGATCGGGCTGAGCCGGCCCATAAACAGAATGAACGGTACGTCCGGCAATTTTTTTGCGCGCCGGAATTCGGCGGTATCGACAGCCGGAAAGTCGTCGGGGCTGACGCCGTTCGGAATGACGGTGATCCGTTCGGACGGCACGCCATAGCTTTCGAACTGGGAGAACTCGGCCGCCGTGACCGCGATCCAGCCGGCGGCATAACGGACGATCGCCCGGCCGACGAGCAGATTGTAGAGCCGCTTCAACAACTGCGAGCGCCCGAACAGCGGCAGCGCCCCGGCCGGGCAGACCACATAAGGTTTCCGGGCGCGGCGGGCGGCCCAATAGACCATCGAGTTCAGCATGCCCCAGTGGTTCATCAGGTGGATGATGTCCGCCTCCTCGACCAGCGCCTTGATCGTCCGCCAGCGCATCCGCGGCAGGTGGAACCGTGGCCAGAGCAGGGGAATAGCCACCAGGCGGGCCGGTTTCAGCGCTTCGATCCGGGCCGCATCCAGGCCGCCATCGAGCGTCAGCACCGTGCAATCGTTGCCTTCCATCGCCAGGAAGCGGCTCATCTGGAAGGTGCGTTCGGCAGTGCCGCCGCCGGTTCCGGAGCTCAGAGAGGAGTTGACGTTCAGGATCTTCATGATCGGCTATCCGGCTGCGCCCGGCGCCAGGCCGCGTAATTCGCCAGGCCCGTCTCGAAATCGACCGGGCTTTTGAAGCCGAAGGTTTCGAGCTTGTTTTGCGAATAATTGCAGCGCGGATTGATATTGTTTCTGCCCAACGTACGCAGCAGCAGGCTCAGCAAGCCCAATGGCAGCGGCAGCCGCGGCAGTGGATGGGAGGGCACTCCGAGCGCGCCGATCAGATAACGTTCCACGTCGGCAAAGTTATTGCTCGGGTCAGCGTCGTCCGACACGATGAAGACCTTGTTTCCAACCGGTCCTTCGTAGCGGATCAAGTAGCCCAGGGCCGCAACCACGTTGCCGATATGGACCAGGTTCATCCGCCGCCGTCCGAAAAGGCAGGATTTCAGGTAATTGCGCCAGCGGCTTCCGTGCAGCAGATCGGCGGCCAGTTTTTTCAACGGTTCCGCGCCGGGGCCGAAAACGGCGGTTGGGCGAAGGATGGCGGCGTCGAAACGGTCTTTCGCCGAGGCCAGAATCGTCTGTTCGACCTTCAGTTTGGTCATTCCGTATTCGGTGACCGGCCGGCAGGCGGTTTCCTCGGTAATCCGGTCGTCCGCGACGCGGCCGGAAACCGCGGCGGTGCTGCAATGGATCAGCCGGCCGATGCGGGCGGCGCGGCAGGCATCGAGCAGATTGCGGATCGCTTCGAGGTTGGCTTGTTCTCCGGCATCCCATAGGTAGACCAGATTGACCACCGTGCAGCCGGGTTCGAGCAGGCCCCGCATGGATTCGGCATCGTTCAGGTCGCCCGGCACGGCTTCCACGCCTGTCGGCCAGCGGGGATCTCGACCTTCCCCTTGCGGCGTCCTCGCGAGTACCTTGATCCGGACATCGCCGTCGTTCGCCAGCGAGTCGATCAGATGCCTTCCTATGTAGCCGGTCGCGCCGACGATGGCAAGCGTTTGAGTCATGGAGGTTAAATGGGATTGCGCTGAATCGTTACGGGAAGGATGGGTCGTTCTCTCATCGGCCGAAGAGGGTTCGCCGGGCCAGTTTTTTCGATAACGAGAACAATTGCCCGATAAAAAGCCGACGGCAGGACGACCAGCTCATCTTCATGAAATACCAGGATTCCCGCACATGTTTCTTTTTGAGAAACAAAATCGCCGCCGAAAAGGCCTGCAGCGACCGGGCCCGGCCGATGCTGGCGGAATAGCGGTAGTCCGTAAAGCGGTCCAGTTCCGCCAGGCAATCCAGCGTTCTTTCGGTATGCGCGACGATTCCGGCTTTCTCCTTCCGGTAAAGGGAGGCGCTCCACGAACCGGCGGTAAAAGGGCGGTAGACGGACATGGCGTCGGGCAAATAAAGCGCGCCGCCGGACAAGGCGCCGATAACCTGCAGATAATAATCGCCGACCGGCGCTTTTTCATAATACCAGTCCGGCAGCCGGTCGAACAGGCTGCGTTTCAGCATCAACGACGCGGTAGGGCAAAAGGCGCCGTCGGCGGCAATGAGCCTGTCCACCGGAATGACCGTTACCCGTTTTGCGTAATCGGCGACGGGTGCCAGCGTTTCATCCGCCTGCAGCACGGCGGCGGCGTGAAAACTGATGTCGCATGCCGGATGCTTTCGCATCTCGTCGAATTGGCGCTGCAGTTTGCCAGGGTCGATCCAGAAATCGTCGCCCTCGCACAGGGCGACATAACGGCCCTTCGCATGGCCTGCGGCCAGCGGAACGGGTTTCTTGCCCCGGCTGTACTGGTTTACGGTTTGCAGTACGGCCTTGATCAGCGTCGGATAGGCATCGGCATAACGCTGGACGATGGCGCGGGTGTTGTCGGCGGAGGCATCGTCGTGAATCACGATTTCGAACGGAAAATCCGTCCGCTGCAGCAAAAAACCGCGCAGGGCGTCCTCGATGTAAGCTTCGTGGTTGAAAGTCGCGCAAACGATGCTGACGGCCGGACAGGCGTCCGGCCACGCCGCCATTATTTCGCTTTCGGACCGCAGCCGGGCCCGCCTGAATTCGTCAATATTGAAATCGATCACGGAAAAAACGTTTTCAACGGAGGTTTGCCCGGCGCAGCGCCTTATTTCGATGCATTGGCATGCGGCATGGTTTGCCCGGTATGGGGATAGCCCAGAAAAGCGAATAGTTTTTCGATCGCGCCGGGGTCGGCGACGTTCAGGACCAGCAGGTCGTCCGGCCTGTCTTTGAAATAGTCGATTACGGCGCGATTGTGGTCTTCGTAGCAGCGCGTGTACAGGCCGCGGTCGTAGAGCGTGGTTTCGTCCGCCCCGTAGCGAAGTTGCTGCGCTTCCCAGAGAAAGCCGGGATAGCGGTAGCCGTAGGCGCGCAGATCATCGGCGGTCGGCAGGCGGTTTTTACCGATCAACCCGGTATGGAAGCGCACCAGCGACTCGTACCATTCTTCGGCACTGCCCCGTACCGTCAAAATGAATTTCGATCCCGGATAAGCGGCGTCGACCGCCCGAAAAGTGTCCGGGTAACTGAACGGCACGTCCTGGAAAGCTTCCGCCCGGCGGCAATAACGGATGATGCGGCGGAAGTCGCGCTTGGCCCAGTCATGCAGCAGCAGTTCCGCTTTCGCCTGGTTGCCGACTTTGAGCCCGAGGGAGCGGAATACCCGCTCTATCGAGGTCGTGCCCGTTTTGTTGGCGCCGATGCAGAATATCTTTTTCCGCCTGAAAAAGAGGCACTTTCGAAGCGGCGGCTTGATAAAGCCGGCGAGTTTGTCGAATGTCATGTGTCTGTCAGTGTTGTAGGCTGCGTTTTTTGAACAGGCCGGTGAATTCCGTCAATGTGTTGACGTCCAGCAAACGGGCCAGCAATAGGTAAACCAGGCCGGCCAGAAAGGTGCCCAGCGCCAAGTCGGCGTAGCAGGAAAAACCGGAGTGTTGGGATTGCAGCCATGCCGCCGCGCCCGCCAAGGCGCCGGCGGTCAGGCTGGGAAGTAGGTCCTGCAATTGCCTGAAAACGCCGTAATTCAGAAAGATCTTGCTGTAATAGGCGTTGACCGCCAAGGCGAATACCGAAGCGGCCACCTGCGCCCAGGCAATCGCGATGATCCCGTAAAAACTGCCCCATACCGTCAAGCCGATGGCGACCGATTTTTTTACCAGCATGATGTTGAAAAACAGATCGGATCGGCCTTGCGCCTTCAGCACGTTGGTATTCAGAATGTGCATCGGCCACAGCAGGCCGGCAATGCCGAGCACCTGCAGGAGCGGCGCGCTGGGCAGCCATTTTTCGCCGAACAGCGCCAGCACGATCGGTTCGGCCAGGACGATCGTCAGGATCGAAAGCGGCGTATTGACAAACAGGACCAGGCGCTGCGCCTTGCGGAAGGCGCGGGACAGCCGTTCTCTGTCTTCCGCCAGCGTCGAGAAAGCGGAAAAGGCCACCCGGTTGATCACCAGCATGATGAAATTGACGGGCAGGGACTGCGTTTTCTGCGCGCGGTCGTAAAAACCGACTTCGCGGACCTGGTAAAACTTGCCGATCAGCAGCGAGTAAAGATGGGTATGGAGCAGGTCGGCGAGCGCGACGATCAGCAAATACCCGCCGAACCGGAAATACGAGCGCAGGGAGCTGAAACTGAACGTCCACAGCGGCCGCCAGGCATGCCAGTGCCATAACAGCAGCGTCGATACGGCATTGGCCGCCACGACCTGCAAGGCCAGGCTCCAGGGGCCGAAGCCTTCGAGCGCCAGGCCGATGGCCAGTGCGCCGGAAACGGCGGATGCGATGCCGCCGATTCGGGCGATCAGCTTGAGGTTCAGTTCTTTGGTCAAAAGCGTCGTATGGATCGCCCCGAAAGCGCCGATGAAGACATTGGCCGCCATCGCGTAAGTGAGCGGGCGCAGGATCGGCTTGTCGAACAGCCTCGCCAGATAGGGCGCCAGGACGCACAGCGCCACGAGCGCCGAAAAGCCCATCGCCAGGTTGAAAAAAAAGACGGTCGACTCGTCCGTGCGCGTCACGTTCTGCCTTTGGATCAGCGCCGAGCCGAAGCCGCCGTCGACAAAGACATTGGCCAACCCGGCAAACAGGGCGAGCAAGGCCATCACGCCGAAATCTTCGGGCGACAAAATGCGCGCCATGACGATCAGCACGGCGAACTGCGAACCCTGCCGCAGCGAGACGTCCACGGCACTCCACAGTATGCCTTTCGAAACGTTGTTTTGTAATGAAGGCATCACGTTTCCGGTTCCGCTGTTGTCTTCTTCCCCTTATTCCGCCGAATGCAGCGATTCGAAGGCGGCATAGGCCTTTTCCAGCTGCCGGATAGCCTCGGCTTCGATCCTGACCGTGTTTTTGGGCTCCAGTGCCTCGATCCGGTCGATCGGCATGTTCAGCCCGAACCCGAGGCCGGCATACTTTTCATTGATCGCGCGGGCGACCGACGGCGGGTCGGCACAGAAAGCCTCATAGTCGATAATCAATTTATTCGGCTCGGGAATTTTCAGCATTTGCTCGGCCAGCGCGCGTTCGGTGTAATAGACCTGACCGGCAATCTGGTGATAAAAATCCATGTCTTTCAACTGTGCGTACTCTTTGGGCTTTACCGACCACCACAAGCCGCGGTTGCCGTAGAATCTTTCCCGGGCCTGCAAAATCGACTGCATCACATAGACCGGGTCGCGCCGGATATGGACGAGCAGGCCGTTCGGAAATCCCGAGAAAAGGACATCCAGATTATACTGAACGATAATCGCTTTTGCCGCAAAAGGCCTGGCGAATACGCTTTCGATCGCGGCGATCCCTTTCTGCAGGCCCGCCATGTCGATTTTTTCACAGTCGCCTTCGTCCAGATATTCGGGATCGTATCTCGGCAGAAAACGCCGCCAGAAATGGAAAAACTCGCTGGGCGCCAGGCTGCCTTGGGTCTTTCCGATATCAGAAGCCAATCCTGCGCCGCTGTTTTCGGCCGTTAATTCCTTTTTGTAATCGTACTCGGGATTCGTCAGCAATTCCTGAATCTTGGCGCCGAGAAACGGCGCATAGTAAAAACGCGACAACAGGTTGGTCGGAATCGAAAAAGCGCCGCTCAACGCGAGAAACTGCATGAACACGCTGGTCCCGCTGCGCGGATTGCCGACCAGAAAAAGCGGCGGCATCGCGGGGCGGCCGAAATTTTTTTCGATTTCGCCTTCGATCGGCCCGAGATAGCCGGCGAGTTCTTCCAGAAGCCGTTCGAGATCCTCGTTTCTCCTGAATTGCGGCCTGCGCTGGCCGAGCTGGTTGAGGAACAGTGATTTGTCGTCGTTTTTAAGCGCCATGATGATCCGGACTATTTGAGCAGGGATTCGACCGCATCGGGTGCGAATACGGGAATTTTACAGGATGAACTCACTTCGGCCCTTTCGGAGAACGAATCGTCGATGAAAATCGCCGCTTTGTGCTTGATGAACGACGATTTCTTTTCTCCGTTCCGTAAATGGACTACCGAGTCGAACAGGCGCTCGATCCGGTGTTTTGCCAGCGTTTCGTGGATGTGGCGGGCATGGCGGGTGAGCAGGTGGACTTGCACGCCTTCGTTGAGGCACTGGAACAGAAAGCCGATCAGGCAGGTGTTGATTTTGCCGTCGATCAGCAAGCAATCGTCGAAGTCGACATAGACATGATCGAAGCGGATATCCAGCTTGAAGCGGGAATGCAGGGCCCTGTCCATTTCGATGCCGAAGGGGTTGGGTAAGGCGGAAACCCGATAGCCCTCCAGCTCGTAAATGTTCATCAACGCGAAATTCACGCCCAGATTCCGGTGCATGCCCATGGTGCCGGCCAGGCGGGGCGCGATTTCCATCAAGGCCAGAGCGCCGGCTTTCGATCGTTTCACCTGAAAAAACCACATGCCGGCAAAGGGAAGGCGCGCGTTGATTTTTGCTGCGATCTCCGCGATTTCTTCGGAGCCGAACGGCTTCGTGTTGACGCTGATGCCGTTGGAGATACGCTGCCGCTGCCGGGCGCCCTGGAAAATCAACTCCCCGGTTTTGTCGGTATAGCAGTCGACGGTATATTCTTCGCCCGGCAGGTATTCCAGGATCAGAAGATCGGGCTGGGAAGCCAGATGGAACTCCGCTTCTTCTTTGGAATAGGCCGGAACGGTGCCTTTGGAGCCTTGCCCTACGTCGGGTTTCAGGAATACCGGATATTCCGTGACTTCGGAAAGGCTGCCGTACACGCGGGGCGTGGTCACGACGCCTTCAAACACTTCCATGGTGCGTTTTTTCGAACGCGCTATCCGGCAGGTTTCCACCGGCGAGGTGATGACCGGGCAGGCCAGCCCGCCTTCATGCCGGGCTTCGGCCAGACGCAGCAGCACACTGTCGTGCGCGGGAATCACGTAATCGATGCCCAGTTCCTCGATCAACCGGTTGAGTCGGCCGATAAAGTCGGGATCTTCCACAAAAGGGAGGTCGCCGATATGCCGCTCATAAACGAACCTGCCGTGATCGGGGACGCTGCTGCCGCCGTAGAGTTCGACTTCCTTGGCGAAGCGGAGCGACCGGTACAGTTCCAGTCCGATTTCGGAGCCGCACGGAAAAACCAGGATTTTCAGTTTTTTCATCTTAACGCTGGATGGCTAAAGGGCGAACGGACGTTCTCCGCAGGGATTGCGATTCAGGTTACAGTACGGCATCAGGCATCGCCGGCCGCGATCAGAACGCGAATCACCGAGGCCACCGTTCGGATCGTCGCTTCATCCACGCTCGTTCCGGTCGGCAGCACCACGACCCGGTCCGCCACCTGCCGGGTATTCGCCAACAGCAGGCCGGCATGGGGATATAAAGCGCGGTACGGCTGCATGTTATGGCAGCCGGGCCAGAAATATTTGCGCGCCAGAATGTTTTCGGCGCACAGTGCTTCGATCATCCGGTCGCGGCCGACGGGGCAGTCCGCGCCGATCTCGATCACCACGTACTGGTAATTGTTGCGTTCCGTTTCGTCGAAGGGCAGCAGGCTGATGCCCGGCAAATCGGCCAGTTCCTTTCGGTAGGCGCAGTAATTGCGCCGGTTGGCCTCGACGACGGCGTCAATGGCGTCGAAATTGACCAGGCCCATCGCGGCGGCGATTTCGACCATTTTGCCGTTCGTGCCGGGATAGATCACGTTGTCGAGGCCCGAAAAACCGAAATTGCGCATCAGGCGCATCGCTTCGGCCAGCGCGTCGTCGTTGGTGACCACGGCGCCGCCTTCGAAGGTGTTGAAAAACTTGGTGGCGTGAAAACTGAAGACTTCGCAGTCGCCGAAATTGCCGATCATGGCGCCCCGGTGCGAACAGGCGAACGCATGGGCGGCGTCGAACAGCAGTTTCAGGCCGAATTCGTCGGCAATAGCCTGCAAGGCTTCGACGGCCGCGCTGCGGCCCCAGAGATGAACGCCGATGATGCCGCTCGTGCGCGGGGTGATCATGCGCCGTACCGCTTCGGGATCCAGGGTGTGGGTCCGTTCGCCGATATCGGCGAAAACCGGCGTGATCGCCTGCCAGTGCAGGGCGTGAGCGGTGGCGATAAAAGTATAGGAGGGCACGATCACTTCGCCGCTGAGTCCCAGGGCGCGTATCGCGATTTCCAGGGCAATGGTGCCGTTGCACATCGCCACGCAGTGCTTGACGCGATGGTAGTCGGCGACGCGCCGTTCGAATTCCTGGACCAGCGGGCCGTTATTGCTCAGCCAGCAGCGCTCGAAGATGTCGTCCGCGTATTTCATGAAGGCGTCCCGGCTGCCTATGTTCGGCCGGCCGACGTGCAAGGGGAGGTCGAAAGCCGGCCCGGCTCCGTTGATGGCCAAATCCTGTACCGTAGTGATCGTTTTCATCTTGCTGTGCGGAGGCTGTCGCTCCGGAAAAAGTCGTTGAAGAGCCCGGACAGGGTCGCGGCACCGTAGACGCTCAAGTGATCGTCATCCTTGTACAAGGAATGTCCGTCCCGTTCTATCAGGCACTGCGACGAGGCGCAGAGTACCGAAGCGACATCGGCGATTTCGACCGGATAGTGTACGCTCAGTTCGTTTATAATTCGGGTCATGGTGCGCTGGCGTTCCCGGTAATCCCCGGCCGTGGGAACCTCATGGGAGGCGCGATGCCCGAATAAGGTCTCCCGCGCCAGTGTCGAAGGAACGTTCCAGCCGATTTCGGGAACCTGGCTCACGAAAACCGTCCGGAATCCTTCGTCGGTTAAAAACTGCAAAGTTCTTTCCAAACCGGCTTTTAAAGCCTCCGGGTTGTCCTGGATCCCTTTCGGGGAAATGATCACCGGCCGGCCCTGTTCGGCTCCGTAGCGGGTGCCTTCCGCCGAGATTGCCCAGCGCGCGACCAGAAAAACGGTTCCGATATGCCGGTTTTGTTGCAGCCAGCGCTTGACCGAATCGTTGAACTTGCGGCAACCCTGCTCGTAGGCGTTGAAACGTTCGACGTCCAGCAAGGGCGGACAGCTGGTATGCGCATATAACAGGCCCGCCGCACCGTTCCGTTCGGCGGAGAGATGGAGGGATTCCGCCATCGAGAAGGCGTGCGAATCGCCCCAAACGATGAAATCGAGCCGCTCGGAAGACGCCCGGCCCAGTCGGCAGGCTTGTCCGTTGTCGATCCTGTCCTGGGGCAGATCGATGCAGTCGCCTTGCAGTTGCTGCAATTTGAACGAAGCTTTGGCCAGTTTTACCGGCTCCTCGGGAAGCCGGTCCGGAAAGCCTTGTTTGATATGTCCGGCCAGGCCGACGGAAACGAAACTCGACATGGCGAGGCCGGCGCCGCCGAATAGCCATTTTTTCGACAGGAGGCCGTTTTTCCCGCGAAACGGCCTTTCGATGTATTGCCACGATAAAGCGGCCGCCAGGCAGGAAACGCCCAATAGCGCGAGCTTTTCATAACCGGCGAGCGGCCTGATCGCATAATATTTCGCAAAAACGATCAGAGGCCAATGCCATAGGTACAGGGAATAGGAAATCAGTCCGACGGCCAGCAACGGTTTGCAGCCCAGCAAGCGTCCGACAAAAGTGCGTTGCCGGGCGTCGGCATGAATGGCCAGGGCGGTTCCGAGGCAGGGAAACAGCGCCTTCGCGCCGGGAAAGAGGGTTTGATCGTCGAAGGCGAAGATGCCGTAGACGATGGCGCCGAAACCGAGATACGACAGCGCTTCCCTGGCAGACCGCGAGCGGACGGGAGGTAAAAGGCCGATGGCTGGCAAAGTGCCGATCAGGAGTTCCCAGGCGCGAAAGTGGGGCAAATAAAAAACGGAAGGCGATTGCCCGTGCAGATAAAATTCGCTCAGGAACAAGGAGAAACAAGCGACGCCGGATAAAACGGCGAAGGTCCACTGCAACGAAAGCCGGCCGACGAGAACCAGTAGGAAAGGGTACAACAGGTAAAACTGTTCTTCGATCGATAAGGACCAGGTATGCAGCAAAGGCTTCAATTCCGCAGTCGAATCGAAATAGCCGGCGGTTTTCCAGAATAACAGGTTCGACGCGAACAGGGTGGCGGCGACCAGGCTTTGGAAGACGGACTGGAAATCCTTGGGCAGGAAAAGGAAATAAGGGATTGCCAGGGAAAATAAAAAAACCGTAAACAGCGCGGGAAACAGCCGGCGAATCCTTCTTTCGTAAAAGCCGAGCCACGAAAAAGACCGGCGGCGGATGTCGGGATAAACGATGCGCGTGATGAGGTAACCCGATATCACGAAAAACATATCGACGCCGACGTATCCACCGCTGAAAGGGGCGATGTCAAGGTGATAAGCGACTACGGAAAGAACGGCGATGGCGCGCAGGCCGTCGATGTCCGGACGATAGGCGATCGTTTGCATCGTAAACTTTACAGTTGGAATGGCCGAAAAAATCAATGCCCGGCAATCAGGCTTCGGTGCTGCATCGCTTCGATCACCTGCCGCACCGAAGCCTCCAGATCGAGTTTTCCGGTGTTGACGGTGAGTTCGGGGTTTTCCGGGGTTTCGTAAGGGGAGGAAATGCCGGTAAATTCCGCAATCTGGCCGGCGCGGGCTTTTTTGTAAAGCCCTTTGACGTCTCTCGATTCGCAGATTTCTACCGGACTGTCGCAAAAGATTTCCATGAAACCGCCATGTTCGACCATGCTGCGCACGCGGGCGCGGTCGGCTTTGTACGGCGAGATGAACGCGGTCAGCACGATCACGCCGGCCTCCATGAACAGTTTCGCCACTTCGCCGACCCGGCGGATATTTTCTTCCCGGTCTTTCGCGGAAAAGCCCAGGTCGCCGCAGAGGCCGTGGCGGACGTTGTCGCCGTCCAGCACGAAGGTCCGGCAGCCCATCCGATGCAGTTCTTCCTCGACCGCATGGGCCAGGGTCGATTTGCCGGCGCCGGACAGGCCGGTAAACCAGACGATCGCGCCGCGGTGGCCGTTGAGTCGTTCGCGGCGGGCGCGGGTGACGGTGGCGTGATGCCAGACGACATCGGTTGAAGTTTGCGGTTTGCGGGATTCGTTCATAGGCAGTCTTGTACGGCGCTGAGAAGGGCATGGTTGGCCTTGCCCAATACGAAAAACTCCGGATTGTGCAAATCGGCCTTGTTGTAGCGCAGGGTCGTGCCGGACAGATCGCAAACTTTCCCGCTGGCCGCCTCGACCACCGCGTGCGCGGCGGCGGTGTCCCACTCCATCGTCGGACCCAGGCGCGGGTAGAAATGCGCGCTGCCTTCGGCAACCAGGCAGAACTTCAACGAACTGCCCATCGTGAGGCATTCGTGCGGTCCCAAATGGTCGAGCAGGGCGGTCGTGCGGGCGTCGCGGTGCGAACGGCTGGCGACGACTTTCAGGACGTCTTGCGCGTCGCGGGGGGCGACCTGAATGGGTTCGGCCCGACGCTGTCCGCGTTCGACAAATGCGCCCGTGCCGGCGGCGCCCGCATAACATACGTCCAGCGCGGGCGCATGCACGACGCCGAGCACCGGCCGGCCCTGTTCGACCAGGGCGATATTGACGGTAAATTCACCGTTGCGCTTAATGAATTCCTTGGTGCCGTCGAGCGGATCGACCAGCCAGAAACGCTGCCAGGCGGCGCGCTGTCGATACGGAATCTCCGCGGACTCCTCGGAAAGCACCGGGATATCGGGCGTCAGCCGCGCCAATCCGTCGACAATGATCCGGTTCGAAATCAGGTCGGCTTCGGTCAGCGGCGACTGGTCGGCTTTCAGTACGATTTCGCCGCCCGGCTGGTTGTAGACGGCCATAATGCCTTGACCGGCGGCTTTGGCGATCGCGATGATTTGATGCAAAAATGATTCGGGCACTGAATTAGGGAATCTTCGAGCAGGAATATGACTGTTCTGCGGCACTGCAGCGCGGACTGGCGCGAACGCCGTCACCGTAAAAATTCTTCGAATTTCGTAAAAGACAAGGTCGCCGGATTCGGCGCATCCTTTCGGCTTGCTTTTAAAGGACGTGATTATTGCATATTCTTCCCCCAAAAGTCATGCTCTGCCCGAATTTAAAATCGTGACAGCACATTTCCACGACAATTGGGTTTTGTCGTTTCGACTAATTTTGTGCGCTAGCTTCGGGCCGCCGCAATTCCTGCGCGCTACGCTTCCGTTTCTGCAATCGTAAACATAGATACTGTTATCCAGGTCAACAACCGTGGGGCGTTTTCGCGATAGCAAAACGCCAACAGACTTCAAAGCGATGGTGGATTGCCTGACGGCGAATCCACCCTACAAGAGCTTCTACGCCTGTATCCGATCTCGGCATCGACAAAGGGTTAAGGACGGGGTTGCAAACTCTGTCGCGTCTAAAGGGGGTGCGGAATTCGCTGATTCCTCATTAAGAATGGAGCGAATTCCGATATACTGGCGCGTTTTCTTTATCGGGGAATCCCCGCTATTCATTCGCACCCGTCTTTTTTCATGGAATTCAATTTAATCGCTACCGACGGCGCGGCCCGCCGCGGTCAATTGACTTTTGCGCGCGGCACGGTCGAAACGCCGATCTTCATGCCGGTCGGTACCTACGGCGCCGTCAAATCGCTCACTCCGGAAGATCTGGTCGGTATCGGCGCGCAGATCATTCTCGGCAATACCTTTCATCTGATGCTTCGGCCCGGCATGGACGTGATCAGGGCGCACGGCAGCCTGCACGAATTCATGCGCTGGGACAGGCCGATCCTGACCGATTCCGGCGGCTTTCAAGTATTTAGCCTCGGCGCGTTGCGCAAGATCACCGAGCAGGGCGTGACGTTTCGTTCGCCGGTCGACGGCAGTAGGATTTTCATGGGGCCGGAAGAGTCGATGCAGGTGCAGATGGGCCTGGGTTCCGATATCGTGATGATCTTCGACGAATGCACGCCGTACCCGGCGACCGTGCAGCAGGCGGCCGATTCGATGCGGTTGTCGCTGCGCTGGGCCGAACGCAGCAAGAAGGCGCACGGCGGCAATCCGTCCGCCTTGTTCGGGATCGTGCAGGGCGGCATGTACGAGCATCTGCGCCGCGAATCGCTGGCCGGGTTGGTCGATATCGGTTTCGACGGCTATGCGATCGGCGGCCTGTCGGTCGGCGAGCCGAAGGAAGAAATGCTGGCGGCGCTGGATTTTATCGCGCCGCAGATGCCGGCCGACAAGCCGCGTTACCTGATGGGCGTCGGCACCCCCGAAGATCTGGTCGAAGCGGTCCGGCGGGGTGTCGACATGTTCGATTGCGTGATGCCGACCCGCAATGCGCGGAACGGCCATCTGTTTACCCGTTTCGGCGTGGTCAAGATCCGCAACAGCCGGTATCAGGCCGACACCCGGCCGCTCGACGAAGCCTGCGGCTGCTACACCTGCCGGAACTATTCGCGCGCGTATCTGCGCCATCTCGACAAATGCGGCGAAATGCTGGGTTCCAGGCTGAATACGATCCACAACCTTTATTATTACCTGAGCCTGATGCGCGAAATCCGCGAGGCGATCGAAAATCGGGACTTCGATCGTTTCGCTCACGAATTTTACCGCCAACGAGGCAAAGTCGCGCCGGATATGGCATAATACGGCGATTTACCATTAATATAATAATTTTTTCAAGGAAAATCATGAGTTTCTTTATTTCCGACGCGATGGCCGCCGCTCCGGCCGCGCAGCAGGCGCCCGGCATCGAAGGCATGCTGTTTCCGCTGGCCATCCTGGTGTTCTTCTATTTCATGTTCCTGCGTCCGCAATCGAAGCGCGCCAAGGAAAAGAAAGAAATGCTCGCCAAAATGCAGAAAGGCGCCGAAGTGGTCACTTCCGGCGGTATTTTGGGCAAGGTCGTCGATCTGGACGAGAATTTCGTCAGGATCGAGGTTTCCGAGAATACGTTCATTCAGGTGCAGCGGCAAAGTATTGAAAGCATCATGCCGAAGGGCACTTATAAGGCGATTACCAAAAAGATTTCCACCCATAAGCCCTGATATGGGCGCGTCCCGGCGCGTCGGTTTCTCTCGATCAGCAAGAGGCGATTCAATAACTGGAATGATTCAGCATGCAAAACCATTATCCGCTCTGGAAAAATATTTTAATCCTGGCCGTATTCTTCGTTTCGGCGATTTACGCGCTGCCGAACCTGTACGGCAACGATCCTTCCGTGCAGGTTTCGCCGCAGCATTCGGAGAAACTGGACCTGGAGCAGGCCAATAAGATCGAGTCCGCAATCAAGGCGGCCGGTGCGGCGGTCAAGGCGTTCGAATACAAGGACGACCGGGTGCTCGCGCGCTTCAACAATACCGACGACCAGATCAAGGTCGCGGATTTGCTGAGAGATCAGATGGGCGGCAATTACACGGTTGCGCTGAATCTGGCGCCCGCGACGCCGGCCTGGCTCGACGCCTTGGGCGCCAAGGCGATGTATCTCGGCCTCGATCTGCGCGGCGGCGTGCACTTCCTGATGGAAGTGGATATGGACGCGGCGGTCAAACAGGCCGAAGACCGTTATAACGACGATGTGCGCCAGGCGCTCAGGGAAGCGAAAATACGTTATCAAGCGGTCAGTAAGGAAGGCGTCCGGATCAAGGTGAAATTGAATTCGGCGGATGACCGCGCCGCTGCGGCGGGTTTGTTGGCGCGCGATTTTCCGGGGCTGGATATCACGGATACCGAGGCTCAGGATGAAATCCTGCTGGCAATGTCCGAAAAAGAAGTGCGCGAAATCAAAAAGAACGCGGTCGGCCAGAACATTACGACATTGCGTAACCGGGTCAATGAACTGGGCGTTGCGGAACCCGTGATCCAGCAGCAGGGCGAGAACCGGATCGTCGTGCAGTTGCCCGGCGTGCAGGATACCGCCCGCGCGAAGGAAATTCTGGGCACGACCGCCACGCTGGAATACCGCCTGGTCGATACCGAGCATGACGTGCAGAATGCGGTCGAAGGCCATGTGCCGGCCGGCAGCCGGTTGTATTACGAGAAGAACGGCAATCCGATCCTGCTCGACCGCCGTATTATCGTGACCGGCGACCAGATCGTCGACGCGTCTTCCGGTATGGACCAGGACGGACGCCCTGCGGTGTTTATCACCCTGAACGGCGCCGGCGCCTCGAAAATGGGCAAGGTGACGCAGGACAACGTCGGCAAGCCGATGGCGGTCGTGTTCATCGAATATAAGGTCGATACCAAAGTGGTCGACGGCCAGAAAGTCCGTACCAAACAAAAAGTCGAAAAAGTGATCAGCGTCGCGACGATCCAGGGCGTGTTCAGCAAACGCTTCCAGACCACCGGCCTCGACGGTGCGGGCGAGGCGCGCAATCTGGCGTTGCTGCTCAGGGCGGGATCGCTGGCCGCGCCGGTCGACATCGTCGAAGAACGCACGGTTGGTCCCAGCCTGGGCCAGGAAAATATCGCTAAGGGCATCAACTCCAATGTCTACGGTTTCCTGACGATCACTCTGTTCATGATTGTTTATTACCGCCTGTTCGGGGTGTTTTCCGTCGTCGCCTTGGGCGTGAACGTATTGTTGTTGGTGGCGGTGCTATCCTTGCTGCAGGCCACGCTGACGCTGCCGGGCATGGCGGGGATCGCGCTGACCGTGGGCATGGCCATCGACGCCAATGTGCTGATCAACGAACGGATTCGCGAGGAGCTCAGAATCGGCATGACGCCGCATGCCGCCATTTATGCCGGTTACGAACGGGCGTTCGCGACCATTTTGGATTCCAATATCACCACCTTGATTGCCGGCATCGCGTTGTTCATGCTGGGCTCGGGCCCCATCCGCGGTTTTGCGCTGGTGCTGTGCATCGGTATTTTGACCTCCATGTTCAGCGCGGTGCTGGTATCGAGAGCGTTGGTCAATGGCGTCTACGGTTGGCGGCGTAAATTGGACAAGTTGGCTATCTAAATCCGAGGATTCAATGGAATTTTTTAAAATTAAACGCGATATCCCGTTTATGCGCTATGGTCGTGTAACCACGACCATTTCGCTGGTGACCTTTATTCTGGCAATATTGGCCTTAAGCTTTAAAGGGCTTAATTTGGGGTTGGACTTTACCGGCGGCATCCAGATCGAAGTCCGTTACGATCAGCCGGCCAACCTCGAAACGGTTCGAAAAATTCTGGAAGATCAGAAGCTGACCGAATTTTCGGTGCAGAATATCGGCAGCGTGAAAAATGTACTGATCCGTTTGCCCATGAAGCCGGAAATCAACAACGCCAGATTGAGCGAGATGGTGTTGGCAAAATTGAAAGAGCAGGATGCCGGCGTCGTGTTGCGCAGCGTCGAATTTGTCGGGCCGCAAGTCGGCCAGGAATTGTTCGAAAGCGGCGGATTGGCGTTGATGTTGGTCGTGGCGGGGATTATGGCTTATTTGGCCGTCCGCTTCGAGTGGCGTTTCGCGTTGGCGGCCATTATCGCCAACATGCACGACATCGTGATCATTCTCGGCATGTTCGCGTTTTTTCAATGGGAGTTCACGCTGCCGGTTCTGGCCGGCGTATTGGCGATATTGGGCTATTCGGTCAACGAATCGGTCGTGGTATTCGACCGGGTACGGGAAAATTTCCATTTGATGCGCAATACGAGCGTGCCCGACATGATCGATAACGCCATCACGGCAACCATGTCGCGCACCGTGATTACGCATTTCATGACTCAGCTGATGGTGCTGGCGATGTTTTTCTTCGGTGGCGAAGCGCTGCATAATTTTGCGCTGGCGCTGACCATCGGCATCGTGTTCGGCATTTACTCGTCCGTTCTGGTCGCAAGTCCTATCCTGCTGTGGTTGGGCGTATCGAGACAAGATCTGATGGTAAAAAAGGAAAGTGTCGAAATCGACAATTTGCCTTGACAACGGTTAAGCCGTTACAAGACCGTAGGGTACGCTGTGCGTACCGTGTTCGGGCATCTCTTACGACCGACAGGAAAAAGGTACGCACAGCGTACCCTACATTTTCGATATAGAATCCTGTTCGGGTATAATAGGCAATTAATTTTTTCATTATTATCTGGAGTTGTAATCCTCATGGCGATAGAACGCACTTTTTCCATCATCAAACCCGACGCGGTAGCCAAAAACGTGATCGGCGAAATCTACAGCCGTTTCGAAAAGAGCGGCCTCAGAATCGTCGCGGCGAAAATGGTTCACCTGACTCAGGCGCAGGCCGAAGGTTTTTATGCGGTGCATAAAGAGCGTCCGTTTTTCAAGGACTTGGTATCGTTCATGATTTCCGGTCCGGTGATGATGCAGGTGTTGGAAGGCGAAAATGCGATCGCGCTTAACCGCGAAATCATGGGCGCCACCAACCCGAAAGACGCCGCTCTCGGCACGATCCGCGCCGATTTCGCCAGCAGCATCGACGAAAACGCGGTGCACGGTTCCGACGGTCAGGATACCGCGAAAGAAGAAATCGCTTTCTTTTTCTCCGACAATGAACTCTGCGCCCGCACCCGCTAACGCGGCATCGATCAACTTGCTCGATTTCGACAGAAAAGGTCTTGGGGCCTTTTTTGTCGAACACGGCGAAAAGCCGTTCCGTGCGACTCAACTGTTGAAATGGATCTATCAGGAAGGCGTTGACGACTTCGAGGCGATGACCAACTTGAGCAAGCCTTTGCGCGCCTGGCTGACAGCACATTGCCGGATCGAAGCGCCCGAGATCGTGCTCGAACAGCAGGCGTCCGACGGCACCTGCAAATGGGTGCTCGAAACGCATTGCGGCAACCGCGTCGAGACGGTCTTCATTCCGGAAGAGAGCCGCGGGACCCTGTGCGTGTCTTCGCAGATCGGCTGCGCGCTGGCCTGCTCGTTCTGTTCGACCGCACAGCAGGGCTTCAACCGCAATCTGGCGACTTCCGAAATCATCGGCCAGGTACTGGCCGCGCAAAAACGGCTCGGTTCCGCACGCAAAATCACCAATGTCGTAATGATGGGGATGGGCGAACCGCTGCTGAATTTCGACAACGTGGTCGCCGCGATGAATCTGATGATGGACGACTTCGCATTCGGACTGTCCAAGCGGCGCGTGACGCTCAGCACTTCCGGCGTGGTGCCGGCGATGTACCGGCTGACCGAAGTCTGCGATGTGAGTCTGGCGGTTTCGCTGCATGCGGTTCGGGACGAACTGCGCGATCAACTGGTGCCGATCAACAAGAAATATCCGTTGAGCGAACTGATGGAAGCCTGCCGCGACAATGCGAAGCTCGCGCCGCGGCGCACGATCACGTTCGAATACGTGATGCTCGACGGCATCAACGATTCGCCGGAAGATGCGAAAGGCCTGATCGAATTGTTGTCGACGGTGCCTTCCAAACTGAATCTGATTCCGTTCAATCCGTTCCCGAACTCGCCGTACCGCTGTTCGAGCAATAACCGGATCAATCTGTTCAAGACGATGCTGAACGAAGCCGGCATCGTGACCACGGTCAGGAAAACGCGCGGCGACGACATCGATGCGGCATGCGGTCAGTTGGTCGGCAAGGTGAAGGACAGAAGCCGCCGGCATTTGAAGTTGAAAGCCGCGGAAAATGAGCGGGCCGCTTGAGATGAATCCGTCTATGCTCCGGATTTTGCTTTGTGGTTCGATGCTGAGCCTGAGCGCCTGTTCCTGGTTCGGCGGCAAGTCGCCCGAACGCGACTCGCAACGGGCTTCGGAAACCTATTACCAGCTCGGCATCCGGTATATGGATCTAAACAAGCTGGAAGAGGCAAGGGAAAATCTGGAGCGCGCGATCGATGAGGATTCCGATAACGCCAAGGCGCATAATGCGTTGGCTTTTCTTTACGAAAGGTTGAGGCAATATGACGAGGCGGAAGACGAATACGAGACCGCGCTGAGCATCAAGCCCGACGATTTCGGCACCCAGAACAATCTCGGACGCTTCCGGTGCGAGCATGGGGGGGAGGCCGGGAAAGGCTTGGCGCTGCTGGCCAAGGCAGCCGACAATCCGCTGAACGATCGCCAATGGCTGGCGCTGACCAATGCCGGGCGCTGCGAGATGGCACGGGGCCGTATGGCGGAGGCGGAGACTTTTTTCAGAAAAGCACTGGACTTGAACAAAGCCTATGCGCCGGCGCTGGCCGCGATGCAGAAAATCAGTTATCAGAAAAACGATCTTTGGCCGGCGAAAGCGTTCCTGGCGCGCTACCTGAGCGTGGCTCAGCCTACGCCGGAAACCCTGTTCATCGGCTATCATACCGAGCGAGCCTTGGGTAATCGGGCGCCCGCGGAAGAATACCGCACTTTGTTGCTGGAAAAATTTCCGAGCTCCAGCGAAGCGAAAAAAATCCGGTCTGCTCAAAAATAACAGACTCATCATTCATGGCAAATCATATACAAGCAATCCGCGGCATGCATGACGTGCTTCCCGATCAGGCGCCGCTTTGGCAGTATGCCGAACAGGTCATCCGGGAAGTGCTGGGCGCATACGGGTACAACGAAATCCGTACGCCTATCGTTGAAAAAACCGAACTGTTCAAGCGCTCGATCGGCGAAGTGACCGATATCGTCGAGAAAGAAATGTATACGTTCGACGACCGGAACGGCGATTCGCTGACGCTGCGCCCGGAAGGCACGGCCGGCTGCCTGCGCGCCTGCCTCGAACACGGCCTGCTGGCGAATCAGGCGCATCGCCTCTGGTACTACGGTCCGATGTACCGCCATGAGCGTCCGCAGAAGGGACGCTACCGGCAGTTTTACCAGTTGGGCGTCGAAACCTACGGGATGGCGGGGCCGGACATCGACGCCGAACTGATCCTGATCATGCACCGCTTGTGGCAGCGGCTGGGCATTCGCGAAAAAATCCGCCTGGAGATCAACTCGCTCGGCACGATCGCGGAAAGAACTGCCTACCGGGAGAGCCTGGTCGGTTATTTCAAGACCCATCTCGATCAATTGGACGCAGACAGCCTGAGGCGGCTGGAAACCAATCCGCTCCGGATTCTCGATACCAAAAATCCGGCGATGAAAGCCGTCGTGAGCGGCGCGCCGGCGCTGATGGATTATCTGGGCGAAGCCAGCCGCGCGCATTTCGACGGCTTCCGGCAGATTCTCGACGACCTGGGCGTCGCTTACGAAATCAACATGCGCCTGGTGCGCGGGCTCGACTATTACTGCAATACCGTGTTCGAATGGGTGACCGACGAGTTGGGCTCGCAAGGCACCGTTTGCGCCGGCGGCCGTTACGACGGCCTGATCGAGCAGTTGGGCGGCAAAGCCAGCCATGCGGTCGGTTTTGCGATGGGGATCGAACGGGTATTGGCGCTGGTCGAATCGCTGGCGGACGTGCCGGTCTCCCGAACGGTCGATGCGTACCTGATCCGGGTAGGAGAACGGGCCGAGCGCGTC
Source organism: Methylomicrobium agile (assembly GCF_000733855.1). Lineage (NCBI taxonomy): Bacteria > Pseudomonadati > Pseudomonadota > Gammaproteobacteria > Methylococcales > Methylococcaceae > Methylomicrobium > Methylomicrobium agile. Next base: position 3,609,624 of record NZ_JPOJ01000001.1, read on the forward strand.
GGCATGCGGTTTGCGGAATCGCTGCGCTCCGAAGTGCCCGAATTGAAGCTCCAGGTCCATTGCGGCGGCGGCAGCTTCAAGAATCAGTTCAAGAAAGCCGATAAATCGGGCGCCGAGTTCGCGGTCATCCTCGGCGATGACGAAGTCAGCCGCGGCGAAATTGCGGTCAAGCCGCTCCGGCTCGAAAATGTGGCCGAGACGTCGCAAGCGAGCATGAGCGAACGGCAGGCGGTGGATTTTTTCCGCCAGCGCTACGGCAAGAAATAACCTATTGATTATCAAATTTTAGATCGGGAAATATTGTGGCAATTTACGATTCGGAAGAAGAACAGCTCGAAGCCGTGAAGGCTTGGTGGAAAGAAAACGGCATGTCGACGATCATCGGGGTCGCGGTCGGCATTGCCTTGATCGGGGGCTGGAATTACTGGCGCTCTCATCAACAGGAACAAGCGGCACAGGCCTCCGATCTTTACAGCCAGTTGGTCAAGTCGGTCGAAGCGAACAATCCGGGCGCGGCCGAGCCGTTGGGCGAACGCCTGCAGGCTGAATTCGGCGGCACCAGCTACGCCGCTTATTCCGGCCTGCAACAAGCCAAACTGAAGGTACAGAAAGGCGATTTGGCGGGAGCGAAAGCGGTGCTGCAGGAAGTGATCGGCCAGTCGAACAAGGAACTGAGCCATATTGCCCGCCTGCGCCTGGTCCGGCTGATGCTGGCGACCGGCGAATACGAGCGGGGCCTGCAGTTGATCAATGAAGTCGATCCGGCGGTCAAAGCCGGTTTTTCGGCCAGTTACGACGAATTGGCCGGCGATTTGTATGTGGCGATGGACCGTATCGATGAGGCGCGTACCGCTTATCAGAATGCGTTGAGCGGCGGAGATCAATCGCCCTTGTTGAAGATCAAGCTTGACGATTTGACCGCTCCGGAACCCGTTCCTGTCGCACAGCCGGCAAAAGATTCCAAATAATGTGTTTTATTTGGGCTTTATTGATCGCAATCGGTTTGAGTGGCTGCGCCTCGATGGAGTCCGCGGGCGAAGCCTTGGAAGGAATCAAGGATTATTTTCTGGGAGGCGAGGATAATGCCGAGCCTCCGGCTCCGCTGGTCGAATACACTCCGGAAAAAAATATCGAGATTCTCTGGAAGGAATCGGTCGGCGACGGTGCCGGCGAGAAGTCGCTGAAGCTCGTTCCTGCGGTGGGTGGCGGAAAAGTGGTCGCCGCCGATATCGAGGGGTTGGTCGAGGCGCATCGTCAGACCGATGGCGAGCGGGTTTGGGAAGCGGAAACCGAATACCATTTTTCCGGCGGACCCCATATCGGTGACGGCACCGTCATATTGGGAACTTCCGATGCCGAAGTCGTCGCGCTGAAGCTCGACAACGGCGAAAAGCTGTGGGCCGCTTCGGTTCCGGGCGAGGTTTTATCCGTTCCGGCCGTTGCGCGGGGGGCAGTGATCGTGCGCTGCACGGACGGTTCGATCACTGCGCTGAACGAAAAAACCGGTGCAAAGATGTGGAGCTACGAACGCAGCGTGCCGACATTGAGCGTCCGCGGCACCGGCGCGCCGATCGTGGTCGAGGATAATGTCGTTTTCGGTGAGGACAACGGCAAGTTGATCGCGCTGGCCTTGACTGACGGCAAGTTCTCCTGGGAAGCCAGCATTGCGATGGCGAAGGGCCGCTCCGAAATCGAACGGCTGGTCGACCTCGACGTCGATCCCGTTGCCGAAGGCGGCGTCATCTATATCGCCAGTTATCAGGGCGGTGTCGGTGCGGTAGCCGAGCTGGACGGTTATCTGCTCTGGCGTAACGAACAGTTGTCTTCGAGTTCCGGCCTGAGCATTTCGGACCGCCGTTTGTTTCTGACCGACTCCGACAGCAACGTGCTGCAATTGGACGATCGTTCCGGAGTTGCATTATGGAAGCAGAAGGAATTGCAGTACCGGAAGCTGACTGCACCGGCGGCGTTCGATGATTACGTCGCCGTCGGCGATCTGGAAGGTTATGTGCATTTCCTGTCCAACAGCGATGGCAGGCAAATGGGGCGGGTTCGAGTCACCGGCGGACCGATCGACGCCCGGCCGGTGGTTGCGGACGATACCGTATTCGTTTATGCCAGAGACGGCACATTGGCCGCGTTGAAGGTTCGCTGACCTACGTAGGGTACGCTCGACTGCAGGGATGCAGGAGGTAGGGCAACGCAGGGAGCGGTTGCCGAGTGCGTACCTTTTGGGAATTTGATTTATGATGTTCCGTATAAGGTACGCGCAGCGTACCCTACGGCAACCTTATTCCAGAAAAGATATGGCCTGTCTGGCGGATGCGCTGCGCTTATCCGCTCTGCGATGCGGTATTCCCGTTCGGCCTTCCATCACGCTTCAATAACTTACCCTTTTCAATACTATGCTACCCGTTATCGCCCTGGTCGGTCGGCCGAACGTCGGCAAATCGACCTTATTCAATTATCTGACCCGCACCCGAGAGGCGCTGGTTGCCGATTATCCGGGACTGACCCGCGATCGCCAGTACGGCCGCGTTCGGTACGGCGATATGGCCTGTCTTGTCGTTGATACGGGCGGTATTGCGGACGATGCGGAAGGTATCGACAGTTTTTCCGGAAAGCAGGTCCGGATTGCGCTGGAAGAAGCCGATGTGGTGTTTTTTCTGGTCGATGCCCGGGAGGGACTCAGCGCGTCGGATGAAGTGATCGCGAAGGATTTGCGCAAGCTCGGCAAACCGATCGTGCTGGTCGTGAACAAGATCGACGGTATCGATGCGCACACGGTTGCCGCGGATTTTCATGCGCTGGCGCTGGGCGAACCCGTCTATATCGCGGCCGCGCACGGGCGCGGGGTCGCCGATCTGCTGGCGGGCTCCCGTCATCTGCTGCCGTCCGTTCAGGAGGAGCCCGAAGCGGGGCCGAAAGGAATCAGCATTGCAGTCGTCGGCCGGCCGAACGTCGGCAAATCGACTTTGGTCAACCGACTGCTCGGAGAAGAGCGCGTCGTGGTATTCGACGAACCCGGCACGACCCGCGACAGCATCTATATTCCGTTCGAACGGGGCGGCAAGCGCTTCACGTTGATCGACACCGCCGGCATGCGGCGCCGGGCAAGGATTGCGGAAACGATCGAAAAATTCAGCGTGATCAAATCGCTGCAGGCAATCGAGAAATCGAACGTGGTGATCTACCTGATCGATGCCAGCGAAGGGGTGACCGATCAGGATGCGCATCTTTTGGGGCTGGTGCTGGAGACCGGTAAGGCGCTGATCATCGGTTTGAACAAATGGGACGGCCTTTCGGTAGAACAGAAAGAGATGGTCAGGCGGCAGCTCGACCTCAAACTGTCGTTCGTCGATTTCGCCGAAAAACACCCGATCTCGGCACTGCACGGCAGCGGCGTAGGCAAACTGTTCGACGTGGTGCACAGTCTTTATCAAGCCGCGATGGTCGACCTGTCGACGCCGCTGTTGACCCGGCTGCTGAAAGAAGCGACCGACGCGCATCAGCCGCCGATGGTGAACAATCGGCGCATCAAGCTCAAATATGCGCACCAGGGTGGACGCAACCCGCCGGTCGTGGTGATTCACGGGATTCAGACCGATGCCCTGCCGAATGCGTACAAACGCTTTTTGATGAACTATTTGCGCGAACGCCTGCAGTTGAAAGGCACGCCGATCCGGCTCGAATTCAGATCGCCGGCGAACCCGTTCCAGGGCCAGAAAAACAAACTGAGCGATCGTCAACTGGAAAAACGCAAGCGCCTGGTCAGGCACCGTAAAAGCGAAAAAAAGTAGGCGAGATAGAAGATCCGCTGCCGTAAAGTGCAGGGGATTTCTCTCCCTGAAGAGGCAATGTCGTTGGGGTGAAAAACCGAAAGGCTAAGATAGGAGACGGTGTTCCGCCGCGACCGAAACCTCAAGTCGCGGAGGAGGCATCGCTCCTGCAGCCAATTTTCATGGTCGGGGCAAGGGAAGCGGCTTCATGTTTGTTAAGTCGGGAAGTTTTGTTTGAAAATCCCCCCCTAACCCCCCTTTCTCAAAGGGGGGGGAATGATACGCTTCCACCCTTTGAAAAAGGGAGACGATACGCTTTCCCTGTTTTCAAAGGGGAGACGATACGCTTCTCCCTTCTTCAAATAAAGGCGATACGCCTCCCCCGTTTTCAACGGGAGGACGGTATACTTCCCCCTTTGAAAAAGGGGGATCGAGGGGGATTTTATAAAAGTTATCTTCCTTAACCTAACAGCCATGAAAACGGTTTATCGCCCTCTTTCGGATAAAAAATGTATTTCATGATAACGGCATCGCTTCATTCCTAAGTCTTAACTTATCAGAAACCATCGAACATTATGGCAACCCTCGCATTTCAAGGCAAACCTGTACATACGTGCGGCGAACTTCCCGCTGTGGGCGGCAAGGCGCCCGATTTTTCATTGGTGAACGGCAAATTGAAGGATGTCGGACTGGCGAATTTCGCCGGCAAGCGAAAGGTTCTGTATATCGTACCGAGCCTGGATACGCCCACCTGCGCGATCTCGACCCGCAAATTCAACCAGAAAGCCTCCAACCTTCCGAATACGGTGGTGCTGGTGATTTCCGCCGATCTGCCGTTCGCGCAATGCCGATTTTGCGAAACCGAAGGGCTCAAAAATGTGATTCCTTTATCGACCTTCCGTTCGAGTTTTGCGGACGATTACGGGATCAAGCTGACCGACAGCCTTTTGGCGGGACTGACCGCCAGAGCCGTGATGATTCTCGACGAGAGCGATCGGGTGATATACAGCCAACTGGTGGACGAACTGGCCAGCGAGCCCGATTATGAGAGCGCTCTCGCCGCGCTTGCCGTTCAGAATCCAAATCAGCGGTCATTATCAGAATAACGGACAGATTGCATATCTGGCGAGTCAAGGCTTTACCGCCTTCCGGATCGGCGGCCATGCCGGGATACGGGATATGTCAAACTGATGTAGATGGCTATGCCCTTTGAGAGGAATGTAAAACTGTTCCAGACAAATCCTCCCGGAATGACGAATTTCTTGCCTCAAGTCAACGGCTTGCTTGCGATCGCATAAATCACATTCGCTTCAATTTCGCTGACCGACTTCGTTTCCAGTCCCGCCAGATTGGCTTGCTTCACCCGCCGTAACTGGTCCGGCTCCAGTTGATCGAGCGTTCCCCGGTAGCCGCTGCCCATCGCCAGAGCCCACCAGTCCTCGGGACTCGATAACGGATGCACGGCTGGTTCGGCAACGACATCGACAGTGTGCAGTCCGGCTTCGGCAAGCATTGTGCAGAGCCCTTCGGGACTGGAAATGCGGTCCCAGGGATTGAATCCCTTGCACAGTCCGGGGCGTTCCGCCTGTACGGCCTGCCAGAACAGGCCGTTCGCCGGTTCGAACAAATCCGGTCCCCAGGTGGTGATCGCAAGCCGGCCGCCGGGCCTCACGTTCCGCCATAATTCCCTGACCGCTGCCGCCATGTCGGGCACGAAGAAGATCCCGAAAATGCAGATCACCGCATCGAAGCGCCCGTCGGGATAGCCGAGCGCGAGCATGTCGCCCGCCCGGAATTCCAGGTTCTTCAGGCGCTTCGCTTCCGCTTTCGTTTTAGCCTTGGCCAGCAGTTTGTCCGCCAGGTCGACGGCGAGCACGCTGCCGCGGGGGCCAACTTGGACTGCCGCCGGCAATGCGGAAGCGCCGGTTCCGGAGCAGACATCCAGAACCCGTTCTCCGGGCAACAGGTTGAGGCGTTCCACCGTGCGGCTTCCGAAACGGTTCCAGAAGGTATTGGCGGAATGGTCGAACAAGTCGGCCGCCGCATTGTAAGCCTGAGCGGTTTTAGCCTTGGCTTCCTCGAATGTATGCATTGAAACTTCCTTAAAAATGGATCGGACCGGTGCGCCCGATATAAATGGTTGAGCTTTCGCTGACGACTATATCAGGAAAATGATCCGTTTTCGCATCGAAAGCTTTGTTTCGGCTTCACGAGTGCCGGGTATCGGGTGCGCTGCCTTTTGGGCTTTTATGGACCCGATTCGCTTCGATGATTTGGCGGATCAGCGCCGCTGCGCCTTCCAGTTGGCGGTCGTAAACCTCGGTTTTATAGTCCGACGGTGTCGTGGTCAAAGGTTTCAGGACAGAGCGGCCAGGATGGCGGGTGTCGATGCGGACTACGGCGGACAGGCCGGGGCGCAGCGGCTTGGCCTGTAGTTCATCGGTGCGCAGGCCGATCCTGACCGGTACCCGTTCGACGATATGGATATAGTTGCCGGTGGCGTTATTGGGCGGTAGCAGGCCGAATACGCTGCCGGTGCCGGCTCCAAGCCCCAGCACTTCGCCGTGATACACCGTGTCGGAACCGTACAGATCCACCGTGATTTCGACCGGCTGGCCGGGCCGCACGTGGGTCAGCTCGTTTTCGAGAAAGTTCGCCTCGATCCATAAATAATCCAGCGGCACGATCGCCATCAGCGGCGTTTCCGGACGTACCTGTTCGCCCGGCTGGATGCTGCGTTTGGCGACGAAGCCCGACACCGGCGCAACGATCTCCTGGCGGACTTTGGCCAGATAAGCCTGCTTGAAAGCAGCGATCGCCTGCAATACCTTCGGATTGTCCGCCGGGGTGGTGTTCCGGACCAGCGCTTCGGCGCCTTCCAGCTCGGCACGTGTTTGCCGCGCGTCGGCTTCCTCCTCGCGCACCTGAAATTCGCTGTTCTCGATCTGCTGTGCCGAAACCGCGCCGTCGGCGGCCACGCTATGGAAACGGGCCAGGTCATGTCGGCTGCGCTGGAGTCTGGCTTCCTTGGCGGCCAGTTTTTGGCGCAGGGTTTCGGCCTGACTGAATCGGGTTTCGATCTGGCGCACGCTGTCGGCCAGGTTCGCGGCAGCCTTTTCGAACGCGACCTCTGCCTCCAGGCCGTCGAGCCGGACCAGCACGGCGCCGCGCTGCACGAACTGGGTGTCATCGACCCGGACGTCCACCACGGTGCCAGCGGTCTGGGCTTTCAGCGGTGCCAGATTTCCGGTCACATAGGCGTCGTTGGTGACCACGAAACGGCCGGCATAACCCTGCCAGTAAGCCAGATAAACCAGCCCGAGCGCCAACACGGCTACCGTGACCAGCCTGAGCCGGCGGCCGCGGCTTGGCCGGCGTTTACGGAGGCCGGCGTGGGATTTGGGTGTGTTCGGGACGGTTTGAGTATCGTTCATGACTGTCTGCCTCTCTGGGCGATTAAAGCATCATTGTCGTTAAAATTCGTGTAGGGTGGATAAGCGCAGCGCATCCACCGGGCCGGCTTTGGTGGATGCGCTTTGCTTATCCACCCTACCTTATCATGCGGTTTTTCAACGCCGCGGCTTCACTGTTTTCATAACCGCCACCCAGGGCTTCGATCAGACCTACGGCGGCCAGAAGACGGGCGTTGTGCAGTTCACTGGCAGTGAGCCGCTGCTCGATCAGCGCTGTTTCGGCATCGATCATGCCGTCGCGATCGCTGAGTCCTGCCTGAAAACGCTTACGGGCCAGCCCGGATTCGGCTTCGGCCGCTTTCAGCGCACGTGCTTCGGAAGCTTCGTGCTCGGAACTCTGCCGCCATTCGGCCAGGCTGTCGGCGACCTGTTGTACGGCGGTCAGCAGGGTGTCGTTATAGCCTTCGACCGCGGCGTCGTAGCCGGCCTCCTGGTTCTTCAATTCCGCCTCCAGGCGCCCGCCTTCGAAAATCGGCAGGGTCAAGGTCGGTCCCATGCCGTAGGCGACGCTGGCGCCGTGCGAAAGAAACAGATCCTTCAGATTCAGACTGCGCAGGCCGGCAAAACCCACCAGATCGATGTCGGGATAAAAATGGGTTTTCGCGACTTTGACCCGTTGGGCGGCCGATTCCACCCGCCATAGCGCTGCCGCCACGTCCGGCCGGTGCGCCAGCAGGCCCAAGGCCACCGTTTCCGGCTTCGGCAGATAGCCGAGGATTTCATTGCGGGCGGCTCGAACGGATTTTCCCCAATCCGGCCCTTGCCCGGCCAGAGCTGCCAGCCGGTTCCGCAATAGCTGGGCGATGTGACGTGTGCGGGTCTCCCGCTGGCGCGCCGCTTCCAGTTGCTGCCGGCTGGCGTAAACCGGATCCTGATTGCTTAATCCGCGCTGCCAGCGCAGTTCCGCCAGTTGGTGTTTTTCTTCGATTTTCCCGCTCAATTCACGGGCCAGCTCGACATCCTCCCCGGCCGCGCATAAGCTGAAATAGCTGCGGGCGATCGCGGTACTCAGCAGCAGCCGTGACATCGCCAGCTCCGACGCTTGCGCTTTTTCCTGGCCGAGCGCTGCTTCCAGTGCGGCTTTATCCTTGCCCCACAGGTCGAGGTGATAGCGGAAGACTAGGGGGTCGATGTAGGCGCCGGTAAAGGTTTTGCCGCCGTTGGGGCCGTAAAAATCGGTCGCCGAAAAACGCCGGTGATGCAGTTCGACGCTGGCATGAATGCTCGGCAGCATTTCGGCAGCCTGAAAATCCGCGGCGGCTTCCGCCTGGGTAAGGCGCGCGGAAACCACGCGCAAGCCGGGATTATCCCGCAGTGCCGTTTCGATCAGACGGGTCAGCTCGGGATTGCGGAATGCCTGCCACCATTGCGCCTGGGGCCATTCCTGTACGATCTTCTCGGCCTGCGAATCGGTTGCGAGCGTCTGGGCCAGTTTGGGCGGTGCGATCGGTTTGGCGCGTACGCCGTTTTCCGGCAGCAGGGCGCAGCCGCTCAGAGATAAAGCAGTCGCGAGCAGGGCGATTTTAACCAGTCTCATTGTTACGGCTCCTCTACCAAGTCTTCCAAAGCTTCCAGGCGCCTGTCTTCCTTTGGGGATGCGGCGGGTTTCGGCCCGGCCGGGGCGGCAAACCAGACCAGTCCCGCAAGGCCTACGAAGAGCCAGGCCGACAGCCTGAACGTGTCGTTCAGCCCCAGGATTGCGGCATGCTGGCCTGCGAGAGCGGCAAGCCTTGCGGTGGCTAAGGTGCCGTGCAGGCCGGCGTCGTGCAGGCGGTCGATCGTGTGCGCGGACCAGCCGTCGTACAGTGAAAAGCTTTCGATCAGGCGGCTTTGATGGAAGGCGGTACGCCGTTCCCAGAATACGCCGAATAAGGGGGAGGCTACGCTGCCGCCCATCACCCGTAGCAGGCCGCCCAGTTCGACGGCCTGGGTTTGCCGTTTCGGCGCCAATCCGGAAAGGAACAATGTGGTCAACGGTACGAACAGGCCGCCCAGGCAAAAGCCTTCCAGTATCTGCGTCCATAAGGGCTGGGTAAACCAGCCGCCGCGGCCGAAGAAGTCGTACCGGCTGGTCCAGCCGCAAAACAGCGCGAACAGCAGCATGTTGATGCAGACCAGCAGGCGGGCGTCGAAGCGGTGCACGATCCGGTGCATGACGCTTGCGATCGGTTTGGCCAGGAACACCAAAGGCAGCAGCACGCTGCCGGCCAGAAACGAGGTGTAGCCGGCGACTGTCTGCAAACGCACCAGCAGCACCGACAGCAAGCCGTACATGATCATGAAGCCGAGGCTCAGCAGCAGGCTGCCGATTGCGAAATTGCGCTGGCCGAACAAGCGCAAGTCGAGCAGCGGCGAGCGTTCCGCCAGTTCCCAAACGATGAAATAGCCCAGCATTGCCGCGCCCGTCAGCGCGGTAGCGATCAATCCGGGCGAGTTGAACCAGTCGGCGTCCTGTCCCTGGTTCAGTACGGTCTGCAGGCAGAACAGCAGGACGGCCAGCAAGAGAAAGCCGGTTTTGTCGAACCGCGTTCTCCGCCCAGTGGAATACCGGTCGAACAACAAGGCCCAGACCAGAGCCGAAGACAATAAGGGCAGGGGGATGTTCAAGTAGAACAGCCAGCGCCATCCCCATTGATCCGCAATCCAGCCGCCGGCCGCCGGTCCCAGCGTAAACGGGCTCAGCGCGGCAATGCTCCATAGCGAGACTGCGAAAGACTTGGTCGATTCCGGGTATTCGCGCATCAGCAGCGTTTGCGACAGCGGAATGGTCAGTCCGCCGAAAAAGCCCTGCAGCGCCCGCCCTGTTAAGAACCAGGACAGGTCGGACGTCGCGGCGCAGAGCAACGAAGCCAGCGCCATCCCGGCCATCGCAGCCAGATAAAGGCGGACTTCGCCCACAGCGGCCGACAGCGAGGAACTGACCGGCAACGCCAAAGCCAGGCTGACGAAATAATAGCTTTGCATCCAGCCCGCATGGCTTGGACTGACGCCGAGGCCGCCGGTTGCGTGCAGGCTGATCGAGGCAAAAGCGCCGGTATTGAACAGCACCAGGATATTGCCGAGCAGCAGGGCGACGTTCAGGAAGACAAATTGCGTCCGGGTCAGCGCGTGCTCGCCTGTTTCCGCGCTGTTGAGGCTGTCGTGAGTCAAGGTCGCCCAGGCGGCCCGGGCGGTGTTATCGTTTTCGGTCATGGTTGGGTATCTTCGGAAATCACCGCTAGGTGAGATTATCCGTAGTACAGCAAGAGTCATGCCGGGAGTGAAAAATTAGAATAAATATTTTTTAAATCAATTATTTAAAAAATAAAGCAGCAAAAACAAAACGATGTAGAGAATTCGGTCTCGCTAAATATCGTAAATTTAACGAAATATCGTGACTCCATCGTAGGGTACGCTGTGCGTACCATAAAACTCAAAGAGGCATAACGTACCTTTATTCCATAGCGGTAATATCCAAATCATCGAACTCCATGACGCCGTGTACCTTACTGCCCCAATCCGGCGGATAAACGCCTTGCTTAACCCAGCGGTGAAAAGTCGAATAAGGCCAATCCTGCACCGATTCCACATATCCATGTCTTACCGGGTTATAGTGGATATAATCGAAATGCCGCGCATAATCGTCTTCATCCCGGATCGTGTGTTCCCAAAACCGGCGTTGGAAAACGCCATGCCGTCTTTGACGAATCCGTGAAGCGCTAAGGGCTTGTTCGCTATCGCCGGCAGCGAGATATGCTTTGGTAAATTTCTTTTTGATCCATCCCCAACGCGCCGAATAATGGGAATCACCTTCCGGCAGAGTCAAAAGGGCGTGAAGATGATCGTCGAGTAAAACCAGCGCATCGATCCGAAACGGCCAACGCCGTTGGCATTCTCGAATGGCCGTGTGCAGGAAGGTGCGGGCGGTATCGGTGCAGAGAATCGGAGCTCGCCGTTCCGTTACCACAGTAAAGAAGAATGAGCCGCCGGGAATATGAGCACGTCGAAAGTGTGACATAAGCGACACCAAGAGATGAGTTAAAAAGTAGGGTACGCTGTGCGTACCGATAGGTGTTAAATCACGGTACGCATAGCGCGTACTACGACTGCCCAATATCTTTGGCATTCAATGGTACGCACAGCGTACCCTACGTCAGCCGGTTCGGGAAATTCCGAGCTTTAGCATGCGGGAGCGCAAGGTATTCGGATTCATGCCGAGAATCGCGGCGGCTCCTTTCGGGCCGGAAATGACCCAGCCGGTTTCTTTCAATGTGTGCAGGATATGTTCCCGCTCCAGCGATTCGAGCGTTTTCGGTTTTTCCGATAGAGAAGAGGGCTTGTCTTGGTACGGCTGCAAAGGGGGGATTTCCAGCTGCGAGCCCTGCGACAGAATCACCGCCCGCTCGATCACGTTCTGCAATTCGCGGACATTGCCGGGCCAGGCGTAGTGCTTTAGCTGCTCAAGGCCCGCAGGCTCGATGTCATCGAAATGCTTGCCCAATTTTTTCGCATATTTGGTCAGGAAAAAACGCGCGAGCAGCGGAATATCCGCACTCCGCTGCCGTAGTGCCGGTACTTCGACCGGGAACACGTTCAGCCGGTAATAGAGGTCGGCCCGGAAGCGGCCCGCCGCGATCTCTTCGGGCAAATTGCGGTTCGTGGCTGCGATCACCCGCACGTCGACCCGGATCGTCTCGCTGCCGCCCACGCGCTCGAACTCCTGTTCCTGCAGTACCCGGAGCAGTTTGGCCTGTGCCGGCATGGACAGCTCGCCCAGTTCGTCCAGGAACAGCGTGCCGCCGTCGGCCAGTTCGAAACGGCCCTTGCGCTGCTGAATCGCGCCGGTAAAGGCGCCTTTTTCATGGCCGAACAGTTCGCTTTCGATCAGCTCGGCAGGGAGCGCCGCGCAGTTGACCTTGACCAGGATTGCCGCGTTGCGGCTACTGTACTCGTGGATCGCCCTCGCCAGGAGTTCCTTGCCGGTACCGGTTTCGCCGAGCAGCAGCACCGGGGTATCGGTGCGGGCGACCATCCGGACTTGTTCCATCACGGTCCGCATCACCTTGGAGCCGCTGACGAAATCGCCCGGGTTGTGTTCGTCGTTGATCACTTCCTGCAGATAGCCTTTTTCCTGCTGCAGCCGTTCCAGTTTCTGTTCGGCAAGGCGGCGGTCGTTGACATCGCGCAGGATGATCGTAAAGAGTTTTTGACCGCCGGCTTCCAGCGGCGAAAAGGTCGCTTCGATCGGAAACTCCTCACCGTCCGCCCGGCGGGCGCTGAGCCCTTCCGGCACCCAGGCGGGCGTTTTAATGGCACTGTCGAAAACGACGAATTGTTTGAATAACGGGGCGCACCGCGGGGCGATAAAGCGTTCGAACGGCTGGCCGATCGCGAAGTCGGCGGCGCAGCGAAAGATACGCGCGGCCGCCGCATTGAATAAGGTGATGTTGTGGCGTTCGTCGATCGTTACAATCGCGTCCATTGCCGAGCCGAGAATCGAAGAAATCCGCTGTTCGCTGTCGCCGAGCGCCTGCATCATCAGGCGCTGCTCGGTGCGGTCGCGCTGGGTTTCGACGACTGCCGCGACTTCGCCGTTTTCGTCATGGATCGCGCAGGCATCGATCACCAGATACAGCCGGCGGCCGTCCGGCATCGGGCACCAGTTTTCGGTATGGTAAATATCGGTCCGGGATGCGGGGGCGCCGGCCCATTCATACAGTCCCTTGACGTCGCCGAGACTGTCGTCGAGCAGCAAGTCCGCCAGGCAGGGGCGTTTTTCGGTATAGAAGCCTTGCCAATGCCGATCGCTGCCTATCATTTCTTCCGCTTTCAGGCCGGTCAGTTGCTCGCAGGCCTTGTTCCAGATCACGACCTGATGCCGGGCGTTCAGCACGAAAGCCGAGACGGGCAGGTGCTGAAGCAAGTGTTCGGCCGATAAATTTTGCGGCGATGACGGATTTTTTCTCATTGCTGTTGTGGCAGGTTTGTCTGGACCGGCAGCAACTTACTGCAACTTCCGTTTCATGTCACGATATTTGGTGACGAAATGCTATTCGAAAGGCCGAGTTGAATGAGAGCGCGGTAAATGAAGCCGGGAAATAGCCGGCTAAAAAAGACGTCATTTTTATAATCTTGAAATCGCAATCGAACTCCCACTGTAAATAACCGGCCGGAATTGTTACCGGCTGCGTTAAGTCATAGAATACAGACTGTTTTTAACGATTTACTTCATTTCAAACTGGCTCTTAAATACGATTTTTTAAGGGCCGGCTTAAGCTTAATAGGTTTAATAATATCGGCTTACGGTGCGTTGCCGGCGGGAACAGTAATTTTTCAACAGAATCGTCCCGCGCGCATTCATATTTGCCCGTGTTTTGACGTCGAAGTAAACAGATTTTTTGAAACAAAAATGAGGAAAACCGAAATGTTTAAATGGTTATTGACTTCATTCATCGCGATGATGTTGTCCGGTTGCGGCTATAACACGCTGCAGTCGGGCGATGAGAACATCAAAGCCGCCTGGGGCGAGGTATTGAACCAGTACCAGCGCCGCGCCGACTTGGTGCCTAACCTGGTCAACGTGGTTAAAGGGTATGCCTCGCATGAAAAGGGCGTGTTGACGGAGGTGACGCAGGCGCGGGCTCGAGTGGGATCGATCCAGGCTACGCCGGAACTGGTCGACGATGAGGAGGCCTTCCGAAAATTCGTTGCGGCCCAGGGAGAAATGACTAGCGCGATTTCGCGCTTACTGGGGGTGGCGGAAAACTATCCGCAATTGAAGGCCGACGGCTTGTTCCGCGATCTGCAGGCGCAACTGGAAGGCACGGAAAATCGCATTGCGGTCGCCCGCAACCGTTATATCGATGCGGTAAAAGAATACAACCTGACCGTACGGTCTTTTCCTACCAATCTGACCTCAATGCTGTTCGGTTATAAGACCAAGCCGAGCTTTACCGTAGAAAATGAACGCGCCATTTCGCAGCCGCCCAAAGTCGATTTCGGAGCCCCTGCGCCGGCAGAGTCTCCCGCTCAGTAAGGGGATTGTCGATGCTGCCGTTCATGCGTTATGGGGTTGGGTTTTTATTGCTGCTGTTTTTTTCGGGAGCAGGTGCGTTGGTGCCGATTCCCGACCTGTCGCACCGCGTCACCGATCTGACTTCCACGCTGAGTGCAGCCCAAGCGAACGCGCTGGAAGATAAATTGGCCGCCTTCGAAGCCAAACAGGGCAGCCAGATTGCGGTTCTGATCGTCCCCACCACGCAGCCTGAAGAGATCGCCCAATTCGGGATACGGGTGGCGGATGCCTGGAAAATCGGCCGGAAAAACGTCGATGACGGCGTGCTTTTGATCGTGGCGAAAGAGGATCGAAAAATGCGGCTGGAAGTGGGTTACGGTCTGGAAGGGGCGATTCCGGACGCGATCGCCAAACGCGTAATCGCCGAAACGATCACCCCGTATTTCAAAGCCGGCGATTTTGCAGGCGGCATCGATGCGGGAGTGACTCAGCTGATGCGCCTGATCGAAGGCGAGCGTCTGCCGCCGCCGCAGGAAGCGCCGGCAGGGCAGCAGAACGGTGGGGCTTTTATATTCGTTCTGTTCGGCGGAATCGTCGCGGGCTGGATATTGTCCGCCATGCTGGGGCGGGTCATGGGCGGAATGCTGGCCGGCTTGGGCAGCGGCGCGGTAGGGGCACTGTTGTTCGGATTGGGTTTCGCGGCATTCCTGATCGGGCTGATGGTTTTCTTCATTGTCGGCATTCGCCAGCGAAGTTACGGCGGCTGGTCCAGCGGCGGCGGTTTCGGAGGCGGCTATGGCGGCGGGTACGGCGGAGGAAGTTCTTGGGGAGGCGGCGGTGGCGGCCGATTCGGCGGCGGGGGCGCGTCCGGCTCATGGTAAACGTCAAGCGTTGGCTCATTCATACTTTCATGCCGCCTTGGCGTTGGCGTTTGGCGTTTTCCGCTGCCTTACTCAACGATGTGGAAGCGGCGGTGCATCAATCCGAATGCCATCACCGCGGCGAGCTGCGTTTCGCTGTCGAAAATGCGTTGGCGCCCGCCTGGGTTTGGCGCGGCCTGTCGGCGCAGCAGCGGGCGACCGAAGTATTTGCGAATCTACGGGTATGGGATACCGAAGAAAACAGCGGTGTATTGATTTATCTGTTACTGGCTGACCGGGAAGTGCATATCGTTGCGGATCGAGGCATCGCCAAGCGCGTGCCGCAATCCGAATGGGATAGCCTGGCTCAGGTCATGCAGGAAGCATTTCGTGGCGGCGACTTCCGGAAAGGTTCGCTGGAAGGTATCGAACGCATCTCGAAGATTCTGATAACCCATTTTCCTTCCGGGGAACGCAATCCGGACGAGCTTTCCAACAAGCCGGTTATCGTTCGGCGGTAGAAATTCGGAGGATAAAAAAGGGCGGTTTTGCCTATCGGTTCCATTTACCGACAGGCACTTTCAAGGTTCCCATGGCCAGGTTTTCAGTTGCTTCCGCGCCGTCCCGAAGTTGCCGAGTTGATAGACCGATACCCCGACCGGCGAAAACGTGAACGCTTTAAAGGGTTCGGCGATTATTTTCTTCAGATAATCCGGCGAGGCCATACCGAGGGTGACATGGGGATGGTAATTGCCCCCGGCGTGCTTGGGTATAAAGGTCTCAACGTAATCGACAGTCGTCGGGTTTATGTCGGGCTTGGCGGGGGTGACAAAGAAAGCGGCAGCCGTTCCCGTTTTCACCGTAAAAGGGGCGACCGCCTCGATCAATTGTTGCTGCAGAGCGCGGAGCGCCGGAGTCGGCTCGACGACCAGGATCTCAATCCCCTTATTTTTCCAGGGGGTGTAATCGTACCGGGAGGCCTGCAGCTTTAAATCGATGCCTTTCTGGCGGGCGAGGACTCTGCCGACCGCGGTATAAAGGCCGTCGAGGCGTTCGGTAAGCACGTAGCGCTGCAGGAGCGTAATGTGGGGCTTGTGGGTAGCATCGAAAGCGAATCCCTCCGGGGTGTCCCGCCGTAGGCGGGCATTGGCGGCTTTTGCGTTCAGCATCAGCGCCGCATCCGGATCCAGGGCAATATTAATGGCCGTGACGGATTCGTCGGCCGTTTGGGCCCATCCGGGCTGTGAGGCGAGGAAAATACCCAGTACGGCTGACAGTTTCATGGCTTTCAACATATCGGCTCTCCTTAAAAGCAACTTCCCCTTTGAAAAAGGGGGATCGAGGGGGATTTATTTGATAAATCTCCCCCGGCCTCTCGGCAATCGTTTCTGCATTGTCCTACCTCCTGCACCCATGCAGTCTTCTTTTTCAAAGAGGGGGGTGAACAATCCGTTTTTCATAGCAATCAACTCCGGAAAGTTATTTCCTACCAGATCCTTAGTCCTGCTTCAACCTTTATCGGTTCGGGCTTTGAGGTTGGAACGGCGGCATGTCTTCCTGAGCCTCGAAGCGGCGGGCGGCAAACTCCGCCGTCCGGGAGAATTCGCCGTCCGGATTGGGGTTCCGTGTTTCGGGAACGGTTTGGCGAAGCTCAGGGTAACGGTTTATATGCCAGTAGTGTCGCCAAGGTTTCCAGCAACGCGCTGCGAGGATGAGTGCGCAGCCAGATGAGTGCAATAGTGCGGCTAGGCCGCTGGCGGATGTTGATATAGCGAATGTCGTTATCCTCGGGCTGGACGGCGACGGAGGGCATTAGCGTAACCCCGACGCCGTTCTTGACCATGAAACGCAGGGTTTCCAGACTGGAAGCCCGGAAATCATGCTCAACGAATCGGGAAGGGTCGCACAGCTTCAGCGTCTGATCCCGCAAACAATGCCCTTCATCCAGCAATAGCAGATTCTCCTTGGCTACCCTGTTCAGGTCTACTTCCTCCAGGTGAGCCAGAGGATGGTCGGCACATACGGCCAAGGTAAACGGATCCTCAAAAAGCGACCGGCATTCCAGCGCTTCATGTTCCACGGGCAAGGCCAACAAGGCCGCATCCAGCTTTTTGTCGAGCAGCAATGCGATGAGCGAATCGGTCTTTTCTTCGACCAGTTGAAGCTTGAGATCCGGATAGTATTGCTTGATGCGGAATACATATTCCGGCAGCACGTAGCTTGCCAGAGAGGGAAACGCCCCCAGCGACAGCATGTTGCGGTAACGGTCGCCGGCATGGGCGGCGATTTGCCGAATGGTCTGAACGTCGGCGAGAATTCTGCGGGCGATCGGCAGAATTTGTTCGCAAGCTTGCGTCACTTCCACACCGTTTTTCTCGCGCACGAATAAGTTGACGCCCAGATAATCTTCGAGTTTTTTGATCTGTGTGCTCAAGGTGGGCTGGCTGATCGAGCATTGGTCAGCCGCTTGACTGAAATTTCTTAAGTCCGCTACCGCTACGAGGTAGCTCAAGTCACGCAAGTTCATAATTTCTTGTATCGCTTTGGAGTAGAAAGCCGGTCGAGAAGCCATTCGGCTGAACAATCGGACATAATATCACCTTACGGTTGCACTCTATTGATTCCACCTATGGGTTTATCGATAAAATCGATTTCAAAATAAATGCGTTATCGGGTTAAATATGCCTACCGAAATTATCGCTTACCGGAAATCTAATCCATAGGTTCGTCACTTATTCAGGAGAGCTTCCATGAAAAACAAAAAAGGCAGTGCCGATCTTGAACCCTTGATCCTTGGCGATGAGCCAAGTGTGGGAAAGTCGCTGACCCTTTTCGCTAGAGGTGTCTAAACGTAAAATTCTCCGACATGTTTTTTTCGCATTACCCTTCCAATTAAAGAGTAAAGGAACATTTATGAAAATGAAACGAACATTCCTGGCTTCTGCAATGGCAGTCGCCATATCCGCAGTATTGACGGTCGAGCCGGCCCGGGCCGAGCCGCAGCCGACGATGAACAGTTTCTGGTGGCCGGAACAACTGGATCTGAAGCCGCTCCGCCAGAACTCGGTCGAGTCCAACCCCTTGGGCAAAGCGTTCAATTATGCCGAACAATTTAAAACCCTAGACTTGAAAGCGGTGAAAAAGGACATTGCCGGCGTACTGCATACCTCTCAATCCTGGTGGCCGGCGGACTATGGCAATTACGGTCCGTTTTTCATCCGCATGGCCTGGCACAGCGCCGGCGTATACCGCATCTTCGACGGGCGCGGCGGCGCTTCCGGCGGACAGCAACGCTTCGAACCGCTCAACAGCTGGCCGGATAACGTCAATCTGGACAAAGCCCGGCGCCTGTTGTGGCCGGTCAAACAGAAATACGGCAGCAAGCTGTCCTGGGCCGACCTGATGGTGCTGGCCGGCAACGTGGCGTTGGAAGACATGGGGTTCAAGACCATTGGTTTCGCGGGCGGGCGGGCGGACGACTGGGAAGCCGAGAACGTCAATTGGGGAGCGGAAAAGAAATTTCTCGCCGACGAGCGCCACGACGTCAAGGGTGAGCTGGCGAAACCGCTGGCCGCCGTGCAGATGGGACTGATCTACGTCAACCCGGAAGGGCCGGGCGGCAATCCCGATCCGTTGGCGGCTGCCAAGCATATCCGCGAAGCGTTCGGCCGCATGGCGATGAATGACGAAGAGACGGTGGCTCTGATCGCGGGCGGGCATACTTTCGGCAAGGCGCACGGCGCGCACAAGCCGGACGAGTGCGTCGGTAAGGAGCCGGCCGCCGCCGGCATCGAAGAACAGGGCTTGGGCTGGGCCAACAAATGTGGCAGCGGTCATGGCGACGACACTGTCACCAGTGGCCTGGAAGGAGCATGGTCGACCAATCCGACGCGCTGGACCCACGATTATTTGACGTGGCTGTATACCTTTGACTGGGAAACCACCAAGAGCCCGGCCGGCGCAACACAATGGATTCCCAAAAACGGCCAGGGCGCCAACTTCGTTCCGGATGCGTACGACCCCGGCAAGCGCCATGTGCCGATCATGTTTACGACCGATATCGCCTTGAAAATGGACCCCGAGTACCAGAAAATCTCCAAGCGGTTTCTGGACAACCCCAAGGAGTTCGAGCTTGCTTTTGCCAAGGCATGGTTCAAGCTGACCCATCGCGACATGGGGCCCAAGGCGCGCTATGTCGGTGCCGAAGTGCCTGCGGAAGACTTCATCTGGCAGGATCCCATCCCCAAAGTCGCGCACAAGTTGATCGACGCCAAGGATGCCGCCAAGCTGAAGTCGGCGATTTTGGCCTCGGAGTTGACGATTCCGGAGCTGGTCAGGACGGCCTGGGCTTCCGCGGCAACCTTCCGCGGTACCGACATGCGCGGCGGCGCGAACGGCGCCCGTATTCGCCTGGCGCCGCAGAAGGATTGGGAGGTCAACGATCCCGCCGAATTGGCCAAGGTGCTGACTCGCCTGGAAGCCATCCAAAACGACTTCAATCGGACGCTGAAAGGCGGCAAGAAAGTGTCGCTCGCCGACGTGATCGTGCTGGGCGGTTCGGCAGCCGTGGAAGAAGCCGCCAAAAAAGCCGGCTACAAGGCGCAGGTGCCTTTCAAACCGGGCCGTATGGATGCCGCGCAGGAACAAACCGATGCCAAGTCGTTCGCGGTGCTGGAGCCCAAAGCTGACGGCTTCCGCAATTATTTCGGCAAGGATAATTCTCGCTCGCCTGCGGAAATGTTGGTCGAGCGTGCGAACTTCCTGACCTTGAGTGTACCCGAAATGACGGTGCTGGTCGGCGGTATGCGGGCACTGGATGCGAACGCCGGCCATTCGAAGCACGGCATCTTCACCAGCCGTCCGGGCGTATTGAGTAACGACTTCTTCATGAACCTGCTCGATATGTCGACCCACTGGACCAAGTCGTCATCCGAGGCCCTTTACGAGGGACGGGACCGTGCTACCGGCCAGGTCAAATGGACGGCTACGCCGGTCGACCTGATCTTCGGTTCCAACTCCGAGCTGCGTACGGTGGCCGAGGTCTATGCTTCGGACGATGCCAAAGAGAAATTCGTGCAGGACTTCGCCCGGGCATGGGCAAAGGTGATGGATCTGGATCGTTTTGACACGCGCTGATTTTACTTTGCCATGCACCCAACTTGATGGATCATGTGGCGATGCTGTCCGCAGTGGCGAGTCTGGAAATAGTGAAGTCGAGCAGATCGATGTCGGTTTCCTGATCGATGACGGCCGCGGTGGCAAAAGTCGAGGGTTCGGGTCAGGATGGCGCCGGCAGTGACGGTGGCGGTGATGTCGGGCAGGTTCGAGACGGTAATGCCGTTATCGGTCAGATCCTTGATGTTGTCTCCCGTAATCGGGCCGTTCCAGTTATCGGCCGCGGCAATATTATGAGGTAGTGCCGTTTTCTTGTTCGGCAGGGCGTCGACACTGGATTTGGTCGCGCCGTTCGGGGGCGATGGAGAAACTGGCGGCGTCGGTAATTTCTACCGGCGCTGGCCAGCGTCTGCGTGCCGCCGCTCTCGCCAATAGTCAGCCGGGTCGCGTCGATGTCGTTAATTGAACCGGTTTTGGCGGACCAGATTCGTGTCGGTGATGACGATAACACCGGTGCTGGCGTCATATAGCTGGCCGAAGTAGCGGTCGGGGTCGGGTATTACTGACGGTGACGGTATGGAGGCATCGCCGGTATTACCCGCCGCGATGCTGCTATCCCAGTCATTTTGTCGGTCGGTTCCGTCATTTACAAAGCCGGCTTTGCAGCTCTTCGCAGCTAAACTTAACGGCGTTGAGTGATCTGGTAAACCAGGCGGTCAATGTACAGGATCGTTCGAGGCACTATAGATTAAGATCTACAGTTTAAAGGGCTTGTGCCCCACGCCGCTTTTTTCCGGCTTTGTCTTGAAAGCCTGAGCGGGCGCGGGGCGGGAAGACGGTTTTTATTTTAAACCGGCGGCGTTTAAACCTGCGCAGTCCTGATAGGCCGGATGATCGGTGCTCATCATTACCACCCGATGCTGCTGGTTCGGCGTGTTGTCGGGGCCTTCTGCTTCGCCTACCGCTTTGACGCGCAGTTGCTCGGATTTTGCGCCGTGCTCGACGAGCAGCCTAGCGACTGTTTCGGCTCTTCTTTCCGCCAAGCCCTGGTTGCTGGCTTGATTGCCCACCGTATCGGTATAGGCGGTTACGTCGGCGAAAGCATCGGGATGCGATTGCAGGTAGCGGCCCATGATCGCGATGGCCCGATGGTCGGTTCGGTATGGGGTGGCGCTGCCGGTTTTGAAATGGGCGGCGGTATGCTTCGCCACCTCGTTTATATGATGGTTGGGACTGTGGACGGCCGTCAGCCACTGGCAGAGCGCTTTTTCCGATTCCAGACGGTGCTGCGAGGCGGCCCGGGCCGAATCGACCGCATACTGTCCTTCCTCGATATTCCAGTAATGATCGTTTTTCCAGTGATTCAATACCTTGACGGCCTCTTCCAGATTTTCCTCGGCCAGTTCCTCGTGATGGATGGACTGGCCGTAGTCTCCCAGAACGACGGCGTCCACTTCCGAGGTCAGCAGCGGAATGTCTTTGCGGGGCGGCTGTGCGCATCCGGCAAGTGCCGCGGCAATCACCGCACAGGGCAGGTAAAAAAATTGTCTATTCATGGTTTTATCCTCTTAATTCCAAATCAACCGCAGTGGTGAGCAACGATGAGCTGATGGGAACCGGCGCGGCCTAATCGTCGTCGCCGTCGTCCAACGGACCGTAAGTCGTCCAGAAACCGGGATAATGCGCCCCGAAATAGCGCGTATCCTCGCTAAAGCGTTCCCAGACGTAAGGAGGCGTAATGTAATCGTCGGTCGGAATCGGAGAGGTAATTAATTCCGCTGCACCGACAAGGGTGCGGCTGACCGCATGCGCCGTGCCGCGCAGCAGCCCCCAGCTAAAACCGACGAAAATATTTTGATCGTGGCTGATATTGACGATGTTTTTGGGAATTTCGATCCATCCCGTGGTCGTATTGAAAAATCCCTGATTTACTTTAGAGGTAAAACCGGAGAGATAGGTGTGCGCATCGGCATGGGTCGGTCCCGCAGACAGCAGGGCGCCGGTTAGAGCACATAGGCTAAAGAGGTGTTTTTTGTTCATTATCGATTCCTCCCAAAAAATTAAATAGTCGGACCTTGTTTCGCCGAAAAAACACATTCCGGAGAAATTCAATCCGATGAAGCGGGCAAAAAGATCATACAACGGTAAATCTATGAAAGCGACAATTTCTGGATATTGAACACTAAGAAATGGTTCGGCTGGAGATAGCGTCAATTCCCAGACAGGCCTTGCAGGTTCCCGATACAGGATGGCGGTAAGGATTTACTCCTCAGTCGAGTCCGCGAGGCGATATTTCGTAACGGTTTATTTTGTTTGTTTTTTAAGTTCTAAAGCATATTCTAAGGGGTATTTTCCAAAAGTAAAGAGGGAGGCCCGCCCGATAACTTCCCGAAATGAACAACGGTTATCTGCATAAAATCACACCGCCCGAGTGCCGGTCGGTTTTCGCCGAATCCTGCAGCGGTGGCGTGTTTAGGCGCTTTTGTTGCAGGACCGATCCTTCGTCCAACTTTATCGAATGCCGGTCATTTGTTCAATTCCACAGGCCGCCCCGCCCCATGCATAAGCGCAGGAAAATGCGTGCGGCCGCGATTCCGTTCACGACGAACGAGAAGGCGATCAGCGCCGCAAACCAGGGGTGCTGGCTGCTGGCGTGATAGAGCAGCAGGTCTTCGCCAATGAAGGCCGGGGTAATCGGAAAACCGACGAGACCCAGGAAACTGATGAACAGCAACAGCGACAGCCTGGGTTTGGTCTCCGCCATTGCCCGGTAGGCGAACGGCGTTTCCTTGAAATTTTCCGCTTTCAACAGCAGGTGCAATGCTGCAATGCCGAGCAGCCAGGCCGGGATGATGCCGGTCAGGAATACGACCGCATCGTCCCAGGCCGAGTTGACGATGAACCAGACCGCGATGCAGGCGAAGAAATAACTGAGCGCAATGTCGTTCCAGGTTCTGAAAGGGCTGTGCTTCTGGCTGAAGCCGCCCAATGTCGCAAGCACCATCGATACCAGGGCCGGTACCGCCAGGTATTTGTGATGCATCAATTCCGCGTTGGCCACGAATATGAACAGGCCGAAGATGACCAGCGCGGTTGCGCCTTTGATCCAGGGGCTCACCGCGTTCACCGCCGCGCCGATTTTTTTCAGCGGATCCCAGAGCAAAGACCGCATCAACCATTCGAGATTGCATTCCTGCAACGAAAAGACATACAAGGTATTGCGCAGCACTTCCGGCAGGCTGTCGCGGACCGATACGGGCAATCTGTCGCGCAATGAATCAGTTTTGATTGAGAATTGGGTATCCGCGGAGCCTTCGACCCGCAAGAGATGCGCGACGATCGACGGCGAAACCAGCAGTTGATAACAGCGCAAGAACGCATTGCCGAGAAAATGCACCAGCACCAGCGTTTCCAGTCCCAAAGCCAGTTCCATGAACATGAAGCCGACCTGGGTGATCGAGGCGTAGGCGATCTGGCCCTTGATGTTCGATTGGGTCTTTTCGGACAGGCTCGCGATACACACGGTCAGCAGGCCGATCAGAAACACCACGGCGCGGCTGAGAAAATGGTAGCTCCAGATCGGCATCGTGCGCAGCAGCAGGAAGACGCCGAGGTGCACCGACAAGGCGCCGTAAAAAATCGCGCTCGACGGCGTCGGTCCTTCCATCGCGCGCGGCAGCCAGAAGCAGAACGGGAATTGCGCCGATTTTCCGGAAGCGGCCATTACGATCAATAGCGACAGCAGGAGCAGGGCAGGGTAGCCGGCCGGCGGCATCGCCGCGCTTTCGAACAGGCTGGCGATCTGGCCGAAATGGTCGCTTTCATGGAACAGCATGTGCGTCATCCAGGCGCCGAGCAACAGGCCGATGTCGCAAAAACGGTAAACCGTGTAGGCGCGCAGCGCATTGCGGACCGGTTGCGGGCGGTGGCGGTAGAACGCGATCAGCAGGAAGGACGAGACGCCCACGATTTCCCATCCCGCGAACAGCATGTCGATCGAACCGGACAGAATGACCATGATCAGGCCGAACACGAACGCGAAAATGGTCAGGAAAAAACGTTTATAGCCGGCTTCCCGGTGCAGGTAATATTGGCAATAGCGAATGATGATCGAAAAAATGATCCAGATGCAGAACAGGTAAGCCGCCCCAACCTTGTCGAGATAAAACAGGACCGGAAACCGGTAATCGTCCTTCGAATACAGTGTGAAGGCTTCATATTCGTAGCGGGGAAAACCTGCCAGCGCCCAAACGGTCAGCAGGGCGGCGATGCTGATGCCCAGCGCCGCCCCGAACAGGGAGCTGACCGTGGAGATTCTTTTCTCGCCGGCGCTCCAGTAACTGAATTCGGAGAATTTTTTCGTATCCTTGGGCGTCAGGAAGATCGCGATGAAACCCAGCAGGGGCATTAATTGACAGGCCAGAAGCAAACTGTTCATGACGGGCTCCGCATTGTCTGCAACAGATGGACTGGGACGGTTTGGATCTTGCCGGCAAAAGCGGCTTCCGAACAGTCCGCTTCGGGCGTCGGAGGCATGCCGGCCAGATCGACGGATTGCCATTTTGGGTTAGAGTAAAAATAAACGGCGCGTCCGGACGGCTCGAAGCAGGCCAGCCTGATCCAGTCGTGGTCGAACCATTCCCGAGCCTCGCCGATTTTCGCTAAGGATTTATCGATAATCTCTCGGGATTGCTCGATCACGATCAGCAGGCGCGCCGGTTCGTGCACTTCGATCATCTGATTCGGCAGTCCGGTGCGCAGATCGCCTTCGACGCCGTTGGCGACGCCGAGCAGTCCGATTACGTTATGAGGCAGTTTGCTGCCCGCGCCGTACACCGAATTATCGATCCGCGAGAACAGGTATTCCAGATTGATGCCGCCGCAGACCGGCACGATGGCGCTCAGGATTCTGGCCAGGATGGCGCCTTGCGGATCGCTTTCCGGATCGTAGGAATGCAGGAAGGCGCGCCGGTCCATGTAGAGGTTGCGGGTCAGCGCCCGTTTTCCGACGATGCAATACAGGTTGTTCGAATGATTGTATTCGGGCCGGGGTTCGAAGATGGAGTCGGCGCGTCCTTTGACGTGGGCGTGCGCGGCTTCCGGGTCGCGATTCTGCGGTCCCAGTTCGAACCAGCGGCAGCGTTCGAGCGCATTCA